>NZ_RPFN01000004.1:0-509550 GCF_003813845.1 Luteimonas sp. 100069
GCTCGGGTGGCTGTGTTGTCGGGGCTGCGCGGGCTGGGGTCGGCGCGGGCGTCGGCCCTCACCCCAACCCCTCTCCCGGGGGGAGAGGGGCTTTGAGCGCGGAGCGGCGGCTCGGGTGGGCTGTGCGCGCCCGAGGCTGCGTGGACTTGGCATCGGGGCGAGGTCGGCCCTCACCCCAACCCCTCTCCCGGAGGGAGAGGGGCTTTGAGCGCGGAGCGGCGGCTCGGGGCGGGCTTTGGTGTCGGGGCTGCGTGGACTTGGGTCGGTGCGGGCATCGGCCCTCACCCCAACCCCTCTCCCGGGGGGAGAGGGGCTTTGAGCGCGGAGCGGCGGCTCGGGGCGCCGGAGCCCCTCTCCCTCTGGGAGAGGGGTGGGGTGAGGGCGACCGGCGCTGCGAAGGCCGATCCCAGGCAATCCCAGCGCGCGGCTTACTCGTCCCGCGTCCAGTCGGACCCGCGCTTCGCCGGCTTCACTCCGGGACGCCCCCCGCTCTTGGGGGCCGGCTTGCCCGCGGGGCGGGTCTCGGCCTTCTGCGCCAGGCGGGTCGCCAGCTGGCCGGCGGCGCCGGCGAGTTCGTCGCGCAACTTGAGATAGTTGCCGACCCGGCGCGGTTCGAGGATGCCCGCTTCCACCGCCGCATGGATCGCGCAGCCCGGTTCGCTGCCATGCGTGCAGTCGCGGAACCGGCATTGCGCGGCGATCGCCTCGACATCGGCGAACCCGCCTTCGGCAAGGTCTTCCTCGCCGGTCGGCTTGAGTTCGCGCATGCCGGGCGTGTCGATCAGGCAGGCGCCCGATGGCAGCGGGATCAGCGCGCGATAGGTCGTGGTGTGGCGCCCGCGGTCGTCGGTCTCGCGCACCGCCGCGGTCTTCATCCGTTCGGTGCCGAGCAGGCTGTTGGTCAACGTCGATTTGCCGGCGCCGGAACTGCCCACCAGCACCGCGGTCATGCCGGGCCGGAGCCAGCGATGCAGGCCCTCGACGCTGCGGGGATCGCGCGCGTTGACCGGCACCACCGCAACACCCAGCCCGGCGATCTCGGTCAGCGCCTCGACCGCGGCAGCGATGTCGGCCTCGGGCTTGTCCGCCTTGGTCAGCACGATCACCGGGGTGCCGCCGCCCTGCACCAGCAGCAGGTAGCGCTCGATGCGCCGCGGATTGAAATCCGCGTCCAGTCCGCAGACCACGAGCACGGTGTCGATGTTCGCGGCGATCAGCTGCTGCTTGTAGTGCTCGCCGGCCGCGGCGCGCTTGATCGCACTGCGCCGGGGCAGCATCGCGACGATGCGCTTGCCGTCCTCGACCAGCACCCAGTCACCGACCGCGGCGCGGTCTTCCGGCGCGATCGTGCCCTTGCGATATCCGCTCCGGCGCAGCCACTCGGGCAGCGATTCGACCGGGATCGCCTCGCCCGGCGCGCCGGCGACCAGATACCCCGAGCGGTGCTGTTCGACCACGCGCATCGGCAGCGCCTGCGGATGGGCTTCCATCACCTGCGCCCATGCGCCAGAAGGCGCCCCGTCGAATGGCCAGCCGATCGCGCGCAGCGCGGCGTCGGCGGAAGTCACGGGATCGGGCGGGCAGTCTGCATGGGCGGATTCTACGTGCGCCGGCGCCGCGCGGGCGATCCGTGGCCTCGGCACCACAGCCGGGACGCGGCCGCGACCACGCGGTTTTCCGCTAGCATCCGGCGACATGCCCGCGCCGAGCCCCGCTCCGATGTCCGCCCCCTTCAAGACCCGCGAACGCCTGACCGAAGTCCGTTACGAGATCCGCGGTGAACTGGCCCGGCGCGCGCGCGAACTCGAGGCGCAGGGTCGCACGCTGATCAAGCTCAACATCGGCAACCCGGGCGCGTTCGGGTTCCGTGCGCCGGAACACCTGCAGCGCGCGATCGCCGAGCGCATCCACGACACCGATCCTTATACCCACCAGCAGGGCCTGCCGGCCGCGCGCGAGGTCGTCGCCGCGCATCACATCGCGCGCGGCGCGCGCGACGTGTCGGCCGAGCGCGTGTTCGTCGGCAACGGGGTCAGCGAACTGATCGACATCGCCCTGCGGGCGCTGCTCAATCCCGGCGACGAGGTCCTCGTGCCCTCGCCCGACTATCCGCTGTGGTCGGCGGCGACCATCCTCAATGACGGCCGCCCGGTCTTCTACCAGTGCAAGGAAACCGACGGCTTCCTGCCAGACCCCGATGCGCTCGAGGCGCTGGTCTCGCCGCGTACGCGCGCGATCGTGCTGATCAATCCCAACAACCCCACCGGCGCGGTCTATCCGCGCGCCCTGCTCGAGCGCATCGTCGCGATCGCCGCCCGCCATGGCCTGCTGCTGCTCTGCGACGAGATCTACGACGGCATCACCTTCGATGGCGCTGCGTTCGAGCCGATCGCGCCGATTGCCGGCGACGTGCCCTGCGTGTCCTTCGGCGGACTGTCGAAGGTGCATCGCGCCTGCGGCTGGCGCGTCGGCTGGGCTGTGCTGTCGGGCGACGAGGCACGCAGCCGCGACTTCCGCAACGCGATGGACCTGCTCGGAGCCTTGCGCCTGTGCGCGAACGTGCCGGGGCAGTTCGCGATCGAGGCCGCGCTGACCGGCACCGACACGATCAGTGCACTGTGCGCGCCGGGCGGCCGCCTGCACGAAGCGCGCCGCGCGGTGGTCGAAGCCTGCGAGGCCAGCGCCTATCTGCGGCTGGTCGCGCCGGCCGGCGCGCTGTACGCGTTCCCGGGCATCGCCGAGGCGGATGCGCAGGGCTTCGACGACCATGCATTCGCCCTCGAGCTGATGGAATCCGAAGGCGTGCTGGTGGTGCCGGGCAACAGCTTCAACGTGCCCTACCGCAACCATTTCCGCGTGACCCTGCTGCCCGAGCCCGCGCAGCTGCGCGAGGTGTTCGCGCGGATCGAGCGCGTGCTGGAACGCCAGATCGGCGACGCGCGCAAGGTCGTACCGCTCGCCACGCGCCGGGCGCGCACGGCATGAGGCCGGCGCGCTATCTCGCGTTGGGCGACAGCTACACGATCGGCGAGGGCATCGCGCCCGAGGATCGCTGGCCGGTACGGGTGGCCGATGCGCTGCGCGCGACAGGCATCGCCCTCGACGAGCCCGAGATCATCGCCACCACCGGCTGGACCACCGACGAACTCGACGCCGGCATCGACGCCGCCGCGCCCGAAGGGCCGTTCGACCTGGTGAGTCTGCTGATCGGGGTCAACGACCAGTACCGCGGCCGCGATGTGGCCAGCTACCGGCCGGCGTTCGCCTCGCTGCTCGAGCGCGCGATCGGTTTCGCCGGCGGCGAGCCGGCGCGCGTGTTCGTGCTCGCGATTCCGGACTGGGGCGTGACCCCGTTCGGCGCGCACTCGGGCCGCGATGTCGAAGCGATCGCGCGCGAGCTCGATGCCTACAACGCTGCCGCGCAGGCGATCTGCGCTGCACGCGGCGTCGCTTTCGTCGACATCGCACCGGTCAGCCGCGCCCTTGGCGGCGAGGTGGAAATGCTCGCCGACGACGGCCTGCATCCATCCGCCGCGCTGCACGCCGAGTGGGCGCGACTGGCATTGCCGGTGGCGCGCGGCTTATTGTCCCGGGCATGACTTCCAACGCTTCCGATTCCACCTCGCTTGCCGATACGCCGCTTTCGACGACACCGTTTCCGCGCGAGGACGCACGCGGCATCGCCCGCGCGTTTCTGCCCGGGCATGTCCTCGGCAACCGCTACGACTACTACTACACGCTGACGAAGCTGCGGACCGATCCGCTGTATCCGGGCGTGTTGCAGGCGCTGCGGCCGACCACTGCACCGGTGCTCGACCTGGGCTGCGGGCTTGGCCTGCTTGCACACGCGCTGCGCGCGGACGGGCAATCGCTTCCCTTCACCGGCGTCGACATCGACGCGGCCAAGATCCGCCGCGGACGCGCAGTCGCCGCGCGCGCGGGACTTGCCGATGTGCGCCTGGATGTGCTGGATCTGGGCGTCGGCCTGCCCGATCACCGGGGCAGCGTCACCATTCTCGACGTGCTGCAGTACCTCTCGCCGGAGCGACAGCGCGAACTGCTCGGCAACGTGATCGCGATGCTGGTGCCCGGCGCGCGCCTGGTGATCCGCAGCGGACTGGCCGACGACACGCCGCGCAGCCGCACCACCCGCATCACCGATCGACTCGCCAATCTCGCCGGCTGGATGCAGGAGCGCGCGAAGAGCTACCCCACCGCCGACGGGCTGCGCAGCCAGCTCGAGGGCGCCGGGCTGCAGACCACGCTGCGGCCGCTGTATGGCGACACGCCCTTCAACAACTGGCTGATCACCGGCATCCGCGCATGACCGCCCGCGACGGACTGCCGCACGCGCCGATGCTGGCGCTCGACGATCCGTCATGGACCCGTCTTCAATGCGCCCACGGTTCGGCGCGCGGTATTCCCGCGCTGCTCGCGCAGCTCGATGGCGCCGGCGAAGACCACGTGCGGGGCGAACCCTGGCAATCGCTGTGGACCGCCATCTGCGATGGCGGGGAGGTGTACCCGGCCGCATTCGCCGCCGTGCCGCACATCGTCGCGATCCTCGCCGAGGCGCCCGAGCGCGCCACGGCCATCCACTTCGCGCTGCCGGCCCGCATCGAACTCGCCCGCGCCGCGCGGGATGCGGAGATTCCGGACTATCTGATCGACGGCTATGTCACCGCGCTCGCGCGGCTGCCGCTGCTCACCGGCCTCGTCGCCACGCCGGCGTGGAACGGGCGGATGTGCAGCGCCGCCCTGGCCGCGACCGCGGCGGCGACCGGTCAGCACGCAGTTGCCGAACTGCTGCTGGAAACCGACGACCTCTGCGAGGTACTCGCAGGGTTGCAGGACGCTTAGCGGTCGATGCGCTGATCGGCGCACACGGCGGAATGGCGAGCGCGTCATCTTCCGGTCCGCCCGCTGGTTGCTGCCACCCTCACCCCAACCCCTCTCCCGGGGGGAGATTCGCCATGCCGGGCGCCGAGGGCCGCAGGGCGGCTGACGATTGAAGTGACGCGCGGACTGCAGCTGTGCTCAGAACAGCCCGCTCCCGGAGGGCGCTCGCCCGCCGCGCGGCCGATCGGTGGCGGCCTGGGTCAGGCGGAGGCGTCTGGCAGCGTCGCGCGCAAGCCCTTCGCCTGCATGCGCGCGAGGACCCGCTCGACCATCGCGACGTTGCGGCCGTGCTTCGCGCCCTCGTGCAGCAGCACGATCGCGCCGGGGGCCAGATCGGCCTCGATGCGTGCGACCACCGCGTCCACGTCCGCCTTCACCGCATCGAAGCCGCGCGCGCTCCAGCCGACGCGGGCAAGCCCCGCCTCGCGCAGCGGCGCGTGCACGAAGGGATTGGTATGGCCCACGACGGAGCGGAACCACGCCGGCGCACGGCCGGTGATCGTGCGCAGCGTGTTCTGGCAGTCGAGCACCTCGCGCCGCATCCGCGCCGGCCCCAGCGCCCAGAACCGGGCCTGGGGATGGGTCTGGCTGTGGTTGCCGATGCCGTGGCCACGCGCGGCGATCTCGCGCACGAGATCCGGCCGGGCGGCGGCGCGCTCGCCCACCAGGAAGAACGTGGCCTTCGCATCGTGCGCATCGAGCAGGTCGAGCAGCGCGCGGGTGTCGTCGGAGGGGCCGTCGTCGATCGTCAGCCAGACATCCTTGCCCGGCAACCGGGTCAGCACCGGCCCGTACAGGCGCGATGCCGGTGCCAGGACGCCCCACAGGCAGATCGCGTGACTGTCCAGCAGCAGCGGCAGGCCCACCGTCCACCCCAGCCGCCACCAGACCAGGGCGATCAGCAGCTGCGAGGCGATCAGCACCGGCAGCCAGAGCTGCGGGCGACGGGGCGGGCGGTGCACGGACATGGCGCGCATGATGCCATCGACCCCGCCGCGCAACGCCGCGTTGCGGGCGCCCAAAGCCCGTCGCGGGCTTGTATCGGCGGCCCCGCGGTACCATGTCGGCCGTCCCCCGCACACCGGATTTACGCCATGTCCCTCGACCCCGCCGTCCGCGCCCGCATCGAAACCCTGCTGCAGGGCAACCGGGCCGTGCTGTTCATGAAGGGCTCGCCGACGACCCCGCAATGCGGCTTCTCCGCCAAGGCCGTGTCCGCGCTGGAAGCGGTCGGCGTCGACTACGCGACCGTCAACGTGCTCGAGGACGGCGAGATCCGCGAGGGCATCAAGGCCTACGGTGACTGGCCGACGATCCCCCAGCTGTATGTCGACGGCGAACTCGTCGGTGGCAGCGACATCATCGAGCAGATGGTCGGCAGCGGTGAGCTGCACGGCCTGTTCGGCGTTGCCCCGCCCGACCGTACGCCGCCGTCGATCTCGATCACCCCGGCCGCGCGCGAGATGATCGCCAAGGCGGTCGGCGACGCCGGCGGCGACTACGTGCTGCAGGTCGACATCGACGCCAGCTTCCGCACGCGCCTGCAGCTGGCGCCGCGCAGCGCCTCGGCGATCCTTGCCCGGGCCGACGGTATCGATGTGCAGTTCGACCTCGCCGGTGCCCGCCGCGCCGACGGCATGACCATCGATTTTGCCGACGACATCCGCGGCCGCGGCCTGGTGATCGAGAACCCCAACGCGCCCAGGCCCGTGCAGGAGATCAGCCCGGCCGAGGCCAACGACCGCCTTGCGGCCGGCACGCTGACCCTGGTGGACGTGCGTCCGCCGGAAGAACGCGCCACGGCGAGCGTCGCGCGGCCGTTCGAGGTCCTCGACGGCGACGCGATCACCCGCCTGCAGCAGCTGCCCAAGGACACGCCGCTGGCGTTCCTGTGCCATCGCGGCGGCCGCAGCCAGCAGGCCGCCGAGCATTTCCGCAACCAGGGCTTCACCCAGGTCTACAACGTCGTCGGCGGCATCGACGCCTGGAGCGACAGCGTCGACGGCAGCGTGCCGAAGTACTGAGCCGTTCAGGCCTTGCGGGGCCGGCGCCACGCGCGTCCGGCCATCCGACGCGCGGGCCGCCAGCGGCGGGTGCAGGGGCCGGCGACCGGAGAACGATCGCCTGCCGCGCGCCGTTGCGTGGAGCCTGGCGCACCCGGCCGGATGATGCACGGGGACCAGGCCCGGTCCGGGCCGAGCGCCGCCGGTCCGGTTAATGCGGTCCCAACGGCGCGTGCGCAGTTCCTCAAGTCGTGGCCGGGCCTGCCGCTAGGACAGAGTCCGCATCCGCGTGCGCGTAGCGCATCGGCGCGCCGTCCTTTCCCGTGAGCCCCATGCCCGCACCGACCGCTCCCAATGCCACTTCGCGCATGCGCGACGCGCCCGACGGCAGCGGAGGGGCAATCGATTCCCGGGCGCTGGTCGCCCTGTTCGCCGGTGCCGACGATCCCCAGCAACTGCTTTCGGCCTTCGCCGACGGCGTCGCCGGCCTGCACGACGAACTCGGCAGCCTGGGTGGCTACCTGCAGTCCGCCCGGCGCAGCGAGGACTGGCCGGCCTACGGGCGGGCGATGCGCCAGCTCATCGACAAGTACATCCGCACCGTCGAACTGGATGCGCCGCCGCCGACCGATGCGCAGGCACTGCGGCTGCGTGACCTGCTGCGGCATGCGGTCGGCAGCGCACTCGCCGGGCTGCTGCGCAGCGAGCCTGCGCTCGCCGACGAAGCGATCGCCCTGGCTGCGGATCTGCGCGGCTGGACACCGGGCCAGGACCTCGACGCACTGTCCCGACGCATCACCGACCTGTGCCATCGCGTCGGCGTGCATGGCCAGGACGCAGAGGAGCACGTTTCGCTGCTGCTCGGCCTGTTCGACCTGCTGCTGGAGAACATCGGCGAGCTGCTCGACGAGAAGAGCTGGCTGCATGGCCAGATCGGGCAGATCCGCAGCCTGCTCTCCGGCCCCCTGAGCCGCTCGGCGATCGAGGGCGCGCGCACCGAGCTTCGACAGATGCTCTACCGCCAGACGCTGCTCAAGACCGGCATAGACGAATCACGGACCGCGATGCGCGCGATGATGGGCACCTTCGTCGAGAGTCTCGACGGCATGGCCGCGCAGACCGGCGAGTACCAGGACCGCCTGACCGGCCACGCGGTACGGATCCGCGAGGCGCGCAGCATCGGTGAACTCAACGGGCTGCTCGACACCGTGCTCGAGGACACCGGGCACATCCAGGCGCGCGCGGTGCGTGCGCGCGACGACCTGGTGGCCGCCCGGCGCGAGCTTGAAGAGAGCGAGCGGCGCCTTGCGCAGATGGAGCAGAAGCTCAGCGACGCCGCCGGACTCGCCCGCGAGGACGAACTCACCGGTTGCCTCAACCGCCGCGGCTTCGATGAAGCCTTCGCGCACGAGACAGCGCGCGCGCGGGAAGACCGGCCGCTGTGCATGGCGCTCGTCGACCTCGACGATTTCCGCCGGCTCAACGCAGTCCACGGCCATCTCGGCGGAGACGCCGCGCTGCGCCACTTCGTCGACATCGCGCGCCTCACCCTGCGTGACCACGATGTCATCGGCCGCTTCGGCGGCGAGGAATTCGTGATCCTGATGCCGGCCATGACCCTGCCGCACGCCCTCGCCGCGATGGCAGGGCTACGCACCGTGCTCTCCCGGCGCCCGCTCGTCCAGGAGAATGCCCGGATTCCGGTGACCTTCAGCGCCGGCATCGCCCTGCGGCGCCCTTCGGAGTCCTTCGAGTCGCTGCTCAAGCGCGCCGACCAGGCCATGTACCAGGCCAAGCGCGCAGGCAAGGACCGCAGCGTGGCCGCATCGGGCTAGGGGGCCACCCCGGCCTCGGCCGGATCGTGAGGTCGGCCCGACCCGCTACACTCCCGCGTCCGCATCGAGGGGAACCGCATGCTGCCGGGCTGGGTACTGCTGCTGGTGTCACTGGGCTACGCGGCGCTGCTGTTCGGGGCGGCCTGGTACGGCGACCGCCGTCCCCTGTATCCGCAGCGCCCCTGGTTGCGCACGGCTGTCTACTGCCTCGCGCTGGCGGTGTACTGCTCGTCGTGGACGTTCTACGGCGCGGTCGGGACCGCGGCGCGGCAGGGCCTGGGCTATCTGCCGATCTACATCGGCCCGCTGCTCTTGCTGGTGTTCGGCTGGCGGATCCTCGAACGACTGGCGTTGATCGCGCAGTCGCAGAACACGGTGTCGATCGCCGACTTCATCGGCTCGCGCTATGGCCGCTCGCAGCGGCTGGCCGCGCTGGTCGCGCTGATCGCGCTGATGGCGGCGGTGCCGTACCTGGCCCTGCAGTACAAGGCGGTGGCGATCAGCCTGGGCGTGCTCGGCGGACCGGACGACCCGGTCACCCCGTTCGGCGATCCGGCGTTCTACGTCGCCGCCCTGATGGCGCTGTTCGCGATCCTGTTCGGCACGCGGCAAGTGGATGCCACCGAGCATCGGCCCGGCATGATGCTGGCGGTCGCGCTGGAATCGCTGATCAAGCTCGTGGCGCTGGTCGCGGTGGGCATCTTCGCGATCATGTGGCTGGACGCGCGCGAGCTGCACCTGCTCGAGGCCACCCGCGCACTGGTCGGCAACGCGCCGCCGACCAGCTTCCTCGCGCAGTGCCTGCTGGCATTCGCCGCACTGATCTGTCTGCCGCGCCAGTTCCACGTTGCGATCGTGGAATGCGGAGACGTGCGCGACATCCGCCGTGCGCGCTGGCTGTTCGGCGGCTACCTCGTGGTCATCTGCCTGATGGTGCTGCCGATCGCGAGCGCCGGCGTCGCGCTGTTCGGGCGCGACGGGCCGGTGGCGCCCGACAGCTTCGTGCTGGCGCTGCCGATGGCGATGAATGCCGATTCGCTGGCGCTGTTCGCCTACATCGGTGGCTTCTCCGCGGCGACCGGCATGGTGATCGTCTCGTCGGTGGCACTCGCGACGATGGTCAGCAACGACCTGGTGATGCCCCTGCTGTTGCGCCGCGGCTATGCCGAGCGCCACGGCGGCAACGTGGCGCGCACGGTGCTGTGGATCCGCCGTGTCGCGATCATCGGTCTCGCCGCGCTGGCCTACGGCTACTACCGCGCCAGCGGCAACGAGACCACGCTGGCCGCGTTCGGCCTGATGGCCTTCGTCGCGGTGGCCCAGTTCGCGCCGGCGCTGATCGGTGGGCTGTACTGGCGCGGCGCGAGCCGGCGTGGCGTGGAGGTGGGCCTGCTGATCGGCTTCGGCGTGTGGATCTACACGCTGCTGCTGCCCACGCTCACGCAGTCGGGCTGGCTCGATCCGCAGTGGCTCGCCAGCGGGCCCTTCGGCATCCACTGGCTGCGTCCGCACGCGCTGTTCGGGCTCGCCGGCTGGGATCCACTGACCCACGGCACGTTCTGGTCGCTGCTGCTCAACGTGGGCGCCCTGCTGCTCGTGTCCGCGCGCTGGCGCCCGACGCTCGACGAGCGCCTGCGCGCGGCGCCGTTCCTGGACCCCTACGCCGAACGACGAACCTTCGCCTCCGAGGAATGGAGCGGCAATGTCGACATCGGCGACCTGCTGACCCTGACCGGACGCATCGTGGGCGAGCGCACCGCGCGCGCGGCGTTCGACGAGCACGCGCAGGCGCAGGCGCAAGGCAAGCCGCTTGTGCACAACACGCCGGCCGACCGCACCTGGCTGCAGTTCACCGAGCGCCAGCTCGCAGCCGCAGTCGGCGCCTCGTCGGCGCGCCTGCTGATGACCAGCGCGCTGAAGGGCTCGGGCATGGAGGTCGACGAAGTCGTCGCGATGCTCGACGAAGCCGGTCAGGAACTGCGTTTCAATCGCGAGGTGCTGTCGTCGACGCTGGAGAACATCGACCATGCGGTCAGCGTGGTCGACCCCACGATGCGGCTGGTCGCGTGGAACCGCAGCTACCAGCGTCTGTTCGGCTATCCCGACAACATGCTCTACGTGGGCCGGCCGGTCGCCGACCTGATCCGCTACAACGCCGAGCGCGGGGAGCTTGGCCCACGCGACGCCATCGACATCGACACCGAGATCGACAAGCGCATTGCCTACATGCGCGCCGGCTCGCCACACGTGTCCGAGCGCGTGCTCGGCAACGGCAAGGTCATCGAGCTGCGCGGCCAGCCGCTCCCCGGCGGCGGCTATGCGACCAGCTACAGCGATGTGACCGACTACAAGCGCGTCGAGCGCGAGCTGCGCGACATCAACGAGACCCTGGAGCATCGCGTCGCCGAGCGCACCCGCGAAGCCGAGGCTGCGCAGGAGTCGCGCTCGCGCTTCCTCACCGCGGTGAGCCATGACGTGCTGCAGCCGCTCAATGCCGCGCGCTTGTTCACCTCCGCGCTGCGCGAAACCCAGGATGGCGCGGAACAGAAGCATCTCGCCGAACGCGTCGACACCTCGCTGCGCGCCGCCGAGGAACTGCTCGACGGTTTGCTCGATGTCTCGCGCCTCGACGCGGGCGCGCTGAGGCCCGAGATCGTCGACTTCGACGTGTCCGAACTGCTGCGCCAGCTTGCCGGGCAATACGCGCCGATGGCGAAGGCGCGCGCGCTCGATATCCGCCTGCATGCACCGCCCATGCCGGTGCGCAGTGACGCTCGGCTATTGCGCAGGGTGCTGCAGAACTTTCTTGCCAATGCGCTGCGCTACACCCGCAGCGGTCGCATCGTGCTGGCGGCGCGCCGCCGGGGCGACCAGGTAGCGCTGCAGGTCTGGGATTCGGGTCCCGGCATTCCCGAACACCACATGAGCCAGATCTACGACGAATTCCACCGCTACGAACAGAACTTCGACTGGGACGGGCGCGGCTTGGGCCTGGGCCTGTCGATCTGCCAGCGCATCTCGCGCCTGCTCGGCCACACGCTCGATGCACGTTCGACCGTCGGCCACGGCAGCATGTTCTCCATCACCGTGCCGCGCAGCACCCTCGCGGTGTTGCCGCCCATCGTGCCGCCGACGCCGCTGCAGGACGAATCGCTGCACGGCCTGCGCGTGCTGTGCGTCGACAACGACGACGACATCCTTGCCGGCATGCGCGCCCTGCTGCGGCGCTGGGGCGTCGAGCCGCTGTGCGCCAAGACCATCGACGAAGCGATCGCGTGCATGGAACAGGGGCCTGACGTGCTGCTGGTCGACTACCACCTGCACGACCGTCTCGACGGCCTGGATACCCTCGATACGCTGCGCGGCATCGCACCCGACGTGCCCGGCGCCCTGCTGACCGCCGACGGCAGCGACACGCTCAAGCAGACCGCGCGCATCCGTGGCTACACGGTGCTCACCAAGCCGGTCAAACCGGCCTCGATGCGCGCCTTCCTCGGTGCCCAGCGCATGGCCGCCAGCGCGCGGCGCGCGCGCACGGCCTGAGCGCCGCAGCGGCGCGCGGACGCACAGGCGCGCGCCGATCGACCCTGCCCGGTGCCGCCGCGCCGTTCGCCGCCTGGAAAGTGCCCCATGTCGAACGCGCCGCTGCCGTGAACGCCGGGCGCGGTGGCCACGCTGATCACCGATGCCCAGTCGCGCAGCGTGATCGCGCGGATTCGCAGCGCGGAATGACGGATTTCTAACGCGTCCGGTTGCTAGGCTTGCGCCTTCGCAACGCGATGGACGCCGCATGAGTACACGCTATCTGATCCGACTGCCCGAACCCGAACAGGCGCGCGCCTCCGGCGTCCATGCGATCCGCGCGCAGGGTGCCGCCGGCATCGCCGCCGAAGTGGAAGACGCGCTGCGCGGCAATGCGCTGTTCACGCGCTGGCGCTCGGAGCAGCCCGACCCCGACGACGTCGACGAGGCCCTCGGGGTCACCGACCCGTCCGCCCGGGTCACCGGCGAGGATCGGGATCTCGGCGTCGATCTGGTCGTGAACACGTCCATCTCCAGCACCGTGCTCAAGCATCGCCTGCGCCTGCTTGCCGGCAGCGCCTGGGAACTGCGCGACGTCCGCGCCGGCTGAGTGACCGCGCCTCCGCCGAGCCAGGTGCTGCTGTCGTGGAGCGGCGGCAAGGACGCAGCCTGGGCCCTGCACGTGTTGCGCCAGCGCGGCGATGTCGATGTGGTCGGGCTGCTGACGACGATCGTCGAAGGCGCCGATCGTGTGTCGATGCAGGACATCCGCGTCGAGGTCGTCCATGCGCAGGCCGCGTCCGCTGGCCTGCCGCTGATCGAGATGCGCGTGCCGCGGCAGCCCGACAACGCCGTCTACGGCGCGCGCTTGGCCGAGGCGCTGCAGGTCGCACGTAGTCGTTGGCCATCGCTGCGCACGCTCGCGTTCGGCGACCTGTTTCTGGACGACATCCGCCACTGGCGCATGCAGCAGTGCGCGCGCCTGGGATGGGAGGCGGCGTTCCCCCTGTTCGGGCGGGACACCGCCGCGCTGGCGCGCGAGATGCAGGCCGGCGGGCTGCGTGCGGCGCTGTGCTGCGTCGACACCACGCAGCTCGACGCCAGCTTCGCCGGAAGCGACTTCGATGCCGACCTGCTGGCCGCGCTGCCGGTGCAGGTCGATGCCTGCGGCGAACGCGGCGAGTTCCACACCTGCGTCCTCGACGGGCCGATGTTCGCCGCGCCATTGATGCTGGCGCGCGGCCCCACCGTCCTGCGCGAGGGGCGCTTCGCCTGCACCGACTTCCTCGCGCGCACCTGAGCCCCGTGCTCGCGCGTTGATGCGGGAGAGGAGTCAGCCCCCGTCGCGCAGCGCCCGGGCGTGATGCGCGATGTGCTCGCCGATGAAGCTGGCGATGAAGTAGTAGCTGTGATCGTAGCCGGGTCGCATGCGCAGCTCGAGCGGATGGCCGGCCGCTTCGCAGGCGGCGCGCAGCACTTGCGGCTTGAGCTGGCCTTCGAGGAACTCGTCGGCCTCGCCCTGCTCGATCAGCAGCGCGAGCCGCTCGGGTGCATCGGCGATCAGCGCGGTGGCGTCGTACTGGGCCCATGCGCTGCGGTCGTCGCCGAGGTAGGCACCCAGCGCCTTTTCGCCCCACGGCACCTGGCTGGGCGCGACGATCGGCGAGAACGCCGACACGCTGCGATACCGACCCGGATTGCGCAGGGCGATCACCAGCGCCCCGTGCCCGCCCATCGAATGCCCGCTGATGCCGCGCGCATCCGTCACCGGGAAGTTGGCCTCGATCAGCGCCGGCAGCTCGCGCACCACGTAGTCGTACATGCGGTAATGCGTCGCCCAGGGCTGCTGCGTGGCATCGACATAGAAGCCGGCACCCTTGCCGAGGTCGTAACCGTCGGCATCGGGTACGTCGTCGCCGCGCGGACTGGTATCGGGCGCGACCAGGATCACGCCGTGCTCGGCGGCATAGCGCTGCGCGCCGGCCTTGGTGATGAAGTTCTGCTCGTTGCAGGTCAGGCCCGACAGCCAGTACAGCACCGGAAGTCGCGCCCGCTCCGCCTGCGGCGGCAGGTACACCGCGAAACGCATCGTGCAGTCGAGCGTGTCGGAGGCGTGTTCGTAGACATCCTGCCAGCCACCGAAACAGGCGCGGTGTTCGATGCGTTCGATCGCCATGTCAGCGCTCGCCCTGTGCGGCAAGGCGGACCTGGAGGGTCTTGAGCACCGCCGGATCGCCGCGGGTTTCGATGCGCGCTGCCTGGGCAAGCGCGCGGATACGCAGTGCGTAGAACGCTTCGGGAAGTTCCTCGTATTCGTCGGGCGCGGCGATCATGACCCCCGCCGTGATCAGGCCCGCCTGCTTCCATTCGCGGTCGAGGGCGGTGAGGATCGCCCCGTCGATCAACTGCAGGTCCCGCTCGTCCAGGCGTTCGATCGCGTCGCGCGCTTCCTGTCCGACCTCGACACTGTCGAGCATCGCCGCCAGGGCGGACTTCTCCACGGGCCCGGCCATCAGTAGTGCACCACGGAGCGGATCGACTTGCCTGCGTGCATGAGCTCGAAGGCGTCGTTGATCGCGTCCAGATCCATCGTGTGGGTCACGAACGGCGCAAGTTCGATGTCGCCCTTCATCGCGTCCTCGACCATGCCCGGCAGCTGGCTGCGGCCCTTGACGCCGCCGAAGGCGGTGCCCATCCACTTGCGCCCCGTAACCAGCTGGAACGGACGCGTGCTGATTTCCTGGCCGGCGCCGGCGACGCCGATGATCACGCTCTGGCCCCAGCCGCGGTGCGCGCACTCGAGCGCGGCGCGCATCACGTTGACGTTGCCGATGCACTCGAACGAATGATCGACGCCCCAGGTGGTCATCTCGACGATCACCTGCTGGATCGGCTTGTCGTGGTCCTTCGGATTGATGCAGTCGGTGGCGCCGAATTCTTTGGCGAGTTCGAACTTCGACGGATTGGTGTCGATCGCGATGATGCGGCCGGCCTTGGCCTGGCGCGCCCCCTGGATCACCGCCAGGCCGATGCCGCCGAGGCCGAACACGGCGACGCTGTCGCCCGGCTGGACCTTGGCGGTGTTGTGCACGGCGCCGATGCCGGTGGTCACGCCACAGCCGAGCAGGCAGACCTGCTCGGGATTCGCTTCCGGGTTGATCTTGGCCAGCGACACCTCGGCCACCACGGTGTACTCGCTGAAGGTCGAGCAGCCCATGTAGTGGTAGATCGGCTCGCCGTTGTAGGAGAAGCGGGTGGTGCCGTCGGGCATCACGCCCTTGCCCTGGGTCGCGCGTACTGCCACGCAGAGGTTGGTCTTGCCGCTCTTGCAGAACAGGCACTCGCCGCACTCGGCAGTGTAGAGCGGAATCACATGGTCGCCGGGCTTGACCGACGTCACGCCCTCGCCGACCTCCACCACGATGCCCGCGCCCTCGTGGCCGAGCACGACCGGAAACAGGCCCTCGGGATCATCACCCCACAACGTGAACGCGTCGGTGTGGCAGACGCCGGTGTGGGTGATGCGGACCAGCACTTCGCCCGCCTTGGGCGGGGCGACGTCGATCTCGACGATCTTCAGCGGTTCGCCTGCGGCGAACGCGACTGCGGCGCGTGACTTCATGAGGGAACTCCCGGAAACGGTGATTACTTGAGATAGGTCCGCACCAGCGCGACGGCATCGTCGACGCTGGCGCGGCGCTGCTCGGGCGATTCGGCCGGCTGGCCGAGCTCCCCGCGCAGGTGGCTTTCGAGCACGCCCGACATCACGCCATTGACCGCCCCGCGCAACGCCGCGAGCTGCTGCAGCACGGGGCCGCAGTCGGCGCCGTCCACGAGCGCGCGCTCGAGCGCATCGAGCTGCCCGCGCATGCGCCGCACGCGGGCCAGGACACGCTTCTTCTCGTCGGGGGAATGCGGCATGACGTCCGGCCTGAATACTCCCGGGGAGTATACGCCAGCGCGCCTGACGGGTCAGCCGGTCGGAGACTCGTCGGGGATCAGGCCGGCGCCGACCAGCATCCGGTGCACACGCTCCTGCACATAGGCATCGTGCTCTTCGGGCACCTGCTCGATCAGCGGCGCGGCTTCGTCGGAGAATGCGTCGAGTACGCCGTCGTGCGGCGTCTGCGCCATCAGTTCCCGGAGCCGCGCTTCGAGCCGGGCGAGCATCGCGTCGATTTCGGTTCTGGTCTGCATGGCGACCATCGTGGACCTGCCGATGTCATGCAGGTGTCGATGCGCAGCCGGCATACGGACCGCTCAGCGCGACTTGCCGGCCACCGGCACCGCCACTCGCGCCCAGGTAGGCGCATGGTCGCTGGCCTTCTCCTGGAGCCGCGCCCAGCGATCGACGCCCACTTCCTCGAGCCCGCCGGCCAGCACCGGATTGAGCAGTATGTGGTCGATGCGCAGGCCGCGGTCGCGCTCGGCATGCTGGCGGAAGTAGTCCCAGAATGTGTAGACCACCTCGTCACCGAACACCTCGCGCAGCGCGTCGGTCCACCCCTGCGCGAGCAGCGCCGCATAGGCCTCGCGCACCTCCGGCTGGATCAGCGCGTCCTTGCGCCATGCCTTGGGGTCGTAGACGTCGATGTCGTCCGGGATGACGTTGAAATCGCCGAGCAGCACCACCGGATGCGGCAGGTCCACCAGCGTGCGCGCGTGTTTCGCCAGCCGCGCCATCCAGCGCAACTTGTAGTCGAACTTCGGACCGGGCTGCGGATTGCCGTTGGGCAGATACAGCGCGCCGACGACAATGCCGTGCGCCGCCGCCTCGAGGTAGCGGCTCTGCGTGTCCGTGGGGTCGCCCGGCAGACCGCGCCGGTTCTCGACCGGTATCGCGTCGCGGGCCAGGATCGCCACGCCATTCCATGACGACTGGCCGTGCCAGATCGCGCCATAGCCCGCCGCCTCGATGGCCGCAGCCGGGAACGCGGCGTCGGTTGCCTTGAGCTCCTGCAACGCGACGATGTCCGGCGCCTCGTGCGCCAGCCATTCGAGCAGGTGCGGCAACCGCGAGGCGATGCCGTTGACGTTGAAGGTGGCGAGTTTCAGGTGGCGCTTTCGGGGGGCCATGCGGTCGGGCTCCGATCGGGTGACGTGTTCCTCGGCGGTCGCTTCCGCGTGGCCGGCAATGCCAGGAGCAGACGGGAACGCTCAGCGGTCCCAGGGCAGCCAGCGGTGCCTGGGCACCTTGCGCGACGCCACCAGCACGATCACCGCGCTCGACAGCAGGATGCCCGAGACCAGGCCGCCGACGGCCAGCAGGCCGCGGGTGGAGATCGAGACCGCGCCGTCGACCGAGGCATTGCCGACTCGGATGCGCAGGCTTGCGGTGTGCGCGGGCGAGGTGTCGGACAGGTCGATCGTGCGCTGGAGGTCGCGTGCCATGGGAGTCTCCGGTACCGGGAAGACCCGCATGCTCTCAGGCGCGCCGTGAAAGCAGAGCGCGAACTCGGGGGCCAAGCACTGCACGCCGATACCGCGCCGCCATGCTGCTGTTCGACGCCTGCGGCAACGGCAGGCGCCCCCGCTCGCCGATGGCCCGGGTGGCCCACCGAGGCGGCAGAAGCCCGCTGGCGCCACCCGACCTCGAGCCCGCCACGCTCGCGCCAGCTATCGTCGTGCTTGTGGGCGGCGACGTCGGCGTCAGTGTCGAACAAGCGATGCTGCGACGCTGAGCTGCAATCAATCCGCGGGCGTGGGCATCGCCGCATCGTCGAGCGCGGTCGCGCGCTGCCAGGCAGGACGCGCCTGCAGCCGGGCGGCGTATTCGACGAACGCGGGCCGCGGCGGCAGCGACTTGAACAGCTGCCCCCAGATGACCTGCGCGCCGGCATAGACGTCCACCGCGGTGAAGCGCTCGCCGGTGAGCCAGGGCGCTGCGGATGCGGCCGCGTGCTCGAGCGTATCGACGGTACGCTCGAAGCTGCCATAGCCGACCGTGCCCGCACGCTCCGGCGGCGCCAGCAGGTCGAGCGCTTTCGCCGAGACCGCGGCCTCGAGCGGGCCGGCGGCGAAGAACATCCAGCGGTAGTAGGCAGCGCGCGCGGCCGGGGTCGGCGCGGGCAGCAGGCCGGCCTGCGGAAAGGTCTCGGCGAGATAGGCGCAGATGGCCGCGGTCTCGGTGACCACGACCCCTTCATGCACCAGCACCGGCACCTTCCCCATCGGGTTGAGCGCGAGGAACTCCGGGGCGCGCATGGCACCGTCGTAACCGGTCAGCTCGACACGATAGGGCTGGCCGACTTCCTCGAGCATCCAGCGCGCGATGCGGCCGCGCGACATCGGGTTGGTATAGAGGACAAGCGCTTCGTTGGCCACGGGCGGTGCTCGCGTTCGGGGAGCGGCCGAGTGTGCGCCCGACGCGCCGCAGGCGGCAATCGCGGCGACCGCTGAGCGTTTCGCAGCGCCGCTCTCAACCGGTGTTCTGGATCCCGGCCGCAATTCCGTTGACGGTCGAGACCAGGGCCCGCAGCAACGCCTCGTCCTCGCGACCGGTCTCGCGCCAGCGCCGCAGCAGTTCCACCTGCAGCAGGCTGATCGGATCGACATAGGGATTGCGCAGACGGATCGACAGCTGCAGTCGATAGTCGTCGGCAAGCAGCACATCCTGCGACTTGAGCAGCAGGATGGCATCGCGCGTGCGCAGGAATTCGTCGAGGATGCCCGGGAAGAACGCCTCGTGCGCGTCGCCGGCCAGCTGCGAATAGCGTTCGAAGATCGCGATGTCGCTCTTGGCCAGCAGCATCTCCACATCGTCGAGCGCTGCGCGGAAGAACGGCCAGTCGCAAGTCATCTCGGTCATCGCCTGCTGGCCATGCACGACGATGCCGTGCTGGAGCGCGGTGCCCAGCCCGTACCAGCCGGTGAGTCCGGAACGATTCTGCGACCAGGCGAACACCCAGGGGATCGCCCGCAGGTTGCCGATGCCGCCTTCGCGCCTGCGCGATGGACGCGAGCCGATCTGCAGCCGTTCGATCACGTCGATCGGCGTCGCGGTGCGGAAGTAGTCGGGAAAATCGCTGCGCTCGTGCACCAGCGCGCGGTAGTGCGCGCGCGACACCTCGGCCAGCTCGGCGGCGATCGCGCGCCAGCTGTCTTCGCGCGGGTCGGGCGCGCGCGGGCGCAGGGTCGCCTGCAGCACCGCGGCGGTCGACTGTTCGAGGTTGCGCAGCGCGAGCGCACGGATGCCGTACTTGCGGTGGATCACCTCGCCCTGTTCGGTCACCCGCAGGCTGCCGTCCACCGAACCACGCGGCGCCGCATCGATCGCGCGGCCGGTCTTGCCGCCACCGCGGCTCACCGAGCCGCCACGGCCGTGGAAGAACACGATGCGCAGGCCGGCCTCGCGGGCGAGCGCGGTCAGCTCGACCTGGGTGCGCTGCAGCGCCCAGCGCGAGGCCAGCAGGCCGCCATCCTTCGCGCTGTCGGAATAGCCGAGCATCACCACCTGCCGGTCGCCCCGCGCGGCCAGGTGCGCGCGGTAGCGCGGGTCGTCGAACAACGCGCGCATCACCGCGGGCGCGGCCTGCAGATCGTCGACGGTCTCGAACAGTGGCGACACGTCCAGCGGCACCTGGCCGGCCTCGACGCAACCGGCAATGCGCGCGAGCGCCAGCACCGCCAGCGCATCGGCCGCGCTGCGCGCCATCGAGATGATGTACAGGCCGGTCGCCGCAGCGCCATGGCTGCGGCGCAGATCGGTGACCGCATCGAACACGCCGAGCGTCGAGGCAACGCTCTCGTTCGACATCGCGCCCCCGGCCCCCGGCGGCGCGTCGAGCATCGCGTGCAGTCGCGACACGCGCGTTTCGACATCGAGCGCGCTCCAGTCGCTGCCGTCGATGTGGCCGAGCACCTCGTCGTGCACCGCCGAATCCTGGCGCAGGTCGAGCGCAGCGAGATGGAAGCCGAAGGTCCGCGCGCGCCACAGCAGACGCTCGAGCGCGAACAGGCCGGCGTGCGCGCCGCGGTGCTCGCGCAGGCTCGCCTCCATCAGTGCCAGGTCGTCGAGGAATGCGGTGGCGTCCGGGTAGCCGGCGCGGTGGTCGGCATCGGTCAGGCGCAAACGCAGCTGCATCAGGTCGAGCAGGCGCCGGTAGGGCATGTCGGCATGGCGCGGATTGAGCACGGACTCCGCATCCGGCAGCCGGCGCCGGTAGTCGTCGACGCGCGCGATGACCGCTTCGTCGACCGACACCCGATCGGAGGTCTGGGTCAGCACGTTACCCAGCGCGCGCAGGTCGCGGCGGTACTGCGCCAGTGCCTGGCTGCGCTGCGCGCCGAGCGCCGCGCGCATGGTGTCGGCGTTGACGTTGGGGTTGCCGTCCATATCGCCGCCGACCCAGGTGCCGAAGCGCAACACCTGCGGCAATGCGGGACGCGTGCCGTACACGGACTCGATGGCATCGCCGAGCGCCTCGTAGAACACCGGCAGCACGCGATAGAGCACGTTGGACAGGTAGTAGCCGACATGCTCGACCTCGTCGGCGACGGTCGGCTTGCGCGCGGGCGATTCCGAGGTCTGCCAGGCCGAGGTCAGCGCCAGCACGATGCGCTCGTCGTCGGCGCGACGCTCGATCGGCGTGCGCTCGCGATCGATGTCGGCAATCAGGCGCTCGACAATCGTCCGCTCCTTCTCCAGCAGCACGCGGCGAACGGCCTCGGTCGGGTGGGCGGTGAACACCGGCTCGATGCTCAGGCGTGCCAGCACGGCCTCGAGCTGTGGCAGATCGACGCCGGCGTCCCGCAGCGAACGCAATGCCGCTTCCAGCCCGCCAGGCTGCGGGCCATCGCCGGCGCGCTGGTAGTCGCGGCGGCGGCGGATGCGATGGACACGTTCGGCCAGGTTGATCGCGCCGAAATAGGCGGCGAATGCCCGCACCAGCGCGTCTGCATCGTCGAGCGAAACCCCGGCCAGGCTCTCTGCGAGCGCGTCCACCGGCGCGCCCATCTCGCGCCGCGCGATCGCCGCCCGGCGCACACCTTCCACCTGCTCGAGCAGGGCTGGCGAGACCTGTTCCGAGAGCATGTTCCCGACCATCGCACCGAGCCGGCGCACATCGTCGCGAAGCAGGCGGTCGGTCTGGGCGAATCCGATATCGCGCAGCGGCGGCAGATCGTCTTGGGCACTCATCCGGTCACGTTATACAAGCCCCACGTGACTGTCGCGCAAGCGGATCAGTAGGCGAACTCGCGGAACACGTGGTCGATGTCGCCTTGCCAGGGACCGTGGAACAGTTCGAGCTTGCGCTCGGCCGGCGTCTGCCCCGACTCGGCGATCTCGATCAGGGTGTCGAGGAACACGCGCTCGTCCTGGCCGCTCGAATTGAGCTGGGCGCGGCGCTGCAGGCCACCGGCGGAGATCTTCAGCGCCTCGATCGCGAGGTCGCGCAGCGTGCCGCCGCGGAACGGCGTCTTCAGCGCGAGCCTGGGCACGTCGTCGCGCAGGGCGTTGCGCTCGGCCATCGTGAAGTCGCGCACCAGATCCCAGGCCGCATCGAGCGCCGTGTCGTCGTAGAGCAGGCCCACCCAGAACGCAGGCAACGCGCACAACCGGTTCCACGGGCCGCCGTCGGCGCCGCGCATCTCCAGGTACTTCTTCAGTCGCACCTCGGGGAACGCGGTGGTCATGTGGTCCGACCAGTCGCGCAGCGTCGGCAGCTGGCCCGGCAGCGCCGGCAGTTCGCCGCGCAGGAAATCGCGGAAGCTCTGGCCGGCGGCGTCGTGGTAGACGCCGTCGCGATACGAGAAGTACATGGGCACATCGAGCAGGTAGTCGACATAGCGCTCGTAGCCGAAACCGTCCTCGAACACGAAATCCAGCATGCCGGTGCGGTCGGGATCGGTGTCGGTCCAGATCTGCGAGCGGTAGCTCAGGTATCCGTTCGGCCGGCCTTCGGTGAACGGCGAATCGGCGAACAGCGCGGTGGCCACCGGCTGCAGCGCCAGCGACACCCGGAACTTCCTGACCATGTCCGCTTCGGACGCGTAGTCGAGGTTGACCTGGACCGTGCAGGTGCGGGTCATCATGTCCAGGCCGAGGTCGCCGACCTTCGGCATGTAGTCACGCATGATTTTGTAGCGGCCCTTCGGCATCCACGGCATCTCGTCGCGGCGCCACTTGGGCTGGAAGCCCATGCCGAGGAATCCCAGGCGCAGTTCGTCGGCGACGCTCTTGACCTCGAACAGGTGCGCGCCGACCTCGCCGCAGGTCTCGTGGATCGTCTTCAGCGGCGCGCCGGAGAGTTCCAGCTGGCCGGCCGGCTCCAGGGTCACCGAGGCCGCGTCCTTGAGCAGGGCGATCGTGCGGCCGTTCTCGTTCACGGGTTCCCAGCCGAAGCGGGTGAGCCCACGCAACAACGCCTCGATGCCACGCTCGCCATCGAAAGTGGGCGCGCGCAGGTCGTCGAAGCGGAAGCCGAACTTCTCGTGCTCAGTGCCGATGCGCCAGTCGGCGCGCGGCTTCTCGCCTGAGGCAAGCACCTCGACGAGCGTCGCGCGGTCGGTGATCGGGGTGTCGGCGGTATGGCTGGGGCTGGACAAGGTGACGGACTCGCAATCGGGCCAAGCCCGCACGCCGGCACTATAAGCGTCCGGCCGGTGGATGTCGGCCCTGCCGACGTGTCGTGACGCCCGCGTCACGCCGCCACATATGTGCTGAGGCGATGGCCGCCACCCAGATTCCGCACCGTCCGTCTCCCGAGCGCCACCGCGGCGAACGGGTGGGCTGGCTGCGCGCGGCGGTGCTCGGCGCCAACGACGGCATCGTGTCCATCGCGGGCCTGGTCGTCGGCGTGGCTGCCGCGGGCAGCCCGTATACGACGGTGCTGCTGACCGGCGTCGCCGGCATCGTGGCCGGCGCCATGTCGATGGCCGCAGGCGAATACGTGTCGGTGCGCTCGCAGGCCGACACCGAGCAGGCGGATCTGAAGATCGAGCGCAGCGAACTGCGCGATGCCCCGGAAGAGGAGCTCGAGGAGCTGGCCGGCATCTACCAGGCCCGCGGCCTCGATGCGGCGCTGGCGCGACAGGTCGCGGAACAGTTGACCGCGCACGACGCGCTGGCCGCGCACGCACGCGATGAGCTCGGCTTCACCCCCACGCTGGCCGCGCGTCCACTGCAGGCCGCAGGGGCGTCGGCGGCCGCGTTCTGCGCCGGTGCGGCGCTGCCGATGGTCGCCGCCCTGATCGCGCCTCCCGCCTATGCGGAACCGGCGATCATCTCCACGACATTGATCGCGTTGTTCATCTCCGGCGCCCTCGCCGCATGGGCCGGCGGCGCGCCGATCCTGCGTGGCGCGCTGCGGGTCGCGTTCTGGGGCGTACTTGCGATGGCTGCCGCCAGTGTGATCGGGCGGCTGTTCAACGTTGCGGTCTGAGGCGGCACCTGATGCCGGGCCGGCGCCTCAGGAGCGCGGGCCGCCGATTTCCAGCCAGCGTGCGATCACGCCGCGCGCCTCGTCGACGCCGATCTTGGATTCACCCGAGAAGGTCTGCACGCTGACCTTGTCGCCGTGTTCGGCCTGCAGCTCCTTGCGCACCGCCTGCAGCGTGTTGCCCGCCGCGCCACGGCCGAGCTTGTCGGCCTTGGTCAGCAGCGCATGGGCGGGCATTCCGTTTTCGACCGCGAAGGCGATCATCTGGCGGTCGTAATCCTTGAGCGGATGACGGATGTCCATCACCACAACGAGGCCCTTGAGCGCCTCGCGCTCGCGGAAGTAGCGGGCCAGGAACGCCTGCCAGTGCGCCTGCAGGTCACGGGGCACCTTGGCATAGCCGTAACCGGGCAGGTCGACCAGATAGCGGTTCGCATGCGACGGAAGATCGAAGAACACCAGCTGTTGGGTGCGACCGGGGGTCTTGGACACCCGCGCGAGCGCGTTCTGCTGGCACAGGGCGTTGAGTGCGCTGGACTTGCCGGCGTTGGAGCGGCCGGCGAACGCGACCTCGAAGCCCCCGTCGGGCGGAAGCTGCTGCGGGGTGTGGGCGGCCAACAGATATTTGGCGCGTGCAAATGGATTCGACATGGCGATAGCTTGGCACGACCGGCGCCGGACTGCCCGCCGCGCGGTTTGACCGGCCCGGTGCAGGCCAACATAATCCGGGGACTTGCGCCCGGCATCGGCTGGACGCGGCATCGAAGCTCTCGGAGCCCAGCAATGCGCCACGCTCGTGCTTTTGGTATCGCCGGTCTTGTGGTTCTGGCCGTGGGCGCTGTCGCGTTCGCGCAGTCCACGGTTCAACCGTTGCCCGACGCGCCCCCGGTCGAAACCCGGGATCTCAACGACAATGCCGTGGCCGAGCTGGCCGAGGCGACCTATGGCGATGCCCAGCGCGGCGCCCAGCTCGCCGGCACCTGCGCGGCCTGCCACGGACTGGACGGCAATGCCGACGCCGACCCCTCGCTGTATCCGCGCATCGCCGGGCAGAACGAGCGCTATGTCGCCCACCAGCTGGCGCTGTTCAAGAGCGGCCAGCGGCAGAGCCCGATCATGCAGCCGTATGCGATGCCGCTCAGTGCGCAGGACATGCGCGACCTGGGCGCGCATTACGCCCAGCAGTCCAGCGGCGCCGGCATCGCCGACGATGCCGTGGTCGAGAGTGGCCCCTACGCGGGCATGAAGTTCTACGAGATCGGACAGACGCTGTTCCGCAGCGGCAATACCGAACGCGGCATCCCGGCGTGCATGGCCTGTCACGGCCCAGCCGGCAGTGGCAATCCCGGCCCGGCCTACCCGCATGTCGGTGGTCAGCAGGCCTGGTACAGCGCGGCCCGGCTCTACACCTATCGCGAAGGCCAGACCCTCGAGGACAACCGCCATCTGTTCGATGTCATGGCCTCGGTGGCCAGGCAGCTGAGCGACGAGGAAATCGAGGCCCTGGCCAGCTACATGCAGGGCCTGCACCATCGCCCGGACCCGGCCATGCTGGCGGCGATCGAGGCCCAGGCCGCGGCCACGCCGGCGCCTGCGACGATGCCCGAGAACCAGCCGGTGCCGGCAACCGACCCGTCCGCGCAGCAGGCGCAGGACGCGGAGCCGGCGCCGCAGGCCCAGTGATGGGGCAGCGGCCGATCGGCCTGGCAGGCGTGCCCTCGTCAGAGCCGCGCCGCACCGCCGCGATCCCGCACCGCATGTGCGCCGGGCCAGCCATCCTCCGCCTGTTGGAACATCCACGATGAGTGCATTCCCCACCTTCAATTGGCGTCCGCTGGTGCTGCTTGCGCTGCTCCTCGGCGCATGGCTGCCGGCCACCGCCCAGCCCCATGCACCGCTCGAAGGACGCGACTACGCGTTGATCGCCGACGGCCAGCCCTGGCAGCCCCTGGACGGCAGGATCGAGGTCGTCGAGGTGTTCTCCTATGGCTGCGTGCACTGCTTCCGTTTCCAGAAGCTCCTGGATGCCTGGCGCGCGAAAGCCCCGGCCGACGTGCGCCTGACCTACGTGCCCGCCGCGTTCTCGGCCGGCGACAACTTCGCGCGCGGTTTCTTCGTCGCGCAGGACCAGGGCCTGGACGCGCGCAGCCACCACGCCCTGTTCTCGGCGGTCCACGACACCGGCGCCCTCCCGCGCAGCGGCGCCAGTCCCGAGGCGATCGCCGCGTTCTACGTCGGCCAGGGTGCGCGCTCTCAGGCGCGCTTCGCCGCCGCGATGGCCAGCCCCGCGACCGACGAAAAACTGAACGCCGCGCGTGCCTTTGCCACACGCAGTGGCGTAGAGGGCACGCCCACACTCATCATCAATGGCCGCTACCGGGTGATGGGACGGTCGCTGGAGGAGCTCCTCACGGTGACCGACCAGCTGATCGCACGCGAACGCGCCGCGCGCTGACGCCACCCGTCGAACGATTTCCTTCAAGAGAGTCTCCATGAAGATCCGCCACACCCTGCTCGTGATGCTTGCCCCCATCCTTCTCGCCGCCTGCGGCCAGCAGCCCGACCCGGCCGCATCGCCCACGCCGACGGCGCCGAGCGCGGAAACCGCGCCCGCCGACACCATGTCCCCGCCGGTCGCCAGTGCACCGGTCCGCGCCGACGACCGCGCCGAGGCCCAGGAGGCCGCGCCCAACAACAACCCGGTGACCGCGCCGCAGGGCCCGGCCCCGGTTGCCGGCAAGGACTACGTGGAGATTGCGGGCGGCCAGCCCTTCGCCAGCGCCCCCGGCATCGAAGTGGCCGAGGTGTTCGCCTACTGGTGCGGCCATTGCGCCGCGTTCGATCCGCTGGTCAACGCCTGGAAGGCGCGCCTGCCGGCGGACGTGAACTTCGTCGCGGTGCCGGCTGTGTTCAACGATCAGGACCACTTCCCGCGCGCGTTCTACGCATCCGAGACGATGGGCACCCTGGACCAGACCCACACGCCGACCTTCAACGCGATCCACATCGACGGGAAGCTGCGGCCCAATGCCGATCCGGCCGCGATCGCCGCGTTCTACGGCACCCTCGGGATCGACCAGGCCCGCTTCGCCAGCACGATGCAGAGCTTCGCGGTCAACGCCAACCTCGGCCGCGCGCGCCAGTTCGCCACGCGCAGCGGCGTCGAGGGCACACCGTCGATGATCGTCAACGGAAAGTACCGGGTGATCGGCGGTACCTCGCTCGAGGACATCCTGCGCATCACCGATCATCTGGTCGCGATGGAGCGCGCGGCGCAGTAAGCGCTTGTCGTGAACGTTCCCGACGCCCCCTCCGATGAGTTTTCGCGCCGGCTCAAGCTGCTGAGCGCGAACATCCAGGCCGGCTCCAGCACGCGTCGCTACAGCGACTACGCGACGCGCAGCTGGTCGCACGTGCTCCCGGCCGGCAAGCGCAACGCGCTCGACGCGATCGCCACGCTGGCGGGCACCCACGACATCGTGGGCCTGCAGGAGGCTGATCCGGGCAGCTGGCGGTCGGGCTTCACCAACCAGACCCATTACCTCGCCGAACGTGGTGGATTCGAGTACTGGACCCACCAGCCCAACCGGCGCGTCGGCGCGGTGGCATCGAGCGCCAACGGGCTGCTGAGCCGGCTCGAGCCCATCGAGGTCACCAACCATGCCCTGCCCGGCCGCATCGGCGGCCGCGGCGTGCTGCTGAGCCGCTTCGGCGAAGGCAACGAGGGCCTGGTGGTCGCGGTGGCGCATCTTTCCCTGGGCGCGCAATCGCGGCATTCGCAGCTGTCGTTCATTGCCGAGCTGCTGGCCGACCATCCGAACGCGGTGCTGATGGGCGATTTCAACTGCACCTCCGACCGTCCGGAGATGTCCGCGCTCTATCGCGGCACCTCGCTCCAGCCGCCGTCGTGCGCGGTGCACACGTTCCCGAGCTGGCGTCCGCAGAAGGCGATCGACCACATCCTGGTCACCAGCAACCTCAAGGCCGCCGGCATGAAGGCGCTGCCGGCCGCGTTCTCGGACCATCTGGCCCTGTCCACCGAACTGCATGTGCCAGACGCCGCGTTGCGGCGCTGAGGGTTCGAACAGTCTGTAGACGGCGGAGCGCAGCGTCCTCGTCGTGCCCATGCGGCCGACTCGCGGATGCCGACCTGCCGCCCTCACCCCAACCCCTCTCCCGGAGGGAGAGGGGCTTCCTTTCGCGGCTCACAGCTCACGCTTCGCGCGCCGGGGCAGGCGCGCCTGCCGACTCAGAAATCGATGCCCACGCGTGCGTACACGAAGCGGCCGGGCAGGTCGTAGGTCGAGGCGTCATAGCCGTTGAGGCTGCAGCTCAGGCACACCGGCGGCTCCTTGCCGGTGAGGTTGTTGACGCCCAGCGCCAGACGCGTGCCCTTGAGCCAGGCGGTGTTGTGCCAGGCCAGCTGCAGGTCGTGGTACGTGGTCGAGCCGAGCCCGTTGATATCAAGCGCGCTGTCGTCGCAGATCGCAAAGCCATTGGCGCCGCCGCAGGATTCGACCAGCCGGTCGATGTAGCGCATCGTCCACGCCAGCGACCAGGGGCCGCGGGTCCAGTCGGTGGTCAGGGTGCCGCTCCATTCGGGAATCGCGCTGTTGTTGACCTCGACGCCCGGACGACGCGGCTCCAGCTCGCCGGTCTCGTTGGCCAGCTCGTAGCGCGTGACCCACGTGGTCTTGGCATCGAAGCGCAAGCGGCCCCAGTCGCGCTCGGGCAGCGTCCATGCGGCGGAGAAGTCCCAGCCATCGGTCTTGATCGTGCCGAGGTTGGCCAGGATGTCGTCGAAGCGGATGATCTGGCCGCGCTCGCTGCGGTCGTAGGACGCGCAGGCGAGCGGATCGCGCGTGGCGATGCAGCGATCGAGGATCGCCTGCGCATCGGGGGCCTGGATCGCATCGTCGATGTGGTGGCGATAGAAGGTCACGCCGAGGTCGAGACGGTCCGACCACCACACTTCGTCGGCGAACGACGGGCTCCACACCGAGCCGATCATCAGGCTGCGGCTGCGCTCGGGTTCGAGCGCGGCATTGCCCGAGGTCACGACCGAGATCTGCGAATTGGTCTGCTCGTAGCCCGGCGGCACGCCGTCCGCGGCGCAGGCCGGCGACGGCAGGGCGGCGCCGGAACACGGATCGACGAGCGTGGCGTCGAAGCGGCTCAGCGTGCCGTAGAGCTCGCCGATCGACGGTGCGCGGAAGCCTTCGGCATAGCTCATGCGCCACAGCAGTTCGTCGACCGGCTGCCAGCGCAGGCCGACCTTGCCGGTGGTCTCGCCGCCGAAGGTCGAATAGTCGGAATAGCGACCGGCGATGCTGAGGTCGAGCGTCTCGCCGAACGCGGTGTCGCGCATCAGCGGCACGCTGAACTCGGCATAGGCCTCGTTGACGTCGTAGTCGCCGCGGGTGATGCCCGAGGGCACGCCGTTGTATTCGCCAGCGACGGTGATCGGATCAGGCGTGTAGCTGCCGTCGTACTTGCGGTATTCGAGGCCCGCGGCGAAGGCCAGTGGACCTGCCCACATCTCGAACAGGTCGCCGGTGACGTTGGCCGAGGCCAGGGTCAGCGCATTGCTGCTCTCGTCGCGGACGATCGGCTGGATGAAGGCGAGCATCTGCGGCGTGATCGTGCCCGGGCCACCGAACAGATTGAGCGGCGTGCACCCGGCGATCCCCGCACATGCGGCCGGGTCGCCCAGCGCTTCGTTGATCCGCCGGATGTTGTAACTGCCGGTATTGGTCTGCTCGGCGCGACTCTGGCTGCGCACCAGGTTCACGTCCCAGTTCCAGGTGCGCACGCCCACCGCGAAGGTGCCTTCGAGGCCACCGGCGGCATACCAGGTCTTGACGTCCTGCCGGTAGCGACGCGGGCCGCCTTCGACCGGACGGCGCCCGAGCAGGAACAGGTTCGGATTGTCGCCCTCGGTGGTGAGGTCGAAGCCGAACGGGTTGAACGGGTTGAGCGCCGAGATCGTGAGCGTGCTTTCGGCGTAGGCGTTGTACACACCGGCGTCGGTGCCGAGGAAGATCGGCTCGGGCGCGGCCTGGTTGGCCGAAGTGCGCTCGTTGTAGAGCACGCGGACATGGCCCGAGACCTGCGGCGTGAACTCGAAGCGCACCTGGCCGAACACCGACTTGCGCTCCGACGGCGTCAGCAGCAGGTTGTTGGGCGCGAAGTTGTAGCGGTTCGCGGTCCCGAACCGGATGTAGTCATCGATGGTCGTGCCGCCCGGGAAGCTCGCGTCGTTGGGCAACGTGATGTCGCAGGTGGCCGAACCGGGAATCGGCGCGCCGCTGTCGTCGGTTCCGAGCGGGCACAGACCGCCATAGGTATTGTTGCCGTCCGCAGGCGCAAAGAGGAACCGCCCGCCCGGCGTCGCCGAACTGCCATTCGACAGCCCGGTGCCGGGCACCGGCACGCTGGCATTGGCGAATTTCGACGAAGCGATTTCCCGCTGCTTGTAGTACGAAGCGCCGAGGAACCACTGCGCACGCTCGTTGGTGCCACCCCAGCCCAGGTCCGCGCCCCAGGTGGCGCCACCGAGACCGTCGTACTCGCCGTAGTGCAGGTCGAGCGTGCCGCCCTCGGCGTCGCGCCTGGTGATGATGTTGACCACGCCGGCGATCGCGTCGGAGCCGTAGATCGAGGACGCGCCGTCCTCGAGCACTTCGATGCGATCGACAAGCGCGAGCGGGATCGTGTTGAGATCGACCGCCGACCCCACGCCCGACCCGGAGGACTCGTTGACCCAGCGGATGCCGTCGACCAGCACCAGCACGCGCTTGGCGCCGAGATGCCGCAGGTCGACCGTCGCCGCGCCTGCGCCCACGCCGCCGCCGTCGGGCGGGAAACCGAAGTTGCCGCTGGAATTGAACTTGGTGTTGAGCCCGGCCCCGCTGCCGGTGAGGTTCTGCACGATGTCGGCGATCGAGGTGAAACCGCTGCGATCGATGTCCTCGCGCGTGAGCACCTGCACCGGTACCGCGGTTTCCAGTTCGGCCTTACGGATGCGCGAACCGGTGACCTGCACGGTATCGAGCGTGCGCGCTTCGGGCTGCTGAGTGGGGGTCTGGGCGGTGGCGGCGGCCGGCAGTGCCAGCAGCAGCGACAGCTGGACTGCGGCAGCGAGGCGGTGTCGAGGCATCGTCATGTGTGCAACTCCGTGGGCGGATGGTGTGCCGGAGCCCCTGTCCTGCCGGCAATTCCTTGTAACGAATCCTTAACCTCGCTGCACCTAGGGTCAACCCCAGCTTGACCGTCAGTTGGCAGCCTCACCCGCCGTCGGCAGTGGAGGCAAAGCCGCGGCCTGCTCGGCCACCGCCCGGACCAGGGTGTCAGCCGCGTCCATGTCGAAGCCTTGGGCGGCGTACCAGTCGGGCGCGTAGTAGCTGTGCGCGTAGCGCTCGCCGCCGTCGCACAGGATGCTGACGATGGAACCGCTGCGCCCCGCCGCGCGCATCGCATGCGCGGCATGCAGCACACCGATGACGTTGGTGCCGGTGGAGCCGCCGACGCGCCGACCCAGACGCGTATTGGTCCAGCGCATCGCCGCGAGGCTCAGGGCGTCGGGCACCTTGAGCATCGCGTCGACGCAGCCGGGAATGAAGCTGGCTTCCGCGCGCGGGCGGCCGATGCCCTCGATCCGCGACGGCGGTGCCGGGGCCGGGTCGCCCGTCGCTTCGCCGACGATGCAGCGTGCGTAATGGGCGAAGAACGCGGAGTGCTCGGGATCGGCGCACAACACCCGGGTGTCGTAGCCGCGGTAACGCGCGTATCGTCCGATCGTGGCGCTGGTGCCGCCGGTGCCGGCGCTGCAGACGATCCAGCGCGGAACGGGATGGGCCTCATGCGCCATCTGCTTGAAGATCGACTCGGCGATGTTGTTGTTCGCGCGCCAGTCGGTCGCGCGCTCGGCGTAGGTGAACTGGTCCATGAAGTGGCCGCCGGTCTCGCGCGCAAGGCGCACCGAAGCCTCGGCGATACCGCAGGCGCTCGGCACCAGATGGCAGCGTCCCCCGTGGAATTCGATCGCAGCGATCTTCTCCGGCGACGTCGACGACGGCATCACCGCGACGAACGGCAGGCCCAGCAGCCGCGCGAAATACGCTTCCGATACCGCGGTCGAGCCGCTCGACGCCTCGACCACCGTGCTGCCCGCATGCAGCCAGCCGTTGGCCAGCGCATAGAGGAACAGCGATCGCGCGAGACGGTGCTTGAGGCTGCCGGTGGGATGGCTCGATTCGTCCTTGAGGTAGACGTCGATGCCGGGAAAGCCGGGCAGCCCCAACGGAATCAGATGCGTGTCGGCCGAGCGGTTGAAATCGGCTTCGATCTTGCGGATGGCCTGGGCCACCCAGTCGCGCTGTGACATGGGGCGCTCGCGTGGAGGTCGACGCGCCGCATCGGCCGGCGGCGCGGCGCACAGCTTACGCCGGCTGACGGAGGCGTGCCGGGCCGTGTCGGCGATGACCGCGAAGGCGGGGTCTTCCCCTCGCGAGCCCCCTCGGCCAAAGCAGTGGACGCGTCGACCGCTCCCGGAGGGAGCGGTATCCGCCATCACCCTTCCCCGCGACTTCCGCTTCAGCCCAGACGGCGCCGCACGATACGGTCGAACACGGCGGCCGCGACCGGCAGCAGGCCGTCGTCGAAACGGAACGTCGGGTGGTGGCACATCGCGCTGTCCATGCCGAGGAACATGTAGGCGCCGGGCCACTGCTCGAGCAGATAGGAGAAATCGTCGGAGAACGGATACGCGCGCAGGTCGGTCTTCACGTGATCCGCGCCGAGCACGTCGGCGATCGCCTCGGCCGCCAGTGCAGCCTGTTCGGGCGCGTTGACGCAGGGCGGGCACGAATGCGGAATCTCGAGCGCGATGCGGCAGCCGGAGATCTGCGCGTGGCCCTCGCACAGCGCGCGCAGGCGCTTGAGCAGCTCGTCGTGCACGTCCTTCGACAGCGAGCGGATGGTGCCGCTGAGCGATGCTGTCGAGGGAATGATGTTGTGGGTGGTACCGGCCTGCAGCGAGCCGACGTTGATCAGCGCCGCTTCCATCGGATCGATGTGGCGACCAACGATCGCGGAGATGTCCACGGCCAGGCGGGCCGCGACCTGTAGCGGATCGTTCGCCCGGTGCGGCGCGGCGGCGTGCCCGCCGACGCCTTCGATCGCGATCTCGAACACCGCCAGCGACTGCAATGTGGCGCCGCTGCGCACGCTGGCCTCGCCGGTCGGCAGCGCCGGCATGTTGTGGAAGGCATAGACCTCGTCGCAGGGCCAGCGGGTCAGCAGGCCATCCTCGATCATCCGGATCGCGCCGCGCCCGCCTTCCTCGGCCGGCTGGAAGATCAGCACCACGCGGCCGCTCGCCGGCGGATGCGCGACCAGGTGCCGGGCGGTGCCCAGCAGTGCCGCGGTATGGCCGTCGTGGCCGCAGGTGTGCGCCACGCCCGGGCGCTGCGAGCGATACGGCAGCTCGCCCCGCTCGCCGGCGACTTCGTCCATGGGCAGCGCGTCCATATCGGCGCGCAGGCCGATCGACATGCCCGGCTTGCCGCTGTCGATCACCGCGACGATGCCGGTGACGCCCAGGCCCGTATGGACCTCGAGTCCGAGCGCACGCAGCTCGCGTGCGACCAGCGCCGAGGTCTTCACCTCCTCGAACCCCAGTTCCGGCCAGGCGTGGATCTCGTGGCGCCAGGCGGTCATCTGCGCCGCCAGCGCGGCGACGGGCTCGGGAATGGCGGGAAGCTTGGCGGTCATGGGAAGGTCCAGCAATAGAAGGGGCTTGCCTGTGCGCGGGGCGCAGGAAGGCGCGACGCTTGAGTCCTGCGCAGGCTCAGCGCAGTTCGATGCCGATCGCGGCGGCGGCGTCACGGGCGATGGTGCGTGCAGCGTCGACGTCGCCTGCACGCGCCAGCGTCACGCCGACCCGGCGCTGGCCGTCCACCCGCGGCTTGCCGAACAGCCGCACCGCGCTGTGCGGCGCGCGCAGGGCGACGTCGACATTGGAGAACACCGGCACGCCGGTGCCCTGCGCGAGCAGCGCGCACGAGGCGGCCGGGCCGGCCTGCAACACCACGCCGTCGGCGTCCACCGGAACCGGCAGGCCGAGGATCGCGCGCGCATGCAGGGCGAACTCGCTGAGTTCCTGCGAGGCCAGCGTGACCAGGCCGGTGTCGTGCGGGCGCGGCGAGACCTCGGAGAACCAGACCTCGTCACCCTTGACGAACAACTCCACGCCGAACACGCCACGGCCGCCCAGATCATCGGTGACCGCGCGCGCCACCTCGCGTGCGCGCTGCAATGCCGCCGGCGACATCGCCTGCGGCTGCCAGCTCTCGCGGTAGTCGCCGGCGATCTGCACATGGCCGATCGGCGCGCAGAACGCGGTGCCCCCGGCATGGCGCACGGTCAGCAGGGTGATCTCGTAATCGAAGTCGATGAAGCCCTCGACGATGCAGCGCCCCGCACCGGCGCGGCCGCCGGTCTGCGCGTAGTCCCAGGCCGCATCGATGTCGGCCTCGCTGCGCACGGTGCTCTGGCCCTTGCCCGAGGACGACATCACCGGCTTGACCACGCAGGGCAGGCCGACCGCATCGATCGCGGCGCGGTATTCCTCGCGGGTGTCGACGAAGCGATAGGGCGAGGTCGGCAGGCCGAGGGTCTCGGCGGCAAGCCGGCGGATGCCTTCGCGGTCCATCGTCAGCCGCGTGGCGCGCGCGGTCGGCACGACATTCAGGCCGCCCTGCTCCAGCGCGACCAGGGTGTCGGTGTGGATCGCCTCGATCTCCGGCACCACCAGATGCGGCTGCTCGGACTCGATGAGCGCGCGCAGCGCGGCCGGATCGAGCATGTCGAGCACATGGCTGCGGTGCGCGACCTGCATCGCCGGGGCGTCGGCGTAACGGTCGGCGGCGATGACCTCCACGCCGAAACGCTGCAGCTCGATCGCGACCTCCTTGCCCAGCTCTCCCGAGCCGAGCAGCAGCACGCGGGTGGCGGAGGTGGAGAGCGGCGTGCCGAGAGTGACCATGGATGCGGACCGGAAGGACTGGGGTCGCCATTCTAGTGGGTGACGCACCGGACCCTGGCCGCAGCCGCGCCCTCGGCCGCTGGCCCTTTCGCGGGCATGGGCCGCCTGGGTCCGACAGGCCTGCGCGCCGGGCGCCGCGACAGCCGTGCACGCCTGCACGGCGCTTCAGGCCGCCTTCGCTATAGTCGGTCGCCGCTCTCGACATGCCGATGCCGATGCCGCCGACCCACCGTGTGAACCCGCCGACATTCCGCTCAGTGCTCACGCGCGCACTGCTGCTCCTGTTCGCACTGGGCCTGCCCCTGGCCGTCTGCGCGCAGGCGCCCGACGACGCCGCGTTCCGCGCCGCGATGCAGGCCGCCGAACGCGGCCAGCCGGTCGACCCGGCGATGCGGAGCCATCCCGCGGCCGCCTGGCTGGAGTTCGCCTCGCTGCGCCGCAATCTCGACACCCTGCCGCTGGCGCAGGGGCGCGACTTCATCGCCCGGCACCAGGGCGCGCCGGTCGCCGAGGTGTTCCGCGAAGCCTGGCTGCGTGCGCTGGCCAAGCGCGAGGAATGGGCCGCGGTGCGCGAAGCCTGGGCACCGGGCATCACCAATACCGCGTTGCGCTGCATCGAACTCGACGCGCGCGCGCGCACCGGCGCCACCGACGCCCAGTGGACGCGCGATGCCCAGGCCCTGTGGCGCAGCACCGGCGCCTCGCTGCCGAACGAATGCGATGCGCCGCTCGCGACGCTCGCAGCGCGCGGCGGCCTCGACGATGCCCTGCGCTGGGAGCGCTTCGACCTGGCCGTCGCGGCGCAGGACGTCGGCGTGATGCGCAGCATCGCCCGTGGCCTGTCCGGCAGCCAGCAGGCCCTTGCGGAGGACTACGCCGCCTTCATGCAGGCGCCGCACGACCGGGCGCTGCAGTGGCCGAAGACCGCGCGCAGTCGTCTCGTCGCCTCGCACGGCCTGGCGAAATACGCCAAGGACGATCCACTGGGCGCCGAGCGCCGGCTGCCGGCGCTGGCGGAGGCGCTGGGCTTCGGCGAAACCGAGAACGGCCGCGTGCTGTACCAGGCCGCGCTGTGGACCGTGGCCTCCTATCTGCCCGATTCGGCGCGGCTGCTCAACCGCGTGCCCGCGAGCGCCTACGACGAACGCCTGCACGAGTGGCGCGTGCGCGAAGCCCTGGCGCGCAAGGACTGGGCGGCGGCACTGGCCGCGATCCGCAAGATGGGCCCGGCCCAGCGCAGCCAGTCGCGTTGGACCTGGTTCCAGGCGCGCATGACCGAACTCACCGGCGATCGCAGCGGCGCCCAGCCGCTGTTCCGCGAAGCGGCGAAACAGCCCGATTTCCACGGTTTCCTGGCCGCCGACCGGCTGGGCCAGCCGTATGCGCTGTGTCCGCTGGACTTCTCCCCCTCGAGCGATGCGCGCGCCAGGGTGGCCGCCGATCCCGCCCTGATGCGCGCACTTGCGCTGTACCGCATCGACCGTCCTGGCTGGGCGGCGCGCGAATGGGCCGACGCGCTCACCCGCTTCGACGACACCCAGCGACGCATCGCGGTGCAGGTCGCGCAGGAAAGCGGCTGGTACGACCGCGGCGTTCTGGGGCTGGGCCGCCAGCCGGAGGAATCGCGGCTCTACACCCTGCGCTTCCCGCTGACCCAGCAGGCGCTGATCGAACGCGAGTCGCAGCGGCACGGCCTCGACCCCGCGTGGGTCGCGGCGGAGATCCGCGCCGAGAGCACGTTCAATCCCAATGCGCGCTCGCCCGCCGACGCCCGCGGCCTGATGCAGGTGATGCCGGCGACCGGCGCCGCGGTCGCGCAGCGCCTGGGCCTGCCCTGGAGTGGGCCCGAGGGCCTCTACGACCCGGCCACCAACGTCGCGATCGGCACTGCCTACCTGCGCGAGAAGAAGGACATGTACCAGCTGCCCTATGTCGCCATCGCCGCCTACAACGCGGGGCCGACACCCACCGGCCGATGGCTGGCGCAGCGTCCGGACATGGACCCCGACATCTGGATCGAGACCATCAGCTATCGCGAGACGCGCGAGTACGTCGCCCGCGTGCTGGCCTTCAGCGTGATCTACGACTGGCGGATGTACGGCAAGGCCGCACCGCTGGATGCACGCATGCGTGGCACCAGCGACGCCCGTACCCGGACCTTCGCCTGCCCGGCCAGCTGACGCGCCTTGCCGCGCGGCACCGGCGTCGTGGCGTCGCCCTCTTCAGTCGCGCGAGGCGTATACGGCCGAACACGCGCTTCTGCTGGGACAGGTGGAGAGGGTCGCGGAACTCCGGCGCTCCGCGCGGCGCGGCCACCCGCGAGTTTTCGCGCGACTGATGCGCAGCCCGGCCCCGACCGCTCAGCCTTGAGCGCCGCCCGGATTGGCAGGGTCCGATCGATCGTGTTCGTGATCGCCGGGCGAGACCGCCAGCCCGTGCGCGGCGGCGCGCTCCTCCCAGCGACGGCGTGCCAGCCGCTGCATGTCGTCGACGCGATCGCTCTCGTCGACGATCTCCTGGCCGAGCAGCGTCTCGACCACGTCCTCCATCGTCACCAGCCCGCGGGTGGCGCCGTACTCGTCGACCACCAGCACGATCTGCTGGCGGCCGTCGAGCAGGAAATCCAGCAGCGCGGTCAACGGCATGCCTTCGGGCACGCTGCGCAATTCGCGCGCCAGTGGCCGCAGCGGCCCGCCGCCCTCATCGCGGGCCTCGGCCTGTAACAGTTCGGCACGCAGCACGAAGGCATCCGCATCGTCGATGTCCTGCCGGTATATGGGGATACGCGAGAACGGCGCGACGCGTGGATCCGCAAGCGCCTGCGAGACCGTGGTGTCGTCGCGCAGCGCGGCCACCACCGGGCGCGGGGTCATCACGTCTTCGGCGCGCAGCTCCGCCATGCGGAACAGGTTGCGCAGCACCCGCGATTCGCGCGGCAGGATGTCGCCGCTCCGTTCGCCCACGCCGGCCATCGCGATGAACTCCTCGCGATTGAAGACATGCGCCCGGCGCCCGCGCGAGATCAGCCGCGTCAGCATGTCCGACAGCCGGATCAGCGGGTACAGCACCACGATCAGCAGGCGCACGAAGCTGGCCACGGGCGCGGCCAGCTGGCGCCAGTACTGCGCGCCGAGGGACTTGGGCACGATCTCCGACAGGAACAGGATCAACAGGGTCGCCACTGCCGAGAACACACCGACCCAGGCGCTGCCGAAGGCATCGGATGCCTTGGCTCCGGCGCCGACGGCGCCGGCGGTGTGGGCGATCGTATTGAGGGTGAGGATCGCGGCCAGCGACTGGTCGATGCGGTCGTAGCGCAGCGTCTTCAGCGTGCCGGCCAGATGCGGACGCTCGGCCCGCAGGTGGGCGATGAACGACGGCGTGATGCTGAGCAGCACCGATTCGGCGATCGAGCACAGGAAGGACAGCACGATCGCCAGGCCCAGATAGACCAGCATCAGCGTGATGTCGAGGACGTCACCCGAGCCGGCCGTCGCCGTCGCTGCCGCCGCGGGTAGCGGCAGGGCCAGCAGCAGACCGAACCACCGGGGCGCCGGGCGTCGCAGGACGGGCACGGGAAATCCGGCTGACGGCGGGCCAGTCTAGGCGGCCGGATGTGCAGCGCATGGCATCATCCGGTGATGGAGATCTATCTGGTGGGTGGCGCGGTGCGCGACCGGTTGCTCGGACTGAGCCCGGGTGACCGGGACCACGTGGTCGTGGGCGAAACCCAGGCTTCGATGGAAGCGGCCGGCTTTCGCCCGGTCGGGCGGGATTTCCCGGTCTTCCTGCATCCCGCGACCCAGGAGGAGCACGCGCTCGCGCGGACCGAGCGCAAGTCCGGACGCGGCTACCGCGGCTTCGTCGTCGACGCCGATCCTTCGGTCACGCTGGAGCAGGATCTGGGGCGCCGAGACTTCACGATCAATGCGATCGCGCAGGCGCCGGACGGCACGCTGATCGATCCTTACGGCGGCAGGTCCGACCTCGAGGCACGGGTGCTGCGTCACGTGGGCCCGGCGTTCTGTGAAGATCCGCTGCGGGTGCTGCGCGCGGCGCGGTTCATGGCGCGTTTCGCGCCCTTGGGCTTCACGGTCGCCGACGAGACCATGGCGTTGATGCGCGGCATGGTGGACGCCGGTGAGCTCGAGGCGCTGACGCCCGAGCGGGTGTGGCAGGAGCTGGCGCGCGCACTGGCATCCCGGTCGCCTTCGGCCTTCCTGCGCACGCTGCACGACTGCGGTGCACTCGCGGTGGTGCTACCGGAAGTGGACGCGCTCTACGGCGTGCCGCAGCGCGCCGAATTCCATCCCGAGGTGGATACCGGGGTCCACGTCGAGCTGGTCGTCGACATGGCCGCGCGCCTCGCGCCGGGGGATGCGCGCATCGGATTCGCCGCGCTGACCCACGATCTGGGCAAGGCCCTGACCCCTGCAGACAGATGGCCGCGCCATGTCGGCCACGAGCACACGGGCATCCGGCCGCTCGAGGCCCTGTGCGCGCGACTGAAGGTGCCCGCCGAGCACCGCGATCTCGCGATCATCGCCTGCCGTGAGCACCTCAACGTCCACCGCATCGAGGAACTGCGCGATGCCACGCTGCATGACCTGATCGCGCGGTGCGACGGCTTCCGCAAGCCCGCACGTATCGACCAGCTGGCCACGGTGTGCGAATGCGACAAGCGCGGCCGGCTGGGCAGTGCCGAGGCTGCCTACCCGCAGGCCGACCTGCTGCGGCGCGCCCATGCCGCGGCGCTCGCGATCAATGCGCGCGAGCTGGTGGCCGAAGGCATCACCGGCCCGGCGATCGGCAAGGCGCTGCGCAAGGCCCAGATCGCGGCGATCGCCCGGTCGCGCAGTCCGGACTGAATCCCGAGGCGGATCCGCGGGCGCGCACCTGGGCTGTGCGCCTGGTGCATCGCGCGCGAACCGTCGATTCCCTAGACTTCCGGCCCCCAGGACACTGCTGCCATGCCCACACGTCGTCACCTCCTGATCGGCGCCGGCAACCTGCTGCTGGCCGCCGCCGCGTCGCCGCTGCTCGCCGCCGCCGACGACGACGCGACGCTGGATGCAGCGCTGGCCGCGCTGGAACAGGCCGCCGGTGGCCGGCTCGGCATCGCCCTGTTCGATACCGGCACCGGGCGCAGGCTGGGCCGGCGCGAGAAGGAACGCTTCCCGATGTGCAGCACGTTCAAGGCGCTGCTGGCAGGGGCGGTGCTACACGCCGTCGAACGCGGGCACGTGCGCCTGGATCAACCGGTGGACGTGGCCGCGGGCGATCTCGTCCCGTACTCGCCCTACGTGGAAACGCGCGTGGCCCAGGGCAATGCGCGGGTCGACGACTTGTGCCGCGCGACGGTCACGCTGAGCGACAACGCAGCCGCCAACCTGCTGCTGCCGCTGGTCGGCGGGACTTCGGGATTGACCGCGTTCCTGCGCGCACTCGGCGATCCGGTCACGCGCCTGGACCGCTGGGAACCGGACCTCAACGAGGCCGCGCGCGATGATCCGCGCGACACCACCAGCCCGCGCGCGATGGTCGACAGCCTGCAGCGGCTGCTGTTCGGGGACGTGCTGCGCGCGCCCTTGCAGGCAGTCCTCGCCGCATGGCTGATCGAGAACCGCACTGGCGAGGCGCGCATCCGCGCGGGCGTGCCGGCAGGCTGGATCGTCGGCGACAAGACCGGTACCTGCGGCGCGGGTACGGCAGCGGACGTGGCCGTGCTGTATCCGCCCGCTCGCGCGCCACTGCTGCTGGCGGTCTATGTGCACGGCGCCGGGGTGAGCGGGCCCGCGATCGACGCGCTGCAGGCCGACGTGGCCCGCGCCGTGCTCGGCTGAGCCGCGAACGCGCGCGTCGCCCTACTTCGCGGCCGCTTCCAGGCGCTGCTGCAACGCCATCGCCGCGGCGGGGTTGCGCGCCTTGGCGGCGGAGATGAAGAACACGAAGGTCTCGCGCGGCACGACCGGCGCGGCGTCGCGCGCGCCGGCATAGGGCAGATCGCCAGGTGCCTCGCCCCTGGCCCACTGCAACGCGCGCTGGGCCCAGGCATCGAGCTGCAGACCGGGGTAGCCGGTCGGGCTGTTCTCGCGGCTGGCCATCAGTCGCGCATAGATGAAGTCGCCGGTGATGTCGGCAAACGACGGATAGTCGCTGGAATCGGTGAACACCGTCGCCACGCCACGCGCGCGCGCCAGCCGCAGCCAGGTTTCGCTCTGGAACGACGGATGCCGCACCTCGACTGCATGACGCAGCGGCAGGCCCTCGACACTGTCGGGCAGCAGTGCGAGGAAAGCCTCGACATCGTCGGCATCGAAACGCCGCTGCGGCGCGAACTGCCACAGCAGCGGGCCCAGATGGTCGCCGAGTTCGGCGATGCCGCCTTCGACGAAACCCGCGATCTGCTTCGCAGTACCGGCCAGCGCACGCGCGCCGACGATGTGGCGCGGCGCCTTGAGCGAGAACACGAAGCCCGGCGGCGTCTCGCTGCCCCACTTCGCATAGGTCGCGGGCTTCTGCGCGCCGTAGAAGGTGCCGTTGATCTCGATCGCGGTCAGCCGGCGACTGGCGTATTCGAGCTCGCGCTTCTGCACCAGGCCCTTGGGGTAGAAGTTGTCGCGCCACTCCGGAAACGTCCAGCCACCGATGCCGGTACGGATGCCGTGGACCGGCGACGGCGCGCTCGAGAACAGGTCATTCATCGCACTCTCCGGGACAAGCCGTGGTCAGTCTGCATGCTGCGCGAACCGCAGCCGGTTGTGGTCGGGGTCGATGAGCACCATCTCGCGCGTGCCCCAGTCCGTGCTCCACGGCGCCTGCATGATCGGCACGCCGGCAGCGGCGAATGCGCGCGCGCAGGCATCGACGTCGACCACCTTGAAGTACACGGCGCCGCCCACCGCACAATCGCCGGCATGCGCGGTCAGGAAGAGCGTCTGCCCGTCGCGGGTGAGCTGCGCGAACAGCGGCATACCGGAGTCGAAGCGGTGTTCCCGGTCGACGGCGAAGCCGAGCGCGGCATAGAACGCGAGACTGCGGTCGGCATCGGTCATGCGCAGCTGCGGGATCACGGTCTGCATGGCGAAGCCTCCTCGGCGTCAGGTGGCGGACAGATGCGGCCGCACGTGGCGGTCGAGCAGCGCGCCGAGCGGCGCGAGGGCGGGGTCGCGCGGCACCACCGCATCGAGATAGGCCAGGAAGCGCGGCGCGTCGGCGAGGTACTTCGGCTTGCCGTCGCGGTGGTGCAGGCGCGCGAAGATGCCCATTACCTTGAGATGGCGCTGCACACCGGTGAGGGCGGCATCGTGCGCGAACCGGGGCAGCGCCGGCACGGGCAGCCCGGCCGCCTGCGCGCGGGCGTGGTACTGCGCCAGCCATGCTTCGGCCTGCGCGACGGGCCAGCTGTGGAAGGCATCGCGCAGCAGGCAGGCCACGTCGTAGGCGATCGGCCCGATGACCGCATCCTGGAAATCCAGCACCGCGACGCCGCCTTCGACCGGCATCAGATTGCGCAGCATGAAGTCGCGATGCACCAGCACCTGCGGCTGCGCGAGCATCGCGGCGACCAGATGCGCCTGCACCGCCTCCCAATCCGCGCGCTCGGCGTCCGACAGCGTGACACCGAGGTGGCGGCCGAGGAACCAGTCTTCGAAGAGCGCGAGTTCGCGCTGCAGCATGGCCGCATCGAACGCCGGCAGATCGTCCGGTGGCGCGATCGCCTGCAATCGGAGCAGCTGTTCGAATGCCGCTTCCATCAGTGCGTCGGTATCGAGCGAATCCAGCGCCTGCAGGCAGGTTTCGCCACCGAGATCCTCGAGCAGCAGGAACCCCGATTCGACGTTGCGCGCGCGCACGTGCGGCACGCGCACGCCGTGCATCTCCAGCAGATCGCGGATGCGCAGCCACGGGCGTACGTCCTCCAGCTCCGGTGGCGAATCCATGACGATGCGCGACAGGCCGTGCGCCTCGCCGCGCCAGTAGCTGCGGAAACCGGCATCCATCGAGGCGCGCACGAGCGTCAGCGTCGCGTCGCCGCTCGCATCGCGTGCCCAGCTCAAGCGCGCAGCGGCGCGGGCGGCGTCGTCGTCGGCAGGCGCGGTCGGCGCGTTGGAAGGCAGGGCAGCGGACATGCGGTGGGCCGGGTCGGGAAGGGAGGAATTATCGGCGAATCGAGGCCACGCTCAGCGTCCGCGCCCGCCGAGTCCGCGGGTGTCCCACCGCAGCAGCGCGTCACGGAACAGCGTCAGCCGCGTGGACAGGCCGACGATCACGCCCAGCGTGTTGGCGAAGGCATCAGCGGGATCCTGCATCCGCGTGTCGGTCAACGCGCCCTGCGCATATTCAAGACCGATGCCCAGCAGCACCAGGCCGATGCCGGCGCCGAGCAGCGCAGGCCAGCGTGCGTAGAGCTGCACCGCGGCCGCGGCGAGCGTGAAGTAGGCAAGGAAATGGCCGAGTTTGTCGCCGCTCCGCACATCCGGCATCGGCACCGACGGCGCGAGCGACAGCACCACGACAACGGCGACCGCGGCGATCCACAGCCCGCCCCACAACGCCGGCCGCCGCAGCGGCTTGAACGACCGGCCCAGACGCGGACGTCGGCTCACGCGGGCCTGCTCACAGCCGGTGACTCATGTCGCCGATCAGGAAGGCGTGGTCGAACTCCACGTCCTTCGCGAAGCCGATCGCCTGGAAGGCCTCGCCCATCTCGCCCGGCAGGGTGAGCCGCTTGGCCTGCTGGCGCAGCGCATAGCGGGCGGCCTCGTCGGCGGCCAAGGCCTCGTGCGCGGCCAGGCGTTGTTCGAGCCGGTTGCCGAGCAGCAGCGAGGTCTGGTTGCAGTAGCCGGCAAAGTCGAACCCCGCGTGGGTGCCGGCCTCGGCCAGCGCGGTGAAGTCGACCGATGCGGTGAGATCCTGCAGGCCCGGCAGCGCGAACACATCGCCCGAGACCTGGTGGCGGTGGAATGCGCGCAGCGTGCCGGCGTCGCGGTCGTCACGGTAGAACTCGCGGCGTGCATAGCCGTAATCGACGAACAGCATCGCGCCGCGGGTCAGGCCGCCGGCGACGGCCTGCACCCAGTACGGCAGCTGCGGCAGAAGTTCGGAGCGGTAACCGTCGGGCAGCGGGGCGCCGCGCTGGCGCTCGACATGACGTACGGCCGCGCCCAGCAGCGCATCGGCCGGGTGCAGGGTCCGGCCGAAGCCGTCGCCGTCGCGGGTCACGTATTCCTCGTAGACCTCGCCCTCGCCGATGACGAAGCGCGGCGTCGGCAGCGCATCGACGACCTCGTTGGCGAACAGCGCGCCCTGCCAGTCGCCGGGCATGGGGCCGTCGAGCCATTCGACGCGGGCGAACAGCGCCGCCGGCAGGCGCTGCTGCAGGTGGGCGCGCTGCCGCTCGCGCAGGTCGGCGCTGGGCTCGAGGATCGCGTAGCGCGCAGGCGTCGCATCGAGGGCCGCGAGATGGCTCAGCGCATCGCCGGCGAACGCACCGCTGCCGCCCCCGATCTCGAGGAATTGCGCATCGCTGCCGATCTCGCGCAGCACCGGCGCAAAGGCCTCGGCGATGCATTCGGCGAACAGCGCGCCGAGTTCGGGCGCGGTGACGAAATCGCCCGCCGCGCCGAACTTCGCCGCGCCGGCGCTGTAATACCCCAGCCCGGGCGCGTAGAGCGCCAGCTCCATGAATTTCCAGAACGGAATCGCGCCGCCCGCCTCGGCGATCTGCGCATGGATCAGTGCGCGCAGCCGTGCACTGTGCGCGAGCGCGTCTTCGGACGGACCCTGGACAGAAGCGGACATCGCAAAACTCTCGACCAAACGTACGGGCTTCAGGATACGCGAGGCGCCGCAACGGCCGCTGTCAGACCGCGCCGACAGTTCCAGGCACGTGCTTGCGGAAGATGCCCATCGCAGGGCGCCTCGCCGGTTGCGCCGGGCATCGGACGGCGAGCCGGGCTCGGGGCAGCACAAGGACGGGACATCCGCGGACATCGTGACCGCAGCCCGGGCGGCCGGGCCGGCCGGCGGACAGCACGATGAACGGCGGGTGGCGTAAGGTGGCCACCCGCGCCACATTCCTGATCGGCATGCCTGCATCCAGCCCCGTCGTCCTGGTCACCGGCGCCGCCCGTCGTATCGGCGCGGCCATCGCGCGTCGCCTGCACGCGGACGGTTACGCGGTGGCGCTGCACTGCCACCACTCGCGCGGCGATGCCGATGCGCTGGCCACGGCGCTCGAGGCGCAGCGGACAGGCAGCACTCTGGTGCTGGAGGGCGACCTGGCCGATCCGGGTGTACTGCCGGGGCTCGTCGCCGGCACCGTCGCACGGTTCGGCCGGCTCGACGCCCTGGTCAACAACGCCGCCGCGTTCGCACCGACCGCGTTCGCCGACACCGATGCCGCTGCATTCGACGCATTGATGGCGACCAACGCACGCGCGCCGTTCCTGCTCGCGCAGGCCGCGGCGCCGCATCTGCGCGCCAGCCGCGGCGCGATCGTCAACATCGGCGACCTGTACGCCGAACGCCCGCGCGCGGATCTGGTCGCGTATGCGGCATCGAAGGCCGCGCTGCTCGGGCTGACCCGGGGCCTGGCGGTCGCGCTGGCACCGGAGGTCCGCGTCAATGCGGTGTCGCCTGGCGCGATCCTGTGGCCGGAGGACGGCGCGGATGCGACGCGGCAGGCGCACATCCTCCAGGCCACCCCGCTGGCCAGGCTTGGCACGTCCGGGGAAATCGCCGATGCGGTCGCCTGGCTGCTGCGCGGCGGATTCATGACCGGCGAAGTGCTGCGGCTCGACGGCGGCCGCTCGATCTAGCTACAGCTGCTGCGAGCCTTGGGCACAAATGCTGCGCAGGCGCCTCGCATCAGGGTGCGCCGGCGCTGCTCAGCGCCTGGGTTCGAACGCCTGCGCGAGCTGCGCACCGGAGAATCCAGGCGGCACTTCGTGGCTGACCGCATAGCGGTACAGCGCCGCCGAATAGATGCCGGTCAGCGCCGTCTGGTAGACGGCCACCAGCATCAGGCCGATCGCGCACAGCACGGCTACCGCGATGCCGAGCGCCGCCGAGCCCATGAAGGCCAGATAGCTCAGCGCCACGCCGGTCACCGCGCCCAGTCCGATCAGCAGCCCGAACGCCGCGCCGATGCCAACGCTGCCGATCGCGTTCTCGCCCCAGGTGCGCTTGAGCAGCGCGACGCTGTCCTTGAGCGCGTCGATCGCGCCGATGTCGCGGCTCACCAGCACCGGCACCACCAGGAAAGTCGCCAGCGTCCATGCCACGCCCAGGCCGCTGCCGAGCAGGCGCACGAGGAAGTTGGTCTCGTTGCGCTTCATCGCCTGCAGCAGCACACCGACCGTCGCAGCGATCGCCGCGTAGCCGAGGATCGCCGGCAGCCGGCGCCTGGCCGCGGCGAATCCGTCCGACAGCGTCGGGTTGCCGCCTTCGAGGCGGATCATCGCCGCGCCCACCAGCGCCGCATTGAAGAACACGATCACGCTGTACTGGCAGAAATAGAAGACGAAGGCGACGGGCAGCCAGGCGAGGCCGATACCGTGCTCGAAGATGCGCAGCGCGAACAGTGGCAACGCGAACGTCGCCAGGACGCCGAGCGTTGCCAGCCCGGACAGCACCGGAAACAGCATCAGCTCCTTGTCCGAGCGCAGCACGCCTGCGCTCGCCTTCACCAGGTCCCAGCTCCGCGACAGCCTGTCGAACATGTCCGCACTCCCCCGTGGTTGCCTGCATTCTCCCGTCCACCCCGGCGGGCCGGCAATGGATGGAAGTCATCTCCAGGACGTGGGAATAGACCCGATGTGACAGACCCCGGTCCAGGACGTGGGAATAGACCTGATGCGACAGGCTCCGGATCCGATGCCCGCTTCAGTCCGGCAAGGCGACCCGTTGGAAGTCCACGTGCCGATCGGGATGCGCGTCCCACAGCCGTGCCAGGGTCTGCCCCGACACCGGATGCCGCCAGTCGGGGGCGATCTCGGCCGCCGGCCGCAGCACGAAGGCGTGACGCAGTTCGTCGCGGGGGATGTGCAGATGGCCCGGGCCTTCGAGTACCGCGTCGTCGTAGAGCACGATGTCGATGTCGAGCGTGCGGTCGCTGTAGCGCGGGCCACTGCGGTCGCGGCCCTGGGCATCCTCGAGCGCGTGCAGCCAATCGTTGAGGGCCTCCGCCGCGAGATCCGTGTGCACGACCGCGGCGGCATTGAGGAAGTCCGGCCCGGCGTAGCCGACGGCCGGAAAGCGGTACACCGCCGACACCACGAGCCCGTCGAAGCGCGCGCGCAAGGCGCGGATGGCAGCGCTCAGGTGGATCTCGGGATCGACGTTGCTGCCGAGACTGAGCAGGGCGATGGACATGGCGCGCTCCGGTGGGGACGCCATGATCGCCGAAGCTTCCCGCCCGCGGCGAGGGGGTGCACTCAGTCGTCGTCGGGCGGCGCGGGCAGCGGCGGCGCTGCGTGCGGCGCGACGGGCGCGACGGGCGCAGCGCCCGTGTCGTCCGGCAGGCGCCGCAACCTGACCTCCACCGGCGCATCGCTGTGCGCCTGGAACACGCGCAGGTCGAACTCGGGCAGGATCGCCAGCAGGTGGTCGAAGATATCCGACTGGATCCCTTCGTAGACACCCCAGCTGGTGTCGCGGGTGAAGGCGTAGATCTCCAGCGGCAGGCCGCTTTCGGTGGGCTGGAGCTGTCGCACCAGCAGCGTCAGGTCCTGGTTGATGTCGTGGCGGCCGCGCAGATAGTGCTGGACGTAGGCGCGGAACGTCCCCAGGTTGGTGACCCGGCGATGGTTCACCGGCTCGGCGCCACGTGCGGCGAGCGCGGCATTCCATTCGCGCAGCTCCCGTTCCTTGCGGTCGAGATACTCGTCGAGCACGATGAAACGACGGAAACGCTCGATTTCGTCGGGCTCAAGGAATCGTACGCTGCGCTGGTCGAGCTGCAGCGCCCGCTTGATCCGCCGACCGCCGCCTTCGGACATGAAGCGCCAGTTCTTGAAGGAATCGCTGAGCAGCTTCTTGGTCGGCACCGTGGTGACCGTGCGGTCCCAGTTCTGCACGGTGATCGTGTGCAGGGCGATGTCGATGACGTCGCCATCGGCGTTCTCGCTCGGCATCTCGATCCAGTCCCCCACCCGCACGCGGCCGTCATTGCTGATCTGCACGCTGGCGACCAGGGACAGGATGGTGTCCTGGAAGATCAGCATCAGCACCGCGGTCATCGCGCCCAGGCCGGTGACGATGTGCAGGAACTGGGCGCCGATCATCGTCGCCACGGCGGAGATCGCGACCAGCGCGAACATCACGATCTTCGCCACCTGCAGGTAGCCCTTGATCGGCTTGTTGCGTGCCTGCGGGCGCTGCTCGTAATGACGGTTGATCGCGTCGAGCGCCTTCGCCACCGCCACAGCGATCGTCACCACGATGAACACCTGGCACAGGTTCTCGATGATCCGCACCAGTTGTGGCGGAAGGTCGGGGACCAGCGAGACACCTGCCGAGATCACCAGCGCCGGCACCACGTTGGCCAGCCGCGGAATCACCTCCAGCCGCACGCCGTGGTCGTGCTGGGCGCCACCGAACGGCGATTTCGAAAGCAACTGGCGCAGCCCGCGCAGCAGCACGCGCTTGGTCAGGAAGTTGGCCAGCCACGCGACCAGGAGCACGGCGGACAACACCGTGATGGTATAGGCCCAGGGATAAGGTGCCAGCGCGTCGTGTAGCCGGTCGAGGTAGAGCTGCATCGGGGATGTTCTCCTGCGCGGACCGCCGCGCCGGGGGCCACGATCAGGTACTGCGCGTGCGTTGGATCTGGACGCCGACGGCGCGTGCTCCACGCACGGCGCCCGGCTTGCTGAGCTTCAATCGTACCGAAGCGACATTGAACTCTTCGATCACGATTGCCGCGCAGCGCTCGGCCAGCGTTTCGACCAGGCCGAATTCCGACGCCGACACGTACTCGATCAGGCGCTTGCTGACCGCCTTGTAGTTCAGCGTGTCGGCGATGTCGTCGCTCGCCGCCGGAATGCGGTTGTCGAACGCCATCTCGATGTCGAACACCAGCGGCTGGCGGATGCGCCGCTCCCAGTCGTAGATGCCGATCAGGGCCTCGATCTCGAGGCCTTCGATGAAGACGTGGTCCATTGGGGGCCGGATGCGCGTAGCGGAAAGCCGCAGCTTAGCGGCAGCGACGCGACGCCGCCGCGCTCAGGCTGCGGCAAGCGGCGGCAGCGTCGCCATGTCCCAGCGCGGGGTCACGTGAACTGCGGCATCGCTGGACTGGCCCGCCTCGAGACGCAGCGCACCGGCGAACGCGATCATCGCGCCGTTGTCGGTGCACAGCGCCGGACGCGGGAAACACACGCGGCCCCCGCGCCGCTGCGCATCGGCCTGCAGCTTCGCGCGCAGGCGGGTGTTGGCGCCGACGCCGCCGGCGACGACCAGGGTGTTGCAGCCGGTCGCGTCCAGCGCGCGCGCGCACTTGATCGTCAGCGTGTCGACCACTGCGTCCTCGAACCCGCGTGCGATGTCGGCCCGGGTCGCCTCGGACTGGTCGCTGCCCTGCCAGGCCAGCAGCACCTGGGTCTTGAGCCCGCTGAAGCTGAAGTCCAGACCCGGCCGGGTGGTCATCGGTCGCGGGAAGCGGAACGCGCCCGGCGTGCCGTGCTCGGCCAGCGCCGCGAGTTGCGGGCCACCGGGATACGGCAGGCCCATCAGCTTGGCGGTCTTGTCGAAGGCTTCGCCGGCGGCATCGTCCAGAGTCTCGCCGAGCAGACGGTAGACGCCGATCGCGTCGACCGCGACCAGCTGGGTGTGGCCACCCGAGACCAGCAGCGCGACGAATGGCGGTTGCGGCGGGCCCAGCAGCGGATCCGCATCTTCCATCAGTGGCGCCAGCAGGTGGCCTTCCATGTGGTGGACCCCGATCGCCGGCACGTCCAGCGCCCAGGCCAGCGACCGGGCGACGCCGGCGCCGACCAGCAAGGCGCCGACCAGGCCGGGCCCCGCGGTATAGGCCACGCCGTCGAGATCGCGGGTCGACAGGTCGGCCTCGGCCAGGGTCTGCCGGATCAGCGGCAGCAGCTTGCGCACGTGGTCGCGACTGGCCAGTTCCGGCACCACGCCGCCGTATTCGGCGTGCAGCGCGATCTGGCTGTAGACCGCATGCGCGCGCAGGCCCGCCGCCCCGCCGATGGCCGTGTCGAAGACGGCCACGCCGGTCTCGTCGCAGGAGGTTTCGATGCCGAGCACTTTCATGGATGCACTTGCCTGGGAAGCGGATGGAAGGCCGCGCCGGCCGCGGCACCGGGGGCGGCTTGCACCGCCGACCGGGACGCGGCTATGATACGCGGCTCGCCGGGCTGGAGTCCGGTCGAAACACGCATTCGATTCGATCCGGCTACACATTCGTGCCGGACGTTCAAGTCCCCGGAGATTCCATGCCTAGCGTCAAAGTCCGCGAAAACGAGCCCTTCGAGTTTGCGCTGCGTCGTTTCAAGCGCACCTGCGAGAAGGCAGGCGTGCTCGCCGAAACCCGCAAGCGCGAGTTCTACGAGAAGCCGACCCAGGAGCGGAAGCGCAAGGCCGCTGCCGCCGTGAAGCGCCAGTCGCGCCGCGTTTCGCGCGACGTCACCAAGCGTAAGCGCCTGTACTGATCGGCGCGCGCCGGGCGTCCGCGTCCGGTTCGATCGTTTGATGACGCAAACAGCCGGCAGCGCACTGCGCCGCCGGCTTTTTGTCGTGTCCGGCGTATGCCGAAATCCGCCCCGCCCGCACCCATCCGCCCCCGGAGACGTCCCATGACCCTGAAGCAGCAACTCACCCAAGACATGAAGGCCGCGATGAAGGGCGGCGACAAGGACGCGCTCGGCGTGATCCGCCTGATGCTCGCGGCGATCAAGCAGCGCGAGGTGGACGAGCGCATCGAGCTCGACGATGCCGCGGTGCTGGCGGTCCTGGAGAAGATGGTCAAGCAGCGGCGCGATTCGGTCAGCCAGTACGAAGCGGCCAGCCGCGAGGACCTGGCCCAGGTCGAGCGCGACGAGATCGTCGTCATCGAACGCTACCTGCCCGAGAAGCTGGGCGAGGCCGAGATCCTGGCCGAGATCGAAGCGGCCAAGGCCGAATCCGGCGCCGCCGGCCCCAACGACATCGGCAAGCTGATGGGCGTGCTCAAGCCCAGGCTGGCCGGCAAGGCCGACATGGGCGTGGTCTCGCGCCTGGTGAAGCAGTCGCTGTCGAACTGATGGCCGCCGACGGCATCGCCCTGCGCCCGGCCCGGCCGGGCGACGTGCCGCTGGTGCTTGCGCTGATCCGCGAGCTGGCCGACTTCGAACGGCTCGCCGATGCGGTCGTTGCCGACGAAGCGGTGCTCACCGCGTCGCTGTTCGGCTCCGCGCCCGCAGCCGAGGTGGTGATTGCCGAAGCCGATGGCGAGGCCGCGGGCTTCGCGGTCTTCTTCCACACCTTCTCGACCTTCGTCGGCCGCCGCGGCCTGTATCTCGAAGACCTGTTCGTGCGGCCCGCATATCGCGGGCGCGGTATCGGCGCGCGGCTGATGCGGCATCTCGCCGCGCTCGCGGTGGAACGCGGCTGCGGCCGTTTCGAGTGGACCGTGCTCGACTGGAATGCCCCGGCCCTCGCCTTCTACCGCCGGCTGGGCGCAGCGCCGCAGCCGGGCTGGACCGTGCAGCGGCTCGAAGGCGACGCCTTGCGCGCCCTCGCCGCCGGCACCGTCTGACCGCCTCGCAGATCGTCACGCCGCGCAACGGCATCGCACCTAAGGTGACGGCAACGCCGCAGGGGACGCACGCGTTGCGCGCCCGCCGGCCCCAAGACCGATCCGCATGAGCACACCGCAGGACCAGCCCGACCCCGATGCACCCGTCCGCCACACCCGCTGGGGCCGTCTGCGCACCCGCATCGACCGACGCGTCGAGATCATCGAGGACAGCCTGCCCGCCGCACTGGTGAAGCGCTTCGTCGATGCGGACCTGCTGACCCAGGCCGCCTCGCTTTCGTTCTACACACTGATCTCGCTGGCGCCGATGCTGGTGCTGGTGCTGTGGATCACGGCATCGCTGTATCCGGCCGCGCAGGAGGCCTTGCTGGCGCAGATCGGATCGCTGGCCGGCGAAGGCGCGCAGACGGTCGCCACCACCGTCATCCAGAACGCGAAAGAGCAGCCCGATGTCGGCTCGCTCGCCGGGCTCTGGAGCACGCTGCTGCTGTTCGTCGGCGCGACCGTGGTCTTCGCCCAACTGCAGGGCACGCTGAACCTGATCTTCCACACCGACGGCGACCGCCTGCCGGGTGGGCTGATGGTGTTCCTGCGCAAGCGCGTGTTCTCGGCCGGCGTGGTGTTCGCACTCGGCTTCCTGGTGCTGGTGTCGACGTTGATGACGACCGCCCTGGAAGTGATCTTCGCCAACGTGCCCACGCTGCTACCGCTGGTCGGCAATGCGCTGATGCTGGTGATCTACTCGCTGGCCTTCGCCCTGCTCTACCACTACCTGCCCGACCGCCGCGTGCGCTGGCGCCAGGCCCTGTTCGGCGGCGTGATCACCTCGCTGCTGTTCGTGCTGGGACGCTGGGTGATCGGCATCTACATCACCCACGCCGCCCCCGGCAGCGCCTACGGCTCGTTCGGCACGCTGGTGATCCTGCTGATCTGGATGTACTACGCGGCGACGATCTTCTTCGTCGGCGCCCTGATCACTGCGGTCATCGACGAGCGCCATCGCCGCGCCTCGGTCGACCGCAAGCTGCGGCAGCGCGCGGAACGCAAGGCCGCCAGCGCCGCGGCAAGCGGGCCGCCTGCCGCCTCCTGAGCACGGCCGATCGCGGCAAGGCGCGTGTGGCGTGGCATCCTATTACCCGCATGCACCGCGCCTTCCGCTCCTGCTCCACCGCCCGGCGACCCCGTCCCCCGGCACGGCCACGCCTGCGGGAGCGCCACTGATGGCCCGGATCCCCGACGCGTTCATCGACGACCTGCTGGCGCGCACCGACATCGTCGAGCTGATCAACGCGCGCGTGCCGCTGAAACGCCAGGGCAAGGAGTATTCGTCGCGCTGCCCCTTCCACGACGAACGCTCGGCGAGCTTCACGGTGTCCCCGACCAAGCAGTTCTATCACTGCTTCGGCTGCGGCGCCCATGGCACGGCGATCAGCTTCCTGATGAATTACGACCGCCTCGAGTTCCTCGATGCGGTCGACGAGCTGGCCAAGCGCGCCGGCATGGAAATCCCGCGCGACGCCCAGCAGCGCGAGGCACGGCCCGACAGCGCGCCGATGTACGACGCGCTCGAGGCGGCGTCGCGGTTCTTCGTCCGCCAGCTCGCCGGCAACGACGCGGCGCGCAGATACCTCGACGAGCGCGGGCTCGACGATGGGATCCGCGACACCTTCGCGATCGGGTATGCGCCCGATGGCTTCAGCACCCTCAAGGACGCGCTCGGCAAGGACGATCCGCGCCGCATCGCCGTACTCGAGAAGGTGGGCCTGCTGTCGAAGAACGAACGGGGCCACAGCTACGACAAGTTCCGCGACCGGGTGATCTTCCCGATCCACGACCGCCGCGGCCGGGTGATCGCATTCGGCGGCCGCGTGCTCAAGCCCGAGGATTCGCCCAAGTACCTCAACTCGCCCGAGACGCCTCTGTTCCACAAGGGCCGCGAGCTCTACGGCCTGTGGCAGGTGCGCCAGGCCAACCAGAAGATCGAGCGCCTGATCGTGGTCGAGGGCTACATGGACGTGGTCTCGCTGTTCCAGTTCGGCGTGCCGCAGGCCGTGGCGACCCTGGGCACGGCGACCACGCCCGACCACGCCGAACTGCTGTTCCGAAACGCGCCGGACGTGTTCTTCTGCTTCGACGGCGACGCCGCCGGCCGCCGCGCGGCCACCCGGGCGATGGAATCGGTGCTGCCGCGCATGCGCGACGGTCGCCAGGCCTTCTTCCTGTTCCTGCCCGACGGCGAGGATCCCGACTCCATCGTGCGCAGCGAGGGTGCCGCCGGCTTCGAGGCGCGCCTGGCGGGGGCGACGCCGCTGTCGACGTTCTTCTTCGACACCCTGGGCGAGGCCATCAACCTGGCGACGCTCGACGGCAAGGCACGCCTGGCCGAACGTGCCAAGCCGATGCTGGCGCAGATTCCCGACGGCGCCTTCGCCGACCTGATGCGGCTGCGGCTGGGCGAGCTCACCGGCCTTGGCGCTGCCGTGCAGGCGACTCAGCCCCCCCCACCGCTGCGCCCGGCGCGCGGTGGACGCGGCGCGCCGCCGCCCCGTCGCAGCCTGGTCCGCCACGCCATCGCCCTGCTGCTGCAGAAGCCCGGCCTCGCCGCCGGCCTGCCGCCGCCGTATCCGTTCGTCGCGCTGCGCCAGCCCGGCATCGAACTGCTGACCGAGCTGATCGCCATCGCCAGCGTGCGCCCCGAGATCACCACCGGCGTGCTGCTGGCGCAGTTCGACGAGCGCGAGGAGGCCCCGGCCCTGCGCAAGCTCGCGACCATGCCACTGGCCGGCGAGGAATCCTCGTGGGAGGTCGAACTGCGCGACGTCATCGGCCAGCTCGACCGCCAGGCGCTGCAGCAACGGATCGACGACCTTCTGGCCCAGCAGCGCGAGGGCACGCTCGACGCCTCCGGCAAACAGACCCTGCGTGAACTGCTGGCCCAGAGTGCCCGCTGAAATATCCCGACGCTTCGAGCCGCCTCTCGCCGCTCCACCGCGACGGCGCCTTAACCCCTTCGCAGGTCTGATGCCGGCCGGGGACCGGCCGACAACAGGCGCACGCGCCGGCGATCGGCCAACCAGCATCGCGCTCACCGGAATCCGCGCAGATGGATCGGCACGGCGGCCCTTTTTTACAGGTGAAGACCATGTTCCGCACGCTTTTCCCGCATTCCGCCCGACCCGGCGCAGGCCTGGCGCTTGCGGCCGCCCTGCTGCTCGGCGCCTGCGCGAAGATCGACACGCCCCCCGCCCTCGTCAAGCCGTTGCACATCGACCTGAGCGCGCCGGTCGCCGAACAGGTCGACCTGGCCTGGCCGCAGACCGGCGGCGTCCCCGCCGAGGCGCACACGATCGCGCAGCCGCGTGACGTCAGCCTGCGGTTGCCGGGCGGCCAGCAGATTCTCCTGCCGGCCGACCGGGTCAGTTTCAGGCAGCGCGACGGCATGCTGGTCGGGGTGCACATCCAGCCCAGCGGCGGCGCGGGCGAGCACCCCGACGCGGTCGCCCGCACGCGGGCACTGCTTGAAGCCAACCGCCTGCTCGACCCGGCGCTGGCGCACACGCTGCAGGCCTGGGGTCCGGACGCGGCTGCGCCGCAGACCGCACGGATCACCATTCGTGAGGTCGACGTGGATGTCGCCCTGGCTCCAGCGCGCCGTGCCGGCTGGCAGGCGACGCTGGACTTCGCACCGCGTGCCTGCGAGATGCCGGCCGGCCTCGACGGTGACCCGGAGGCCTGCCTGCAGGCCACACCGACCTCGACGATCGTCGCAGGCGGCTGATCGCGGCAACTCCCTCCCCGGCCTGCACCTCCCCGGCGCTGCGTCCGGCGGGATCGCAAGGCCAAGCGGATGCGCTTCGCGTCATCCCGGGCGGGGCTGCACGCGGCGCGCATCGCGCTCACGACGCTGCGACCGGCGACCGGCCAGGCGACCGACGTGGGCGCACCGCGCAACTCGGCGTAGCATGCGCGGTGATCCGGCGGCATGCCGGATCAGATCCGGCACGGAACACCGTTCCGCCGCCGCCCGAAGGACCCCCAGCGGAGCGCAACGATGGCCAAGAGCCTCGACAAGAAGAAAGAGACCAAGAAGAAACCGGTCAAGACGATGAAGGAAAAGCGGGCCGAGAAGGCCGCGAAGAAGGCCTGACGCCGACTGCGCCGGCGGGCTCGCGCCCGCCGGAGCGTCGCGCGGCTTCAGCCGATGCGCTGGAAGTCGAGTCCGCCTGCAGCCGCGCCAGCGCCCGGCAACCACGGCAGCAGCCAGTGGTCGATCAGCAGGAACGCGAACAGCGCCATCAGATAGACGACCGAATAGTTGAACATCCGCATCGCGAAGAACTCGTCCGGCGGATCGAGCATGCGCCAGGCGTACCAGAGAAACACCAGCCCCAGCACGACGGCACCGCCGAGATAGAACACGCCGCTCATGCCGATCGCGACCGGCAGCAGCGTGACCACGACCAGCAGCACGGTATAGATCAGGATCTGCCAGCGCGTGTAGGCCACCCCATGGGTGACCGGCAGCATCGGCACCAGTGCACGCGCATAGTCCTCACGGCGGAAGATCGCCAGCGCCCAGAAGTGCGGCGGCGTCCACACGAAAATGATCAGCACCAGCAGCAGCGCATGCGCCCAGTCCCACTGGCCCTGCATGTTGGTCACCGCGGCCCAGCCCAGCAGCGGCGGCGCCGCGCCGGCGATCCCGCCGATGACGATGTTCTGCGGCGTCGCGCGCTTGAGGAAGCCGGTGTAGATGACCGCGTAGCCGATCAGCGAGGCGAAGGTCAGCGCGGCCGTCAGCGCGTTCACCAGCAACGTCAGGATCACCATCGAGAGCGCGCCGAGCGCGAGCGCGAACACCAGCACCTGCACCGGACGCAATGTCCCGGTCGCCAGCGGACGGTTCGCGGTCCGGGCCATGAGTTTGTCGATGCGCTGGTCGATCAGGTGGTTGATGGCCGCTGCCGAGGCGGCCGCCAGCCAGATGCCGAGCAGACCGCACACGGTCTCGCGCAATGGCGGCAGTCCAGGCACGGCGAGGAACATGCCGACCAGCGCGGTGAACACGATCAGCGCGACCACGCGTGGCTTGGTCAGCTCCCAGTACTGGCCCGCGACATGCGCCATCAGTCGGGCCGCTTCAGACGCGCGAGCAGCGACACGAGCACGAACAGCAGCAGCGCGGCGCCGGCGTTGTGCATGACCGCGACCGCGAGCGGCAACGCGAGCTTGACGTTGAGGATGCCCAGCACGACCTGCGCGCAGGTCAGCAGTGCGAGCGCGATCGCCCAGCCACGCAGCCCGGGCGTGCGCAGCAACCGGACGGAAAATGCGATCAGGTAGGCGAACACCGCGATCGCCATGACCCGATGGGCGAGCTGGATCGCGATCCGCGCCGCACCGTCGAGCACGCCGCCCTCGTAGTCCACGCCGACCCCGCGCCACAGCACGAAGCCCTCGCGGAAATCGGCCTGCGGCCACCACTCGCCGACGCACCTGGGGAAATCGACGTAATGGTGGGATTCGGTGACCCAGCCACCGGCGCCGCAGGCCAGCGCCGCATAGTTCGCGCTGACCCAGCCCCCGAGCGCGATCTGCACGGCGAGCAGGCCGATCGCGCCGAACGTCCAGCGTCGCAGCGCAGGCGCATCGACCAGCACGATCGGCTGCATGGTCGCGCGCCAGGCCATCCACACCAGCAACGAGAACGTCAGCATTCCGCCGAGCAGGTGACCCATGACGATCACCGGCTTGAGCAGCATGGTGACCGTCCACTTGCCGAGCAGCGCCTGGAAGATCACCACCGCCAGCGTCAGCGCCGCCGCCCGCGCAAGGTCGATGTTCGACCAGCGCAGCGCCGCGAACAGCAACAGCGCCTCGCCCAGCGCCGCGATACCGAGCGCGGCCATCACATGGCCCTGCATGTACAGCGGAATGGCGAGGGCGACCAGCAACGAGGCGCCGAGCACCTGCAGCACGCCGTAGCGGCGCCTGCGCGCGGCCAGCAACGCCAGGCCCAGCACCAGCACGCCCAGGGTCGCCGCGAGATGGCGGTGCACCTGCTCGCGCCAGGCCTTGTCCGACTCGAACTCGCGGATCGCGGTGGCCGCGTGGTCGACGACCTCAGAGGCCGCCTGCGGCCATGCGGCGCGCCCGTAGCAGGTCGGCCAGTCCGGACAGCTCAGGCCGGCATCGGACAGGCGCACGAATGCGCCGAACACGATCACGCACAGCGTCAACGCCGCCGCCAGCCACGCGATGCGGTGGAAATGCTTGTGGGTCGCCGGTCGGAACGCCGTCGCGTGCGCAGGAAGCCTGTGGGTCATCTGAGTTTCAGCAGCTTGGCCATGTCGCCGCGCAGATCCCCCGGATCGAAACCCGGGGCGTAGCGCAGGATCACGAACCCGTTGGGGTCCACGACGTAGGCGGGGACGCCATTGTCCGCTTCGCCGGTGCCGCCGTCGACGCGCGGTAATGTCGCACGCAAGTTCCGGTCAGCTTCGACGACGCGCCAGGCGGAATTGCGGATCGCGCCCTCGGGCACCTCGCCGACCCACAGGATGTCGACGCGGTCGGCGTTGCGGCCGAACAGTTGCCACACCAGATCGAGCTGGCGCGACAGTTCCACGCAGTCGCTGGCGCAGTCCGCCGGCGGCGCGACGAGGATGCGCCAGTGGCGCTCGACCGGGCGCCAGTCGTACACCGTCCCGTCGCTCAGGCGCAGGGTCTGGCCGCGCAGGTCGGCCGGCGGATTGAGCAACTCGCCGCGGTTCTGCATGCCGGCGGGGCGCCAGCCGGAGAAGCGCAACGCGCCCGCGACCAACGCGCTGCCGAGGAACAGCACCAGGATCAGCACCAGCAGCCAACGGTTGCGGTCGCGCTGGACGGGTGGCAGTGGCGGTTCGACGCGAGGAGCGGTCATCGACGGCGGTTCCGGATCGTGAGTACGAGGGCGATGACGAACACCGCAGCCGCCAGCCCGAACCACTGGACCGCGTAGCCGAGATGCTTGTCCGGGGACAGCGTATTGGGCAGCACATCGAGATCGCGCTGGTAGCCGACATCCAGCGCGGGATCGAGCCGCAGCACCCGCGGTGGCAGCGCGTCCAGACCCGCTTCGGCGGCGATTGCGGCGGGCTCCACACGGGTCATCAGCACCGCGTCTCCGGGCACCAGGGCCGGGCCCAGCGCAAGCCCCGGCGACGGTGGCGGCGCGAGCAGTCCGCGCAGTTCGAGGTCGCGGCCGAGCAGACCGTCGCCGCGGACGATGGCCGCGTCCGGCAACCGCGTGCCCCGGTCGACCAGCGCGGTCCAGCCCAGGTCGACCAGCAACGGTGGGCCGGCCTCCGGAGCGAACAAGCGATAGACCCGCAGCCCGGGTATGCCGGCGCGAATCTGGTTGTCGAGCACGAAGGCCGCGCGGTCGACGAAGCGGCCGCGCCCGGCGCTCCAGTCATAGCTCCGCGCGCGCGCGGGGTCGGCGGCTGCGGCCAGCGGCACCGCGTCGCCGGACGCGAGCGTGGCGGCGACCGCGTCGAGGGTCGCCTGCTTCTGGCTCATCCGCGACAGCTGCCATTGGCCGAGCGAGGCGAAGGCGACGATGAGCACCGCTGCTGCGCTCCAGCCCACGATGCGGGTCAGTCGCGGACTCACGCGCCCGGCCCGGCAGGCTGCAATAATCGCTCCCGGTGCACATGCCCCGGGAGCCCGCGATGGTGATGAACGACTCGCTCAAGACCCTGCTGATCATCGCCTTCGTGCTGCTGATCCTGTGGAATCTGGGCAGCGCGCTGTACTACATGATGACCGACAAGGGCACGACCGATCGCACGGTCAAGGCATTGACGCGCCGAATCGGCTTGTCGGTCGGCCTGATCCTGCTGGTGATGCTGGCGATCTGGATGGGCTGGATCAAACCGCACGGCGTAGGCGGCTGACGCCCGCCACTGCACACGGGAGACGGGCGCCGGCCTCACGGCCGCGCCTGCGTAGCGTTGACACCCCAATCCCGGTTCCCCGATCCCGCCGCGCTCAGACGACGTAGACGAACAGGAACAGGATCAGCCAGACCACGTCGACGAAGTGCCAGTACCAGGCGACCGCTTCGAACGCGAAGTGATGCTCGCGGGTGAAGTGCCCGCGGTAGCAGCGCAGCCAGATCACGATCAGCATGATGGTGCCGAGCGTCACGTGCGCGCCGTGGAAGCCGGTCAGCATGAAGAACGTCGAACCGTAGATGCCCGATCCCATCGTCAGATTGAGATCGCGGTAGGCGTGCACGTATTCCTCGATCTGGAAGAACAGGAACACCGAGCCGAGCAGGATCGTCGCGCCGAGGAACACCAACAGGCGGGTGCGATGCGCAGCGCGCAAGCCATGGTGGGCGATCGTGATCGTGATGCCCGACGCGAGCAGGATCAGCGTATTGAGCAGTGGCAGGCCCCAGGCCGGGATGGTCTGGAACGCGCCACCGACGGCGCCCGGACCGCCCGACGGCCACGCTGCGCTGTAGCCGTCCCAGAGCACGGCATTGGTCATCGCGCCCGAACCTTCGCCGCCCAGCCACGGCAACGACAGGGTGCGCGCGTAGAACAGCGCGCCGAAGAACGCGGCGAAGAACATGATTTCCGAGAAGATGAACCACACCATCCCCATCCGGAACGACACGTCCACCTGCCTGTTGTAGTAGCCCGACACGGACTCGAGGATCACGTCGGCGAACCACTTGAACAGGATCAGCGCCAGCACGGCGATCCCGACGAAGAACATCGGCCGGCCCCAGCTGGCCTCGTTGAACCAGCTGGCGAGGCCCAGCATCGTCACGAACAGGGCGACCGAAGCGAACACCGGCCACTTGCTGTCATGGGGAACGAAGTAGATGTCAGGGTCCTGCTCGGGCTTGGCGTGGGCCATGGCGGTATCCGGATCGTGGTTTTCGGAAGGCGTGGTGCGGCTCAGGGCGCCGCGGCCACGCCCGGATTGCCGCGTGCCGGCGCCGCTTGGGCGGCCAGACGCGAGGTCAGTACATCGTTCTTGAAGAAGGTGTAGCTCAGCGTGACCGTGTTGACGTCCTTCGGCAACGACGGATCGATGATGAAGCGGACCGGCATGTCACGGGTCTCACCGGCCTGCAGGGTCTGCGCGGTGAAACAGAAGCACTCGGTCTTCTGGAAGAATCCCGACGCCCGCGCTGGCGCCACCGACGGTGTCGCGCTGCCGACGACAGGCCTGTTGCTGTCGTTGTGCGCGTAGTACGTGGTCTCGTACTGCTCGCCGACCCGCACCCGCATGCGGGTCTCGTTGGGACGGAACGACCAGGGCAGCCGCGAGTTCACCGTCGCGTCGAACTCGACCGTCACCCAGCGCTCGCCCGGTGTGGCACTGGTCGCCGGCGCGCTGGCAGCGCTGTTCTCCAGGCGGATGCCGAACACCTTCTCGCACGCGATGCGGTACAGCGGCACCAGCGAGAAGGTGAAGGCGAACGCCGCGATCGAGATCGCGACGAGCTTGCCGATGCCGAAGGTCTTCGACTTCGGACGGTTGTCGGGCGCCTGCCCCGGCAGATCGTTGCTCATGCCAGCAGCACCCCGCGCGCGATGAAGCCCAGGTACACCGCCGCCGCGATCACCGCGATGATCACCGCCGTGCGCCGTGCGCGACGGCGGCGCTCGGCGAGATCGGGATCAGGGGTGGGCGTCGGCATCGCGGCGACCTCAGTGGCTGATGTCGTCGTGGGCGAGGTCGCCGGGCTTGAGCACCGGCGGCTTGGAGAAGGTGTGGTGCGGCGCCGGCGACGGCACCGTCCACTCCAGCCCGCGCGCGCCTTCCCATGCACGTGCTGCGGCCGGCGCGCCGCGCAGCTTCGAATGCAGCAGGATCGCGAACATCATGAAGGGCGTGACGAACATGCCGAACGCGCCGATCGAGCTGATCAGGTTCCAGTCGGCGAACACGACGTTGTAGTCGGGAATGCGCCGCGGCATGCCGGCCAGGCCGAGGAAGTGCTGCGGGAAGAACAGCAGGTTGACGAAGACGATCGTCCACCAGAAATGCACCTTCGCCCAGAACTGGCTGTACATGCGGCCCGTCCACTTCGGCCACCAGTAGTAGGTCGCCGCGATGATCGCGAACAGCGCGCCGGTCACCAGCACGTAGTGGAAGTGCGCCACCACGAAATAGGTGTCGTGGTACTGGAAGTCGGCCGGCACGATCGCGAGCATCAGGCCCGAGAACCCGCCGATGGTGAAGAGCAGCACGAACGCGATCGCCCACAGCATCGGGGCCTCGAACGTCAGCGCGCCGCGCCACATCGTCGAGACCCAGTTGAAGACCTTCACGCCCGTGGGAATGGAGATCAGCATGGTCGCGAACATGAAGTAGATCTCGCCGCCCAGCGGCATGCCCACCGTGAACATGTGGTGGGCCCAGACGATGAAGCTCAGGAACGCGATCGCCGCCGTCGCGTAGACCATCGCCTGGTAACCGAACAGCGGCTTGCGGCTGAAGGTGGGGATGATCTCCGAGACGATGCCGAACGCCGGCAGGATCATGATGTAGACCTCGGGATGCCCGAAGAACCAGAAGATGTGCTGGTACATCACCGGGTCGCCGCCGCCGGCGGCGTTGAAGAACGAGGTCATGAAGAACTTGTCGGTCAGCAGCATCGTGACCGCGCCGGCCAGCACCGGCATCACCGCGATCAGCAGGAACGCGGTGATCAGCCACGTCCAGCAGAAGATCGGCATCTTCAGCAGGTCCACGCCGGGCGCGCGCATGTTGAGGATCGTCGCGATGACGTTGATCGCGCCCATGATCGAGCTGATGCCCATCATGTGGATGGCGAAGATGGTCAGCGACACGTTGCTGCCGCCCTGCAGCGACAGCGGCGGGTAGAGCGTCCAGCCGCTGGCCGGGCCGCCGCCGGGCAGGAACAGCGTCATCAGCAGCATCGTGAACGCGAACGGCAGGATCCAGAACGACCAGTTGTTCATGCGCGGCAGCGCCATGTCCGGCGCGCCGATCTGCAGCGGGATCATCCAGTTGGCCAGGCCCACGAAGGCCGGCATCACGCCGCCGAAGATCATCACCAGCGCGTGCATGGTGGTCATCTGGTTGAAGAACATCGGGTCGACGAACTGCAGCCCGGGGACGGTCAGTTCGGCGCGGATGATGACGCTCATCGCCGCGCCGATGATGAACATCATGAAGGAGAACAGCAGATACAGCGTGCCGATGTCCTTGTGGTTCGTGGAGAAGAACCAGCGCTGGACGAAACCCTGCGTGTGGCCGTGATCGTCGTGGTGGTGCGCGTCAGCAGTTGCGGGATGCGTCGACATGTGCGGTGTGCCTCGATCGATCAGCCGGCCGCGGGAGCGGCGGGGGCGGACGGGAACTGCGTGGCGGCATCGGCCTGGGCCGGCGCTGCCTCGGATGCCGCAGGCGCGGCGTCGGCCGGGACCGGAGCGGCGGGGGCGGGCGCCGCCGGTGCGTTCCGGGCCTTTTCGGCAGCGAGCCAGCTGTCGAACTCCTCGCGAGGCACGGCGCGCACCACGATCGGCATGAATGCGTGATCCTTGCCGCACAGCTCGGCGCACTGGCCGCGGTAGATGCCGGGCTCGAGGATCTCGGTCCAGGCCTCGTTGACCAGGCCCGGAATCGCGTCCTGCTTCCAGCCGAGCGCCGGCACCCACCAGGAATGGATCACGTCGTCGGCAGTGACGACGAAGCGGATCTTGGTGTTGGTCGGCAGGACCAGCGGGTGGTCGACGTCGAGCAGGTAATGGGGGTGGGCGTCGAGCTCGGCGCGGGTGACGTTGCGGTCCTGGCGCAGGCGGTCGCTCTCGCGATCCAGGCGGCTGGTCAGGCTGACGTCCTCGCCCATGTATTCGTAGCGCCACATCCACTGCACGCCGGTGACCTTGACGGTCATCTCGGAATCACGGGTGTCGTACATCGCGATCAGCTTGCGCGTCGCGGGCACCGCCATGGCCACCAGGATGACGATCGGAACCACCGTCCAGATGATCTCCGCGGTGGTGTTGTGGGTGAACTGCGCCGGGGTGACACCGCGGGACTTGCGGAAGCGGAACATGGCCACCGCCATCGCACCGAACACGATCAGGCCGATCGCCACGCAGATCCACAACGCGAGCATGTGGGCGTCATAGGCATGTTGCGCAGTGGTGGTGACACCGCGGCCCATGTTGAGCTGCCACGGCTTGGGGTCGGCGGACTGTGCCCCGGCCCCTGCGGACACCAGAAGCGCGGCTGCGCCCCCCATCCACTGTTTCAAACGACAGGCTTGCTTCACATCGGACCCCATACCTGAGCTGGCCTTGTGCTGGCGGGAACGCGTCCGTCCTTGCCCGGTTTTGAGGTGCCGGCAAGTCAACGCAGGAGCGGCGGCGTACTGCGAATAACGAATGAATGGTAGCTGTCGGCAATCAACAGGGGCAAGCCGCGCCTCGCCGGCCCCGTCGCGGCGCCTTGTTCAGCTTCTGAGAGCCGCGATCCGGCAAGCGCATGATCCGGACTCGGGACGGATCTGCTCTGGAAATTTCGAAGACGTTAGGCGCAAATGCCATTTTTTGGCAGACTTTCAAGACAGTGACCTCTGCAACTTGGCGCCCGCGCCAGGTGCTGCGTCGCCGCAACTTCGGCACTGTCCCTCGAGCGAACGCTCTCCCTGCGTACGCCCTGCCCCCGCAAGTCAGGGTGGCTACGGCGGAGGCTTGGCGCCCCACCGGGCCGACGCTCGTCCTGCATCGGCTCGGCCAATCTCCCCGGACGATTGCTACGCCGCCTGGATAGGCGACGGACCCCCTGGCGGCGACGCCCGTCGCGGGCAGGGGCAAGCATGACTCCAGGTGTTGTCCCGGCACACCCGCAGAGCGGGCGTTGGCCACCGGGGGACGCCCGAGGCGCTGCGGGAGCCTCGCGGGACGGCGATGCGTGTCCCGGCAGCGGAGACTGCTGGCGAGGGGCGCTGTGTACCCATTCGTGCGCCCACTTTGCGAGCGACCGTGGACGCCGCGCAGGCGTCTGAACGCGCGTCCGGCGGGCGCGGCTCCGGGCGGGTTCCGCACAGTGGCGAGCGCCGTCGGCAGGCTAGAATTCCGCGTCTGTCCCTGCCGGTCGCATTACTTGAACGCCAGCCTGTCGCCCGCCGCCCCCGCGACCTCCCTCCAGCCGCTGCGCGCCGCGATCACCGCGGCCTGGGCCGGCGACGAAACCGAACGCGTCCACGCGCTGCTTGCCGAAGCGCGCCAGCCCGATGCCGACCGCGCCGCGATACAGGCGACAGCGGCCGATCTCGTCCGCCGGGTTCGCCTGCGCGCGCAGGATCGTGGCGCGATCGAAGCCTTCATGCAGCAGTACGACCTCGGCAGCGAGGAAGGGGTGCTGCTGATGTGCGTGGCCGAGGCGCTGCTGCGGATTCCCGACGAGGACACCGCCGATCGCCTGATCCGCGACAAGCTCGGCGAGGCCGACTGGCGCAGGCACATGGGCCAGTCCGACTCGGTGCTGGTCAACGCGTCCACCTGGGGCCTGATGCTGACCGGGCGCCTGGTCGACCTGGCCGACGAGACCAAGCGCAATGTCCACGGCGCATTCAAGCGCCTGGTCGGCCGCGTCGGCGAGCCGGTGATCCGCCTGGCGGTGCGCCAGGCGATGCGGATCATGGGCCACCAGTTCGTCATGGGCCGCACGATCGGCGAAGCGCTCGCGCGCAGCCGCAAGGGCGACAACGCCGCCTATCGCTATTCGTTCGACATGCTCGGCGAAGCCGCGCTGACCCAGGCCGACGCCGACCGCTATCTGAAGGCCTACCAGGACGCGATCGAAGCGATCGGCGCCCACCACGCCAGCCGCCAGGGCAACGTCACCGCGATCGCCGATGCGGCGGCCGAGATCGGCGCGGCGTCGATCTCGGTCAAGCTGTCCGCGCTGCACCCGCGCTACGAACATGCCAAGCGCGACCGAGTGGTCGCCGAGCTCGCGCCGCGGCTGCTCGACCTCGCGCAGCGCGCCCGCCGCCACCGCATCGGCCTGACCGTGGACGCCGAGGAAAGCGATCGCCTCGAGCTGTCGCTGGACGTCATCGAGGCGGCCTACAGCGATGCCTCGCTCGCCGGCTGGCAGGGCTTTGGCATCGTCGTGCAGGCCTACCAGAAGCGCGCGCCGTTCGTGATCGACTGGATCGCGGCGCTTGCGCGCATGCACGGACGCCGCATCCCGGTCCGCCTGGTCAAGGGCGCGTACTGGGACAGCGAGGTCAAGCGCGCCCAGGTCGAAGGCCTCCCGGGCTATCCGGTCTTCACCCGCAAGCCCAATACCGACGTCAGCTATCTGGCCAATGCGCGCCGGCTGCTGGCGGCCACGGATGCGATCTATCCCATGTTCGCCACCCACAACGCGCACACCATCGCGGCCGTGCACAGGCTGGCGCTGGCGATGCATCCGGCCGCGGCCGCGCGTGGCGCCAAGCCCTACGAATTCCAGAAGCTGCACGGCATGGGCGACGACCTCTACGCCGAGGTCATTCCGGCCGACCGCCTCGACGTGCCCTGCCGGGTCTATGCGCCGGTCGGCTCGCACGAGGACCTGCTGCCCTATCTGGTGCGTCGCCTGCTCGAGAACGGCGCCAACTCCAGCTTCGTCAACCGGATCAGCGACGAGGACGTCGCCATCGACGACCTGATCCGCGACCCGGTCGAGGTGGTCGCCGGTTTCGAATCCATTCCCCATCCCCGCATTCCGCTGCCGGTCGATCTCTACCGCAGCCAGTCCCAAGACAGGAGCAACTCCATGGGCGTCAACCTCGCCAACGATGCCCAACTCGCCACGCTTGCCGAGCAGATCCAGGCCGCCACCGGCCCCTGGACCGCCGGCCCGCTGGTGCCGGGCGCGACCGGCGGCGGCGACACCATCGAGGTCACCAGCCCGGCCGACCGCCGCGTTCGCGTGGGCCAGTGGCAGGCCGCCGACGCCGCGACCGTCGAGCAGGCGCTGCGCAACGCGACCGATGCGCATGCGGAGTGGAACGCCGTGCCCGCGGCGTCGCGCGCGGCGATCCTCGAACACGCCGCCGACTTGATGGAAGCGCGCACCGCCGAGTTCATCGCCATGTGCACGCGCGAAGCCGGCAAGACCATTCCCGATGGCGTGGCGGAAGTGCGCGAGGCGGTGGACTTCCTGCGCTACTACGCCGCCGAGGCGAGGCACCTGTTCGTCGTCGAGGCGCTGCCCGGCCCGACCGGCGAATCCAACAGCCTGCAGCTGTCGGGCCGTGGCGTGTTCGTGTGCATCAGCCCCTGGAACTTCCCGCTGGCGATCTTCGCCGGCCAGATCGCCGCCGCGCTCGCCGCCGGCAATACCGTCATCGCCAAGGCCGCCGAGCAGACCACGCTGATCGGTCATGTCGCGGTCAAGCTGCTGCACGAAGCCGGCATTCCGAAGGACGTGCTGCAGTACGTGCCCGGCGACGGCGCGACGGTCGGCGCGGCCCTGACCAGCGATCCGCGCGTGGCCGGCGTGGTGTTCACCGGTTCCAACGCCACCGCGCTGGCGATCAACCGTGCCCTCGCCGCGCGCGATGGCGCGATCGGCACGCTGATCGCCGAGACCGGCGGCCAGAACGCGCTGATCGCCGATTCCTCGGCGCTGCCCGAGCAGCTGGTCAAGGACGCGCTGGCCTCGGCGTTCACCTCGGCAGGCCAGCGCTGTTCGGCCGCGCGCGTGCTGTTCGTGCAGGACGACATCGCCGACAAGGTGATCGGCATGCTCTCCGGTGCGATGCAGGAGCTCACCGTCGGCGATCCGGCCCTGCTGTCGACCGATGTCGGCCCTGTGATCGATGCCGACGCGCTGCGCATGCTCGACGCGCACGCCGAGCGCATGGCGGGCGAGGCACGCCTGATCGCGACCACGCCGGTCGGCCCGGAAACCGCGCATGGCACCTTCTTCGCGCCGCGCGCATGGGAGCTGCAGTCGCTGTCGCAGCTGCAGCGCGAGAACTTCGGTCCGGCGCTGCACCTGATCCGCTGGAAGGCCGATCAGCTCGACGCGGTCATCGATGCGATCAACAACACCGGGTACGGCCTGACCCTGGGCATCCACTCGCGCATCGACGAGACGGTCGAGAAGATCGCCGCGCGCGCGCGGGTCGGCAACGTCTACGTCAACCGCAACCAGATCGGTGCCGTGGTCGGCGTGCAGCCGTTCGGCGGCCAGCGCCTGTCGGGCACCGGGCCGAAGGCCGGCGGTTCGCACTACCTGCCGCGCTTCACCACCGAGAAGACCGTGACCATCAACACGACCGCCGCCGGTGGCAACGCCTCGCTGCTGACGCTGGGCGAGTAAGCACGGCAACGCAGCAGGGCTTCGTGCGCTAAAGCCCGCCATGCTCTGGCGGGCCGGAACGGGTGAGCCCGGCGACGAGGCGAAGCTTCGGCGGCTGACGATGGTCATCGCGCCCGGGCCGGTTGCTGGTGCGGCGCAAACTGCGGTGCAACCCGGCTGGACACGCGGGGGTTCTGCGCGGAAGCGGTTGATTGCGCGAGTGAGGTGCCGTTGCGGCGTGGGCGTGGGTGGCGGGTGCCCTCACCCCAACCCATCTCCCGGAGGGAGAGGGGCTCCAGGCAGCGCCAACTGGAGGGTCGGTTGATGGCGCCGCGCAAACTGACGTGCAACCCGGCTGGACACTCGGGGGTTCCTGCGCGGAAGCGGTTGATTGCGCGAGTGGCGTGCCGTTGCGGCGTGGGTGTGGTGGCGGGTGCTCTCACCCCAACCCCTCTCCCGGAGGGAGAGGGGCTCCAGGCAGCGCCAACTGGCAGACCGCCTGGAGCCCTTCACTTCGTTCGCTCGTTCGTTTCTTCCACGCCTTTGCCGCCTTCACTGTCCATTCGCTTCTTCAGGCTCCACCCCGCACACCGGATTTTCGATTCTCCGCTCGGTCCAGGCCCTCGCGGCTTGCCGGCTTGTCGGCTGTTGAGCTTTCGAGTTTTGCTTTTCGCTCGCTTGCGGTCTTCCGCCTTCTGCTTCTGCAGCGTCCGCGTCGCTTCGGTTTCCTCGCGCCCGGCGTGGCTTGCGCCCGGCTTCGCGATTGCCGTCGTCGCCCGCTAACATCGGGCGCCCTCCACGCCACTGCCGGCCCATGGCTTTCGACGCCTTTGCCCTGATCCTGGCGATGCTTGCGCTGGGCATGCTCTTCGCCCGCCTGCGGGTCATGCCTGCCAACGCCGCCGAGGTGCTCAACCTCGTGGTGCTCTATGTGTGCCTGCCGGCTGCGGTGCTGGTGCATGTTCCCAAACTCGTCTTCGACGCTGCCCTGCTGGGGCTGGCAGCGACGCCATGGCTGCTCGCGATCGCAACGCTCGCGCTGGTGCTGCCGCTGGCGCGATGGCTCCGGTTCGGCCGCGACGAGACCGCCGTGGTGGTGCTGTGCGTGGCGCTGTGCAACAGCAGCTTCATCGGCTATCCGATGGTGGCCGCGCTGCTTGGGCAGGACGCGGTCGCCTACGCGGTCGTCTACGACCAGTTCGGCACCTTCGTGTTGCTGTCGACGTTCGGCCTGACGGTCATCGCCCGCTACAGCGGTGACACACCGCCGGGCTGGCGCGACATCATGCGCCGCATCGTGCGCTTCCCGCCGGTGTGGGCGCTGGCCTTCGGCCTGACCCTGATGCCGGCCGCGCCGCCGGCCTGGATCGCCGCGGCGCTGGAGAATCTCGCCGGTGCGCTGCTGCCGCTGGTGATGCTGGCGGTCGGCCTGTCGATCCAGCTGCGCATGCCCCGCGACGAGATCCGGCCGCTGGCGACGGGCCTGCTGCTGAAACTGCTGGTGATGCCGGCGCTCGCGCTGCCACTGTCACTGATGTTCGGCATGACCGGGACGATGCTGCAGGCGAACGTGCTGGAGTCGGCGATGCCGAGCATGATCACCGCGGCGGCGCTGGCGATCGCCGCCGGCCTCGCGCCGCGGCTCGCCGCCGCGCTCGTCGGCTACGGCATCCTGCTGTCGCTGGTGACGCTGCCGGCGTGGGCATGGCTGCTGGCGCGGATCGCATAAAGTCCGCGGCGCACTTCCGCAGGCGCGCTGACGCGCGCGGCAGGCTTTGACGAGAGGCGCCGTGGCGCGCGAACGCGCTTCCGGCGGAGCCGGCGCGATGCCGGGATCGCGGCTCGCCCGCACAATCACGCGTCGACCCGGGCGCATCGCCGGACACGATGCGTCGCGCCAGCGCCAGCCGCGACTGCACCGGCAACCGCGTTCCGCGCCCGCCGGAACGCGACACAAAAAAAGCCCCGCCGAAGCGGGGCTTTTCCTGTTCCAGACGCTTGCGCGTGGATCAGAAGCGGTACTGCGCCGACACGCCGAACAGGTTGGCGTTGCCGTCGTAGCCACCGGTCACGCGGCTGCCGCCGCTGGTGGTGTCGATCTTCGGATCGCGCGGTTCGATGCGGGTGTAGCCGAAGTTCACATCGAACGCGTCGTTCATCGTCCAGGTCGCACCGAGCGAATAGAAGATGCGGTTCGCGTCGGGCAGGCGCGGGGTGCGGTGCTCGAGGTTGGTCGGGGTTTCGTCGTACGCAACGCCGCCGCGCAGCTTCCAGCTCTCGTTGAGCTTGTACTCGGCGCCGAGGGCGGCGAAGTACGTGTCCCGCCACTCGAAGGGCTCGACCGAATCCGCATCGGGGTTGTCGAACTCGATGCGGACTTCACGCAGCGATTCCCAGCCGGTCTGGGCGTAGGTGGCCGACAGCATCAGCGCGTCGTTGACCTGCCAGGTGGCACCGACGTTGAGGATCGACGGAGTGGTCAGATCGGCGCCGCCGGGACCATCGAGGAACAGGCCCGGCTGGGCCTGGCCCAGCACCGCAGCCACGTTGCCCGGCACGGTCCAGTCGGCGGTGCCGTGCAGTTCGTAATCGATCTCGGAGCGGTAGCTCACGCCGACCGACACCGTGTCGGTCGGACGGAAGTGCGCGCCGACGATCCAGCCGAAGCCGTTGTCCTTGCCCTGGATCTCGGCGAGGCCGTCCGCGCTCTGCGGCAGGAAGCCGGGGACGCGGGCCTGCGCGAGCAGTGCGCCGAAATCCACAGCGCGCGACAGCGTGACGTCGGCGCGCGAAGCGATGACACCGAGGCCGACCGAGAAGCGGTCGCTCAGGTCGATCGCACCCGACAGCGTCAGGTCGATGACCTTCACGTCCGAGGTCTGCGCGGCATAACGGCCCACCCAGTCGGCGTCGTATTCGGTCTTCAGGCCGAACGGCGCGCTGATCATCGCGCCGAGCGCGACGCCGTTGTCGAGCTTGTGCACGACCGACAGTGCCGGCACCGGGGTGACGTCGCCGGCGTTGCCGCCGTTGCTGCCGGTCAGCGGACGGCCGAGCGCATCGCGGCCGCTGCCCTGGAATTCGTAGTTGAGGTCGATGACGGTCAGGTCGGCCTGCACCGTGGTGCCTGCGAACTGGGTCATCACTGCCGGGTTGTTGGTCACGACCGAGCTGTCACCGGTCTTGGCGGCGGTGCCGGCGAAGGCGCTGCCCATCGACTTGACGCTGTTTTCCTTGAGCTGGAAACCGGCGGCATGTGCCTGCCCGGCGAAAGCCAGCGCGCCGGCGATGCCGAACGCCAGTGCGGTGGTGTGCATGAAGCGGGGGGTGGTAGCCATGTGTCTCGTTCTCTCCCAAACAGGTTGTTGTCGTGTGCTTCGCCCAGCGCGGACGGGGCCCCCTCCGTCAACGCCACCCTGTCGGAATTCCCCTCCCGAACCGCGTCGCGGGCGCACTATACCGTACTGTCCCGTGCGGACGTCTTGCTGCATTGCGGCATCGTCCATGCCCTCTACCGGCGCGCTTTACCGGCGGCTGCGTGGACCCCGACAATGGCCGCAGATGTTCGTTTCGATCCCCAACCGTCGCGCCCGCACGCCGCTCCGCTGGGCGGTGCCGATGCTGTGCGCGCTGCTGTGGCTGGCGTTCCTGTGGGCGAGTACGCGTTCAGCCAACGAGCACTACACGCTGCTGCTCGACTGGGGTGCGCTGTACGGCGGTCCGGTCGGGACCGACGGGCTGCTGGCGAACTGGGTGGAGCCCGGACCCTGGCTGAGACTGGTGACCGCGTTGTTCCTGCACGCGGACTGGACCCACCTGCTCGGCAATCTGGTGTTCCTGCTGATCTTCGGCCTTCCCGCCGAACGGCTGATGGGCGCGTGGCGGTTGCTGGTGCTGTTCGTTGTCGGGGGCGCGCTGGCGAACCTGTCGGCGGTGCTGGCGATCGGCACGCCCGACCGCCTGATCATCGGCGCGAGCGGCGCGGTCTCGGCGCTGATCGGCGCCTACCTCGCGCTGTTTCCACGCGCGCGCCTGGGCGTGGTAGTGCCACTGGGACTGTTCCTGGAATTCGTACGCGCGCCGGCCTCGCTGCTGATCGGGCTGTGGGCGGGCCTGCAGGTGATCTTCGCCTACATCGGCCCGGCCTTCGGCGCCGTCGCCTGGACCGCGCATCTGGCCGGACTGCTGTTCGGCGTGGTGTTCGCGCTGGTCTCGCGCCGCGCGATCGGGCAGCGGCTGCGCCGGCTCAAGGGTTACTGAGCGCGCGTTCTATAATTGCCGCATGACAGGCAAGCCGCTCTACAAGATCACCTTCCTCAACCACGGCAAGGTCTACGAACTCTACGCACGTCACGTCGAGAGCGGCCGACTGTGGGGGTTCGTCGAAGTCTCCGAGCTGGTGTTCGACGTGCACGAGGGCCTCGTGGTCGATCCGACCGAAGAACGCCTGCAGGCCGAGTTCGGCGAGACACGGACGCTGCACCTGCCGATGCAGAGCGTGCTGCGCGTGGAGGAAGTGGAGAAGAAGCGGCAATCCGCGATCCGCGACGCTGCCTCCGGCGAGGCCGTGATCACGCCGTTTCCGATGCCGACACGGCCGCGCTGATCTCTCCGCGACCGACCAGGCACGCATCCATCGCACTCCGGTTGCGATACTCACCTCCGCACACCCGTACCCGCGTGCACCGCGCAAGGCAACGATGACGACTCCCCAGACACTGCTCGACACCCACGGCCCACGCGAATCGATGGAGTACGACGTCGTCGTCGTGGGCGCCGGACCCGGCGGCCTGGCGACCGCCATCCGCCTGAAACAGCTGGCCGCCGAGGCCGGCCGCGAAGTCTCGGTCTGCGTGCTGGAGAAAGGCTCCGAGCCGGGGGCGCACATCCTCTCGGGCGCGATCATCGACCCGCGTGCGCTGAGCGAACTGATCCCCGACTGGAAGGAGAAGGGTGCGCCCCTCAAGCAGGCGGTCACCCGCGACGAATTCCTGTTCCTCGACGAGACCGGGGCGAAGTCCACGCCGGATTTCTTCCTGCCCGACTGCTTCAAGAACCACGGCAACTACATCATCAGCCTCGGCGCGCTGACGCGCTGGCTGGCCGCGCAGGCCGAAGCCCTCGGTGTCGAGATCTTCCCCGGCTTCGCTGCTGCCGAAGTGCTCTACACCGATGCGGGCGTGGTGCGCGGCGTCGCCACCGGCAACCTCGGGATCGGCAAGGACGGCCAACCGACCGCCGAGTTCCAGCTGGGCATGGAACTGCTGGCCAGGTACACGATCTTCGCCGAAGGCTCGCGCGGCCAGCTGGGCCGCGAACTGATCGCGAAGTTCGCACTCGACGAGGGTCGTGACCCGCAGAGCTACGGCATCGGCATCAAGGAGCTGTGGCAGGTCGATCCGGCGAAACACGAACCCGGTCTTGTCGTGCACACCGCCGGCTGGCCGCTCACCGACGATACCTACGGCGGCTCGTTCGTCTACCACGCCGAGGACGGCAAGGTCGCGATCGGTCTCGTCGTCGGGCTCGACTACAGGAACCCGTGGCTGAGCCCGTTCGAGGAGTTCCAGCGCTTCAAGACCCACCCGGCGATCCGCAAGTATCTCGAAGGCGGCAAGCGCATCGGCTATGGCGCGCGCTCGATCACGGCCGGCGGGCTGCTGTCGATTCCCAAGCTGGTCTTCCCCGGCGGTGCCTTCGTCGGCTGCGAGGCCGGCACGCTCAACGCCAGCCGCATCAAGGGCAGCCACGCCGCGATCAAGACCGGCATGCTCGCGGCCGAGGCCGCGTTCGCCGCGCTGGGCGAGGGCCGCAGCGCCGACGAACTGTCCGCGTATCCGGCGGCCTTCGAGGCCAGCTGGCTGCATGCCGAACTGGCGCAGGCCAAGAATTTCAAGCAGTGGTTCAAGAAGGGCCGCACGACGGCGACGCTGATGACCGGCGTCGAGCAGTGGCTGCTGCCCAGGCTCGGCATGCGCGTGCCGCCGTGGACGATCCACCGCGACCGCCCCGACCACGCGTGCCTGGAACCGGCCGCCCAGCACACGAAGATCGACTACCCCAAGCCCGACGGGGTGCTGACCTTCGATCGCCTGAGTTCGGTGTACCTCTCGAGCACCAACCACGACGAGGACCAGCCGCCGCACCTGACGCTCAAGGATCCCTCGGTGCCGGTCGACGTGAACCTGGCGATCTATGCCGGACCCGAGGCGCGTTACTGCCCGGCCGCGGTCTACGAATATCTCGACGGCCCGGACGGCCCGTTCCTGCGGATCAATGCGCAGAACTGCGTGCACTGCAAGACCTGCGACATCAAGGATCCCACCCAGAACATCGTCTGGGTGGCGCCGCAGGGCGGGGGCGGCCCCAACTACGCGGGCATGTGAGTCCGGCCGTACCGGCGCCGCGCGCACGGTGCGCCGGCAACCGCCGAGCGGGCGCAGGGGGTCGCCCCGCGCCCGCGTCTGCCGTGTGCGATGGCCCGGATGACGCGCGATCCGCGAAGCGGGCGCACGTCGCTGCAGGCGCATCGGCAGCGCGCCTGGCGCCCGTGCCCGCGTCCGGCGCGAACGCAGCATTCTTGAAACCCTGCCCGTATACTCGGGCGCAGCTGTGGCCGAGGGCCATGCCGCCAAGGGTGTTTCGTGCGTAATTACGATCTCGAATTCCTCAAGCGCTTTTCGATGGTCCTGCTGTTCCTGACCGTCGTGACGCTGGGTCTGATCATCGGAGCCTGGTTCCTGCACAACTCCCTGCCTGCGGAAGTTCCGCCAGGCGCGGCCAAGCGGACCGAAGCGCGCATCGCGCCAGTCGGTGCGGTCTATGCCGGCGCAACCGGCGCCGCCTCGCAGGCGGCCGCCACCGCCGCGGCTGCCGCGGCTGCCGCAGCGCAAGTGGCCTATGGCGGCACGCTCGACGGTTCGGTCATCTACCAGAACCTGTGCGCGGGCTGCCACACCTCCGGCGCCGGTGGCGCGCCGACGCTCGACCACCAGCACTGGGACAGCCGCCTGGCCCAGGGCACCGAAACGCTCTACCGCCACTCGATCGAAGGGTTCACCGGCGAGGCGGGCGTCATGCCGGCTCGCGGCGGCAACCCGGCGCTCAACGACGAGCAGATGCACGCCGTCGTCGACTGGATGATCGAGAACATCAAGTAAGCCGGCCGGGTCCCGTACCCGCCACACGCCGCCCCCGGGCGGCGTTTTCGCATCCGGCCTTCCACGGCCGCTGGAGTTCCCCGCCGATGATCCGCCCCGCCACCGCGCTGCTCGCCTGCGCCCTGCTCGTCGCCTGCCGCACCGGCGCGCCGGGCGCCGATTCCGCGCTGCCGATCGGCAGCCTGGCGATGGCGCCGCAGGATGCGCCGGTGACCGTCCAGGGCCGGGTCACCGCACGCTTCGACGCACTCGGCGGCTGGTTCGTGCAGGACGCCGGCGACGGCGATCCGGCGACGCCCGACGCGGTGTTCGTGCAGGGCCCCGCCGGGGACGCGTTTCCCGAGGTCGGCGCGCACGTGCGCGTGACCGGCCAGCGCGAAGGCACGACGGCGCTGCGCGCGCAGCAGGTGACCGTGCTGCCGACGCCGGCGCCCGCGATCGCGCCGCTGCGCCTGGACGCCCCGCCCGCCGACTGGTCCGCGCTGAGCGGTACCTGGGTCCGGATCGACGCGCCATTGACGCTGACCGGCCAGCACGAGCGCGACCGCCGCGGCACGCTGGCCGCGAGCTTCGATGGCCGCCTGTTCACGCCGACCGAGCGTGCGCGGCCCGGGACCGAGGCCGCGTCCGTCGCCGCCGCCAACGCCAGCCGTCGGGTGCTGCTCGACGACGGCCGCGAAGACGCACCGCCCGACGGCCGGCTCTGGTATCTGCCCGAGACCGCGCAGGCACTGCGCACCGGCAGCGTGCTGACCGGCGTCGAAGGCATCGTCGACCATCGCCATGGCGCCTGGCGTCTCCAGCTGACCGCACCGCTGCAGCCGCAGCCCGCGTCGCGGCCGCCGGCGCCGGTGGTCGACGGCGATGTCCGGATCGCCGCCTTCAATCTGGAAAACCTGTTCAACGGCGATGGCCGCGGCGGCGGCTTCCCCACCCCGCGCGGCGCGCGCTCGCCCGAAGCGCTGGCCCGGCAGCTCAAGGGACTGGTGGCGACGATCGCCGCGCTGGATGCCGACATTGCCGCGCTGATGGAACTCGAGAACGACGGCTTCGACGCGCATTCGAGCATCGCCCAGCTGGTCGATGCGCTCAACGCCGAAGGACCGGCGCGCGACTGGCGCTTCGTCGATGCCGGTGAAGGCCCCGGCAGCGATGCGATCCGGGTCGGGCTCATCTATCGCCAGAGCCGGGTGCGACCGCAGCGCGCGCCAGCCACGCTCGGCGGCGGCCCGTTCGAGACGCTGAGCCGGGCGCCACTGGCGCAGGCCTTCGTGCCGCTCCGCGACGGCCGCGTGGACGGCCCCGACTTCACCGTGGTCGCCGTGCATTTCAAATCCAAGGGGTGCGGCAACGCCGACGGCGCCGACCGCGACCAGGGCGACGGCCAGGCGTGCTGGAACGCGGCCCGGGTCGACTCCGCGCGGCGTCTGCGCGACTGGCTCGCCGGCGCGCCGACCGGCACCGGCGACCGCGTCGCGATCGTGGGTGACTTCAATGCCTACGGCATGGAAGATCCGGTACGCGTGTTCACCGACTCCGGCTGGCGCGACCCGTTCGCGGGTCGCGATGGCGATGCGCATTACAGCTTCGTGTTCGACGGCCAGGCCGGACGCCTCGACCATCTGCTGCTGGGCCCGTCGCTGGCGGCGCGCGTCGCCGGGGCCGCCAAGTGGCACAGCAACGCCGACGAACCCGACGACATGCGCGACCGGGAAGCGGCCGGCCCCTGGCGCAGTTCCGACCACGACCCGCTGGTGGTGGGGCTGCGACTGCGCGGGCGCTGAGCCTCGGATCTTCCGCCCGTGGCAGGTCGGCCGATGATCCGACGGCGCGGCAAGTCGGTGACGGGCAGAACGCACGGTTTCCCCCTCGCGGCTGATCCGGGGCGCGCGCGGCATTCGCCCGCATCCGCCCTGCCTGCACCCCGGGAAGGCGCCGCTTCGGTGGGCGAAGGCCGCTGCCGGCCACTGCCCCGTCGCGGCGGCCCCGGTATCATCGCCGCATGATGTCCCCCACATTCCCCACGACTTCCGGCCCCATCGTGTTGCCCGGTCCCGTCGGCGACCTCGAGGCGATCATCGATCTGCCCGACGCCGACGTCACCGCACTGCCGCTGGTCGCCGTGATCTGTCACCCGCTGCCCACCGAGGGCGGCACGATGCACAACAAGGTCGTCACGATGGTCGCGCGGTCGCTGCGCGAACTCGGCGCGACCACAGTGCGCTTCAACTTCCGTGGTACCGGCGCCTCCTCCGGCAGCTTCGACCGCGGCGATGGCGAAACCGACGATCTCGCCGCAGTCGTCGACTGGGTGCGCCGCGAGCGTCCCGGTCATGCGCTGTGGCTGGCCGGCTTCAGTTTCGGCGCCTATGTGACCCTGCGCGCCAGCGATGCCCTGCAGCCCGACCTGCTGATCTCGATCGCGCCGCCGGCCGGTCGCTGGGATTTCGATTCCATCGTGCTGCCGCAGTGCCCGTGGCTGGTGATCCAGGGCGATGCCGACGAGATCGTCGACCCCGAAGCCGTCTACCAGTGGCTCGAGGATCGCGGGGCGCAGGCCGAGGTGGTGCGCATGCCGGACACCAGCCACTTCTTCCATCGCAAGCTGATCGACCTGCGCGGGGCGGTGAAACACGGCGTGCGCGCCTACCTGCCGCGGGCCGCGGCTTGATGCGGCGCGGGTCCACGGCCGCGGCGCGCAGCGCGACCGCGGCGATGCCGGCATGAGCGCGGCGCCGTCGCCGAGCGAGCGCTACGCGGCCGGTGTCGCACGTGGCGACTGGCAGGCCGATCCCGCGCAACAACCGGCGCTGGTCGAACTCGACCGCCTGCATGCCGCGCTGATCGAGGCGCCCGCGCGACGTGGCCTGCTCGGCCGCCTGCTGGGTGCGCAGACGCCGCAGGCGCCTGCCGGCCTGTACCTGTGGGGCGGCGTGGGGCGCGGCAAGACCTTCATGATCGACCTGTTCCACGACGGCCTGCCCCTCGAGGTCCTGCGCACGCACGGCAGCTCCAGCGCGTCGCAGCCCCCCATCGGCGCGAGCGGGCCTTCGCAGGATGACGCCGCATCCACGGCGCCTGGCGCCCCCGTTCCCGGCGATGCGCGGCGCGCACTTCCGTCACGGTCTGTCGGGGAAGGCCACGAACCGCTGGACGCTCCCGGCGGCGCGCCGACGCGTCATCGCGATCTCCGCCACGCCCCTGCCGATCCGAAACTCGGCCGCAAGCGACGCACGCATTTCCACCGTTTCATGCGCGAAGTCCACGACGCGCTGCGCAGCCATGCCGGCGAGCGCGATCCGCTGGCGGCGATCGTGCGCGGCTGGCGCGACGCGGGCTTGCGCGTACTGGTGCTCGACGAGTTCTTCGTCAGCGACATCGGCGATGCGATGCTGCTCGCGCGCCTGCTCGACCGGATGTTCGCCGACGGCATCGTGCTGGTGACCAGCTCCAACGTCGATCCGAAGGATCTGTACAAGGATGGCCTGCAGCGCGTGCGCTTCCTGCCGGCGATCGACCTGCTGCAGCGCCACACCCACGTGGTGTACCTGCAGAGTGATACCGACTACCGCATGCGCGCACTGACCCGCTCGCCGGTCTACCGCACCCCGCTCGATGCGGACGCCGAGGCCTGGCTCGACACGCGCTGGCACGAGCTCGGCGGTGACGACGAGCACCGCGATGCAGGCGTCGAGATCGATGGCCGCCGCATCTGCGTGCGTGCCCGCTCGCCGGGCATGGCCTGGTTCGATTTCGATGCCCTGTGCGAAGGCCCGCGCGGCGCCAGCGACTACATCCAGATCGCCACCGAATTCCATACCGTGCTGCTCGGCGGCATCCCGCGCATGGACGCCAGCCGCGACGACGCTGCGCGCCGCTTCGTCACCCTGATCGACGAGCTCTACGACCGCAACGTCAACCTGGTCTGCACCGCCGATGCCGAGCCGCCACAGCTGTATTCCGGCGAGCGGCTGGCCGGCGCGTTCGAGCGCACCGCCTCGCGTCTGATCGAGATGCGCAGCGCCGAGTACCTGCAGCGCGAACATCGGGCCTGAGCGCCTGCGGCGCGAGCGGGCCCGGCCAACCCCATCACACCGATCGCGGGCCGGGCTGCGCCCGCCGCGACGCCATCCGCGCAGCGCTGCGCACTGCGTGCGCTGGCGGAACGTGACACCCGCGAGACCCGGCGACGCTGGCCGCGGGCAACCGCTGCGCAGGCTTGATGCGGGCGCGAACCCCGCGTCGCTACGATCCACCGGAGCTCGCCTGGGACGTCCGCCATGGCCATTTTCAGGAAATCCTCGCCTTGCCGCGGATCCGGCCGTCGCGATCCGCGGGCAGCCGGGCACGCTGCACCGCGCCCGCGGGCGCACGCCGGCCTGGCGCGCCCAGCCGGCGACGCGACCGCCAAGGCCTTAGATGCGACACCGACCCCGGGCCCCGCCTCCGTGCCGGCCGGCACCGGGGCCGCAGCATGAGCAGCCCGTTCGACCCGCGCAGCCATGCCGACGTGCTGGCCCTGGTGCGCGCGTATCCGCTGGCCTGGGTGATTGGCCATGGCGGCGCGATGGAGCCGCTCGATGCGACGCCGCTGCCCTTGCTGCCGGAGCTCGACGACGGTGGCCGCATCGTATCCTTCCTCGGCCACTTCGCCCGGGCCAATCCGCAGGTGGACGCGCTGCGGGCCGACCCGCGTGCACTGCTGCTGTTCAACGGGCCCGATGGCTACATCCCGCCGCGCCTGGTCAGCAATCCCAGATGGGGGCCGACCTGGAACTACGCCGTCGCACGTTTTGCGGTCCGCATCGAATTCGTGCCCGACGAGAACGCCCATGCGCTCAAAACGCTGGCGGCGACGCTCGAGGCGGGCAATCCCGAGCCCTGGACGCCCGAGCGGATGGGCCCGGACTATCCCCGCAAGCGCCAGCACATCATCGCCTTCCACGCGCACGTCGAGCAGGCGCGGGCGACCTTCAAGCTGGGCCAGGACGAACAGCCGCGGACCTTCCACGAGATCGTCGCCGGCATGGACGACCCGGCGCTGCGCGCGTGGATGGTCGCGCAGCGCGACTGACCACGCTGGCCGCAGGTGTCCGGCCGGGCCTTCGCCGGGGTGAAATGCGGACCTCCGGGGCTTGCCTGGCGCAGCCCGATCTGCATCGGCAGCGCCTCCGCAGGGGTTGACGAATGACGATCGCCGTCCTGATGGGCCCCGGCGCGCGTTCACTACATTTAGCGTTGACCCCGCCAATGGACCCCACTATCTTGGGCCGCGTCGGTTCCGGGCCCCAAGGGGATTCCGGATGAAAAGGGAAGCCGGTGACGCGTTCGCGCCACTCCGGCACTGCCCCGCAGCGGTAATTGGGAACAACCCCGCCAACAGCACTGGAGCGATCCGGGAAGCGGCGGGCGAGGAGAAGGCCCGCCTTCGCACCCATGAGTCCGAAGACCTGCCGACAGCCGCGTGAAAGCACGACGCGCGGTGCCGGCTGTGGTCGCTCCGAGGGGAGCGGGGTGCGGAGCGGACTGCGATGGCGCGAAGCGTCGGATCGCGGCTCCTGCGACGCCGCCCCACCACCCTTGGATTCGACTGCAGCCGCCGGTTCCGACGCGGGCGGAGCCGGTGGTGCGCGAATGCAATGGACCCAGAGAGAACGCATGACCAGCCAGGACACCATCACGACCGGAACTCCGGCCGCCGCAGACGCCGCACAGACCCCCGCCATGCCCCCCACTTCCGCCGCGCCCGCCGTCGAACCCGACGACACGGTGCCGCCGCCCCCGAGCGCCGCCATGCACACCGCAATTGCCGAAACCGCCGACGTCGATGCCGACGTCTCCACCTGGATCACCAAGGAAGCCGGCAACCGCCGCATTCCGTACGACCGTGCGCGCCTGGAGCGCAGCATCGACCGCACCCATGCCGAGTTCCCGCAGCTCGACATCGCCGACTACAAGCGCAGCGTGTTCGGCTTCGTCGAGCGCAAGGAAGCCGTCAACGCCGACGATCTCACCGACCACCTGATCCGCGAGGCCGAGGCCCGCGTCGATGTCACCGCGCCGGAGTGGGAATTCTTCGCCGCGCGCCTGTACCTGCACCGCCTGTACAAGCGCGCCAGCCGCAACCGCTTCTACGATGCCGAGCAGAAGTACGGCTCGTATGTGGGCCTGCAGGAGTCGCTGGCCGACCGCAACATCTATTCCAACGACATCCTGCGCGCCTATTCCAAGGAAGAGCTGCAGGAAGCCGGTCGCATGATCGACGCCGAACGCGACAAGCTGTTCGCCTACAACGGCCTGTACCTGCTGGCCACGCGCTACCTCGCCACCGACCATTCGCGCGCGGTGTTCGAGCTGCCGCAGGAGCGCTGGCTGACCATCGCCCTGTACCTGATGCAGAACGAGACCCGCGGCGGCCGCGAGCGCCGCATGCAGCTCGTCGGCGAGGCCTACTGGGCGCTGTCGAACCTGTACATGACCGTGGCCACGCCGACGCTGCAGAACGCCGGCAAGGTCGGCGGCCAGCTGTCGTCGTGCTTCATCGACACCGTCGACGATTCGCTGCAGGGCATCTACGACTCCAACACCGATATCGCCCGCGTCTCCAAGGGCGGCGGCGGCGTGGGTGCGTACATGGGCTATGTGCGCTCGAGCGGTTCGGCCATCCGCGGCGTGCCCAATTCCTCGGGCGGCGTGGTGCCGTGGATCAAGCAGCTCAACAACACCGCCGTGTCGGTGGACCAGCTGGGCCAGCGCAAGGGCGCGGTCGCGGTGTACCTGGACGTGTGGCACCGCGACATCGAGAACTTCCTCGACCTGCGGCTCAACAACGGCGACCAGCGCCTGCGCGCGCACGACGTGTTCACCTCGATCTGCATCCCCGATCTCTTCATGGAAGCGGTCGAGCGTCGCGGCGACTGGTACCTGTTCGACCCGCACGAGGTCCACCGCATCAAGGGCTGGTACCTGCAGGATTTCTTCGACGAGAAGAAGGGCGATCCGAACGGCAGCTTCCGCAAGCGCTACGAGGAAGTCGTCAATGACGAGCGCATCTCGCGCAAGACCGTCAAGGCGATCGACATCTTCAAGCGGATCATGGTGTCGCAGCTCGAGACCGGCAATCCCTTCATGTTCTACCGCGACGAAGTGAACCGGAAGAACCCGAACAAGCACGTCGGCCGCGTGTATTCGTCGAATCTCTGCACCGAGATCCTGCAGAACATGAGCCCGACGAAGATGATGCAGGAGATCATCTCCGGCAATCAGATCGTCACCACCAAGCAGGCCGGCGACTTCGTCGTCTGCAACCTGTCGTCGGTGAACCTCGGCCGCGCGGTCGTGCCGCAGGAAGGCCAGGGCGATCTGATCACCGACGTGCTCGAGCGCCTGATCCCGATCCAGGTGCGCATGCTCGACAACGTGATCGATCTCAACCAGCTGCCCGTGCCGCAGGCCACGATCACCAACCAGAAGTACCGCGCGATCGGCCTGGGCACGTTCGGCTGGCACCACCTGCTGGCGCAGAAGGGCATCCACTGGAACGAAAAGGCCGCCGAGGACTTCAGCGATTCGCTCTACGAGCGCATCAACTTCCTCACCGTGCAGGCCAGCATGGAACTCGCCAAGGAAAAGGGCGCCTACCCGGTCTTCCAGGGCAGCGACTGGCACACCGGCGCGTACTTTCGCGACCGCGACTACAACAGCCCGCAGTGGCTGGACCTGGCCGCGCAGGTCGGCGTCAACGGCATGCGCAACGGCTGGCTGATGGCGGTCGCGCCGAACATGTCCACCGCGCAGATCGCCGGCTCCACCGCGTCGATCGATCCGATCTACTCGGCGTTCTATTACGAGGAGAAGAAGGACTACCGTCGCCCGGTCGCAGCGCCCGGCCTATCGCTCGAGACCTGGCCCTACTACGAGAAGGGCGCCTACAAGGTCGACCAGTTCGCGTCGGTGCGCCAGAACGCGCGTCGCCAGCGCCACGTCGACCAGGCGATCAGCTTCAACCTCTACGTGCCCAGCACCATCCGTGCGAGCACGCTGCTGGAGCTGCACATGACCGCATGGCGCGAAGGCATCAAGACCACGTACTACGTGCGATCCAACGACATCGACATCGCCGAATGCGAGTGGTGTTCGAGCTGATCGCAGCGTAGCCCGACGCCCCAGGAACCAAGCCCTTCTCCCTCCGGGGGAAGGTGCCCCGAAGGGGCGGATGAGGGCCGCTTTTCGCGAAGCGCCCCGCCCTCACCCCAACCCCTCTCCCGCGTGCGGGAGAGGGGCTAAAAGACCGAATCACGAGAAGCCGAACATGTCCGCCACGCTCAGTGCCACCCCGCTCGACCGCATCAAGATCCTCGAGCCGCGTCACCCCAACCGCTCCACCGGCATCATCAACGGCCAGACCAGCGGCATCCTCAACTGGAACGACATTCCGTATCCGTCGTTCTACCGCGCCTACAAGGAACTGACGACCAACTTCTGGATTCCGGACGAGGTCGACATGAAGAGCGACGCCAAGCAGTACGGCGAGCTCTCGGCGCGCGAGAAGAATGCCTACGATTCGATCATCGGACTGCTGGCCACGCTGGATTCGCCGCAGACGCGCTTCATCTACAACGTCGCCGAATACATCACCGACCCGGCCGCGCATGCCAACGCCGCGATCATCGGCCAGCAGGAAGTGATCCACAACGAGAGCTACAGCTACGTGCTGGCCTCGATCACCGGCCTCGCCGACCAGAACCGCGTGTTCGAACTCGCGCGCACGCATCCCACGATCATCGCGCGCAACCAGCCGATCATGGAGTCCTACAACGACTTCATGCGCGAAAAATCCGCCGAGACGCTGATCCGCTCGCTCGTGCAGTCGTCGATCCTCGAAGGCATCAACTTCTATTCGGGCTTCGCGTACTTCTACAACCTGGTCCGCCAGAACCGGATGACCGGCACCGGCAAGATCATCAGCTTCATCAACCGCGACGAACTGGCGCACAGCAAGTTCATCAGCGAGCTCATCCGCGCCATCGTCGGCGAGAACCAGTCGCTGCAGGGCGACCAGCTCACCCAGTACGTGCACGACGCGTTCGAACACGCGATCCAGCTCGAGACCCGCTGGACCTCAGAGGTGCTCGACGGGATCGACGGCATCGACGTCGACGAGATGGTCCGCTACGTGAAGTACCGTGCCAACAAGATGGCCGGCATGCTCGGCATCGAGAAGCTGTATTCCGACACCACCGACAACGTGATGCCGTGGATCAAGGCCTACGCCGACAACTTCACCGAGACCAAGACCGACTTCTTCGAGATGCGCAATGCGTCGTACAAGAAGACGAATTCGGATAACGGGTTCGACGATCTCTGAATGGATAACTTGATGCGCGCCTTGAAGATCGCGGCTTCAGCTGGGCTGCTCGTGTGCATCGTTTGGTTCGTAATGGATCCAGGCTTCGAGCCGCTCACGGGCGCCATTGCGGCCCTATTAGGACTTGGTGGATTGTTCGGCAGGGAGGCTAAGGGACGTGGCACGAACACTACTAAGCAAGATCAGTCAGTTTCTGGGGCCTCTACCGGCTTCCAAGCAGGTAGAGACATCCACTACAGCCGCGAGCGTGAACGCAGTGGCGAGTAAATCCACCGATCAGAATCAAACTGCCACGGAAGGCGCAGCCGCATTCCAAGCAGGCCGCGACATAACGGTGACTCAAGGACTGAATTATGCGGACGCACGACAGATCGCTCTGGATGTCTTCCGCGCAAACTTTTATGAACTTGCGGGTCTCGCAAAACAAGAAGCCGCAGCACGCGCAGAGGAAGTTACTGAAGCATTTCTGAGCAAGCTCAGCAAAGAAAATCCGGAGGCTTTTCGACAAGCAAATGACCCCGGATTCCAGCATGCTCTGTACACAATGCAGAAAGAGCATGCAAAAACAGGGGATAAAGACCTAGGCGAGCTGCTCGTGGATCTGCTTGTAGATAGGACCAAACACACTCAACGGGACATAATGCAGATTGTCCTTGATGAGTCTCTGAATACGGCATCGAAACTGACGGAGGGGCAACTCGCTAATCTTGCGATAGTCTTCCTCCTGCGTTACACGGCAAACCAAGGCCTCGGCAATCACGCGCTGTTTGCGGAGTATTTGGATAAGTATGTCGAACCCTTCGCTAATAAGCTCAGGAAGAGTCAAGCTTCGTTTCAACACCTGGAATTTTCCGGATGCGGCTCAACTTCATTAAGCCAGTTACCTCTGGAGGAGCTGTTTAGCAGGACATATCAGGGCCTTTTCGTAAGGGGATTTGATCCGGGCGATGTAGCTACCCGCGGAATTACTTTAGGTGTCGACGATAGAGTTTTTGTCCCTTGCCTCAATAATGCGTCCAAGTTGCAGATACGTGCACTTAACCATGATCAGCTTGATGCAACTTTGACCGCTATCGAGGCCAATGACGAGGACAAGGAACGCATTAAGTCACTTTTCGATCAGGACAAGATGAGCCCTGAGGAAATACGGTCTAAATGCATTGAAACCAGAGAGTACATGAGGGTGGTTTTTGATTTTTGGTCTGATTCTGCGGCAATGAGCTTCATGCTTACGAGCGTGGGCATCGCTATCGGTCATGCGAATATAAAAAGACTCGCGGGCGAGTTCGCTGATCTAGCAATATGGATCAACTGAATCCTCATCTCCCAGAACGGGGGGCCTAAGTCCGCACTGATCGAGAATTGAGTCTGACCCATGCGCATCCTCCTCGCCCACACCTCGCTGAGCGGCAACACCCGCGATGTCGCGCGTGCGATCCATGCGCGGTGCGAGGCGCTGGGCCATGTCGTCACCTGGATCGATGCCGATATCCAGAACCTTGCGCAGGCCTGCCCCGATGGCGCCGAGCACGATCTCTACATCCTCGGCAGCTGGAGCATCAACGCCGGGCGCACGCCGCCGGAGATGAAGCGCTTCATCGCCGAGCTGGTCGAGGCGGTCGGCAAGCCCGAGCGCGTCGCGGTGTTCGGCACGGGCGAAACACAGTGGGGGGAGGAGTATTACTGCGGCGCGGCGCGGCGCATCGCCGCGTTCTTCGGCACGACGTTCCCGCGGCTGGAAATTGAACAGATGCCGCACGGCGAGCGCGACGCCCTGAAGATCCAACGCTGGACCGATACCATTCTTGCCTGTAACGAGAGCATCCCCCATGCAGACCTTCCACGCCTCCACGCCTGACGACTACGCCGCCGCCCTTGCCGCGCATCCGCGCCTGCTGGTCGACTACTACAAGGACGATTGCCCGGGCTGCAAGATGCTCGACATGTCGCTGGCGAAGTTCGCCGCGAGCGCCGACGCCGAAGGCCTCGCGCTGCTGAAGGTGAAGATGGAGGTCATCGGCGAGGACTTCTTCCGCGGACTGAACCTGCGGCAGACGCCGACGCTGTCGCTGTTCAAGGACGGCAGCGAAGCCGCGCGCCTGCCGGGCTTCCAGGCACCGCCGCAGATCGCGCAGGCGGTGGCGACGCACTTCGCGACGGCGGACGCCTGACATGGCTCCGCTCGCCGACACGCCCAAGACCGAGGCGCGCATGCTGGAGATCGTGTTCCCCGATCACACCAACCACATGGGCACGCTGTTCGGCGGTACCGCGCTGGCGTGGATGGACAAGGCCGCGTTCATCGCTGCCTCGCGCTATGCACGCCGCACCGTGGTGACGGCGCGTTCGGAACAGGTGGATTTCAAGCTGCCGATCCGCCAGGGCCAGCTGGTCGAGACCATCGCGCGCGTGGTCGAAGTGGGCCGCACCTCGATGCAGGTGGAAGTGGAACTGATCGCCGAAGACCTGCTCAGCGGCGAGCGCGAACTGTGCACGCGCGGCCGTTTCGTGATGATCGCGCTGGATGCGCGCGGCCGCCCCGTGCAGGTGGCTCCGTTGCCGGGAGGCCCCGCATGAACGAACTCTCGCTGTTGCAGTGGATCGCGCTGGGACTGTGCATCGGCCTCGTCTGCGGCGCGGTGCTGACCTTCATCAACCGCAAGCGCTGACCCGCCGCACGTCACTGCGCACCGGTCCCGCACGCCGGCGCGGGCGATGGGCGACAATGACGCTTCATCCGCCGGATCCGAATCGATGCCCGCTCGCAAGGCCACGCCCGCCGATGCGGCCCCGGACCGCGCCCCGAAGGCCGGGCTGCCCGATGCCAGCGTGCACGTGGAGAACTTCCGCCAGGTGCGCGAAGCGCGCCGGGCCGAGCTGGTCGAGGACTACGTCGAGCTGATCTCCGATCTCATTGCCGACGGGGGCGAAGCGCGGCAGGTGGATATCGCCGAACGCCTCGGCGTGGCCCAGCCGACCGTCGCCCGCATGTTGCAGCGCCTGGTGCGCGACGGCCTGGTGCTGCAGAAGCCCTACCGCGGCGCGTTCCTGACCGACGCCGGCGAAAAGCTCGCCCGCGCAAGTCGCGCGCGCCACCAGGCCGTCGAAGCCTTCCTCGTCGCGCTCGGCGTGCCGCCCGACATCGCGCGGCGCGATGCCGAGGGCATCGAGCATCACGTCAGCCCCGAAACGCTGGCCGCGTTCGAGGCGTTCGTGCGGGACGCGAAGGCCTGACGGGCCGCCATCGGCTGGCGCCCCCGGGCCGGCAGGAATCAAGGTGACCCTTGCTGTGCGCACACGCGCCGGTGCCAGGCGCGCGGGTGCATGGCTCAGAACCGGTAACTCACCCCGCCAAAGATCGACGGCACGCCGTGGGCGTTGCGCTCCAGCAGCGGACTGTCGGAAAGCTCGTCGGGCAGCAGGCGGTAGGTGAAGCCACCGAGGAAGTTCCAGCGCTCGCCAAGCGGACGCGTCGCGGCAACGCTGAGCGACGGCACGACCGCCGAGCCCGGGTTGTAGCGCGGCACACCGCGCTCGACTTCGGCGTCCTGCGTGCCGAAGTAGTAGTTGGTCAGGTCCTTCGACATCCAGCGTACGCCGGCGCTGGGCAGGATCGTCCACATGCCCGAGCGCAGCATGTAGGTGTATTCGACGCCGATGTCGTGGCCACCGCTGGTGTCGGTGACATCGGCCAGTGCCTGCAGCCGCACGCGGCCGAAGCTGCCGGACCAGGCCGCGCCGATGCCGGCGTCGAGGCCGTGGTCACGGTCGTCGAGCAGCACCGCCTCGAGGCCGTTCGCGGCGAGCCCCGATGCGCTCAGGTCGTCGATGTCGAAACCGTCGAGCCGCGCCGATACCAGCGCGTCGATCTGGAACGCGCCGGTGTCGATCAGATGCACGCCACCGGAGATCCCTCGAAGGAACAGGCGCTCACCCTCGTAGGCGAACATCGGGAACGGCAGGATGCGCGCGCCTTCGCCCACGTAGGGACTGTCGGCGGCGGCAACGGCCACGCCGACCGACCAGCCGCGCTGAGACGCGGCGCCCGCCTGGTCGCGGCTCTGGGCGAAGGCGAGACCGGGCATAACAACGAGCAGCAGAAGCGCAGCTTTCATCGGGGATTCCGTGACGTGGGGGACGCCGCACGATAGCAAGCGCCATCCAACGCGCGCGTGCGCGTCGCCGCGGGCTTTGCTGCAAGGGAGCACGCCGCAGCCGGATGTGCGAAACCGATATGCAGCGCGCGCCCGTGCGAGGCAGGCGAGCCGGGCTCAGCCGGCGCGTCGCCAGTCCCTCGCCTGCGCGTTATGCGCGGCATCCTCGCGGGCTTTGGCCGGCGTGTGGCTGGCGCGGCCGGGGCGTCGCTCGAATGCGGCAGCGCCTCCGGCGGACGCGCCGGAGCCCTGCTCCGCGGACCGGGGGCGACGCACCATGTAGTAGGCGGCGAAGGTGGGATAGGACATCTATGGACTCCTCCGGGACGATGGCTTCGATGGATCCACGCTATGCGCCGACCGGACAAACCGCAGTGGATTCGGAGGCATCACGGATTTGCCGTTTAGGCACTCGCAGGGGTTGTCGAGAGCGCGGTGGTCGCAACAAACCCGTTTCTAACGTTTGGGTCCGAATGGTTCACGCGCCGACGCCGGATGCTTCACGTCGCGCTGATCCGATTCGATCGCGGTGCCCTGCGACCCGTCTGCGGACAGCACGTCCAGCGCGTGCGCGAGGCGGATCGGCCAAAAGAAAAGCCGGCGCGTGTGCGCCGGCTTCCTGTCACCACCCCGGGCGCGAGGCTCAGGCGATCGATGCGCGGTAGATCGATTCGATCGCGGTATCGAGCGCGGCGTTGAACGCGTCGTCGCTCTGCTGCGCGCTCAGCCCTTCGGTGAGTGCGCGGCTGAAGCTCGCGACCACGCCCGGGTTCCTGGCGAGGCGCGCGTTGGCGTCGTCGCGGCTGTAGCCGCCCGACAGCGCGACGACCTTCAGCACGCTCGGGTGATCGACCAGTTCCTGGAAGAAACCGTCGACTTCCGGCAGCGTGAGCTTGAGGATCACCGGCGTCGATGCATCCATCTTGTCGAGCCGCTCGAGCAGGCCCTGCTTGAGCGTGGTCTCGATGTCCGCCTTGTCGGCGGCATTGATGTCGACCTCGGGCTCGATGATCGGCACCAGGCCGGCGTCGAGCACCTGCTGGCCGAGTTCGAACTGCTGGTCGAGCACCGCGGCGATGCCGGCGGCATTGTTCTGCTTGATGACCGAACGTTCCTTGGTGCCGAACACGCCCTTGGCCTTGGCGCGGGCCAGCAGCGCGTCGAGGCCCGGGATCGGCTTGAGCAGCTGCACGCCGTTCGCCTCGTCTTCCAGGCCCTTGTCGATCTTCAGGAACGGCACGACGCCCTTGACCTGCCACAGGTACTCGGCGGCGTCGCGGCCGTCGAACCGGTCGTCGAGCGTGCGCTCGAACAGGATCGCGCCGAACACGCGCTCGCCGCTGAAGGCGGGGCTGGTGACGATGCGGCTGCGCATCTTGTGCACGAGGCCGAACATCTCCGCGTCATCGGCGTACTCGTTCTCCTCGATGCCGTAGAGCTTGAGCGCCTTGGGCGTGCTGCCCCCACTCTGGTCGAGAGCGGCGATGAAGCCCTTGCCTGCCCTGATCCTGTCCAGCTGTTCCTGATTGACTGCCACGTTCGAAAGTCCTGTGCGAGCGGTGGTAACCGGGGCCCGAGATGATACCCCCCAACGTCGGGCACAGCCCGACGACGGGCGCGAGCTCAGTCCGCGTCGGGATGGCGCGCCCGCCAGGCCGCGAGTTGCTCGCGGTAGTACTGCAGGTCCTCGGCGTAGCTGTCGTGCACGCACACCGCGCAACCGCTGTCGCAGCAATCGCTGGGCAGCGGTGGTTCCGGCGCCTGCGGGCGCGGATCATCGGGCGCCGGCACCTGCGCGGTCATTCGCGCGCGTCGGCGACCGGCAGCGGCGAGCGCCGCAGGGCGGCAGCCTCGTCATCGCAATGCCGCGGCGTCGCACCGGCAGCCCGTTGCGTGGCGATCTCGCGGCGCGCGGCGGAAAGGTCGGCACGGAACTCGGGCGCTGCCTGCAGGCGTGCATAGGTCGCCGCGCCGACACGCTCGCCCGCGACGATGTCGCTATGCCAGTGCACGTTGCAGACCAGGCGGCTCTCGCCGAAGCTGCGGCCGCGCTGCAGCAGCGGATCGGCGCGTTCGGGCGCAAGTTCGACCAGCGCCAGCGCCCAGGTCCAGCCGATCGCAGCGTGACCGGAGGGATACGCGGCGCTGGCCATCAACTTGGCGCTGTCCTGCGGGGTACAGACCGGAGCGCCGTTGCGCACGAACGGGCGCGCACGCTGCCAATGGTCCTTGGCCGCGCGGCCGGCGGTGGCGGCGTCGGCCAGGCTGCGTCGCAGCAGCCGCACCAGATGCGGCGTGCGCTGCGCGTCGATCTCGACGCCGAGCGCACAGGAGAACAACGGCTCGGCGGCCGGAAATGTCAGGTCCGCATCGGCCACTGCCTGGCGCCAGCGGGCAGTGCCCTGCAACGGCAGGCTGCGGGCGGCGATCGCGTCGTCATGGGCCTGCGCGGCCGAACCCGGCGCGGGTGGCGGCGGCAGCAGCGGGACGCTGTCGAACGCGGGCGCATCGAGATAACCGATGCTGACCCCGGGCGCGGACTCGGGCACGGGCGCGGCGGCAAACCGCGCCTCGCGCGTGGCGAGCGCGCAGCCGGCCAGTGCCGGCAACAGGGCGGCAAGCGCGGCCGCCCGAATACCCGCACGCATATCAGCCGGCCTGCAGCCGCCCGGCGATGGTGGCCCGCAGCGCGTGCAGATCCTTGGTGAAGGCGGCGATCCCGCTTTCCAGCTTCTCGGTGGCCATCTGATCGGCGGCCATGTCGCGTGCGAAACGCTCGGCATCGACCGGCGTGCCGCCGACGCCGTCGGCCTTGCCCGGAAAGAGCCGGCGCGGCAACTCGCCGTATTCCTTGTCCAGCGCTTCGAGCAGCTCCGGCGAGATCGTCAGGCGGTCGCAACCGGCGAGCGCCTCGATCTGCGCGGTGGTGCGGAACGACGCACCCATCACCACGGTCGGCGAACCGCGACGCTTGAACTCGGTATAGACGTCGCGCACGAAACGCACGCCCGGATCCTCGTCGATGGTCGCCGGCGTTTCGCCGCGCGCGACATACCAGTCGAGGATGCGGCCGACGAATGGCGAGATCAGGAAGACGCCGGCTTCGGCGCAGGCGATCGCCTGGGTGCGGTTGAAGATCAGCGTCAGGTTGCAGTCGATGTCCTCGCGCTGCAGCTCCTTGGCGGCGCGGATGCCTTCCCAGGTCGCGGCGATCTTGATCAGCACGCGCTCGCGCGAGACGCCGGCGTCGCGGTACATCTCGATGAACTGACGGGCCTTGGCGATGGTCGCCTCGGTGTCGTGCGAGAGATCGGCGTCGACCTCGGTCGACACCCGGCCGGGGACAAGGCCGGCGAGCTTGCGGCCCACGCCGATCGTCAGCCGATCGACGACCTGGCGGGCGACGGCGTCGGCATCGCCGGACAACTCATTCGCGCGAGCGAGTTCACGATCGACCAGATCGGCATAGATCGGCAGGTCCAGCGCCTTGCGCACGAGGGTGGGATTGGTCGTGCAGTCGACCGGCCGCAGGCGGGCGATGGCCTCGGCGTCGCCGGTGTCGGCGACCACGACGGAGAGCTCGCGCAGCTGGGCGAGTTTGGACGCGGTTCTTGGAGCAGACATGGAGACCTCCGGGTTGGGACACGTGCCGCGCTTCAGGCGGAGCCCTTATTGTCGCGCCCGGCGTCGCCGAGGGCCACCCTGATCGCGTCGGTGTGCTCGCCGAAGCCCGGCGCGGCGAAAGGCGCTGGGCCAGGCGTGCGGCCGAAGCGGATCGGACGGGAGACCCCCTGATAGCTGCCCAGTCGTGAATGGGCGATGGTCGCGACCATCTCCTCGGCCAGCACCTGCGGGTGCTCGAACATGTCCTCCACCGCGCGCGCGGCCGCGCACGGCACCGCTTCGCCGAAGTGCGCCTCCCACGCCAGCGCATCGCGCGTGGCCAGCGCCGCATGCAATTGCGGCAGGATCTCGTCGGCGTGCAGCGCCCGCTTGCGCACGCTGTCGTAACGCGGATCGTCGGCCAGCGCGTTCAGGCCGGTCAGCGTGCACAGCGCGCGCCAGAAGCGCGGCGTGTTGGCCGACACGTACAGCCAGCCCTCGCGGGTCGGATGCAGCCCGGTGACGCCACCCGAGCGCATGTCGCGGCCGACGTCGAGCGCCTCGCCCTCGGCCCAGATCATCCGCGCCGACTGCATCGTCAGCGCGCTGCGCAGCAGCGACACGCCGACGAACTGGCCTTCACCGCTGCGCTCGCGCTCGAACAGCGCCGAGGACACACCGGCAGCGAGCAGCGCGGCGGCGTAGTAGTCGACCACCGAACCGTAAATGAGTTCCGGGGCCCCGCCGCGCTTGCCCTGCAGCGTGCACATGCCGGTCATCGTCTGCAGCACCTGGTCGTAGCCGGCCTTGTCCTTCAGCGGCCCGGTCTCGCCGTACCCGGTGACCGCGCAATAGATCAGCCGCGGATTGAGCGCCGCCAGGGTGGCGAAGTCGATCGCCAGCCGCTCCGGCACGCCGGGGCGGAAGTTGTGCACCAGCACGTCGGCCTCGCGCACGAGCCGATACAGCACCGCGCGGTCGTCATCGTCCTTCAGGTTCAGGGTGACGCCGCGCTTGCTGCGGTTCACGCCGAGGAAGGCGCGGCTTTCGTCGGCGAGCGTGGAGGGATAGTTGCGCAGGTTGTCGCCGTCGGGCGGCTCGACCTTGATCACGTCCGCGCCCTGGTCGGCCAGCAGCGTGCAGCCGTAGGGACCGGCGATGTAGGCGCTCAGGTCGAGCACGCGGACGCCGCTCAGGGGGCCTGCCGGCCCGGGGCGGCCGCTGTCGAAGATGGATCCTGTCATGTCGTCCGACATCCTTTCGTGGCCGGGGCGAAGGCCGCGCGAAGTCTGCGCATGCGCGGCATCGCAACCCATCCATCCGTCCTATGTTCTGGGGCCACGGAAACTTGCTTGCGCGCCGGCATCATCTCAAAGCGCTCCGCAGTCCTCGGGATCGGCGCCATCGCCGACGGGCGCCAGGCCCAGCCAGGTCAGGCGCCAGATGCGGTCGGCGCGCGCGCCGATGCCGTAGTAGGGCGCGAAGTCGATCGCCGGGCGGTCGTCGAAATGCAGGCGCAGCCCGGGCGCGGCATCGTCGCCCTGTGGCGGCAGCGTGTCGATGCGGATCCGTGCATCGTCGTCGGGCAGGCGCACGATCTCCGCCGTCTTGTAGCCGTCGACGAGGCCGGTCGCATAGGCCAGCGGCCCGCGGCCAAGGGCGATCCAGCGGTAATGCAGCACCTGCTGGCGGACGGGGCTGCCGTCGGGCGCACGCGAGACCTGGATGTTGCTGTAGCTGCGGCGATGCACGCGCGGCGACATCGGCAGGTCGAGCGTGACGACGTCGCCGCTGCGCCAGCTGCGCGCGATGCATGCGTAGTCGCCAGGCACCAGCGCGCCGGCGAACGCCACGCCGTTGACCTTCAGCGCCGCGTCCTGCGCCCAGGCCGGCACACGGATGCGCAGCGCGAACGTCGCCTCGCGTTCGACATCGAGCTCGAACCGCACCGCGCCGTCGAAGGGGTAGCGCGTGTCCTGCACGATGTGCACGCGCCCGGCATCGGCGCGTGCGAACGTCGCCTCGCCCGGCCCCAGCAGGTTCACCACCGGCCCGTCATCGCGCTCGGCCCAGGCGATGCCCTGCAGTTCCTCGATCGCCATCGCGCCGCTGGATTTGCAGCAGCGCCAGTAGTTGGTGTGGATGCGCCGGCCGTTGGCATAGGAGTAGTAGCACCAGTCCTCGCCGTTGGGCGCCTGGGCGCCGAGCAGGTCGTTGTAGGCGGTGCGTTCGATCTCCTCCGCATGACGCGCATCGCCGGTGATCGCCAGCAGTTCGCGGTTGAGCTGCAGCCAGGCGAGGATCGAGCAGGTCTCCACGTACGCCTGCGGGTCGAACACGAACGCGGGGTTGAACACTTCGCGCGAGCGGTGGCCGATGCCGCCGAACGGGCCGCCACCGAGGCTCAGGTGATGCGCGGCGATCGCCTGCCACTGCGCATCGAGCACCTGGCGATGGCGCGGATCGCCACTGACGCGCGCGAGCTTGGCCAGGCCGACGAGGTTCCAGCAGAGCTGATAGGCCTTGCCGGTGGCGATCTCGGACGGATCGGCGCCCTCGAGCGCGCGCTCCACCAGCGCCAGCCGCGGGTTGGCCGCCATCTGTTCGACGATGCGCCGGGCCAGTTCCAGCAGGTCCGCATCGCCGGTGAGCGCGTGCAGGTCCATGACCGGATCGAGCAGCACCGTCGCCGACATGCCGTGATGGTTGCCGACGCTGGTGATGTCGATGCCGTCGATGCAGAACGTGCGGAAGCACAGCGCGCCGATCCGCCGCGCCGCATCGAGAGCGCCGGAATCCGGGAACGCGCGGTGCACGTCGAGCAGGCCGAGCAGCAGGTAGCTGTGCGTCCACACGTCCCAGGTCCGCAGCGCCGGTTCGCCGTTCCAGCTTTCCGGTTTGGGGGGCTGCGCGACCATGAAACGCCGCGCCGGGGCATAGGTGCCGAGATATCCGTCGGCGTCCTGCACGTCGGCGAGATACCCCACGACTGCGCGCAGATGCGCTTCGAGGGTGGCATCGCCGCTGCGCGCGGCGGCCTTGGCGGCCGCCGACAGCCACTTGCCGGCGTGTTCGCCGTACCAGTCGCCTTCGTCGTTGTGCGCCCGCTGGGCGGGGTCGAAGATCGCGATCGCGGGGCTGTCGGGACCGGTGACGAAGGTCGACAGCCGGCCGCGGCGGTTGGCCTCCAGCGCCTCGCCGAGCAGGCCGCCCAGGCGCACGTGCGAAGGCGCGGGTGGACGCTGCACGTCGCGTGTCGACGGGCCTGCCGGCGCGCTCATCGCACGTCTCCGCCGGCCTCGACCACGCAGCGGAAGCCGATCGTGCCCGAGCGGTCCTTGGCGGGCGCCATCAACAGGTACTTGCCGTGCTGGTCGAGGCGGTAGGCCTGCGGGAAGTACCAGTGCGAGGTCTGCGGCTGGTAGCTGCTGCCGCCGCGCAGGATGGCCGCGCGGGTGTGGTCGTCGACGAACTCGTCGGTCCACTGCCAGACATTGCCGACCAGGTCCTCGACGCCGAACGGCGACGCGCCCTGCGGATGTGCGTCGACATCGGCCGGTGGCTGCAGGCGACGTCCGCGGTTGATGCGCGGCGCGAAGCTGTCGTGCCAGTCGTTGCCCCAGGGATAGCGACGGCCGTCGTGGCCCTGCGCGGCGTACTGCCATTCCCATTCGCGCGGCAGGCGCTTGCCGGCCCATTGCGCATAGGCGCGGGCGTCTTCCAGCGAAACCCAGGTCACCGGCTTGTGATCCCAGCCCGCGCGCGGCGCGCCGTCGACCCAGTGGCGCAGGAAATTGTGCGCGTCACGCGGCGCGTAGCCGCTCGCATCGATGAACCGCTTGAACTGCGCGTTGGTGACCGGATGGCGGTCGATGTGGAACGCCGCCAGATCCATGCGCCGCCGGTGATGGCGACGCGGGCTGTCCTCCCACGGGTACTGCACGTCGACGCCGGACCAGTTGAAACCTTCGATCTCGATGCCGCCGACCTGGAACAGGAACGAGCCCGCCGGGATGGTCACCATGCCCTCGGGCGCCGTGGGCCGTGGTGCGGTCGGCGCCACGTCGACGAGCGCCTGCGGCAGTGCGCGCCAGGTGGCCGAATGCGCAGCGAGCGGCGTGGCCGCCTGCGCGGCGACGGTGGCCAGGAAGCCGTCGAGGCCGTCGACGGTGACGCCCGGCTCGACCGCGAGCACCGCGCCGAAGCCACGCGCTTCGAGCGGCAGTTCGAAGATGGCCTGGCCGTCGATGATGCGCGGCGCGAGTTCGCGGCCGTTCCACACGTCGTAGTAACGCGTGCCGGCGACATGGGCCTCGGCGAGCTGTTCGCCATCGACCGCATAGGGGTTGCGGTTGACCACCGTCCACAGGGTGCGGCCGACGCCGGGGAAGCGACTGATGAACACGCCGCGCTGCAGGCTGGTCTGGTACGGGGCCCAGTCCATGGACACGACGAGATCGGGGAACTGGCGATAGATCGTCGCGATGCGGCGCAGCACTTCGGCATCGCGCGGGGTGAACTGGTTCCAGATGCCCCAGATGTTTTCCCAGGCGTTGTAGCCGATGCCGTTGAAGAAGCAGTACTGCAGGTCGTGGGTGCGGTCGCGACCCCAGCGGTTCTCGTAATTCACCATGTGGCGCGGCTCGAGCCACTTCCACTTCGACACCGGCGGCACCGGGCCGTCGGGCGCCTTCTTGCCCCAGCTCTGCACGTTCCAGATCAGCTGTTCTTCCGAACTGATCGTCGACTCGGGCTGCAGCACCACGGTGCGACCGAGTTTCTGGCAGGCGTCGAAGAACGCGCGCGGCACGCCGTTGAAGGTGTCGCCGTTGATGCCGTCCGCGCCGACCGCGACGACGATCTCCGCAAGGCCTTCCCAATGGCTGACGCCCGGATCGCGGGTGCCGTGGTCCCAGGGCTTGGCCGGCAGGAACACGCGCACGCCACGCGCCTGGAAGGCCTGCACCGCCTGGCGCAGGCCGTCGAGGCCACCGGGCATGTCGTGGGCCAGATCGAACTGGTTGCGGTCGTCGACACCGATGTTCGGATACACGTACCAGATCAGCACCGAGTCGAGTCCGCCGAAACGCGCGGTCAGATCGTCGAGATAGCGGTCGACGGTATAGGTGCCGGTGTCGGGATCGAAGAAGTAGCGGTCCTCGACCATCATCTGCGCGTGCACGAAGTTGCGCTGTGCCCACTGCAGGTCGGGGTGGCGATAGTTCGCATCGTCGTAGCCGATGCGTACCAGATGCTCCTGGCGCCAGTCGCGCAGTTCGGCCAGCCAGTCCTGCGCGCTGTCGTTGGCGTCGATCATCCAGTCGCCGATGTCGGCGAACGGCCAGCCCGGCGCCTTGCCCGGCGTGGGCAGGTAGCGGCCGGTGGTGACGTGCGAGAACTTGTACTCGGTGCGGCGCGGCGCCGGGCCGTAGTCCGCTTCGACGGACATGCCGTCGCCGGACGGGTCGGCGTCGAGGATGCTGTAGGGGGTCTGGCTCATGCGTTCTATCTCGGAATAGGAATCAGGCGGCCCGCGAGCCACAGCAGGCGGCAAGTGCATCGAGGCCCGCGGCATCGGCCTGGCCGCGCAGCAGCGCCTCGACATCCGCGTGCGCGGGCACGCTCGACTGCGCGCCGAGCGCCGTGCACGCCAGCGCCGATGCCGCGGCCGCGGCACGCATCGCAGCAGGCAACGCCTCGCCCTGGGCCAGGGCGGCCACCAGCACCCCGCAGAACGTGTCGCCGGCCGCGGTGGTATCGACGGCGGCGACCGGAAACGCCGGCTGCAGGTGCAACTGCGTGCCTTCGCGGGCGATGCAGCCGGCAGCGCCGAGGGTGACAACCGCCACCGGCACGGGCAGGCGCTGGAGCGCGCCGATCAGATCGCCTGCCTGCCCGTCGATCATCGCCAGTTCGCCTTCATTGACGATCAGCACGTCCACGTTGCGCAGCAGGGCCTCCGGCAGCGCCCGCGCCGGCGCGGCGTTGAGCGCGACCCGCACGCCCGCCTCGCGCGCGCGGGCGGCCCAGGCGGCCACCGCGTCGAGCGGGGTCTCGAGTTGCAGCAGCAGGGTGTCCACGCCCGCGAGGTCCGGCAGGTCGTCGGCGACCAGCGCCGTGTTGGCGCCCGGCGCGACCGTGATCGCGTTCTCGGCGCCATCCGACAGACAGATGAAGGCGACGCCGGAGGCGTGGGCATGCTGGCGGCGGATGTCGAGCGTCACGCCCGCGTCGCGCAGCGACGCCTCGACCGGCTGCGCGTGGGCATCGTCGCCGAGCGCGAGCAGCATGTGCGTCTCGGCGCCGCCTGCGCGCGCAGCGGCCACGGCCTGGTTGGCACCCTTGCCGCCGGGAAATGTCTGGAAATCGCGCCCGAGCACGGTTTCGCCGGGCGCGGGAATGGACTCGGCGCGCACCACGAAATCGAGGTTTGCGGAACCGGCGACGAGGACGCGGGGACGCGGTTTCACTTTGAGATCACCTGTTGCACATGGTTGTAGAAGCGGGTGGAGACCTGGGGCAGATCGTCGGCGCTGCCGTTGCGCACGTGCTGGAGCAGCAGCACGCCGATGCTGCGGGTGGCCGGATCGATCACGAACCAGGTCGACGCCGCACCGGACCAGCCCGCCTGCCCGGCTGCGCCGGTGCGCTCGCGCGCCGGCGGATCGAGCAGCACCGACACGCCGAGCCCGAAGCCCTGGCCGGGCCGGTCGTCGACATACGGCACCGCCAGGCCCATCGGCTGCAACTGGTCGGTCAGCATGTCCGCGACCAGCGCCCGCGGCAGCCATTGCCCGGTGCCCACGCGCCCGCCATCGAGCAGCATGCGGGCGAAAGCCAGGTAATCGTCGGCGGTGGAGTACAGGCCGCCGGCGGCGCCGGGATAGGCACGCAGGCGGGTCCCCGGCGCCCGCGCGTGCGGGGCGTCGTGGGCGACGAGGCGCCCGTCGACCATGCGGCTGAGCGCGACGACGCGGTCACGGTGTGCCGGTGGCACCTCGAAACCGGTGTCGGTCATGCCCAGGGGCCCGAACACGGCCTCGCGCAGGTGCACGTCGAGCGGCTGTCCGCTCCAGACCTCCAGCAGGCGCCCCAGCACTTCGGTGGCGATGCTGTCGTAGGCGAAGCGGCTGCCGGGATCTTCCGCCAGCGGCACGTCGGCCAGGCGCGACACGTATCCGGCCAGGTCCGGGCTGTCTTCGAGGCCGGCCGCTTCGCGCAGGCGCAGCGCCGGCCCCGGCGACACCGGGAAGCCGGTCGTGTGGGTGAGCAGATGGCGCAGGGTCAGCGCGCGAAGCGGCGCACGGGCGTGGCCATCGGCAGTCATGACCTGCAGGTCCGCCAGACCCGGCAGATGCAGGGACACCGGGTCGTCGAGCCGCGCCCGGCCCTCGGCGACGAAGCGCAGGACCGCGGCGGACACCACGGGCTTGGTCATGGAATAGATGCGGTAGATCGCATCGCGACGCAGGGGCTGTGTGCGCGCGAGATCGGCATGGCCGACGGCCGCGTCGACCAGCGTCTGGCCGTCGCGGACGACGACCATGCGCGCCCCGGGATAGCCCGCTTCGACCAGGGACGCCAGCAGGACATCCTGCTGGGCCTGGCGGTCCGGCGACGCCGCTGCGCCGCCGACGGCCATCGACGCGCCTGTCATGACCAGCAGCAGGCAGGCACGCCACCAGGTGGACGGACGCAGGCCATGCCAGCGCAGATGGTCTGCATGGCCTGCTTCCGACCGCATCGCCATCAGAAGCGGATGCTGTGCGTCAGCGAGTAGGTCCGGCCCCGGCCTGCCATCCAGTCGTCGTTGGCGGTGCTGGCCTCGGACGTGAACAGGATGTACTGCTTGTCGAACAGGTTCTCGATGCCGAACGACAGGGTGCCGAAGCGGCCGGTGTCGTAGCCCACGGTCGCGTCGAGCAGGGTGCGGCCGGAGGTCCGTTCGCCCGTGTTGAGGCTGCGGCCGAGATAGCTGGTCGAGCTCACCACCAGGTCGGCGTTGGGCACGAACTTCCACGACACGTTGGCCGAGATCTTGTCCGGGCTGATGTCGTTGGCACCCATGTGCTTGTCGAGGGCCTCGCCCGCGCGCCACCAGGTCTTGCCGATCACGCGCGAGTACATCGCGTTGAGGGTCAGCGCATCGCTGGCGATGTAGCTGCCGCTGACCTCGAAGCCGCGGATCAGCACCGGCCCGCGGTTCATCACGAAGTCGCCGGTCAGCGGATCGGTGCTCAGCGACACACCCAGCTCCGAATAGCTGCGGTAGGCCGAGGCGCTGGCGGTGAACTGCCTGGTGCGGTAGTTGAGGCCGATTTCCTTGTTGTCGACCACGATCGCCTGCAGGTCGAGGATGCCGGCGACGGACTGGCCGGGGCGGTTGATGTTGCGCAGCGGGATGCCGACGTTGGGCAGGCTGAAGCCTTCCGAGTACGACGCGAACGCCGACAGGGCGTCGTTGAAGCGCCACACGGCGCCGAAGTTCGGCAGCGTCGCGCTGTATTCGAGCGTGCCCCCTTCCACGAATACGCGGTTGTTGTACCAGGTGGTGGTGTAGCCATCGACGCTGAGCTCGCCGTCTTCGTGACGCACGCCGGCGCTCAGCGTCAGCCGGTCGAGGTCGTAGGAGAGCTGCGCGTACGGCGCCAGGCTGGTGTACTCCATCGGCGGCACCCACACGCGCCTGGTGATGGCCAGACGCTGGTCGGTGGTGTCCTTGACCGAGTCGACGCCGGTGCTCAGCTCGAGCCCGCTGATGCCGAAGATGTCCGGGCGCGAGAACGAGCCGCGCAGGCCGCGCTTGGACGACGTCACTTCCGACTGGTCGATCAGGGTGCCGAGCGGTGCGATGTCCGGATCCTGGCGGTCGCGGCCATCCTCGGCCGGATAACGCATCGCCTGGTCGGCGCGGTAGGCGTCGACCACGAGGGTGCCACCGAACAGATCGTCGTGGCGGTACTGCAACTGCATCTGGTCGAAATCGTTGAACTCGGTCAGCGAGCCCAGCGGCGTGCCGCGCACGGCGGTCGCGGTCAGGCCTGCGGCGCGGTCGGCGTTGACGCCGGTGTAGTTGCCCTTGCCGGTGAGGTTGAAGCGGCTGATGCTCGCCTGCAGGCGCTGCATGTCGTTCTCGCCGAAGTTCATGCCCGCCTTCAGGAACAGGTTCTTGGCTTCCGAATCGCTGATCGAGCCCGACCCGCGCATGCCGATCGCGCGACCGTTGCCGTCGTAGGACATGCCGCGATCGACGAACGATGTGGCCACGAACACGTCGTATTCGTCCTGCTTGTGGCCCACGGTCAGCCCGAGCTTCCAGCCGTCGCTGTCGCCGGTGCCCTGGGTCGACCAGCGCGTGGTGAGGGTCGCGTTGGTGCCTTCTTCCGGCACCTTGGAGATGTAGTTGATGATGCCGCCGGCAGCGCCCAGGCCCTCGGCCGCGGACGGGCCGTTGATCACCTCGATGCGGCCGACGATGCCCAGATCGGTGAAGCTGCCGGCGCGGTTGGTCTCGCGCAGCGGCGAGGTCTGCGGCACGCCGTCGAACAGGCGCAGCGCGATGCGGCCGCGCAGGGTCTCGCCCGAGTTGGTCAGCGCCTGGGTGGATTCGGAGTAACCGGGGATCATGCGCGACAGCACCGCGGTCGCGTCTTCGCTGAGGGTCAGCGAATTGTTGATCTCCTGGGTGGTGATCACGCTGACCGCGCCCGGAATGCGGTCCACGGCGCGCGGTGCGCGGCTGCCGGTGACGATGACGTTGTCGAGCGTCCTCAGGTCCCGTTCGCGGGTCTGGGCGGCGGCGGCGGCGTCGCTGTCCTGGGCCTGCGCCGAGTGGACGCCCGACAGTGCGATGACGCCAGCGATGGCAATGCAAAGCGGCTTGATCATGGTGTGGTTCCCCGTGGATGTGCTGGATGCCCCGGGCAGCAGTGCACTGCCCCTCGGACGCCGGCGCATGGTAGGGGGCGCCCGCCGGCCAACGGGCCCGAGTGGTCTACCTTCAGGCGCTAGAAAAACTATCTTTTCGAGACAGCCAAAATATGTTGCGCCGCAGCAACAATGCCTGCCGCCCGTTCGGCCCCCTTGTGCGCAGGACGTTGGCGACCTCTGGCTTCCCGCAGGTGCCGCGATGTCGTGTCGCTCTTTCCTTCGTACCGGCGTGATCATGGTGATCGCGGCCTGGACCATCAGCATGCCGGCCCGCACGTCGGTGCCCGACGGCTCGCCGCCGCCGCGCGAAAGCCCGGAGTGGTGGTACCTCCAGGGCGCCCAGTACGCGGCGGGCAACGGGGCCACGCACGGCCGGGCGCGCAATGTGATCGTGTTCCTCGGCGACGGCATGAGCCTGACCACCGTCGCGGCCGCCCGCATCCTCGAAGGCCAGCGCCTGGGCGGACCGGGCGAAAACCACGCGCTGTCGTGGGAACGCTTTCCGCACACCGGCCTGGGCAAGACCTACAACACCGACTCGCAGACGCCCGATTCCGCCGGCACGATGACCGCCATCGCGACCGGCATCAAGACCCACATGGGCGCCATCGGCGTGGCCGCCGGCGCTGTCGACGACTGCGCCGACAGCCAGCGCAAGCACGCGTTGTCGTGGCTGCGCCTGGGTGCCAGCGCCGGCATGGCCACTGGCGTGGTGACCACCGCCCGCCTGACCCATGCGACCCCGGCGGCCACCTATGCCCACACCCCGAACCGGCGCTGGGAGGGCGATGCCGACCTGTCCGACGATGCCCGGGCGCAGGGTTGCCGCGACATCGCGGCGCAGCTGGCCGGACTGGCGCCCACCGTCGCGCCACGCGTCCTGCTGGGTGGAGGCCGCGCGCGCTTCCTGCCGCTGGAGACACCGGATCCCGAGTACCCCGACCTGACCGGCGCGCGCCGGGACGGCCGCGACCTGGTGCACGAATGGCTGCAGGCGCATCCCGAGGGGCGCTTCGCGTGGAACCGCGAACAACTGCGCAAGGCGCGCGGCAGCCGCCATGTCCTGGGCCTGTTCGAGCCGCAGCACATGCAGTACGAACACGACCGCGAGCGGGGCCCGACCGGGGATCCGGACCTGGCGGAGATGACCCGCTTCGCGATCGAGCAGCTGGCCTCCCACGAGGACGGGTACGTGATGCTGGTCGAGGGCGCACGCATCGACCATGCCCACCACGCCGGCAACGCCTTTCGCGCACTGGACGAGACCCTCTCGCTTGCGCGCGCAGTGCAGGCGGCGCTCGATGCCACTTCGCGCGAGGACACCCTGATCCTCGTCACCGCCGACCATTCGCACACGCTGGGGTTCGTGGGCTATCCGCACCGCGGCAACCCGATCCTGGGGACGGTCCGTGACCGGCCCGGCGAGGATGGCCAACCCGGCCCGGAGGCGCTCGACGCGCTGGGCCTGCCCTACACCACGCTGGTCTATGCCAACGGCGCAGGCAACACGGGTGCCAGCGACCACCAGCCTGCCGGGCCCAAGTCGCTTCCGCACAAGCCGCGCGACTACACCCCGGCCACAGGTCGCCCCGACCTGCGCCAGGTCGACACCGCGCATCCGGACTACCTGCAGGAGGCGCTGGTGCCGATGTGGGACGAGACCCACGGCGGGGACGACGTGGGGATCTGGGCGATCGGTCCAGGCAGCCAGGCCGTGCGCGGCACCATGGAGCAGCACGCGCTGTACCACATCATCGTGCAGGCCACCCCGGCCCTGCGCGAGCACCTGTGCCGCGCCGGCACCTGCGACGGCGACGGAGTGCCGGTGCGGCGTCCCGATCCGGCCGATTTCCCGCCGCGCTGAAACCGCGTGCCGCCGGGGCGGTCAGCGCTGTGCGCTGACCGCCTTGCACTCCTCGCGCAGCGCCGCCACGGCCCGCGCGCGCGCGCCGCCCGTCGCCCAGACCAGGCCGATCCGCCGCGCCTTGCACGGCCCGGGCAAGGGCAGCCGCGCAAGCCTCACGCCCTCGGGCCACGGCCGTGACCAGTCGGGCACGAGCGACACGCCCAGCCCCCGGTCCACCATCACTGCGATCGCATTGAGCGCGTTGAGCTCGAACCGCTCCTTCGGCACGATGCCGGCCGCGCGCAGGTACTCGTCGGCCTGGCGCCCGCCCCACTGGTGGCGGTCGTAGCGGATCAGCGGTTCGCTGCGGAGCACGTCGTGCGGGTCGCGAGCGGCCATGGACTCGGGCACCAGCACGACCAGCGGCTCCTCGCGCAGCAGTTCCCAGTTGCAGGCCTTGGGCAGGGGATACGGCGCTTCGAGCACCACCGCCGCGTCCAGTGCGCCGGCGTCGACCTCGCCATAGAGTTCGGCCGAATAGCCCGGCTGGATGAACACGTTGATCTGCGGGAACGAGCGCACCATCCGCGCCAGCACGTCAGGCAGCATGCCGGCCAGCGCGGTGGGACAGGCGCCCAGCCGCAGTTCGCCGGACACCGACAGATCGTTGGCCGCGCTGCGCAGGTCGGTGACGTCGCGCAGGATGTCGCGTGCGCGCTGCAGAATCCGCGCGCCTTCCTCGGTCACCGCCACCGTACGGCCGGCGCGGGCGACCAGCGGCGCCCCGAGTTCGCGCTCGAGGGTGCGGATCTGCTGGGCGACGGCTGCGGGCGTGATGTTGAGGTGGCGGGCCGCGGCGGCCATGGAGCCGCGATCGACGACGTAGATGAAGGTTCTGAGGAACTGGGTATCCACGATGGCTGTCTGCTGCGCCGGGTCAGGGCTGGCGCGGCGCACATGATCTCATCCCCGGCGCGCTCAGCGCGGCGCCGGGGTGTGCACGGTCAGGCCTTCGAGCGACCGCGTGGGCGCCGGGAAGAACAGGCTGGCGACGTAGCCGATCACGATGCACAGCATGATCGAGATGCCGAGATAGAAGTATGGATGCACGAGGTTGTACGACCAGGCCAACGTGGTGAGCACGATCGCCGAGCCGATGCCGATCGCCACGCCTGGCGAGTTCGCGCGGCGGGTGAACATGCCCAGCGTGTACGCGCCTGCGAAGCCGCCGCCCAGCAAGCCGGCAAGCTCGATCGACACGTCGAACAGCGAGTGGATGTCGAAGCGCGACAGCAGCAGCGCCAGGGCGATGCCGATCAGGCCGATGACCACCGTCATCCACTCGGCGAAGCGCACGCTGCCGCGCTCGGTCGGCGCCTTCGCCAGGCGATCGTAGAAGTCCACCGACAGCAGCGTGGCGCAGCTGTTGATGATGCTCGACAGCGTCGACATCGCGGCCGCGAAGATGCCGGCAATGATCAGCCCGGTCACGCCGACCGGCAGCTCGGCGGCGATGAACAGCGGGAAGGTCGCGTCGATCGGCAGCAGCGGGTCGAGGCGCTCCGGGTTCTGCCGGTAATACATCCACAGCGCCGTGCCGATCGAATAGAACACGAAGCCGCCGGGGATCATGATCGCGGCGAACACCCAGATCGAGCGACCCGCTTCCTTGTCGGACTTGGTCGACAGCGAACGCTGCATCAGCACCTGGTCCTTGGGGAACGTCAGCACGACGTCGAACACCACCAGGAAGATGAACCCCCAGACCGTGGCCTTGGTCAGGTCGAAGCTGAAATCCAGCAGTTTCGTCTTGTCTTCCAGTACCACCGCCTCGCGCACCGCGCCGAGGTCGCTGCCCAGCGAGTACAGGATGAAGATGATCGCGAACACCGCGCCGCCCATCTTCACGAACACCTGCACGAAGTCGGTCCACACCACCGCGCGCATGCCGCCCATCACCGTGTAGATGATGGTGAACACCCCCATGATCAGGATGCTCCAGGCGACGTCGATGCCGGTGATCGTGGCGATCGCCAGCGCGGGCAGGAACAGGATCACGCTGAGCCGGCTGCCGATCTGCATCAGGATCGCCAGTGCGCTGGCCAGCATGCGGATCGCCGGATGGAAGCGGGTTTCGAGGTACGAGAACACCGACATCAGATCGAGCCGGCGCAGCAGCGGCACGATCCACACCGCCACGAACATCAGTCCCAGCACCGCGACCAGGTTGTTGGTCAGGTATTGCCAGTTGCTCTCGAAAGCCTTGGCGGGAATGGCGATGAAGCTGATCGAACTGGTGTTGGTGGCATACAGGCTCACGCCGGCCGCCCAGAACGGAATGCTGCGCCCGCCCATGAAGAATTCGGCTTCCGAGCCGTTCTGTTCGCGCAGGTAGAAGTATCCGCCGATGCCCAGCATCGCGAGCAGGTAGACCCCGATCACCAGCCAGTCGATCCAGTGCAGCAGATGCTGGCCGGACCGCAGGGTGTCGTGATGCAACCGCAGCTGCGCGCCGTCGCCCTCGGCCCACAGCAGGCCGTTGCCCCAGCCGGTGGCGAGGCGCAGATCGCCGGAGAGTGTTCCCGGCAGCGGCGCCCACGCATCGGTGATCGTGTGGAACAGACGCAGCTCGGCGGCAGCGCCAGGCGCGGCACGCACCAGGTAGAGGATGTGCGCCTGGCCGATGGCACGGGCGACGCCCGTCTGCGGCGCACCGGGCAACTGGCCACGATCGCTCCAGGCGCCTTCGCTCCAGCGGCGCATATGGCCGTCGGCACTGGTGAGGTAAATCCCTGAGCGTTGCGCCGCAATCGTCACCGGCGCCGCGCCACCAGGCCAGGCGTCGAGCGCGCGCCAGGCCTGCGTATCGGACGTGCCCGCCTGCGCAAGAGCGAGGAAGCGGGGGCCGCCATCGTCGCCGAGCCCGGCCACGTAGAGCGTGTCGCCCTGCACCGCCACCTGCGGCTGCTGCAAGGGCTCGGGGAACTCCGCCAGCGGCCGGGCGAGCAACGTCCCGCCGCGCCACGACAGCGCAAGCGGACGGACGGCCCGACCGTCCACTTCCGGCAGCAGGAACGCGCGACCGTCGACGCTGGCCACGGCTGCGACCGGCGCATCCCCCAACCCGGCCGGGATCGCGACCGGCTGCCAGGCGCCCGCATCGGGTGCGAGGATCCAGGCGCGATCGCCAGCCAGCGCCAGTGGGCGGTCATCGACCACTACCAGCGCCTGCACATTGGCGGGTTCCGGCAGGGCGGGCAGCGCGCGCGTATCGACCGAGGTGAGGCTGTCGGCCTGTGCCGCCAGCGGCGCGAGCAGCGCCAGGCAGAGCAAGCCTGTCGCCTGCAGGAGGCGGCGCAGGGGATTGCGGGGCATACGGGACGTTCCGGTGGCGGGCGTGGCCGCGATATGTGGGGGATGCGTCATTGCGCCGGGGCGCTGCGGGCGCGCGCGGCGCGGTGAGCCTGGGCCAGCACGCGTTCGGCCCGGCGCAGATAGGGGGCATCGACCATGCGTCCGTCGACGACGCAGACCGCGTTGCCGTCGCGGCGGGCCTCGGCGGCCCCGTCGACGACCCGCTGCGCGCGGGCCAGCTCGTCGGCGTCCACACTGAAGATCGCGTGCGCCAGCGGCACCTGGCGGGGATGGATACAGCTCTTGCCGACGAAGCCGAGCTCGCGCGCGAGCTGCGCCTCGCGCTGGAAACCGGCATCGTCGCCGAGATCGGCCCAGGCGCCGTCGCAGGCGAACACGCCGGCCTCGGCGGCGGCCAACGCCACCTGCAGCATCACCGCCTGCACATGCGCGGACACGTCGCGGCGGATGCCATTGGGTTCGAACAGGTCGCCGAGGCCGAGTTGCAGGCCGGCCACGCGCGGGTGCGCAGCGGCGATCGCGGCCGCGTTGCGCAGCGCCCTCGGGGTCTCGATGTTCAGCAGCAGGCCGGCCGACGGGGCCAGCCCCAGCGCGCGCTCCTGCGCCTCGATACGCGCGACCGCAGCGCGCACGTCGTCGGCGCTGTCGGTCTTGGGCAGGTTGACCAGGTCCGGGGCGGCCGGCAGGACGGCGGCCAGGTCGGCCTCGAACTCGGGCGATGCGGGTGCATTGGTCCGCACGATCGCCAGCGGCATGCCGGGCCCGCGGGCCCGCGACTGCAGGAATCCCGCCACGTTGCCGCGCGCCTCGGCCTTGCGCGCATCGGCGACGGCGTCCTCGAGGTCGAAGGAGACCGCATCGGCCAGGCCGGTCCAGGCCTTGTCGAACAGGTCCGGGCGTACGCCCGGCACGAACAGTTTGCTGCGCATCGCCCCTCTCCGGTTGCGGGACGCAGTGTGCGTGATGCCCCCCACGGTGGAAGTCGCCCGCGCAATCTTCAGACGATATTTTTTCTGTATTCCGAAGCCGCGATGCAGGCCCGAAAGCGGGTGCAACGCCGCTGCGACCGTGTCTGCCGCGCCGCTCGCCGGGGGGCATGCTGCGCACCCGCGCCATGCCATGGTGAACGCGCACCGGCCGCAGCATCGCAACGGGCGGCGCCATGCCGATGCGCGCGGGACAGCCCTGGGCCGGGCATTCCAGGAGCCTTCCAAATGCGCCACCACGACGAAGCGGGTACCCTATACGGCTCCTTTGCCACATCCGGCGCCCAGCCCATGCTCTTCAAGAACGTCGCCATCGCCGGCCTCGCCCATATCGATGCGCCGCACCGCGTGACCAGCGACGACATCAATGCGCGGCTGAAGCCGACCATCGACCGCCTCGGCATCAAGACCGATGTGCTCAAGGACATCGCCGGCATCCATGCCCGCCGCCTGTGGGACGACGAAGTCCAGGCCTCCGATGCCGCGACCATGGCCGGCCGCAAGGCGCTCGAGGATGCCGGTCTCGACGTGTCGAAGCTGGGCCTGCTGGTCAACACCTCGGTCAGCCGCGATTACCTCGAGCCGTCCACCGCCAGCATCGTCGGCGGCAACCTGGGCATTCCCGATACCTGCCAGAACTACGACCTCGCCAATGCCTGCCTGGCGTTCGTCAACGGCATGGACGTGGCCAGCCGCATGATCGAGCTGGGCGAGATCGATTACGCGCTGATCGTCGATGGCGAGACCGCGAATCTGGCCTACGAGAAGACCATCGAGCGCCTGCTGCGTCCGGAGACGACGGAAGAAGACTTCCGCAACGAGCTGGCCACGCTCACCCTAGGCTGCGGTTCGGCGGCGATGGTGCTGGCCCGCGCCGACCTCCTGCCCGATGCGCCGCGCTACAAGGGTGGCGTGACGCGTTCGGCGACCGAGTGGAACACGCTGTGCCGGGGCAACCTGGACCGCATGGTCACCGACACCCGCATGCTGCTGATGGAAGGCATGAAGCTCGCGCAGAAGACCTTCACCGCCGCGCGCGAAGCGATGGGCTGGGTGGTCGACGAGCTGGACCAGTTCGTGATCCACCAGGTCAGCAAGGTGCACACCGGCGCCTTCGTGCAGACCTTCGGCATCGATCCGAAGAAGGTCCACACGATCTTCGGCGAACACGGCAACATCGGCCCGGCCTCGGTGCCGATCGTGCTGAGCAAGCTCAAGGAGCTGGGCCGCCTGAAGAAGGGCGACCGCATCGCGCTCTTGGGCATCGGTTCGGGCCTGAACTGCTCGATGGCCGAGGTGGAGTGGTAAGGCAGCCGCTGGCAGTGTGAGCACTGGAAAGGCCGGCATGTCCGGCCTTTTCCGTATCCGGGCCTCCGGGTAGATATGATTCATGTCGAATAATTGTTTGTTTATCGACACGTAGGAGGCATCATGTCGACGTCGTCGACATGAGCGATCCGCGTGGATCCCCAGCGCCCTTACAACGATCTCCCCCTGCTTCCGCCCGCCGTTGAGCTGGAAACCCGAGACCTGTTGAAAGCCTGTATCGAAGCGCACAAAGCGCTGGCGTCGCTCCGACAGGCAACGGGCCATCTGCCCAATCCCGCGGTTCTGATCAATACGATTCCGATCCTTGAGGCGCAGGCGAGTTCCGAGATCGAGAACATCGTCACCACGACCGACGAGTTGTTCCGCTACGCGGACCACATCGAGACGGCCAGTCCCGCAACGCGTGAAGCGCTACGCTACCGCAGCGCATTGAACGAGGGCTTCCAGGTCCTGTCCACGCGACCGCTGTCCACAACCACAGCCGAGATCGTCTGCTCCCGGATCAAGAACACCCAGATGCAGGTCCGTCGCATCCCCGGCACCGCTCTGGGCAATCAGCAGACGGGCGAGATCATCTACACGCCGCCTGTTGGCGAAGCCTTGCTGCGCGACAAGCTGGCCAACTGGGAGCGCTTCATCCATGAAGCGCGAGACATCGACCCGCTGATCCGCATGGCGGTCGCGCACTACCAGTTCGAAGCGATCCATCCCTTCACCGACGGCAACGGCCGCACTGGCCGTGTGCTCAACCTGTTGATGCTGGTGGAGCAGAACCTGCTCGACCAGCCTGTGCTGTACCTGTCGCGCTACATCATCGAGCGCAAGGCGGATTACTACCGACTGCTGCTCGAAGTCACGCGGGACGGCGCCTGGACCGAATGGGTGGCCTACATGCTCGACGCGGTCGCCGACACTGCACGCTGGACCAGCGCCAAGATCGAAGCGATCCGGCGCCTGCATGAAGACGCCTGCGAGTGGGTGCGCGGCCAGCGACCCAAGGTCTATACCCGCGAACTGGTCGATGTTCTTTTCAGCCAGCCCTACTGCCGCATCCACAACGTGGTGGAAGCCGGCATCGCCAAGCGAGAGACCGCGGCGCGCTATTTGCGCGAACTGGTGGACATCGGCGTGCTGCAGGAACAACGCATGGGCAAGGAGAAGCTGTTCCTGCATCCAGCCTACCTGCGCCTGCTGTCCGACAACACCCACGCGCCGGAGCGCTACGCACTGCCGCAACAGGATTCTCAGTAAGGCCTGATTACGACACGCTCGATCGCGATACGCTGGTCCGCCTTTTGCAGCGCGCGATGCCGAGCGTCAGCTGGGACTGGTGTGGGAGCGTGATGAGATCGAAGCTGACAACGCGATCAACAGCGACTTCGTCGCCTTGACGCTGGACCCTGCGCTCAGCCACGGCGATGCGGCCTGCGACAACCTGATCATCGAAGGCGACAACTTCGATGCGCTGCGCGCCCTGCGCGTCAGCCGCAAGGGCGCGATCCGTTGCATCTACATCGATCCGCCGGCAACCGCGACTTCGTCTACAACGACCGCTTCGTCAACCGGACCCACCGCTTCCGCCATTTTCACTGTGGCTGGATTTCATGTACCAGCGCCTGCTGCTCGCGAAGGAACTGCTGGCGGACGATGGCGTGATCTTCGTCAGCATCGATGACAACGAGCTGTTCCGGCTCGGGATGTTGACGGACAAGGTGTTCGGCATCGACCCAAAACTGGCTTGCTTTGCTTGGCAAAACGACGGGGATTTCGATAATCAAGCGAAGATAAAAATTTCGCACGAGTATGGTCTCGCTTACACAAAGAACTCGGATTTGTTTCCGATGCCTGCAGTTGTCGATCCCAACATTCCAGACTCAAGCAAACTATTTCGCGCCGAGGTCAGGAACGCGATCCGGACTTTGTCGTTAGCCTGCACGATCGCCCCGGAGACGGCATCGCCTGACTTGAGCCCAAGGGCGCGCATCTGTGGGGCCTCCAAAGTGAGGTCGACAAGGGCGCCGCTGTGCATGCCGACCATGGCCGCGTCTTCATGGTCGGCCGTAAGCGAGGGGAACAAGATTTCACGTTTTTGCGCGCCCTCGGCGGCCGGCTGCAGAGTGACGGCGCCTTCAGCATCGACAGGCTGCGCTTCCTTTAGTCCAATTGCGCAGAAGTTGCTTTCGCGCAGCTTATCTCGGACTTCCGGGTGTGCCATTCGCCATGCGTGGGGTCAAGCCAGGCCCCGAGCCTGGCCGGAATGTGAGTGGCACTTGTGGGCGCCTCTGCGCATCTAGTTGTCGTCGACCGCGCTCACCGTACTGATCAGCGACTGCAGCTCGTTTTCGAGGGTATTGATGCGCGCCGACAGCTGGGCTGCCTCGCGCGGACTGACGTGGACCAGGCCTTCGAGCAGTTCGGACAGCTGCAGCAACCGGCCGCGCTGTTCGCGCACGTCGAGGCGGACCCGTCGCGCGCTCAGGTCACCCACGTTCGAGTGCACCGCGCCGCGGCGGTAACGCTCGCGCAGCATCTGGTGCAGACGCCCGACCACGCGACGGTCGCTGTCGGTCCACGGCAGCCCGTGACCACGCACGGTTTCGTTCCAGGCCGAGAAGCTCGCGCGCGGCCCGATCTTGCCGCCGTCGCCGTCGACCAGGAACGGCTCGTCGGGACGACCCGCCCAGCGCACCTCCTCGATCTGCTCGCGCCGGAAGAAGAACAGCCATTCGTTCCTGGACAGATCCAGCGGAAGGGCCAGTACGCCGGCGAGGCCATCGGCTTCGCCGGGGCCGCGACACCAGTCCGCGGCGTGTTCGGTGGCCACCGGCCCGGCGCCGTTATGGGTGCGGCGCAACCAGTCGAGCAGGTCCGGCATGCGCGATTCGTTCGGGGTGCGACCGGCGCCGTACCAGTGACCCGCTTGCACCAGGCCGACGCCATCGCAGGCGACCGCCCGGCACAGCAGATCGAGCTCGCCCTGCAGGGCCAGGCGCGGATCGGCGGCGGTGTCCAGGCGCAGCGCGAGCGCATCGCGGATGCTGCGCGCGTTTTCTTCCAGGGCCACGGCATCGTGCTGCTCGCGCGAGGCCACGCGCATCGACACGAACAGGCCGAACAGATCGGCGGCGGCGCGGATGCCCGGCGGCACCCGGCGTGCGCTGCGGTGGTGGCAGGCGATCAGCCCCCACAGACGCCCACCAGAAATGATCGAGATCGACATCGAAGCCACGACGCCCATGTTCGCGAGGTATTCGAGGTGCACCGGCGAGACGCTGCGCAGCGCCATCTGGCCCAGATCGAGCGGCGCGCCGCAGCTGTCACGGTCCGGCAGGATCGGCACCGGCACGTAGGTGGCGTCCGGGATCACCCGGATGCGGTTGCGCAGGTACAGCGTGCGCGCCTGCACCGGAATGTCGGAGGGCGGGTAGCGCAGACCCAGATAGGTCTGCAGCGCCGAGTCGCGGGATTCGGCGACCACCTCACCGGCGTCGTCGTGGCGGAAGCGGTAGACCATCACCCGGTCATAGCCGGTCAACAGGCGCACCTGCTCGGCGACGCGCTGGTTGAAATCGTCGATGTCCTCGCTTGCGGCGACGCGCGCGATCATCGTCTGCGCGACGACGGTCGGCGAGCGCTCCCCCGCGCTGCGTGGCTGCGGTTCGATCTCGATGTGCACCAGGCCGTCGGCGACATGCACGCTGATGTCGCACAGGTCCGCCATCGGGCCGATATTGCCGACGGCCGCGCGTTGCGCGGGCGCGCCGGGCTCGCCGAAACCGACCGTCTCGGCGATCGCCTGGATCAGGTCGTCGGTCAGGAACTCGCGCAGCGAGTGCCGCAGCATGTCCTCGGGCTCGGCGCCGGTCAGCGCTTCGACATTCGCCGAGACGTGGCGGATGGTCCAGTCCGGCAGCTGGCAGCTGATCAGGTACCCATGTGGCTGGATGGCACCCGAAAGATGGATCGGTTCGTTGGCGCACTCCTGAAGGGCGCGTTCGAGCTGGGAATTCATGCTGCGGGCTCCTCGGTGGGGGGCGCAGGCAGCGCGCCAAAGCTGCGCTGAAAACACGACTCGACCAGCAGGAATGCATCGCGCGCACCCTCCAGCAGACGGTCCCGCGCTGCCTCTGCGCAATCGCCGTAGGCCTCCAGCCGCTCGAGCACGCGCGACCAGTCGCTGCTGGCCGCGTGCCGGGTCAGGAAGCGCGCACCCGCGTCCTCGTCATGCCCCAGTGCCTGCGCGCCACGCACCAGATAACGCGCGCCCAGGCTGCTGCCGGCCATGACGTAGTCCCAACCCAAGCGTTCCTCGGCATCGGCGGCGCGGCCGCGATACCCCGCCGGCGGCAGTGGCGTCAGCCGCAGCTGCTGCAGATCCGTGGCCAGCCAGAACGATCGCCGGGGCAGCGCATCGACCACGATTTCATGGTCGGCGGCGAAGCGGTGCATGCCGACCAGATAACGGCCGTAGGCCAGGCGCGAGGCCAGGCCCCCGGCGAAACATGCATCGACGCGCGCATGCAGATCCGCGGTTCCGGCACGCAGAAACTGGCGTGTACCCGGAGCGTCGACGCTGGATTTGTCGGCGATCGCATTCATTTTTTCAGCATACGCAAGTGTTCTGAACGTCACCGTCGGGTGCCGCACTTAGCGGCACTTTTCACGCCCGACCCGCGTTCCATCGGCGTGGCGAAGAGCGATCCGGGTGAACTGTCTACAATGGCCGCGTTCATCAATCCGGCGTTCGATGCGTGCAGCTCCCCGACTATCCCTTCCGCGGCCATAGGGTCGAAGTGCGCCCCGGCGTACACATGCATTACCTCGACGAGGGCCCGCGCGACGGCGAGATCGTGCTGATGCTGCATGGCAACCCGTCGTGGAGCTACTACTGGCGGCACCTTGTGCTGGGGCTGCGCGATCGCTACCGCTGCATCGTGCCCGACCACATCGGCATGGGCTGGTCGGACAAGCCCGATGACGCGCGCAATGCCTCGCCGCGCTACGACTACACGCTGGCCTCGCGTGTCGCGGACATCGGCGCCCTGCTCGCCCATCTGGGCATCGACGGGCCGGTGACCCTGGCGGTGCATGACTGGGGCGGCATGATCGGCTTCGGCTGGGCGCTCGAGCACATGCCCCAGGTGAAGCGCCTGGTGATCACCAACACCGCGGCGTTTCCGCTGCCGGCCGAGAAGCCGATGCCGTGGCAGATCGCGCTGGGGCGCGACTACACGGTGGGCGAGTGGATCATCCGCGGATTCAATGCGTTCTCCAGCGGCGCGTCCTGGCTCGGCGTCGAGACGCGCATGCCGGCCGACGTGCGCCGCGCCTATGTCGCGCCCTACGACAGCTGGGCCAACCGCATCTCCACCGTGCGCTTCATGCAGGACATTCCGCTCAGCGCGAAGGACCGCGCCTGGCCCCTGCTCGAAGCTGCCGGCAAGCGCCTACCGGCGTATGCCGACCGCCCGGCCTTCATCGGCTGGGGCCTGCAGGACTTCGTGTTCGACCGGCACTTCCTCGACGGCTTCCGCGCGGCGCTGCCGCAGGCCGAGGTCATGGCATTCGAGGACGCAGGGCATTACGTGCTCGAGGACAAGCACACGGTGCTGGTCCCGGCGATCCGCCGTTTCCTGGACGCCCACCCGCTCTGAGCGCGCGCAGGGCGCCCGCCCACGACCACGCGCCTGCTGCTCCCCCGATCAGGCCTGTGCCAGCGCCGTATTCGGCGCCGGCGCCAGGCTATCGGGCGCCGTCGTGATCGCGATGGCGAGGGGGCCGACGGTGTCGACGTGCGGCATGTGCACCAGCGCCCAGTCGGCCGCGGTCAGCGCCGGCAGGCCATGGGCTTGGCGCGCCCGGTCGCACTGCGGGCTCGCGGCGCCGTTTTCCCAGGAGGCGGCGACGTCGCGACAGGCGCTGGGGCGCAGCGGATGGATCGTGCAGCGCGAATCCACGCCGATCCGGGCATCCAGCGCCATGCAGCGCGGCTGCGCTTCCCAGGTTCCGCGCATGGCCACCTGGTGACCGCCGAAGGGCTCGGTCAACGCCAGCGGAACCACGCCGTCGCCCGCATCTGTTTCCATCCAGTGCATGGACACCCGGTAATGAGCGCAGCAGGCACCGCAGCTCAGGCAGGGATGGCGCATGGGCGGGATCCGGGAATGCTGCGGGAAGGAGCACGGATTTTTCGCAGCGACGGGCCCCGGCACAAGTGCCGCGGGCATCACGCCGCCGCCGGGTTCAGGCCTGGCCGGGCTGACGCAGGAGCGCGACATAGCGCGCCTGCATTTCCGTGCCGATGCTGCCATCGGGCAGCGCGACCCGTGCCGTGAGGCCGACGCGTGCACGCCCGCGCTCGCGCAGGGTGCGGGCGAAGACGTCCCAGTCGCTGTCGGCGTCCAGGCTCGCTTCCGCTTCGAGATCGGCCAACACGGGGGCGCGGTAGCGGATGCTGGAATCGGCGACATAGACCTCCGCGTCGAGACCGGCCTGCTCCACCCGCAACGTGACCAGCCCCCAGGCGGCGAGGGTCATCGTCGACACCAGGCTGCCGCCGAAGGCCGAGCCCTTGTCGTTGACGTGGGCCGCGAGCGGCGCATGCAGGCGCAGCCGTTCGCCGTCGTAACCCGCGACCGAAATGTCCATTGCCGCCACCGGCGGCATGGAGGCGTAGTGCGCCTCGAGGGCGCGCAGCGAATCTTCAAGCGTCATGCAGGATCCTGTGAAAAGGGCGGGCGCCGGCTTGCGCCGCAACGCAGCACCCACCAAGCTGGGCGCATGCATCGCGCGCCTGCTGTCCCGCAACTCGCGGGATGTTACGTCATCTCCCTGCGCCCGGCGGGCGCCCATGCGGCCTTGCGGCGGGAGGCTGCCCGCCACGGCGCGCGCACGTTCGCGCTTGCGCCCTGGCGGATCGCGCAGCGCGATGACGCGGCCACCCGCGCCGCACTCACCCATGCCCTTGCTGCCGACGTCGTCGTCTTCACCAGCCCGCCCGCGGTCGCAGCCGCCGCGGCGTTGCAGCCGCTCTCCGCGCGCGCCGGGCAGGCATGGCTTGCGGTCGGCGCGGGCACGGCGCGCGCGCTCGCGCGGGTCGGCGTCGCCGGCGTGCAGTCGCCTGCGCGCATGGACAGCGAAGGCCTGCTGTCGTTGCCGGCGCTCATCGCGGTGGGCGGACGCAGCGTTGGCCTGGTGACCGCCCCCGGCGGCCGCGGCGTGATTGCGCAGACACTCGGCAATGCCGGCGCTGATCTGCGCCGCGCCGACGTCTACGTGCGCGAGCCCACGCCGCCGACGCCTGCGCGCATCGCGCGCCTGGTCACCCTGCCCGATCCCTGGCTGCTGCCACTGAGCAGCGGCGAAGCCCTGGTCCGAACGCTGGCCGCCCTGCCCGAGCCCGCGCTCGCCCGGCTGCGTCGGGCCCAGGTGCTGGCTGCCAGCGAACGGCTCGAAGCCCTCGCACGCGCCTCTGGATTCGCTCGGGTTGAACGCGCCACCGATGCGCGGCCTGCATCGCTGCTGGCGGCGGCGCGTCCGGGGGAGGCTCGGATGAGCCACCACGACAGTCGCTGACCCGGGTTCCGGGCGGGGTCCAGCTGCCCGCGCGACGCCCTTCCATGAATGCGCCCAAGCGTCGCGACAGGCCCGTCACGGCGCGATCTGGCACCGTGTTCACTTCCACCTGCGCCACCCCTGGAGTCGCCATGTCCCTGCTTCGTGCCTTGCTGGTCTGGATCGTCATCGCCCTGGTCGGCGCGCTTGCCGCGCAGCTGCTGCTGTCGAGTGACCCGGGCTACGTGCTGGTCCGCCGCGGCGGCGTCGACTACACGACCACAGTGATCAACGCGATCGCCATGCTGCTCGGCGCACTGGTCGTGCTGTGGCTGCTGGTCTCGCTGCTGATGCTCCCCTTCCGCAGCTGGGGCCGCTATCGCGAGACGCGCGCGCAGAGTCGCCTCGGCGAGGGCCTCGATGCGCTGCACCAGGGCCATTACGCACGCGCAGAGAAGCTGCTGCTGCAGTCGGCCGACGAAAACCCGTATTACGAACCGGCGGCGCGGGTGGCCGCGACCCAGGCCGCGATCACCCGCGGGGATGCGATTGGTGCGCGTGCGCACCTGGACCGCCTCGGCGACCGGCATCCGGCCACGCGCGCGATCGCGCTGGCGGAGATCGCCCTGCTCGAAGAACGTCCGATCGACGCGCTTGCCGCGCTCGAAGCACCGGCTGCGCAGCCACTGCCGCCGCGCGGTCTCGCGCTGCGTGCCGATGCCTGGGCGATGACCGGCCACGCCGCGGAAGCCTACGGGCTGCTCGGCGCACTGCGTCGCCAGAACGCACTGAGCGATGCGCAACTCGAGCTGCGCGAGAACCGCTGGGCCGCGGCATCGTTGCGTGAGGCGCCGGAACCCAACGTCCTGGCCGAGCGCTGGGAAGCGCTGCCCAAAGCCACCCGCACCCAGGCGGCCGTGGTGCTGGCCTACGCTGATCGGGCGAGCGCACTCGGCTGGCACGACGCGGCGCTCAAGAGTCTCGAAACCGCGCTCGATGCGCGTTGGGACGAACGCGTCGCCGCGCGCTACGCGACTCTCGAGATCGGCGACCCGGCGCATCGCCAGGCGCGCCTGGAGCGGTGGCTCAATGCGCATCCCGCCAGCCCTGGCGTGATGCTCGGCCTCGCCCGCCTGCACCATATGCAGCGCGACTGGATCAACGCGCGCGGTTACCTGCAGCGCGCGATCGACCAGGGCGCAGGCAGCGAAGCCTGGATGTTGATGGGCGACGGCTACGCGGCCAGCGGCGACGATCGCAACGCGCGCCTGTGTTACGCCAACGCGCTGCGCGCCGCCCGCAACGAGCCGGTGGTTGCGCTTCCAGCGGCGACCGCCACGTTCGACGAGGCGCCGATCGAAGCCGAGATGCGCGACGCGCATGGCCTGCCGTACGTGGACGGCGATGCGCCCCCGCATGCGACGGAGCGGCTCTGAGCCGACGTGCGTGACGGGATCTGCCGGTTCGCCTGCGCATTCCCGCGCAGGCTCGGCGCACGATCCGCGCTGAGCATGGGCGGTGGCGCGGGCCGTCCACGCGGTCCGCTTGCGCATCGGGCGACAGGCTCCGCGTCCATCGGGTCCTGCCGACGCGCGAGCCCGCGGCCTCAGCCGCGAGGTCCGCGGCGCATCAGCGCATCAGACGATGGATGGCCACCGCCGCGTCGACGGCCTGATCGAGCGTGTATTCCGCCGCGCGGCCGCGGCCATTGGACGCCAGCGTCACCGTGACCGGCCCGACGATCACCTGGGGCCCGACTGGGCCGAGCGGTGCATTGCCGTCGAGCAGACCGTCGGGAATGGCAACGAATCCGCCCAGCGGCGATACCCGCGGATCCTCCACGTACATGCCGGCGCGCTGCATGTCGGTTGCGGTCAGCGGCACCTGGTCGACGATGATGAAGGTTCCCAGCGCGGCGCCGTCCTCGCTCCCGCGCCAGACGCAGCTGAGATCGTAATTCTCCGGCGATTGCTGACGCGTACCGGCCTCGTCGACCACGACAAGGCCCTCGACCAGATCGCCCAGTGCAGTTGCGATCGCGGCGCAGTCGGGCAAGGCTTCCGGTGGTGGAGGCGCGGCGATGATTTGGGGACCGCTCGCCGCGGGCGTGTCCTCGCCGCCGCAGCCCGCCAGCGCGAGTACCGCGGCGGCGAGCAGGCCGAGCCGGCCAGGGTTGCAGATGGGCATGCGGCAGGCTCCGCGTTTCAGCGTTCGAGAATCGCGACCACGCCCATGCCACCGGCGGTGCAGATGGAGATCAGCGCACGTCCACCGCCACGTTCCTTGAGCTGCTTGGCGGCGGTAGCGACCACGCGCGCGCCGGTCGCGGCGAAGGGATGCCCGGTCGCCAGCGACGAGCCCAGCGGGTTGATCCTGGCCGGGTCGATCCGGCCCAGCGGCGCCGAAAGGCCCAGCCGCGTGCGGCAGTATTCCTCGCTTTCCCATGCGCGCAGCGTGCACAGCACCTGCGCGGCGAAGGCTTCGTGGATCTCGTAGATGTCGAAGTCCTGCAGGGTCAGGCCGTTGCGCGCGAGCATCTCGGCAACCGCGACGGTCGGTGCCATCAGCAGGCCTTCGCCATGCACGAAGTCGACCGCCGACACGTGCGCGTCGCGGATGTGGCACAGCACTTCGTGACCGTGGGTCGCGGCCCATTCGTCGCTGGACAGCAGACACGCGGCAGCGCCGTCGGTCAACGGCGTGGAATTGGCGGCCGTCAGCGTGCCGCGGCCCGATGTCTTGTCGAACGCTGGCTTGAGCGTCGCCAGCTTGGCGATCGTCGTATCGGGCCGGAGGATGTTGTCGCGCGAGACGCCGCGGAAGTTCACCACCAGATCGTCGAAGAAGCCGCGCTCGTAGGCAGCGGCCAGCTTGTGGTGCGAGGCAACCGCGAGCTCGTCCTGCGAATCGCGGGCGATGTTCCACTGCTTGGCCATGTCCTCGCAGTGCTCGCCCATCGACTTGCCGGTGCGCGGCTCGGCGACGCCCGGGAAATCAGGCTTGAGTTCGCGCAGGCGGAAGCCCTTGAAGGCAGCCAGCTTGTCGCGCGTGGTCCTGGCCGCGTTGGCCGCCAGCAAGCGTCGACGCAGCGCGCGGCCATAGACGATCGGCACGTCGGACGTGGTGTCCGAGCCGCCGCCGATGCCGGACTCGATCTGGCCCGTCGCGATCTTGTTGCCGATGGTGATGATCGAATCGAGCGAGGTGCCGCAGGCACGCTGGAGGGTGATGCCCGGGGTCAGCGCCGACAGGCCCGAGGACAGGGCGGCTTCGCGGCCCAGGTTCCAGTCGCTGGAATGCTTGATCACCGCGCCCATCGCGACTTCGCCGAGCTGTTGACCGTGCAGCCCGAAACGCTCGACCAGGGCCCCCAGCGTACGGACCGACATCCCCAGATTTCCGACATCCGCGTAGGCGGTGTTCTGACGACAAAACGGGATACGGACGCCACCCAGCACGGCGACGGGACGACCTAGCAGCATCGGTATGACCTCGACAGGACCTGCGTGAGCCTGTCCCGGAATGGGACGGGCATAATGTGAACGAGTGTATCCACGATGATGTGCACGGCCAATGACCGCAGATCCCGACATTTCCCGACATGATGTTGCCCGCGCGGCCGCCAGTCCGCAGGTGCACGGCGTGTTCGCCCTGGAATTGAGCGACGACGCCATGCCGGCGCGCGCGGCGCTGGGCCAGGCGGCCGCCGGCGAGCTGGCGCGATTGCTCGGGCGCGACCTGGGCGTGCTGGTGCCCGCGGCGCGCGAGCTCGACCTCGTGCTCGCCGGCGCGCACTTCGACCCCGCCGAGCTGCTGCGCCCCGGCTGGCCGATCCATCGCCGCCTCGACGAACTGCGCCAGCGCGCGCCGCAGTCCGGGCAGGGCGCGCGGATCATCGCCTTCGGTGCCGACGCCGAAGGCGTGGTGCCACTGCCGTTCCAGGCGGACCCGCAACTCGCCGGCGGCCGCCTGCGGGTTCTGCCGTATCTGTTCGCCGGTGAGGCGGCGGTCGTCGAAGCGGTGTCGGCGCAGATGGAGGCCGACCTGCTCGATCTGGGCATGGCGCAGGCGGACACCGCGCTGCATGCGCAGGAGGCGTTCGGGGTGCGCATCGAACATGCGCGCTATCTGACGCTGCACGACCTGCTGGCGATGACCGCACTGCAGTACCGCAACCAGGGCCTCGATCCGCTGTGGGACGTGCTGGAAACCGCGTTGCTCGCGGCGGACTCCGAGGCCTGGCTCGACGCTCCGCCCGAGCCGCTGTTGCGCTATGTCGATGGCGAGGTGCGCATCGCGATGCTGTCGGCCGAAGACTGGCGACGCCGGTGCGCCGGCACGGAACAGGATCAGGCCCGGCTCGCGCATGGATTCGCGATGTACGAGGCGCGCCAGCGCCAGTTCGGCGCGGTCCTGCAGGCCCATGGCGTGCCGCTGGTATTCGCGCACGTGCCAAGCGGACAGGATCCGGTCGCCGCGCTCGGCTGACGCAGCGCGCAGCCTCCGCACACGCGTAGCGCGGCAGGAAGCGCGGAGCGTGCAGCTGCACGCTCCGCTGGCTTCGCCTATCGGGAAGTTGCGGCGAGCGCCCCGGCTTGCGACGCCGCGGCGAAGCGCCGTCCAACGCGCGCATCGGTCCGTGCCACGGCATCGGCGCTTCGGCGAGAAACGGTGAAACGCGCCCTCAAGCGGGTCACCACGAGGAAGATCGGAGCCGGCCGACGCACGCAGCAGGAACCAGTGCCTTGCGGCGGACCCGGCCGATGCCCGGGCAGTGCCCGATGCGGGCTGCAGTCCTGCGCGTGGAACGCGTCGGCGCGGCGCTTATCCGCAAACAAGAAGGGAGTGTCCCGCTGCCGGCGGACACTCCCACTGGCGCGAGGCTCAGTTGGCCTTGATCACGCCGCAGGCCAGGCGGTCGCCGGCATTGCCGGTCGGCTGGGTGGTGTAGTCGTCGGCGTCCTTGTGGACGATCACCGCCTTGCCGACGATGTCGGTCACGGCGCCATCGCCGAGTGTCACGCCTTCGAGCCAGCCCACGACCTGCGCGGTGCCGTCGGCACCTGCGCTGATGTTGTCGCTGTCGCCGGCATGGTGGTCGCCATGCCCGACGCGGCCATGGGCGCTGCCGGCGGGATTGAAGTGGCCACCGGCGCTGCTCGCGTCGGGTGCGCTGCAGTCGCCGTTCTCATGCACATGGAAGCCATGGGTGCCGCCGGGAGGGAGGCCGGTCACGGTCCCGGTGACGTCGACGCGGCCATTGCCGGGCGTGAAGCGCAGTTCGCCGGCGGTCTGGTTGCCCTGGGTCGGCTGCAGCGCGACGATCGCGACCGTCGTCGCGGCGCTGTCGCCCGGCGTGGTGCCGGTCGTATCCGCAGCGCGATCCGCCTGCGCCGCTGCATTGTCGCTGTCATCGGCGCTGCGATCGGCGCCGCCGCAGGCGGCCAGCGCAAGGGCCAGCGCGGCCGGGATCGGCAGCAGGAAACGGGACTTGTGCATCGGTGTTCTCCTCGATCTGGAAACTGGGTGCGGCAGTGGCCGCGTGGAAATATGGACGCGCGCCAGCATCCGCTTCCCCGGGTTGGAACCATGTGATCGGTTCAGCGCGGCTGCACCGTGCCACAGGCGACGCGCGCACTGATCGCGCCCGGCGTCGCGCCCAGCACCAGCAGGGAACGGCCGACGATGTCGTTCGCGGCGCCACCGCCGAGTACCGCGCCGGGCAGCAGCAGATCGAGCGTGGCGACGCCGTTCGCATTGGCGATCACGCGGCCGCGATCGCCGGAATCGGGCTGACGCGAGGGTGCGCCGGCCCGAGCATCGAATTCGGGACCTGCGCTGCTCGCGTCGACCGCGCTGCAGTCGCCGCGCGCATGCAGGCGCACGTTGTGGGTGCCGTTGCGGACCAGGCCACCGATCTCGCCACGCACGCGCACGCCGCCGGCGTCGGGCGACAGCACGAGCCGCCCGCTGACCAGCGAACCCGACGCCGACGCGAGATTGGCGATCGCGCCCTGGGCGGTGCCCGTAGCGGCGATGGTGGCGGGCGCCGCGGGCGCAGGCGGCTGCGCCGGCCGGGGGGCGCTGGCGCAGCCCGCCAGGACGCCGGCTGCTGTGGTGGCAAGGATCTGGAGTCGGGAGAGGCGATTCATGGCGGTCACCTTAGCCCGCGCCTTGGGCGCATCGATGAAAGGATCCTCAACCGCGCTGCCCGCGCGCGCCGAGCTTGCGGGTCAGGGTGTTGCGGCCGACCCCGAGCCGGCTCGCGGCTTCGGCGCGGCGGCCACCGGTGTGGACCAGCGCGGTTTCGAGCAGGGCGCGATCGAGCCGGTCGCGCGCCTGCGCATGGATGTCGTCGTCGCCAGCCCGCAGTCGGGCATCGGCCCAGGCGCGCAGCGGGCGCTCCCAGTCGTCGGCGGCCTGGCTGCCGGCGTCGGCGGCCGGGGCGCTGCCGGGCGCGGTCAACAGGCCGTCGAGATCCTGCGGCGTGACCAGATCGGCCGGCGCCAGCGCGGCCAGACGCCAGCACAGGTTCTGCAGCTCGCGCACGTTGCCCGGCCAGTCGTGCGTGCGCAGCCGCTGCAGCGCGGCGCGGCCGAGGCGCTTGGGCGGCGCGTCGAGCTTCACGGCGGCAGCCTGCAGGAAGCGCTCGGCAAGCTGGCCCACATCCTCGCGGCGCTCGCGCAGCGGCGGCAGGCGCAGGCGCACGACGTCGAGGCGATGCAGCAGGTCGGCGCGGAAACGGCCTTCGGCGACCAGGCGCTCGAGGTCCTGGTGGGTCGCGGCGATCACCCGCACGTCAACGCGGATCAGCTCGCGCCCGCCGACCCGGAAGAACTCGTCCTCCGCCAGGACGCGCAGCAGGCGCGTCTGCAAAGAGGCGGGCATGTCGCCGATCTCGTCGAGAAACAGGGTGCCGCCATCGGCCTGTTCGAAGCGCCCCACGTACCGTCGCGAGGCGCCGGTGAACGCCCCGGCTTCGTGGCCGAACAGCTCGCTTTCCAGCAGATCGGCGGGAATCGCCGCGGTATTGAGCGCGACGAACGGCCGGCGCGCCCGCGGCGATTCGCGGTGCAGCGCGCGCGCCACCAGTTCCTTGCCGGTGCCGGTCTCGCCGGTGACCAGCACCGACACCGGCGCCTGCGCAAGGCGCCCGATCGCGCGGAACAGCTGGCGCATCTGCGCGGTATCGCCGACCAGGGCGTCGGCATCGGCATCGGCATCGCCGCCCGGCGCGGGTTCGGGCTCCTGTGCGCTGTCGTGGTCGCCAAGCACGCGCGCGGCCAGGGCCACGGCCTCGTCGAGGTCGAAGGGCTTGGACAGGAACTCCTGGGCGCCGCCGCGGAATGCGCCGGCGGTGCTGGCAACGTCGGTATAGGCCGACATCACCACGACCGGCAGCTGCGGATACCCGTGCTTGAGCGCCTCGAGCAGCTGCAGCCCGGAATCGCCCGGCATGCGCACATCGGTGAACAGCAATGCGGGCGGCGGCCGCTGGGCCAGCGCCTCGTGCACGGCCTGCGCGCTGTCGAAGCCCGAAACGTCGTAGCCGGCCTCGCTCAGCGCAGTGGACAGGACGAAGCGCACGGAACGGTCGTCGTCGACCACCCAGATACGCGCTGCGGGCAGGCTCATGCGACAGGCGCCTCCGGCGCGGTGGTTTCGCTGTGTTCGGGATCGCCCGAAGCATCGTCGTCCGGGAACGGCACCTGCAGGGTGAACACCGTGTGCCCGGCGCGCGAGCGGTAGACCAGCGCGCCGCGATGCTCGCGTGCGACCTGCTGGGCAAGCGCGAGCCCCAGACCGCTGCCGTCGGCGCGCCCGGACACCAGCGGCAGGAAGATCTGTTCGACGATGTTCTCCGGCACGCCGCGGCCGTCGTCGACGACCTCCAGGCGCAGCACCATCGCGTGCACCTCGTCGCCAAGGCGCACGCCGAGCGCGGCGCGGGTGCGCAGGGTGATGTTGGCGGCGCCGGCCTGGATCGCGTTGCGCACGAGATTCCAGATGGCCTGGGTGAGCCGGTCGGGATCGCCGAGCAATTCCGGCAGGCTGGGGTCGTAATCGCGGACCATGCGCACCGCCCAGCCGGCGTCGGCCTCGGCCAGTCGCAGCACCTGTTCCAGCACCCCATGGATATTGAGCGCGCGATGCGGCGTGGGCGCACGCGGCGACAGCAGCTGGTCGACCAGCGTGCCCAGCCGCGCGACCTCGCTGTCGATCAGCGCCACCAGTTCGCCCGATTCGCCATCGCCGACGCGACGCGCCAGCAGCTGCGCCGCGCCCTTGAGCCCTGCCAGCGGGTTGCGCAGCTCGTGCGCCAGGCCACGCAGCGCCGCCGACAGCGCCAGCGGCATCGCCTGCGTGGGATCGGCGCCGGGGAACTCGTCGACCGGATGGGCTTCGAGCAGCAGGCCACCATCAGCCTCGCGCGACAGCCAGGCATCGGCAAAACGCGGCTCGCCGCCGAGAAAGGCCAGGGCCAGCCGGCGCACCCGGATCGCCCCGTCGCTGGGATCGCCGGGCGTGCGCAACGCCTGTCGCAGCACTTCGCCGTCGACCTCCAACGCTGCCAGCGGCTGGTCGAGCAGCCGCTTGCGGCCCACGCCGAGCCACCGCGCGAAGGCGAGGTTGCAGGCACGGATACGCCCGTCCGCCGCGGCCCAGACCAGCGGCGTGGTCAGTGCATCGAAGACATGCGGGGGCGGGGTTTCGTCGGCCATTGCACCAATGTAGTGCATGGAGTCCGGCATCGACAGGCACGCGGCGGGATTTTGCGGTTCGATCCCAGCGCAGCCGGGTGCTCAGGCGAAAGCCCGCGATCGCAGGATCAGCGTTCGTCCCCGCGCGCGCCGCGCCGGTCCGGAAAGTGCAACACCACGCCACGCGGGGGCTCGGGCCGTTCCCACAGCACCGGCACGTCATGGGGCGCGGGCGGTTCGAAGGTTTCGCGGCGTTCGAGTTCGGCGCGGGCGGCCTGCTCTTCCTCGATTTCCCAGCTGTAGCGCCGGCGCGGCGGGACGGGATCGGCATGGCGGAACCAGAACGCGGCCAGAATGCCGCCGATGGCGCCGCCCATATGCGACTGCCAGGACACGCCGGGCTCCTGCGGCAGGACCGTCAGCAGCATGCCGCCGTAGAACAGGAAGGCGATCATCCCGGCGGCGATCGCGGGGCGGTCGCGCCGTAGCAGGCCGAGCACGAACACCAGGAACATCAGGCCGTGGGTCACGCCGCTGGCACCGAGATGGTAGGAACCCGGCGCCCCCATCAGCCACGCGCCCAGTCCGGAACCGAGCCACATCAGCGGCAGGCCGCGCAGGGTCGCCCTGGGATAGACCACCAGCGCCAGCGAGCCGAGCACCAGCAGCGCGCTCGCGTTGGCGATCAGGTGCTCTGGAGAGCCGTGCAGCAACGGCGCGGTCAGCAGCCCGAGCAGGCCGCTCCATTCGCCGGGACGTACCGCCAGCGGACGCCAGTCGAGCATGCCCTGCACGCCGAACACGATGACCAGCAGCAGCACGAAGCCCACGCTGGCCTTGAGCGCGCGGGTCAGAAGCCGCCGGTCGCGTGCGCGCTGGGCATGGGAGTCGGGGATGTCGTCGGGGCTGTCGAGATGCATGCCACCAGCATGGCGACGGATCCCCCCGTTGCAAGCCGGGACGGGCTTCCGCACCGAGCCCTGCCGACCAGTCGCTGCGCGTGTTCCTCGCGCGGCCCGTCTCGCGCCCGCGCGCCACTGCGGGCGCCATCGTCGGCGAGCCCGTAGAATTCCCGGCATGCAGACTTCCTATCCCGTCGTCCGGCTGAAAAACGCCTGGCGCTCCAGCCATCCGTGGATCTTCCAGCGTCTCGTCGAAAAGCCCGCCCAGCGACCCAAGCCGGGCAGCATCGTCGACGTGATCGGCGTCGAAGGCGAGTGGATCGGCCGCGGTTTCTACAACGGCCATTCGCGCATCGCCGTGCGCATCCTCGAGACGCATCCGGACGTGCCGGTGGATGCGGGCTGGTTCTCGCGCAAGATCGCCGAGGCGGTGTCGCTGCGGCGCGAGGTGCTCAAGCTCGACGACGTCTCCGATGCCTGGCGCGTCGTGCACAGCGAAGGCGACGGCCTGTCGGGCCTGGTGGTGGACCGCTATGGCGACCTGCTGGTCGTGGAGTTCTTCAGCGCCGGCATGTTCCGCCACCGCGAATGGATCTACGAGGCGCTGACCGAACAGTTCCCCGGCTGCCGTTTCCACAGCTTCGCCGACGAGCACGTGCAGAAGCAGGAGAGCTTCGACTACCGCGGCAGCGTGCCTGCCGAGCCGGCGATCATCACCGAATACGGCGTGCGCTTCCGCGCCGATCCGGCCGGCGCGCACAAGACGGGTTTCTTCGCCGACCAGCGCGAGAACCGCGAATGGCTGAGCCGCCATGTCGAGGGCCGCCGCGTGCTCGATCTGTGCTGCAACACCGGCGGCTTCGGCGTGTACGCGGCGGTGCGCGGCGCCAGCGAAGTCGTCGGCATCGACATCGACGAGGACGTGATCGAGATCGCCAAGGGCAACGCGAAGCTCAACGATGTGCGCATCAAATTCGTGCAGGCGGACATCTTCCCGTGGCTGCGCGATGCATCGAACGCGGGCGATGCCTACGACGTCGTCGTCCTCGACCCGGCCAAGATGACCCGCGACCGCGAGCAGGTGATTCCGGCGCTGAAGAAATACCTCGACATGAACAAGCTCGCGCTCGGCGTGGTCAAGCCGGGCGGGCTGCTGGCCACGTTCTCGTGCACGGGCCTGGTCAGCGAGGAGCAGTTCCTGGACATGCTGCGGCGCGCGGCGTTCTACGCCAACCGCACGATCCAGATCCTCAAGGTATCGGGCGCCGGTCCCGACCATCCGTTCATGGCGCACGTGCAGGAATCGCGCTACCTCAAGGCGGTGTTCTGCCGCGTGGTCGACTGACCGCGTGAGGCGGCGGGCGCGGCCCGGCACGCGCCGGGCGCTGTGGGCGGTCGCCGCACTGACGGCGCTCGCCCTGGCCGCAAGCGTCGCGCTGGAATGGCGCAGCCCTGAACGCCCCGAGCCGGTGCCACCGCCGGCGGGACTTCCGGCGCGTATCGAGCTTGCCGCCGGCGATGGCCACCGCGGCATGCGCGATGGCATGCGATCGACGGCGCGTTTCGACGATCCCTTTGGCATCGCCGTCGCCGCGGACGGTACGGTCTTCGTGGCCGATGGCGGCGCCTCGAACCGCATTCGCCGCCTGCACCCCGATGGCCGTGTCGACACCCTCGCCGGCGCCCTCGAAGGCTTCGAGGACGGCATCGGCGCGGATGCACGCTTCCATACGCCGTCGGGCCTGGCGATCGACACGGCCGGCACGCTGTACGTCGCCGACACCGGCAATCACGCGATCCGGCGGGTCGCCCCGGACGGCACCGTGACGACGCTCGCTGGCGGGAGCGGGGCCGGCTTCGCCGATGGCCCGGCCGCGCAGGCGCGCTTCCATGCGCCGATCGGCGTGGCGGTGGACGCGGCGGGCCGCGTGTACGTCACCGACAGCTTCAACGACCGCATCCGGGTGATCGAGGCCGGCGCGGTACGCACGCTGGCCGGCGATGGTCGCCCTGGCTTCTTCGACGGTGCCGGCGGGCAGGCCCGCTTCGATACGCCGGGCGGCATCGCGGCAGGCAGGGACGGCGCGCTGTGGGTGGCCGACACCGGCAACCATGCGCTGCGACGGGTGGCGCCCGATGGCAGCACCACGACGCTGGCGCTGCTTGGCAGCGACGCGGACGCGGCGCCGACGGCACCGGTCTCGATCGCGATCGATGCGCAGGACCGCCTCTACCTCAGTGAGCTTGCGCGCGGCCGCGTGCTGCAGATCACGCCCGACGGCCGGGCGCACGTGCTGACCGGTCGCGACATGGCCCAGCGGCTTGCGCGCCCTGCGGGCCTCGCCTTCGACCGCCATGGCCGGCTGTGGGTCGCCGATGCGGCGGCGCGCCGCGTGCACCGCATCGTGCAGGTGCGGCCCGACGGCGCGAAACAGAACCTCGACAACGCCGCCGTGGGCCCGGCTCCGGATGCCGCCCTGCCCGACACCCGCGGCCGCTGGCCGCTGGCGCCGCAGGACGGCTGGCACGAAGTGGTCGGCACGCTCGGCGAGGTGCGCGGCAATTTCCGCGGGGAATCGCGCAGCCATCTGCACGCCGGCTTCGACGTGCGCGGCGATGTCGGCGCACCGGTGCTGACAATCGCCGATGCCAAGATCACCAACCCCTACGCGGCGGCCGCGTTCGGCGACCAGGCCGAACACATGGAAATCGATGACCTGACCTACATGCACATGCGCGTGGGTCGAACGCCGCGCGGTGAAGCGCTCGATCCGCGCTTCCAGCTGATCGAAGGCGAGGACGGCCGACCGCTTCGCGTGCGCATCGCACGCGGGACACACCTGCGCGCCGGCGACGCGATCGGCACCATCAACGCCCAGGCGCACGTGCATCTGGCCGTCGGACCATGGGGTTACCAGCGCAATGCGGTGGGCCTGGGCTTCCGCAACTTCGTCGACACCGTGGCGCCCCGCATCGACGATCTGGCCCTGCTCGAGGCCTTCGACCAGCCCTTGACCACCCGCGAGGACGGGCGCCTGCGCGTGCCGCGCGACGGTGGCGGCGTGCAGATCGTCGTTGAAGCCTGGGACCAGGTGGACGGCAACCTGCCGCGCCGGCGCCTCGGGCTGCACGCGCTGGGCTACCAGTTCCTGCAGGCCGACGGCACGCCGCTGCCCGGGTTCGAGGCGCCGCGCATGACCATCGATTTCGATCGCATGCCGCCGCACCGCGAGGCCGTCCGCATCGCCTATGCCGGCGACAGCGGCATCACCGTGCATGGCGCCTCGCGCACGCGGTTCCGCTACGCGATCAACAACCTGGTGCGCGACGGGCGCCTGGAACCGTCGCTGTGGGATCCGGCGACGCTGTCGGCTGGCGATTACGTGCTGCGCGCGGTGGTCCGCGATGCCGCCGGAAACGACGCAACGCGCGAGCTGGCTTTGCGCCTGTATTGAGCGTCGCTTGCGGCTTTGGCGGACGCAAACCGGTCATCGCGCTGCGTGCCGATGCCCTACACCGCCTCTTCGAGCCGGGCGAAGCGCGGCACCTCGACACCATCGACATCGACGGTCCCGACGAACATCGCATGCGGCCGCACCCACAGCGCGCCCTCCCCGTACAGCGGCCGGTAGACGACGACGGGCTCGAGCGTCTCGCTGTGGCGCGCCACGCCGATGACCTCGTAGTCCCGGCCCTTGTAGTGGCGGTAACGCCCAGGCGCCAGCGGCGGAAGTGCGGGTAGGTCGGACATGGCCTGCTCGTATCGGTTGGCGCGCAAGCCTAGGCCATGTCGCGATCACGCGCGCACGCCAGGCGCAGCCGATGAGACGGCGACCGCTAGAATCGACCCATGAATTCCACACTCGCATTGCTCGTCCTGATCCTGCTGGTCGCAGTCGCCGCCACGGCGCTGCTGGTCATCCTGTTGCTGCGCCGCCCCGACCAGGGCGGCGACGCGCTCGAACGCGCCCTGCGCGAGGAGCAACGCGAGGGCCGCGGCGAGCTGCGCCAGCAGCTCGATGCCTCGGCCGCATCGCAGATGCAGCGCATCGATGCGTTCGGCGCGCAGCTGCAGGCGGTGGCCGCGCGCACCGATCAGCGCCTGGACGAGTTCACCACGCGCACCGACGCGCGGCTCGATGCGTTCACGCGCACCACCGACGAGCGCCTGGGCGTGCTGCGCGCGGCGCTGACCGAGGATGCGCGCAAGAGCCGCACGGAAAGTTCGGAGCAGCAGCAGCGCTTCGCCGATGCGCTCGGCGCACGTCTCAACGAGCTCACCCAGCGCAACGAACAGCGCATTGGCGAGATGCGCGCGACGCTAGAACAGCAGCTGCAGCGCCTGCAGGCCGACAACGCCGCCAAGCTCGACCAGATGCGCGCGACCGTCGACGAGAAGCTGCAGACCACGCTCAACACGCGCCTGGACGCGTCGTTCAAGATCGTCTCCGAACGCCTGGAACAGGTGCAGCGCGGCCTGGGCGAAATGCAGCAGCTCGCGACCGGCGTGGGCGACCTCAAGCGCGTGCTGAGCAACGTCAAGGATCGCGGCGGCTGGGGCGAGGTGCAGCTGGAGAACATCCTCGAACAGACGCTGACGATGGAGCAGTACGGACGCTCGGTGCGGGTCAAGCCCGACAGCACCGAGGCAGTCGACTTCGCGATCCGCCTGCCCGGCCGCGGCAGTGCCGAGGCTGTGGTGTGGCTGCCGGTCGATGCGAAGTTCCCGCGCGAGGATTACGAGCGGTTGATCGATGCGCAGGAGAAGGGCGATGTCGACGCGGTGAAGACCTCGGGGGCTCAGCTCGAACGCGCGATCCGCGTGCAGGCGAAATCGATCTGCGAAAAATACGTCTGTCCGCCGCATACGACCGACTTCGCGGTGATGTTCCTGCCCACCGAAGGCCTGTACGCGGAAGTCATCCGGCGCGCGGGCCTGGCCGATCTGCTGCAGCGCGAGCATCGCGTTGTGCTGGCCGGCCCGACCACGTTCAACGCCCTGCTCAACAGCCTGCAGATGGGCTTTCGCACGCTGGCGATCGAGCAGCGTTCCAGCGAAGTCTGGCAGGTGCTGGGCGCGGTGAAGAGCGAGTTCGGCAAGTTCGCCGGCATTCTCGAGAAGGCCGAGAAGCAGATCAGCACCGTGGGCAAGAGCCTCGGCGAAGCCAGCCGCAAGACGCGCACGATCGAGCGCCGTCTGCGCGGCGTGGAAACGCTGCCGGGCCCGGATGCGCAGGCCTTGCTGGGCGAGGCGCTCGACGATGTGGCCGGTGAGGACGACGACGAGACCTCACCCGCCTGAACGGTCCACGCCACCGCTGCGCCGGCGGACCGGACGCGCCGGCCGGCCCAGCACGCCTCGTCAGGTCCGATGATCCGCGGGGCGTCGCTGTGCGAAACGGAACGTTCGCGGCGTCCCGTTACCATCACCGCTCCTCCCGTGGGAGCGACGCCATGACCGCACCACTGACCGACATTCCGCTCAGGACCATCAACGGCGAGACCACCACCCTCGCAGCCTACGCCGGCAAGGTGCTGCTGGTGGTCAACGTCGCGTCGAAGTGCGGGCTGACCCCGCAGTACGCGGGCCTGGAAGCGCTGTACCGCGAAAAACGCGAGGCGGGATTCGAGGTGCTCGGCTTCCCCGCCAACGACTTCGCCGGCCAGGAGCCGGGCACTGACGACGAGATCCGGCAGTTCTGCAGCCTCAATTACGACGTCAGCTTTCCCCTGTTCTCCAAGATCGCGGTGACCGGCGCGGCGGTCCACCCGCTGTTCGAGGCGCTGACGCACGCGCAGCCCGAAGCGACCGGCGAAGGCCCGATGCGCGAGAAGCTGCGCGCCTTCGGCACGCCGAATCCGGCGCCGGGCGTGCTGTGGAATTTCGAGAAGTTCCTGATCGACCGGAACGGCCGCGTGGTGGGCCGCTTCGCGCCCGATGTCACGGCGGACGATCCGCGCCTGCGCGCGGCGGTGGAGGCTGCACTCGCGGGCGACTGACGGGTCGCGCTGCAACTGCGTGCGGGGACTTTCGTCGCAGGACGCGCGGGCGGCAAGGCGCAGCCGGGCATGGGCGCTGCCAGCGGCGGCACGCGCACCGCCGTCCTGCCTGCACGCGGTGATCGGGCGCGGACCTCGCGATGTCCCCACCCCTGCTCGCGCGACCCCCGACAGCAGAAAGCCCCGCTTCCGCGGGGCTCTCCGATCCGATCAGCTTCCGTGGCGCCTCACGGTGTCGGCGACAGCGGTACCACCGGCATCACGTCGACCGGCACTGTCGGCATCACATCGTCCTCGTAGAGATAGTCCGGCAGGCCGGCCTCCTCGTCCGCACGGCCGCGGCGCGCAGATTCGATCTGGTAGGCGCGACGCTGCATCCAGGCATCTCGGATCAGTGTGTACTCGTCCACCGCGCCTTCGCGCATGCTGTCGACGGCGAACAGGCGGGTCCGCAGATCCACCAGTTGCAGGCCTTGCAGGCCGAATCGCACCTGGTCCTCGCCGACCTGGCGCAAGGGCGACAGCGGCGCATCCCCGATCAGGCCGAAACCATCGCGCAGCGTGCGCGGGCCGAACAGCGGCAGTTCCAGATAACGCGAATTGCGCCAGCCCCAGACGCCCATGGTCTGGCCGAAGTCGGCGCTCTGGTTGGGAATGTCCGCATCCGTCGCCGGATCGAAGATGCCACCGATTCCCAGCGTGCTGTTGAGCAGGAAGCGGCCGAGCGACTGGCCGGCGGCAACCGGCCTGCCCTGCAGCAGTGCGTTCAGGGCACTGACCGGCTGGCCGAGATTGCTGAAGAAGTTGGTGACGCCGAGCCGCACCGGCCGCGGCACGACCCGTGCATAGACTTTGGCCAGCGGCTTGGCGAAGCCCCGGTCGACGGCACTGTTGAACGCGAAGACGCGCCGGTTCAACGGTTCCCACGGGTCGTAGATGCGCGGCATCTGCGCCGCTTCGGGCAGGGTGGGATCGTAGACCGGGTCGTAGACCGACTCGCCGTACAGGGCCGCGTAATCGAGCTCGGCGTCGGTGGGCGTATCGGCTGCGGGCGCGGCCTCGCCGGCTGTGGCCGCGACCTCGTCCTCGACCTCGACGACGACTACCGAATCGGGCGCGGGCGCCACGTCGGGCACGCCGCTGTCGGCAACGCCGGGCGCGGTGTCCGATGCCAGGGCATCGGGCGCGGCGGTGGCAGTCGCAACCGGCGACGGCACCCGATCGCGCGGGGCGCCGGTACCTGCGCAGGCGGCGAGCATGGCCGACACGACCAGCGAAGCCAGAAGGCGGAACGGAACTGGGGGCGACATCGTCGGGTTTCCGTGGAGTGGGCCGGTCGGCGTGGTTACGCCGATACGAAGGCGAGCGTGGGCGTCAGGCGGTAGGCGCGGCACAGTTCCGCCAGGCCCGGCGGGGTGCCGTCGACCGCCAGCGCGCCGTCGCCGGCGAGCTCGGCCAGCAGGGCGAGACCGGCGCTGTCGAGCGCGGTCACCGCCCCCAGGTCCAGCCGCGCGGCGCCGCCCCGGCAGGCCTGGGCCTGCGACCACAGCGCCGGGACCGAAGCGGCGTCGATCGCGCCGGCGAACACCAGCGCATCGCCGTCGCGCCGGACCGAGCCCGCGGCCCCGGCCATTACTCGGCGCTCACCTGGATCTGGCCGGTACGCAATTCGCGTGCGACTTCGGGAATGGACTTGCGCTGCAGCTGCGAATCGAACTGCTCGCGGAACGTGCGCACGAACGACACGCCTTCCACCATCACGTCGAACACCTTCCAGGTGCCGCCGCTCTGGCGCATCAGGTAGTCGACCGGGATCGGCTCGCCACCGCTGCGCAGCAGCTCGCTCGACACGCGCACGCCCAGGCCGCGCGGCAGCGGGGCTTCGGACTTCACGCGCACGCGCAGCTGGGTATTGAAGTCCAGCAGCGACGAGCCGTACTTGCGCATCAGGTTCTCGGCCAGCGCGTCACCGAACACCTTGACGTCGGCCTCCGAAGCGCCGCGGCCATGGCGGCCCAGCACCTGTCGCGCCGCATAGTCGCGGTCGAACATGGTGTTGAATTCGCCGTTGATGAAGTTCTGCAGCGCGCTGCGGTCACGGGTGAACTCGGCGCGGCGCGATTCGAGCGTCTTGAGCACGCGTTCGGTATTGGCCAGCACCAGCTGGCTCGGCGAACCCGCCTGCGCGGTTGCCGCGGGCGCGGCAGGGCGGGCCTGCTGCGCGAATGCAGCGGCGGGCAGCACGAGGCTGGCCGCAAGCGCGAGCGACAGTGCGCGACGGATCAGGGGCATACGGTTCATGGGGTGACTCCTTCGTTGGAGGGCGCGTCCGGGGACGCGAAGCCGGCCTCGGGGGAGGCGGGCGTGGCGGCGTCGGCATCGGCATCGCCGCCGCCACCGCCGAACATGTACTTGCCGACCATCTGCATCAGGTCGACCGCCGGCGAGGTGAACGCGATCTCCTCGCCCGGCTGCAGGACTTCCAGATCCCCGCCGACCGCCAGGCCGATGTAGCTCTCGCCGAGCAGTCCGCCGGTAAGGATGGCCGCCGAGGTATCGGCCGGAATTTCATTGAAGCGGTCATCGATCTTCATCGTCACGATCGAGTCGAAACGCACCGGATCGAGATCGATGCCGGTCACGCGCCCGATCGTCACCCCACCCACCTTGACCGGGGCGTTGGGACGCAGCTGGCCCAGATTGCTGAAGCGGGCGGTCAACGGATAGGTACCGCCGCGGCTGAAGCCGAACTGGCCGTTGGTCGACGCGATCGCCAGCACCAGCAGCGAGGCGAGCGCCAACAACAGGAACGCGCCGACGGCGAACTCGAGACGGGGACCACGTGCGCTTGTCATGGGTGTCACCTTTGCAGCGGGCCGCCGGGGACGGCGGTGGAAGGACGGGATCGCGCTCAGGCCGCCATCAGCGGAACAGGAAGGCGGACATCACGAAATTGAACATCAGCACCAGCAGCGAGGCATTGACCACCGCGCGCGTCGTCGCGACCGAGGTGCCTTCGATCGTCGGCTCGGCATGGAAGCCGACGTAGGACGCAACGAGCGCCGCCGTGCCGCCGAACACCGCGGACTTGAGGAACGCGGTCAGGAAATCGGCGCGGAAATCGACCGCGTCCTGCATCGCCTGCCAGAACATGCCGCTGTCGATGCCGAGGATCTGCACCGCCTGGAACCAGCTCGCCGACAGCGCCAGGCTGCAGAAGAACGCGGTCAGCAGCGGCACGCAGATCACCGCAGCCCAGAAGCGCGGCGCGACGACCTTGGCCACCGGATCGATCGCCATCAGGCCCAGCGCGGTGATCTGGTCGGTGGCGCGCATCAGCCCGAGCTCGGCCGAGATCGAACTGCCGGCGCGACCAACAAACAGCAGCGCGGTCAGCACCGGGGCGAGCTCGCGGTACAGGCCAAGCCCGATCAGCACGCTGACCTGGTTGCTGGCGCCATAGGTCTCCAGCGCGCGGTAACCCAGCAGAGTGAGCGACAGGCCGACGAAGGCGCCGCCGACGGCGATGATCGGCAGGCTGCGGCCGCCGATCTTGTAGATCTCGCGAACCAGCTCGGCGAAGAAGTCGGCGGTCGGCTTCGATGCCCTGAACACCGACAGCGAGAACAGGCCGGCGCGGCCGAGCGCGCGGATCCCGGCGGTCATCGGGCAGCCTCCATGGGGGCGAGATCGCCGCGGTCGAATGCGATGGGCCCGTCCGGCTCGCCGCGGAGGAACTGGCGCACGAGTGCGTCGTCACTGGCCTCGAGTTCGGCCGGCGTGCCCTGGAAGACGATGCGGCCGTTGGCGATCACGATCGCGTGGTCGGCCACCGGCAGGGTCTCGTGCACGTGATGGGTGACGATGATGCTCGTCAGGCCCAGCGATGCGTTGAGGCGGCCGATCAGGCTCATGATCACGCCCGAGGCAATCGGGTCCAGACCCGTCAGCGGCTCGTCGTAGATCATCAGCGGCGGGTCCAGCGCCAGCGCGCGCGCCAACGCCACGCGGCGTGCCATGCCGCCCGACAGCTCGCGCGGATAGAGGTCGCCGGCGGCGCGCAGGCCCACGGCCTGCAGCTTCATCGCCACCAGGCGCGCAATCACCGGCTTGGGCAGCTTCGTGTGCATGCGCAGCGGCAGGGCGATATTCTCGCCTGCAGTGAGATCGGTCAGCAGGCCGTTGCCCTGCAGCAGCACGCCGATGCTCTTGCGCAGCTCCAGCAGCTCGCGCATGCGCGTGGGTACGCGCTGGCCGAAGACCTCGACCGTGCCCGCGGCCGGCACCAGTTCACCGGTGAGCGCCGAGAGCAGCGTCGACTTGCCGCTGCCCGACGGCCCCAGCACGGCGGTCACGCTGCCGCGCGGCACCGACAGATCGATGCCCGACAGCACGCTGCGCCCGCCCCGGTCGAGGCGGACATCGCGCAGCAGCACTGCAGGGGCGGTGACGTCGGGCATCGGACTCGCAGAATGGTCGGGAAGGCGCACGCGGTTTTCGGGCGCGCGAAACCCGCAAAGAATGGCGGGAACAAACTGAATCTTAACCCAGTCGCTGTACTGGCGAGTACAGAAATTATCCCACTACCGGGTTGGAGCATCCCGGAGCGGTATCCCAGGACTCGAAATTTGTACGTCCGCGTCGAGCTTTGGTGTCTTCCAGCGGCCCAACAAAATGGGGTCCGGGCAACCCCCTGGGGCGGGCTTGATATTGGGCGCGACCCGTCTGAAGTTCTTTCGGGAACGCTCTCTGCGCCCCCGGTTGCCGGCCCCACAGCGATCGGCCTATATGGTCTACAGCAGCAAGCAGGCACCGTAACCCTTCGAGTCGGCCAGACCGGAATTCGCAGCAGGACCTGCCGAGAGCGGAAAGCCACCGAATCTTCTGTGGCATTGGCCCGCGCGATCTGGCGCTTTCCCGATAGACGCTCAAGCTGATAACAGCGGATTGGCGTCGCCGCGCGCACCCATCCGCTCCGGCCAGAAGCGGCCAATGCCCGAGAACCCGGAACGTCCGCAAGGGCAGAAAGTGCCTTCAGCTATGGCGAAAGATCATCCTCGCTCCTGTGGCGACGCTACCTGCCCGATGCACGGCTTCGCGACGATTGCTCGCCTTTACCGGCACCTCGAACCCGACTTTGTCAGCCCAGCACGAGGTGGACAGCCGGGATTCGCTCGTTCCAAAGCGTTTCAAACTCGAGTTCTGTCTGCTCGAACGAAACCTGTACGTAATGCGTTCTCCTGGACACGCTGTCGCGGTCGGTTGCTGATTCCGGGTCTTGCCGTAATACATCACGCCATACGGATCCGGTCGCGTCGCCTGTGCGGACCTGATCGCAGGTTGGCATGCCGGTTCAGGGCACGGAGGACTGCGGCGGCGCGTCCGACACACCGGCACCCGCATCCCCTGCGGCCTCACTGGCCCGTTCGACCAGACGCGTCAGCAGATCGAGCTGGGTCTGCTGCTGGGTGAGCAGCAGCATGATCTGGTCGCTGCGCATCGCGTCCATCTTCTCGTGCAGCGCCATGATCTCGAGCTCGGCCTTCAGGTTGACCGCGTAGTCGTAACCCGCCATCTCCCGGTCCTTCGAGGCCTGCCGGTTCTGGCTCATCATGATCACCGGCGCCTGCAGCGCGGCGATGATCGACAGCATCAGATTGAGGAAGATGTAGGGAAACGGATCAATCGCATGGCTGCCCAGCGCGGCAGTGTTGAGCGCCACCCAGGCGACCAGCGCGCCGACGAACAGCGCGATGAAGGTCCACGAGCCGCCGAACGCGGCCACGCGGTCCGCGAGCGCTTGGCCGACCGTAACGTTGTCCAGCAGCTCGCCCGGATCCGTGGACGTGACCCCGCGGTCGATTGCCCGCTGCACGATTTCGCGGGTGGCCCGATCGAGTTCCGGGCGCCTGCCGCCAAGCCAGGCCCTGGCGCGGGCGAGATAGTCGAAGGATGGCTTGGGCTGCATGCGAGCGCTCCTGTCATGAGGGTCACCGAGCACAGGCGCCGCAGGTCGGCCGCGCCCGGCGCCGGCGTCGCCGGCGACAGCGGCAGTCTGGCCTTTCGGGGCGCGCGCGATGCGAAGGCGCGGCGGGTGGCCCCGGCACCTGTTCCCGAGCGGCAAGCGTCACGCCGAACGCGAGCTGCGCGCCGGGTGCCGCCCCGCGATCTGCAGCGCATGCCAGAACGCGTTTGTTGGTGGACACGATGCAGTACAGCGCACCACGACGATGGGCCTCAGGCGGCCACGGCCGCCGCGCTGCGCGCAAACGCGAAGCGGCCGGCGCGCCGACGGCGCCTCAAATCGCCACGGGGCGTAGCGCTGACGCGTGCCGCGTGCGCAGGGCTCGGCCGCGCATTCCGTGCGCCCGATTTGCGCCCGTGAGTCCGCATGGTTCGAGCGCCCGGCCGATGCCGACGTTCCGGACGTCGCGAACTCGCTGCGACTGCCTCGGAAAACCGTGGGAGCGCCATTGCGGACCTTAACCAAGGCACTCTCGCCGCCGGGAGCTACGGGTTTTCCAACAGTTCTCCAACATCTCCGCGCGCATCCTGCTGCCGGCCACCATCGTCCGCGTGGCCGGCGTGCGTGGTCCGTCTGGAGTCCCGCGATGTCCCGCTCCGTCCCGCGCGCAGTCTCCGCGCTCACGCCGTTCCTGCTGGTGTTCGTGGTCGGGCTGGCGCTGCTATCCGCATCGCGCCTGGGTCTGTCCCTGTGGCATGCCGATGCGGTGGGCGCAGCGGATGGCTGGACGCCCGTGCTACTGCAAGGCCTGCGCGTGGACGTGGCGACGATGTGCATGTTCCTGGGCGTGGCGGCGGGCCTTTACCTGCTGCTGCCCGCGGGCCTGCGCGTGCGTGGCCCGGTGCGCCTGCTGTTCGCCGCCTGGCTGACGCTGGCGCTGGTGCTGCCGCTCGCACTGGAGCTGGCCACGCCGGCCTTCATGCACGAGTACGGATTGCGGCCGAACCGGGTGTTCGTCGAATACCTGCTCTATCCGCAGGAAGTCGCCGCGACGCTGGGCAAGGGCCACCTGGGCAGCAGCCTGCTGACGCTGGCGCTGACCGTCATCGCCGCCGTGCTGGGCTACCGCCTGCTCCACCGCGCCATGGCACCCACCGCCGACGCAGGCGGCAGCTGGACGCTGCGCGCAGGCCTCGCGGTGCTGGTGCTCGCGCTGTCGGCGCTGGGCATCCGCTCGACGCTCGGGCACCGACCGATGAACCCGGCGCTGCTGGCATTCTCCGGCGACGCCACGGTCAACACACTGCCGCTGAACTCGTTCTACTCGGTTGCGTTCTCGGTCCGCGACCTGCTGCGCGAGGACCCCGGCGCGCGGCGCTACGACATCGCCACGCCCGACGCCGCGGTGGCGGCCTACATGCGCGAGCGCACCGGCTCGATACGCGCGGCATCGACGTCCGCGCCGATGCTGGTCGGCCGCGCGCCGGCCTACACGGGCCGGCCGCGCAACCTGGTCATCGTGCTCGAGGAGAGCCTGGGCGCGCAGTTCGTCGGCAGTCTCGGTGGGCTGCCACTGACCCCGAACTACGACCGCCTGTCCACGCAGGGCTGGGCGTTCGACCAGCTCTATGCGACCGGCACGCGTTCGGTGCGCGGCATCGAAGCGGTGATCAGCGGCTACACGCCAACGCCTTCGCAGGCGACCGTGAAACGACCGCGTGCGCAGGGGCACTTCTTCACCCTGGCCAGCGTGCTCGCCCGACACGGCTACGACACCACGTTCTACTACGGCGGCGAAAGTCACTTCGACAACATGCGCGGCTTCCTGCTGGCCAACGGCTTCAAGCGCGTCATCGATCGCAAGGACTACGTCGCGCCCGCATTCGTGGGCTCATGGGGCGTGTCAGACGAGGATCTGTTCGATCGTGCACATGCCGAATTCACCCGGCTTCAGGCCGAAGGCAAGCCCTTCCTCGGCTTCGTGTTCACCTCGAGCAACCATGACCCCTTCGAATTTCCAGACGGCCGCATCCAGCTGCACGATGCGCAGAAGGCCACGCGCAACAACGCCGCCAAGTACGCCGACTACGCGCTCGGTCGCTTCATGGACCGGGCGATGGCGTCGCCCTATCGCGACGACACGGTGTTCCTGATCGTTGCCGACCACGACTCGCGGGCGTTCGGCCGCACCCTGGTACCGGTCGACAACTTCCACATTCCCGGGCTCATCATCGCCCCCGGGCTCGCGCCGCAACGCGACGGGCGTGTGGTCTCGCAGATCGATCTCGGCCCGACACTGCTTTCGCTGGTCGGGATCGCCGATCCCACGCCGATGATCGGTGCCGACCTCACCCGCGCCCAGGGCCCGGGCCGCGCCTTGATGCAGTACGACCAGAACTTCGCCTACATGACCGACGACGCGATGGTGGTGCTGCAACCGTCGCAGCCGGCCCTGATCTTCTCGCGCAGCGCCGACGGCACCCTGCTGCCGCGTGACTCCGCGCCACCCGGCCTGGTGCGCGACGCCACGATGCATGCGCTGTGGGGCACGCTGGCCTACGAGCACGGCTGGCACACGTTGCCCGGGCCCTCACGCGGCGAGACGGCACCCGCGACTGCATTCAGTGCCGCCGACAAGCGTTGAACCGGGCCCGCCCGGGCAACGAGGGCGGCACCGTGGCAACGCCCGGTTTCCCGCCGTAGACGCCTGGACGTGGCACCGGGCGGGCCGCCGGGTCGCAGCCGCTGAGATGCGCTCGGGCACAATTGCCGGATGCAAGCACTGCCAGTCGGCGACTTCCGCCTCTATCACTCCAACGCACTGGACGTGCTCGCCGGCCTGATGGCCGCCGAACTGCGCAGCCCCGCGCCCGGGCAGTCGCTGCTAGCGCCGGACATCGTGCTGATCCCGCAGGTGGCGATGCGCCGTTGGCTGCAGGCGACCCTCGCCGCGGCGCACGGCGTGGCGGCCAACCTCGAATTCCTGACCCCCGGCGAATTCGTGCGCCGGGCGCTGGACGCCAATCCGATGCCGGGACAGCCCGGCGACGAGGAGCTCGACGCCGCGACACTGCGCTGGCACCTCTATGCCGCCCTGCGCGATCCCGGCTTCATGGCCCAGCCCGCGCTCGGTGCCTTGTCGGCGCACGTCGGCAGCGATGACCCCTTGCGCGCATGGGCGCTTGCCGGGGAGCTGGCCGGGGTGTTCGAGAAGTACCAGGCCTGGCGCCGCGACTGGCTGCTGCGTTGGGAGGGCGGCGCCGACGCCGACGATCCGCAGGCGCTGCTGTGGCGCCGCGTGTCGCGGCAGCGCATGCACCGCGCGCGGCGCATCCAGGGCTACCTGGACCGTTTCGAAGCTGCCGGCGCGCCCTTGCCGCTGGGCCTGCCGGCGCGGCTGTTCGCGTTCGCCACGCTCAACGTCTCGCCCGACGTGCTGCGCGTGCTGGCCACCCAGGCGCGCGTGGGCACGCTGCACTTCTACGTGCCCTCGCCCACGCGCGAGTACTGGGGCGATCTGCAGCGCGCGCGGCCCGGCGAGTCGGCCGACCTGCCGCCGGAGAACCCGTTGCTGCAGGCCTGGGGCGCGGCCGGGCGCGACTTCATGGCCGTGCTCGGCAGCTACGAAGTGGTGCATCCGGCCGGCGAGATCGCCGCGCATGTCGATCCCGACGCCCGCGACCCGCAGGGCGGCCTGCTGCAGCGGCTGCAATCCGACCTCTTCCACCGCCGCGCGTCGTCGGGCGCGCCGCTGCGCGCGGCCGTCGACCGCAGCGATGCCAGCCTGCAGGTGCACGCCTGCCACACCCGCCTGCGCGAACTGCAGGTGCTGCACGACCAGCTGCAGGCGATGTTCGATCCGGATTCGCCGCAGGGCCGCCGGTTCGATCCGCCGCTGCAGCCGCGCGAGGTCGCGGTGCTGGCGCCGGACATCGACCCTTACATTCCGTATCTCGACGCGGTGTTCGGCGGCCGCGGGGGCGACGACGGCGCTGGCGGGCAGGCACTGCCCTACGCGCTGGCAGACGCCAGCCCGCTGGCAGGCGAACCGCTGGCCGAGGTCTTCGTGCGGCTGCTGGCCCTGCCGGTCGCGCGCTTCGGGCTCAACGAAACCCTCGACCTGCTGGCGAGTCCGCCGCTGGCGGAAGCGGCCGGGCTCGATGCCGCGGCCTTCGACCGCCTGCACGCCTGGCTCGGCGCGGCCGGGGCGCGATGGGGTCTGGATGCCGCGCACCGCGCGCGCTTCGACGCGCCGGCCGACGACGCCTACACCTGGGCGTTCGCACTCGACCGCCTGCTGCTCGGCCACGCCAGTGGCAGCGAAGCGCCGATCCACGCCACCAGCGGGCAGCCGGTCGCCCCATTGCCGGACCTCGAAGGCAGTGCGCTCGACGCGCTCGACACGCTGGTGCGGCTGCTGCGCGTGCTCGCGCGCAGCGCACGCGATCTTGGCGAAGCGCTGACGCCCGACGCCTGGCGCACGCGCCTGCTGGAACTGCTCGACGCGCTGCTGCCGCGCACCCCGGGCGCGCCCGCCACGCAGCGCGCGCTCGACCGCCTGCGCACGCTGATCGACGCATTCGCCAGCGATGCGCGGCGTGCCGGATTCGACGCGCCGGTGCCGCCGGAAGCGGTGCGCGCGCATTTCGCCGGCGTGCTCGGCGAGGCCGATACGCGTGCGCCGCTGCTGACCGGCGGCATCAGCGTCGGCCGCATGGTGCCGATGCGCCTGCTGCCGTTTCGCGCGATCTGCCTGCTGGGCATGAACGATGGCGACTTCCCGCGCCGCGATCCGGCCGCCGGCCTCAACCGCCTGACCGCCGAGCTCGGCAGCGCGCACCGGCGCGTCGGCGACCGCTCGACCCGCGACGACGACCGCTTCCTGTTCCTCCAGCTGTTCGCCGCCGCGCAGGACGTGTTCTACGTGAGTTTCCAGGGCGCGGACCCGCGCGACGGCAGCGCGCGCGAGCCCTCGGTGCTGGTCACCGAACTGCTGGCCGCGGCCGACGCGCAGCACGCGCCCGATGCCGGCGCGGCCGAGGCGCTGGTCGTGCGGCATCCGCTGCAGGCCTTCGCCCCGGCCGCGTTCGGCGCGGGAGACGAGCCGCGCCGCTTCTCCTATCGCCGCGCCTGGTGGCCGGCCGCTTCGACGCCGACGCAGCGCCGGCATCCGCTGGCGCCCTGGTTCGATGGCGCGCCGCTGTCGCCGCTGGCAGCCGAAGACAGCCTGTCGCTGGACACGCTGCGGCGCTTTTTCCAGGCGCCGGCGGAGGCCTTCCTGCGCCAACGCCTGGGCCTGCGGCTGGCCGAGGTGGAGGCGCCCGATGGCGACATCGAGCCGCTGCTCGCGCCGGGCCGCGGGCTGGAGAAGCAACGCCTGCAGCGCGCGGTCTTCGAGGCCGGCCTGCGCGGTGACGACGATGCGACCACACAGGCGCTGCTGCGCGCGCGCGGCCTGCTGCCGTCGGGGCCGCTCGGACGCCGCACGCTCGAAGCGGTGCGCGGCGAGGTGGATCCCTATGTCACCGCGTTCCGTGACTGGCGCGGCGATGCGCAGGCGGCCGCGCCGCGACTGGAGATCGATCTCGACGTGCCCGGCCAGGGCGCGCTGCGCCTGCACGGCCGCCTCGGTGATGCATATCCCCACGGCATCGTCCGCCTGCGCTTCGATGCGCCCAACGGGGGCTCGACGATCCGCAACGGGCTGGACTGGCTGCTGGCGGAAGCGGCCGGCATCGACGTGCCGATGGTGCAGTTCCACGACGACAGCGAGCTCGGTGTCGGACCGCACCTGCGCCGGCGCATGGCGAAAGAGGAGGCACGCGGCGCGCTGTCGCAGCTGGTGGGCTTGCGCGCGCACGGCCTGCGCGCGCCGCTGGTGTTCGCCCCCGCCAGCGGCTGGGCGCTCTACAGCGCAGCGACACTGGAAAAGGGCCTCGAAGCCGCGGCCAGGACCTGGCGCGGCAGCGACCGCGGCTGGAGCGAGGGCGGCGGCGAGGCTCTGCGCCTCGCACTGCGTGGTCGCGATCCCTTCAGCGACGAGGCCACCCGGATCGCGTTCGTCGAGCAGACGATGACGGTCTACCTCGCCGTCGCCGCGGGGCAGCGCTACGACGGTACCGATCTCGACGCGCTGCGTGCGATCGCCGCCGGTCTCGACATGGAAGACGACGAATGACCGTGACCGCCGATCCCTACCTGAGCCTGCCGCTCGATGGCGTGCGCGCGATCGAGGCCTCGGCCGGTACCGGCAAGACCTTCACCCTGGCGACGCTGGTGGTGCGCCTGGTCGTCGAGCGCGGCCTGCGCATCGGACAGATCCTCGCGGTGACGTTCACCGAAGCTGCGACCCAGGAACTGCGCAGCCGCATCCGGGCGCGACTGGTGCTGGCGGCGGATCTCGTTGGCGCTGCCGCCGACGCCGACGCAACGCCGGAAGCCAGGCTGACGCGCGCGGTGATCGCCGCGCATCTCGAACAGGGCAGCGAATCGGCCGCGGCACTGCAACGACGCCTGCGCGCGGCGGCCGACGAGATCGACCTCGCGGCAATCTTCACCATCCACGGCTTCTGCGCGCGGGTGCTGCGCGACCATGCGCTGGAATCGGGCCAGGGCTTCGATGCGCCCGAGCTGATGGCCGACGACACCACGCTGCGCGAGGCGATCGCCGCCGACCTGTGGCGCGCGCATGGCGCCGAGGCCGACGCGGCCGACGATCTGCTCGGTCTGTGGCCGGGCGGGCACACCGCGTTGGCCGGCGACCTCTCACCACTGGTGCGCGAGCGCGTGCTGCGCCCGGCGCTGGCGGAGCTGCCCGATGATCCGGCGCCGCGCCTGCGCCGGGCGGGCACCGCCCTGCGCGAGGCGGTGATCGCCCAGGGCGACGACTTTCGCGCGGCGCTGCTGGCGGCGATCGAGGGCAAGGTGCTGCACGGCGGCAGCTACCGCGCCGAATGGATCGGCGCGCTGTTCGATGCGCTGCGCAACTGGTGCGATGCCTGCGACGATGCCGCGCCGTTCTCGCACGCCAAGCTCGCCAACCTCGCCCGCGACACGCTGCAGGCCCGCACCAGCAAGTCCGGCGCCGGGCGCACGCCGGACTCGTCGATCTGCGACGCGGTTCCGGCCTACATCGACGCGCTGGACGATGTCGCCCGGTTCCAGGATGCGCGCCGCGTGGAACTGCTGCACCGGCTGCGTGACGACGCCCGCAGCCGCGTCGCCCGGTTCAAGCAGCAGCAGCGCCTGCAGACCTATGACGATCTGATCGACCGCGTGGCCGACGCAGTCGAGGGCCCGCAGGCCGACGCGCTGGTCGCGAAGCTGCGCGCGCAGTACGCTGTGGCACTGGTCGACGAATTCCAGGACACCGACGCGCGCCAGTGGCGGATCTTCGACCGCACGTTCGGCGCCGCCAGCGACCGTCTGCACGGCCAGACGCCGGCGCTGTTCGTCATCGGCGATCCCAAGCAGGCCATCTACGGCTTCCGCGGCGGCGATGTCGAAACCTATCTGGACGCGCGCAGCACCGCGCAGGCCGCGCCACCGCTGGCATCGAACTTCCGTTCGCGGCCCGGCGTGCTGCGCGCGATCGCGGCGCTGTATGCGCAGGCGCAGCGCGCACACGAGGCGGCGCCGGACAAGGTCGTCCCGCCCTTCGTCGATCCGCGCATCGCATTCTTCGAAGTAGCGCCCGGCGGCGTGCGGCAGGACACGGACTTCCTGCGCGGTGGCCTGCCCGCCCCCGCGCTGACCCTGTGGCAGGCACCGCCGTCGGACGCGGTGGACGCCAAGGGCAAGCAGAAACCGCACAGCGCCACGCGCTCGCGCGAACTCGCCACGCAGGCCTGCGTTGCCGCGATCCATGCGGTGCTGTCCGATGCCCGCAATGGTCGCGCGACGATCGAAGGCCGCCCCGTGCAACCCGGCGACATCGCGGTGCTGGTGCGCAGCCACGCCGAGGCCACCCGCATCCGCGGCGCACTGGCCCAGGTCGGCATTCCCGCGGTCGCAGCCGGCAAGCAGAGCCTGTTCGCCACGCCCGAGGCGCGCGATGTGCATGCGTTGCTGCTCGCCCTGCTGCACGGCGCCGACGATGGCCGCCTGCGCATGGCGCTGTCGACGGTACTGGTCGGCGAGGACGCCGCGTGCATCGCCGCGCTCGACGAGGACGGCGCCGCGCTGCGCGCATGGCAGCTCACCGCGCTGGGCTGGCGTGACCGCCTGCAGCGTGGCGGCCCGCTGGCCCTGGTCACCGCGCTGTGCGCCGAGCATGCCGGCCGCCTGCTCGGCCTGCTCGACGGCGAGCGCCGCCTGACCAACTACCTGCAGCTGGCGGAGCTGCTGCAGGAAGCGCAGGCGCATGCGCTGGGCCTGCACGGCCTGGTCGACTGGCTGGCACGCGCGATCGCCGGGGCGAGCAGCGACGACGACAGCCAGCTGCTGCGCCTGGAGTCGGACGCGCGCCGCGTGCAGGTGGTCACCCTGCACAAGAGCAAGGGCCTTGAATATCCACTGGTGTTCCTGCCGTTCGCCGGCATCGGTGGCAAGCCGCGCGATGCCGGCCGCCATGTCAGCGTGCCCGGCGACGACGGCCGCGTGCTGCACTGGAGACTGCTGCAGAAGAGCTCCGGATGGGACGATGCGAAGACGCGCTGGGGCACCGCGCAGCGCGCCGAGGATGCGCGCCTGCTCTATGTCGGCCTGACCCGCGCGCGGCATGCGCTGTGGACCGCCGGCGGCGAGTTCTACGGCCACGACAAGGCCGCGATCGCGCGGATGATCGACACGCCCGAGGCGCTGCAGTCCGTGCTCGGCGATGCCCTGCATGTCGACCGCAGCCTGCCGCCCGACACCCTGCCGTGGCTCGCGCCCGAGACCGACGCAGACGTCCCGCCGGCGCGCAGCAGCGCGCGCAGCCTGGCCAGCGACTGGTGGGTGTACAGCTTCACCCAGCTGGCGGGTGCCGACGCCGGCCATGACCCGTCGAGCGCATCGACCCAGCCCGCGCCCGGCGGTCAGGACGAACCCGCAACCACGCGCGACCTCGCGCCCGATGCCGGTGCCTTCGATCCGCGTTTCGCCGGGGCACGCTTCGGCGTGGTGCTGCACGACGTGCTCGAACGCAGCGATTTCGCCGCGTGGTCGGACTGGACGCCGAGCGCCGCGGTCCCCGCGTCGGAGACCGCGATCATGGTCGAGCGCCTGCGCGCAGCCGGCTACACCGGTGAGGAGCTCGACGACGGTCTCGACGTCCTGACCCCGCTGCTCGGGCAGACGCTGACCGTGCGCCTGCCCGAGGGCGTGCGCCTGGCGGATGTGCCGGGCGAGCAGCGCAGGCCGGAGATCGAGTTCCAGTTCGCGCTCGCGCCCACCCGCGTGGACGGCTTGCTCGAAGTGCTGCACGCGCATGGGGTGTCCGCCGCGCGCAGCGGCTTCGGCCTGCGCCGCCGCCTCGAAGGCCTGATGACGGGCCTGATCGACCTGACCTACGTGCACGACGGCCGCTGGTACGTGCTGGACTACAAGACCAACCGTCTGCCGGGCTACGGCGCCGCCCAGCTCGAAGAGGCGATGGCGCACAGCGAGTACGACCTGCAGGCGCTGATCTACACCGTCGCCCTGCATCGCTGGCTGCGCTTCCGCCTGGGCGAGGCGTATGACTACGCCCGCGATTTCGGCGGCGCGCGTTACCTGTTCTGCCGCGGACTGGATGCGAGCCGCGAAGACGCACCGGGGCTGCGGGCATGGCGGTTCGCGCCGGAGCTGGTGCATGCGCTCGATGCCCTGTTCGCGGGCGCAGACGCGGAGCGTGCGGCGTGATCGGCGACTTCGGTCACTGCCCGCGCCTGGCGTCCGGAGCCCGCGCGCGGGGGCGGGTCGGCGCGGAGGCAGACTGCCTTGCGGATCCTTCCGCCTTGCGGGCCACGCGATGGAGGCGCCTCGTGTGGAGGCGAGGCGCCTGGATATGCAGCGCGCACGGCTGTCGCAGCATCGCGGCAATGTCGCGCGATGGCGGCTACCCGCGCCCCTCCCCCGGGTGGAGAGGGGCTCGACCCCTGGGCCTGCCCGACTCCGCACCCGCGCCTTTCCGCTTGGGCCGCTCCGGACTCTTCCTGGTTGCGGCAAGCCGCTCGGAGCACATTTCAACCGCGGCAAGCCGCGCCCGAGCCCCCGCCCGCTCTACATGCCGCTCCGAGCGCCACCGACCAGCAGGCCGCGCCGAGTTCTTTCCCAGCCGGGCGCGCCGCCCTGAGCCCCTCTCCAGGGCTTGGGATGAGGGCAGCCGACCGCGGAGCCCAACCCCATGACCCTTCTCCAGGACCTTCGCGACGCTGGCGTCCTGCGCCCGCTCGACAACGCGCTCGCGCAATCCCTGCGTCGCCTCGACCCCGGCACGTCCGATCTCGTGCTCGCCGCCGCGGCGCTGGCCTCGCTGGCCGTGGCCAACGGCCATGCCGGGTTTTCGCCGTCCCGGCCGCAGCGACTGGTCGAAGCCGACATCGACTGGCCCACGCCCGAGGCCTGGCGCGCGGCGCTCGAGGCATCACGCTGGGTCGCCCGACCCGATGCGCCCGACACCGAATCCGCGGCCGAAGCGCCGCTGGTATACGAGGACGCGGACGCGGGACGCGGCCTGCTCTACCTGCGCCGTTACCGCGAGTACGAGCGCCGCCTCGCCGATGGCCTGCGCCGCATCGGCGCCACGCTGCCGCAGGGCGGGACGCTCGACACCCTCGCACCGCTGTTCGACGCGCTGTTCCCCCACGCGCGCGCCGGCGCCGGTTCCCCCGACCTGCAGGCCCGCGCCGCCGCGGTCGCGCTGCGCCACAACCTGGTCCTGATCACCGGCGGGCCCGGAACGGGCAAGACCACCACCATCACGCGCCTGCTGGTGCTGCTGGTCGCCCAGGCCATGCAGGCCGGTCGGCCCGCGCCGCGCATCGCCCTGGCTGCGCCCACCGGCCGCGCCGCCGAGCGCATGGCCGAAAGCCTGCGCCGCGCCGTGCAGCAACTGGACGGTGCAAATCTCGATCCCGCCCTGCTGGGCGCGCTGCCCGCCGCCGGTACCACCCTGCATCGCCTGCTCGGCACCATTCCCGATTCGGCGACGTTCCGGCACCACGCAGACAACCCGCTGCCGTTCGATGTCGTCGTCGTCGACGAAGCCTCGATGATCGACCTGCCGCTGATGGCCAAGCTGGTCGAAGCCGTCGCCGACGGCGCGCGCCTGGTGCTGCTGGGCGATCCCGACCAGTTGCCATCGGTGGAAGCGGGCGACGTGCTCAGCGGCATCCTGCGTGCCGCCGGCGATGGCGCGCGCATCGCGATCGACGATGCGCAGGCGCTGCATCCATTGCTCGGCCCATCCGCATCGCCCGGCCATTCCGGACATGGCCGGGCGCCAGTGCCTGCCGCCCCCTCCGCTGCAGGCGCCTTCCCCGGCCGCCGCATCCACCTGCAACGCGGCTACCGCCAGAGCGCCGCGCTCGATCTCGCGCCGCTCGCCACTGCCGTGCGCGAGGGCGATGCCGACAACGCGCTGTCGCTGCTGCGCGGTGGTCTCGCGGGGGTGCGCTTCCACGAAGGCGAAGCCGACCCATTGCTGGCCCACCGCGAGACCCTGCTCGCGCACTGGAGCGCGCTCGCCGACACCAGCGATCCGGCCGACGCACTCGCCCGCGCGGGACGCCTGCGCATCCTCACCGCGGTGCGCGAAGGCCCCCAGGGCGCACGCGGGCTCAATGCGCGTATCGAGGCCATGCTTACCGGCAGTGGCACGGGCGTGGCCGCGCGTCGCAGCAGCGGCGCGTATTTCCACGGCCGCCTGCTGCTGGTCACCGAGAACAGCTATCGCCACCGTCTGTTCAACGGCGACATCGGCATCTGTCTGGCCGACGGCGCCGGCGCGGTGATGGCGTGGTTCCCCGGCGACGATGCGCACAGTCCGCGGCCGTTCCACCCGGCCGCGCTGCCCGCGCACGACAGTGCGTTCGCGATGACCGTGCACAAGGCCCAGGGCAGCGAGTTCGACACCGTGTGGCTGGTGCTGCCCGAGCGCTTCAACCGCGTGCTGTCGCGCGAACTCGTCTATACCGGCATGACCCGTGCGCGCAGCGCCCTGCATGTAGTGGGCAGCGCGCCCATCCTGCGCAGCGCGCTCGAACGCCATGCCAGCCGCTGGTCCGGCCTGGCCTGGCGCCTGGGCGCGGAAGCGCCGCAACGCCTGGATGCATCGGCGCCCCAGACCATCGCCGACGTCAGCGAAGCCCCGACCCAGGGCGCACTGTTCTAGCGAACCGTGGCGCCCTGCGCCGTGGCCGCTCTCACGCTCCGCCGCGTCCCGCTATCGTCGGGCCCAAGGAATGGAATTCGCAGGGGACGCATCTCCCGGTTAAGCCACCAGGCGCCGTGCGACACCCGTCACCACGCTCCGCACCTGGTCAACCAGCGCACTCTCCCGGTGGTGCGACATTTCCAACTGCCTCAACGCCCGCGTCATCCCAACGTACAGCAACCGCACCTGCTGCCGCTTGCGATCCGGATCATCGTCGTGCAGCGCCATTTCGCAGATGCCCGGGATAAACACGGTGTCGAACTCCAGGCCCTTGCTGGAGTGCATGCTCATCACCTTGACCGCCGGCGGGCCGTTGAACAGTTCGCGACGCTGCTTGTCCGACGCCAGCAGCACCGGTACACCACGTTTTTCCAGCTGCGATGCGATCAGCGCCGCCAGCCGGTTGGAATGGCAAAGCACGGCGAAGTCATTCGGATTCGCGCCATTGGTCGACGCCTCGCGGATGCGCCCCGCGATGATGTCGGCCTCGTTCCAGATGCTGCGCGCCTGCCACAGTTCGGGCATCGGCCCACGGCGCCCGGCGCTTTCGGGCGCGATCACCGGCACCTGATCCTCGTCGGCGTCCTCGCCAATCAGCACTTCTTCGGCAAAGGTCTTGGCCACCGCCAACACTTCCAGGGTGTTGCGATAGTTCAAGCGCAGGATGGTGGTGCGACCGCGGGCTTGGATGCCGACGCTGGCAAAGGTGAACTTCCTGCGCGCGGCATTTCCGTAAAGTGTCTGTGCGTCGTCGTAAAGCAGCAGTAGCGCGTTGGTTTCCGGGTCGACCATCTGCGCGACCAGCCGCAGCCAGTCGGGTTCGAAATCGTGACCTTCGTCGATCATTACGGCGCCATACTGTCCGCGCGGAATCGCGTTCGAATCCACGCCAGTGATGACGGATTCCACCAGCTGCCTGGCGTAGGCGTCGGCGCTGCTCTGGAATGCCGGCGGGCGCAGGCCGTAGGCCTTGAGTTGCTCGCGGCACCATTCGTGGAAGTTGCGTACGGCCACCCTGTCCTGCACACCGTGGCCCTGCATCAGGTGCTCGAGACGGCTTGCCAGTGTCTTGTTGTAGCAGAGCACCAGCACCGGCTTGTGCTGTTGGCGGGCAAGCTCCACGCAACGGTAGCCGAGGATCATTGTCTTGCCCGAACCTGCCACGCCGTGGATGACGCGGTGGCCGTCGCCCAGCGAACGCGCCAGCTGTTCCTGCTGCAGGTCCATGACGCGGATGATGTCGGGAATCTCCAGCGGCAACGCCGGCGCCGCAGCAGGCGCGGACAGCAGGTCACCCTGCACCTGGATGCGCAGCTGCGGAAACAGATGCCAGCGCACGCGCTCGATCTGCGGCAGGCTCAGCAGGCAAGGAAAGGGCAGCAGGAACATGTCCCACATGCGCTTCTGGAACTCTTCGGTGTCGGCGCCTTCGGTCATCTCGTCGCGGCAGATGACATTCCCTGGAGGCAGGAAGGTCTCGAGCTCCATCTGCTCGAACTGGGCGCGGCTGATGTTGGCCAGTACCACGCCGAAGCCCCACGGCAAGAGCAGTTTGCCCGCACGCCGGTCGCTGGGCGGCTGGCACAGCGCGGGGTCGTTCTGCAGCAGGCGCACGATCTCCATCGCGTAGTCGCGCGCCTGGCGGATCGGGTTCGCGGCGGTCACGCGGCCGCGTTCGGTGTGAAGCGTGACGCTGTCGCGGTCAATTTCGACGATTGTCTCCGGCTTCCAATCCTTGACCTCCAGCACCAGCAGGCCGCGGGAGGGATGCAGCACCACGAAGTCCGGGTGCCGGTAGCTGGGTCCAACCGGCACGTCGTACCAACAGACGTAATCCGCATCGAGCTTGTCCTCGAGGCGCGAAGAAAACCGGCGCTCCCCACCTGTCATGCGCGCCAGGCAAGTACTTCGGCTCGGAATGAGCGTGGCCAATGGGATCCCCTAATCCTTGGGTCACTGCCGCCAACGCTACAGCACGCGGCGCAGGTGCGTCGAACATGCGTCTGCTGAATGCGCCAGCCGAGGACGACACTTCTGCGGGCAGGTGAGCTGCATCGACGGTCGCGCAAACAACCTATGCACTCGCGAACGCAGCCCTTTGTCCATCGCCGGGCTGCTTCGCCTGCCGCAATCTCCGCACAGGCTCACCCGGTTGCGGTAGACCACTTATGGAAATCCAGGTCGTCTGGCTTCCTTGATCGCTGACGAAGTTATCCAGGGCGCCGCCTCTGCAGAAGGCGCTGTATGGGCTTCCAGAGACAGCCCCTTCCACCCGGCGACAGTCGGCCGTCGGAGTGCTCGAAACGGGTGGTGCGGGTGACGCGCAGCCCAAGGTGTCGGAGCCCCCGGCACGCTATTCTCGGATTTTCAAGGATGGACGGCGCGCACCAGCACCTGGGCGGTCGCGGTTGCGACCACAAGACGCGCGTTATTGATGGACGGCGATCGTGATGGGGTGCCACGCCAATCCAAGCTGTGCGTGTGAGTGCACGTGCTGGCCCGTGAACTCCACGAACGATTCGATACGAGGGGAACGGCAATGCGGACCTTATGGATATTGATGCTCGCCTGCGGCCTCTACGGCGCCTGGCAGTGGTGGCATGAACGTAGTGAAGCCTTCGACGCGTCCGCATTCGTCGCGGTCGAGATGCCCGGCGGGATGCAGCCGAACACGGTGCTGGTGCTGGCGCCGGCCAATTGCCCATCCGAGCAGGCGCAGCGCAGTGAAGCGCTGATCCGCGAACTCGACCGCGCCGGCATTCCCGTCGTGCGCGACAGCGGCTTCGCCTTCGACGTCGCCGACCCGACCACCGAACAGATGCAGGGCATCAAGCGTGCCCTCGCAGTGGCCAAACGCGGCGCACCTGTTGTATTCGTCAATGGACTGGCGATGTCGAATCCGACTGCCGAGCAGACGATTGCCGCATATCGCGGAAGCGTCGGGTCGCCCTGACGTCCGCAGGTGGGATTGAACCTGCCGGTAGGGTGTTCTGACGCGGCCCGTTGAACGCGCCTTGCTGTGCAACGCGAGCCTTCGAGGCTCGTACGCGATCGCTCGCAAGGCCCCGCATGTAAAAACCACGTCAGGAAATTGGCCAATGGTCGTGACCGTGAACACGGTTGCGATGTCGACCGATCGTGGATTCTTCGAACCAGCTGAATGCACGCTTTTTGGCGGGCAGGCATCGCTCTTCACCGGCCATCGACGTACGCAAATCCCAGCTGAAGGCACCTCATGGCGTCGACAGAAAGCTCGCTATATTCCGAGTCCCCTGACCACGGAGAAGCGAAATGTCGACCAAGCAGAATCGAATGATGGTGCGTGTCGGCGTGGCGATCGTCGCCACCATGGGCCTTGCGAGCTGTGCCCATTACAAGGAGGAGTTCGCGACGATCAATTCGCGTCTCGACTCTCTCGATAGCCGAGTGCAGGGCGCTGCCCAGAGTGCAGAAGCAGCCAACCAGTCCGCGCAGCGTGCCAACCAGCGTCTCGATCAGATCGAGGCCCGCGTCCAGCAGCTCAACGCAGCACCGGCCACCCGCACCCCCCGCGGTTAATCGCCCCTGCATCGTGAGCGACCCTACGGCTTGAACCGGGATCCGGCGGCCTTGACCGGCTGCCGATCTCATTGCACTCCAGTCTTCGTTCAAAAGGATCGTCCCATCCGTACCTGCACACACACTGCAAGCTGGGCCGCTCATGGAGTGCTGGTGCTGGCGCTCGCGTTCGCGAGCGTCGGCACGGTCTCCGCCCAGGACGCTTCAGCGCCCCCGGAGACTGCGTTCGACCAGCTTCCCCATGACCAGGATGTCTCCGGCACGGTGATTGAACTGGCCGGCTGGGTGGTCGCGTCCAACGACACTCAGGGCTATCCGTTTGCGGTGATCGACAAGGCCGCCGCACAGGTCTTCGTCTTCGGCGGTGACGGCCGTCTGCGCGGCGCGGCACCCGGGCTCTTCGGCTCGGCAGTCGGCGACCATACGGCCCCTGGCGTCGCCGGCCTGGCGCTTCGAGAAATTCCGGGTCGGGATCGCACCACGCCAGCGGGGCGCTTCGTGGGGGGATACGGCCCCTCGATCGACGCCGGACGCGTACTGTGGGTGGATTACGAATCCGCGGTCTCCATCCACCCCCTCGCCGGCTCACCGGGCGAGCACCGCGCCGAACGACTCGCCTCGCCTACGCCGGACGACAACCGCGTGACGCATGGGTGCATCAACGTCTCGCCGGAGTTCTACGAGCAGATCATCAAGCCGACATTCGAGCGCGGCGGCGTGTTCTACATCCTGCCGGACAAGGACTCGATCTCGGAAACCTTCCCCGAATTCGCGGAAGGTCGCGAGGCGGCGCAAAGCGACGACGACCGGCGAGGCGCCAGCAAGTAAGGGGCGTCTGGAGGCCAGATTCCGGGCTGCCGGGCAGCACCGCCGGCGACCTGTTTTTCTCATCCCGTCTGGCGCTCACCAGCGCCCTGCCCCCGGTCGGGCCGTAAGCGCCATCCTCCGTGCGGCTCATTTGCCTGCTGCTGGGGTTGCTGAAGCTGCAGGGCATCGGCAGCCTCGCCACGATGTTCCTCGACTCCGACCTGCTGGCGCGGCGATGGGTGCCGTATTCCTGCGTCTATCCATTCGCGTAAGGCCTCGCCGGCATTCTGATGATCGCCGGCGCGCTGACCTGGCTGTCGGTGCCGGTGGCGCTGTCCCTCGCCACAGTGGGTGCGCTCTCGGTGTTCAGGCCGTGTACGTGGACCGCCGGGAACTGAAGTGCGCGTGCGTGGGCGGCGCGAGCAACGTGCCGCCGGGCTTCGTCTCCCGTTGACCGGGACCTGATGATGATCGCGATGGCCGTCTGGATGGCCTGGGCGCCTTCGGCCTGTTGCCGGCCTGGGCGCACACGATGTGAGTGTGGCGGACGGGGCGTGCCGGGTGTTCGCTTCGTGCTGCCGGCGCGGCACCCGGCGAAGTCGCACCCGCGGGATGGTCCCGCCACGCTCGTCCCTGCGCGTAATGGGCGCTCGCGCAGCCTGACGTCCTTGCTGCGGATACTCGCGAGTCCGCGCATCGGTGACGATCACGGCGGGGGTTCCGTGCGAAAGACGCGGGGTGCGGACGGGCGTACGCCTGGCCCCGCTCTCGCGCTCGCTGGAAGCTGACGGGCGCCCTCCTCCAGCAACGCGGCTAGGCAGTCAGGCGCAAAGCCGCGAGCGCATCGCGCAGCATTGCAGCCGGCGGCCGATCGATCGCCAGCGTCACGACATCCGCTTCGCCCGCCGGCATCTCCAGCGTGTCGAACTGGCTGTCGAGCAGCGAGGCCGGCATGTAGTGCCCGCTGCGGGCCTGCATCCGCGTCGCGATCAGATCCTTGTCGCCATGCAGGAACAGGAACCGCAGCGACAGCCCGGTGTCGCGCAGGCGGTCGCGATGGCGGCGGCGCAGGCCGGAGAACGCCAGCACCACGCGCTCGCCGGCCGCCACCCGTCGCGACAGCTCGGCCGCGATGCGCGCCACCCAAGGGTCGCGCATGGCGTCGGTGAGCGGCAGGCCCGTGGCCATGCGCGTCCTGGCGGCGGCGTCGTGGATGTCGTCGGCGTCGAGGAGCGTCGCCTGCCAGGCCTCCGCCAGCAGGCCTGCCAGCGTGGTCTTGCCGCTGCCCGACACCCCCATCGCGATCAGCACCTGCGGCGTCGTCGTCATCCCGGCACTTCCACGTCGACGCGATGCCGCCCGCCGGCGACGATGCCGCGCAACAGCGGTGTATCGAGCCATTGCCCGTCGGCGCGCACGCGCATGGCCTGCAGTCCCGGCACGCGCCGCACCTGCAACTCGACGTCGGCGCCGCGGAAGCGTCGCACCGCCGAGGCCTGCGACCAGTGCGACGGCAGCTGCGGTGCGATCCGCAGCGCGTCGCCTTCGCCGCGCAGCCCGAACAGGCCTTCGATCAGGCAGCGATACAGCCACGCCGCGGTGCCGGTGTTGAACAGCTGGCTGGAACGACCCGCAGTGCGCGGATGGCCGCGCCAGTCGCCGCGATAGTAATTGGGCACGAACACCGGCAGCTGTCCACGCTGCAGCAGGTCGTCGGCATCGGGGCCGGGCAGCATCGCGCGCAGCACGCGCCATGCACGGTCGGCGTCGCCCACCGCATACAGCGCGTGCAGGTAGAACGCGGCCGCGTGGTTGTAGATCGAGCCGTTCTCGGCCGAGCCGGGGAACTTCTGTGTCAACCGGCCGACGTCCTCGCGCATTGCGGTGTATGGCGGATCCAGCATGGCCACGCCATGGGGCGAGACCAGCTGCGATTCCACTGCCGCCAGCAACTGCGCACGACGCGCCGGATCGGCCGCGCCCGAGAGCATCGCCCAGCTCTGCGGATTGAGGTAGATGCGGCCCTCGGTGTCGCCTCGCACGCCGAACGCCACGTCGTCATCGGTGATGCCGCGCGCATACCAGTCGCCATCCCACAGGTGTGCGTTGGCGGCGTCATTGCACGACTGCGCGCCTTGCACGAAGGCATCCGCCGCAGCGTCTCCGGCATGGCGCGCACGGATGCCCGCCCACAGCCGCAAGGCATGCGCGGTCGCCAGGGTCAGCCAGCCGGACACGCCGCGGCCCTTGTAGCCGACCATGTTCATCGGATCGCACCAATCGCCCTGGGCGATGTATCCCAGCCCGCGCGCATCGCGCGCCGACAGCAGCCAATGCATGGCCTTGTCCACGCGCGCGGCAACGCTGGCGACATGGCCCTGCGAATCAGTAACCGGCACATCGAGCAAGGCGTCGTCGCCGGTTTCGTCGAGGTAGGCCTGCAGGAATACCGGCAGCCAGACGCAATGATCGGTGTGTGGCACCTGGTTGATGTATTTCAGCTGCGCGCCATCGACCAGCAGGACGCCATCTGGCATCGCGCCGCTGGACGCCTGTTGCGACAGCGCGCGCAGGAACGCGGCGCGGGCGGTCGCCGGTTGCAGGTAGGCCATGCCCATGTGGTCCTGCAGCAGGTTGCGCGTCTGCGGGTCGGTGGTCAGGCGATTGACGTCGCCGTGGTAGTACACCTGCCGCGGCAGCCAGTGGTTGGCGAAAGCGTCCAGCCACGGATCGGGGGTGTGGATGTCGATGCAGCCGCGCGCGGCGGCCAGGTACTCCGCATACGCGGCCGCAGCCGCTTCGAAACCGCCGGGGACGAGATATTTCGAGCGCAAGGCCTGGACCTGCGTGTCGTCGCGCGCAGGGCCGAACACGAAGCGTTCTTCGTGCGCATCGCCATCGGCGAGCACCACGCGGTACTGCAGCACCGCGGTGGGCATTTCGTAGTCGGCATCGCGCCGGCCCAGCAGCACCGCGTCGGTGACCGCCGCCGGTGCATGCAGCCCGCCCTCGCCTTCGAACGCCGACTGGCGTGCGTCCCAGGCATCGGGCGCATTGGCATGCAGCAGCACCGTGCGATCCATGAAGTCGCGCTGGACGAACCAGTCCTCCACCTTCTGGTAGGGCGTGATGCTGCTGCAGACGATTCCCCCCAGATCCTCGCGCCAGGTCGCGGACTGGTTCATCCACGACATGTAGCCGACCGGGAAGTAGGGGTAGAGGCTGAGCCGTCGCGTGCGCTTTGATCGGTTGCGCACGCGCAGCGTCCACAGTTCGGCGACATCCTCGACCGGCAGCGCCAGCCGCCATTCGAAGACCAGGCCATCGCGCTCGATCCGCCAGGCGAGCGTATCCAGTTCCGCCTCGAACGCGAAGGCATCGGCCGATGCACGCACCGGCTCGTACGGCAGCGAGAACAGCATGTCGTCGTCCTCGTCCTTCACGTAACAGAAGCGGCCGGGATGATGCGCGTAGACCGGTTGCTCGGGCTGCATGAAACTGCGCGCCTCGAGCGTCGGTGCGTGCGCGTACTTCGCCGGCTCCGGCTGCATGAACTGCGCGCTGGCAAAGCCGCGGCAGGTGGCCTGCAGCATCATCCGCCGGTTCCAGAGGAAGGCCGACGCGTGGGGCATGGCGGTCGGACTGTCGATCGTGAACCGGCGACCGTCGTCGGTGAAGCCGTACTGCAGCGGACTCATGCGCGTTCCGCCCTGCGCGCATCCAGCGCGTCCTGCACCTCGGCCATCGTCGACGCATCGAGCGGGTAGGCACGCATCACCGCCGCCGCGAAGAACGCGACCACCCCCGGGATCACGGTCAAGAGCAGCGCGATGCCCAGCTGCGAGGCATCGGACTGCGCCTGGTTGGCGACGTAGCCCATCGCCGCCAGCATCCAGCCGATCAGTGCCGCCGCCAGCGCGCCGCCGAGCTTCTGCGAAAACGTGGCGGCCGAGAACGTCATCGCGGTGGCGCGGCGCCCGGTTTTCCACTCGGTGTAGTCGGCGCAATCGGCATACATCGAGAACGCCAGTGGCGATTTCGGCCCCAGCGCCAGGCCGACCAGCGTGTTGAGCAGGAACAACAGCCAGACCGCATCGCGCGGCACCAGGAACATCGCGCAGCTGAGCACGCCCGCCGCCGCCATCAGCCACACCATCAGCCGCTTCTTGTCGACGTAGCGCGTCATCACCGGCGTGAGCGCGGCGCCCGCCGCCAGCGCCAGCGAGTAGCCGCCGAGGAACCAGCCGGTCAGTTCGGGGCGCTCGAGGTAGTACTTGAGGTAGTACACCGTCGCGCCGCTGCGCATGACGATGGTGACCATGATCAGCAGCGCCAGCACGAACAGCACCATCCACGGCCGGTTGTCGAGCAGGTCGCGCAGGTCCTGGCGCACGTCGCTGCGCTGCCCCGGTGGCGGCGCGATGCGCTCGCGCGTGCTGAAGAACACTGTCGCGAACAGCAGCGACGCCACCACCCCGTACAGCCCCAGCGTGAGCTGCCAGCCCAGCGCCTCGTTGCCGCCGCCGAACCAGCGCACCAGGTCGAGCGTGAACGCATTGACGACCGTGGTGCCGGCGAACGCGGCGATGAAGCGGAAGCTGATCAGCGTCGTGCGCTGCTGGCTGTCGTTGGTCATCACCGCCGACAGCGCCGAGTACGGCATGCTGAGCACGGTGTAGGCCAGCATCATCAGGCTGAAGGTCAGGTAGGCCCACACCAGCCTGCCGGTGTCGTCGAAGTCGGGCACGGTCCAGGTCAGCACCCCGGTGACCGCCAGCGGCAATGCGCCCCACAGCAGCCAGGGCCGGAACCGGCCGAAACGCGTGCGGGTACGGTCGGCGATGGCGCCCATCAGCGGATCGGTGACGGCGTCGAACACCCGCGTGACGAGGAACATCGTGCCCACCGCGGCGGCGGCCAGGCCCATCACGTCGGTATAGAAGATCAGCAGGAACGCGGAGATGTTGGCCCAATAGAGATTGAAGCCGAAATCGCCGATGCCGTAGCCCACCTGTTCGCGCAGGCGCAATCGTGTGCGCGGGCTTGCGCCGCCGGGATGTTGGACCTGCATGCGGCCTCCGGGTGCCGTGGCCGGGCGGCTGCGTGGCGTCCGCGGAGTGGCGGGGCCTAGCGCTTACGACGCTGTCGACTATCCTGCAAACGGGGAGTTCCGACAACCGCGGGGAAGGAAATGGTGTTGAGAGAGGCCGCTGACGGTGCCAGGTCCATTTGCACGCCAAATCGCCGTGCGGCTGCGCACGAGCTCGCTCAGCTACTCGCTCACCTAACTGCAGGCCGAGGGCTTCGCGCGCACGCCGGGCGACGGCGGGATTCTGGCGAGTGCATTGCTATATCGGTCACCATCCTGGCCAATGGCAGCCTTGGTATAGCGAACAGTGGTGCGCAATCGGTTGGCCGCCTGCCGAGTGGAAGGGGGCGCGCCAGTCCGATGGATATACAGCTGACGACCTGAGCAGCGGGTCGCACGACGCCGGCCGACTCGACGCGCGCCTGCCCCCGGCATTTCGGTCCAATCAGGGGCTTGCGATACACTTCGGTCAGGAGATCAGGCTGACGATCGCCGCCTGCGTGCGCCTGCGTGCGTGCGTACGTCGTTCTCGCAGCGCATCACTCAGGAGCGACTCAATGAAAGCGACGGTGCCTGATGCGCTCGGTCAGCTGGTGGCGGCGGTGCACGAGTTGTTTCAGATCGAGTATCTGGCTCGCACCTCCCCCGGTGAACCGCACGTCGTTTCCGAACTGCACATCCTTATGCGTCCGCGTTTTACCAGGCACACGGTGTCCAACGAGTATGACCGCCGCGAGCAGGAAATTAAGAGGCTCGGCACCTCGAGGATCATTCCGGACATCATCGTGCACGTGCCGGAGAGCCCCGACGAGAACCTGCTCGTCGTCGAGGTCAAGCTAGCCGGCAACTACAACTACAAGAGCGATGTCCGCAAACTCAGCGGCATGACCGAGCAGAAAGGCCAATACGCCTACGCGACGGGCGCCCATCTGGTACTCAACGTGCCCAAGCTGCGCGTCGACCGGGGGCACGTCTACATCGACGGCGCCCTGCATCCGGACTTGACGGCATGGTTCCAGGGGCAGTTCGCATGAGGCCGGGGGCAGGCACGTTCGTCGATGGCTAACCCTCACCCCCCTCCCGCGGATCTGGAGCCGGTGCGCGAGCGCGCATTGCGCGCTTTGCGCGACGTGCGTCCCGCGCACGACCAAACGCAGGCGGTGCCGAACTTCTGGTCGAGCGCCAAGCGCACCGACGCCGGGCGGCGCCTGCCCGAGTACTACCTGGTCTACTTCCTGCTCGTGGAGCTGTTGGGCTTCCCGCACGAAGGTCCGGAGGAGAAGGTCGCCTGGACCATTCCGTTGGATTATTGCGGTGAGCTGTTCACGATTGAGCACCGCAAGATGGGTTTGGGACTGTTCCATCCTGAGCCCGATCGGGTCGCGGCGCAGGCTGCAGAGATCGTCAACCGCATCCACAAGGCAGCCAAGGAAGCGCAACCGTTCTTTGAATGGTTCGCCGACACGCGGGTGGCGCAGTCGGCCGTGAACGTAGCCAACCACAGTCAGCCCCTCTACGAGCGCTACCGCTATCTACGCGAAGCCGCGCAATCGCACTCCCACGCGGCTGAGCAACGCAAGGAAGAGCGCCGCGCGACGGCTGCCGGCAAGACCGACCTGTCGCAATTGACGGAGCTGTGGATGGCGGATTGGCACCCCGAGCCTGAATCGGGATGGCTGGCGCTCTCGGCGGTCGAGGCCTACTTCTCTTGGACCGAGCACGTGCTGATTCACCTGGCGATCTTGCAAGGCCGCGTCACGACCGGCACGCAGGTGGCCTCACTGGCGGCCGGCGACTGGACCGGGAAGTTCAAGGCGGCGATCGACGTGAACGAGCGGGGCGCCAATACGTTGCTCGACCGCGTTCTTGCCGTGCGCCAGGACTTGCGTAACCACGTGGCGCACGGGGCGTTCGGCAAGCAAGGCGAAGCCCTCTCCTTCCATTCGCCGGCGGGAGCGGTACCGGTGCTGTTGCCCCACCGGGTAGGGCCGCAGCACTTTCGCTTCGGTAACGGCCTAGCGTTCGATGCGCTCAGAGTCTTCCAGGTGCTGGACGACTTCGAGACGTTCATGTTCGCGGGCGTGCGTGAACCCGCGCGGGAATTCTTGCTTGAGAACTGCTACCCCACGGTGCTGACGATGGCCAAGGGAGCCTATGCCGATGCGATGCGTTCGCCCGAAGCGATGACGAACTTCCTTCGCTACTGGGGCGAAGAAGTGGAGCGCTCGGCGAACATGGACTGGTAAGCGATCCGGTAGATCTGAGCGGCAGTCCTCGGCCTCGCCACGCCTGGAAGCCTCCGCGCAGCGGCCGTACCTTCTCGAAGTCGCGCTTTCGCAACTGCACGGCGACGGTGGCAGCGGATACTTCGTTCGGGCAATCCCAATGGACGGTCACTTCGTCGTTGGCGAACTCGGCGGCTTCATCAAGTGTGACCACCGAGCGCGTGGGAGGTCACCTTGCGGCTGCGCGCGAGCTCGCCCCACTATCACGACCTTGGTGTGGTCAGTGGTGCGATGGGCCCGAAGGCGCCGTCCATCCCGATGACCGACGGTCCGGGCGAGGTGACCGCCGTGCGGAGGGCGTGAAGAAGGAGCCTCCGTCGTCGCTTAGACGTTGTGTACGCGGTGTAGCGGAACGTAGACGGTAGTGAGCACAGTTTGCAGCACAAGCTGAGGGGGACGCATTGAACGATCTGAACGACGTGGTGGCGGCTCTGAACGCGCGTCTGGCTCATACATCGCTCCAAGACTTCTACGAACGCAGGCGCGAGCTGAAAGGCAGTGGCCAGAGGCCGCACGGCCTTTTCCAGTATATCCGGCGCGCTGACCGTCCGCGGAATGGTTACGCCTACCACCGCGGGGGACGCAAGGAGCTGCAGTTCAACGTCGGCTTCGAAGACGAGCGATATTTTCGATATGGTGTGGCCTTCAGCCTACAAGGTGGCCCGGACCGAATTGATCCGGTGGCGACGCTCGCGCCGCGCATCGACGAGTTCAACGAGGCAGTGGAAGACTTTGCCGACCTCGCGGGGCTCGCGGTCTGGGCCTATCGGGGCGACGACCGAATCCATGACGGTCCGTTCGGTCGTGTGCCCGATGTGCTAGTACGTTTTGGCAACTTCATCTTCATCGGTTGCCGCGCAGAAGTTGGATCGACCGGCGTCACCGACGAGATCCTCAAGGATGCGGCGCGCGTGCTGGAGGAACTGTTCCCGCTGTACCTGCGCGTAGAGGGTGCCGCGCAGGTGGGCGTTATGCCGTCATCAGACTGGGTCGCGCGCCTCGCCTACAACAGCCGGGGTTGGTGGTGCCCGGCGGGGGCCGGAGAAGTCTACGAGGCGGTACCTAGCTACCGCGCCGAACACGGATTCGGACACGAGGACTGGCTGTTCCGGGGTGAGTGGCTGCTCGACGGGTGGCGGTATGGCTTCGTGCAGGGCGTCAACAAGAGTCGTGCGAGCCTCTTGCGGAGCAACCGCCCCTTCAACCTGCGCCTCTTCACGATGCGGGGGCCGGGAGATCGCCGAGCCGTCGCGGAGATCCGTGACGTGGAATGCCTCACAAATGAGCAGGCGGCGGACGCGGTGGAGGCCTTTGAACAGCTGGGCTGGATGGACACGATGCGTGCCGAAGTGAGAGCGGCCGGGGGTAGGCCGGAAGCACTGGGGCGGACCGAGTACGCGCCGTATATCCTCAACATGCGGTACCGTCTCGAGAATGTGAGATGGCTCGATGGCAGTACGCCGCTCGCGGCCGAAGATTCGGTTCACAAGGTCAAGCGATACAGCCTATGCCGCGCCAATGATTCCCTCTGCACGGCGCAGCCGCGATGGCGAGGTCGGGCAGGGAAAACGGATTTGCCCGACGCAGTGGATCGGTGCTATTGGCGCCCCGGCGGCTGGACGACGCGTACGCCAGAGCATCTAAAGATCCAGCGCGCGCTGAAGGATGAGGTTGAGCGCCGCTATCCAGGTTGCGTAGTGGTATTCGAGCAGGACCATATCGACCTGGTCGCGCGGACAAAAGACGAACTGCTTTTGTTCGAAGTGAAGTCAGATCTCGCGCCGCTGTCCGTCATTCGCCAAGCCTTGGGACAGATTCTAGAGTACGCGCTCCATCCGCGGCGCCAACACGAGCTGCCCGTTCGCTTGGTGATCGTCGGACGGCAACCTCTCCAGTCCGTCGACGAGGCTTACCTGTCGGTGTTAAAGGAACAGCTCCGCATGCCCCTCGAGTACTGGTCCATTACAGTCTGATGGGGTCGAGAACTGTGCCCCGACGCCCCTGGCGAGATCGTGTCGCCCGCGGAGGTTCGTGCTGGCGCGACTGGTCACTGGTCCCAGAAGGGCTTGCCGTAGCAACTCGCAGGGGCCGCCGCGCCGCTGCAACCGCGAGGTTTGAACCCGAGTTCCAACGCGCCCACCTCACTTGCGGCAGCATTGCCCTCCCCACGACGCGAGGCTCCCCATGACCATCCGCACCCTCTACATCGCCGCCGGCGGCGGCTTCGACAGTGTCACGCTGGAGACCACGCCCGCCGTCGATCCCGGCCCGGGCGAGATCACCGTGCGGCTACGCGCGAGTTCGCTCAACTACCACGACCTCGGCGTGGTCAGCGGGGCGATGGGCCCGACGGCGCGTCGCATCCCGATGTCCGACGGTGCGGGCGAGGTGACCGCCGTGGGCGAGGGTGTGCGGGAGTTCGCCGTGGGCGACCACGTGGTCAGCACGTTCTTCCCGGACTGGCTCGAGGGCGAGCCGCAGGCGGAAGGGTTCGCGCGCACGCCGGGCGACGGCATCGACGGCTATGCGCGCGAGCAGGTGACGGCGCCCGCGACCTGGTTCACCCGTGCGCCGCGCGGGTGGAGCCACGCCGAGGCCGCCACCCTGACCACGGCCGGGCTCACCGCGTGGCGTGCGCTGTTCGTGGATGGCGGCCTGCGCCCGGGCGAGACGGTGCTGGTGCAGGGCAGCGGCGGGGTCTCGGTGTTCGCGCTGCAGTTCGCGAAGCTGGCCGGCGCGCGGGTCATCGCCACCTCGTCCAGCGACGAGAAGTTGGAGCGCCTGCGCGCGCTGGGTGCCGACGCGGGCATCAACTACCGCAGCGAGCCGGAGTGGGGCATGCGCGTGCGCGCGCTCACTGACGGCCGCGGCGTCGACCACGTGGTCGAGGTCGGCGGGCCGGACACGCTGGCGCAATCCATGCTGGCCACGCGCGTGGGCGGGCACATCGCGCTGATCGGCGTGCTCACCGGCGTCGACAGCCGGCTGCCGCTGGGGCTTGCGCTGGGCCGCCAGCTGCGGCTGCAGGCGCTGATCGTCGGCAGCCGCCGCCAGCAGCAGGACATGATCCGCGCGCTGGAGGCGAGCGACCTGCGTCCGGTGATCGATCGCCACTTCCCGCTCGAGGACTTGGTGGCGGCGTTCCAGCACCAGGCGAGCGGGCAGCACTTCGGGAAGATCGTGCTGGATCTCTGAGCGCGTGGCCTCCTGGAGGAGGATGCACCCGGTCGTGGCCAGCGTGGAGATCGTGGCCCGCGATATGCCGCAGTGCCACTGCGGTATATCGCATCACGAGCCCGCACAAAGGACGGGCGACGAAACCATTCGCGAGTGCAAGGCGGGGCCGCTCGCGACGCTCAGTCCTGCTGCGGACCCGGATCCCCGGAACCGCGGCCGCCGGCCGGCCGGTCGTGCCGCTCGTCGGACACGATCTCGCCGTCCACCAGGTTGATCGTGCGGTCGCAGGTCTCCGACAGACGCGGGTCGTGGGTGACCACCAGCACCGCGCAGCCGTACTGCGCGTTGAAGCGGCGCAGCAGCTCGAAGACGTCGGCAGCCGTTTTGGTGTCGAGATTGCCGGTGGGCTCGTCGGCCAGCAGCAGCGCCGGCCGCGTGACCAGCGCGCGGGCGATGGCGACGCGCTGCTGCTGTCCGCCGGACAGCTGGTCGGGGCGACGGTGACTGAACTTCTCCAAGCCCACTTCGGCCAGCAGGCCCCTGGCGATGTCGGTGATCTCCCGGTCGGGACGCCCGTGGGCGACCATCCACGGCATCAGCACGTTCTCCAGCGCGGTGAACGCGTTGATCAGGTGGTGGAACTGGAAGACGAAGCCGATATGCCGGCCGCGCAGCGCGGTGCGGCCAGCGTCGTCCATCGCGCGGGTGGCTTCGCCGCGCAGGTAGAGCTCGCCACCGGTGGGTGAATCCAGCAGCCCGATCAGGTTGAGCAGGGTGCTCTTGCCCGAGCCCGAGGGGCCCACCAGCGCGGCGAAATCGGCGCTGTCCAGGCGCAGGTCGATGCCGTGCAGCACTTCGACTTCGTTGGGCTTGCCGATGTTGTAGGACTTGCGCAGGCCTTCGAGCCGCAGCACCTCGCGGGCGTCATCCACGGATCGCCTCCACCGGATCGAGGCGCGATGCGCGCCAGGCGGGCGTCAGCGCAGCGCCGATGCCGGCCAGCGTGGCCAGTGCCATCGCCGCCGGCACCAGCGCCCTGGGCACCGGGATGAAGAACAGCCCCGGGCCGAAGGTGTTGAACATCGCCACCAGGCCCCAGCCGGCCAGTGCGCCCAGCGCCGAGCCCACCAGCCCGAGCACTGCGCCCTGCACCAGGAACACCAGCAGCATCTGGCCCCGGCGCGTACCCATGGCACGCAGGATGCCGATCTCGCGCGTTCGCTGGGCCACGCTGACCGCGAGCACGCTGGCGATGCCCAGCGCAACCGAGATCGCCACGAAGAAACTGATCATTCGCGTGGAGATGCTCTGTGAACTCAAGGCGTTCATCAGCTGCGCATTGCTCTCCATCCAGCTTTCGGCCTTCAGCCCGGTCAGCCCGCGCACGCGCGCGGCGATGCGGTCGGCGCCGAAGAGGTCCTCGACGGTCATGTCGATGACGGTGACGCCGCCGGGCAGCGCCAGCAGCGACTGCGCCTGCTTGAGGTCGAGATAGACGTAGCGCGCATCGAGTTCGCGCACGCCGAGCTCGAAGATGCCGGCCACGTTGACGATCGCCTCGCGGCCGTCGCCGGCATCGAGTCGCAGCTTGCCGCCCAGGCGCAGGCCGAGATCCTCGGCGAGTTGGCGGCCGATCACCGCATTGCCCGAACCCACCTCGAGCCGGCCCTCGACCATGTTCTCGTCGAGCGGAATCACCCGCAGGTAGCGCTCGAGATCCACGCCGACCAGCGCCACCGATTGCACCGCCTCGCCGCGCCGCCCGAACGCCGGTCCCGACACCAGCGGCGACACCGCGGCCACGCCCGGCAGACGGTCGAGCACGTCGCGCACCTGCAGCCAGTTGTCGATGGGGCGCAGCGCCTGCGGGCGCGGATCCTCGAGCACCAGCTGCACCACGCCAGCGGGCGCGCCGGCGACGAGGTTGACCTCGCGCGGCGCCTCCACGCGCACATGCGCCTGGGTGCCGAGCGTGCGGTCGATGAGGTTGTCCTGCAGGCCGGCGATCAGCGCGGTCACGAAGACGATCACCGCCACGCCCACCGCAATGCCGACCAGGATCAGCAGTGTCTGTGCCCGCCCCTGGCGCAGGAAGCGCACCGCGATGGTGGACTCGATCCACATGGGCTTCAGTCGAGCGCGACCGGCAGCTCGCCGCGCGTGGTCTGGCCGGTCTGCGGCGCCGGCTGGCCCTCCACCCGCACGCGGCTGCCGTCTTCGGGCAGGGCGTCGTCGGCGATCGCGCCGGCGGCGAGCACGCGGTCTCCGGCCTGCAGGCCTTCGAGCACCTCGCTCATCGCCAGCCCGCGCAGGCCCAGGCGCACCGGCGTGCGGCGCACGCGGCCATCGCGCACCAGCAGCACGGTGGCGCGGTCGGAGCCGAGGTCGTCATCGAGCAGTGCGTCGTTGGGCACGGCCAGCGCGTCGTCGCGGCGACCGGTGAGGAGGGTGACGGTGACGGTCATGTCCTCGCGCACGAAGTCCACGGCCGGATCGATGCGCAGGCGCACATCGACGGTGCCGCGCGCCGGGTCGATACCGGGCGCGATGTGGAACACGGTGGCCGCGAACGGCCGCCCGGGGTATGCATCGGCGATGACGGTTGCGCGTTGCCCGACCTCGATCAGGCCGAGGTTCTTCTCGTCGAGCGGCAGCAGGATCTCGCCGGGAGCGTCGGCGGCGATGTCCATCAGCACGTCACCTGGATTGACGGTGTCGCCGGGCTCGACGTTGCGGGTGAGCACGGTGCCGGTCACGGTGGCGCGGATCTGCGCGCGCTCGAGCGCGGCTTCCGCGGCCTGCAACTGCTCGCGGGCCTGCGCCTCGCGGGGGCCGCCGGACAGCGCGTCGACCGCGAGCCGCGCCTGCTCGGCCGCCGCGCGTGCGGCAACCACGGCCTGCGCGGCCTGCTCCACGCTTTCGCGCGAGACCAGCTGCGCCTGGCCGAGTTCGCGGCGACGTGCGAGATCGCGCTCGGCCTGGGCGAGGTCGGCGCGTGCCTGGCGCAGACGCGCCTCGGCATCCGGCCGCTCCGACTCGCGCAGCGCGGCAAGCGCGGCCCGGGCTTCGTCGCGGCGGGCTTCGAGATCCGCCGCGCGCAGCACCACCAGCAGGTCGCCAGGGGCCACGCGATCGCCTTCCATCACCCGGCGTTCCAGCACCAGCCCGGAAATCTCCGCGCCCACCCGTACCCGCGACGGCGCCTCCGCGCGACCGGTGGCGACGACGTTCTGCACCAGCGGCCCGCTGACCACGTCATAGCCGGGCAGCGCGGGCCCGCGCAGTCTCGACACCAGAATCAGCACGACCAGCAGGGCCACGGCCACCACCCCGACCAGAATCCATTTGCGCCGCTTGGACAGACTGGGCATGGGCCGACCTGGGATCAAAGAGGGTCATCTTGGCGCGGCGACGATGAAGCCAGCAAGGCAGCGGTGGCCGGTGTGGATGTCTCGCGCGTGGGCCGGCGGATTCCGCGCGAGCGGTGGGACCGGGCAGTGCGGTGTTCCCGCGGCTTTGACCGATGCTGCGGCCATTGCGACGGCCGCACCGGTGACGGCGCGGGCATGGCACACCTGCGTGGCACCGCGTGCGCTGCATGCGCCTGACCAGCGGCGGATGCGCGGATGGATGGCGGCGCACGGAGCACCTGCGACCAGCACAGACGCAGTCGCGGGCCCCAGCCGTTGCTTCAGTGCGTCGGCGTCGCGGCCAGCCGCTCGCGGATCCACTCGTGGTCGCGCCGCACCGGGGCGGCCAGCATCGCGGGATCGCCGTCGTAGAGATAGCTGGCCACAGTGGCGCCGGTTTCGTCGGTCGCGCGGGGATCGGCGCCGGCCTCCATGAAGCGCCGGACCGACGGGATGTCGTTGACCAGCGCGGCCTGGTGCAGGGGCGTGGCGCCGCTGCGGTCGCGCACGTCGACCCGTGCACCGGCCGCGAGCAGGCGGTCGATGTTGTCGGGCTCACGCGCGCGCAGCGCGTCGAACAACGGCGTCTGGCCGTTGCGGGTATTGGGCAGGTCGACCGCGACGCCGTGCGCGAGCAACAGATCGATCCACTCCGGATCGCTGGACATCGCGGCTTCGTGTAGCGCGGTACGGCCCTTGGCGTCCCCACGTGTGGGGTCGGCGCCGAGTTCGAGCAGCATACGGACGGCATCCCGGTCGCCCTGGCGGATCAGCCAGTTCAGCGCGGGGGTGCCGTCTTCGTCGGTGGCGTTCGGATTGGCACCGGCCGCCAGGAGTTCGCGGGCAAGTGGCGTGTTGCCGCTGCGCAATGCGGCGACGAACTGCGCCTGTGCGGGGTTGTCGAACGCGCGCGCGTCGGTGCTCATGGATTCGTGTCCTTGCGTGCAGCCGGAGGCCGCGAGCATCGACGCGGCCAGCAGCAGGTGCGGAAGTGGGCGACGGGTCATGGCGCGCAGCATGCCGCAGCTGGCGTCAAGACGCGCGCAGGCGCGTGCCGCCCCGCTGGAAGGCGGACGGCGGCGCAGGGCGTCCGTCGTGTGCCCGGCATTCCCGGGATCAGTTGAACGGGTTCAGGGCGTCGAGCGCGCGGCCTGCACCGTTGGCGATGCCGCGGCCGAGATCGCGCGCGCCGTTGGCAACGCCCTGGGCGACGTCGGCGGTGAAGTCGTTGACGCCCTGGGCCACGTTGCCGGCCAGGTCGGCCACCGCTTCGACACCATCGCCGAGCTTGTCGGTCGCGATGTCGACCGCGCTGGCGATGCCGTCGGCCACGTTGCCGACCACGTCGCCGGTGCCCTCGACGAAGCCGGCAACCGCATTGGCCGGCGTCTGCAGCCCGGTGATCCGGCCGAGGTCGCGCACGAAGCCACCGGTCGCATTCGCGGTGTTCTGCGCGGTCTCCCCGACCAGGCTGACCGCGCCGTCGAGCACGTCGCCGACGGTACCGATGCTGGCGTCGGCCACATCGCCCAGCAGGCCGTAGCTCGCCGCGATGCCCTTGCCTTCTGCCACGCCGGCGGTGAACTCACCGAACCCGGTTCCCAGTTCGGAGGCCGTGCCCGCCAGGTCCCCGCCCAGATCGACCACCTCGCGGATGCCCGACGCGAGCGCGTTGAACTGCAGGTCACCGACGGCGGTCACGCCCGCCACCAGGGTGTCGGTACCGAACGCCGTGGTCGCGCCGACCACGTCTCCGAGCGCGTCGGTGCCAGCGTCGACCACGCTGCTGGCGCCGTTGAGCAGGCTGCCCACCACCCAGCTTCGCGGAGTCGCGCCAGGGCCGTTGCGCATCACATCACCGAGCGACTCCATGCCGGTGGCGAGGGTGTCGCCGGCAGTGTCGATGCCGCGGTTCACGCCCGCGCCGAGGGTGTCGCCGATGCTCGGGCCGAGCGCGGGGTCGGTGGGGCTGGCATGGTCGAAGGCTTCGACATAGACCGCATCCGGACCGCCGCCGCCGTGCAGGCCGCCGAAGCCGGTGCCGGCAGGCGGATCGATGCGCAGCGCGTGGCCGACCGCAGTGGGCGGCGAGCCGACGATCGGCAGCGCCGGGACGTCTTCCTGCGCGCCGGTGAGCGGATCGCCATTGACCGCGTAGCGACGCACCTGGCCGCTTTCGGCCACGCTTTCGCGCGCCGCATTGGGATTGAAGCCCAGGCTTCCGAGCGTGTTGTTGCTCAGGCCCGAGCTGTTGAAGGTGACGGCCGAGGCGCCCGTGGCCAGCGAGGCCGCCGAGGCGAGGCCGCCCCCGAGCGAGTGTCCGGTCAGGGCGACATTGCCATCGCCCAGAACATGCTCGGCGCGCTTGGCGAGCTCGATGGCGCTGCTGTACTGGGAGGCATCCATGCCCAGGCCCTGCTGCCCGTTGTTCACCCAGTCCATGAGCTGGCTGGGCTTGCTGCCGAGCTCCGAGCCGCGATAGGCGACCACGTACCCGCCGTCCTGGTGCTGGTAGATCTCGGCATGGAAGCCGGAGCGATCGTCGCTCATCAGGCCGGGATCGATCGGGATCCGGTTGCCGTGCTGGTCCGTCAGGCTCACGCCGTCGGCGTGCGGCTCGAGGGCGGTCCAGCCTGCGTCGGCGAGTGCCTGCGCGTATTGCGGGCTCTCGGGCGCGTAGGCGCCGTTTGCCATCATCGCGAACAGCTGGTCGCGACTGTCGGGCGCGGTGCCGCGGATGCTGTCGCTGAGATCGTGGACGCCGGCGCGGTAATCCGTCGTTACCGGCGGCGGTGGCGGCGCGGACTGCTGCGGAAGGGCGGACAGACGCGCGGTATCGGCGACGATCACCATGACGGGATCCAGGGGGCAGGAAGTCTGGGCCGACGTTAACCAACCCCCGCGCGGCGCAACACTCGGGGCGACCCTAGCCCGTGCGCCTTCCAGGCGACGGGGATGCGGGCCACCCTACCCGGCCGACATCGCAGGATGCGACATCGACGGGCCCGGCCTCCGCCCGGGCCGGCCGTGCGGTAGCCGGCCGTGACGCCCACCGGAGAGGCTCGCGTAGTGCGCGGTCTGCCGTGCGGGGCGCGCTGCCCTCAGCGGTAGGGCCCCGGTCCGCGCCAGACCACTTCGCCCTGCCGGTAGACGCGATGGAAACCGATCACCTCGCGCGCATCGCCGATACCGCGCATCTGCGGATCCTCCGGGTCGACCATCCGGCAGTCGCTGGACTCGCGGCGCAGCGCCGTCTCCAGCGGGCACACCATGAGCCGGCGCGTGCCCGGCAAGGGGATGAACAGTTCGCTGACGCCCTGGTCGCGCCATTCGCGCAGGCGGGTCTCGCTGGTGGTGTCGTAGATCACCTGATAGCCCCCGACCTCCAGGCTGGGCAGGTCGGAAGACGCATCGCGGCCACGGCCGCGGCCGACGCTGGGGCTGCGGGAGAGCCCCGAGTTCACCGGCGCCGTTTCTTCCGGAAGCATGCCGGGCGGCTGCCCCCACACATGCTGGCGGCGCTGCTGGGATGGAGGACTGGCCGCCGTCTGCGCAGCGCCCTGGCCGGCGTCGGCCGGAGACTGCACGGGCACGGGCGGCACGTCGCTTGGCTGCTGCGCAGGCTGCGGCGGGCGGACCTCGGTCAGGGCGTCGGCGGGATCGGGTGCTTCCGGCGGCACCGGGGCTTCGGCCTGCTCGACGCGCGTGGTCCGCACGCGCGAGGCCGCCGGGGCCGACTGCGCTGGAGGTGTCGCGGGCGCGGGGCGGGCAACGGGTGCGACCACCGGCTGGGAAGGCGTGATGCCGACGAAGTCGACGACCATGCGGCTGCCGGCGGACGCGCCCTGCGGCGTGGTCATCACGATCGGCTGCGAAGTCAGCAGCAGGTAGGCGAACCACAAGTGCAGCAATGCGCTCGCCAACGCGGCGATCCAGGGCTGCAGACGGTCGATCCGGGACGTGGCCTGGCCCCCCGCGTGACGCGACGCCTTGCTCATGCGGCCAGCGATTCGCCGGAGATGCGGACCTTCATCAGGGATCTACGGCTGCGACGTGGGAGCGGCATCGTAACGCGCGTCCGGGCAAGCCGGGCGCGACCGGGTGCGCCTGTCGCGAGGATCGGCCTTCGCCCGAGCTGTGATGTATCGGGAACACGCCAGCACGGCTGTTGCGCCGGCGTGTCCGCGGACCGGGCGGCCGGGCGCCGACGGCCCGGCGCCGGGCAGCGGCGCTGGCGTTCAGTCCTTCAGTGCGTCGGGCACCTTGCCGCCGTTCTCGGCAAGCTTGCGCATGACCGCCCGGTGCAGGGCGATGTTCTGCTCGGCGCTGCCGGCCGCACCGGCATTGACGCCCAGTTCCGTGGCCAGCTCCTTGCGGGCCTCGAGGCTGGAATCGAGGTCGAGCAACTTGAGCAGGTCGACGATGGAATGCCGCCAGTCGCTGGGGCCGCCCTTCTTGGCCGCCATGTCGGTCAGGACCGCTTCGACGTCCACCGGCTCGGCCGGGGCTGCCGCCGCAGGCGCCGGGGCCGGATTGCGCGACGGTGGCGACACCTTGGGGTCGTTCTTGCTGCCGGTGAAGATCACCGCGGCCGGCCTGGCGACCGCGCCCCCCGGCGTGGCGGTGGGCTTGGCGGCGGGTTTGCGACCGAAGATGCGGTCGGAGATCTTGGAAAACAGGCCCATGGGTAGTGCTCCGGAACAGGGGAGCGGCGAGTGTGGGTGGGCGTTCGCAAAGGTCGAATGAAAGGACCGTGGGCCGTGTCGTACCGGCCCACCGCAGCGGCTCCCGAATATCGGGCACGGCGCATCGCATCAGCCGCCGGCGCACACGGACCAATTGCGTCAGGTCCTTGGCGGGCGCACAGGCGTTCGGATAGCGTTGACGCAACGTTCCCGCGCGCTCCCGATGATGCGCGCTGCGCCATTTCCCGAGTGCAACGACCGATGCCGAACATCCTCACCCTCGACGGCAGTCGTATCCACGACATCACCTCGTTCTTCGACGAGGTCAACCGGGTCTTCATGGCCGATGAAGACTGGGCTCTGGCCCACAGCCTCGATGCCTTCGACGACCTGCTCCACGGCGTCTACGGCGCGCTCGATGGCGAGGCGCGGGCGACCCTGGTGTGGACGGAATTCGAGCGCAGTCGCGCCGCACTCGGCATCCCCGCCACACGCACCTGGCTGCAGGCCAAGCTCGCAATGCCCACGCGTTACGACAGCGCGCGAATCGAGCGCGAACTCGCGGCGCTCGACGCGGGCACCGGCCCCACCTTCTTCGACATCGTGCTGACCGTCATTGCCGCGCATCCCAACATCGCCCTGGTGCCGCGCTGAGCTTCGACCGCGAGGGCGGCCGCGACTTCGACGTGGCCGTGCAGCCGCAGGTCACGACCAACGACATGCTGCTGATGGTGCGCACCGCTCTGGCCGGTGGTGGCATCACCGTCGGCATCGAGGAGACGTTCGCGCCCTATCTGGCGCGCGGCGAGCTGGTCACGCTGCTCGACAGGTTCCTGCCGCCATTTCCAGGGTTCTTCCTGTACTTCCCCGACCGGCGCAACCAGCCGCCGAAACTGCGTGCGTTGATAGAACACGTGCGCCGCTTCCGCAAGGTCGGCTGAGGCAGGCCGACGTCCGATGCGCGTTGGCCAACCTGCCGGCCGGCAGGACCGCGCGCAACGCTGGCCGAGTGCGGGACCATGCGGCCGGCGCGCCGCCGGCGCACCCGGCTGCGGCGTCCTTGGGCCGCGCCTCAGCCGGCGGGGGCTCCGGCGCCGGCCGGCGCGACACGCCGCTCGAGCCATGCGACTGCGGCGGCGCAACCGTCCTCGTCCTGCATCCGCGCACCGAGCGCCGCGGCGTGCGCGCGCGTCTCCGCACGCTCGGCGAAGGCGATCGCGGCGGCGAGCCGGCGCGCCGATGGGCGCCGTCCCGACAGCACGCGGTCGGCGATGCCCAGCGCGCGCAGGCGCCGCGCCCAGAACGGCTGGTCGCCGGCGAACGGCAGGATCACCGACGGAATCCCGGCCCGGCACGCGGAATGGGTGGTGCCCGAGCCGCCATGATGGATCGCCAGCGCGCAGCGCGGCAGAAGCCAGTCGTGCGGCGCGCTGCCGATGACGTGGATGTTGGGCGGCAGGCCGGTGGTGTCGATCCCGCTCCAGCCGGGATTGAACAGGGTGCGCCGGTCCCCGACCGCCGCGACCACCGCCTCGCGCACGCGCGCCGCATCGAAGCCGCTCATGCTGCCGAAGCCGATGTAGACCGGTGGCGGGCCGGCGCCGAGCAGCGCCTGCAGCGCCGCCGGCGGCGTCCAGTCCTGCGAGGGGGGCACCCATTGGCCGCAGGCGACCGCATCGGCCGGCCAGTCGTCGACGTTGGGCAGCAGCGCCGGGGAAATGCCGTAGAGCACCGGGTGGGCCATCGGCAGCGTTCTGCGCGCCGGCAGCCCGATCGCCGCGCGGCCACGGTTGGTGGTCGCGCGGAAGGTGCGCCAGACCATGCCGTTGACGAAGTCGTGGGACAGGCGGTTCAGCGCACGCGGCACCCGCAGCGGCACCAGCGGCGATGCGAACGCGGCCGTCGGGCTGATCGGGATCATCATCGCGCCGATTGCCGGCACGCCCCGCGCCTCGGCGACCGACAGGCCGACGAAGGCGGTGAGGCCGGACACGATCACCGCATCGCAGCCCTCGGCGAGCGCCATGGCCTGTTGCATCCATTCGGGCGTGCGCGCCTCGACGATGCGGATCAGCGCGCGTTCGATCTGCCGCATCGCGCCCATGCGCGAGAGCGTGCCGCGGATGTCGCCGGCCAGGCCGGTCGCCGGCACGCCGAGCGTGGTGGCGGTATCGAGCGTGTCGGCATCGCCAAGCAGATGGACCGAGTGCCCCGCACGCATCAGCGCGCTGCCGAGCGCGGCGAGCGGGCGCGCATCGCCCTCGGTGCCATAGGTGATGATCAGCAGACGCATGACCGGACAGTCTGGCGCAGGGCGGGTGAGGTCAGCTGGTCTTGAGCAGCTGGACGCGGAACCGGCGGCCCTTGATCTTGCCTTCGCGAAGATGCGAGACCGCCTGCTGGGCCTTGCCGCGGGCGATGGCGACATAGCTGCGCGTGGCGAAGACGTCGATCTTGCCGATCGCGTCCTTGTGCAGTCCTGCCTCGCCGGTCAGCGCACCGACAATGTCGCCGGGCCTGAGCTTGTCGCTGCGACCGGCATCGATGCGCAGGGTCACCATCGGCGCGACCGGCACGTCGTTGGCCCGGCCGCTCAGCGGCAGCAGCTTTTCCCAGCGCGCGGGTGCGCCGAAGTGCGCCTCGATCAAGGCGGTACGCGGCATCTCGCGCGGCGTGACCAGATTCAGCGCCAGCCCCTTGCGCCCGGCGCGGCCGGTACGGCCGATGCGGTGCACGTAGGTGTCGGCGTCGTGCGGCAGTTCGAAATTCACCACCGCGGCGAGGTCCTCGACATCGAGTCCGCGCGCGGCGACATCGCTGGCCACGAGCACGTTGCCGCTGCGGTTGGAGAAGCGCACCAGCACCTCGTCGCGGTCGCGCTGCTCCATGTCGCCGTGCAGGGCGAGCGCATCGAAGCCGTAGTGGTTCAGCGAACCTGCGACCTCGTCCACGTCGGCGCGCGTGTTGCAGAACACCACGGCCGATTCGGGCCGGTGCCGCAGCAGCAATGCAGCCAGCAGCGGCGCGCGGCGCGCGGGTTCGACCTCGTGGAAGATCTGTTCGATGGTCGGCGCCGGCGCATCGCCGGCGACACCGATCTGCACGGGCTCGCGCAGCATCGCGGTGCCGAGGCTGCGGATCTCCTCCGGAAACGTCGCCGAGAACAGCAGGCCCTGCCGCGTCGGCGGCACCCGCTTGACGATGTCGCGGATCGATTCCTCGAAGCCCATGTCGAGCATGCGGTCCGCCTCGTCGAGCACCAGGGTGCGCACGTGGCGCAGGTGCAGGGCCTTCTTCTTGGCCAGCTCCTGGATGCGGCCCGGCGTGCCGACGACGACGTGGGGCGGGTGGGTCAGCGACGCCAGCTGCGGCGCGAGCGGAATCCCGCCGCACAGCATCGAGATCTTCAGATTGGGGATGCCGGTGGCCAGTTTGCGCAGCTGCTTGCCGACCTGGTCGGCCAGCTCACGGGTCGGGCACAGCACCAGCGCCTGGGTTTCGATCAGGCCCGTGTCGATGTTGCGCAGCAGGCCGATGCCGAAGGCGGCGGTCTTGCCGCTGCCGGTGGGCGCCTGGGCGACCACGTCGCGGCCCTCGAGAATCGGCGGCAGCGCCTCGGCCTGGATCGGCGTCATGGCGGTGTAACCGAGGGCATCGACGCCCTGCAACAGGGCGGGCGACAGGTCGAGCGTGGAGAACGGAAGAGGCGTGGTCATGCGCACATGATCGCAGGAGTGGGGGCGATGTACCGGCTGCGGTCGCGCGGGGCGCGGGAATCCGGCTTCGGGCGGCGCGGGAATCCGGGCTGCGGACACCGCTCGGGCTCCGCGCTTCCTGCCACGCGTCCGGTATCCGGCGGGCAAGATCCGGAGTCGACGGCACCTCGTGTTTCCCCGTCGCGCGCACGCGGACATGGGCCCGCGCCACCGAGGCCGGCGCCGATGGCCAGCGCGAGAACGTGCTCAGGCCGCGAACACCACCTGCGCCCCGTCCTCGACGATCGCATGCGGCAGGAAGCGGGCGCTGTCGCGGGTGATCGGCGAGTCGTCCTCGCGCACGCCGATGCCGCAGGCGGTGTCGCCGACGATCCAGCTGCCGACCATCGGGAAATTCCCGTCGAACGACGGCAGCGGATGCGCGGCCTGGCGGATGCACGGACCGGTGTAGGGGCCGTCACTGCGCAGGCGCTGGCCATCGGCCAGGTGCAGTTCGATGTTGGCGCCTTCGCGCGAATGCAGCGGCTTGCGCACCCAACCGGCAGGCAGGTCGCCGCCGTCGTCGAATTCGGCGGCCAGCAGGTTGGGATGGCCGCGGTGCCGCTCCCACAGCAGCGGCAGCAGGCCCTTGTTGCTGAGCAGCGCCTTCCACGGCGGCTCGATCAGGCGCAGGCCGGATTTGGGCAGCGCGCGGCCGAAGTCGTCGTGGAACAGGTCCTCGAGCGGATAGAGCTTGAACAGCGACCCGATCACCACGTCGTCGAGGTCGGTGAAGCGCCCATCCTCGGAGAGACCGATGTCCTCGAGCGCGATCGCCTCGCCGTGCAGGCCGCCCTGCGCCGCGCAGTCGCGCAGGTAGGCGATCGTGCCCTGGTCCTCTTCGGAGTCGCGCACGGCGGCGAACAGCAGCGGCGGCGGCAGGCTCGCGGCAAGCTCGGCGAACCGGTCCACCAGGGCCTCGTGGATCGAGTTGAACTGGTCGGCCTCACGCGGAAGGCGCCCCGAGGCGCGCTGGTCCTCGAGCCACTGCCACTGGAAGAACGCGGCCTCGAACAGCGAGGTCGGCGTGTCGTAGTTCAGCTCGTAGAGCTTGGCCGGACCGGTGCCGTCGTAGGCCAGGTCGAGCCGGCCGTAGAGATGCGGTTCGCGCCGGCGCCAGCTTTCAGCGATCCAGTCGCGGAATTCCGCCGGGATCGCCAGCCGCTGCATCAGCGCATCGCTGGCGACGATCTCGTCGACCAGCGCCATCGCCATGCGATGCAGCTCGGCGCTGGGGTCTTCGAGATCGTGTTCGATCTGCGCCATCGTGAACGCGTAGTACGCGCGCTCGTCCCAGTAGCGCGCGCCATCGATGGTATGGAACCGGAAACCGCACTCGGCGGCCTGCGCCTGCCAGTCGCCGCGCTCGACGATCCCGACGCGCCGCACCTCAGCCGCCGGTACTGCGGCCGGTGGCCGAGCGGCCGAAACCGCCGCGGTTGGCGGTGACCGCGCGATCGGGCGTCATCGATACCGGGGCCATGCCGGCACGGCCCGCGCCGGGCGCGCCACTGGGACGCAGCCAGCCCTGGCGGTTGTCGCGGAACGCCGGGGTCGCCTGTGCGGTGCGCTGGGCGGCAGCTGCGCCGGCCCGGTTGTTCATCATCTGCGACAGGAAGAAACCCGCCATCAGCGGGCCGACGAAGGAATGACCGGCCGAGGTCTTCTGTTCCACGCATTCCTCTGCCGGGAACTCGGCCTCGCATTCGGCGCGGCTGCTGTACTGCGGGGCGGTGTCGGCAGCCTGCAGCTTGGCCTGCTCGAACGCGATGCGGCAGGTGGCGGTATCGCCGATCGCCTGCGCGCAGCTTTCGACCGACGTGTAGAGGCCTTCCTGCACCTGCACCGGCGCATCGCGCTGGCAGGCGCTGAACAGCAGGGGCGCGGTGCCCATCAGGAGCAACGCGGTGGTCTTCGAACGCTTGAGGCGTCGCGTATCGCGTGCGTCGGTCATGTCCGTGCGCCGTCGTGTGTGCGGGTCGTCCATCATGCCCCCCGCGCGGCGTGCGGCAAAGCGGTCCCTCTACACTGGGGTTCAGCCCCGAGACCGGAATGCCGATGCGTCATGCCCTGCTGTTGCCCCTGCTGCTCGCCACGACGAGCGTGGCCGCCCAGACGGGCGGCGAGCGCGAGCAGGCCCTGCATGCACGTGCGATCGCCGCCGGCTACAAGGCGCTCACCCTGTGCAGCGCGCATTTCAATGCCGGCCGGACGCCGGCGCAGGTCGAGGCGCTCGAACTGGTCGGCATCTATCCCGAATACCAGGCCGCCGTGGATGCGCTCGACGCCGTGGTCGATCCGGCTGCGCGGACCGTCTCGGTGGCCTTCGATGTCGCCCTGCCGCCGCGGATTGCCGCCTGGCGCCCGAACCTGGGCTGCACGCAGCTGCCGATCGGCGCGGCAGCGGAGGCAATCGCCGCGCTGCCGCGTTTCGACGCCGCCGCGCCGCAGCTCGACGACGCGCCCTGGCCGCTGGGCGACCGCGATGCGACCGCCGCACCGCGTGGTGATCGCGCCGCGCTCGAGCAGGCCGTCGCCGACGCGTTCGACACCGGTCGCTACGGCGACGGTCACGCGACCACTGCCGTCATCGTGGTCCAGGACGGCCGCATCATTGCCGAGCGCTACCGCGAGAGCTTCGGCCCGCACGTCTCGCAGCGGACCTGGTCGGTGGCCAAGAGCCTGGCCGGGGCACTGGTCGGCGTGGCGCAGGCCGCCGGCGAGCTCGACCCCGCGGCGCCGGCTGCGGTGAGCGAATGGCAGGCGCCGGGCGATCCGCGACGCGCGATCACCGTCGACCAGCTGCTGCGCATGTCCAGCGGCCTGCACAGCGACACCGCCGGCAACCGCACCGATGCGCTGTATTTCGGCGGCGTCACCGTGGCCGAGGCCGCGACCGGCTGGCCGCTGGTGCATCCGCCCGGCAGCCGGTTCCGCTACGCCAACAATGACAGCGTGCTGGCCGTGCATGCGCTGCGCGCGATCAGCGGCGACGAGGCACGCGCCCTGTCGCGGCCGTTCACGGATCTGTTCTGGCCACTGGGCATGACCCGCACCCGGGCCGAGACCGACTGGCGCGGCGGCTTCGTGCTGTCGAGCCAGGTGTGGTCGACGGCGCGTGATCTCGCCCGGTTCGGCCTGCTGCTGCAGAACGATGGCCTGTTCGACGGCCGGCGCATGCTTCCCGAAGGCTGGGTCCGCGCCGCGACGACCCCGTCGGGCCCGCAGCCCGAGGGCGACTTCGGATACGGAGCCACCCTGTGGCTGATGCAGCGCTCGCCCGGCGTCCCGCCCGACACGTTCGCGGCCTTCGGCAACCGTGGCCAGTACGTGATCGTGACGCCGTCCCGCGGCGTGGTCCTCGTGCGCCGCGGGGAGGATCCGACCGGCAAACGCTTCGATCCGGCGCGTTTTGCCGGGGCGGTACTCGAAGCGTTGCCCGGTTCAGGCGTGCCCGCTCCCTGAATCCAGGCTGGTTGGGGCAGGGATGGATAGGCGGGTTTCACCCATGTCCAACGAGTGCGCCACTAGTTTCGCCCCTGGTCGCACCCTCTCCCGCTTTCCTGGCGCTGTCGTGCCGCCGGACGCCCATGCATAACGATCCCCACCACACCAGCTCGGTCCAGCAAGACCTCACCCCTGCCGATGCCGCGGTGGCCGGCGAGGAGGCCCTCGAAGCGCAGTTCAAACCCGGCCTTGCCCAGGCGCCCTACTACTCGGCCGGACGGCACTGGGATGACTACGCTCCCGCCTACCGTTATGGACGCGACTGCCGCCAACGCCATGCCGGCCGCCGCTTCGACGAGATCGAGGCCCAGCTCGAACATGGCTGGGACGCGGCACGCGGGCATTCGCGCCTGGGCTGGGTGGAGGCGCGTGGCGCGGTCGAAGATGCCTGGGCGCGCGCGACCGCTTCCAACGATCCGCCCTGTCCCAGTACCACCCGACAGTCGCGCCACGACCTCGACTGAGCCCGTCGCTTGCCACGCGGTAACATGGCGCCCTTTGCCGCCGCGACCGCCATGACCCGATCCCCCGATGACGACGCCCGCCACGGCGTGAGCCGAGACGAAGCCGAATCGGCAGTGCGCACCCTGCTGCGCTGGGCGGGGGAAGATCCCGCCCGCGAAGGCCTGCTGGACACGCCGCGACGCGTGGCCAAGGCCTATACCGAGTGGTTCAGCGGTTACGCGCTCGACGCCGACGCCTACCTCGCGCGCACCTTCGAAGAGGTTGCCGGCTACGACGAGATGATCGTGCTGCGCGACATCGAATACGAAAGCCACTGCGAGCACCACATGGCGCCGATCATCGGCAAGGTCCACGTGGGCTATCTGCCGGCCGGCAAGGTCGTGGGCATCAGCAAGCTCGCCCGCGTGGTCGAGGCCTATGCCAGGCGCTTCCAGGTGCAGGAAAAGATGACCGCGCAGATCGCCGGCTGCATCCAGCGTGCGCTGGCGCCGCTTGGCGTGGGCGTGGTGGTGGAAGGCGCGCACGAGTGCATGACCACCCGCGGCGTGCACAAGCGCGGGGTCAGCATGATCACCTCGACCATGCTCGGCAGTTTCCGCGAGGACGCGCGCACCCGCGCCGAATTCCTGCAGTTCATCCAGGTCGGCGGCGTCCGCCGCTGAGACCCGCTGCGCCGGGCGTCGGCCGCCCGGTGCCTGCGCGCATCAGGCGCCGGCGAAGGTGTCCCACCCCATCTTCGCGATCAGCACCACCACCAGCGCCACGAACAGCTTGCGGATCACCGGCGTGCCGCCGCGCAGGGCAAGCCGCGTGCCGATGACCGCGCCGAGGACATTGGCCGCGGCCATCGGCACCGCGAACGCCAGCAGCACGTGGCCGGCCGGCACGAAGAACGACAGCGCCGCGAGGTTCGTCGCCAGGTTCACGACCTTCGACGCCGCCGACGCGCGCAGGAAGTCGAGACCGAAAAAGCGGATGAACAGGAAGATCAGGAAACTGCCGGTGCCGGGGCCGAACAGGCCGTCGTAGAAGCCGATGGCCGCGCCCATTGCCAGCGCGATCGCCAGATCAGCGCGGCCCAGCGTGCGCGGCCGGTGCAGGGCACCGAAATCCTTGCGGATGAGCGTGTAGGCGAGCATCGCGATCAGCAGGCCGAGGATCAGCGGCCGCACCAGATCGCGCGGCAGCAGGGTGACCGCGGTGGCGCCCAGGAACGAGAACACGAACGCGGTGGCGGCCGCGAGCAGCACCGGTGTCCACGGAAAGCGCACCGTGCGCGCATACCGCCAGCAGGCAGTCGCGGTGCCGAACATCGCGCTGAACTTGTTGGTGCCCAGCAGCGCCGCCGGCGACTGCTGCGGCAGCGCCGTGAACAGCCCCGGCAGCTGCACCAGGCCGCCGCCGCCCACCGCGGCATCGACCACGCCGGCCATCAGCGCCACGCACAGCAGCCACAGCAGTTCCGGAAACAGCGCGTCCAGGGCCGGCAACCACGGAAAAGGGGCGCGCAGCATACCCGCCCCGCCCGTGCCGGTGGGCCGGCCCGCTGGCGTACAATGCGAGGCCGTTTGTCCCCGACGCGCACCCACGTGAAATCCCAGCTCCGCGCCCTGATCGAGCCGCTCGTCGAGCAGGCCATCGCCACCCTGCGCGATGCCGGCACGCTGCCCGCCGACCTCGCCATGCCCGACTTCACCGTCGAACGTCCGAAGGACCGCAGCCACGGCGATGCCTCGACGAACGCGGCGATGCTGCTGGCCAGACCCGCGAAGTCGAATCCGCGCGCGATCGCGCAGGCACTGGTCGGTGCGATGCCGGCCAGCGATGCGATCGAACGCATCGACATCGCCGGGCCGGGCTTTCTGAATTTCCGCTTCGCCGCCGCGGCCTGGCGCGACCAGCTGGTCGCCGTCCACGCCCAGGGCGACAGCTTCGGCCGCAACGACAGCGGCGGCTCGCGGACCGCCGGCGTGGAATACGTTTCGGCCAACCCCACCGGCCCGCTGCACGTCGGCCACGGCCGCGCCGCGGTGATCGGCGATTGCATCGCGCGCGTGCTCGACGCCAACGGCTGGCTGGTCAAGCGCGAGTTCTACTACAACGACGCCGGCGTGCAGATCGAGAACCTCGCCCGTTCGACCCAGGCGCGCGCCAAGGGCATCGGCCCGGGCGATACCGACTGGCCGGCCGATGCCTACAACGGCGAATACATCGCCGACGTGGCGCGCGCGTATCTCGACGGCGCCACGCTGCAGATCGACGGCCAGACGATCACCGGCGCCGGCGATGTCGACGATCTCGATGCGATCCGCCGCTTCGCCGTGGCCTGGCTGCGTCGCGAGCAGAACACCGACCTCGCCGCATTCGGCGTGTCCTTCGACGTGTACTTCCTCGAATCGTCGCTGTACGCCGACGGCAAGGTGGAGGAGACCGTGCGCGAGCTCATCGCCCACGGCCACACCTACGAGGAGGGCGGCGCGCTGTGGCTGCGCAGCACCGACTACGGTGACGACAAGGACCGCGTGATGCGCAAGTCCGACGGCACCTATACCTACTTCGTGCCCGACGTGGCCTACCACCTGTCCAAGTGGCAGCGCGGCTACGTGCGCGCGATCACCGAGCTGGGCGCCGACCACCACGGCTCGCTGGCGCGGGTGAGGGCCGGGCTGCAGGCGCTCGACGCCGGAATTCCGGAGGGTTACCCCGAATACGTGCTGCACCAGATGGTGACGGTGATGCGCGGCGGCGAGGAAGTGAAGCTGTCCAAGCGCGCCGGCAGTTACCTCACCCTGCGGGACCTGATCGAGGAAGCCGGGCGCGACGCGACGCGCTGGTTCCTCGTGGCACGCAAGCCCGATTCGCAGCTGGTGTTCGACATCGACCTGGCCCGCAGCCAGTCGCTCGACAACCCGGTCTACTACGTGCAGCTGTCGCATGCGCGCATCTGTGGCCTGCAGCGCAAGCTCGCCGAGGCGGGCCTGGCGTTCGACCTGCAGAACGGCCTGGCACAGCTGCCCGACATGACCGACACGGCGCTTCGCGACGTGCTGATCGACCTGTCGCGCTGGCCCGAGATCGTCGCTGCCGCGGGCGCGCAGCTTGAACCCCACCTGATCGCGACCTATCTGCTGGAACTGGCCCAGGCCTTCCAGACGTACTACAACGACCACCAGTTCCTGGTCGACGAAGCGGACGTACGCGACGCACGGCTGGCACTGGCCACCGCGGTACAGCAGGTACTGCGCAACGGCCTGACCTTGCTCGGCGTGCAGGCCCCGGAGGCGATGTAATGGCGGCAAGACGCGGAAAATCACAGGCCAGGCGCAGCACGGGCAACTCCGGCAGCCTGCCCGGCTGGGCGTGGATGATCATCGGCGTGGTGCTGGCACTGGGTGTGGTGCTGGCGGTGCCGCGCCTGCTCAAGCCCGATGCCCAGGACGGCTTCTTCCGGCCGAGCCCGAACCCGGACGCGCAGCCGGCGGCAAGCACCGGCGAGGACGAACCGGAACTGCCCACGCCCGCCGGTCAGCGCCCGCGTGCGACCGCACAGACCTCCGCCTCGCCCGACTACGATTTCTACACGATGCTGCCCGAGCAGGAAGTCCCGATGACGGACGCCGAGCTGGCCGCCAGCGCGCGCGCCGAGACCGAGCGCCAGCGCCGCGCCGAGGCGCAGCAGCAGGCCCTGCAGGCGCGGCATCCCGACGCCGCCGACCTGGCGGGTGGCGCGGCCACGTCGCCGCAGCCGCAGCCACTGCCGGAAGCCCCCGCGACCGCGCGTGCGCAGCCGCCGGCCCCGGCGACGCCGGCCACTGCGGCCGCCACCCCGGCGCCTGCCGGCGACAGCGATGCCCGCTACATCCTTCAGGCCGGCTCGTTCAGCGCGTCGGGCGATGCCGAGGCCCTCAAGGCCCGGATCGCCCTGCTCGGGCTGTCGGCGCGGGTGGAATCGGGCCAGGCGGCTGGCCGTACCGTCTATCGCGTGCGCATGGGGCCCTACGGCACCGCGACCGATCTTGCAGAAGCCAAGCAGAAGCTCGGCAACGGCGGTCTGCCGGCACTGGCGATCAAGGCTCAGTAAAAGCGCGTCTTCCGCCGAAGGCGGAAGACACCGAGGCCCCTCTCCCCCAGGGAGAGGGGGGGACCATTTGCGAAGCAAATGGTGGGGTGAGGGACGCCCTCGCGGCATCCAGATTCCGCAAAAGCGCTCCACCGGGCGCGAGGCTTGGCCTCACCCCAGCCCTCTCCCCCACCGAGAGAGGCGACCATTTGCGAAGCAAATGGTGGGGTGAGGGACGCCCTCGCGGCATCCGGATTCCGCAAAAGCGCTCCACCGGACCCGGCGCGAGGTTCGGCCTCACCCAGCCCCTTCTCCTGATGGGAGAGGAACTCAAGGCAAGCCGGAGGACGCCGCCGACTTCCCCCGCCGAGAGGCGACCATTTGCGAAGCAAATGGTGGGGTGAGGAACGCCCTCGCGGGATCCGGATTCCGCAAAAGCGCTCCGCCGGACCCGTTCGGTCTTCACCCACCCTCTCCCGCGGAGAGGGGCTCAAGCCTCCCCCCGGCAAGATTGGCTCGAGGCCCGCCCTCGCCCCGCAGGCCGCCCCGCCTCCCGATCTAGGCCGCTGTCGCCCGATTCCGTGCCGGCCGTCGCAGTCCGATCGCAGTCCGCGCGATCGGTCTGCGGACACTGGGTGCTCAAGGGAGACGAGCGCCATGACCATCGAAGCCGCATTGATCAAACCCGTCGTCGACGCGCTGCTGGCGCTGTTCCAGCAGGGCAGCGAACTCAAGCTCAAGCACAACGCCCAGGCCTCGGTGCGCGAGGCGATCCGCGAACTGCTGCAGGCCAATCCCGACGAGAACCGCGCCGCGGCGCGGATCGCGATCGCGCGCGCCGCCGGCATCCTGTCGGAGGATGTGGTGCTGGCCGAGGACATGCTGCAGAAGCACCGCGCAAGCCGGGCGCGCACGCGCGGAAAGTCCACCACCGGGCGCCGCCGGACGCGGTCGGAACCGGTCGATCCGGGCGCCGATACGGCCGCGCCCCCGGGCGATGCCACGCCGCGGACTCCAACCTCACACTGAGGCTGCAAGGCTGTCCTCCCGTTGTTCTGGAGTCATCCATGGCAGGCATGCTCGTATTGGCGGCGCTTGGCGCACTGTGGTGCGCGAGCGAACTCTGGATCGGACTGCGGCGACGCGCGACCGACCGCAGCCGTGATGGGGGGACCCTGGCGCGCCTGGTGCTGGTGATCGGCGGCGGCGTCGGGGCCGCGGTGTTCGTGGCGCTGTGGTCGCCCGGACGCCTGCCCGCTGCGTGGCAACCGTTCCTGCTGTGGGGCGGCAATACGCTGATGCTGCTGGGCATGCTGCTGCGCTGGTGGGCGATCCGCGTGCTCGCCGAGCATTTCACCGTGGACGTGGCGATCGCGCCGGATCACCGGCTGATCCGCAGCGGGCCCTACCGCGTCGTGCGCCACCCCGCCTACACCGGGCTGTGCACGACCCTGGCCGGGTTCGTGTGTGCGCTCGGCAGCTGGGCGGCGCCGCTGGTGGTCGCCGTCCCCCTGTGGCTCGCGCTGCGGCGGCGCATCGATGTCGAGGAAGCCGCATTGTCGGCGGCATTCCCGGTGGACTATCCGCGCTATGCGCGCGCCACGCGGCGGTTGCTGCCCGGCGTCTGGTAACTCCCGGCGCCGGCGCGGACGCGGGCGCTAAACTGTGCGGCCCTGTCGCGTGCGCGACGGCGCCGGGCTGTCGATCGACAGGTCCGGCGCGGCCGCCGCGTTCCCCCGTATCGCCATCGGCGAGGACTCCCAGATGACCATTCCCTCCGCGACCGCCCTGACCGACGCCGAACTCGATCGCCTCGACCAGTTGCTGGACCGTTGCAGCGACCCCCAGACGGGGCTCGGCAACCTGGAGATGCTCGACGGTTTCCTGTCGGCGCTGGCGGTCGGGCCGGTCGAGGTGGACCTGTCCACGGTGCTGCCTGCGGTCTGGGGCACCGGCCCGGTGGCGCGGCGTGACGAGCGCCAGACCCGGGAGGCCGAAGCCCTGATCGCACGACTCGCGGCAGAAGTGGGCCAGCGGATCCGCCACGATCCGGCCGAAACCCAGGACCGCGAAGCGCTGATGCCGCTGCTGGGCCTGCCGCCGGAACCGGAAGGCGACGCCGCGCCGGTCACCAATGGCCATGACGACGCGCTCGACGGCATCCCCGCCGACTTCCCGTTCGCCGCGGCCTGGGCGGCGGGCTTCCTGCGCGGCGCAGCGCAGCACGAAGACGAATGGTCGAGCTGGATGCAGGAGCACGATGCGATCGACAACGACCTGGGCGTGATCACCCGCCTGGCGATCGTCGATGTCTCGCAGCTCGAGGACGCGGAGATGACCGAGGTCGAGATGCTCACCCTCGACGAGCGTTTCGACCTGTCCTACGACATCCCCGACATGCTCTACGACATGTACCTGCAGCGCCTGCACGACCGGCGCCCGGCGCCGGCCAAGCGCGCGGACGTGCCCGGCCGCAACGATCCCTGCAGTTGCGGCAGCGGCAAGAAGTACAAGAAGTGCTGCGGCGCGGATCAGGCCGCCCAGTGAGCCGCGCCCGCCGGCGCGACATGCGCCGGCACGAGTTCCGAATCGATCGCGCCGTGCGTGCCGGCGCGCATGGCCCCACGGAGATTCCGCAATGACCCGCACCATCCTCGTCACCGGCGCGACGTCCGGTTTCGGCGCCGCCACGGTGGCGCGCTTCCTGGCCGGCGGCTGGCGCGTCGTCGCGACGGGGCGACGTGCCGAACGTCTGCAGGCGCTGGTGGAGACGCATGGCGGCGAGCGTCTGCACACCGCCGCGTTCGACATCCGCGACGAAGCCGCGATGCGCGTCGCGCTCGATGCGATCCCGACGGATTTCCGCGGTATCGACGCATTGGTCAACAATGCCGGCCTCGCGCTCGGCACCGCGCCGGCGCAGCGCGCCGACCTTGCGCAGTGGCGGCAGATGATCGACACCAACATCACCGCGCTGGTCACGCTGACTCATGCGCTGCTGCCGGTGCTGATCGAGCGCCGTGGCGCGATCCTCAACGTCAGCTCGGTCGCGGGCAGTTATCCCTACCCCGGCGGCAACACCTACGGCGGCACCAAGGCCTTCGTCACCCAGTTCTCGCTGGGCCTGCGCAGCGATCTGCACGGCACCGGCGTGCGCGTGACCTCGATCGAGCCGGGGCTGGCCGAAACAGAATTCACCCTGGTGCGCACCGGAGGCGATCAGGCGGCGTCGGACACGCTCTACGCCGGTGCGCAGCCGATCACGGCTGACGATATCGCCGACACCCTGTGGTGGCTGGCCAATCTGCCCGCGCATCTCAACATCAACCGCATCGAGGTGATGCCGGTCAGCCAGTCGTTCGCGGGCTTCCAGATCCACCGCGACGCCTGATTCCGTCTACAGCGCCCGCGGGGCCGCGGGCTATGCCTCGCCGCGCGAACCGCAGCGCGGAGGCCGCGCCTGCCACTGCGCAACCCGAGCGACTCCTCTGCACGCGTGGCGCCCGCCCCGAAGGCGGATACGGGCGCCGCAGAAACCGCTGGCCGCGCCGCTACTGCAGCGGCGCCCAGACGAAGCCGTCGTCACGGCGCACGATATGGCCCAGCCCCGGGAACGGGAAATGCGGCGAGGCGATGGTCAGGCCGCTGTCCGCCACCCGCGCGAGCAGGGCTTCGCGACTGGCCCCGGCAGTGGACGCGTCGCCATCGAACGCGATCGTCCATTGCGGACGCTGCACCGAGACGGCGAAATGATGCGCCGCGTCGCCGATGTAGAGCAGGCGCGCGTCGCCATAAGCGATCTCGAAGGCACTGTGGCCGGGTGTGTGGCCCGCGACTTCGACCGCGGTGACGCCCGGCAGAATCCCCGCGCCCGGCGCGAACGCGTCGACACGGGGCGCGATCGCGGCGACGAGCGCGGCGTTCGAGGCATCGCCCTGCAGCGCCTGCCATTCCGGCGCCGACAGGTGCACGGTCGCATTGGCGAACATCGGCCGGCCCGCCGCATCCACCAGGCCACCGACATGATCGCCATGGGCGTGGCTGATGAAGATGTCGCTGACCTGGTCGGGCTCGATGCCGGCCGCGCGCAGTGACGTGGGCAGGCGCCCTGCATCGGCGAACTTCGCCTCACCGGCGCCAGTGTCGAAGAGCAGCACGCGATCGCCGCTGCGCACCAGCAGCGCCTGCACGCCGAGGCGCACGGTGTCGGTCCCCTCGCCCGCCTTCGTCAGGACCGCGTCCAGCTCCGCCCTGGGCGCGCCGATGCCCAGCGTCTTTCCGTCATTTGCAAACGCGATGTCGCCGTCGCGCAGGACCGCGGCGTCGAGCGTGCCGATGCGGAAACGATGGACGTCGGCGCTTTCGATGGTGGGCGCGGTATCGACCGTCGCCATCGGCGGCGGCGGTGCGTCGACCGTGGTTGGCGGCGGCGCGGGATCGGCGCAGGCCGTGAGCGCGGCGGCGAGCGCGAGGCCGAGGACGGCGCGGTGGGCATTGAAGCGACGCATTGGAAACCTCTGTCGGCGTGGGCGCGGCATGGCGCGCGATCGGCGCAGCATAGACCGCGCGCCGGCCCGCAATGCCGTCGCCTGCGGCCCACTGCATGTCGCGAATGGCGGCCGCGACGATTCGCAGCCGGCGCACGCGGGGAAATCCGATGCCCCGCCGCGAGTCCGAGCGCTGCGCGCCTTGCTAACGTGTCGGCAACCCCAGGCAGGACGCCACGCAATGAAGGGATTCTCCGCCGCCACGCTGATGCCGCTGCTGTTGATGACACTGCCGTGCTGGAGCAATCCACGCGGCGCTGCGCAGGTCGAGAGCGTGTTCCGCGAGGCCGATGCCAATCGTGACGGCGTGATCACCGTGGCCGAAAGCGACGTGGCGACCGCCCGCGAATTCCGCAGGCACGATCTCGATGGCGACGGTCTCTGGAGTGTTGCCGAAGTCCGCAAGCAGCAGCTCGATGCGGGCGCCTCGTCGCTTCCGCCCGACCTCCAGGCGAAGGTGATTAGCGGCGTTCTCGCCTTCTACGATCTCGACGGCGATGGCCGCATCACCCTGGCCAACTTCCAGCAGGGGCAGCTCGGCCTGCTGCTGCAGGCCGACTTCGACCGGGACGGCCAAGTGACGCTGCAGGAGGCGCGACAGCTGTTCGGCGTCGCGCCGCGCTGAGCGCGGCCCGCATCACTCCAGCGGTGTGTCGTCCAGATAGGTGTAGCCGGTGAGCCCGGCCTCGAGCGCATCCTTGAGCCGCTGCGATTCGTCGCCCGGCAGCGATGCATCGTCGACCAGCTCGACATAGCGCGCGCGCAGGTCCGGCAGTGCATAGCCCACGTAGTCCAGCATCACGTCGGTGGTGTCGCCGCGGCGCTGCTGCGCGACCGCGAAGCCGTTGCCATCGATCTTCACTTCGATCGCATCGGTGTCGCCGAAGAGGTTGTGGATGTCGCCGAGGATCTCCTGGTAGGCGCCCACCATGAAGAACCCCAGCCGGTACTGCTCGCCCTTGCGCAGCGGATGCAGCGGCAGCGAGCTGTCGAGGTCCTCGTTCTCGACGTAGATGTCGATCTTGCCGTCGGAATCGCAGGTCAGATCCGCGATCACGCCGCGACGCTCGGGCATCTCGTCCAGACGTTCGATCGGCACGATCGGGAACACCTGTTCGATCGCCCAGACATCGGGCATCGATTCGAACACGCTGAAGTTGACGAAGTACTTGTCGACCAGGCGCTCGTTGAGTTCGTCGAGCAGCGGACGGTGGCTCTTCTCGTCGAAGGTCAGGCGCGCGCGCACCGCATGGGCGATCGCATAGAAGAGATCGTCGATGCGCGCGCGATGGGTGAGATCGAGCTGGCCTAGCGCGTACAGCGCCAGGCCCTCGGCATGCTGGTGCTGCGCTTCGTGGAACAGCTCCACCGCCGGGCGCGAACTCAGTTCGCCATGCAACTCGCGCAGGTTGGCGACCACTGCCGGCTCGTCATCGTGGACGTCAGGCACGCGGCCTTCGGGGGCGCGCTCGACTTCCGAGACATTGGCGACCAGTACCGCGTGGTGGGCGGTCATCGCGCGGCCGCATTCGGTGACGATGCGCGGCGGGGTAAGCCCGTGCTCGGCGCAGGCCTGGGCCAGCGGCTGCACGATCGAGCCGGCGTACTGGCGCACGCTGTAGTTGACCGAGTTGTAGCTGCGCGAGCGGGTGCCCTCGTAATCCACACCCAGACCACCACCGACGTCGACGTGGCTGATCACCGCGCCAAGCCTGCTCAGCTCGACGAAGTAGCGCGTCGCCTCGCGCATGCCGTTGGCGATGTCGCGGACATTGGAGATCTGCGAGCCCATGTGGAAATGCAGCAGCTGCAGGCAGTCGGCCATGCCGGCATCGCGCAGCTTCTTCCACAGGTCCAGCAGCTGGCGCGGGTTGAGGCCGAACTTGGCCTTGTCGCCGCCGCTGTTCTGCCACTTGCCGGCCCCCAGCGAGGCCAGCCGCATGCGCACGCCCAGGCCCGGCTTGACCCCGAGCGCGGCGGCCTCTTCCATCACCAGCGCCAGTTCGGAAGGCTTTTCGACGACGATGAACGTCTGCAGCCCGAGTTTGCGGCCGATCAGCGCCAGACGGATGTATTCGCGGTCCTTGTAGCCGTTGCAGACCACCAGCCCACCCGGCCGAGACAGCGCCAGCACCGCCATCAGTTCCGGCTTGCTGCCCGCTTCCAGGCCGAAGCCGTCACCGTGGTGGCTGGCCAGGGTGCCGGCAACGCCGCGGTGCTGGTTGACCTTGATCGGGTAGACCGCCGTGTAGCCGCCCGGGTATTCCCACTGCGCCTGGGCCTGCGCGAATGCCTCCTGCAACCGCGCGAGACGGTCGCCGAGGATATCGGGGAAGCGCACCAGCATCGGCAGCTGCGCGCCATTGGCGCGCGCCGCATCGACAGCCTCCGACAGTGCGATGGTCGGGCCGTGGGCGCCGCGCGGCGACACGACGATGCGACCCGCGTCGTCGACGTCGAAATACCCTTCGCTCCAGTGCGGGATCGAATAGGTCTTGCGGGCGAGGTCGGTGGACCAGGCGGTCATCGGCGGCATTCCGGGTGTACGTGGGCCGCATAGTCTAGGGGCTGGCGCCCCAAGCGACGGTGACTCGCGTCCAGCGGCACCGGCACCGGCAGCGGGCGCGAACGCTGGGGCGCATGGGCGACCGTGCGCACCCGCCGCGCGAGGCTTGGCTGGGCCCCATCCACGGTCTTTGTGGGGGGGCGCCGCGCATGCGGGCGCGGATTTCCGCCGCGAAGCGGGCCCGGCGACCCCGAGCGGTCACGGACCCTCGGCTACAATGCGCGCCCCCCACACCCATGGACCTGCGCGCATGACCGCCCCGACCTGGCTCTACGAGAATTTCGACAACTCCGGCTCGGCGATCGGGTTCCGCGTCAACGCCAAGCTCGACGAGGTGCAGTCGCCGTTCCAGAAGATCGAGATCTATGAATCGACCGACTGGGGCAACGTGATGCTGATCGACGGCGCGATGATGGTCACCACGCGCGACAACTTCCTCTACCACGAGATGATGTCCCACCCGGCGCTGTTCACCCACGCCGCGCCGAAGACCGTCGTCATCATCGGCGGCGGCGATTGCGGCACGCTGCGCGAAGTGCTGCGTCACCCGGGCGTCGAGAAGGCCGTGCAGTGCGACATCGACGAGCAGGTCACGCGCATGGCGGAGAAGCACTTTCCCGAGCTGTGCGAATCCAATAGCGACCCGCGCGCCGAGATCCTCTTCGATGACGGCATCGCCTACATGGCGAACTGCGCGCCCGGCAGCGTCGACATCGTGATCGTCGATTCGACCGATCCGGTCGGCCCGGCCGAAGGCCTGTTCAACAAGGCGTTCTTCGAAAGCTGCCACCGCGCGCTGAAGGACGACGGCATCCTCGTCCAGCAGTCGGAATCGCCGCTGGTGCTGCTGGAGCTGATCCAGGCCATGCGCGCCGAGATGGGCAAGGCCGGCTTTACGACGTTCCAGACCTTGCCGTTCCCGCAGCCGTGCTACCCGACCGGCTGGTGGAGCTGCACGCTGGCGCGCAAGGGCCAGGGTTTCGACTTCCGCGAGGCCGACGCACGCGCCAAGCCGTTCGAAACGCTCTACTACACCGCCGACATCCACAAGGGCGCGCAGTCGCTGCCGCCGTTCGTGGCGAAGGCGCTGGGCGAAGGCTGAACGCTCCGCAGAGGCAACCCTGTTACCGGGCGCGCACTATGCGCGCCCATCGCGGACGACCAGAAGGCGTCCGCTGATGCGGAGACTCGCGCCTCGCTCCCGTAGGTGAATGACCACGCGGACTCGGCGTAACCTCGGCCTCCCGGCGGATGTTGCCGGGACCGTAATGCACGCCCCTGACGGTCGGCGGCTTCGCGCAGAACCGGTCCGCGCCATAGGCGCATGCGCTGAGTCGTTGTCGTGACTGCGCATCTGCAAGGGCAGCCCGAAGCGTCCAGGCCCGTGGCCATCCCCTCCTCAGCTGACAGCCACACCCTGACGTGTCGCCAGGCGCTGATCGACCCGCCGCTGGGCTGGCCGCGACGGCCACTGCCTCGCGTGCCTGCGCGGGCGTTCAGCCGTGAGCCGTAGCTCAGATCGCGTCGGCATCCAGTTCGCCGGTACGGATCCGCACCGCGCGCTCGAGCTCGTAGACGAAGATCTTGCCGTCGCCGATCTTGCCCATGCCGGCCGACTTGAGGATCGCCTCGACCACGTTGTCGACGATGTCGTCGGTGACCACGATCTCGAGCTTCACCTTGGGCAGGAAGTCGACGACGTATTCGGCGCCCCGGTAGAGCTCGGTATGGCCCTTCTGGCGGCCGAAGCCCTTGACCTCGGTAACGGTGATGCCGTTGACGCCGACATCGGCGAGTGCTTCGCGCACGTCGTCGAGCTTGAACGGCTTGATGATCGCCATGACCATTTTCATCGCATGGCCCTCCCCGGAAATGGATTCGGGGAAAGGATACGCCACGCTCACGGGCGGCCCCACACGATCCATGCACCGGGCCGCTTGTCGCGTCCCGACCCGCATGCTGTAGTGCCGCCCCGCGAGGCGCAGGGATTCCCTACTGCGGCCCACGGCCGCAGCCGACGGCATGCGATCCCACCCCGCGCGAGTCTGAGCCTGCAATCGAGGAACTTGTGATGATCCACCTCAACACCATCGACGAACTGGCCCGCCGCCTCAGTGGCCTGGTGCCGCCCGGCCTGCGCGAAACCCGCGACGACATCCAGGAAAACTTCAAGGCGGTGCTGCAGTCGGGACTTGCCAAGCTCGATCTCGTGACCCGCGAGGAGTTCGAAGTGCAGCGCGCGGTGTTGCTGCGTACGCGCGAGAAGCTCGAGGCACTTGAAGCCCAGGTGCGCCAGATCGAAGCGCAGGCATCGCACTCCACCGGCGGCGATACCGCCAGTACCGGCAGCAACGCGCACTGAGGAGACTCCATGGGACTTGCGCTCGTGCACGGACGTGCGCGCGCAGGCATCCGCGCCCCCGAGGTCAAGGTCGAAGTCCATCTCGGCGGCGGTCTGCCCTCGATGTCGATCGTCGGATTGCCGGAAGCCGCGGTGCGGGAAGCCAAGGACCGGGTACGTGCCGCCATCCAGTGCGCGCAGTACGAATTTCCCGCACGCCGGATCACCGTCAACCTTGCGCCTGCCGACCTGCCCAAGGGCGGCGGACGCTTCGACCTGCCGATCGCACTGGGAATCCTGGCCGCCAGCGGGCAGATTCCGGCCGAGGCACTGCGCGACTGGGAATTCCTCGGTGAGCTGGGACTGACCGGCGAGCTGCGTGGCATCGACGGCGCACTGCCCGCTGCGCTCGCGGTCGCCGGCACCGGGCGCTCACTGCTGGTGCCGGTGGCCAATGGCGCGGAGGCGGCGCTGGCCTCGGACGTGCCGGTGCATACCGCGCGCACGTTGCTGGAGGTCTGCGCGATGCTCGGCGGGCGCAAGACCCTGCCCCGGGCCACGCCGCCACCGCAACGTGCATTGCCGTCGATCGATCTGCGCGATGTTCGTGGACAGACGCAGGCGCGCCGGGCGCTCGAGATCGCGGCGGCCGGCGGTCACCACCTGCTGTTCGTGGGGCCGCCCGGCTGCGGCAAGACTCTGCTGGCTTCGCGCCTGCCCGGCCTGCTGCCGCCGTCGAGCGAGGCAGAGGCGTTGGAAACCGCGGCGGTGCAGTCGATCAGCGGACGCGGTCTCGATCCCACCGTGTGGCGCGCGCGGCCATTCCGCAGCCCGCATCACACCGCCAGCGCGATCGCGCTGGTCGGTGGCGGTGGTGAGCCGCGGCCCGGCGAGGTGTCCCTCGCGCACAACGGCGTGCTGTTTCTCGACGAGTTGCCCGAATGGAGCCGCCAGGCGCTGGAAGTGCTGCGTGAACCGATGGAGTCGGGCGTCGTGACGATCTCCCGGGCCGCGCGCCAGAGCGAATTTCCGGCCCGCTTCCAGCTGGTGGCGGCGATGAATCCCTGCCCATGCGGCTGGGCCGGCGACATCTCCGGACGCTGCCGCTGCTCGGCCGATGCCATCGCGCGCTACCGGGCGCGGATCTCCGGTCCCCTGCTGGACCGCATCGACCTGCACGTGGAAGTGCCCCGGTTGCCCCCCGCTGCGCTGCGACCCGACGCCCCCGGCGGCGAGCCCAGCGCGCTCGTCGCCACACGCGTCGGCGTGGCGCACGCCCGCCAGCACGCGCGTGCAGGTGTGCTCAACGCCCGGCTCGACCAGAGCGGCACCGCCCGTGACTGTCGCCTTGGCTCCGCCGACCAGGCGTTGCTCGAGCGTGCGATCGAAGCCCTGCACCTCTCGGCGCGCGCAATGCACCGCATCCTGCGCGTCGCCCGCACGATCGCCGACCTCGACGGCAGCACGGACATCAGCCAGGTGCACCTCACCGAGGCGCTCGGATATCGCGGGATCAGCGGCAGCGCCGAGATGGGCGCTGCCTAATCCCGTTGCCAGCCACGCTCCGCACCTGACGACTTCTTCCAACGCCATCGGATTGCCGGCATGCCAGCGTGCCACGCAAATTCCCCGGGGAAACCATGCACCCACTCCCGCTCACGACCGGCGTGGCCTTTTGCGCTGTTACCGCTTCCGGGAGGCTGCGGTCTCGTCGCCGCAGTGGGTTCACTGCCGGGGTCGCCCCCTGTGCTTGACGCGTTGCAAATCTCGGCGCCATCGCGCTAGCGTCAGCCGGCGCCACTCACTCAGGGGACAACCAATGCGTCAACTCATGCTCGCGACCGGCATCGCCGTCGCGCTGACCGCCTGTGGCGGTCGCAATGAACCTGCCGATCCTGCCGCGCAGGCACCCGCCGCTGCCGCGCCGAAGACGCTGGCCGATGTCGAACTGATCCCCCGCGAAGCGCTGTTCGGCAATCCCGAGCGCGCCGCCGTGCAGCTGAGTCCGGACGGGCAGTACCTGAGCTGGATCGCGCCGGTCGACGGCACGATGAATGTCTGGGTCGCGCCGGCCGACAATCCGGCCGCGGCGAAGGCGGTCACCCGGGACACCGCGCGCGGTATCCGCAGCTATTTCTGGACCTACAAGCCGGGCACGCTGCTGTACCTGCGCGACACTGGCGGTGACGAGGATTTCCATCTGTTCGCGGTGGACGTGGAGAGCGCGCAGTCGCGCGATCTCACACCGTTCCCCAAGACCACCGCACAGGTCGTCGGCGTCAGCCATCGCCAGCCCGACACCTTGCTGGTGGGCATGAATGACCGCGACCCGCAGTGGCACGATCTCTACAGGGTCGATCTCGCCAGCGGCGAGCGCACCCTGGTCGAGCAGAACACCGACCAGATCGCCGGCTACATCGCCGATGCCGATTACGCGCTGCGCTTCGCGTCGCGCAGTCGGCCCGATGGCGGCATGGACGTCCTGCGTCGCAACGGCGATGCCTGGGAGGTCCAGGACGACATTCCGTTCGAGGACGTGCTGACCACCACGCCCACCGGGCTGACCGAAGACGGCCGGACGCTGTACATGTCCGACTCACGCGATCGCAACACCGCGGCGCTGTATGCCATCGACACGACCAGCGGCGAGAAGACGCTCGTGCATCAGGATCCGCGCGCCGATGTCGGCGGCGGCCTGACCGATCCGCGCACCGGTGTGCTGCAGGCGGTGTCGGTCAACTACCTGCGCGAGGAATGGACCCCGCTCGACGACAGCATCAAGGCCGATCTCGCCAGGCTCGAGGCGATCGGCCCGGGCGAGGTCTCGATCAACAGCCGGACTCTGGACGACAAGCATTGGCTGGTCGCGTACTCGGCCGCCGAATCACCGGTGGTCTACTACCGTTACGACCGCGGCGAGAACGGTGCCGAAGGCACCTTGACCAAGTTGTTCTCCGGCCGGCCGGCGCTGGACGGCAAGCCGCTGGTGCCGATGTGGCCGCTGGAGCTCAAATCGCGCGATGGCCTCACCCTCGTCAGCTATCTCACCCTGCCCAAGCACGCCGACGCCGACAACGACGGCAAGGCCGATGCACCGGTGCCGATGGTCTTGCTGGTGCACGGCGGCCCGTGGGCGCGCGACGGTTACGGCTACAGCTCGATGGACCAGTGGCTGGCGAACCGGGGGTATGCGGTGCTGAGCGTGAACTTCCGCGGCTCGACCGGCTTCGGCAAGGAATTCACCAACGCCGGCAACGGCGAGTGGGCGGCGAAGATGCACGACGATCTGATCGACGCCGTGCAGTGGGCGGTCGACAGTGGGGTCACCACGCCCGACAAGGTCGCGATCATGGGTGGCAGCTACGGCGGCTACGCCACGCTGGTCGGCCTGACGTTCACGCCGGAGACGTTCGCCTGCGGCGTCGACATCGTCGGCCCGGCCAACCTCAATACGTTGCTGTCGACGGTGCCGCCGTACTGGGCGAGCTTCTTCGAGCAACTGACCCGGCGCATGGGCGACCCGCGCACCGACGAAGGCAAGGCCTGGTTGACCGAGCGCTCGCCGCTGAGCCGCGCCGATGCGATCACCAAGCCGCTGCTGATCGGCCAGGGTGCGAACGATCCGCGCGTGAAGCAGGCCGAAAGCGACCAGATCGTCGAGGCGATGACCGCGAAGAACATCCCGGTCACCTATGTGCTGTTCCCCGACGAAGGCCACGGCTTCGCACGGCCCGAGAACAACAAGGCCTTCAACGCGGTGGCCGAAGGCTTCCTCGAGACCTGCCTGGGCGGGCGCTCGCAGCCGATCGGTGAGGAATTCACCGGTTCGAGCATCACCGTGCCGACGGGAGCCGACGGCGTGCCGGGGCTGGCCGAAGCACTGAAGTCGCACACGCAGGAAGTCCGCAAGTAACGACCGGCCAGCTTGGCCGCTGCGCAATAGAGAGGCCGGGCATTGCCCGGCCTCTCCGCTTCATCGGGACCCGGGACTCAGGCCGCCTTCGTCTCGTGGAACTGGTTCTCTTCCGTCGAGCCCGTCAGCGCGGTCACGCTCGACGCGCCGCCCTGGATGACCGTGGTCACGTCGTCGAAGTAGCCGGCGCCGACCTCCTGCTGGTGCGAGACGAAGGTGTAGCCCTTGTCGCGCGCGGCGAATTCGCGTTCCTGGACCTGTTCGACGTAATGCTTCATGCCTTGGCCGCGGGCGTAATCATGGGCGAACTGGAAGCTGTTGAACCAGTTGATGTGGATGCCGGCCAGGGTGATGAACTGGAACTTGTAGCCCAGCGCCGACAGGTCGTCCTGGAAGCGCGCGATCTGCGCGTCGTCGAGGTTCTTCTTCCAGTTGAAGCTCGGCGAGCAGTTGTAGCTGAGCAGCTTGCCGGGGTGCTGTGCATGCACGGCCTGCGCGAACTCGCGCGCGAAGCCGATGTCGGGCGTACCGGTCTCGCACCACACGAGATCCGTGTACGGCGCATAGGCCACGCCGCGACTGATCGCCTGCTCCAGGCCATTGCGCACCTTGTAGAAGCCTTCGGCCGTGCGCTCGCCAGTGACGAAGGGTGCGTCATTGGCGTCGAAATCCGAGGTCAGCAGGGTCGCGGCCTCGGCATCGGTGCGCGCGAGCACGATCGCCGGCACGCCGAGCACGTCGGCCGCGAGTCGCGCGGCGATGAGCTTCTGCACCGCCTCCTGCGTGGGCACCAGCACCTTGCCGCCCATGTGGCCACACTTCTTCACCGCCGCCAGCTGGTCCTCGAAATGCACACCGGCCGCGCCTGCGACGAGCATGTTCTTCATCAGTTCGTAGGCGTTGAGCACGCCGCCGAAGCCGGCTTCGCCGTCGGCGACGATGGGCAGGAAGAAATCGATCGCGTCGTCCTCGTCGAGCTTGCCGTCGGCGATGGCCTTCCACTGGATCTCGTCGGCGCGCTGGAAGGTGTTGTTGATCCGGCGGACCATCGTCGGCACCGAGTCGTAGGCATACAGCGACTGGTCCGGATACATGGTTTCGGAACTGTTGCCGTCGGCGGCCACCTGCCAGCCGGACAGATACACCGCTTCCAGCCCGGCCTTGGCCTGCTGCATCGCCTGGCCGGCGCTGATCGCGCCGAAGGCGTTGACGTAGCCCTTCTTCGCATCGCCGTTGACCAGCGCCCACAGCTTCTCCGCGCCGCGCCTGGCAAGCGTGTGCTCGGGCTGCACGCTGCCGCGCAGGCGCACGACATCGGCAGCCGAGTAGGGTCGCTGGATACCGCGCCAGCGCGGGTTGCGGCTCCAATCCTGCTGCAGGGCATCGATCTGTTGCTCACGGGTGTTCATGGCGGATCTCCTTCGCAAAACGGGAATGGACCGGGGCGATCGGGATGGCGCGCGCCCTCAGGGCAGGCGCGCGTAGGCCGGCACGGTGAGGAAGTCTTCGAGGGTCTCGCGCAGCGTCAGTGCCTCCAGCATCGCGATGGCCTCCGGCACGCGGCCCGCGCCCGGGATGTCCAGGCCCGCCAGCTTCGAGGGCAGGCCCAGCAGCACGCGGTCCAGCAGCGCGGCATCGATCGCGGTGCCGTCGTCGAGATGCAGCGGCGCGTGGCCGTCGTCGGCGTAGTGGATCCATTGCCACAACTGCGCGCGTGCGATCTCGGCGGTCGCCGCGTCCTCCATCATGTGGTGGATCGGTACGCAGCCATTGCCGTCGAGCCAGGCGGCGATGTAGCGCACACAGACCTCGACATTGCCGTCGAACCCTGCCCGGCTGATCGTGCCGATCGGCGGCGCGATCAGATCGTCCCGGTCGACCAGCACGTCATCACGCGTCATCGCGTGCTGGTGCGGGCCGCGCATGCGCTCGTCGAAGACCTGCCTGGCCAGTGGGATCAGCGCCGGGTGCGCGACCCAGGTGCCGTCATGGCCCGCGGTGACCTCGCGCAGCTTGTCGGCGCGCACGCGCGACATCGCGATCTCGTTGGCGGTCGCATCGTCGGCGATCGGGATCTGCGCGGCCATGCCGCCCATCGCGTGCGCGCCGCGGCGATGACAGGTCTGGATCAGCAGCTCGGAGTACGCCTTGAGGAACGGCTGCGCCATCGTGACCTGGGCGCGCTCGGGCAGTACGCGGTCGCGGTGCCGCCGGAAGGTCTTGATGTAGGAAAAGATGTAGTCCCAGCGGCCGCAGTTGAGGCCCGCGATGCGCTCCTTGAGCGCGTGCAGGATCTCGTCCATCTCGAACACCGCAGGCAGCGTTTCGATCAGCACGGTGACGCGGATCTGGCCGCCCGGCAGGCCGAGCCTGCGCTCGATATAGGCCAGTACGTCGTCCCACAGCCGGGCCTCGTCCGCCGATTCCAGCTTGGGGATGTAGAAGTACGGGCCGCGATCCTTCGCCGCCAGCGCATGGGCGTTGTGGAACGCGAACAGGCCCGCGTCGAACAGGGCGGCCGACATCGGCGCCTGTGACCCTGCGCCCGGGCCGCCGCCGATGCACACGTGCTTCTCGTCGAGATGCCAGCCGCGGGGCCGCACCAGCAGCACGGCGCGCTGGTCCTCGGGCCTGAGCGTGTAGCGCTTGCCGCCCGGCGCGTTGAATTCCAGGGTGCCGGCAACGGCATCGCGCAGTGCGCGCTGTCCGGTCAGCAGGTTGTGCCAGGTGGGGGCAGTCGAGTCCTCGAAGTCGGCCATGTAGCAGTTGGCGCCGGAGTTCAGCGCGTTGATGACCATCTTCGGGTCGACCGGCCCGGTGATCTCGACGCGGCGGTCGCGCAGGGCCGCCGGCAGCGGCGCCACCCGCCATTCGGTTTCGCGGATAGCCCGGCTGGCGACGCGGAAGTCCGGGAGCGCGCCGGCATCGTATGCGGCCTGGCGCTCGCCCCGGGCCGTGAGCAAGGCCCGTCGGCGCGGTTCGAAACGCTGGTGCAGTTCGGCCAGGAACGCCAGCGCCGGGGCATCGAGCAGGTCCGTCGCGGTGTCGGCGGGCAAGGTGATGCGGGGTACATCGTCGGACGGGGCTGGTTTGATGACGGCATTCACAGGCTGCGGTCCTTGTCGCGCTCGACGGAGCGGGGTGTCCGACGGTCAGCCCGGCGCAGCTATTTGACAATCCAGTTATGGCAATGCTTAGCATTAGCTGGACTTATAGGAATGCCGCGATGCCGTCCAAGTCACTGCCGCCGCTGAGATTTCCGTACAAGGGCGATCGGCTGAAACCGCTGCGCGCGTTCTGCCAGACCACGCGGCTCGGTTCAGTTTCGCGTGCCGCAGAAGCCCTCTATGTCAGCCAGCCGGCAATCTCGTTGCAGTTGCAGGCGCTCGAGCGCGAACTCGGCGTCAAGCTGCTCGAGCGCAGCGGCCGGCGCCTGGTCCCGACCCGCGAGGGGGAAGCGCTGTATGCGCTGGCCATGCCACTGGTGGAGGGGCTCGATGCCCTGCCGGCGGCCTTCAGGCGCGAGATCGGCGGGCTCGATGCGGGCGAGCTGAAGGTGGCGGCCAACAGTTCGACGATCCTCTACCTGCTGCCGCGTATCGTCGACCTCTTCCGCCGCCAGCACCCCGACGTGCGTCTGTCGCTGCAGGATGCGATCACCGCCGATGGCACCGACCTGCTGCGCAGCGACGCCGTCGACCTCGTTGTCGGTTCGATGGTCGATGTGCCGGGTGACCTCAGCTACGCGCCTGTCTACCGGTTCGACCCGATCCTGGTGACGCCCCTCGACCATGCCCTGGCGCGGTCGAAGCGGCTGACACTCGAGGAGATCGCCCGCTACGGCCTGATCCTGCCGCCGAAACGCCAGGTCACCTACCGTCTCGTCGATCAGGTATTCCAGCAGGCTCGGCTGCCCTACACGGTGGCGCTGGAGGTCGGCGGCTGGGAAGTGATCAAGCAGTACGTGGCGATGGGCATGGGCATCTCGGTCGTCAGTTCGATCTGCCTGGCCGCAGATGACGCCGAGCGGCTGGCGACGCGCCCGGTCGCGGAATGGTTCCCGCCACGCAGCTATGGCGTGGTCGTGCGCAAGGGCAAGGTGCTTTCACCGCAGGCGCGGGCGTTCATCGAACTCATCCGCCCCGACCTGTTCTCGCGACGCGACCGGGAAGATCCCGGCCACTCGGAGCGCTGACGGCCGCCGGCGCCGCCCCACCGCTCGACCACCTCCACGCGCGCGCCGGCGCGCGCGCCCGTGGCAGCAAATCAACGGATCAGGGTGAACTGCGCCGCCATACCCGTCTCCGAGCTCGGGGCGATCCAGACGTCGAACAGGCCCGGCTCGGCGGAGAACGCGCCACTGCGGGTGGTGAAGGCGAGCTGGTCGCGCCGCAGCGTGAACGAGACCGTGGCGTGCGCGCCGGGCTCGAGGGCGACCTTGCGGAAATCCTTGAGCTCGCGGATCGGCCGCACGCGGCTGGCGACACGGTCGTGGATGTAGAGCTGCACGACCTCCTCGCCGGCGCGGTCGCCGTCGTTGCGCAGCGTCACCGACGCCGTCAGCGTGCCGTCCCAGTCGAGCGTGTCGGACGACAGTTCGACGTCGCCATAGACGAAGCGCGTGTACGACAGGCCATGACCGAATGGATACAGCGGGCTGTGCGGCATCTCGCGCCAGCGGCTCTTGAACTCAGTCATCTCCGGCAGTTCCGGGCGGCCGGTGCGTTGCCGGTTGTAGTACAGCGGCTGCTGGCCGGAGTCGCGCGGAAAACTGACCGGCAGACGTGCGGACGGGTTGTAGTCGCCCAGCAGCACATCGGCAATCGCGGGACCGGTGGCGGTGCCCAGGAACCAGGTCGCGACAATCGCCTGCGCATCGCGCACCGCGCCCTGCAATGCCAGCGCGCGGCCATGGCGCAGCAGCACGACCATCGACGTGCCGGTCGCGGCGACAGCCTCGGCCAGCGCCTGCTGCGCGGGCGGCACGATGATCTGCGTGCGCGACTGTGCCTCGCCGCTGTAGCCCTGCGGCTCGCCGATCGCCAGCAGCACGACATCGGCCTCGCGCGCGGCTTCCACCGCCGCTTCGATGCCACCGTCGATCGCCTCTTCCATGGCGCTGCCATCGACGACCGTCAGTGCATCGCCGTCGTCGAGCGCCGCGCGCAGCCCGTCTTCGAGGTTGACGTACAGCGTCTTGTCGCCGAACAGCGTCCAGCAGCCCTCGAGGTTGTCGCGGTCCCGGGCATACGGGCCGATCAACGCGATCCGCTGGCCGGACTTCTTCAGCGGCAGCAGCTCGCCCTCGTTCTTCAGCAGCACGATCGACCGGCGCGCGGCGTCGCGGGCGAGGTCGAAATGCAGCGCCTGCGGGTCGAGCGCAGCCTCGGCCTGCGGATCCAGCGAGCGGTAGGGATCGTCGAACAGGCCGATCGCCTGCTTGACGGCAAGCACGCGCCGCACGCCGCGGTCGATCGCGGACATCGACACCTCGCCGCGGGCCACCAGCTCCGGCAGGTGCGTGGCATAGAGACCGCTCTGCATGCTCATGTCGACGCCCGCCGTGAACGAGAGCCTGGTCGCCTCGCGATCGTCGGCGGCGAAGCCATGCGCGACGAGCTCGAAGTCGGCGGTGTAGTCGGAGACCACGAAGCCCTTGAAGCCCCATTCGCCGCGCAGCAGGTCGGTCAGCAGGCCATCGTGCGCCGAGGCCGGCACCCCGTTGATGTCGTTGAAGGCGCTCATCACCGTCATCGCGCCGGCATCGAGCGCGGCCTTGAACGGGGGCAGGTGCACGTCGCGCAGCGTGCCTTCGGAGATCTCGACACTGTTGTAGTCGAGCCCCCCCATCACCGCGCCGTAGCCGACGAAATGCTTCGGCGTGGCGAGCAGGGAGTCGTGCGCGGTCAGATCGTCGCCCTGGAAACCGCGCACGCGCGCGGCAGCGAATGCGTTCGCCAGCACCACGTCCTCGCCGGCAGCCTCGGCCACGCGGCCCCAGCGTTGATCACGCGCGATGTCGAGGGTGGGTGCGAATGTCCAGTGCAGGCCGCATGCGGTCGCTTCGATCGCCGCCGCGCGGGCGGTGCGCTGCGCAAGCGCCGGCTCGAAGCTGGCGGCCTCGCCCAGTGGAATCGGAAACACCGTGCGCATGCCATGGATCACGTCGGCGCCCATCAGCAGCGGGATCCCGAGCCGGCTTTCCTCCACCGCGATACGTTGCGATGCGTATCCCTGACGCGCTCCGACGCCGTTGAACACGGCCCCGACGCGCCCGGCACGGATCTGGGCGCGCAGCTCGTCCGCATCGCGCTCGTTCATGTCGGGATTCACGTCAGCGGCGAAGGGCCTCAGCATGTCGGCGAAGATACCGAGCTGGCCGATCTTCTCCTCGAGCGTCATCTGCGCGAGCAGGGCCTCGAGGCGGTCGTCTAGGCGCATCCTTCCATCCGTGTAACCGGTTACAGCGGAGGATTATAGGCTGCGCGTCCGAAGGCCGCTCCAGGGACGGATCGGGCCCGGCGATCCGTCACCGATCAGTCGGTCCGCTGCGGCGGCTCCGGCTCGGGCGGCGGCGGGTCCCCGGCAGGCACGAAGGGCGAGACCGGATCGCTGGCCGGGAACGTCTCTTCCAGGGCCTCGTCCTGGTTGTCCTCGCGATGGCCCTTGGACGTGTCGTGCTCGGGGGCCGCTGGCGTCCGCGGCGTGCTGGTGGGGTTCTGGCTCATGCCGCCACGTTGATCCGGGGCATGACGAGACGGCGTGAAACCCGCTGGCGCTTGACGCCGGTTGCACGGGACCGGTGCAAGCCTCCGCCATCCCGCCCGGCGCCCCGCCGGGCACCGCAATGGAGGCCGTCATGGCGCGTCCCATCTGGTCCGGCTCGCTGTCCTTCGGCCTGCTCAACATCCCGGTCTCGCTGATGTCCGGGGAGCGCAGAACCGACCTGAGCTTCCGGATGCTGGATTCACGCGACAAGAAGCCGATCCGCTTCGAGCGGGTCAACGCCGACACCGGCGAGGAAGTGCCATGGAAGGAGATCGTCAAGGCCTTCGAGTATGACAAGGGCAGCTATGTCGTCATCGAGAAGGAAGACATCGCCTCGGCGGCGCCCGAATCGCACGAGTCGGTCGATGTCGAAGCCTTCGTCGACGCCGGCAGTATCGGCGTGCGCTTCTACGAGAAGCCGTATGTGCTGGTGCCAGGCAAGAAGGCCGAGAAGGGCTACGTGCTGTTGCGCGAGACGCTCAAGAAGACGGGCAAGGTCGGCGTGGCCCGCGTGGTCATCCGCACCCGTGAATACCTGTGCGCGGTGATGCCGGAGGGCGATGCCCTGATCCTGATGCTGTTGCGCTACCCGCAGGAACTCGTCGACCCCAACGACTACAAACTGCCCGAGGGCTCGGCGTCGAGCTATCGGATCGCCGACAAGGAATTCGACATGGCCGCCCAACTGATCGAGTCGATGTCGGCCGAATGGGCGCCCGATGCCTATCACGACGAGTTCCGCGAACGCCTGTCGGAGATCATCAAACAGCGTATCGAGGCCAAGGGCGCGACGGCGAAGGTGACCGAGGAATCGCCGCACCGGGAGGACGCGGCGACCAACGTTGTGGACTTCGTCGCTCTGCTGCAGAAGAGCCTCGGCGAGAACCGCCGCACGCCGGCCAAGGCCGAAGCCACGACGCCGGTCAAGAAGACCGCCAAGACCGCCGCCAAGAAGACCGCGAAGAAGGCCGCCAAGAAGACCGCGTCCCCGGCGGCGAAGAAGGCCGTACGCAAGGCCTCGTGACGTGTCGCTGACCGAATACCGGCGCAAGCGGCGCTTCGATACGACCCGCGAGCCCGAGCCGGGCAAGCCCGCGCCGCGTGGCCAGCGTGCGATCTTCGTCGTCCAGCTGCACCATGCCAGCCGCCGCCATTACGATTTCCGTCTGCAGATCGGCGATGCGCTCAAGAGCTGGGCGGTGCCCAAGGGGCCCAGCTACGATCCGGCCGTCAAGCGCATGGCGGTCGAGGTCGAAGACCACCCGCTCGATTACGCGGGCTTCGAAGGCGAGATCCCCAAAGGAGAATACGGCGGTGGCCATGTCGCCCGCTTCGACACCGGGGTGTGGGCTGCCGACGGCGACCCGGAGGAAGGGCTGGCCAAGGGCCATCTGCGTTTCGAACTCTTCGGTCGCAAGCTCAAGGGTCGATGGCATCTGGTGCGATCCCACAAGCCGGCGCGTCAGCCGCAATGGCTGCTGTTCAAGGACCGCGACGAGTTCGCCGGCGCGCTCGAGGCAGACGATCTTCTGGCCGATATCCCCCCGCCGCCAGCCGAGGATGCGAAACGCGCCGGCACCGGCAAGGCGCGCAAGCGCAAGGAGCGCGAGGTCGAGGCGCCAGCCAAGCGCAGCGATGACTGGGCGGCCGCCGCGGGCAGGCTCGACGGTGCCAGGCGCGGCGCGGCGCCGGACGGTCCCTTCGCCCCGCAGCTCGCCAAGCTCGGCGACGCCGCGCCGCAGGGCGAGGCCTGGCTGCACGAACTCAAGTGGGACGGTTACCGCCTGCTGGCCACCGTGGCCCGCGGCAAGGTGCGGCTGTGGTCGCGCAATGCGATCGAATGGACCGGCAAGGTCCCCGAGATCACCGCCGCGGTGGCGCGGCTGGGCCTGAAATCGGCCGCGTTCGATGGCGAGCTCATTGCCGGGCGCGGCAGCCGCGAAGACTTCAACCTGCTGCAGGGCACGCTCTCGGGCGAGCGCCAGGGCGCCTTGGCGCTGGTGCTGTTCGACCTGCTGCATGTCGACGGCGTCGACATCTCCGATGCGCCGCTGTTCGCGCGCAAGGCGCTGCTGCAGCGCATTCTCGGCGAGAAGCCGCCGGCGCACCTGGCCTACAGCGCGCACATCGAAGGCGCGGCCGAGACCGCGGTGGAACTGGCCTCGGAATCGGGCTTCGAAGGCATCATCTCCAAGCGCGGCGACCGCCCCTATCGCCCCGGCCGCGGCGACGACTGGCGCAAGACCAAGGAGCTGGCCAGCGACGAATACGCGGTCGTCGGTTATACACCGCCCAAGGGCAGCCGCAACGGTTTCGGTTCGCTGCTGCTGGCCCGGCCCGATCCCGAGCACGGCTGGCGCTATGCGGGCCGCGTGGGCTCGGGCTTCAGCGATGCGCTGCTGACCGAGCTGACCCCGAGGATCGGCCGCGCTGGACGCGACGTGCCCACGGTCTTCGTGCCACCCAACGACACCGACCTGCGTGCGGCGAAATGGTTTGCGCCGAGATTCGTCGTCGAGGTCTTCTCGCGCGGCACCGGCGGGCATGGGCTTCTGCGCCAGCCATCGCTCAAGGCGGTGCGCCCCGACAAGTCCGTGGACGATCTGCATGACAGCGACCGCAATGGAGACGACACGATGGCGAGTCCGACAGCGACCCCGACGCCGCGCAAGCGCGCCGCAGCCAAAACCGCGAAGCCCGCCACGGCCTCGGCGCCGAAACGCGCTGCGACCGCCAGGACCGGGCGGGCCGCAAGCACCAGGTCAGCCACCAATTCGGACGCGCCGCGCACGCCGCCCACCCTGTCGAGTCCCGAGAAGGTGCTGTTTCCCGGCGACACGCTGACCAAGCGCGATGTCGCCGACTACTACACCGCGGCGATGCCCTGGTTGCTGCCCGAGATCGCCGGCCGTCCCCTGTCGGTGATCCGCTGCCCGGGCGGCATCGCCAGTGCCTGCTTCTTCCAGAAGCACCACACCGCGGGCATGACCCTGGTCGAGACGGTGCGGCTCAAGGAGGAGTCGGGCAGCGGTGACTACCTCGTCGTCAACGATGCCGCCGCCGCGCTCGAGCTGGTGCAGTTCAATGCGCTGGAGTTCCACCCCTGGGGGGCGCATGCGGATGCGCCCGACATCGCCGACCGCATCGTGTTCGATCTCGATCCGGGTGAAGGCGTCAGCTGGCCCGACATCGTCGCCGCCGCGCGACATGTCCGTGAGCTGCTCAAGCAGCTGGGGCTGGAGTCGTTCGTGCGCACGACGGGAGGCAAGGGCCTGCATGTCGTCGCGCCACTGTCGCCCGGCGCCGACTGGAGCGTGGTCAAGCCGTTCGCGCATGCCTTCGCACAGGGCATGGTGGAACTGGACCCGCTGAAGTACGTGGCGACAGCCACAAAGAAATTCCGCAAGGACCGCATCTTCGTGGACTACCTGCGCAACGGCCGCGGTGCCACCAGCGTGGCCTCGTTCTCGCTGCGGGCACGCGCCGGCGCGCCGGTGTCGATGCCGCTGCGCTGGGAGGAGCTCGGGCGGGTGAAGTCTGGCGATGCCTTCACCCTGCGCAATGCCCCGGCGCGGCTCAAGCGGCTCAAGGCCCATCCCTGGGGCGACTACGCGACACTGCAGCAATCGCTTCCGGATCTATGAGGACGAGCGGCTTCGGGCGTCCGCGAACCTCGGCCACGCGGATGCTTCCCCACCGTCAGCTGTCGGGGGTAACCGATGCCTCCAACGGGAGCGCGCTGCCGTAAGCGGCGCCACCCGGAACGTCCTGACGGCGATTGGCGCTGGGCTACACTCCCGGTCCTCGACGACTTCAGCACGGCCCATGGACGGAACGCCTCGCACCTCGATCATCAACACGCCCGTTCTCGAGGCTGCCGATCGCCTCGGTGCGGATTTCGTGGCGGCCCAACCGTTTCCGCACGCGGTCATCGACGAGTTCTTCGCACCGGCTTTCGCCAGGCGCCTGCTGGCCGAGTTTCCGGGTTTCGAGCAGGGCAACTTCATCGGCGACGATGGCCAGCCGGGCGGCAAGTCCACATCCGACAAGGTGCGACAGCTGGGCCCGGCCTACCGCGAGCTGGACGATGCAATCCGGAGCCAGGAATTCCTGCAGCTGCTGTCGCGACTGACCGGAATCGAATCGCTGATCTACGACCCCTGGTATCTGGGCGGCGGCACGCACGAAAACCGTGACGGCATGAGCCTGGATCCCCATGTGGATTTCAACTTCCATCCGAGCGAACGCTGGCATCGCCGGCTCAATCTGATCATCTATCTCAACCCCGTCTGGGACGCGCAGTGGGGCGGCAATTTCGAACTGTTCCGCGACCCGCACGGCTCGCCGCGTCCGGATGTCTCCATCGCGCCGGCCTTCAACCGCTGCGCCATCTTCGAGACATCGGAACGCTCCTGGCACGGGTTCGACCGGATCCGGTTGCCGCCCGAACATGCGGGCCTGACGCGTCGGTCCATCGCGCTCTACTTCTATACGAAGGACCGGCCAGCGGACGAGATCGCGGAGCGGCATACGACGTACTACGTCAACCGGCAGCTGCCCGAGCGGTTCGTCGAAGGTGCAGTCCTCGACGCCGCGGACGTGGCCGAGATGCGCGAACTGGTCAGCCAGCGCGACGCGCACATCCGCATGCTCTACGCGGAGAACACCGCACTACGAAAGGCGCAGGACGCCGGGATCGGTGGCCAGCTCGTCTATCTGGCCAAACGCGCCTACGTCCGCTTCAGGCGCTGACGCGGGCGCCGCGGCACCGGTCGTCCTGCGGCAGGCCGCACTGGAGCGAACGTCCGGTTGGTTCCGTGCCTTGCCGGCGGACGTTTTCCTGCAAGTCGCGTAGCGGCGCCGCAAGCACGCGGCGGTTGCCCACCGTCATCGAAGGCGCGCGGCGCGGACAATCCGCCGATACGACCGCGCATCGACGCCCCCGCAGAACGCCAGTCCTTCGACACCGGCCGCATCTCAGCCGCGCATGCGCGGATCTTTCGACCCCGGTCGGGTCCGACGAGCCAGCGGGCAAGTGGGCAGGGCTGCGGCCTGAGGCGGCGCGTGCCGGCGCGGGTGCATGCTACCGTCGCCCTCCCGCATCGGAGCCACCGCATGACCCGTCCTCTGCTGAGCGTTGCCTGCGTACTGATGCTGGTGGCCTGTGATGGACGTAGCGAGGATTCGGCATTGCAGGCGCAGACCGCGCCGGGGGCACCGATGCCGCCTGCACCGGTGGTCGTCAATGACACACCGGCCGGGCAGCGGATCGAGGCGGACGTGCGCGCGCTTGCCGACGACCGCATGGCTGGACGGGAAACCGGCACCCCCGGGTTTGATCTCGCCGCCGAGCATGTCGCGCAGCGTTTCGCCGATATCGGGTTGCAACCCGCGGGCGACGAGGGCGGCTGGTTCCAGCGTGTCCCGCTGGTACGCGCCACTGCGGACCCGGATGCGGCCGCGCTGTCGGTGGCGCGCAACGGCCGCACGATCGCGCTGCGCGCGCGCGACCAGTTCCTGCCGCTGCCCAACTTCAATGCCGGTGCCACCGAACTCACCGCGCCTGCGGTGTTCGTTGGCCAGGCGATCCATGCGCCGGAACTCGGCCACGACGACTTCGCAGGCATGGATCTCGATGGCCGCATCGCGATCGTGTTCGGGGGTGCGCCGCGCAGCTTCGAGCCCGACCCCTTCGCGCATTACGCCAGCCTGCGCACCAAGACCGAGGCGATCGTCGCGCGTGGTGCGATAGGTCTGGTGCTGGTCAACACCGTCGACGACGAAGCCGGCTCGCCCTGGGCGCGCAGCGTCGCGCAGGCGAGCCGACCGGCGATGCGCCTGCGCGATGGCGACGACCGGCCGATCGATGCCCCTGCCCAGCTGCGCGCGGGCGCCCGCGTCGCCGCGACCGCGGCCGACCTGGTGTTCGCCGACGGCCCGCGTACCGCGGCAGAACTGTTCGATGCCGCGCGGGCCGGCCGCCTGGCGCCCTTCGCGCTGCCGGGCACGATGACCCTGCGCACGCGCAGCCATATCGACCACATCGAATCACGCAACGTGCTCGGCATGTTGCCCGGCAGCGATCCGGCACGGGCCGCGCAGTCGATCGTGCACACCGCGCATCTCGACCATCTCGGGCACGGCGCGCCGGTCGACGGCGATGCGATCTACAACGGCGCACTCGACAACGCGCTTGGCGTCGCGATCCTCATCGAGGCAGCGCGCGAGCTTGCGCAAGCTGACGCCGCGCCGGGGCGCAGTACGCTGTTCGCCGCGCTCACCGCCGAGGAGCACGGCCTGCTTGGCGCGCAGTGGCTGGTCGCGCATCCGCCGACGGCGGCAGGCAGCCTGGTCGCCAACATCAATATCGACATGCCGGTCCTGACCGCGCCGACGCGCGACATCATCGCCATCGGCAGCGAGCATTCCACATTGCAGGCGGCGGTGACGCAGGCCGCGGAAGCGGTCGGTGTCGATGTGTCGCCCGACCCCTTCCCCGAAGAGGTCGCGTTCGTCCGTAGCGATCAGTACGCGTTCATACGCGCCGGCATTCCGGCGCTGTACCTCGACGCCGGCGTGAGCCCGGCCAACGACAGCCAGAATCCGAAGATCGCGGCGACCTGGTTCCTGCGCAACTGCTACCACCAGCCCTGCGACCAGGTGGATCTGCCGATCCAGTACGCGGACGCGGCGCGCATGGCGCGCATGAGCGCGGCGCTCGCCCGCATCGTCGGCGATGCGGAAGCGGCGCCGCGCTGGAATGACGGCGACTTCTTCGGCACGCGTTTCGGCAGCGCCCGCTGACTCCCGCGCGTCCGCGCGTGCTTCAGCCGCCGACAGGCGCAGCGCGCGTATCCTCGGCCCGTCCCGCAACGGCCCGCCATCACATGCGTTTTCGCACCGCCCATCGCCACGCGCGCACCGCGCTGATCACCGCCGCCCTGCTCGTGCTCGCCGCATGTGGTCGTGACGACATACGCCCGACCCCGCCAGTCGCCGTGCAGCCGGCAACGCCGGCGCAGGTGACGCCGCGGTCGCAGCCGGTACGCATCGGCCTCGCGCTCGGTGGCGGCGCGGCCAAGGGCTTCGCCCACATCGGCGTGATCAAGATGCTCGAAGCGAACGGCATCAAGGCCGACGTCGTTGCCGGCACCAGCGCCGGCAGCGTCGTGGGGGCGCTGTATGCAAGCGGCATGGATCCGTTCCAGATGCAGGAGCGCGCGGTGGCGCTGGACGAATCGAGCATCCGCGACGTGCGCTTGTTCTCCGGCGGTCTGGTCCAGGGCGTGGCCCTGCAGAACTATGTCAACCAGGAGGTCGGCAACCGCACGCTCGACCGGATGCGCATCCCCTTTGCCGCCGTCGCCACGCGGCTGGAGACCGGCGACCGCATCGTGTTCGTGCGCGGCAATACCGGGCAGGCGGTCCGCGCGTCGAGCAGCGTGCCGGGCGTGTTCGAGCCGGTGAAGATCGGCGACCGGCATTACGTCGACGGTGGCGTGGTCAGCCCGGTGCCGGTCGATGCAGCCAGGCAGCTCGGCGCGGATCTCGTCATCGCGGTCGACATTTCCAGCAAGGCCAGCGGCACGATGCCCGGCAGCATGCTCGGCATCGTCAACCAGTCGATCGCGATCATGGGTCAGAACCTGGGCCGCCAGGAGCTGGCCCGCGCGGACGTGGTGATCCGTCCCCAGGTCGGCGACATCGGGCCGGCAAGTTTCGAACAGCGCAATGCGGCGATCCTCCAGGGCGAACGCGCGGCGCTTGCGGCGATGCCGCAGATCCGCGAGAAGATCGCCGGGTTCGAACGCGCACGTGCGGCCGCGTCTGCGCCCGCAAAGCCGGTGGAGCCTGCACCTGTCGACATCGATTGCGGCGACAGCTGGGTGCGTCGCCTCAATCCGTTCGCGAAGGAACGCGCCTGCTGACACCGAGCGCGGCGACGCCGCGCTGGCTGGACCCGCATCCCCAAGTGACTGCAGACGGGCCGGACGACGATCGCAGTCCACGGCCCAGGCCTCCGCCCTGCACAGCCTGTGTTCACCCCGAGCCCACACCGGGCGCGGCCACACTGTGCGCGGCACGGAGTTCGACCTCGCACGCGAGGCGTCACGCATCAGCCGGTTCCCGCGACGCGACTTCCCATCTCCGATGCTGATCCGTCCTCGACCGCGCATCTGACGCGGCCGACCATCCATCGATCGGCGCGGCGCTCGCCGCGTCCCCGCGAGGAGACTGTTCCATGCCCCCCAACACACTTGCCCGGCAACTCGAACTGAGCCTTGGCCACTACCTGCCGGCAGTGCTGGGCGCCGTCCTGGTGCTGATCCTCGGGCTGATCGTGGCGCTGTTCGTGCGCGGCCTGATCCGCACCGGGCTGACAAGGCTGCGGGTCAACGAACGCCTCAACAGCCAGACCGCCGCGCAGCTCGACATCGTCAAGGTGGCGGCGTCGATCGGGTTCTGGTTCGTGATCCTCCTCACCCTGGTCGGCGTCTTCAACGTGCTGCGCTTCGACGGGCTGTACGGACCGTTCTCGGCGCTGACCACCGAGGTCATGCTGTACCTGCCGCGGATCATCCTCGCCGGCGTGCTCGCGCTGGTGGCCTGGCTGCTGGCAACCGTCCTGCGCGCCGCGATCAACCGGCTGATGGCAGCGGGACGCTGGGACGAGCGGCTGTCGGCCTCGGCCGGCGTCAAGCCGATTTCGGCCGTGCTCGGCGATGTCGTCTACTGGCTGGTACTGCTGCTGTTCCTGCCCGCGATCGTCGGTGCGCTGCGCATCGAAGGCCTGATGGTTCCGCTCGCGGGGATGACCGAGCAGGTCACCGCGATGCTGCCGAACATCTTCGCCGCCGTCGTCATCGGCCTGGTTGGCTGGCTGGTGGCCAAGGTGCTGCGTGGCCTGGTCACCAACCTGCTGGCAGCGACCGGCATCGACCGCTTCGGCAATCGAGACGGCGTCACCGAAGGAATGAAGCTGTCGCAACTCGGTGGCACGCTCGCCTTCATCCTGGTGATCGTGCCGACGCTGATCGCCGCGCTTGATGCGCTGGCGATCCGCGCGATCTCCGAGCCGGCCAGCGAGATGCTCGGCATCTTCCTGAGCGCGATTCCGAACATCCTGGCCGCGGCGCTGATCCTGATCGTCGCCTGGTACCTGGGGCGGTTCGTCTCGGGGCTGCTGGCGCGTCTGCTCGAGAACCTTGGCTTCGACAGTGTGCCGGAACGCCTGGGCCTGGTTCATCTGTTCAGCCCGACGCCGCGCACGCCATCGCCCCTGGACACCGCGCTGCAGTCGGCGGATCCGGTCGCCGCCGCGGGCACGTCCGCGCCCGCGCCTGGCACGCTGGTCGATCCGACCAGCGGCGCGCCGTTGACGACTGCGTCCCGGGCCGGCGGACTGTCCGCGTTCGTGGGCCGCGTGGCGCTGTTCTTCATCATGCTCTTCGCCACCGTCGAGGCGGCGCACCGGCTGGGCTTCGTCGGCGTGCGCGACCTGCTGGCGACCTTCATCGTCTTTGGCGGCGACATCCTGCTGGGCGCCGTGATCCTGGTCGTCGGTTACTGGCTGGCCGACCTTGCCGCGCGTGCGATCCAGCGCGCGAATCCCGTCGGTGGCCCGGGCCTCTCGCGGATCGCCCGTATCGCGATTCTCGGCCTGGTGATCGCGATGGGCCTGCGCGCGATGGGCATTGCCGACGACATCGTCAATCTCGCCTTCGGCCTGGTGCTGGGCGCGGTCGCGGTGGCCACCGCGCTGGCCTTCGGCCTGGGCGGACGCGAAGCTGCGGGACGCGTGGCGGACCGCTGGGCCAAGGGCTATCTCGAGCGTCGCCGGGATGACGAGCGGCTGCCGTGAGATCGGCTGTTTGAAGTGAGAGAAGGCCCGCCTTGATGGCGGGCCTTTTTTCTGTGCCGGGTTCGGTGCCCGCGAAGGTCGCGGGCGGCTTGGACGGAGCGGGCGACAGGCGCGCCCTCACTGGAAGAGGGCCCAGCGCCCGCGCATCTCCAGCGGAGTCGCCGCACGCCTTCTTCCTCCGCGCGGGGAACCCCATTGAGGGCGCGTGAGCCGCGCGTCCCCGCTTACGGAGCTTGCTGGCTCGACGCCGCGGACCGACTGAATCGGAGAGCGGGCCGCGTGGCTGGAAAATCCTGCCGCCGTTGCCTTCAGCCGGGTGACCCTCACTTTCGCATCGGCCTTGGGGAGGGGCGTGCGCAGGAAGCGGGGCCGGTGTATCCGGGACGAATCAGCGATTCCTAGGGAGGCATCTCGTCGCGGGTGCGCATGAAGCGTGCGAAGCGCGGCAGGCCGGTCGAGGTGAGGCCGTTGTAGCGATAGGTCACCCAGCTGCCGGGCGGCGGCGGGTTGGCGCGCTGGGCGTCGGTGAAACCGGTGCCGATCCGGAAGCGACGCCCATCGTGATGCTCGACCACCAGCGCACCGAGCACGCCCGCGTACTTGCCCTTGCCGGGCGTGTGCGCGACCACGCGTGCTTCGGCGTCGTCATGCGGTTTGAGTTTGAGCAGGGCGGCGCTGCGCCCGACGCCGTAATGTGCGTCGGCGTGGTGCAGCATCAGTCCTTCGCCGCCGGCGGCGACGACCTGCGCGAGGCGTGCGTCGAGCGCGGCGCGTGTCGTCATCCGGGTCTGTTCGACCGCCCGCAGCTGCGGGCGTGCCGTCTGCGCGACCAGGGCGCGCATCGCCACCACGCGTTCCGAGAACGGGCCCGCCTGCGCCGGCAGGTCGAACACCATGAAGCGCACTGCCTCCCAGGCCGCGGGATCGGGCCGGGAGCTCCGTGCAATCCCGCTGACGACATCGAAGCGGCCGCGCGCGATCCACAACTCGCCATCCATCGGCGTATCCGGCCAACCCGCGACGAATGCCGGCGGCGTGGCGATGCGGTGGCCAGCGCGCGTCCACAGCGCCCGGCCATCCCAGCGCGCACGCACGCCGTCGAGCTTTTCGCTGACGTAGTACGCCGGCACGTCGATCTGCGTGGTGCCGAGGTCCCGGGCGAGCATCAGCGCGGGCGGCGATGGCGCAGCTGCCTGCAGTGGTATCGAGACCAGCCACAACAGGACCGTCAGTGCCACGTGGGCGCGGGAGCGATGGTGGCGTCGCATCTGCCGGCTTGCTCGGACGAGGACGGCCAGACTGCGATGCACAGTAGCGTCGCGCCTATGGCAGGACGTCGCGATGGACGGTCGGCGCGGCGCCTGGTCCTCTGTCGGAAGGCAGGACGGCCCGGGACGACCGGGTCAGGGCGGACCCGGCGCTTCGCTGCGTGGGGCGGGAGACGATGGGCTGCAGTTTGCGCGGGCACCGCCCTGTCGAAGCGCAGATCCGGGAAGGCAGTAACCATTTTGCGCTGCTGCCGGCCGCCGCCTATCGCGCCTCTTCCGGGGGCCGCTCCCGCGGCCGGCGCCCGTCCGTGCCCTTGCAAGCCGACGTGTCGCACCTGCGGCTCCAGCGGCGCACCTGCGAAGCGTCGGCGCACACCCCGGGGCTTCCGCACGGGCGCCCCGCTTCGTCGACGTGCGCTGATGGCGCCCCAGCAGCAGAGACGTCAGGCGGTCGGCCGCTGGCCCCGGAAAGCCGCTCTCAGAACGGCAATTCCAGATCCGGATCGATCGCCAGCAACTGCCCGCGGAAGGTCTGCTGGATTCGCAGCAACGCCTCGCGGCTGTCGGCGTCGAACCGCAGGACCAGCACCGGCGTGGTATTCGACGCACGGACCAGGCCCCAGCCGTCCGGCCAGTCGGCACGTACCCCATCGATCGTCGACAGGCGCGCGCCGTCGAAAGCGGACTCGGCCTGCACCCGCGCGATGAAGGCGTGGGGATCGCCATTGGGCGCCGGCACCTTGATCTCCGGCGTCGACACGCCGCTCGGCAAGGCCTTGAGCACGGCCGAAGGATCGTCGTCGAGCGCGAGGATCTCGAGCAGTCGCGCAGCGGCGTAGATACCGTCGTCGAAGCCGTACCAGCGCTCGGCGAAGAAGAAGTGCCCGCTCATCTCGCCGGCCAGTTCGGCGCCGGTCTCGCGCATCTTGGCCTTGATCAGCGAATGGCCGGTCTTCCACATCAGCGGGCTGCCGCCGTGGCGCAGCACGTGGCCGGGCAGGCGGCCGGTGCACTTCACGTCGAAGACGATCATCGCGCCCGGATTGCGCTCCAGCACGTCGGCAGCGAAAAGCATCAACAGACGGTCGGCGAAGATGGATTCGCCGTCCCTGGTCACCACGCCCAGACGGTCGCCATCGCCGTCGAAGGCGATGCCGAGGTCGGCATCGAACCGCTGCACGGTGCTGGCCAGATCGACCAGGTTCTGCGGCTCGCTCGGATCGGGATGATGGTGGGGAAAGGTGCCGTCGATCTCGCAGTACAGCGGCACCACTTCCGCGCCGATCGCCTCGAGCACGCGCGGCCCCAGTTCGCCGGCCACGCCATTGCCGGCATCGACGACGACCTTCAGCGGCCGGGCGATCTGGATGTCGTCGGCAATCCGGCGCACGTAGTCGTCGCCGATGTCGCGCTCCGATACGGCGCCCGGCTGCGGCGCCGTGTACAGACGGTCCTCGGCCACCCGCGCATGCAGGTCGGTGATTGCTTCGCCCGACAGCGTCTCGCCGCCGACGACGATCTTGAACCCGTTGTAGTCGGCCGGATTGTGGCTGCCGGTCACCGAGATGCAGCAGCCGGTGCGCAGGTGATAGGCACCGAAGTACACCACCGGTGTCGGCGCCATGCCGATGTCGATCACGTTGCGGCCCGCCTTGCGCAGCCCGGCGACGAGGCCTGCCACAAGCTCCGGCCCCGACAGGCGACCATCGCGCCCGACGACGATGTCGGTCAGGTCCTGTTCGCGCATCAGCGAACCCACCGCCTGGCCGACGAGTTCGGCCACGCCCGCATCGAGCGTCGTGCCGACGATTCCGCGAATGTCGTAGGCGCGGAAGATCGAAGGGTCGAGCACGACCGACGATGCGGCGGTCTTCTTTCTCGGCACCTCCTCGCGCACCGGCAGCGGCGTCGGCGCATCGCCCTCGGCCGCTTCGGGCGGCGCGCTGAGCAGCGATTCGGCCAGGGTGGGCGTGGTGTCGTCGGACCGGACGACCACTCCGCTGCCGCGCGGCAGGCGCAAGGCCAGCACCGCGAGCAGTGCCAGCAGGCCGGCAGCGGCGAGCAGCGGAATCGCGCCCAGGCCCAGCGGCGCGGCGCCGACACGTGGCACGGCCGCGGCGATACGCAGCGGCGTGCCGGGAACGGGTTGGGCCATGCGTGCAGCCACGTTCGCCAGACTTTCGTCGCCGCGCGCAAGGAGGGTGTGGTTGCCCTGGCGCAGCGCGAGATAGGTGGCCGGATCCAGCGGCGCGCCCTCGAGCCCGGCGGTCGCCCGCGCCAACGGCAGCTGAGCCAGCGCCACGCCGACGAGCCGGCCGTCCGTTTCGGCCGGTGCGGTCACCAGCAGTTGCGGCCTGCCGTCGATCGAGGCCACGGTCAGCGCCGGGCGGCCCGCGACCAAGGCCGCTTCGAGCGAGGACAGGCGACCGAAGCCGCCCTCGTCCAGCGCGGCGTACGCGCCCTTCAGATCGCCGGGGACGATTTCCGCCGCGATCAGTTGCGGCCAGCCGGCGGCGAGCGCGGCGCCCGCGGCTTCGAGATCGCCCGACCCCAGCGCGCCCTGCACCGCGGGCTCGGCCAGGCGTGCCTCCAGACGGGCGAGTTCGGCGCCGAGCGATTGCGTCGTCGCGGCCACGGCGGCGTCGCGTCCCTGCTCGGCGGCGGCGAGACGCTGTTCTCCACGCAGCTGCTGCCAGCCCACCCACGCCGCCCAGCCGGCCAGCAATGCCAACAACACCGCCAGCAACGGCGCGGCCTGGCGCAGCTGCGCCAGTACCACCGCCGTCTGTCGCGGTTCCTTATCGCTCATGTGACCTCCCCGTCAGCGCACGCCAGAATGCCCGAATCCCCCGGACCCCCGCGCGGTTTCGACGAAAGTATCCACCACATTCAGGGTGGCCCGCACGACCGGCAGTATCACCAGCTGCGCGATCCGGTCGCCCGGCTCGATGGTGAAAGCGTCCTTGCCCCGGTGCCAGACGCTGATCATCAGCGGCCCCTGGTAATCGGCGTCGATCAGGCCGGTGCCGTTTCCGAGCACGATGCCGTGCTTGTGGCCCAGGCCCGAGCGCGGCAACACCACGGCGCACAGCCCCGGGTCGCCGATGTGGATGGCGAGTCCCGACGGCACCAGCGCGGCGTCACCGGGCAGCAGGTCCAGGGGTTCGTCGAGCGCGGCGCGCAGGTCGAGGCCCGCGCTGCCGTCGGTCGCGTAGGCCGGCAGCGGCCATTGCTGGCCGAAGCGTGCGTCGAGCACGCGCACGTCGAGGACACAGTTCATCGGACTTCCTTCATGAGTCGGTCGGCGAGCATTGCGACCAGACGGTCGGCAATCTCGGCCTTGGAAGCCGGGCCCAGCTGGACCTGGCCTGCGAGGTCGTGCACCCGCAGCGTGTTGTCGTCGCTTTCAAAACCGCTGCCGGCCACCCCGACCCGGTTCGCGGCAATCAGATCGACGCGCTTGGCGAGCAGCTTGGCCCGCGCGTTGGCTTCGACGTCGTCGGTCTCGGCGGCGAATCCGACGACGAGGGTCGGGCGCGGCGTGGAAGCGGCGACATCGGCGAGGATGTCGCGGGTGCGGACCAGCTGCAGGCTCAGGCCGTCTTCGCCTGGCCGCTTCTTGATCTTCGAGGGCGCGACCTGCGCCGGGGTGAAGTCGGCGACCGCGGCGGCGCCGATGTAGACATCGGCCGGCAGCGCATCGAACACCGCAGCGTGCATCTGCGCGGCCGAGCGCACGTCGACGCGGCGCACGCCATCGGGCGTCGGCAATTGCACCGGACCGGCAATCAGCACCACCTCGGCGCCGGCGCGTGCAGCCGACGCGGCAATCGCGAATCCCATCTTGCCGCTGCTGCGGTTGCCGAGGAACCGCACCGGATCGAGATCCTCGTAGGTCGGACCGGCGGTGACCAGCACCCGGCGGCCGACGAGGGCGCCCCTCATAGGGGCAGCGCGGAGACGATGGCCTGCGGCTCGGCCAGCCGGCCCGGACCCGACTCGCCTTCGGCCAGCGGCCCGTCCTCGGGGCCGATCACCTGCACACCGCGCGAGCGCAGCGTTTCGATATTGGCCTGGGTGGCCGGATGCAGCCACATGCGGTGGTTCATCGCCGGGCACACGGTCAGCGGCGCCGTCGTCGCCAGGCACAGCGTGGTCACGAGGTTGTCGGCAAAGCCATGCGCAAGCTTGGCCAGGGTGTTGGCCGTCGCCGGCGCCACGACCACGCGGCTCGCCCAGCGCGCGAGTTCGATGTGGCCCATCGCGGCTTCGGCGCCCGGGTCCCACAGCGTGGTGCGCACGATGTGGTGGGACACCGCCTGGAATGTCGTCGCGGAGACGAACTGCTGCGCGCTCTCGGTCATGGCGACGCGCACCTCGGCGCCGGCGTCGCGCAGCCGACGGACCAGATCGACGGCCTTGTAGGCGGCGATGCCGCCACAGACACACAGCAGGATGCGCTGCCCGAGCAGCGGGGTCGAAGCGGCGCCCATCGTCGGCGAAGTCCTACCGGAAAACCGGCAGACAGCTTACCCGAAGCATCCGCCCCAGCCGGCTGCAGGCGCAGCGGGTGCGCGCTGGAATGGGGTCTTCGCCGGTCCGGGCGGCGCGTCGCTCTCCCCTTGCGCATGCCGCCCGCACCGGCGCTCCCGAATGGAACGCATATGCACATCCGCGAATGGCCGGCGACCGAACGACCGCGCGAGAAGCTGCTGGGCCAGGGCGCGACCGCACTGTCGGATGCCGAACTGCTGGCGATCTTCCTCGGCTCCGGCCTGCGCGGCCAGGACGCGGTGACGACCGCACGCCAGCTGCTGGCGGCGCACGGCCCCCTGCGCGCGCTGGTCGAGCGGGGCGCGAAGGGCCTGGCTGCCCTGCCCGGCCTGGGCCCTGCTCGCGCCTGCGCGCTGTCGGCCGCGCTGGAGCTCGGCAACCGGGTGCTCGCGGCGGAGCTGGCGCGCGGCGAAGCGATGACCGATCCGGCAGCGGCCGGCCGCTATTTCTCCCAGCGCCTGCGGGGCTATACACACGAAGTGTTCGCGGCCCTGTTCGTCGACACGCGGCACCGCGCGCTTGCCTTCGAGGAACTGTTCCGCGGCACGATCGACGGCGCCGAGGTCCACCCCCGCGAAGTGGTACGGCGCGCGCTGGCGCACAATGCCGCCGCGGTGATCGTCGGTCACAACCACCCCAGTGGCAGCCGCGAACCCAGCGCCGCCGATCGCGCGGTCACCGCGCAGCTCAAGCAGGCACTGGCCCTGGTCGATGTGCGGTTGCTCGACCATTTCGTCGTTGGCGATGGCGCCGCGGTGTCGCTCGCCACGCGCGGCTGGGTATAGCGGGCGCGCGGTTGGCGGTTGGCGTCTCCGCCCGCACACTGGCGCCATGTCGAAACCCGCCCCTGTCGTCGAACCCTGTCCCTGCGGCCGAGGCCGTGCCTATGCGGCCTGCTGCGGCCCTCTGCATGCCGGCGCGCCAGCGGCGGACGCAGAAGCGCTGATGCGCTCGCGCTACGTCGCCTATGTGCGCGGCGACGCTGACTACCTGCGCGCCAGCTGGCACGCGTCGACGCGTCCGGATGCAATCGACTTCGAGGCGCCGCAGCCCGTCTGGCTGGGGCTCGACGTCAAGGCCCACGATGTCGTCGACGCCGCGCACGCGGAAGTCGAGTTCGTCGCCCGCTACCGCGTTGGCGGTGGCAGCGTGGTGCGTATGCGCGAGCGCAGCCGCTTCGTACGCGAGGACGGCCGCTGGTTTTATGTCGACGGCGACCTCAGCTGAGCCTCCGGTGAAACCGCCGCGCTGCGGGGACGCAAGCGAGACGCGCGCTCGTGCACAGTGGTGGTCCCGCTCCGCGCTGGACTTTCGCATGTCGCTTCGTTTCCGCTCCGTGGCCTTGGCAGGCCTGTTGCTGTCCACCGGCAGCGCCGCCGCGCAGACTCCCGCGCCCCCGGTCGATACCGCCGCCTTCGCGCGCTGCATGGCAGGCATTCGCGCCGACGCCGCCAAGGCCGGCATCCCGGCGGCCGCATTCGACCGGCTCGCCGACGTGACGCCGGACATGTCGGTGCTGCCCCTGCTCGACTCGCAGCCCGAGTTCACCACACCGCTGTGGGACTACCTCGCCGGCCTCGTCGACGATGAGCGCGTCGCCGACGGCCGCGCGAAGCTGGCCGAGCACCGCCCACTGCTCGACCGCGTTGCCGCGCGGTACGGTGTGGACGCCGAGACCGTGGTCGCGGTGTGGGGCGTCGAGAGCGATTACGGGCGCATCTCCGGTAAGCGGCCGCTGCGCGTGTCGCTGGCGACCCTGGCCTGCAATGGCCGTCGCCAGCCGTTCTTCCGCGGCGAGTTCCTCGCGCTGCTCAAGCTGATGCACGACGGGGACCTGCGCGATCCTGACACCACCGGGTCGTGGGCCGGGGCATTCGGGCATACGCAGTTCATGCCGAGCACCTATGCGCGCATCGCGGTCGATTTCGACGGCGATGGCCGCCGCGATCTGGTCGACAGCATTCCCGACGCGCTGGCCTCGACGGCGAACTATCTCAAGCAGTCCGGTTGGCGCACCGGGCAGCCCTGGGGGCATGAAATCAGCCTGCCGACCGGCTTCGACACCGCGCAGGCCGGGCGCACGAACCGCAAGACCGTGGCCGACTGGACCGCACGCGGCGTCACCCGCCTGGACGGCGGAGCGCTGCCGAGCGGTGACACGCGCGCGGCGGTCATCGTTCCGACCGGGGCGAAAGGCCCGGCCTTCATGGTGTTCCGCAACTACGACGCGATCTATTCCTACAACGCGGCGGAGAGCTACGCGCTGGCGATCGCGACGCTCGCCGACCGCCTGCGCGGTGGCAGCGGTCCGACGACCGCGTGGCCGACCGACGACCCGGGCCTGTCGCGCGCGCAGCGCCGCGAACTGCAGACGCTGCTGCTGGCACGCGGCCATGCGATCGGCGAGGTCGACGGCATGATCGGCACCGAAAGTCGGCGCGCGATCCAGTCCGAGCAGCGTCGCATCGGTCTGACCCCCGACGACGGCCGCGCCGGTGCGCGCATCCTCGATGCCCTGAAGGCCGGCCGTTGACCGGCCGCTCCCGGCCTGCGGACCCGGGTCGGCGGCGAGCCACAGCGAGGCGCATCTGACGCGGGACGGGCTCCGCGCTGGGCGGGGGCGCAATGATCGAATGGCCCCCACAGCCTGGATCATGGCGTTCCGCCAGCGATGCCCGAGGTCGCGCCGATCACGCTGCGCGCAGGCGCGCGGCCCCAGGGACACAGGGAGCTGGTCAGTCAAACGGAGAGCAACGCCTGCGCGCGCCGTGGCCAGGGCCAGCGCGACCGCGGAGACTGATCGCCGGATCAGGTGCCGCGATCAGACCGGTTCTGGTCCTTTCCGGCGCAGCCGGTTCTGGCCATGCGCGCCGATCGGCTGTTCAATGCGCCGCTCGTCGCACATAGCGGCCGTTGAGGTCGGCCTGCATCGCGCAGAGCGCGAAGTCGGTGTCCACGATGGCCGCGGCGCCTTCGAGCGTGACGGTCACGGCTGATGGCTGGCGTTGCAGATCGGCTGTGGTCACCGACATCAGCGTGCTGTCGAACGGCACCACGTTCGCTTCGATGCGATCGCCTTCACGGGTGCCTCGTGCATGCAGTTCGCAGTCGGCCACCATCCCCGCGCCCTCGTTCGGCGCGCCGCCGCCCTGCAAGCGGATGGCCCATTCGCCATTGCCGGCGTCGCGCAGTTCCAGCGTACCGACACGTGGGCCTGACATCGCGTACTCGCCGGCGGGAGACGCGGCCGAAGCCGTCACGGGGGCTGCCGGGCCCGTTGCCGGCGTTCTCGACGACGGCAGGGTCTGCGCCCGCGCCTCGGCCGGCCTGTCGCCACAGGCTGCAAGCAGGAGTGTCAGGGCGATGGCAGTGCAGGACTTGAGCATCATGAACTCACGGAGGCGACGGACACCGCCCAGCTTCGTCCATCCCAACGCCCCCCGTGGAAGCACGCCGGTATCAGCCGAGCATCGCCTGTGCATCGGCGCGCTCCCGGGCCAAGCGGTTGGCCACGCTCTGCTGCGTCGACGCCGGCGCGCTCGGGAAGTGGACCAACGCGCCATCCACGCCGCGGCGGCCGCGCTCGTCGTAGATCGCGTCGATCAGCGCGCGGTCGTAGGCGACGCCATCGCCAGGTGACAGCCCCCGGGCCTCGACATCACGTACCGCGTTGATGACCACGTTGTTCGCCGGCCCGTGCTGGACCGCGGTCGACCAGACCGCATCCTGCACCGCCTGCGAGCGCGTCGAGATGTCGAGGCCGGTGTCGGTGGCCACGCGTTCGACCTGCACGTCGTGGTGCGTGCGCCGGATGAAACCGTGCTGCGCATCGCCGAAGGCCTGCGGATCGCGCGCCGCGATCTCGCGCCAGGTCGCGCTGAACGCCACGCTGCCCGGCGCCGAGGCCGCGAATTCCCGCGCCCACGCGCTGCCTTCGCTGGCAAGGAACTCCTGCGGCCGTCCGCGACTGGTTGCCAGCTGGTACGTGCCGTAGGAGACGCCGCCCGGATCGTCGATGCCGCTCGACACGGTGCCCGGGCCTCGCCCACCCGTTTCGTACTGCTCGGACAGGCCGCCTAGACGGTACGCGCCGGTGTCCGGCCGGGGTGCAGGGTCGGCCGGGCCCAGCGAAGGCTGCGCGGCGCCGGCGCCCGGCAAGGCGACGATCTGGCCGACCTGAAGGACGTCGGGGTTGCGGATCTCGGGATTGACCGCCAGCAACGCCGGGACTGTCGTGCCGTGGGCGGAGGCGATGCCCCACAGCGTGTCGCCGGGACGCACCGCGACGCCCCCGGCGCCGGCCGGTATCGCCAGGGTGTCGCCGGGATAGATCACGTCCGGATTGTGGACCTGCGGATTGGCCGCGAGCAGCGCCGCGACATCGGTTCCGTATCGCTGCGCGATCGCCGAGAGGGTCTCGCCGCGTTCGACGACGTGCTGGCGGGCGGTGTTGCCGTCATCGCTGCGCCAAGGACCGACGCCGGCTGTCAGTGAGGTGGACAGGATCGTGGTCATGGCGACACCGACATGGACAGGACCTCGATGGCAGCTTCGCTCGCATGCGTGCCGCCCGCACCCCCGGACCAACCCTAGGGCGCAGGATTGCGCCGACGGGCACCGCGAAGTGTGACCGGTACCGACTGGCCCGCGCGGCCCCGACTGTCTGCGCCGCTCCCACCAGAGCGCGGGCTCGGAACCGGGTACCGCCGTCGCGTGTTCGATTCACGCGGCGCCCGCGCAATGGAGGATGGCGATCCGGCGACGCGATCGAGACGCGATCGAAGTGCTCGCGGTCGTGTCACCGGCGTACCCGCCAACCGACGCCGATCCGCATTGCGGCGCCTGGCCTGCTCTGCGATCGTCCACGCGCCCTCGCAGCGGAGGCGACACATGCGCACTCCGGTCACCCTGCTCACGATCCTGCTGCTCGCAGGCTGCGGCTCCTGTGAATACCGCGACACCAATCCGCGTCGATGCGGACCCGCTGTGCGCCAGTCGGCCGGATCGGCCGGGCGAACCGGTTTCGCGCGGTTGCGAACGCGAGGCCAGTGGGCGCTGGACCCGTCGCGGCGATGGCCAGCCGGTGGACTTCAAACGGAAGGGTGACGAGCGCTGAGCCGGCGCCGAGGGGCGGCCGATGCCGCCAACAGCAGTTCGGAGCCGGTCGATTCTCGACGTGCGTCGGACGACGGCGCGATGTTTTCCGGGATCCTGGACCACAACGCCCGGCTCGAGGCCGGGCGCTGTGCGACGTCCAGGCGTACCGCGGATCAGCCGCAGCGGAAGCCCGTGATCCTGCCGTCCGCATCGAGATCGATGTTCAGCCGGTCGGGCCGGAAATCCATCGTCGCCATGTCGCTGGGCCCCAGGGCGCGGTAGGAACTGGCCCCGGACTCCTGCGTCGCGCGGGCGTACACCGCTTCGCTGCCCTGTTCGCCGATCAGGCTCTGCAAGGCTTCGGTGTCGCAGGGAGTCGCCTCAGGCTCGGCGCCGGGCGCCGCTGCCCCCGAGGTGTTGCCGAACTCGGTTTCGATCGCGCTGCCCGCGCCGGTGTCGGCATCCGCCGCGCCGGCTGCGGGCAGCTCTTCCTCGAACGTTTCTTCGGGCGCCGGCGCGCAGGCGGCCAGGGCCAGCATCGGCGCGAGCGCGGCAGCGAACAGGTAGGGCGGTGCACTGCGCAGACGACGCATCATCAGGAACTCCAGAGCGGGAAGCCGGCGACCACTGTAGCCAATCGAAGGAGCATCGCCCACCTGCGGCATCATGGCCGCACGCCCGATCATGGACTGCCGATGTCGACCCTGCCCCGCATGAGCGCGCTGGCTTGCGCCTTGTTGCTCGCCGCCTGCCCGCCTTCACGCGCCGAGGTACCCGCAGGCGCCCCGGGGCCAGCGACTGCGCCGTCAGCCGTGGTGCCCGGGGGCGGCATCCAGGCCCACCACCTCGCCCGACACCTGTCGGTCCTGGCCTCGGACGACTTCCAGGGCCGCGCGCCGACGACCGAAGGCGAGGACAGGACCGTCGCCTATCTCAGCGGGCAGTTCGCGCAGGCCGGTCTCGAACCGGGCGGTGACGCGGGCGGCTGGACCCAGGCGGTCACGCTCGAGCGCAGCACGATCGACGGCCCGGTGACTGCACGGCTGCATGCGGGCGGCGCCACCCGCACGCTGGCCAATGGTGACGACATCGCGGTGGAAACCCTGCGCCCCGGGACGGGCGTGGACCTGTCGGCCGCGCCGCTGGTATTCGCCGGTTACGGCATTACCGCTCCGGAACTCGACTGGGACGACTACGCAGGGCTCGATGTCGCCGGCAAGATCGTGGTGGTGCTGATCAACGGTCCGGACTTCGATGCCGCCGAGCCCGGCCCATTCGGCGGTCGCGCGCTGACCTTGTATGGCCGCTGGACCTACAAGTACGAGGAAGCCGCGAAGCGTGGCGCCGCCGGCGTGCTGATCGTGCACGAGACCGAGCCGGCCTCGTATCCCTGGGCGACGGTGCGCAACGGACGCGCCGGACCGCAGTACGACATCGTCCGTGCCAATGCCGAGGCCCATCACCTGCCCGTGCGTGGCTGGATGCAACGGCACGTCGCCGAACGACTGTTCCAGGACGCCGGCCTCGACTTCGATGCAGAGAAGCGCCGCGCGCAGCAGCACGGCTTCCGGGGCGGCGCGCTCGGCGAAGCCACTTTGGACATCGCGTTCGAGGTCAAGCGCGAGCGCGTGGCCAGCCACAACGTCGTCGGCGTGCTGCCAGGCGCATCGCGGCCGGATGAAACGGTGGTCGTGTCCGGACACTGGGACAGCTTCGGCATCGGCGAGCCCGACGCCGCCGGCGACGCGATCATCAACGGCGCGGTCGACAACGCCACCGCGATCGCCTCGATGCTTGAACTCGCCCGCGTCTTCGCAGCTGGTCCGCGCCCGGCGCGCACGCTGCAGTTCATCGCGCTGACGGCGGAGGAAAACGGCCTGCTCGGAGCAACGTATTACGTGGCCCATCCGCTGCGCCCGCTGGAGACGACGGCGGCAGTCCTCAACATGGAAATGTGGAGTCCCGATGGCGAGACGCGCGACATCTCGTCCTGGGGCAAGGGCCGGGTGTCACTCGAGCGTGATCTGGCCACCGCGGCCGCGATCGATAGGCGTGACTGGTCGCCGGATCCCAATCTCGAAGCCGGCCTGTTCTACCGCGCCGACCACTTCGCCTTTGCCCAGGCCGGCGTGCCGGCGATCACGATCGGCCCCGGCATGGACCAGCTCGATGGTGGCGTCGAAGGCGGCAAGGCCGCGCGCGCGGATTACTTCAGCCACCGTTACCACCAGCCCGGCGACGCCTTCGACGCCAGCTGGGACATGGCCGGCCCCACGGCGGACACGCGCACGGTATATCGCCTGGCCGAGATGCTCGCCAATGGCGAACACTGGCCGCGGTGGGACGCCGACAGCGAGTTCAATGCGCGACGAGTGACGAGCGATGCCGCGCGTGCGGCGCCGGCGCGTCGAAGCACGCCGGACTGACGGAATCCGCTTCGCACCGACCGCCCCGAGTGATTGAACTGGACAGGCGCGTCGCGGCGGCGCGCTTGCATCCCCCTGCTTTCGGGAGAGGTCAGGCGCGTCGAGTGACGGTGAGAGGCTGTGAGCGCCGGGCCCCGCATCCGCCCGTCGCGCCCTTCCCGGGCGGGGGAGGGCACAGGATCCTTCAGCCCGCGACCAGCCGCACCCGCGCGAAATTGCGCTTGCCGACCTGCAGCACGCCTTCGAAGCCGGGCCTGAACTCCAGACCCGCGTCCTCGATCACCGCGCCGTCGACCTTGACCGCGCGCTCCTTGAGCTTGCGATTGGCTTCCGAATTGCTCGGCGTAATGCCCGCGGCGGTCAGCAGCGCACCGATCCGCAGGCCATCGGCCGGCACGGTGACGTCCTGCAGCGGCAGCAGCGACACATCGCCTTCGCCGGAGATCGCGACCTGCCAGCCGCGGATCGCGGTCTCGGCCGCATCGGCGTCGTGGAAGCGTGTCGCGATCTCGCGCGCCAAGCGCAGCTTCACGTCGCGCGGGTTCAGGCTGCCCGCTTCCACCTGGGCCTTGAGCTCCCTGGCTTCGTCGATGCCGATGTCGAAGCTCAGCAACTCGATCCAGTCCCACATCAGTGCATCGCCGATCTTCATCGTCTTGTTGACCATGTCGATCGCCGGCTCGGTCACGCCGATGTAGTTGCCGAGCGACTTGCCCATCTTGTTGACGCCGTCGAGCCCGACCAGCAGCGGCATGGTCAGCACCACCTGCGGCGCCTGGCCGTGGCTTTCCTGCAGGCCGCGGCCCATCAGCAGGTTGAACTTCTGGTCGGTGCCGCCGCACTCGACGTCGGCCCTGAGCGCGACCGAGTCGTAACCCTGTACCAGCGGATACAGGAACTCGTGGATCGCGATCGGCTGGTGGCCGGCGTAGCGCTTGGCGAAATCGTCGCGCTCGAGCATGCGCGCCACGGTGTGCGAGGACGCCAGACGGATCATGTCGGCCGCGCCCATCGCGCCGAACCACTCGGAGTTGAAGCGGACTTCCGTCCTGGCCTCGTCCAGCACCTTGAATACCTGCGCCTTGTAGGTCTCGGCATTCGCCAGCACGTCCTCGCGCGAGAGCGGCTTGCGGGTGGCGCTCTTGCCCGAGGGGTCGCCGATCATCCCGGTGAAGTCGCCGATCAGGAAGATCACCGTGTGGCCGAGGTCCTGGAACTGCCGCAGCTTGTTGAGCAACACCGTATGGCCCAGGTGGAGATCCGGGGCGGTGGGGTCGAAACCGGCCTTGATCCGCAGCGGGCGTCCGGTGTCGAGACGGGCTTGCAGATCCTCGCGCTTGAGGATTTCTTCGGTCCCGCGGGCGATCAGGTCCAGCGGGGAGGTGGCAGAGGGCAGGGGCATCGATGGAATCTCGGTATGGCTAGGTGAATGCGAGCCGCTGGTTAAGGCTTCGTTACGCGGCCCGGAAAACAAAATTTCCTGTCCGCTCAAGCATTTGACGCGTGGACCTCACATCTCTATGTTACGCCCCTGACACGCCGTTCACGCCATCAGGACCCGCACGATGACGACTCTTGCCCCGCTACCAGGCGATGCGCACCATCAGCAGGTACTCCAGGACAACCTGCAGGCTGCGGCCCGGAACAAGGCGCAGGAGCAGCCCGTTCGCAGCAGGTTGTACCCCGGTCGCTGGACCCGCCGCGACTGGGCGCACGGCAGTCTGTTCGCGACTCTCGGCGTGCTGGTGGTCACCCTGGTGCCCGGCTTGTCGCAGGCGATGCGCGACGATGCACAGCAGCCACAGCACGATCTAGTCACGATGTCGCTGGCGTTGCCGCCGCTGACCGCAGCGCAGCGCAATGCGCAGACCCACGACAATTGGCAGCTGGTCACCGTCGAGCGCGGCCAGACCCTGGGCTCGATCTTCGCGAGTCTCGACCTGCCCGCCTCGACGATGCATCGCATCCTCGAACTGCCCGATGCCAAGGCCAAGCTGACCCGCATGCGCCCCGGCACCGAACTCGGCTTCGATCTCGCGACCGACGGCAGCCTCAACAAGCTGCGCTACGACCGCAGCGACACCGAGCGCGTCGAGCTCACCGTCTCCGGCGATGCGATCGCCGAGCAGGTCATCGAGCGGCCGGTGGAGATCCGCAACGTGGTGATCAGCGGCAAGGTCGGCCGCTCGCTGTTCCATTCGGCGCGCAAGATGGGCCTGTCGGGCGCGAACATCAACACGCTGACCGACGAAGTCTTCAAGTACGACATCGACTTCAATTCGGACGTCACCCAGAACGACCGCTTCAGCGTGGTCGTCGAGCAGGTCTGGCGCGAAGGCGAGCTGATCCGCACCGGTCCGGTGCAGGCGGCGGTGTTCACCGCGAAGGGCAAGCCCTTCAGCGCGTTCCGCTACGAGCAGGACGGCAAGGCCGAGTACTACAACGCCGATGGCCGGCCGCTGAAGAAGAGCTTCATCCGCATGCCGATCCAGTACGCCCGCCTGAGCTCGCGCTTCGGCAGCCGCCGTCATCCGGTGCTGGGCACGATGCGCATGCACAAGGGCGTGGACTACGCCGCGCCGACCGGCACCCCGATCATGGCCGCCGGCGATGCCCGCGTGCAGTTCCGCGGCGTCCAGGGCGGTTACGGCAACACCGTGGTGCTCGACCACGGCCGCGGCCACACCACGCTGTATGCGCACATGTCGCGCTTCGGCAACATCCGTCAGGGCCAGCGCGTGTCGCAGGGCACCGTGATCGGCTACGTCGGCACCACCGGCCTGTCGACCGGCCCGCACCTGCACTACGAATTCCGCGTCAACGGCGCACACCGCAATCCGCTGCAGCACACGATGCCCGAGCCCGATCCGCTCAGCGGCGCCGCGCTGGCGCAGTTCCGCCAGCAGACCGGCCCGGCGCTGGCTCGGATCCGCGAGGTCGAGAACATCATCTACGCCGAGCTGCCGGCCAGGCCCGATCCCGACCGCCAGGTCGCCGGCGCCCCCCGCAGCAGCAACGACCGCGGCTGATCACACAAACGCCCGGCGCCTGCCGGGCGTTTCGGTTCCACCCCTCCCGCGTCCGGCCTGCCTCGCCATGTCCGACCTGTTCCTCGGCCTGATCTCGGGCACCAGTGCCGACGGGATCGATGCGGCGATCGTCCGCTTCGACGACCGCGCAGACGGCACCCTCGCCGCGCAGCTGGTCTTCGGCGCCACCTACCCCTGGGATCCCGCGCTCGCCGAGCGCCTGGTGACGCTCGGACAGCAGACGGCCCTGTTGACCCTCGACGACGTCGGTGACCTCGACGTGCGCATCGCCGATGCGTTCGCCGATGCGGCAAACGAGGCGATCCGGGACGCCGCCCTCGGCCCGGCCGACATCGCCGCGATCGGCTCGCACGGCCAGACATTGCGCCACCGTCCGAACGGGCGCGACCACGACGGCGTCGCACCTTTCACGCTGCAGCTCGGCGATGGCGCCCGCATCGCCGAGCGCACCGGCGTGGCGACCGTGGCCGATTTCCGCCGCCGGGACGTCGCCGCCGGCGGCCATGGCGCGCCGCTGCTGCCCGCGCTGCACGCTGCGCTGCTGCGCACGCCCGGCGAGGATCGCGCGGTGCTCAACCTCGGCGGCATCGCCAACCTGACCCTGCTGCCCGGCGACGGCGGCGCGGTGCGCGGGTTCGATACGGGTCCGGCGAACGGGCTGATGGATGCGTGGTGCCTGCGGCATACCGGCGCCGCCTTCGACTGCGGCGGCGCGCTGGCCGCTGCCGGCCGGGTGGATGCGGCGCTGTTGGCGCGGCTGCGCGCCGAGCCCTGGTTCGCGCTGCCGGCGCCGAAATCGACCGGGCGCGACCAGTTCCACCTGGGCTGGGTGGAGAGCGCATTGCGCGGCGACGAGACCGTCGCCGACGTGCAGGCCACGCTGCTGGCGCTCAGTGCCACGACCATCGCCGACGCCCTGGGCGCGATGCAGCCGCGCACGGCGCGGCTGATCGGCTGCGGCGGCGGCGTGCACAACCCCGCGCTGATGCGGGCGCTGGGCGAGGCGATGCCCGGCATGGTGGTGGAGTCGAGCGCGCTCCACGGGATCGACCCCGACCACATGGAGGCGATGGGGTTTGCCTGGCTCGCCCGGCAGACCCTGCTCGGACGGCCCGGCAACCTGCCTTCGGTGACCGGTGCGGCCGGGCCGCGCGTGCTCGGGGTCATCCACCCCGCCTGACGCCGAGGGCCTGACCGGTCGCCCCGACCCACGTGCTACGCCGGCGTGCGAAGGCGCCGGAGTCGCGGCCGCCGCTTCGAAGTGCAGGTGGCAGCCGCGCATGTGCTGCGCCAGCAGGCCACGCCGCTCGGCTGTCAGGCGCAGGCGCCGCCGCCTGGGGAGCGCCCTTACGGCGGCCCCGCGCCCCTGTCGCACCGGAAGCGCGCAACGATCGCGCTCACGCGTCCGGCCGGCTCGCCGCCGCTCGGGGCGGCCCCATGATCCAGGGCCCGCACGATGCCGGCTCACCGGCGGCTCTGCGCATCGCATCGCCTGCGCAGCGCCCCGCCAGCCGACCCTCTGTCGCGATCAGGCGGCCGGCGACGCGACGGGCGCCTGCTGCGGCGTTTCCCTGATGCGCCGCCACAGCCAGGCGAGCAGCAGCAGCGTCGGCAGGACCGTCAGCGCGCTGAGCACGAAGAACGTCGAGTACGACGTCGCCTCCACCAGATAGCCCGAGACGCCGCCTGCGAACTTGCCCGGCAGGTTCGCCAGCGATACCAGCAGCGCGAACTGGGTGGCGGTGAAGTTGCGGTCGGTCAACGACGACATGAAGGCGATCAGCACGACGCCGGCGAAGCCCTGGAACAGGTTGTCGGCCGAGATCGCGGCGTAGAACGCCCAGATCTGGCCGGGGTTCTGCGCCATCAGCAGGAAGGCGAGATTCGACAGCGCCACGCCGAACGTCGCAACCAGCAGCATCCGCCGGAACCCGAACGCCGCGACCGCGATGCCACCGGCGAACGCACCGGCAATGCCCATCCACACGCCGAACAGCTTCGACACCGTGGCGATGTCGGCCTTGGTGTAGCCGGAGTCGAGATAGAACGGGCCCGACATCACCCCGATCACCTGGTCGGGAAACTTGAACAGGCCCACGAACAGCAGCAGCGCCAGCCCCAGCGCCACGCCGTTGTTGCTGAAGAAGCTCGCGAACGGTTGCCAGAACGCCCCGACGAAATCGATCCGCCGCACCACGGTCGATTCCGGCGCCACCGGCTCGCGGCACAGCAGCGTGGTCATGATCGGCAGCAGCATCAGCGAGGCCATCGCCAGATACGCCCAGATCCAGTCGCGGAACTCGGCCAGGTACAGCGCCCCGGCACCGGCGAGGATCAGGCCGAAGCGATAGCCCAGGGTATAGGTCGCCGCCAGCGCCGCCTGGGCATTGGCCGGTGCGACTTCGATGCGATAGGCGTCGACCACCGAGTCCTGGGTGGCACCGGCGAACGAGGCCAGCAGCACCCAGCCCACCAGGGGCGCGACGCCCACATCGGGCCGGGTGAATGCCAGCCCGACCAGACCGATCATCACCACGATCTGCGACGCCAGCAGCCACGACCGGCGCCGCCCGAGGAACGCGGTCAGCGGAAACGCATACCGGTCGATCAGCGGCGCCCACAGGAACTTCAGCAGATAGAAGAAGCTCGCCAGGCTGATCAGGCCGATGCTGCCCAGGTCGAGGCCGACATCGCGAAGCCGCGTCGACAGCGTCTGCGAGGCGATCAGCAGGAACGGCAGTCCGCTGCCGAAGCCGAGGAACAGCATCGTGACCGCCGACGGCGTGGCGAACGCGCGACGGATGCCGCGCCAGCCCTTGTAGGAGACCGGCGCGTCGGCGGCCGCCGCCGGCCCGCTCATGCGCGGTAGTCCACGACGAGCGGCGCGTGGTCGGAGAAGCGCGGCTCGGGGTGCACCGCGCACGCCAGCACCCGGTCGCGCAGCGAAGGCGTGATGAACTGGTAGTCGATCCGCCAGCCCACGTTGTTGGCGCGGGCGGCGCCGCGATTGCTCCACCAGGTGTATTCGGGCGCATCGGGGCGCAGCACGCGCAGCGCGTCGAGCCAACCGGTCGCCGGCGGCTCGACGAGGCCGTCGCCGCAGGCATCGGCGATCATGCCGTTGAGCCAGGCGCGCTCGGGCGGCGTGCAGCCGGAATTCTTCTGGTTGCTGGTCCAGTTCCGGATGTCGTGGCGCGCGCGCACGATGTTCCAGTCGCCGCACAGTACGTAGTCGCGACCGCTGGCCAACCACTCATCGAGGATGGGTTTGAGCCAGGCCATCACCTCGAACTTGAAGCCCTGGCGCAGCTCGCCCGACGAGCCCGACGGGATGTAGAACGACACCACGCTCAGGTTGCCGAATCGCGCTTCGATGTAGCGGCCTTCGTCGTCGAACGGCGCCCAGCCGAGCGCGGTGCGGATCTCGTCCGGCTCGCGCCTGGCATAGATCGCAACGCCGCTGTAACCCTTCTTCGTCGTCGCATCGCGGAACCACGCCTTGTAGCCCGCCGGCAGGAAGTCCGCATGCAGACCGGCCTCGCTGGCCAGCTGGTGTTCCTGCGCCTTGGTCTCCTGCATGCACAGCACGTCGGCATCCTGGGCGACGAACCAGTCGAAGAACCCCTTCCTGGTGGCGGAACGGATGCCGTTGGCGTTGAAGCTGACGATTCTCATGCAGGCGTGGCGCGACGTGGACCGGGCGCCAAGCCTACCGGATTGGCGCCCGGCACCGCCGCGGCCGCCGCCCTATGCTGGGGGGATGTCGCCTGCCCCGTCGCCACGCGTGATGCCCGCTTCGGCCGCCCAGGCCGAGGCCGCGCGGGCGCTGGTGCTCCTCCCCGGGCAGGCGGCCTACGCCGGCGATTTCGCCTTCAACGTCGACAACGCCCGCGCCAGTGCCGACAGCGACGCGATGGTGATCGTGCTGGGCGACGTGGTGATCGGGTTCTACCGGCTCGACTACGTGGCCACCGCCGCTGCGCACCAGGTCCTCGATCCGCGCACGGTGACCCTGCGCGCCTTCGCACTCGGCGCGCCCTGGCAGGGTCTTGGCCTCGCGCGCCCCGCCCTGGAGGCGTGCTGCGCCGATCTGGCCGCGCGGCATCCCGGCCGGCCACTGGCGCTGAACGTGCACGCGCGCAACCACGTCGCGCTGGCCCTGTACCTGGGCGCGGGCTTTGTCGACGGGGGCGAAAGCCTGCCCGGTGGCAGCGCCGGGGCGCAACGGTTGCTGTTGCGCGCATCCGGCATGGGACAATGCCGGCCATGACCGACCATCGCACCCGCTTCCTGCAGCTCGCACTGAAGGCCGACGCCCTGCGCTTCGGCGAATTCACCCTCAAATCGGGCCGCGTCAGCCCGTACTTCTTCAACGCCGGGCGCTTCGATTCGGGGGCGGCGATCGCGACGCTCGCCGGATGTTATGCGGACGCCGTGGACGCCGCCGGCGTGGACTTCGATCTGTTGTTCGGGCCCGCCTACAAGGGCATTCCGCTGGCGACCGCGCTGGCCTGCGAATACGCACGCCGCGGACGTGATCTGCCGGTCGCGTTCAACCGCAAGGAGGCCAAGACGCACGGCGAGGGCGGGACCCTGATCGGCGCGCCGCTGGCCGGCCGGCGGGTGCTGATCGTCGATGACGTGATCACCGCCGGGACCGCGATCCGCGAGGCACTGGCACTGATCGCCGACGGCGGCGGCGCGGTCGCGGGCATCGTGATCGCACTCGACCGCCAGGAACGCGTGGCCGAGGACGCAGCCGAATCGGCCGCGCAGCGCGTCGCGCGCGAGCAGGACGTGCCGGTCGTGGCGATCGCCGGCCTGTCCGATCTGCTTGCATTTGTGGGCCAGGACGCGACACTGGCGACAGAGCGCGATCGCCTGCTCGCCTATCGGGCCCGACATGGCAGCGATCCGACACGCTGATACCGCTTTACAGCCGTCAGGGGGACGGACGACATGAACCTTCCGATCCGCCTCGTGGCTGGTCTGTTGCTGGCCGGCGTCGCGAGCGCTGCGACCGCCCAGCGTGCGCCGGCCGCCGACCGCAAGGTGTACTGCTGGAACGAAGGCGGCCGGCGCGTCTGCGGCGATGTCCTGCCCGCCTCTGCAGTGGATGCCGAGCGCACCGAGATCAGCGCGCGCAGCGGCATGACCACCGCGCGGGTGAGCCGGGCGCCCACTGCCGAAGAACGCGGCGCCGCCGCGGCGGCCGCGCAGCAGGCCCGTCTCGATGCCGAAGTGCAGGCCGCCCTGCGCCGCTCCGAGCTGGCGATGGTCGAGTCGTATGCGACCGAGGCGGACCTGCGTCGCGCCTATGGGGAGCGCATCGTGCTGGTCGAGGAAGCCCTGAAGACCTCGCGCATGGGCGTCGACAACCTGCGCGGCAGCCTGCTGGCCTTGCTGCGCCAGGCCGGCGAGCGCGAACTGCAGGGTCAGGCGGTAGCCAGGCCGCTGGTCGACACCATCCGCAGCCACCGCGCGGACCTTGAGCGCCAGCAGGCGATCCTCGAGCAGCAGCGCAGCGAACAGGCCGCGCTCGACGGCGATCTGCAGGCCGCGCTGATCCGCTACCGCGAACTCAAGCAGGGCGCCACCGCCACCCGCGACTGACCCCCTCCCGGGCCAGGGTGGGCCGCATCCCGGGCGGGGGGTATTCTTGCCCGCTTGTCTTCGCTTCGCGTGCCTGCCGTGTCCGATCCGATTTCCGCACTTGTCCTCGGCATCATCGAGGGCATCACCGAATTCCTCCCGGTCTCGAGTACCGGTCACCTGCTGATCGCGCAGCACTGGCTCGGGGCACGCTCGGACTTCTTCAACATCGTCATCCAGGCCGGCGCGATCGTCGCGATCACGCTGGTGTACCGCCAGCGCATCTGGGATCTGAGCACCGGTCTGCGCGAGCGCGAGAACCGCGACTACGCGATGAAGATCGCCGTGGCCTTCCTGGTGACGGCGCTGGTCGGCCTGCCGGTGCGCCTGGCGGGCTGGGAGCTGCCCGAGACGGTGACACCGATCGCCTGGGCCCTGATCATCGGTGGCGTGTGGATGCTGGTGGCCGAGCACTTCGCCGAGAAGCGCGGCGACAACGCCCATGTCACCTGGACGGTCGCGATCGCCGTGGGCCTTGGCCAGGTGGTGGCCGGCGTGTTCCCGGGTACTTCGCGTTCGGCAATGACGATCTTCCTGGCGATGCTGCTGGGCCTGAGCCGGCGTTCGGCGGCGGCCGAGTTCGCGTTCCTGGTCGGCATTCCGACGATGTTCGCCGCCAGCGCCTATGCGTTCCTGGAACTCTGGCGCGACCAGGGCCTGGGCGAGGAAGCCTGGGGTGACGTCGCGATCGCCTTCCTGGCGGCCATGGTCACCGGCTTCCTTGTCGTGAAATGGCTGCTGGCCTACATCAAGCGCCACCGCTTCACCGGCTTTGCGATCTATCGCATCGTGCTGGGCGCCGGCCTGTTGCTGTTGATGCCGTCGGGGACCTGACGCGGGCAGCTGGGCAGATCCCCCGCGCCGAGCAACGTCGCAAGCCGTCCGCTTTCCCGGGGGTCCGCGGCCTCCGGCCGCGCAGTTCGTTGCACCGGGCCAGGCATGCCGCGCCGCCCGTTCGATCCGTCGGCGTCGTTCCCGGACGACGCAGGCGCGTCCCGGTGCAGCAGGAGAGGTCCGCCCCCGGGATCCGCGCTGCCACCCGGCGAAGGGTGGCCGGCGCGCGCTCAGGGCAGCCGGAAGAACGCCTCCGCGCTCGCGGTCGTGGCTGCGGCGGTGACCTCGACCGCCTCGCCGCGATCGCGCGCCAGTTCCTCGACGATGTGCGGCAGGAAGGCCGGTTCGTTGCGACGGTCCTTGGGCGACGGCTTGAGCGTACGCGGCAGCAGGTACGGCGCGTCGGTCTCCACCATCAGCCGCTGCGCCGGGATGTTGCCTACCAGTTCGCGCAGGTGCTGGCCACGACGTTCGTCGCAGAGCCAGCCGGTGATGCCGATGTACCAGTCGCGATCGAGGCATTCGAACAGCTCGCGACGGCCTGCGGTGAAGCAGTGCACGACCGCCGGGCCGATCTGCCCTTCGAACTCGCGCATGATCGCGACGAAATCGTCATGCGCGTCGCGCTGGTGCAGGAACAGCGGTTTGCCGGTGTCGGCCGCGATCTGCAGCTGGCGTTCGAACGCCTTGCGCTGCGCCGGACGCGGCGCGAAATCGCGGAAATAGTCCAGTCCGCATTCGCCCACCGCCACCACTTCCGGATGCGCCAGCAGCGCGCGCATTTCGGCGTCGCATTCCGCGGTGTATTCCACCGCGTGATGCGGGTGTACGCCGGCGGTCGCGTACAGGAACCCGGGATGCGCCTGCGCCAGCTCGAGCGCCTTGGGCGAATGCTCGCGACTGGCGCCGGTGACCACCATGCGGCGCACGCCCGCATCGCGCGCGCGTTGCAGCACGGCGTCGCGATCGTGGTCGAAACTGTCGTGGGTGAGATTTGCACCGATGTCGATCAGCTGCATGGCGACCGGGCCTGAAAGCGGGGGTGCATTGTATGCGCCGATGCTGCGGAGGCTGGAGCGCGGCGTTGTCGACGGCCCGGGCATCGTGCGCGCATCGACGCGCCCGCACGACGTCGCTAGCCTGTGCGCCGTGACGACGCCTGCCCCCTCCGCCTTCCCCATCGCGCCGCTGCTGCCGGAGATCGTCTCGAGCCTCGCCGCGCATCCGCGCCTGGTGCTCGAGGCCCCGCCCGGCGCCGGCAAGACCACGCAGGTTCCGCTGGCACTTCTGGATGCGCCATGGCTCGGCGGCCGCAGGATCGTGATGCTGGAACCGCGCCGGGTGGCCGCACGTTCGGCGGCGACGTTCATGGCCCGCCAGCTCGGCGACGAGGTCGGCGGCATCGTCGGCTACCGCATCCGCTTCGAGCAGCGGATCAGCGCCCGCACCCGGATCGAAGTGGTGACCGAGGGCATCCTCACCCGGATGCTGCAGGACGATCCGGAGCTGGCCGAGGTCGGTGCGCTGCTGTTCGACGAATTCCACGAACGCCATCTCGCCGGCGATCTCGGCCTCGCGCTCGCACGCGACGTGCAGGCCAGCCTGCGCGAGGACCTGCGCCTGGTGGTGATGTCGGCCACCCTCGACGGCGCGCGCATCGCGCAATGGCTGGATGCGCCGCGGCTGTCGAGCGCGGGCCGCAGCTTTCCCGTCGCGATCACCCATGCGCCGCCGCGCCGCGATGAGGCGCTCGAGCTGCAGGTCCGCCGGGTCCTGGTCGAGGCCTTGGCCACGCATCCGGGCGATGCGCTGGTATTCCTGCCGGGCCAGCGCGAGATCGCCCGCGCTCGCGCGCAGCTGGAGGCGGCGCTGCCGGAGGGTGTCGAGCTGCTCGCGTTGCATGGCGAATTGCCAGTCGACGCGCAGACGCACGTGCTGCAGCCGGCGAGCGATGGCCGTCGTCGCGTGGTGCTGGCGACCAACGTCGCCGAGAGCAGCGTGACCCTGCCGGGGGTGCGCATCGTCGTCGACAGCGGCCAGGCCCGCGAGCCGCGCTTCGATCCCAACAGCGGATTTTCGCGGCTGGAGGTCGTGGCGATCTCGCAGGCATCGGCCGACCAGCGCGCCGGCCGCGCGGGCCGCGTCGCCCCCGGCGTGGCCCTGCGGCTGTGGCCGGAATCGCAGCGCCTGGAGCCGCAACGGCGGCCGGAGATCGCGCAGGTCGATCTGGCTGCGCTCGCGCTCGAACTCGCCGCCTGGGGCGATCCGTCGCTCGTGTTTCCCGATCCCCCGCCCGCCGGCGCGATGGGCGCGGCGCACGACCTGCTGCAACGCCTCGACGCACTCGACGCGCGGGGCGCGATCACCCAGACCGGCCGCCGCATGCTCGCGCTCGGCACCCATCCCCGGCTCGCGGCGATGCTGCTGGCCGGCGCGGACGCGAATGGCAAGGCCTTGGCCTGCGACCTGTGCGCGTTGCTGGAAGCGCGCGACCCGCTGCGGCCGCTTCCCGGCTCGCCGCGCTCCGACGCGGTAGCCGCGCGCTGGCAGGCCCTGGCGGCATTCCGCGCCGGGCGCACGCCGCCCGACGCCCAGCGTGGCGCGCTCGCGGCGATCGACGCGGCTGCCGGTCAATGGCGACGACGCCTGCGGCTCGACGCGGCGCCACCGGCTTCCGCGCCCGCGCACGCCCTCGGCGACCTGCTCGCGCATGCGTTCCCCGATCGCATCGGCCATCGCCACGCGCGCGACGCCACCCGCTATGGGCTGAGCAACGGGCGCATGGCGCGGCTGTTCGACGACAGCACGCTGCGCGGCGAACCGTGGATCGTCGCCAGCGAACTGCGCTTCGAAGCCCGCGATGCGCTGCTGCTGCGCGGCGCGCCGGTCGACGAGGCGCAGTTGCGGCGGCTGTGGCCGACGCGCTTCGTCGAGGCCGACGAGACCCGCTGGGACCCCGAGCGGCGCGCACTGGTCGGCATGCGGGTATCGCGTTTCGACGGCATCGTGCTCGACGCGCGGGCGAACGGACGCGTCGATCCGGCGCAGGCCGCGCAGGCCCTGAGCGATGCTGTGGGCCTGCTCGGGCTCGACGTACTGCCCTGGCGCGACGGCCTGCGGCAGTGGCGCGCACGCGCACAGGCGGTACGTGCGTGGATGCCCGAACTCGGATTGCCGGACCTGTCGGACGCGGCGCTGCTGGCGACACGCGACAGCTGGCTGCGCCCGGCATTCGCCGGCATCAGCCGGCTCGACGCACTGACCCCGCAGGCATTCGCCGATGCACTGCAGGGCCTGCTGGACTGGGGCCAGCGCCAGCAGATCGAGCGGCTCGCGCCTGCCCGCATCGACGTGCCTTCGGGCATGGCGCGCGCGATCGACTACGCGATCGAGGCCGATGGAACACCGGCCCCGCCGGTGCTCGCGGTCAAGCTGCAGGAACTGTTCGGCCTGGCAGATACACCGGCCGTTGCCGGTGGCCGGGTCCCGCTGACGATCCACCTGCTGTCTCCTGCCGGACGTCCCCTGCAGGTCACCCGCGACCTGGCCGGCTTCTGGGAACGCACCTATCCCGAGGTCCGCAAGGAAATGAAGGGGCGCTATCCCAAACACCCGTGGCCGGAGGACCCCTGGAACGCGCCGGCAACCCATCGCGCGAAGCCGCGCGGGACCTAGACCACCGCGCGCGGCCTCGGCCTCCGGGCGGTGCGGCGGGGGGCCCTCCGGCAAGCCGGTCGGGAAGCGCGGGGCCGCGTGGACGCACCCCCCGGCTTCAGCCCCGCCGCGGCGCGTTCCCCGGCGCCTGCGGACCGTCCGCGACGCCAGCGCTCACACCGGGTCCACAGGCGGCGCATAGACTCCTTCGCCTCCCCTGCGGACCCACGAGGTCACTCCCATGAGCAAATTCGAAGTGTTGTCCGACAAGGCCTTGTCGCTGGTCGGCCAGGCAGGCGACAGCCTGCGTCACGCGATCCCCGAATCGGCCGAAAAGTGGCTCAAGACCGGTATCGCCATTGGCGCTGCGCGCTCGGGCACCCGGGCGGCCGGCGGATTCCTGCGTCGTAACCCGGCCATCCTGGCCGCCTCGGCGATCGGCATCGGCGTGGCCTGGGCCGTCGCCTACCAGTACCGCAAGCGCAAGCAGTCGAACACGGTCGAAGGCAGCTCGCGTCGCATCGAACCCAACCGCAGTTCGACGCGCAAGCGCGGCTCGCGCCAGGCATCCGAATCGGATTCCTGATTCTAGGCATCGTCTGCGCGCCGGCCATGCGGCCGGGCGCGGACTAACCGACGCGGGCCTCGGCCCGCGTTTTTTTTGCCACGCGGCCGGTTCAATCGGCCGATGGGACCTCTGCGACCGCCAGCTCCGGGGAGACTTCCGGCAGTTCGATGACGAAACGCGCACCGCCGCCATCACGGTCTTCGTACCAGAGCTGGCCGCCCAGATCGACGATGATCTGCTTGGCCAGGGACAGGCCCAGGCCGCTGGAGCGGCCATCGTCCTTGTCCGTGTAGGCCAGTCGCTGGAACGGACGGAACAGCGCGTGCTGCTGGTCACGCGCGATGCCCGGCCCCCGGTCCTCGACCAGCAACTGCCAGAAACCGACGCCGCCGCCACGCAGGGAGATGTCGACGTCGCTGTCGGGCGCGTACTTGATCGCGTTGCTGATCAGGTTCTCCGCCACCTGGCGCAGGACCAGGCCGTCGATGGCCACCATCGGCGACGCATCCGGCGCCCGCGCGTGCAGGGTCACGCCCCGGTCCTCGAACTGCAGGGCATAGCGGGCGAGGATCCAGTCCAGCACATCGCGCAGCTTGGTGGCCTGGCGGGCGGCGGCGATCTTGCGCGAAGTGTCCTGGGTCTCGAGATAGCGGCGGATGTAACCGAGCGCGTCTTCGGCGCTCTCGTGGATCATCTTGTGGTAGCGCGGAATGCGCTCGGGCTTGGTCTCGTTCTTGATCAGCATGTCGCTGGCGAACCAGATGCTCGACAGCGGATTCTTCAGGTCGTGCGCGACCAGGTTCACCAGCTCCTGGCGCTCGCGCGCGATGCGCTCGAGGCGGTCGCGGGTCTGCTTGAGGCCAACGTGCGCATTGACGCGCGCCAGCAGTTCCTCGGGCATGAACGGCTTGGTGACATAGTCGACCGCGCCCGCATCGAAGGCGCGCAGCAGCAGCTCGCGGTCCTGGGCCACGGTCAGGAACACGACCGGCAGGCGCAGCAGGTCCGGGTTCTGCTTGATCTCGGCCAGCAGCGCGAAGCCGTCCATGTTCGGCATCAACATGTCGAGCAGCAGCAGGTCGGGTTGGCGCTCCTGCAGCATCGCCAGCGCGTCGGCCCCGTCAGGGGCGGTCTGCACCTCGTAGCCGTGACGGCTCAGCAGCGAACTGACAACGCGCAGGTTCGCAGGCTGATCATCGACGACAAGAATGCGACCACTGGCGTTTGCAGAATTCGGCATAGGTTCCGGATGAGGCACAGGGACTGCGCAACAGGCGCGCGCTGGCCGCCCCGCACGGTAACAGAAACCCGTGCGCCGCCACAGCGGTCAGCGCCGACCTGAACGGCCCGCAGCGCCGACTCAGACAGTCGCCGCGCCGGCGATCCTCCACTGGCCTGGCGCCAGATCGCCCAGCGACCAGTCGCCGATCGCCACACGCACCAGCCGCAGCGTCGGCAGGCCCACGGCTGCGGTCATGCGGCGGACCTGGCGATTGCGACCCTCGTGGATCGTCAGCTCCAGCCACGCGTCGGGGACGGTCTTGCGGTAACGCACCGGGGGGTCGCGCGGCCACAGGCTCGGCGCGGGCTCAAGCAGCGCCACGCGCGCCGGGCGGGTCGGACCGTCGTTCAGCACGACGCCATCGCGCAGCGCCTGCAGCTGGTCCGGCGTGGGCGCACCTTCCACCTGCACGCGGTAGGTCTTGGCCAGCTTGTGGCGCGGATCGGTGATCCGGTGCGCAAGCGGGCCGTCGTCGGTCAGCAGCAGCAGACCTTCGCTGTCGTGGTCGAGGCGACCTGCGGCATAGACATCCGCCGGCAGCCCGTAGCCGGCCAAGGTTGGCCGCGGCGGCGAGCTGCGGTCGGTGAACTGGCAGAGCACGCCGTAGGGCTTGTTGAAGGCGACGAGCATGGGAGCGGCGGGCGCGGGAGGCAGGCGGAGCGGAATTGCGGAGGTGGCCGGCGACCGGCCACCCGCGCGTATCAGGGCTTCACGAAACGCAGGGTCATGCGGTCGCTTTCGCCGATCGCGATGTATTTCGCCGCATCGGCGGCATCGTGGCGATTGGTCGGCGGCAGCATCCACACGCCATTGGGATGGTCGCGCGTGTCCTTCGGATTCGCGTTGATCTCGCTGCTGCCGTCGACACGGAAGCCGGCCGCCTGGGCCAGCGCGATGACCTGGGACTGGGCGACATAGCCGCTACGGTCGCCCTCCGGCACCTCGCCGCGCGCCCGGTGTTCGACGACGCCGAGCACGCCGCCCGGACGCAGCACTTCGTGGAAGCTCTTGAACATCGCCTCGGCCTGGCCGGCGCTGCGCCAGTTGTGCACGTTGCGGAAGGTCAGCACGACATCGGCCGAGCCGGGCGGGCCCAGGCGCGGCGCCGTGGGGTCGTAAAGCACGGTGCGCGCGCCCTCGAACTGCGCGGGCGCGGCATCGAAGCGCGCCTGCAGGCCATCGTGCTGCGCCTTCTGGTAGTCGCGCCCGCGGCCTTCGGCAACGGCGGCCGGATCGACCAGTGCGGCGATGTAGCGCCCGTTTCCGCGCAGGTAGGGGGCGAGGATCTCGGTGTACCAGGCGCCGCTGCCGGGCGTGATCTCGATGACGGTGTGCTCCGGACGCACGCCGAAGAACGTGAGCGTCTCGCGTGGATGGCGGAACTGGTCGCGCGCGCGGTTGTCGGCGCTGCGCCATTCGCCGGCGAGCGCCGCGTCGAGGCGGGCGACGTTGTTGGCGTCGAGATCGCCAGCCGAGTCGGCGGGCGTGGTCGGCCCGCTGGCACAGCCGGCGAGCACGAGCAGGGCGAGGGCACAGAACGACAAGCTGCGTTGCATGGGCGGAACTCCGGACGCGGATGTGGCGCAAGGGTGCCACAGGCCGGGCGGATCTCCGGCACCAGCGTCGACGGCCGGGCACCGGAACGCTGATTTGCATGCGCGCTGGTACGAGCGCGTCCCGCGACTGCCTATGCTGGCGCCTCCATCACACCCTGGAAATCGCAATGGCGGAGCGTGAACTCGGTCGATCGGGCCTGAAGGTCTCGCCGCTGGCGTTCGGCGGCAATGTCTTCGGCTGGAGCGCCGATGCAGCCACAACCCACGCCCTGCTGGATGAGTGCGTCGCGCTCGGCCTCAATCTGATCGACACGGCCGATGCCTATTCGGCATGGGTGGACGGCAACGCCGGGGGCGAGTCGGAGACGCTGATCGGCCGCTGGCTGCAGGCCAGCGGCAAACGCAACCGCGTGGTCATCGCGACCAAGGTGGGCAAGTGGCCGCAGCGCAAGGGCCTGGCACCGGCCAACATCCAGGCCGCCTGCGAGGATTCGCTGCGGCGCCTGGGTACCGATGTCATCGACCTGTACCAGGCCCACGAGGATGACGCCACGGTGCCGCTCGAAGACACCCTGGGCGCGTTCTCGCGGTTGATCGAGCAGGGCAAGGTGCGCGCGATCGGGGCCTCGAACTACAGCGCCGCACGCCTGGCCGAAGCGCTCGACATCGCCGAACGCCACGGCCTGCCGCGTTACGAGACGCTGCAGCCCGAGTACAACCTGGTCGATCGCGCCGGCTACGAGGCCGCGCTCGAACCGCTGGTACGTGCGCGCGGCATCGGTGTGATCCCCTACTACGCGCTGGCCAGTGGCTTCCTCAGCGGCAAGTACCGCACCCGCGCCGATGCCGCCAAGAGCAGCGCGCGCGGTGCGCAGGTGGTCGCGCGCTACCTCAACCCGCGCGGCAAGCGCATCCTCGCCGCGCTCGACGACGTCGCCTGTCGCCAGGCGTGTACCGTCGCGCAGGTCGCATTGGCCTGGCTGATCGCCCGCCCCGGCGTGACCGCACCGATCGTCAGCGCGACCAGCGTCGCCCAGCTGCGTGAGCTCGCGGCCTCGCGCACGCTGCTGCTGTCGAAGGCCGACATCGCCTGCCTCGACAACGCCAGCGCCGGCGGCTGAGGTCACGCCGGCCTCGGCCCGATTGCGCCATGCTGGCCAGCCCCGTCGAGCGGAGTCGCGCATGACCACCGAACAGAACACCCGCATCGTACTGGCCGCGCGACCCAAGGGCGCGCCGGTCGCCAGCGACTTCCGCCTCGAGCACACGCCCGTGCCCACGCCGCGCACCGGGCAGGTGCTGCTGCGCAATCACTGGCTCTCGCTCGACCCCTACATGCGCGGCCGCATGAACGCCGGACGTTCGTACGTCGCGCCACTCGAGATCGGCGAGACCATGGACGGCGGCACGGTGTCGGAGGTGGTGGAGTCGCTGCATCCGGCGTGGTCGCCCGGCGACCTGGTGCTGGCCCATGCGGGCTGGCAGACCTACGCGGTGGTGGACGGCGAAACCCTGCGCCGCAAGCTCGATCCGGCCGGGCTGCCGGTCCAGACCGCGCTCGGCGTGCACGGCATGCCCGGGTTCACCGCCTATGTCGGCCTGCACGAGATCGGCAGGCCGCAGCACGGCGAAACCCTGGTCGTCGCCGCCGCAAGCGGCCCGGTGGGTGCGACCGTCGGCCAGATCGCGAAGCTGAAAGGCGCGCGCGTGGTCGGCATCGCCGGTGGCGCGGAGAAGGTCGCGCATCTTCGCGACGAGCTCGGTTTCGATGTCGCACTCGACCACCGCGCCGAGGATTTTCCCGAGCAGCTGGCCGCGGCATGCCCGGACGGCATCGACGTGTACTTCGAGAACGTCGGCGGCAAGGTCTTCGATGCGGTGATGCCGCTGCTCAATGATTTCGCGCGTATTCCGGTCTGCGGCCTCGTCGCCCACTACAACGCCACCGCTCCCGCGCCGGGCCCGGATCGCCTGCCGCAGCTGATGGCGATGATCCTCAGCCGCCACCTCACCGTGCGCGGCTTCATCCAGCACGACTTCATCGCGCTCTACCCGGAATTCGTGCGCGAGATGGGCCGGTGGCTGCGCGATGGCCGCATCCGCTACCGCGAGGACGTGGTGGTGGGTCTGGAGCGGGCGCCGGAGGCGTTCATCGGCATGCTCGAGGGGCGCAACTTCGGCAAGCTGCTGGTCAAGCTCGACAGCTAGCTTCGCGCCCGGCGGCGCTCGTCTGTTTGCCGCAGCAGTCTCGCGCTGCGCCCCCTTCGATTCCTCGATGCGGCGCGCATGTACGCAGGCCCGAAGGACGACGCGCGGCGACGCCCTTCGATCGGTCTGGTCCCGGATCGGAGTCCGCCCAGCAAGCGAAAGAGACCGGCAAAAGCAGCGCCCGGCGCGCGCATCGCCCGCGCCGGGCGGTCGATCGCGTCAGCGTCCCGCGAGCACGACCTCTTCCGCTTCGTCCGCCTCGATATCCGCGGCGTCGGCCTCTTCAACCGCTTCGACTGCCTGCCGCGTCGCTTTTTCCAGCTGCGCCAGCACCGCCTTGCCCGTGTATTTCGCTTCCATTGCCTGCTGCTGCACCTGGCACAGCGTCTGCATGTGCCCAGCGTCGAAATTGAGGCGGTCGATCAGGAAATCGACGAACGCACGCACCTTGGGGGACACCAGCCGGCCACCGGGGAACACCGCATTGATATCGACTTCCGGGCCCGTCCAGCCGGCCAGCACGCGTTGCGCCATGCCGGCTTCGACGAAGGCCTTGGCCATCACGTCGCCGGTCAGCATCAGGCCCTCGCCCTTGATCAGCGCCCAGTTGAGCGCGGCGGGATCGTTGGCGACGAGCTGCGGATTGACCGGAAACTCGCGCAGCGCGTGGCCGTCGGTCAGTGACCACACGAAGCGGTTGTTGGCGTTGTGGCTCTTGCGCATCACCAGCGTGCGGTGGTGCTGCAGGTCGTCGGGGTGCAGTGGTTCGCCATGCCGTTCGATGTAGGCCTGACTGGCGAAGACCTGGGTACGCAGGCTGCCGAGTTTGCGCGCGACGAGGTTGGAATCGGGCAGCGTGCCGATGCGCAGGGCCAGATCGGCTTCGCCTGCGATCAGGTCGAGCTTCTCGTTGCCCATGTGCATGTCGAGCTGGATCTCGGGGTACTGCGACTGGAAGTCGCCGAGCAGCGGCGCGATCCAGGTGATGCCGATCGAGTAGGGCACGGTGAAACGCAGCCAGCCGCGCGGCCCCGACTGCAACTGCGCCACCGCGCTTTCCGCATCTTCCAGGCCGCGCGCGATCCGCTGGCAGTGCTCGTGATAGACGCTGCCGGCCTCTGTCAGGCCCAGCCGGCGCGTGGTGCGGTTGAGCAGGCGTGCGCCGAGCCGCTGTTCGAGCTCCTGCACCTTGCGACTGACCGTGGTCTTGGGCAGGCCGAGCGCGTTCGCGGCGGCGATGAAGCTGCCCTGCTCGACCACCTTGACGAAGATCAGGGTCTCGTTGAGATCGTGGGCCATGTGGAACTCCTTGGCAGTGCCGTGGCGCGAACAGGGGGATTGGACCGCGAGGGGGATAATTATTCCCTCGAATAGGGACTAATCAAGTCCCGTTTCCGGGCGGATGATCTGCGGCACCTTCCAACGGACGCCGCCGATGACCGCTTTCCGCCACGCCGGATCCCCACGCCAACGCTCCGCGATGGCGGCGTCGCATCGGCGTGCTCAGCGCATGGAAATCCCGCCGAATCAATCGTCTAGTGCGCGCATCACTGTGCCCAGGCGGCTCCAGTCGGGGCGTGCCGGGTGGGGATGGTTGTGGTCCTGGCTGCCGGGCACGGCCTCCCGCCGGATGGTCCCAGCCCCCGTCGAGGAGTGCTTTTCGGGAGACAAAATCCCATGATCGGGACAATTCCAGGGCCGCTGGTGGTGGTCGGCGCTACCGGGACGGTCGGAATGCGCGTGGTGGAGCAGGCCATGGCCGCCGGGCGCCGCACGACCGCGGTCGCCAACGACGCCGAAGCGCTCGACCGACTGCGGGCCCGGCACGGCGCCACGCTGACGACGCTGTACGCAGACATCCGCAGCGACGCCGCTGCGGCCGATCTGGCGGCACGCCTCCGTACCCTTCCCGGGCCGGCACCCGGCGCGGTCATCGCGGCGATCCGCGGCGCCGCCGGCAGCCAGCGCGTGCTCGATGCACCCGCGGATTTCCTGCGTCGCCGCCTCGACGAGGACCTGCTGCCACATCTGGCGATCGCGCGTCATCTGCTGCCGCTGCTTGCGACGCGGCCACGCGCCGGATACGTGCTGGTCGGCGGACCGGGCGCGGACCATCCATGGTCCGGCTACGGCCACCACTCGATCGGTGCATCGGCGCTGCGGATGCTCGCGCGGGTATTGCACGAGGAAGCCCGCACCCTGCCGGTGCGCGTGCAGATGCTCGCGGTCGATTCGCCGATGCGCTGCGACGCCAACGCCGCCCATGCACGTGCGCAGTGGCCGGACGTCGAGGCGATTGCCGACCACGCCCTGCGTCTGGTCGATGGCGCCGCGAATGCCGACATCGCACTGGTGCGCTTCCCGCTCGGCGCTGCCGTGCGCCCCCCCGGTCTGTCGGACGACCTCGACGTCGGCCCGTGCGCGCCCATCCCCCGACACCAGGAAGACGCCAGCGCGCTGCTGCATCGCCTGGCCACCTCCGTCTCTGCCCAGGAATCACGCTCATGATCCGCCCCCACATGCTGCATTCCCGCCCGCGCCGGCGCGTCTGGCGCGCGCTCGCCGCGACAGGTCTCGCCGCCGCCGTCGCCTTCGCCGTTGCCGGCTGCGACACCCGTGCCCAGGACCAGACCGCGCCGGCTCCGCCCGACGTCGGTGTCGCCGCGGTGCTGTCGGAACAGGTGCAGGACTGGAACGAGGCGACGGGCCGCGTCGCCGCGGTCGAAAGCGTCGAGCTGCGGCCGCGCGTCAGTGGCTATGTGGAGCGTGTCGCCTACGCCGAAGGCGACGAGGTGGCGAAGGGCGACCTGCTGTTCGTCATCGACCCGCGGCCCTACCGGGCGGCGTTGCAGCGCGCGGAAGCCGAACTCGCACGCGCCCGCGCCGAGGCACAGCTGGCGAAGACGCGGCACACCCGCGCGAGATCGCTGATCGAGGCAAGCGCGATCTCGCGCGACGATTTCGAAGCGCGCAGCGCCGGTCTCGCGGAAGCGGAGGCTGCGGTGCGCGCGGCGCAGGCGATGGTCGAAACGGCGCGGCTGGATCTGGCCTTCACGCAGGTCCGCGCGCCGGTGGCCGGACGCGCGGGTCGCGCGATGCTGACCACCGGCAACCTCGCGCAGGCGGACGCGTCACTGCTGACCACCGTGGTCTCGCAGGATCCGGTGCACGTGTATTTCGAGACCGACGAGCGCACGTTTCTGCGCCACCAGGCGATGTCGCGCGCCGGCGAACGCCGCAATGCCGACAACGCCGTGCGCGTGGGTCTGGCGGACGAGGCCGGCCACCCCCACGCCGGCACCGTCGACTTCCTCGACAACCAGATCAATCCCGCCACCGGCACGGTGCGTGCCCGCGCCGTATTGCCGAACCCGGACCGCCGCTTCACCCCCGGCCTGTTCGCCCGCGTACAGCTGGAAGGCGCATCCGCGCGACCGGCGATCCTGATCGACGACAAGGCGGTGATCACCGACCAGGACCGCAAGTACGTCTACGTCGTCGGCGAGGACAACACCGCGCAGCGACGCGACATCGTGCCGGGACGCATGGTCGAGGGCCTGCGCGTGGTCGAGTCGGGCCTGGCCACCGGCGACCGGGTGATCGTCAACGGCGTGCAGAAGGTCTTCATGCCGGGAATGCCAGTCGCCCCGCAGGCGGTGGCGATGCGCGGCGGTGCACCGGCCGGGAGCGTCGCGAAGCGCTGACGCGCGCGCTTGCTTGCGCCCCTCTCCTTTGGGAGAGGGGTCGGGGTGAGGGCTGCCGGTCGCACCGGTAGCGCTCCCCTCATCCGGCCCTCCGGGCCACCCTTCTCCCCGAGGGAGCAGGGCTCGCTGTTTCGATTTTTCGCCAAGCGGCCACCGCGCCGCCCACAAGGATTCCCCGTGGACTTCTCCCGCTTCTTCATCGACCGGCCGATCTTCGCCGCGGTGCTGTCGATCCTGATCTTTGCCGGCGGCCTGATCGCCATTCCGCTGCTGCCGATCGGCGAATACCCCGAGGTGGTGCCGCCATCGGTGGTCGTGCGCACCGTGTATCCCGGCGCCAATCCCAAGGTGATCGCCGAAACCGTGGCGACACCGCTCGAGGAGGCCATCAACGGCGTCGAGGACATGATGTACATCAAGTCCGTCGCCGGCTCCGACGGCGTGCTTCAACTCACCGTGACCTTCCGTCCCGGCACCGATGCCGACGAGGCCGCGGTGCGCGTGCAGAACCGCGTTGCCCAGGCGCAGGCGCGACTGCCCGAGGACGTACGACGACAGGGCGTGACCACGCAGAAGCAGTCGCCGGTGTTCCTGATGGTGGTGCACCTGACCTCGGAAGACGGCCGCTACGACTCGCTGTACCTGCGCAACTACATGCGCCTGCACGTCAAGGACGAACTGGCCAAGATCGCCGGCGTCGGCGATGCCCAGCTCTTCGGCGGCGGCGACTACGCGATGCGGCTATGGCTCGATCCCGACAGGATCGCCGCGCGCGGCATGACCGCGAGCGACGTGGTGCGCGCCGTGCGCGAGCAGAACGTGCAGGTCTCCGCCGGCCAGCTGGGCGCCGAGCCCATGGCAAACGGCAGCGATTTCCTGTTGCCGATCAATGCCAAGGGACGCCTGGAAAGCGTCGAGGAGTTCGGCGACATCGTGCTCAAGGCCGGCAGCGGCGGCGAGCTGGTGCGCCTGGCCGATGTCGCACGCATCGAGCTCGCCGCTGGCGACTACACGCTGCGCGCGCGCCTCAATGGCAAGAACGCGGCGGCGATCGGCATCTTCCAGGCGCCGGGTGCGAATGCGCTCGAGATCCGCGACGGCGTGGTCGCGAAGATGGACGAGTTGCGTCCGCAGCTTCCCCCGGGAGTCGAGATCCAGTCGATCTACGACACCACGATCTTCGTGCGTGATTCGATCAAGTCGGTCGTGGTGACGCTGATCGAGGCGACGTTGCTGGTCGTGCTGGTGGTGATCCTGTTCCTGCAGACATGGCGCGCATCGATCATTCCACTGCTCGCCGTGCCGGTGTCGATCGTCGGCACGTTCGCGGTGTTGTACCTGCTCGGTTACTCGATCAACACGCTGACCCTGTTCGGCCTGGTGCTGGCGATCGGCATCGTGGTCGACGATGCGATCGTCGTGGTCGAGAACGTCGAGCGGCACATCGAACTCGGCGCGTCGCCACTGGAGGCCGCGCATCTGGCGATGAAGGAGGTATCCGGGCCGATCATCGCGATCGCGCTGGTGCTGTGCGCGGTGTTCGTGCCGATGGCGTTCCTGACCGGCGTGACCGGCCAGTTCTACAAGCAGTTCGCGGTGACCATCGCAATCTCGACGGTGATTTCGGCGATCAATTCGCTGACCCTGTCGCCGGCACTGGCCGCGAAGCTGCTGCGCGCGCACGACGCGCCGAAGGATCGCGCCACGCGGCTGATCGACCGTGTCTTCGGCTGGTTGTTCCGCCCGTTCAACCGGTTCTTCAACCGCAGTTCGGAGCGCTACGAGGGCGCGGTGTCGCGCGCGCTCGGTCGTCGCGGCGCGGTGTTCCTGGTGTATGCGGCGCTGCTGGTGGGCGCGGGCTTGATGTTCAAGGTGGTGCCGGCCGGCTTCATCCCGGTGCAGGACAAGCTGTACGTGATCGCTGGCGTGAAGATGCCGGAGGGCGCCTCGATCGAACGCACCGACGCGGTGCTGAAGAAGATGGCCGCGCTCGCCGATGAAGTGGACGGCGTCGCCAGCGAGATCGCGTTCCCGGGTCTCAACCCGCTGCAGTTCACCAATACGCCCAACAACGGCGTGATCTTCTTCACGCTCGATGCCTTCGACGCACGTTCGCGCAGCGCCGAGGAGGTCACCGCCGAGCTCAACCAGAAGTTCTCCACGATCCAGGAAGGCTTCACCTTCGCCTTCATGCCGCCCCCGATCCAGGGTCTCGGCAACGGGTCGGGCTGGTCGTTGTTCGTCGAGGACCGCACACGCCTGGGTTACGGCGAGCTGCAGGCCGCGGTGCAGGCCTTCCAGGGTGCGGCGGCGCAAACGCCGGGCCTGGGCTATCCGATCAGCAGCTACCAGGCCAACGTGCCGCAGCTCGATGCCGACGTGGACCGGGCCAAGGCCAAGGCGCAGGGCGTGCCGCTGACGGAACTGTTCGACACCCTGCAGACATATCTGGGTTCGGCCTACGTCAACGACTTCAACATGTTCGGCCGCACCTGGCAGGTCATCGCCCAGGCCGACGGCCAGTTCCGCGACGAGGTGACCGACATCGCCAACCTGCGCACGCGCAATGCAGCGGGCGAGATGGTGCCGGTGGGCTCGATGGTCGATGTCCGCCAGACCTATGGGCCGGATCCGGTGATCCGCTTCAACGGCTATCCCGCGGCCGACCTGCTGGGCGATGCCGACCCGCGCGTGCTCTCGTCCGGCGAAGCCATGGCCAAGGTCACCGAACTCGCGGGCCAGGTGCTGCCGGCCGGCATGGGCATCGGCTGGAGCGACCTGAGCTACCAGCAGAACACGCAGGGCGGCGCGGCACTGGTGGTGTTCCCGCTCGCGGTGCTGCTGGCGTTCCTGGTGCTGGCCGCGCTCTATGAGAGCTGGTCGCTGCCGCTGGCGGTGATCCTGATCGTGCCGATGACGCTGCTATCCGCGCTGTTCGGCGTGTGGCTGGCCGGCGGCGACAACAACGTCTTCGTGCAGGTGGGGCTGGTGGTACTGATGGGCCTGGCCTGCAAGAACGCGATCCTTATCGTCGAATTCGCCCGTGAGCTGGAGATGCAGGGCAAGGGCATCGTCGAGGCCGCGCTGGAAGCCAGCCGCCTGCGTCTGCGCCCGATCGTCATGACCTCGGTCGCCTTCATCGCCGGCACCGTCCCGCTGGTGCTCTCGAGTGGCGCGGGCGCGGAGGTGCGCTCGATCACCGGCGTCACCGTGTTCGCCGGCATGTTGGGCGTGACCGTCTTCGGCCTGTTCCTCACCCCGGTGTTCTACGTCGCGCTGCGCAAGCTCGCGAACGCACCGGTGGTGTCGCACAGGCCGGTCGCGCCGTCGCACGCCGCGCCGGGCACCGGGCTGCACGCATGACGCCGGCTGCGAAGTCCGGAAGCAGCGCGTCATGCCGCGTCGGGCGCACCCCACTCCGTGCCGCGCGACATGTTCCGCCGCACGCCACGCCGCTTTTCCCTTTATCCAATTGCTGAGGTCATTCCCATGAGCACTTCTCCCCGCATCGCCCTCGTCACCGGCGCCACCCGTGGCATCGGCCTGGAAACCGTGCGTCAGCTGGCCGAAGCCGGCGTGCACACGCTGCTCGCCGGCCGCGACCGTGGCCGTGCCGTCGCGGCAGCGCTCGAGCTGCAGGCCACAGGTTTGCCGGTCGAGGCCATCGAGCTCGACGTCACCGACGCGGCAAGCATCGCCGACGCTGCGCGCACGATCGAGGCGCGCCACGGCCGCCTGGACATTCTGGTCAACAACGCCGGGATCCTTGCCGACAATCCGCAGCTCGGAGCCGCGGGCCAGTCGATCGACACCTGGCGCACGACATTCGACACCAACGTGTTCGGCCTGGTCGCCACCACCCAGGCGATGCTGCCGTTGCTGCGCAAGTCCACGGCCGGCCGCATCGTCAACGTGTCCAGCCTGCTCGGGTCGATCAGCCAGCATCAGGACCCGGCGTCCTTCATCTACGACTTCAAGGGCACCCCGGCCTACAACGTGTCCAAGAGCGCGGTGAACGCCTGGACGGTGCATCTGGCGCACGTGCTCAAGGATGCCGGTATCAAGGTCAACACGATCCATCCGGGCTACGTGCGTACCGACATGAACAAAGCCGGCGACGAACAGAACGGCGAACTCGAAGTCGAAGATGGCGCACGTACCAGCGTGCGCCTCGCGCTGATCGACGAGGCCGGCCCGACCGGCGGCTACTTCTATCTCGACGAGGTGCTGCCGTGGTGATGCGCCCGCTGATCACTGCGCTGGCGGCGGCGTTGCTCGCCGCCTGCGCCGTCGGGCCCGAGCATGTGCGGCCGTCGATGGCGGTGCCGGAGACCTTCGAAGGCAGTGACGTGCCGGATGCGACCGCGGCGACCGCGAACGCCGCGGTTGGCACCGCCGCAACGGCCGTGGCCGACACTGCGTTCTGGCGAGCCTTCGGCGATCCGCAATTGAACGCGCTGGTCGAGGACACGCTGGTGGCGAACCACGACCTGCGCATCGCACTGGCACGCTTCGACCGCGCGAACGCCTTGCTGCGCGGTAGACGCTTCGACCGGTTGCCGACGATCGATGCCAGCGGGACCGCCGCCAGCAATCGCGCGAGCGCCGACCAGGTGCCCGGCGTGCCGCGCGATGCACGCGACACCGACAGCTTCGACATCGGCATCGGCGCGAGCTGGGAACTCGATCTGTTCGGCCGCGTGCGTCGCAGCGTCGAGGCCGGCCGCGCCGATGTCGCCGCGAGCGCGGAGGACCTGCGCGCGCTGCAGGTCGCGATCGTCGGCGAAGTCGCGACCGCCTACCTCGATCTGCGCGGCCTGCAGGAGCGGCTGCGCGTGGCCACCGAGAATGCCGGCAACCAGCAGCAGACGTTGGCGCTGGTGCAGGCGCGGCGCGAAGCCGGACAGGACAGCGGCTTCGACAGTGCGCGCGCCTCGGCGCAGGCGGCGTCGACGTCGGCCCGCATCCCGGTGCTGGAAGCGGAGATTGCCGTCGCCACTCATCGCATCGCCGTGCTGACCGGACGTACACCCGAAGCATTGCGCGCGCAGCTGACCGCCCCGCGCGCGCTTCCGGCCGTGCCGCGGTCGATCGATCCCGGTACGCCGGCCGATTTACTGCGCGTGCGCCCCGACGTGGCCGCGGCCGAGCATCGTCTGCATTCGGCCACGGCGCGCGTGGGCGTCGCCACCGCCGACCTGTTCCCGCGGCTGACCCTCGGCGGCCTGATCGGCAGTCAGGCCGGCGACATCGACGCCCTGTTCGGGCGCGATAGCGAGACGCGACTGGTCGCGCTGGGCATCGACTGGTCGTTCCTCGACATCGGCCGCGTGCGCGCCCGCATCGCCGCAGCCGACGCCGACGCCGAGATGGAACTCGCGCGTTACCAGCAGACCGTGCTGCGCGCGCTCGAGGACACCGGCAACGCGCTGGTGCGCTTCAACCGCGCCCACGACGCGGATGTCGAACTGGAACGCGCGGCGCGCGACAGCGCGCATGCCGCGCAACTGGCGCGCATGCGTTTCGATGCGGGCGCGACCGGACTGCTGGACGTGCTCGACGCCGAGCGCAGCCAGCTGCAGGCCGAGGATGCTTTCGCCGCGGGACGCACCCGTACCGCGACCGATGCGGTGGCGCTGTACCGCGCCCTGGCCGGAGGCTGGCCGCAGACTTTGCCGCCGCGTGAAACGGCGGGCGTCCGATAGCAGCATGTCCCTCCTCCCGCCTCCCTGCTCCGCGGGGAGGGCCGGTGGGCGAACGGCCGTTTCGCGCTGACAGCGGATCGGCATTGCCACACCGCACAGCGGCTAGAGCTCGGGTGCTGCCATCACATGGGACGGCGCGGCGTGCGCGGCCGCTCGCTCGGTGAACTCGCGAGACTGCCGCTCCAGCGCATCGAAGCCGCTCTGCAACCAGGTCTGTCCGGCATCGCTGCCGATCTGCTCGCGCGTGAGACCCGAAATCCTGATGCCGTCATCGCGCGCCGCGGCCGACAGCAGGCCATTGGCGAACGTCGGCATGTCCATGCCTTCGCTGCGAACCGGAACGCTGCCTTGCACGGGCCCGATCGTCACGTTCCGCCACTCGAGACGCGCCGCCATCGCCTCGTTGCGCGGCATCGCGTCTCGGCAGTCGATCTGGCAGAGCGTGGGCGGTGCGAGCAGGTCATGCATGCCGCGTTCACCGCGTCGGTCGAACACCGAAGTGAAGTAGAGGCGGGAATGCTCATTCGAGCGATGGACCACGTAGCGATCCGGATCGTCCGGCAAGGCGCGCTTCTCGAGTGGCGGCGGACGAATCATTCCGTTGATGTAGTCGATCGCCAGATTGCCTGATAGAACCGCCAGCCCGTCCCGCCGATAGCCGCCGCCGATATCGCTGTGCGCGCCAGCAACGCCCACATTGAGGAAACGGCCATCTGGCGTGATCCCGAAGTCGGTGATCCACGTGCCCTGGAACAGGTTGCGACGTTCGTGCAGCGCCGTGATCTGGAAGGCCGACACGACGGACTCCGCGAGACGTCGATCGTTCTGACGCGGCGCGCCGGTGCCGACCGGGTCGAATAGAACTGCGGCCTGGATGACATGACCAGGCTCGCGGAGCGGCAGATTGGGATAGGTTACTTCACCGATGATCAGGCCGTCGGCGTTGCGCTTGAACATCGCATTCGTTGGGTCCTGTATGCCTCGCTCTTCGATGAGTCTGGTGAAGCCGGCCGCCTGCTCTGCACCCCGACTGAAACCAGTTGAGAGGATTCGAATGTCGGCGTTTGGGTCCCCGTCTACCCACTTTTTCGCCTGCTTGACGAACTGCAGGTACATATCCTCCAAGCGCGCGCCGTAACTCCCGCCGTCAATCGCATCGATCATTCCGCTGATGCTGCCTTGGGTGCCGGGCCCCTCGACATATCCCCTTCCAAGTCGCGTGTAACCAAGCATTTGCTCTGCGTGCTCCGCATGACGTCTGATCTGCTCGTCAATCAGGGCTATGTTGGTCAGCGTGCCTGGATCGTTCTTGCTGTTCCCGGTGCCATCGAAGGACGCGACGAAGAGACGTTGATCAGTCCTGCGCTCGTCAAGCAGCACCGGCGCAGTGAAGTTCTCGAGCGATTGCTTTGCGGCGTCAAAGCTCGCCAGATGCTCTGCCGTCGCGGCATCGGCGCGCACGCCGTCCGGCTGACGATGTCCGCCCACGCTCCACCTCCATGTGGATACAGGTCAGTAAGTCTGGCTCCAAGCCAGTACCAGGTCGTCCCGAAAGTCGCTATGCGGTCGCTCCGGAAACCTCGGCGCCTTCAACGAAAGAAACGCGCGCATGTAGACGTTGATCGTTCGGTCGTTGATCTCCATCACGATGTCTGGATTGATCGACGGTGTACGGTCCGAGATCTCTTCCCGCGGCGCCTCGTAGAGCACCAACTCATCCTTGAAAATCTCGCCGATGTCGACCTGCGCCTCCAGCGGTGTCCCGTCCTTGGATGTCCATCTCACAACGGCGGGGGGCGGGAAGTTCCGGATCGAGATGTGGCCCGCGCTTGTACCGTGGAACGCATTCGGATGCACCTCCTCGCGTGCTGGTCGCGGCCCGCCCGAGTACGGACGGTTGGCATATATGACCGTGTATTCCTGCACCGCATACGTCGCGATGCCGAAGTTGTGGCGGAGGAACCGCAACGGCCACTCGGTCAGCGGCCCCGGCTGCGAAGCGCCACTCGGAGGTTGCGTCGTCTCGTGCGTCATCGCCATGCCCTGGCATCCTGTCGTCGTGAGTGCGGTGGCGACGAGCGCGGCCGCGAGCCTGCGTGGCCGCGTGGAGTGTCGACCTGTACGTACGGTCCGATCGGCCATCGTCGTGGTCCCTGCTTGGAACGGTTCCGCCCTGCGTCCCGGCACCTGCGCCGGTGGCAGCAGGTTCTGACGGACGCGGGACGGAGGCCGACAGGGTGCCGCATCCGCGGGGCGCGGGGAATCGGGCGTTTCCGGATGCCGCTGTGGGAATGGGCACGGGATGGGCGGTGCGCCGGGCATCCGCAGTTCTGGCGTTCGGCGCTCGTCGGAAGGCGCGAGCGCTCGTTCTTTCGGCAGCAAGCAGTTCCGGCGGTGCAATCGCGTGCGAGCAGATCGCACGGGTCATCCTTCCCCAACGTGGGCTTTGCCCCACCCAGCCCTCCCCCGTACGCGGGGGAGGGCTTGAGACGCATGGTCGCGTGCTGGACGCGAGCCCGGGCGGTCAGCCGCCCAGCAGCACCCGGTTCATGCGCTGCACGAATGCAGCCGGGTCCGGCAGCTGCGCGCCCGCGGAGATCTCGGCCTGTTCGAGCAGCAGGGTCGCGAGGTCCGCCGCCTTGGCGTCATCGGCTTCGCTTTCGATCCGTGCCAGCAACGCGTGCTGCGGGTTGATCTCCAGCGTCGGCTTGCTCTCGGGCACGTCCTGGCCGGCCTCGCGCAGCAGGCGGGCCAGGTGCGGGGCCATCTCGTAGTCGGCCAGCGCCAGGCACGAGGGCGAATCGGTCAGGCGCGCCGAAACGCGTACGTCGCCGACGCGCTCGCCAAGCAGCCGCTTGATGCGTTCGACCAGCGGCGCGGCAGCGGTCGCCGCTTCTTCCTGCTTGGCTTTGTCCGCCGCGTCGAGCGGCAGTTCACCCTTGGCCACGTTCTTCAGCGACTTGCCGGCGTACTCGTGCAGGCTGCCGAGCATCCATTCGTCGATGCGGTCGAACATCAGCAGCACTTCGATGTCCTTGGCGCGGAAGGCCTCGAGCTGCGGACTCCCGGCCGCGGCCTTGTAGCCATCGGCGGTGATGTACCAGATGGCATCCTGGCCGACAGGCATGCGGCCGACGTAGTCGTCCAGCGACACGGTCTGCGCGGCGCCATCGCCCTTGGTGGAGGCGAAGCGCAGCAGTTTGGCGATGCGCTCGCGGTTGCTCGGGTCTTCGACGATGCCTTCCTTGAGCGTGTTGCCGAAGGCCTTGTAGAACGTCGCGAACTTCTCGGGCTCGTCGCGCGCGAGCTTCTCGATCAGATCGAGCACGCGCTTCACGCAGGCGCCCTTGATGCGGTCGAGCTGGCGGTTGTGCTGCAGGATCTCGCGGCTGACGTTGAGCGGCAGATCGTCGGCGTCCACCACGCCGCGCACGAAACGCAGGTAGTTCGGCAGCAGCTCTTCGGCGGCGTCCATGATGAAGACGCGCTTGATGTAGAGCTTCAGGCCCTTGCGCTCGTCGCGCCCGCCCATCATCAGGTCGAACGGCGGCTGCGAGGGCAGATACAGCAATGTGGTGAAGCTCTGGCTGCCTTCGACGCGGTTGTGGGTCCAGGCCAGGGCGTCGTTGAAGTCGTGGCCAAGCGACTTGTAGAAGCTCTGGTAGTCCTCGTCGGAGATGTCCGACTTCGACTTGGTCCACAGCGCCGAGGCGTCGTTCACGGTCTCCCATTCAGGCGCAGCGTCGGTCTTGGCCTCAGCCCCGTCCTCGGCGGGCACGGCCGCGTCCTTGGGCATGCGGATCGGGAACGCGACGTGGTCGGAGTACTTGCGCACCAGCGAACGCAGCTTCCAGCCATCGAGGAATTCGTCCTCGTCGGCCTTGAGGTGCAGCACGACGGTGGTGCCACGCTCGGGCAGGGTCACGTCCTCCAGCGAATATTCGCCGCGGCCGTCGCTTTCCCACTTCACGCCGGCCTCGGGTGCGGCGCCGGCATGGCGGGTGAGCACGGTCACGCGGTCGGCGACCACAAAGGCGGAATAGAAACCGACGCCGAACTGTCCGATCAGGCGCGCATCGGCTTTCTGCTCGCCACTCATCGCCTCCAGGAAGCGGCGCGTGCCGGAGCTGGCGATGGTGCCGATGTTGGCGACCACGTCCTCGCGCGACATGCCGATGCCGGTGTCATGGATCGTCACCGTGCGCGCCGCCTTGTCCCAGCTCACATCGATGTGCAGCTCGCCCGCGCCGACCAGCAGCTCCGGGTTGGCGATCGCCTCGAAGCGCAGCTTGTCGCAGGCGTCGGAGGCGTTGGAGATCAGCTCGCGCAGGAAGATTTCCTTGTGCGAGTACAGCGAGTGCGTCACCAGGTGCAGCACCTGGGCGACTTCGGCTTCGAACTTGCGGGTCTCGACAGTAGCGGTCATGGACGTTCCGTGTGGCAGGTGACGATAGGCGGCGGATATTGGTCCGCGCCTGCACGAATCAAGGCACCTCGCGCGCGGCCCGCCGGTGGGGATCGCGCCGCCCGGGTTTCGCCCCGCGGGACCTGAATTGGCACGGGGATGAACTTTCGTTGAATTCGCCTTGGGCGCCCGGAGCTGAATTGCTTCACGTCACACGAGCACGACGTTAACGGGATTTTTACTGGCGTCGCCGGCCGTCCGAGATGGATTGGCGGATCCGACACACAGTTCTTCCACTTTGTTCGAGGTCTTCCCCATGCCGCTCGCCCTTCCTTCGCAGCCGCGTCGCCGGCTGCTCGCTGTCTCGATCGCCTGTGCCGTCGCTGCCCTCCTGCCGCTGCAGGCCGCCGCGCAACAGTCCGACACCACCACGCTGGATCGCATCACCGTCACCGGCTCCAACATTCCGCGGACCGATACCGAGACCGCGTCGCCGGTGCTGGTCATCAGCCGTGAGCAGATCGACCGCACGGGCAGGACCACGGTTGGCGAATACCTGCAGAGCCTGTCGGTGGATGGCGCCGGCTCCATCCCCAAGAGTTTCGGCAACGGCTTCGCCGGCGGTGGCTCGGCCATCTCGCTGCGCGGGCTCGGCGCCGGTTCCACGCTGGTGCTGCTCAACGGCCGGCGCATGGCCCCGTTCGGTCTTGCCGATGATGGCCAGAAGGTCTTCACCGACCTCAGCACGATTCCCCTGGACGCGGTGGCACGCATCGAGATCCTCAAGGACGGCGCCTCCTCGATCTACGGCTCCGACGCCATTGCCGGCGTGGTCAACGTGATCCTGCGCAACGACTTCGAGGGTGCGACCGCCACCGTCTCCTACGGCTGGTCCGAGGACGGCGGCGGCGATCAGCCCAAGGCGTCGCTGACCGCAGGTACCGGCAGCCTGGGCGATGACGGCTACAACGCATTCTTCAGCATCGAAGCGGCGAAGACCGATGGCATCCGCGTACGCGACCGCCGTGATCGCGACTGGATCGGTACCGGCGATACGCGGCCGTGGGGCTACGGCATCGGCACCAATCTGCCCGGCCGCATCAGCGGCGGCGGAACGGCCGCGGGTGGCGGGCCCACTGGCGCGGTCGAGAATCCGGCCACCGGCCTGTTCGAATCCCTCCCCGGCTGCGCCGGCCTGTCCGATGTGACGCCGCAGGATCCGGCCGGCGGCTGTCTGTGGGATGTCGGGCGGTTCCGAGATCTCTCGCCCGAAGAGAAATACGTGAACTTCTTCTCGCGCGCCGCGTTCGCCTTCGGTGACAACGGCGAGATCTACATGGAACTGAGCGCGTCCCAGAAGAAGACCACCTTCCAGAACACCCCGTCGGGTGTCTCCGGCGCGTGGGGCTATCCCGGCGGGCCGGTCAACGCCAGCGATCCCGGCCCGGGCGCGACCGTGCTTGGCCCCGATCATCCCGACAACCCGTTCCCGGGCACCGCGAACAGGCTGCGTTACACCGCGTTCGACGTCGGCCCGCGCGTCACCTACAACGACAGCCGGTTCGTGCGCGCACTGCTCGGCGTCAAGGGCACCTTCGGCGCCTGGGACTACGACGCCGGTTATCTGCACTCGGGTACCGACCTGACCAACGAACGCACCGGCTTCCTGCGCTACAGCCGGGTCAGGACCGCGCTCGAGGACCCCGACAGCCCGGTCGGCTACTGGCGCATCGGCGAGGACGCCGGGCTCAATACACAGGCGCTCTACGACTTCATCTCGCCGCGGATCAGCGCCGCCGGGCGCACCCGCCTCGACGTCATCGACGCCAAGGCCACCCGCCCGTTGATGGACCTGCGCGGCGGCGCGCTCGGACTTGCGCTCGGTGCCGAATACCGGCGCCAGTCGGTCTCGCTCACCCCGCAGACCTTCACCGATCAGGGCGACATCATCGGTCTGGGCTACTCCAGCTACAGCGGTGTCGAGAAGGTCACCAGCGCCTACGTCGAACTGCAGGCACCCGTGCTCGAGACCCTGGAGCTGACCGGCGCCCTGCGCGTGGACCACTACGACGGTGGCGATACCTCGACCACGCCCAAGTTCGGGGTGAAGTGGTCCCCCATCGACTGGCTGGCGCTGCGCGGCACCTACGCCGAAGGCTTCCGCGCACCCAACCCCGCCGAATCCGGCACCGGTGGCCTGGCCGCCTTCAGCACGGCCGTCGACCCGGTGCGCTGCGCCGCGCCCGGAAACGAGCCGCAGGATTGCGACGCCGGCCCGATCGCGCTGATCACGTCTCCGAATCCCGATCTGAAGCCCGAGAAATCCAAGAGCACGACGGTCGGCTTTGTGCTGTCACCGTGGGTCGGCGGATCGCTGGCATTGGACGCCTTCCGCATCCGTCGTAATGACGAGATCTTCGGCGGCAGCGCGGACGCGGCGATCGCCGCCGGTGGCGCCAACGTCATCCGCGGCAGCAACGATATTCCGGGTACCCCCGACAGCGGCACGATCCTCGCGGTGCTGGTCGGTTACGAGAATGCCTCGTCGACCACCGTCGAGGGTTTCGACGTGGACATGGAGCAGAGCGTGGACCTGGGCGATGCCGGCAACCTGCGGCTGGATCTGCAGTTCACCCACATCAGCACCTTCGAACGCAAGGATCCGGACGGCACGGTCTACCAGTTCGCCGGTACCCACGGCAATTGCGACGTGACCAACTGCATCGGCACACCGAAGAACCGCGCCAACTTCGGCGCGACGTGGGAGCGCGATGCGTTCTCGGTGAGCAGCGTCGTGAACTGGCGCGACAGCATGCGCAACGTCACCGAGGCCGGCGACACCCTCTGTGCCAACCGCTTCGCCAACGGCGACGACGCACCACGCGGTTGCGAGCTGGCCTCGTTCTATACGCTCGACCTGTCCGCGCGATGGAAGGCCACCGACCGCTGGGAAGTGTTCGGCACGGTCGCCAACCTCACCGATCGCGTCGCCCCGCTCGATCCACTGACCTATGGCGCGATCAACTACAACCCCCTGGATTTCAGCGGTGCCATCGGCCGCTACTTCACGGTGGGGGCGAAGTTCCGGTTCGAGTGAGCGCGGGGTAAGGGACACGACGCCCCGCCTGCGGGGCGTTCGTGTGTCTGGCCCTTGCGCGCGTCGTGCCTGCGGTCGGCGCAACCAGGTCAGCCGGACTCCGCCATCGGGTGAGACGCGAGCGCAGCGCGCGCCGCGTCGCAGCTCTCGTACAGGGCACTGCCATCCGTCACGACCACGCTCCACATGTCGGGACCGAGGACCTTGACGATGGCGTGGCCGGCCTGCCCGGGCGTGACGCCAAGCGGCATGGCGCCGAAGTTGAGGACTTCGAGATAGCGCTTCGCGCCGCGGTCGTCGCGGCGGCTGCCGGAGCCTTCGGCGATCGGCGATCGGCGTGCCGCGGGTGCGCCCCGCTCGGTGATGGTGGTCTTGAGACAGACCGTGGGTGCATCCGCCTCGGCTCCGCCGGTGGCGGCAAGCGTCGACGCGGCAAGCAGGATCAAGCTGTACAGGGGCAACCTCCTTGTCGTCGGGAACGCGCGGCCGGACCCGGCCGCGCGGGGGTATGGACGCGATGCCGCCGCGTCGCCGCGGCCTTGCTCAGGGCTGGTAGCAATCGCCGGCCGGGTCGACCTCGATCTGGATCAGTTGGCTGCCGCCGCCGCCCAGATGTTGCCGCCGGTGAAGATCAGACAGCCTTCGCCGCGGAACAGCGCCTGCAGGCGCGTGGCGTCATTGCCCAAGTAGAACGGGATCCAGCGCTTGCCCGATTCGTGCTGTGGGAACGGTCCGGCGCGCTGTCCATCAGCTCCTGCACGTCCTGCATGCTCATGCCGAGCTGCAGCTGCGCGAACTTGCTGCCTTCCGCCGGCGTGCCGACGATCTCACCGGTGAACGAGCCGTCCTGCGACAGCACTTCGCGCGTCTGTCCGTCATTCGCGGTCGCGCTTCCGGCCGCCCCCAATACCAGCGCCAGTGCGGCGCCGAGTCCCCGGGCCTGCATTGCAATCCCCCTGCGTGCGTCACCGGAAATGGCGACGTCGGCGGTCCTAGCAGGGCACTGCGGTGTCGCCCCCCCATGAAGCCGGGCCCGCCGCGGAACGGGCGGCAGCGTCAGCGGCAGCGTCAGCGTCAGCTGACGGTCGCCGCACGCAGGGCGCCGTGCCGAGGCGTGGGGGTGCCGGCGACCGTCCTTGCGTACGGCGAATTGCCGGGCTCGCCCGCGCCCGTACACGGGCTAGACTGCATGACCGGGGACCAATGGGTGTCGCAGCCCGACTGCGACGGGGGCCGATGCGTTGGGGCGTGGTGTGTGCGCTGTTGCTCACGATGGGACTGTGCGCGGAGGCCGTCGCGGCCGCCGCGCCGACGCTGCGTGTCTCGGTGCTGCCCGCCGGCCCCGGTGCCGGCGAAATCGCCGCGGTGCGCGAGGCCGACGGCTGGCAGGCGGTCGCTGACGATGCACTGCGGCGCCGCGCTGACGCCCGCTGGTGGCGTGTCGACATCGACGCGGGCACCGCGCCCGAGCCCGACGTCTGGATCGTCTCGATCCGCGAGGCCTACGACGCGCAGCTGGTGGCCTACGCCCCGCCCGACTACACGCCCCGCCCGCTGGCCACCTTCGACCCCGCGGTGCGGCAGATCGGCTCGCGCCATCGCTTGACCATCCCGGTCCCGGCAGATCGTCTGGACCAGCCGGTCTTCATCGAAGTGGCCTCCGCGCGCAGGCAGCCGATGGGCCTGCAGGCGCAGCCGCTGCAGACCTACCTTGCGGCCGATTACGCGCGCGTACGTTTCACCAGTGCCGTGCTGAGCGCGCAGCTGCTGCTGGCGGTCGTGGCGGCCATCTTCGCAGTCGCGTTGCGGCGCTGGATGCTGCTGATGTTCTGCGTGTGGGTGCTGTCGGTGGCGCTGTATCTGGTGGTGATGCGCGGGGAAATGGTGGTGCTGGCGCCATGGTTCCCCGCGGAACATGCGATGCGCGCGGCGGGGCTCGGCATCAGCCTGGGCCTGATCGCGGCATATGCGTTCCTGTTCGTGCTGCTGCAGATACCACGCCGCTATCCGCGCCTGGCGCGGCTCTACCGGATCGCCCTGGTCAGCTGCGCTGCGCTGCTGGTGATCGTGCCCTTCCTGCCCCTGGTCACGGTGGCGCCCTACGTGGTCAACACGTTGCTGCTCACTCTGGGCTCGCTGGCGCTGGGCGTGGGGCTGAATCGCGCGCTCGCGGGCGACCGCGAGGCGCTCGTCTTCCTGCTCGGCTGGGGACTGGTGTCGGTCGTCGCGATGACGCGCACGGTGTACTTCCTGCGCTACGTCGGCACACCGGAGTGGCTCGAGTACCTGCATCCGGCGGCCGACGCGGTCGGTGCGCTGATCCTGGTGCTGGCGACCGCGCGCGCAGCGCGATATGCCGAGCGCGAAATGGTCTCGGCGCGGCGCAGCGCGATGACCGATCCCTTGACCGGCCTGTACAACCGCGCGCAACTCGATACCGGCATCGCGCAGTTGATGGAGACAGCGGCGTCGCGCGGCGGCTCGCTTGCGCTGCTGTTCGTCGACCTCGACCATTTCAAGCAGGTCAACGACCGCTACGGCCACGACGTGGGCGATGCCTGCCTGCGGGCCATGGCCGCCATCCTGCGCCGCCAGGTCCGTGCCAGCGACCTGGTGGCGCGCTACGGCGGCGAGGAATTCGTACTGGTGCTCGAGGGCAGCGATACCGCGGCTGCACTGCGCGTGGCGCAGGCCCTGCGCGCGGCCGTGGAGGCCGAAGGGCGTGAGGTCGGCGGCCTCGCGGTGGGCCTGACGGTGTCGATCGGCGTGGCGATGCTGCATCCCGGCGACGACATCGCCAGTCTGTTCAAGCGCGCCGACGAGGCCCTCTACCGCGCCAAGCACGAAGGCCGCAACCGCATCGTGCTGTGCCCGCCGGCGCCGCCCCGCCACCAGCTGGAATTCGCCTGAGCGAGCTGCGAACGCGAGGCATTGCCGGCCGGGGCCGCCACAGCGACGCGTGCGAGGCCAGGCGCCAGCGCGCCGCAGCTAGACCAGGCTCTGCGCCGCCCCGTTGCCGTACCCGATTTCGCCAAGCGCGGCCACATCCACGCCCTCGATGCAGGCCAGGTTGAAGCCGTATTCGTCGGGCGCGCTGCGACGCTGGTGATGGGTATAGATGCCGCAGACACTGCAGAACCAGTGCTTCGCAATCCGCGTGTTCCACTGGTAGAGACTCAAGCTGTCCGCGCCGCGGGTCACGCGCAGGCGATCGAGGGGGACGCCGGCCATCACCGCGCCCTTGCGGCTGCACAGCGAACAGTTGCAGCGGCGGATGTCCTCGAAGCCGTCGATCAGATCGACTTCGAATTCGACAGCCCCGCAGTGGCAGGTGCCGATGACCGTTCGCATGGGGCCAACTCCTGGTATGCCTGCCCGGGAAAGCGGAATCCTGCCGGGGGCGGCCGCGCAGCGGGGCAGACGCTCGCGACATGTGCGCCGGCGAAGGCGGTTATTTCCGCAGGCCCGCCACCACTTCCGACACGTTGAGGCCCAGTTCGAGCTGGAGGCGCACGTATTCGCGCTCCTTGCGAGACAGGGCGCGGCCCATCTCGATGCGCACGTCTTCCGCCTGCATGATGCGGATGATCCGCGGCATCGCGGAGCCGATGGCGTCCTGGCCGTAGCCGGCCTCGCGCAGGGCTGCAATGAGAAGGGCTTCAAGTTCCATGACGCGTCCGGATCGGTGGGAGCGATGCATTGTGCGCCAGCCGAAGCGGTTGAACCCGCCGTGCCGCCCAGATACGCAGGACGGCATCGGCTGGACCCGTTCGCGGCGCTTCGTCGATCGAGTCCAGCGCCCGGGACGAGATCACGCTTGCGATCCAGCCAGTGACGCGGCGGTCATTACACGCGGACTTGATCGATGCCGCCCCGACGCGCCTTCGCTGGATCGCCATCGAACGCACCGGCACCAGGCGGTGCGTCGAGGGCGACGCCGACGATGTCCGCGGGCATGCCGTGCAAAATGCAGGTCCCTGTCAGGCGCAACCGGCTCGCCAGCGCATGCCGACCTCGGCCGTGCCGGCTGCGCACCCGGCCACGATGCCGATGTGCCCGGTGCCGGCGATGTCCGCAGCGCGCGGCGCGCGCGCTTCCCTCGACAGGCCAGGCGCGCCCTGGCCAGCCCGGTTACGAGGCCGCAGGAGGCGGTGATGCGGATGCGTCGGCGAGCACGCCGTCGGATCCCATCCGCCGCAAGATCAGCAGCCATGCGACCGATCCCAGTACCGTGATCGCTGCACCCCCTGCCAGGGCTGGCGCCCGTCCGTCGCCGTAGAGTTCGGCCCAACCCACACTCCCGCCGACAGGGCGGGCCAGGTAATCGAAGGCCAGGATTGTCACGCCTTGGCAGGCAAGCACGACCGCGGTAGCGGCAAGTGCCACGCCCGGCACGCTGAGACGGCCGAGCCGCGCGGCCAGGAGCAGAGCCGCTGGAATAACGAGCGCCAACTCCGCGGCCTGTCCTACCCAAGGGATCTTCATGCCCGTACTGACGAACACAGCCGCTACCCCAGCACTGAATAGGAACAGCACAAAAGCGAATAGGACATGCGCGATCAACGACTTCATTGCCATGGTCTTTGCTCCCCGAATTGAAAGGCCGCGACGCGGCCGAAGAATCGTCCTGTCCTACCTGTCCTGCTTCCGATGCCGGTACCGACCTCCCCATGGTCATGGCCCCCGGCACCGCCCCCTGGCGGAAAGTATCAGAAGCTGAAGGCCCTGCAGCACCCCGACCGCGACCCGGCCGTCCGGCCATAAAGCAGAGCCCGCGGCCCTGCAGGACCGGATGTGCACGGCGGCCGGGCCCCGCCCAGACCGCGGTTCCGGTCGATGGCGTGGGTGGATTCCGCCGTCCGCTCGCGACGAGCCGCAGCGACAGCGCGCGTCGGCATTGCCCCGGCGCGACCTGCACCCACGTGCGCGTCGTGATGTTCGGGCTGCCGGCCCGGTGGGCCCCACGTGTCCGCCGAACGGATTTCCGGTGGCGAGAGGGCTGCCTGGAAGTGGCCGGCCTGCTGCCTCGGCACGGAGTGGGATCCGCAGACCGTCACCAGTGCGGCTTACCCGGCCTGCGGCTCGGGTACGCCCGCCGGGGCGCGTAGCGCGCCGGGCACCAGGCGTTTCCAAGCGATCCACCCATAGACGATGGTCAGGCAGGCGAGCACCGCTGCGTGGGGCGCGACCTCGCCCAGCGTCGCGCCGGCGGAGTTGAGTTCGACGAAGCCCTGGATCGCGGAGGTGGCGGGCGACAGCTGGGCGACCGCCACCAGCCAGTCCGGCATCAGGAACGGCGGCCAGGCGCTGCCGCCAAGGAAGAACAAGGGCACCGAGGTGCCGACCAGCAGCTGCATCACCCGCATCGGCTGGTCGAAGCAGGTGCCCAGGGCCAGCCCCAGCGCCGAAGCGGAGGCGGCGAACAGCGGCACCAGGCACAGCATCCCCAGCGGGTTGCCCATGCGCGGGTAATCCTGGAACCAGAACACGAATCCGAAATAGAACAGGTTGCCCAGCACCCCGGCGGCGATCAGCCCACCCCACAGGCCGATGAAACCGCGGGTACCGAGGACGGCGGCGCGGGTGCGGCGGCGGATTGCGGTGACCAGCGCCGAGCCCAGCAGCAGGGTCTGCTGCAGGATGATGCAGGCCACCGCCGGCACCACGTAACTGCCGTAGCCGTCGGAGGTGTTGTAGAGCGGGCGCTGGACGATGCTCGGGACGCGCGGCTGCACGTGCAAGGCGCCGTCGAGCGCCGCCAGCCGCGCCTCGACGATGCCGGTAATGGTGGCCGTCATCGACTTGCCGATCGCCGACGCACGCACCAGGTGCGAGCCGTCCACGTCGATCGCGATGCCATGCGGCTGCCCCGACAGCAGCCGTGATTCGAAGCCCTGCGGGATCATCACCACGCCATCGACGTGGCCGTTGCGCAGCATGTGCTGGGCCTCGAGGTAGCCGGCGGTGACGGTGCGCGCGTCGATCGCGCGCGTGGCGTCCAGCGCCCGCACCATGGCCCGGCTCAGCGGCGAATGATCCTGGTCGACCACCGCGACCGGCAGTTTCACCGCGGTCTGCCCGGCATACGCCATCGGGTAGTAGAAGGCGTAGCCGACCACGCCCAGGATCAGCAGGCTGGCCACCGAGAGGCTGTGCACGATGCCGCGGAAGGTGTCGATGAAGGCGGCGCCGGCGCGGTCGGGCGTGACCGGGAACACCTCGTGTTCCGGCTTCGGCTGCCGGCGCGCGCGTCGGTGTGCGAGCGCCAGCGCCAGGGCCCCCGCGCCCAGGGTGACGCCGAGCAGCAGGCCGACATCGCCCAGCGACGCGCCTGCATCGGCGCCCATCACCATCTGCGCGTTCTGCACCCGCAGGTAGTGCGTATAAGGCAGCAGCGCGCTCCACACCTGGGTGACCACCGGTCCGTGGGTCAGCGGCAGGGTGCCGTTGGAGAACGCGATGGCCGCGCCGGCATAGACCGCTGTCGCGGAGTAGGCGATGTCCATGTCGCCGGTGGCGTTGACCAGCAGGGCCGAGAGCGCGACGGTCGCGGTCATCAGCACCACCAGCCCGGCCAGCAGCATCGGCAGGCTGCCGGCGATGCCCCAGCCGCGCCAGCCGCACAGCCACGCGAGCCACACCAGTCCCCAGGCGACGAAGGCCACCACGTAGGGCAGGGACTTGGCCAGCGACGCCTGCAGCAGTCGGCCGTCCCAGCGCCGCGCCCACTGCGTCAGCGAGCCGCCGCGCAGTTCGCGTCCGAACGCCATCACCGCCGCGCTGGCGATCAGCAGGTGCAGGATCCCGGGTACCACCAGGCCGCCGAGGAACAGTTCGAAGTTGGTCTGCGGATTGCCGACGGTGGTGTTCTGGATGGCCGGCAGTGTCAGCGGCACCGACGGCACGCCGACGTCGCGAGCCAGCGACTGCAGCCGGGGCTGCGCCGCGGCGGTCAGCGCGTCGGCCTGCGCCGATGCCGCGATCGCGCCCACCGTCTGGAACGCGGCGTTGTAGTAGACGATGGCCGCGTCCGGCTCTCGCAAGGCGTTGCCGGCCAGGCCGCGCGGCAGGTAGGCCACGCTGTAGACCCGGCCCGAACGCACCAGCGGCCAGGCCGCGTCGAGATCGAGCGGCATCGCCGCGATGCGCAGGGCCGGGCTGGCGTCCATGTTGCGGATCGCGGCGCGGCTGAGCGTCGAGTGATCCTCGTCGACCACCGCGACCGGGATCTCGCGGATGACCCCGGCCGAGAACATGGCGGCCACCACCGCCATCAGCACCGGGGGAATCACCAGCAGCAGCAGCCGGTCCCAGCGGTCGCGCGCGAGATGCGCCAGTTCGGCCTGCAGCGCCTCCCGGAACACCGCGCGACGGGCCGGGGCGCTCATCGCCGCGGGGGCCAGTCCAGCAGCACGCTCATGCCCGGGCGCAGGCCTTCGACCGGTTCGCGCGGACGCGCGCGCACTTCGAAGCTGCGCATGTCGTAGCCACGCGACTGGCGGGTGGCGCGCCAGGTGGCGAAGTCGCCCTGCGGGTCGATGAAGTCGACCTCGAACGCCACCCCCTCCAGATCCAGTGCCGGCACGTTGCCCAGGATCACCACGCCATTCGCCAGGCCGGCGTACTGCGACTCGCGCACCGGGAACGAAACGTAGGGATGGTCGATATCGATGATCGTGTACACCGGCACGCCCAGCAGCACCAGTTCGCCGGGCTGCACGAAGCGCTCGGCGATCTCGCCGTCGATGGGCGAGAGCAGATGCGTCTCCTTCTCCAGCGCAGTGGCCTCGAACACGCCGGCAAGGGCGGCTTCCACCTGCGATTCGGCGAGCGCCCGGGTCGGCTCGCGCACACCCGCGGCCAGCTTCAGGTACTGCTGGCGCGCCGCTTCCGCCTGCGCGGCGCTGGCCTCGCGCGCGGCATCGGCTTCGTCGCGGCGCTGCGCCGAGATCACCCCTTCGGCGAAGAGGTTGTCGGCGCGCCGCGCGGTGCGCGCGGCCAGCGCGGATGCCGCGCGGGCGGCCTTCCAGACCGCCTCGGCCGAACGCACGTCCTCGACGCGCGCACCTTCGTCGGCCAGCTCTCGCGCCGCCTCGGCGCCTTGCAGCGCGGCGTTGGCCTGCTGGTCGGCAGCCTGGATCTCCGGACTGGAGAGCTCGGCGAGCAGCTCGCCGCGGGCCACCCGTTGGCCTTCCTCGGCATACATGACCTCGACGCGGGCAATGGCCTTGGGGGCGACGTTGTAGGTGTCGGCATCCACCATGCCCTGGATCTGCGGGGGCGCGGGGCGCATCGCCAGGTACAGGCCGACGATGACGAAGAGCACGAGACCCAGCAGCACGAGCCAGAACACCAGGTGGCGGGCACGGGGGCGCGTGGGGATCATGGCGTGGTCACCGGCTCGGAGCTGCGCTGATACCGCGCGAAGGTGTCGTAGCGGTCGCTGGCCGCCAGCAGGCTGGCCAGCGACAGCACGTACTCGTAGGCGGCCGCGGCGCGCTGCAGGCGGGCGCTGCCGAGCAGGTTGCGCGCATCGACCAGCGCCGAGGCCGGCGCCTCGCCCTCGCGGAAACCGAGGTCCTGCACGCGCAGGTTCTCCTGTGCCGCGGCGAGACTGGAATCGAGGGTGATGAAGTCGCGCCGGGCCAGCTCGACCAGGTTGTAGGTGCGGGTGACCAGATCGGCGACGGCGTCGCGCGCAGCCATCCGGTCGTGATCGGCGGCGCTGGCGCGGGCGTTGGCGGCCGACAGCGTGCTGCGCCGGTCGAGCGTGGACAGCAGCTCGTAGCGCAGGGCCAGGCCCACCGCCCAGTCGGGCTCGATCGGCAGCGCGCTGTCGCGGTTGAGGTTGTAGGTGCCGAACGCGAACACCTGTGGCCGGTAGCGCGAACGCGCCAGTTCCACGCCGGCACCTGCGAGCCTGCGCCTGGCCTCGGCCTGCGCGACCAGCGGATGTCCGCCCTCGGCCTGGGTAATGAAGCCCTTGAGCGGTGGCAGCGGCGTGCGATCGACGAACAGCGGTGATTCGGGCGTTACCCCGGCCGCCTCGTCCAGGCTGCGCGCCAGCGCTCGCGACGCGGTGTCGTATTCCAGCTGCGCGCGGTCGTACTGACGTTGCGCGGTGTCGCGCGCCACCTGCACCTGCAGCCGCTGCGCGGTGCTGAGCACGCCTTCGCGTTCCATCAGCTGCGCGTTGTGCAGATGCAGCTCGAAGCCATCGCGGGTCTCGCCGGCGATCTGCACCGCCTGTTGCGCCAGCACCACGCCGAAGTACTGCTGGACCAGCTGCACGTCTTCCAGGTCCCGGGTCTGCTCACGCAGCGCATGGACCAGTCCGACGTTCGCAGCCGCGGCCTCACGGCTCGCGGCGATGGCGCCGCCGGTATAGATCGGCATCACCGCGCTCACCACCGGCCGCAACGTGGTCTGCGAGCCGCGGATACGGACGGTGTCGGGCAGGGCGGCGAAGAATTCCGGCAGCGTCTGTCGCAGCCGCGCGTTGATCAGCTGCAGGATCTCGCCCGGCACGCCCGGCAGGTCGCCGATGATGCCGGGCACAAGCTGGCTGGCCACGGACTCGACCTGGTCGAGCGCGCCCAGCAGGGAGAGATCGAAGGTCTTCTGGTAATGCAGCCACTGCGCATCGAACGCGACCGTCGGGCGATACAGCCGCGCGGCGGCATCGGCCTGGGCCTCGGCGGCCGCCAGGTCCGCGCTGCTCGCGCCCAGCGCCGGCGAGGTCGCCTGGCGGCGCGCCTGGGCGGCATCGAAGGTCATCGGGATCGGGGGACTTGCGCCCGCCGGCAGCACGGCTGCGGTCGCGGCCAGCAGCAGGGCCATTGCGTGGTGGCGGGGCCCGGGTCGGGGTCGCGGGCCTGCGCTTGTGGTGCGCCTTGCGTCTCGCATTGCGACCCCCGCATCCCTGCCCGCCGGGCCGGATCGGCTGCGAATATAGCACCGGCGATTGGAGGGCAACGCTCACGCGCGGGGCCGGCCAGGCGGCGTGCCCGCGAGGCGTCGACCGCGCCCATGGGCGGGGTCGCGGCTGCATGCAGGGGCCGGCGTCAGACCCGCGCGCGACACCTGCCGCGTGCCCGGGGGCGGGCACCTTCGCCGCGCCGATCCGACCAATTGCGCTTCGCCGAAGACGCCGCGGCGGCCCATTGTGGACGCCTCGTGTGTCAGTGACTTCTGTCGGCGCGCCGAGGCACGGGCGTGCACCGCAGCCCTGCCCGACGCCGGTCGAGGCGACCGCTGCGGCCGCCTCGATGCAGGTCTGCCCGCTGAAGGATCAGCAGGCAGCAGGCTCACTTCAGGCCGCGATGCTCCAGCAGCGGCTCCACGCTCGGCGCCTGGCCACGGAACTCGCGGTAGGCCTCGCCCAGATCCCGCGAATGGCCGATCGAGAGGATCTTGTCGCGGAAGATCTGGCCGTTCTCGCGGGTCAGGCCGCCGTTCTCGCGGAACCACTGGAAGGCATCGTGATCGAGGACTTCCGCGGCGAAGTAGGCGTAGTAACCGGCCGCGTAACCGCCACCCCAGATGTGGCTGAAATAGCTGGTGCGGTAGCGCGGCGGGACCGCCGGCAGGTCGACCTTGTACGCCGCCAGCGTCTGCTTCTCGAACGCGTCGACATCCTGTTTGGCCTCGCCCGCCGGCAGCATGTGCCAGCCAAGGTCGAGCAGCGCGGCCGACAGGTATTCGGTGGTGGCATAGCCCTGGTTGAAGGTGCGCGCGGTGGTGATCTTCTCGACCAGTTCCTGCGGCATGGCCTCGCCGGTCTGGTAGTGCCTGGCGTAGTTGGCGAAGACCTTGGGGTCGAGCGCCCAGTGCTCGTTGAACTGGGACGGGAACTCGACGAAGTCACGCGGCGTGTTGGTGCCGGCCACGGACGGGTACTTCGTGTTCGAGAAGAAGCCGTGCAGGGCGTGGCCGAACTCGTGGAACAGCGTGGTCACGTCGTCGAAGCTCAGCAACGCGGGCTGGCCGGCGGCGGGCTTGGTGAAGTTCTCGACGTTGTAGACGACCGGAATCGTGCCGGTCAGGCCGTTCTGCTCGACGAAGTTGCCCATCCACGCGCCGCCCTGCTTGCTGTCGCGCTTGAAGGGGTCGAGATAGAACAGGGCCAGCTGCCTGCCGTCGGCATCGAAGATGTCGAACACGCGCACGTCGGGGTGGTAGACGGGGATGTCCTTCCGCTCCCTGGCGGTGATGCCGTAGAGCTGGTTGGCGGCGAAGAACACGCCATCGTTGAGCACGCGGTCGAGCTCGAAGTAGGGCTTGATCTGCGACTCGTCGAGGTCGAACTCGGCGCGGCGCACCTGCTCGGCGTAGAAGTCCCAGTCGGCCGCGCCGGCGGTGAAGCCGCCGTTCTGCGCGTCCACCACGCCCTGGATCTTGGCCAGCTCGGCGCGCGCGCGCGCGGTGGCGGCGGGCACGGTGTCGGTCAGCAGCTTCAGCGCGGTTTCCGGCGTGCGCGCCATCTGGTCGGCGATGCTGTAGGCGGCGTAGTTCGGGAAGCCGAGCAGCTCGGCCTGGCGGGCGCGGATCTCGGCGAGGCGCTGGATGGTGGCGCGGGTGTCGTTGGCGTCGCCCTTCTCGGTGCGGCCCGTCGACGCAGCCAGCACGCGCTCGCGAAGCGCGCGGTTCTTCAGCGACCCGAGCACCGGCTGCTGCGTGGTGTTCTGCAGGCTCAGCAGCCACTGTCCGTCATGGCCGGCGGCCTTTGCGGCATCGGCGGCGGCAGCGATCGTGCCTTCGTCCAGGCCGTCGAGTTCGGCCACGTCGGCGACGAGCACGCCACCGGCATTGCTTGCGGCCAGCAGCTTGTTGCCGAACGCGGTGGACAGCGTGGACGCCTCCGAGCTCAGCGCGCGCATCTCGGCCTTGCCGGCCTCATCGAGCAGCGCACCGGCGCGGACGAAGTTGTCGTGGGTGTGCTCGACCACGGTGATCTGCTCGGGCGTGAGCCCGAGCGTCGCGCGCTGGTCGTAGATGGTCTTGACCCGCGCGAACAGCGCCGGGTCGAGATAGATGGCGGAGCTGTGCTCGGCCAACTTGGGCGCCAGCGCTTCCTCGGCAGCCTGCAGGGTCTCGTTGGTGTTGGCGCCGGTGAGCATGAAGAACACGTTGGCCGAACGGGTCAGCAGTTCGCCGCTGCGCTCCATGGCCTCGATGGTGTTCTCGAAGGTCGGGGGCTCCGGGTTGTCGGCGATCTCGCGGATCTCGGCCAGGTGCTGGCGCATCCCCTCCTCGATGGCCGGCTGGTAGTCGGCGTCCTTGAGCTTGTCGAAGGGCGGCGCCTGGAACGGCAGCGTGCTGGCGGTGAACAGCGGGTTCTGCGCCGGCGCGGCAGTGGTGGATTCGGTGGCGGGCATCGTGGACTCGGCGGAACGGTCGCCACAGGCGACCAGGGCAAACGCGATCGCGGAAGACAGCAGCAGGGGGCGCAACATGGGGCGGGCTCCGGAAAAGACAACGCGGTGACGGCGTCGACCACGTCACGCGGCCCGCCAGCCGCGCAGCGTGCGCCTGTGGGCGCGGGCAGGGAATGTGCCGTTCGTTGGTGGGTTCAGCGGGCAGAGCGGGCAGGTTCAGCGGGCGGCGGCGAACTCGGATTCGCTGCAGGCATCGGGCGCGATGTCGTGGATCCCACCTTCGGGCGACAGCATGATCGCTGGCTCGACGTGACGCGGAACCGCCGCCTCTGCGGCCAGATCCGCGGCCCGGGCCCCTTCGCTCGGCGTGGCGGCCGCGGCCAGTTCGGCGCGGCGCCTGGCCACATTGCGGGCCACCGGATGCTCAGGGGACAGGCCGGTGATTCCAGGATGGCGTTCCAGTACGGAGAACCAGGCCAGCGCCTTGGCCAGATCGGGCGTGACGGTCTGGGCGAGGAATGGGCGCGAATAAGCGCCGTCGAGGTCTGCATAAGCCATGGCCAACGCGTAGATGCTGGCGACGTCGCCGGCCTTGGCCGCGCGCGTGGCGACAGCTTCGGCTTCGCGGCGATAGGTCTGCAGCGCCGGCAGCGCATCCATCAGGTCATGAAAGCGGAACGCATTGCCGATCGCGTAGTGGCGCATTGACGGCACGTGCCCCGCGAGAGCGGCCTGGCGCCAGTAACGGGCACGTGCCTGAGGCGACAGCGGCGCAGTGGCGTCGCATTGGGCGACCAGCCGCGTCTGCTCCGCCAATTGCTCACTCTGATGCGCGCGCAGGGTTTGGAGCTGCGCGCGGCTTTCCTCGGTGTCGATCTCCAGCAGACGACGCTCCATCCACTCGGGCCCGCGATTGGTTTTGGCGATGGCGCCCCGCAGCTGCGAGCGGAGCACTTCGCAACGCTCGTGTTCGGCGGCCAGCCGACAGGCAGCACGCGCCTCGCCTTGCGCGGCGCGCCGGACAAGCGTGTCGTGGATCGCAGCCAGCGGAGCGCCGGGCTCGGGAAGTTCGGCATCGTTATCGACGGGTACGGCCGCGGGGGCGAACCCTGGGCCAGCTGATGTCACATCCTCGGTGACGGTCGCTGACGACGTTTCCGCCGCCGTGTCGCCATCACCGGGGATCCCGCCGCGGCCGGCGAGGAACCCCGCGCCGCCGGCCAGCAACACGGCGGCGGCGATCAACAGTGCGCGGATCCTCATGCGGCGATTCCCTGTGCCGTCGGTCGATCAGACCGTGCCGCGGTTCTTGCCCATCCACGGCGCGAACCAGGCACGCAGCGCCGCCATGTCGGCGTCGAGATCGTCGCTTGGCTGGATCAGCGGGCCGAAGCCGATGACCTTGTCGGGGTAATGGAAGTACATCGTCTGAATGGGCACATTGGCGGCCTTGGCGATCTTCCAGAAGCCGGTCTTCCAGCGTTCCACCCGCTTGCGCGTGCCTTCGGGGGCAAGGCCGTACCAGAACGGCTCGGGACCATTGATCGCCGCGGCGGCCTGTTCGATCACGCGCGAGGCGCGGCTGCGATCCACCGGAATCACGCCCAGCCCGCGCAAGGCCCAGCCCAGCACCGGAATGCGGAACAGCGAATCCTTGCCCAGCACGCGGATGTCCAGGCCCAGCGCGGCCTTGGCCGCGAAGCCCCAGACACCGTCCCAGTTGGACGAATGCGGAGCGCCGATCAGCACCAGGCGCGAGACATCGGGCAATTCACCCACCACGCGCCAGCCGCCCAGCCGCAGGATGTTGCGGCCGATCCAGCGCGCGAGCCGGCTGGGTTTCACACGCGGTGCATTGGGGGGTACGGGAATCAGTAACGGGTATTTCGTCTTGCTCATGCGTCCTCGGCGCAAGCGCCAGGCTTGTGGCGGATCAATCCCAGTCGCGCGTGGCGCGACCGCGCTTGATGGTACTGCGTTCGCGCTTCTCACCGAGCCGCCGCTCCTTCGATCCGCGCGTGGGCCTGGTCGCCACACGCGCCTTGGGCACCTCGTAACCGGCAGCGATGAAGGCTGCCAGACGCTCGCGGGCGTCCTCGCGGTTGCGGTCCTGGGTGCGGAACCGCTGGGCATTGAGCACCAGCACACCGGCCTCGGTAATGCGCCGGTCGCGCCGCGCCAGCAGTCGCGCACGCACGTGTTCAGGCAGCGAAGGCGAGCCGGCGATGTCGAAGCGCAGCTCGACCGCAGTGGAAACCTTGTTGACGTTCTGGCCGCCGGGTCCGCTCGCGCGCACGAATCGCTCGACGAGTTCGTCTTCGGGAATGGTGGGCGGCGTGGACATCGACGCCCATTGTAGAACGTGGCTGTGGCGCCGGTTTCGGCGGTGTTCGCGCTCCCCTGTGCCGGCGGGGGCCGGGCTCGCGCCCAAAGGGTCGGAGGCGGGCGCTCCCGGCCGGGCCGGGCCGGGAGCAGACCGGAGATTCCAGCGCCCCGGCGGGACCGCGGGGCGTTCATCGGCGCCGCGCGCTAGGCCGGCACCCCGGGAAAGAGCAGCAGGGCCTTGGCGAATTCGTCGCCAGGCGGCGTCTCGACCACGAGCCGCTGGCCCGTCCTGGGGTGGTCGAAACCCACGCGCTCGGCGTGGAGCAGCATGCGGTGGATGCCGAGCATGCGGAAGTTGCGGTTGTGGCGGCCGTCGCCGTGACTGGTGTCGCCGATCAGATGGTGCGAGAGGTGCTTGAGGTGCCGGCGGATCTGGCGGAAACGCCCGGTCATCGGCTCTGCGCGCAGGAGGGCGTAGCGCGAGGTCGCAAACCCCGATGACGGCAATGCCAGTTCGGTCGTCGCCAGGCGGGTGAAGCGGGTGATCGCCGGCTTTTTCACCGGTTTGCCGGGGCCGCCATCGAGTGGATGGTCGACCACGATGTCGTCCGGCCAGCCGCGGCAGATCGCGAGGTAGTGCTTGTCGACCGTGCGCGCCATCCACTGGGCGCCGAGCGCGGACGCGGTCTCGCGGTCGAAGGCCACCAGCAGGCCGCCGCTGGTCGCCCGGTCCAGCCGGTGGATCAGGAACAGCGGCCGGCCGAACTGCTCGCGCAGGCGGTCGGCGAGGAAGTCGTGCTCGTCCCGGGCCAGGGCGCTGTCGTGGACCATCAGGCCCGCCGGCTTGTCCACGACCGCCAGCCATTCGTCCGCGTAGCGCACCTCGATCATCGTTTCCGCCGCTTCCGTGCCGCCGGTCGGCCGCAATCGAGCCGCTATTTTCGTCGATCGCCTTCATCAGTGGGGAACCGCCTGCGTCGCGTTGTCGTGTCCGGGTGCGCGTCGCGTACCTGGGCATCGCCACTGCACGCCGCGCCGCCGACCCTCGACGCGCCCGTGCACGCAGTCGAGGACAAGCTGCGCGCACTCGTTCCCGACGCCGTGCGTGCGTGCGGGGATGGAACGACATCTGCAGCCCGAAGCACTGTCGGTATTCATCGGCGGGATTTCAGCGACCAGGCGCCCGGACGCCGGCACCTCTTCCTGCCGGAGAGGTCGACGTGCGAAGCGCTTCTGGCGGGGTCCGACCGGGCGTATGAAGGCCCGCAGCACACCGTCACCCGCCATGCGTCGTCTGCGGCAGTGGACATCAGGTTCGCAGCAGCGCGTCTCGCGCATCAGGATGCCAGCCGCAAGGCGCTGTCTTCGTTTCGTGCCTAGTTCGCCGGCGGCGGCAGTGTCTGCGAGGCCATGGCTTCGAGTTCGTCGCACATCTGCTTCTGCTGCGGCGGCGCGGCCTCGGTGAACTGGGTGGTGGTCTTGCTGTACGCCGACAGGAACTCGCTGTCGAAAGTGTGGGCATCTCCGCCCATGCCGATGAACTCGCGGCGCAGCCCGTTCTTGGCCTCGGTCAGCTGCGCATCCGAGACGCTCGGGTCGCACAGCTTCGCGGCCGCATGCATCGCACCGGCGATACCGGCGATCTGGCTCAGCATCGCGCTCGCAGCGTCGCCGGTGAGAGGGGCCTCCACCGGGCCGGGGTCCGCCTCCATCTGCGCCTGCGCAGCTTCGGTAGGTTGCGTCCGGGTGTCTTCGACCGGCCGGGTCTCGACGGCATCCGGCTGGGCCTGCGGCGCGGGGCTGCAGGCGGCAACAACGAGGACGGCGGGCGCCAGCAGACGGGCGATGGAGCGGGTGCTGGCGAGCGCCATGGCGACATCTCGATCGGGGGTGCGGCGACCCTAGCAGAGCCCCTGCGAAGCGCTGGCGATCAGGGTGTGTCGGGGGTGTCGCGGCGTGAGCGGTAGGCCTGCAGATGCACCCAGGCGGCATCGAGGTGCGGCAGCGCCAGTCCCGCCGCGTGCCCGCGCGCGCGCATGTCACCGACGATCTGCGCCGCCTCGACCTCCTGACCGGATTCCAGGTCACGCAGCATCGAGGCGGTGACCGTCGAGCCTGCCCGGGTCAGCAGGCTGCGTGCCTGGGCCGCCGCTTCGGCGGGAATGGCCTGGCCTTCGGCGCGGGCGACTGCCAGGCATTCTTCGTGCAGCGAAACGAGGAACGCCGTGCCGCCGTCGGTGGCGACGATGCGGCCGATGCTCGCGCGCATCAGGCAGGTCGCCGCAGCGAGCGCGGCAAGGAACGCGAACTTGTTCCAGGCCGCCTGCATGAAGGTGTCGCTGCGCACCGCGTCGAAGCCGGGTGCGCCCGCGCACACCGCTTCGATTGCACGTGTCCGGGCACTGCCGTTGCGCGATGCATCGCGTTCGCCGAAGGTGATCGACGGTGGCGAGGGCAGATGCACGACTTCGCCGTCGCCCCCCTTCATCGCGCTGATGAAACACAGCCCGCCCAGCACGGCATCGGCGCCGAAGCGGGCATCGAGCGCGGCGTAGTGCGGCAGACCGTTGAGGATCGGCAGGACGGCCGTCGACGGACCGACCGCCGGTGCGATCGCGTCGATCGAACTGTCCAGGTCGTAGGCCTTGCAGCTCAGCAGGACGAGATCGAAAGGATCGCGAGCGGCCAGCGCGGGCAGCGCGTCGGCGGTGACGTGGGCGACCGGGAACTGCGCATCGCCCAGTGCGCTGCGGATCCGCAGGCCATCACGCGCGAGCTGCGCGGCGCGGGGCGCGCGCACGAGGAACGTGACGTCGACCCCTGCCTGCGCGAGGCGACCGCCGAAATATCCGCCGGTGCCGCCGGCGCCAAGGACGAGGATGCGCATGCCACGTTCTTCCGTCTGATGGCGCGCGGAGCGACCGCGCGCAGGCCTCTTCAGCTGCGCAGCCCGATCCCGCGCTTGAGCAGCCACAGGGCCAGTGCGCCGAGCACGATCACGAAGCCGATCATCAGTGCGAACGACACGCCGAGCGAGACGTCGCTGACGCCGAGCAGGCCGTAGCGGAAGGCGTTGACCATGTAGAAGATCGGATTTGCGTGGGTCGCGGTCTCGGCCCAGCCGGGCAGCAGCGACACCGAATAGAACACGCCACCCAGGTAGGTCAGCGGGGTCAGGATGAAGATCGGCACGATCGCGACGTCGTCGAACTTCTTCGCATAGACCGCGTTGACGAAGCCGGCCAGCGCGAAGATCGTCGCACCCAGCAGCACGGTGGCGAACGTGACCAGCGGATGCGGGATGCGCACGGTGGTGAACAGCATCGCGATGCACAGCACGATCACGCCGACGGCGAGCCCGCGCGCCACCGCGCCGACCACGTAGCCGCCCAGGATCACCCAGCTCGGCATCGGACTGACCAGCAGTTCCTCGACGTGTCGGCCGAACTTGGCGCCGAAGAAGCTCGACGAGATGTTGCCGTAACTGTTCTGGATCACGCTCATCATCACCAGGCCCGGCACGATGAAGTCCATGTAGCGGATGCCGTCCATCTCGCCCACGCGCGCGCCGATCAGGCCGCCGAAGATCAGGAAATACAGCGTCATCGTGATCGCCGGCGGCACCAGGGTCTGGCCCCAGATGCGCAGGATGCGCACGATCTCGCGGCGCGCGATCGTATAGAGCGCGACCCAGTGGCGCTGCGCGGTGCCTTCGACGGCGGCGACGTCGGTGGTCTTCGTGATCATGCGGACTTCTCCTGCTGCGAGACGGCATTGGGGCCGGTCATGCGCACGAACAGTTCTTCCAGGCGGTTGGACTTGGTGCGCATCGAGCGCACTCGGATGCCGGCGCCATTGAGCGTGGCGAACACGCGGTTGAGATCCATCGCGCGCGGCATGTCGAGTTCCAGGGTGTGGTCGTCGGTCGCCAGCAGCGTCGCGCCTTCGATCGGCGGCAGGGTCGCGGGCAGGGCGCCATCGATGTCGAAGATGAAACCCTCGACGTCGAGCTTGGACAGCAGCACGCGCATCGGCCCCTGCTCGACGATGACGCCGTGGTCGATGATCGCCAGATTGCGGCACAGGCTCTCGGCTTCTTCGAGGTAATGCGTGGTCAGGATGATCGTGGTGCCGGCGGCATTGATCTCCTTCAATGTCTGCCACATGCCGCGGCGGATCTCGATGTCGACGCCCGCGGTGGGCTCGTCGAGGATCAGCAGGCGCGGGCGCGTCATCATCGCGCGGGCGATCATCAGCCGCCGCTTCATGCCGCCCGACAGCGTGCGCGACATCGTCCGCGCCTTGTCCCACAGCTGCGCGCGCTTGAGTTCCTCTTCGGCCCGCACCATGGCCTCGGCGCGCGGGATGCCGTAGAAGCCCGCGTAATTGACCAGGATGTCGAAGGGCTTTTCGAAGAAGTTGAAGTTGATCTCCTGCGGCACCAGGCCGATCAGGCGCATCGCCGCGTCACGGTGGGTGTGCAGATCGGTGCCGAACAGGCGCACGTCGCCCGAGGTCTTGTTGACCAGCGAGGAGATGATGCCGATCAGGGTCGACTTGCCCGCGCCATTGGGGCCGAGCAGGGCGAAGAAGTCGCCGGGGGCCACATCGAGTGAGACGCCCTTGAGCGCCTGGACGCCGCCGGCATAGGTCTTGCGCAGATCGCGCACCGACAGCGCCGGTGCGGCTTGGGAAATCGGTGACATGGTCCGTCGCTCGTGCCGCGGATGGCGCGGCGGGGTGCGTAGTATAAGGACGCCTCCCCGCCCTGATCCGCAACGACGTGTTGCGCGGCCGCGCGCGCGCTGCGTAGCCTCCGTCCGCGCGCGCTGGCGCATGCCACGCCGGCCGCCGGCCATGAAAAGTCTGTTGCAGGGCGGTCCGCACGGGTCGCGCGGACCCAGCCGGTACCATAGCCACATCGACACTCGACCGCGCGCGGCCCGCACCGGACGCCCGCCGAATCACGGACATCCTGCTGTGGCCATCTCGCAATTCCCGATCAAGCTCGTATCCAGGCGCATGATCGCGCCCACCGTTGCCCATCTCTCCTTCGTCCGTGACGACGGCCAGCCGCTGGATTTCATCCCCGGGCAGTTCATTCAGGTGCATTTCGCGTACGCCGACGGCACCCCGACCAAGCGCTCCTATTCGCTGGCGACCATCCATGACCACACGCTGGGGCCGGGCGAGGCCGTCGATATCGCGGTCAGCTACGTCCCCGGCGGCGCGGCAACCGCGTTGTTCGAGGGTCTGGATCTGGGCGGCTCCCTGCAGGCCAGTGGTCCGTTCGGCCGCTTCTGCCTGATGCCGCAGGACCGCAACCGCCGCTATCTGCTGGTGGGTACGGGCACCGGCGTCACGCCATACCGCGCCATGCTGCCGCTGCTGGCACAGGCGATCGCCGAGCGCGGTGTGGAAGTGGTGCTGCTGATGGGCGCACGTACGCCGGCGGAACTGCTCTATGGCGACGACTTCCGCGCATTCGCCGATGCGCATCCGAACTTCCGTTTCGTGCCCTGTTTCTCACGCGAGCTGCCGGACGCGCCGCATGCCGATGTGCGCCATGGGTATGTGCAGCAGTTCCTCGGCGAATTCGCTCCCGGCGATGGCGATATCGCCTACCTGTGCGGCAATCCGAACATGGTCGACGCGACATTCGAGGCGCTGAAGGCGTTCGGCCTGCCGGTGCCGCTGATCCGCCGGGAGAAATACGTCAGCAGCAAGTAGGGCTGTCGCCGACGCATCGCCGGCCCCGCGCGCGGCAGGCGCGGCACAGGTGGCGGGCACGACGTCAGCAGCAGTCACTGCCCGGCCACATGCCGGATGCGCGTGGCAGTTGCCTGATCGGACGGCGCCGCGGGCAGCTCCAACCGCCGCACCGCCAAGCCGGCAACAGGAAGGACAAACGGGATGGATACCGATACGTGCACTGCATACACGCCGGAGGTCGCCGCGCTGATGCCGCCTGCGGCGGGTGCGGCGGGTGCGGCGGGTGCGGCATTGGCGAAACGGCCGTGGTGGCGTCGCCTGTTGCCGGTGCTCGGCGGATTCGCCGGCGGTGGTGTGGTCGGCGCGGGCATTGCGGCCGTCGGCCTGCCGCTGCTCGAAACGATGCCGCCATCGGCTGGGTTGGCAGCGCTGGCGGGCTTCTTCCTCTCGCTGTGGCCGCACATCGTGGTGCACGAGGCCGGGCACGCGGTGGCCGGGCTGTCGCGGGGCATGCACGCGATCGCGTTCGGCGTGGGACCGCTGCGCTGGGAGCGCGGCGGCGACGGCCATTGGCGCTGGCGCAACGGCGGTGGGATCCGCGGGGTCGGCGGATTCGCCGCCTTGTTGCCGCGAGGCACGCGCGGCCTGTCGCGGGTCGACCAGATCGTATTTCTGCTCGGCGGGCCTCTGGCGAACCTGCTGAGCGCAGCGCTGCTGGCCGCGCTGGTGGCGTGGCTGCCGATGCCAGCCTGGCTGACCGGCGCGCTGGCCGGCATGGCGCTGGGCGCGGCGACGCTGGGACTGGGCAATCTCCTGCCACTGCGCCTGCAGGGCTGGCGCTCCGATGGGCGTGGCCTGCTGGACCTGCTGCGGCGGACACCTGACGCTGCGCTGCAGCTGCAGGTCAACCAGTTGATGGCGCTGAGCCTGGCGGGCATGCGCCCGCGCGACTGGCCGGAGAACGCGATGCCGACCGCGGACGCCAGCATCGCCAGCAGTGGCCTGCTGCAGACCGCGCAGATGCTGCGGCTGGCGCGGGCTGTCGATTGCGGCGATGCCGGGGCGGCCCGACCCGAGGCCCTGGCGCTGACCGCAGGGTTTGCCGCCGCAGCGCCGGTGTTCCAGAGCGCCATCGCGGTCGCACTCGCCAGCCACGCCGCATTGCTGGTCAGGAACCGCCGGTTGCTGTCGGCCTGGCGCCTGCGCTGCGAGGGTGGACTGATGGATCTGTCGCCGTATCGCGCATGGCTGGATGCGGAGATCGCCGGGCTGGATGGTGACGATGCTGCAATCGCCCTGCATATCGCCCGTGCGCGTGGACTGACCGGACGGATTCCCGACGCGGCAAGCCGGCTCGTGTTCGAGGAACGGTTGGCGGCCCTGGCGAAGTGCCGTGTCGGCAGCGCGGGCGTGCACGCAGAACCCGTACTTGGTTGAGGAGCTGCAGGCATTGACGACTGCGAGAGTGTGTCAAGTCTGCTTGACATGCCAGCCCGCGCCCCGGATGCTGTCTGTCAAGCTCACTTGACACATGGACACCCCATGCCGCGTTTCCGCCTTTTCTTCGGGCTTGCTCTGGGATTGATCGGCATCGCCATCGGCGTGCGGCTTGGCATGCCCCGGCTCCCGATCTGGGTGCCCTTGCTGGTGCTGCTCGCCGGCATGGGCCTCATCGCCGCGGCAGTGCTCGACGCGGAGCGGCGATGCGCCACCGCGTCGGGACCGGTGCAGCGCCGCTACACACGGGAGCTGCTGATCGGCATGGGCGCCTACGCGGGGTTGCTGATCGTTTCCCTGTTGCTGCTGCGGCAGGTGGAGGCGCCGACGCTGCGCGCGGTCGTCGCCCTGCTGCCGATCCTGCCCATTGCGCTCGTGCTGCGCGCGATGGTGCGCTTCATCCGCGAGGTCGACGAGTTGCAGCAACGCATCGAGCTCGAGGCGGTCTGCATCGCGGCCGCGCTGGTGTCCTTCGGTTACATGACCGCCGGCTTCCTGCAGGCGGCGCGTGTCATCGACGTGCCCGCGAGCGCGGCGATGTTGTGGGTGTTTCCGCTGCTGTGCGGCACCTACGGTATCGCCAAAGCCGTCGTCGCGCGGCGGTACGGATGAGGCCGCCGGCATGAAGAGCCGGGTGCGCGAACTGCGCGAGGCCTGCGGCTGGTCACAAGCACAACTCGGCGAACGTCTGGATGTATCGAGACAGACGATCAACGCGATCGAGACCGGAAAATACGACCCCAGCCTGCCGCTGGCGTTCCGGATCGCACGCGAGTTCGCCGAGCCCATCGAATCCATTTTCCTGTTCGAGGACGTTCCATGAGTGCAATGAGGCTTTCCCTGCTGGCGCTGGCCGCGGGCGCGACGCTCGCCGGCTGCAGCGGCGGTGCACCGGCGCCCGCCGAGGGCGACGGCGTGCGTCCGGCACGCATGTTCGGCCAGATCCCGTTTCACGCCTGCACGCTCGACGGCGGCAACGCCGCCACGCGCGTCGAAGCGCAGTGCGCGACCTTCGAGGTGCCGGAGAATCCCGATGCACCGGAAGGCCGCAAGATCGGTCTCAACATCGCGTGGCTGCCGGCGGATTCGAATGACGGCGGCACCGCCGATCCGGTGTTCTTCCTCGCCGGCGGCCCCGGCCAGGCGGCGACCGAACTGGCCGCGCAGATCAACAACGGCCTGCGCGAAGTGCGTCGCCAGCGCGACATCGTGCTGGTCGACCAGCGTGGCACCGGCAGCTCGAACCCGCTCGACTGCGTGGACGCCGATGGCGCGCCGATGGAACTCGATGCGCTGACCACGCCGACCGATGCCGACCTCGATGCCTATGTCGGCCGTTGCCTCGCCGGTCTGGCGGATCGCGCCGATCCGCGCTTCTACACGACGGCCAACGCGATCCGCGACCTCGACACCGTGCGCGCCGCGCTCGGCGCCGAGCAATTGAACCTGGTCGGCGGCTCCTACGGCACGCGTGTGGCGCAGCAGTACGCGATGGCGTATCCGCAGCACACGCGCAGCATCGTGCTCGACGGCGTGGCGCCGAACGATCTGGTCGTCGGCGGCGAGTTCGCGCACACCTTCGAAGATGCGCTCAGCCTGCAGTCCAAGCAGTGCGCGCAGGACGCCGCCTGCCGGGCGCGCTTTCCGACCGATCTGCAGGCGCAGCTGCGCGGCGTGCTGTCGACGCTGCAGACGACGCCGGCGCCGGTGACCTATCGGGATCCGACCACCGGCGCGCAGCGCGATGGCGTGGTCACGCCGGACACGGTGACCGGCCTCGCGTTCCTGTTCTCGTACGCGCCGCAGACCGCATCGCTGCTGCCGCTGATCCTCGATGAAGCCGCGCAGGGCCGCTACGGCCCGCTGATGTCGCTGTCGCAACTCATGTACAGCAACGTCGGCGGGCAGATGACCCGCGGTATGCAGTGGTCGGTGATCTGCGCCGAAGACGCCGGCCGGTATCGCGAGGACGGCCGCGTCGCGGACACGATCCTCGGCCCCGGCGTTGCCGGCATGTTCTTCGGCGCCTGCCGCACCTGGCCGACAGGCACGCCGCCGGCCAACCACACCGCGGCGCTGCAGTCGGATGTCCCCGCGCTGCTGATGTCGGGTGAACTCGACCCGGTGACGCCGCCCGCGTATGCCGAGCGCGTGCTGGCCGGTCTGCCCAACGGTCGCCATCTGGTGTTCAAGGGTCAGGGCCACGGCACGTTCGCGCTCGGCTGCGCGCCCAAGCTGCTCGCGCAGTTCATCGAATCGACCGACGCCAAGGCGCTCGACGTCACATGCCTGGATGCGATGCGTCCGGTGCCGCCGTTCACCAGCTTCAACGGGTGGTCGCCATGACCGCGCCGCGCCTGTCGATTTCCCTCTTTCTTCCGGAGCTCTGCCGATGATCACGGCCCAGCAACTGCACAAGGCGTTCAAGACGAAGACCGGCACGGTCAAGGCCGTCGACGGCGTCGATTTCGTCGCCGAGGACGGCCGCATCACCGGCCTGCTCGGTCCCAACGGCGCCGGCAAGACGACGACGCTGCGCATGCTCTACACGCTGATGAAGCCCGACAGCGGCCGCGTGCTGGTCGACGGCATCGACGCCGCGCAGGACCCGGCTGCGGTGCGCCGCGTGCTCGGCGTGCTGCCTGACGCGCGCGGCGTCTACAAGCGCCTGACCGCGCGCGAGAACATCCGCTACTTCGGCGAGCTCCACGGTCTGTCGAAAGCGGAAATCCACGAGCGCACGCGTGTGCTCAGCGAGCAGCTCGACATGGGCGAGATTCTCGACCGCCAGACCGAAGGCTTCAGCCAGGGCCAGCGCACCAAGACCGCGATCGCCCGCGCGCTGGTGCACGACCCGCGCAACGTGATTCTCGACGAGCCGACCAACGGCCTGGACGTGATGACCACGCGCGCGATGCGCGAGTTCCTGTTCAAGCTGCGCGACGACGGCCGCTGCGTGATCTTCTCCAGCCACATCATGCAGGAGGTCGCTGCGCTGTGTGACCGCATCGTCATCATCGCCAAGGGCCGCGTGGTCGCCGACGGCACCGCCGACGAACTGCGCGAACGTTTCGGCAAGCCGAATCTCGAAGACGCGTTCGTCAGTGCGATCGGTTCCGAGGAGGGCCTGCTGGCATGAGCAACCTGAAATGGATGTGGTGCGTGGTGCGCAAGGAGCTGCTCGACATCGCGCGCGACCGGCGCACGTTGTTCATGGCGCTGCTGCTCGGACCGCTGATGTATCCGCTGCTGATGCTGGGCATGAACTTCATGGCCGAGAAGCGCATGAAGACCGAACAGGACCGCGCGCTGGAAGTCCCGGTGATCGGCGCCGAACACGCGCCCAATCTCGTCGCGCATCTGGCGACGCTCGGCATCCAGGCCGTCGATGCACCGGCGGATCTCGACGCTGCGATCGCCGGCCAGGATATCGACGTGGCGATCGAGATTCCGGCGAGCTTCGCCGAGGACTGGCACGCCGGTCGCCCGGCGACGGTCGAGATCATCAGCGACAGCACCCGCCGCAACGCCGAGACGCCGACGCGTCGTGTGCGTACCGCGATTGCTGCCTACGGGCAGCAGGTCGGCGCCCTGCGCCTGCTCGCCCGCGGCATCGATCCGTCGGTGGTGCAGCCGGTCGCAGTCGGCACACGCGATACTGCGAGCGAGGAAGCCAAGCGCGGCATTCTGCTGGCGATCCTGCTGCCGTATCTGCTGATCCTGTCGAGCTTCATCGGCGGCTCCTACCTGATCCTCGACGCCACCGCCGGCGAACGCGAACGCCAGTCGCTGGAACCACTGCTGGCCACCCCGGCCTCGCGTGGCGCGATCGTCAGCGGCAAGATCGCCGCGGCCTGCATCATCGGCATGGCCTCGCTGCTGCTCACCCTGCTCGCCTTCAAGATCAGCGCGCAGATGGGCACGAGTGCGTCGCGGATGCTCGACGTCAGCTTCGTCGCGATCGGCAAGATGCTGCTGGTCCTGCTGCCGATGCTGTTCGTCGGCACGTCGCTGCTGACCTTCCTCGCCGCGACCGCCAAGAGCATGAAGGAAGCGCAGAGCCACATCGTCTGGCTGATGTTGCTGCCGATGGTTCCGAGCTTCGTGCTGATGATCAACCCGATCAAGACCGAGCTGTGGCAGTTCGCCGTGCCGTTCCTCGCGCAGAACCAGCTGCTGCTCAAGATCATCCGCGCCGAGCCGATCGCACCGGAAGTGTGGGGTGTGTATCTGGGCGCGAGCCTAGCGTTGGCTGCGGCACTGTGGCTGCTGGCGGTGTGGCGCTATGGGCAGGAGAAGCTGGCGGTCGCGGGTTGACCAGACCGGTCCGCCAAGAAAAAGAAAGCCCGGCTTCGGCCGGGCTTTTTTCTGTGCGCTGCGATGCGCGTGTTTGTTGAAGTCCCGCTGCGCCTATCGCCTGGCGCGTCTGGGTGAGAGCTCCCGGTGCACCAACGTCGCCCTGCGCGACGCAGGGCTCAGGTCGACACGGAACCGCGGATCAGTTGGTCGTCGGCGCGAAGCCGATCGTGCGGCGCGTCGTGACCGGCGCAGGCACCGGCTCGAAACGCCAGCGGCGGACCGCCGCGAGGGCTTCGCGATCGAAGATGCGCGGCGGATCGGCGCGGACCACGCGCGCATTGCTGACCGCGCCGTCGGCGCCGACGGTGAATTCGACCAGGACCTCCCCGCTGGTGCCCGAACGCAGCGCGTCGGCAGGGTAGCGCGGGGCCGGCGTGCTCAGCGGCCGCAGCTGCACCGCAGCCGCAGCAGGTGCGGGCGTCGCCGGCGCTGGGGCGGGCGTCGGCGATTCCGTACGCGCCGGTGCCGGGGTGGCGGCCTGACGGCCTGCGGCTTCCTCGCGCGCCGTCGCCTGGCGCGCCGCTTCCTCACGGGCCGCAGCCTCAGCTGCGGCCTGCTGCTGCGCCAGTTGCTGGGCGGCCGCTGCCTGCTGCTGCTGTTGCTGCTGGGCGCGTTCGCGTTCCAGCTGCTGGGTCCGCTGCGCCTCCTGTTCGGCGGTGAGCTTCTGCTGCTCGGCCCGCTGGGCTGTCTGCTGCTCGGCGCTGTCGATACTCGCGCGCAGGCGCTCGAGCGCCGGGTGGCCCGCATCGGCGCGTTCGATCAGGCCGAGCAGGCGCCGTGCCTCGGCGTAGTCGCCGCGGTCGCGGCTCTGTTCGGTGGCGATCACGCTCATCGGCAACAGGTCGATCAGCGCGCTCGAGGCCGCGGGATCCCCGGCCTGCTTCTCGCGCAGCGCGAGGTAATACTCCATCGCGTTCTCGCCGGCCGGCGCATACAGGCGGCTTTCCTGGTACGCGGCCGAAGCCGCGGTGCGCAGTTCCTCGGCCGAGAGCCCGGCAATCGCGTCGTCGGCGGCCTGCTGCCGCGCCGCGGCCTGCTGGCTTGTTCCCCCTCCCACATCCCCGGCTGTTTCAGCTGGCGCCTGCGGCGCCTCGTCGCGGCCACAGGCCGCAAGTGCACAGGCAAGAGCCAGCGCGGCGACCAGGCGCGCGCTGGGCGCGCGACTGGACGTCGGAATCTTCGAGACCATCATCTTTCCCCAAGGATGCATGTCCGCAAGAGTGCGTAGAACGCGGCAGCGGCGCCGATTTGTCAATCCTCTCGTGCCGGCGGCCTTCACGGGCTCTCGACACGATAACGAATTTTGTCCGAGTGATTCCGGAAGATCAATGCAGTTGGCAGCCGCGGGCCGCAACTATTTGCCGATGCAGAAGCTCGAGAAGATATGGCCGAGCAGATCGTCGGCCAGGACCTGGCCGGTGATCGCGCCGATTGCGTCCTGGGCGATGCGCAGGGCCTCGGCCGTCAGCTCGAGATGCTGCGCCGCCAGTGTGCCCCGTGCGTCCTCCACCGCCGCCGCTGCATCACGCAGGGCGTCGACATGCCGCTGGCGCGCGGTGAAAGCGCCCTCGCCGGCCAGCGGATCGCCGCCGAGCCGCGCCTGCAGCGCTGCGCGCAAGGCGTGGAGCCCGGCCCCCGTGTGCGCCGACACCTGCAGCACGTCGTCCGGCGCCGTGGCGGTGCCCGGGGCCAGGAGGTCGGCCTTGTTGTGGACGATGATCCGATCGCCGACATCGGCCACCGCGTCGGCGACCTGCATCCAGCCCGCGTCGGCGGCGCGGCCGTCGAGCACGACCAGGGCGAGGTCGGCGCGTGCGAGTTCCGCGCGCGCACGGCGCATCCCCTCACGCTCGATCGCATCACCTTCGGGTCGCAGGCCGGCGGTGTCGACAAGGGTCAGTTCGACACCGCCGATACGCAGCGTTTCATGCAATAGATCGCGGGTGGTGCCGGCGATGTCGGTGACGATCGCCCGGTCTATGCCGGCAAGCGCATTGAGCAGCGAACTCTTGCCGGCGTTGGGCGGGCCGATGATCACCGCATGCAGGCCATCGCGGAGCCGTCGGCCCTGTTCGGCCTCGACCAGCAGCTGCGCCAGTGACACGGAAAGCGCCTCCATGCGACGCGCCACCTCGTCACCGCCGAGCCCGTCGATCGGCTCGTCGGAGAAATCGATCATCGCCTCCACATGCACGCGCAGATGCAGCAGCTCGGCGGCCATGGCCTCGCAGCGCGCCGAGAACACGCCGTCGAGCGCGCGCCGGGCCGCGCGCGCAGCCCGCACATCGCCGGCTGCGATCAGGTCGGCCACCGCTTCGGCCTGGGCCAGATCCAGCCGGCCGTTGAGGAACGCGCGTTCGCTGAACTCGCCAGGCCGCGCGAGTCGCGCGCCGAGCGCGCGGCAACGCGCCAGCAATTGCTGCAGCACCACCGGGCTGCCATGCGCCTGCAGCTCCACCACGTCTTCGCCGGTGTAACTGGCGGGCCCGGGGAATGCGAGGACGAGACCGTCGTCGAGCACGCTGCCGTCGGCATCGCGGAATCGCGCGTAATGGGCATGGCGCGCGCGCAGGGCGCGGCGCGCGCTGATCGTCCGCGCAATCGCCAGCGCCGCGGGTCCCGACAGGCGCACGATGCCGACCCCGCCGGCGCCGGGCGCGGTGGCGATCGCGGCGATGGTTTCGTTCCACTGGTGCATGTCACTTCTCCTCAAACGCACGAGCCCGCCATGCGGCGGGCTCGTGGATCCACACGTCGACGCGGCCGTCAGGCCTTCGCCGGCGCCTCGCTGTAGCGCCTGATCATCCACCACTGCTGCAGCAGGCCAAGGCCGCCGTTGGTGACCCAGTACAGCACCAGGCCCGAGGGGAAGAAGATCATGATCGCGCCGAACACCAGCGGCATGAACTGCATGATCTTCTGCTGCATCGGATCCATGCCGACCATCGGCGTGAGCTTCTGCGTGGCCCACATGATCGCGATGTTGAGCACCGGCAGGATGAAGTAGGGATCGCGCGCGGTGAGGTCGTGGATCCACAGCATCCACGGCGCGTGGCGCAGTTCCACCGACTCGAGCAGCACCCAGTACAGCGCGAAGAACACCGGCATCTGCAGCAGTACCGGCAGGCAACCGCCGATGGGGTTGATCTTCTCTTTCTTGTAAAGCTCCATCATCGCCATCTGGAACTTCTGCTTGTCGTCGCCGTAGCGCTCCTTGAGCTGGGCGATGCGCGGCTGGAACTTGCGCATCTTCGCCATCGACTTGTACTGCGCGACCGACAGCGGATACAGCGCCAGCTTCACCAGCAGCACCAGTCCGATGATCGACCAGCCCCAGTTGCCGATCAGGCCATGCAGCTTGGCCAGGATCCAGAACAGGCCTTCGCCGAGCATCGCGAAGATCGAGAAGCGGCTGTAGTCGACGACGCGGTCAAGGCCACGCACGCCTTGGGCCTGGATCAGGCCGACCTGCTTGGGGCCGACCCACAGGCGGGCGGTGGTCGAGGCCTGCTGGCCGGCCGCGACCGCGAGCGGGGCGCCGATCTCGCGGATCAGGTAACGCGGCGCGCCGGTGCTGCGGTCGACCTGCATCGAGATCGTGCCGTCATCGTCCGGAGCCGGGATCCAGGCGCTGAAGAAGTGGTGCTGGACCATCGCGATCCAGACCTGGCTGTCCCTGGCATTGAGCGGGCCATCGTCCTCGAAATCGCCGAGCTGGCGGCGGCCGTAGCCGATGTTGCTGCCGAACCACGTCGCGCCGACCAGGCTGTAGGACTCCGGATTGGTCATTCCGCGCGTGACCACCGGCGCGGTACGGATCAGCTGGCGGTACGGGAAGCCCTGCCACACCGCGCTGCCACCATTGACGATCTCGTCGCGTACTTCGATCGCATAGTTGCCGCGGGTCAGCACGAAGCTGCGGCGGATGGTCACGCCGTCGGCGCCGGTCCACAGGAACGGCACGATCACCGACTGCTCACCCTCGGCCAGCGTGGCGCTGGCGGCGGCGTTCTCGGGGACGAACTGGCCTTCGTGGCTCGGCGCGGCATTGGTGCTGCTGACCCAGCCGGCCTGCGCGGCGTAGTAGTGCGAGGGGTCGGTGTCGAGCATGCGCACCGGGGACGCGGCCTCGTCGCGGGTCTGCGGATACTCGAGCAGATCGGCCTGGACGACGTTGCCGCCCTCGAGGACCACCCGCAGTACGTCGGTCTGCACGACGACCCGCTGCGCGCCGGCGGCGGCAGTGCCGGCGGCTGCGGCGACGCCCGGTGTCGGCGCGATCGGCGCCAGATCCGTGGGCGCGCTGGGCACCGCGGCGCTGCCGGCGGCCGCGCCGGGTACCGTCACCGACGCGCCCGGCTGGACCGCGCCGCTCTGCTGCGGCTGGGCGGCGGCAGTCTTTTCCTTGCCCCACTCCATCCATAGCAACACGGCGACCATCAGCCAGGCGAGGACGAGGAAAGTACGGATCTGGTTCATCAGGCGGGCATGCTCATGCGCCGGGCGATGCCGGCGTGGGTGGAATCTGGGTGGCAGGCATTGTGCCGGCCGCGGAAGACGGCGGCAACGCGCGGGCGCGCTTGAGCACGCTCAGGAACGCGGCGCGCAGCGCGGCATTGTCGAGCTGGGCTGCGGCGGGGCGGGCCACGACGACATAGCTGCCCGAGCGGAGCTGGGGCTGCAGCAGGCGGAATGCATCGCGCAGCGTACGCTTGATCCGGTTGCGCCCGACCGCGCGCTTGTCGACCTTGCGCGAGACCGCCAGGCCCAGACGCGCCGGGCCGGCTTCAGGCAGCAGGTGCACGGCCAGTGTCGGCGACGCGGTTCGCGTCGCGCTGGCGAAGATGCGATCGAAATCCGCACGCGCGCGCACACGCACGTGCCGCGGATAGCGGACACCGGCGGTCATGGAATCAGCGCTGCGGGACGGGCGGTGAGTACGCGGAGGCGACTCACCGGCCCGGAGAGCTTCAGGCCGAGAGGACCTTGCGGCCCTTCGCGCGGCGACGCGCGAGGATCTTGCGGCCGTCGGCCGTCGCCATGCGCGCACGGAAGCCGTGGTCGCGCTTGCGCTTGAGGTTGCTGGGCTGGTAGGTGCGCTTGGTAGCCATGGTCGAGCCCTTCGGGCAACGTGACGAATAAGGAACCGGAAATTCTAGCGGCCTGGCACCGCGCCGGTCAAGCCGGTGCCTGGCGCCCGCGCGACTCCGTTCCTCGGGGACGCGGTGGCGACATGGTAGTCTGCCTGCCCTTCTCCGGCGACCGGACCGCGCATTCGCGCGGCGGCGCCCGCTTTGTCGAATTCCGCCGCATGATGGATGCCTGGCCCCGCTGCCTCCAACGCCTCGAAGCCGAGTTTCCGGCCGAGGATGTCCACACCTGGCTCAAGCCCTTGCAGGCCCACGCCGATGACCGCTCGACCGTGCTGTACGCGCCCAATGCCTTCGTCCGCGACGAAGTGCAGGCACGCTACATGCCGCGCATCCGCGAGCTGCTCGAGCATTTCGCCGGCATCGAGGACGTGAGTCTCCAGGTCGGGTCGATGCCGCGCGCCGCGGCGCCCGCCCAGGCGACGCCGACCTCGATCTTCGACAGCCGCGCCGCAGCGGCGGCGCCGATCGAAGCCTTCGCCGGCAACATGGACAGCCATTACAGCTTCGACAACTTTGTCGAAGGCCGCAGCAACCAGATGGGTCGTGCCGCCGCATGGCAAGCCGCGCTCAAGCCCGGCGACCGTGCGCACAACCCGTTGCTGCTCTATGGCGGCACGGGGCTGGGCAAGACCCACCTGATGTTCGCCGCGGGCAACGAGATGCGCCGGCAGAATCCGCGCGCCCGGGTGCTCTACCTGCGCTCGGAGGAGTTCTACAGCGCGTTCTTCCGCTCGATCCAGGAAAAGACCTCGGACCAGTTCAAGCGCCAGTTCCGCCAGATCGACGCGCTGCTGATCGACGACATCCAGTTCTTCGCCGGCAAGGACCGCACCCAGGAAGAGTTCTTCCACACCTTCAATACGCTGTTCGACAGCAAGCAGCAGATCATCATGACCTGCGACCGCTATCCCCGCGAGGTGGAAGGGCTGGAGCCACGGCTCAAGTCGCGCCTGTCCTGGGGTCTGTCGGTGGCCATCGATCCGCCCGACTTCGAAACCCGCGCAGCGATCGTGCTGGCCAAGGCCGCCGAGCGCGGCACCGTCGTGCCCGACGACGTGGCGTTCCTGCTGGCCAAGAAAATGCACTCGAACGTGCGCGATCTCGAGGGCGCGCTCAATACGCTGGCGGCACGCGCGAACTTCATGGGACGCCCGATCACGGTCGAGTTCGCCCAGGAGACGTTGCGCGACCTGCTACGTGCCCAGCAGCAGGCGATCAGCATCTCCAACATCCAGAAGGTGGTGGCCGACTACTACGGCCTGCAGATCAAGGAGCTGCTCTCCAAGCGCCGTACGCGCTCGCTGGCGCGCCCCCGGCAGGTGGCCATGGCCCTGTCGAAGGAGCTGACCGAACACAGCCTGCCCGAGATCGGAGAGGCCTTTGCCGGCCGTGACCACACCACGGTGCTGCATGCCTGCCGCCAGATCCGCACGCTTATCGAAAGCGACGGCAAATTGCGCGAGGATTGGGACAAGCTGATCCGCAAACTCAGCGAGTAAGCTGTGCGTTCCGGGGTTTGTACAACTCCGGGACGCATTGGGGAGAGCCTGTGGACAGTTTGAGGGGCAAGAACTTGTCCACAGCTTCATCCACCTCTCCAGCCCCCGCTGTCCACCGCGTTTGAGAGTCGAAAAAATTCATTTGTTTCAACGGGTTGCGCTAGATATCCACTGATTTTGGCGTCACCCAGCACCACCATCTTTAGATTTATATCCTTTCTATAAAAGCACGGGACAAGGGGATAACACCGTCATGCGTTTCAGTCTCCAACGCGAAACTCTGCTCAAGCCGCTGGCCCAGGTCGTCAATGTCGTCGAGCGCCGCCAGACGCTGCCCGTGCTCGCCAACCTGCTGGTCCAGGTCCAGGACGGCCAGCTCTCGCTGACCGGCACTGACCTCGAAGTCGAAATGGTCTCGCGCCGCCCCGTCGACGACGCCCAGGACGGTGAGACCACGGTCCCGGCCCGCAAGCTGTTCGATATCGTTCGGGCGCTCCCCGATGGCAGCAAGGTTTTGATCTCGCAGTCCGGTGAGAAGATCACCGTGCAAGCCGGGCGCAGCCGCTTCTCGCTGTCGAGCCTGCCGGCCGGCGATTTCCCCTCGGTGGACGAGGTCGAGGCCACCGACCGCATCGCGGTTCCAGAGGCGGCCCTGAAGGAACTCATCGAGCGGACGGCGTTCGCGATGGCCCAGCAGGACGTGCGCTATTACCTCAACGGCCTGCTGTTCGACCTCAGCGATACGCGCCTGCGCTGCGTCGCGACCGACGGCCACCGCCTGGCACTGTGCGAAACCACGCTCGACACCGCGGTTCAGACCAAGCGCCAGATCATCCTGCCGCGCAAGGGTGTGACCGAGCTGCAGCGTCTGCTCGAGGGTGGCGACAAGACCCTCGAGCTGGAGCTGGGCCGCAACCACCTGCGGGTCAAGCGCGATGACGTGACATTCACCAGCAAGCTGATCGACGGCCGCTTTCCTGACTACGAGGCGGTCATCCCGATCGGCGCCGACCGCGAAGTCACGATCGACCGTGAACTGCTGCGCGCCGCGCTGCAGCGCGTGGCAATCCTGTCGAACGAGAAATACCGCGGCGTCCGCCTCGAGGTTTCGCCGGGGACCGTGCGGATCAACGCGCACAACCCCGAGCAGGAAGAAGCGCACGAGGAAGTCGAGGCTGAAACCAAGGTCGACGACCTCGCGGTGGGCTTCAACGTGAACTACCTGCTCGACGCATTGACCGCGTTGCGTGGTGAGCGCGTGATCCTGAAATTGCGTGATGCCAATTCGTCGGCGCTGGTGCGGGAGGCGACCGATGAACGCAGCCGCCATGTCGTGATGCCGCTGCGACTCTGACGAAACGAGGATGTTTCACGTGAAACCCGACGCCCGGCCCAGTCCGGGCGTCGTCGGTTCTGCTCCCACCGCTTCCAGGTTCGCCATGCGCCTCACCCGGCTCGATCTTCGCAATGTGCGCAATCTTCAGGCCGTGTCGCTCCGTCCGGCCGCTGGCCTCAACCTGCTGCTCGGTGACAATGGCGCCGGCAAGACCAGCGTTCTGGAGGGGCTGCATGTCATGGCCTACGGCCGGAGCTTTCGCGGCCGCGTGCGCGATGGCCTGATCCGGCGAGGCGCGGATGCGCTCGAGGTCTTCGTCGAATGGAGCGATGGCGAAGCGCTGGACGGCCAACTGCGCCGGGCGGGACTTCGACATACCGGCCAAGAGTGGAGCGGACGGCTGGACGGCACCGACGTGGGGCAGCTGGGCGAGCTGTGCGCGGCGCTCATGGTGGTGACGTTCGAGCCGGGCAGCCACGCGTTGATTTCGGGCAGCAGCGAGGTGCGTCGCCGCTTCCTCGATTGGGGGTTGTTCCACGTGGAACAGGATTTCCTGCCGCAGTGGCGCCGTTACGCGCGAGCGCTGCGCCAGCGCAATGCGTTGCTCAAGTCCGGGGTGTCGAATCCGCAGTTGGACGCCTGGGACCTTGAGCTCGTCGAGGCGGCGCAACCGCTCGACAGCCGCCGGGATGCCTACCTGAGGCGCCTGCACGGTGCTGTGCAGACGGTTGCCGCCGACATCGCGCCCGGGCTTGGGCTTCCGGAGCTCGTCTTCCACCCCGGATGGCGCCGCCAGGAGCTTTCCCTGGCCGATGCCCTGCTGGTCGCCCGGGATCGCGATCGGGCCGTCGGCTACACCAGTGTCGGACCGCATCGCGCTGACTGGCGGATCCGGTTCGAGGATCGCCCCGAGCAGGGCCTGCTTTCACGTGGGCAGGCCAAGCAGGCGGCGTTGTGCTGCCTGATGGCCCAGGCGCAGGACTGCGCCGCGCGTTCGCAGGGGCGATGGCCGATTATTGCTTTGGACGACCTCGCCTCGGAACTGGACCGGCACCACCAGCACCAGGTACTCGACTACCTGCACCGGATGCAGGCACAGGTCCTGATCTCGGGTACCGAGCGGCCCGCGCATTGGCCGGCTGAACTGCTGGTAGGCGCAGCCATGTTCCACGTGGAACATGGCGAGGTTCGGGCTGGCTGAATCCGCGTCTGGCCCGCATGGAGAATCATTCGCCCGGCGGATGTTGTTCCACGTGGAACAATGACCCCCGCTTCGCCCGCAATGCTACAATTCCGTCCTTGCGGCCCCCTCCAGCCGCGCCTCCGGCCTGCCGGACCGCGCATGGACGCCGCGCACCGGCCAGACTGCGAACCGAATGAGCGACGAGACGATCTCCGGCGGCGCGCCCGCCAATACCGACTACGATTCCAGCCGAATTACCGTGCTGCGCGGCCTCGAGGCTGTGCGCAAGCGTCCCGGCATGTACATCGGCGACGTCCATGACGGCACCGGTCTGCACCACATGGTGTTCGAGGTCGTCGACAACTCGATCGACGAAGCCCTGGCCGGCCACGCCGACGACATCGTGGTCACCATCCACGAAGACGGCTCGGTCTCGGTGTCGGACAACGGGCGCGGTATTCCGGTCGACATCCACAAGGAAGAGGGCATTTCCGCGGCCGAGGTCATCATGACCCAGCTGCACGCCGGCGGTAAGTTCGACGACAACAGCTACAAGGTTTCCGGCGGCCTGCACGGCGTGGGCGTCTCGGTGGTCAATGCGCTCAGCGAGAAACTGACCCTCGACATCTGGCGCGATGGCTTCCATCACCACCAGGAATACGCCTCCGGCGAGGCAGTGGCCCCGGTCGAGCGCCTGGAACCGTCCGACAAGCGCGGCACCCTGCTGCGGTTCTGGCCGGCGGTTGCGACCTTCAGCGATGTCACGTTCCACTACGACATCCTGGCGCGACGTCTGCGGGAGCTTTCGTTCCTCAACTCCGGTGTGCGGATCAAGCTCGTGGATCTGCGCGGCGAGGGCCGGCAGGATCTGTTCGAGTACCAGGGCGGCATCCGCTCGTTCGTCGAGCATCTGGCCCAGCTCAAGACCCCGCTGCATCCGAACGTGATCTCGGTGACCGGTGAGCAGAGCGGCATCACTGTGGACGTGGCCCTGCAATGGACCGACGCCTACCAGGAAACGATGTTCTGCTTCACCAACAACATTCCGCAGAAGGACGGCGGCACCCATCTGCAGGGTTTCCGCGCGGCGCTGACGCGCACGCTGACGAACTACATCGAGCGCAACGGCATCGCCAAGCAGGCCAAGGTGGCCCTGTCGGGCGACGACATGCGCGAGGGCATGATCGCGGTGCTGTCGGTGAAGGTGCCCGACCCGAGCTTCTCCTCCCAGACCAAGGAAAAGCTGGTCTCCTCCGAGGTGCGCCCGGTCGTTGAGAGTGCGTTCGGCCAGCGCCTGCAGGAATTCCTCGACGAGAACCCCGCCGAGGCCCGCGCCATCGCCGGCAAGATCGTCGATGCGGCGCGCGCCCGCGAGGCCGCCCGCAAGGCACGCGACCTGACCCGCCGCAAGGGCGCGCTCGACATCGCCGGCCTGCCGGGCAAGCTGGCCGACTGCCAGGAGAAGGATCCGGCGCTGTCGGAACTCTTCATCGTCGAGGGTGACTCGGCCGGCGGCTCGGCCAAGCAGGGCCGCAACCGCAAGAACCAGGCGGTGCTGCCGCTGCGCGGCAAGATCCTCAACGTCGAGCGCGCGCGCTTCGACCGCATGCTCGCCAGCGCCGAGGTCGGCACCCTGATCACGGCCCTGGGCACCGGCATCGGCAAGGACGAGTACAACCCGGACAAGCTGCGCTACCACAAGATCATCATCATGACCGACGCCGACGTCGACGGTTCGCACATCCGGACGCTGCTGCTGACGTTCTTCTACCGGCAGATGCCCGAGCTGATCGAACGCGGCCACGTCTACATCGGCCTGCCGCCGCTGTACAAGGTCAAGCAGGGCAAGAACGAGATCTATCTCAAGGACGATACGGCGCTCGACGTCTACCTCGCCGGCAATGCGGTCGAGGGCGCGTCACTGGTCCCGGCCGCCGCCGAGCCAGCGATCGAGGGCGTCGCCCTGGAGAACCTGCTGCTGGTGTTCGCCGCCGCGCGCGACACCATTGCCCGCAACGCGCATCGCTACGACCCGGCCGTGATCGAGATGCTGCTCGACGCCGCGCCGCTGGTCGGGCCGGGGATCGACAGCGCTGCCGCGCTCGAGGCCCTGGAGGCCGGGCTCAACCGCAAGGGGCTCGGCCGTCCGCGCTACCGCTTCGGCATCCAGCCGGCGACCGAAGCGCGAGGCGCGGTGCTCACGATCGAGCGGCGTCACATGGGCGTCGACATCACCCAGCTGGTGCCGCTGTCGGCGCTGGAGACCGGCGAACTGCGGGCAGTCGGCGAGGCCGCACGCCAGCTCCACGGGCTGATCCGCGAAGGCGCGCAGATCACCCGCGGCAACCGCACCCACCCGGTGAGGTCGTTTGCCGAAGTCCAGGCCTGGCTGCTCGACGAGGCCAAGCGCGGTCGCCAGATCCAGCGCTTCAAGGGTCTGGGCGAAATGAACCCCGAGCAGCTGTGGGATACGACGGTCAACCCCGATACGCGCCGCCTGCTGCAGGTCCGGATCGAGGACGCGGTAGCCGCGGACGAGATTTTCAGCACCCTGATGGGCGATGTCGTGGAGCCCCGCCGGGCGTTCATCGACGACAACGCGCTCAAGGTCGCGAATCTCGACGTCTGACCCACACCGCCCGTGTGCCCCCCTCCGAGTCGGATTGACGGCGCGTTAATCTGCGCCGCTCTACAACGAGGGTTCTTGAATAGGGAAGTCCCGTGATGAAAACGCCGATCGCAGCGCTTGCCGCCGCCCTGCTGCTTGCCGGCTGCGCGACGACCACGTCCCCCACCGGGCGTACCCAGTACGTCGGCGCCGTCAGCCAGGCGCAGCTCAACCAGATGGGCCTCGAGGCTTTCGCCGACACCAAGGCGAAGATGCGCGCCTCCCCTGACGCCAAGCAGCAGGCGTACGTGCGTTGCATCGTCACCGACATCGTGCGCGAGCTGCCACCCAACTGGCAGCAGCTCAACTGGGAATCGGTGGTCTTCGTCGACGACAACCCGAACGCCTTCGCTCTGCCGGGCGGCAAGGTGGGCGTGCACACCGGGATCCTCAATGTCGCGAAGGACCAGGACCAGCTGGCGGCGGTCATCGCGCACGAGATCGGGCACGTGTATGCAAACCATCACGATGAACGCGTCACCCGCCAGATCGGCGCCCAGGGCGCCTTGGGCGTAGTCGGTGCGCTGGCGGGCTCGCGTTACGGCGAAGGCGCGCAACAGGCGACCAGCCAGCTCGGTGGCGCCGCCGCGCAGGGACTGTTCCTGCTGCCGGGCACGCGCGTCCAGGAAACCGAGGCGGATGTCGTCGGCCAGGACCTGATGGCCAAGGCGGGCTTCGATCCGCGTGCGGCAGTCGGCCTGTGGCAGAACATGATCGCGGCCAGCGGCGGCAGTCGTCCGCCGCAGTGGCTGTCGACCCATCCCGATCCCCGGAGCCGCATCAGCGAACTGCAGACGCGCGCCGCGAGCCTGGTGCCGGTCTACGAACAGGCCCAGGCCGCAGGCAAGCGCCCGCGCTGCGGCTGACGCGGGCCGCCTCTTCGTGCAATACAGGCCCGCATTCTTCCGGCGATAATCGCCGTTCCAGCTTCCCGCCCCCGTGTCTGCGCGGGCACCTGCCAATCGAGGTAAACGATGTCGAAGTCCCGCATGTCCCAGCAGGCCCTGGCCGCCGCCCTGAGCACCGTGCTGCTCGCATTCGCGGCGCCGACCGCGTTCGCCCAGGAAGAAGGCGGCAACGCGCGTAGCGAAGGCGAGGATCGCAGCGAGCGCCGGCGGGTCGACCGGTCCTCGCGCAGCAGCGAGCGCAATGAGCGCCGTTCCACTCGCGCCGCGCCCGTCGTCGAAGCCCGCTTCCCCAACGCCACCCGTCAGGAACCGGGCGTGGCGGCGAGCCAGAGCCTGATCAAGCAGCTCAACGCGCTGTCTGAAGCCAGCAACCAGAACGATGCCGCCAAGGGGTTGCCGATCGCCGAGGAGATCCTCGCCAACGAACGTGCCAACGCCTACGACAAGTCGATGGCGGCCCTGCTCGGCGCCCAGTTGCTGCTCAACGAAGACAACGCGCGCGCCATCACCTACCTGCGGCAGGCGCTCGATACCGGCGGTCTCGACAACAACAACCATTTCCAGTCGATGCTGATGCTGGCCCAGTTGCAGGCCCAGGAGCAGCAGTACGAAGAAGCGCTCGCGTCGCTGGACCGTTATCTCGCCGAGTCCGGCTCGAACGATCCCAAGGACCAGGCCCTGAAGGGCAACATGCTCTATCGTCTCGAGCGCTATCCCGAGGCGATCGCAACGCTCAAGCCGCTGGTGGAATCGGGCGGCGATGTCGACCCGCAGTGGACGCAGCTCCTGATGGGCGCTTACGCCGAGTCGGGCAACACCGCCGAGGCGACGCGCCTGGCCGAGCAGGTCGCCCAGGCCACTCCGGACGACAAGCGCTCGCAGATCAACCTCGCGGTCTCGTACCTCCAGACCGACCAGAACGACAAGGCGATCGAGGTGTTCGAACGCCTGCGCGCCGCCGGGCAGCTGACCGAGGAAAGCGAGTACCGCAACCTCTACGCGCTGTACCTCAACAGCGACAACAAGGAGCGTGAGGCCATCGCGGTGATCAACGAGGGCCTGCAGAAGAACATCCTCAAGGAGGATTACCGCACCATGGCGGCGCTCGGTCAGGCACACTACTTCTCCGAGCAGATCGAGCCGGCGATTGCCGCCTGGCGCAAGGCAGCGCCACTCGCCGAGAATGGCGAGACGTATCTCAATCTCGCGCGCGTCCTGCATCAGGAAGGACGCACCTCGGAAGCCCAGGAAGCGGCGCGTCAGGCGATTGCGAAAGGCCTGAAATCCAACACGGACGCCGAGCGCATCATCTCGGGACGTTAAGAAAAAGTTGCCTGAATTTTGATGGTGCAGGCTACTCGGATTGGTATAAGCTTTAGGGTTCCTGCCGCCCGACAGGGCGGTAGATCGACATTTCCACCGGGGCGTACCTCCCCGGCCCCACCAGAGTTCTTCGCATGACGCTACGCTCGACGACGACCAACACGAACGACGAAGACGAGGGCCTCAACTGGGGTCGCATTGCCGGCTTCACGATGGTGGTCGCGTTCCATGCCGCCGCAATCATGCTGCTGCTGGCGCCGGTCAACCCGCCCAATGCCGCGCAGCAGGAAGAAGCCGCCACGCGTGTGGTGATCATCGAACCGCCGCCGCCGCCCCCCCCGCCGCCGCCGCCGCCGCCGGAACCGCCGAAGCCGACTCCGATCAAGGAGCTGACACCGCCGCGCCCGACGCCCGTGCCGCCGCCGCCGGAGGCCCCGCCGGTCGTGTTCGACGATCCGTCACCGATGGATACCCCGGCTCCGCCGCCGGCACCTCCGTCGCCGCCAGCCGCGGTCGCCGACATCGGCGCCAGCGTCGACATCTCGTCGAAGAACATGAATCCGCCGCGTTACCCGCCTGCGGCCGCTCGCGCGCAGATCGAGGGCACGGTGATCCTGGTCATCGACGTCGATGCCAGCGGCAACGTCACCAACGTGTCGGTCGAGAAGTCCAGCCGCAATCGCGACCTTGATCGCGCTGCGATCGAGGCTGCACGCAAGTGGTCGTTCGCGCCGGCCATGCAGAACGGCAAGCCGGCTGCCGGTCGCGTCCGTGTTCCGGTCGACTTCAAGCTCGGCTGATCCTCACGCGTCACCCGATACAACGGGGTCCGTCGGACCCCCGCTGTTCCGCGTCAATGTTCCACTCTTCAAACCACTACATCTAGAAGGTAAGCGTCATGCTGCAGGAAACCACCAACGCCGCTGTGTCCAACGCTGCAGGTCTGCAGCAGATGGGCTTCGCCGACATGATCGAGCACATGGACGCGGTCAACTGGACCGTGCTCATCGTGCTGATCGTGATGTCCGCGATGTCGATCTTCTGGATCATCTACAACGCCATCAAGGCTGCCCGTCTGCGCGGCAGTACTGACCGCGTGATCAATACGTTCTGGGAAACGCACAACGCCCAGGACGCGATCCGCTTCATGGAAGAGCAGCCCAAGAGCGAGCCCTTCTCGAAGGTCGCCCTCGACGCCGCCCAGGCAGCCGCCCATCACCAGCGTCACGAAGGTTCGCGTCTCGTCGAGTCGCTGAACCGTTCGGAGTTCGTCGACCGCGCCCTGCGCCAGGCCGTGACCCGCGAATCGCTGAAGCTTGAAGATGGTCTGACCGTGCTCGCCACCGTCGGTGCGACCGCGCCGTTCGTGGGTCTGCTCGGTACGGTGTGGGGCATCTACCGCGCCCTGATCCGCATCGGTGCCAGCGGCCAGGCCGACATCGGCGCGGTGGCGGGTCCGGTCGGCGAGGCGCTGATCATGACCGCGATCGGTCTGGGCGTCGCGATCCCGGCGGTGCTGGGCTACAACTTCTTCGTCCGCCTCAACCGCGGCACGAACAACAAGCTCGACACGTTCGCGCACGACCTGCACGACTTCTTCGCCACCGGTTCGCGCGTCGGCGACATGCCGGCCAAGGTCTAAGAAGCGCGCACGTCAGTAGCGACAACGGAGTTCAGATATGGCTTTCAGCTCAGGTGGTGGCAACGACAAGGTCAATGCCACGATCAACATCGTTCCGCTCGTCGACGTCATGCTGGTGCTGCTGATCATCTTCATGGTCACAGCACCGCTGATGGCACACAAAGTGCAGGTCGAGTTGCCGGAAGCCAACCTCGATGAGCGTCCGGAGAATGCGCCCGGCCCGCCGCCACTGACCGTGGCGGTGACCGAGAACGGCGACATCTTCCTCAATGACGAGCCGGTCACGCTCCAGTTGCTGGAGAGTGCTTTCTCGGTCGAGGCACAGAAGACGCCGCAGCCGCCGGTCAACATCCGTGGCGACGCGACGACGAAGTACCGGACGATCAACGACGTGGTCAACACTGCACAGGCCCAGGGCATGCGCAAGGTCGGCTTCATCGCGACGCTCGAAAACAGGTAAACCGGAGCAACACGCATGGCATTTTCATCCGGTGGCGAAGGCCCGATGGCCGACATCAACATCATTCCGCTCTGCGACGTGATGTTGGTGCTGCTGATCATCTTCATGGTGACGGCGCCGAAGGCTTCCTATCCAATCGACATCGATCTTCCACAACGCTCCACGACGCCGCCGGAAAATCCGGTGGAGCCACCGGAGCCGATCCGGCTGCGCATCGATGGCTCGGGCCAGGTCTTCTGGAACGACAGCCCGACGCCAGTCTCGGCACTGCGCAACATGATGGAGTCGGAGGTCCAGCGTGACCCGACCAATCAGCCGACGCTCGAGATCGACACCAATGCCGACGCCGATTACGGCGTGCTGGCGAAGGTGCTGGCTGAAGCGAAGAACGCGCAGATGCAGAAGATCGGATTCGTCAAGCAGTAAGCAGTCACCGCATCAACGTCGGACGAGCCTGCAGCGCGTCCGACGCTTACCGCGAAGTCTTGAGCGCCGCCTTCGGGCGGCGTTTTTTTTTTTGGTTGCGCCGGTCCCGTCGCTGGCTGCGCAACCCGCCTCCGCCCGGCGGGGCGGGCGTGCGACCACGGCCCGGACCCACGGCCTGTGCCGCAGCCGCAGTCGGGGCCGCCATCGCGGGTGGGTCCTCACAGACCATCGTGAAACCGACGCGCGCCCCAGTGTGGATCGGGACTCCGGGCAGCGCCGGCTAGTCGCGATCAACGATCGCGCGGTACCGCCGGACCGTCGTCTCCAGACCGTCGTAGAGGGCCTCACTGATCAGTGCGTGGCCGATCGAGACCTCGTCGATCCTGCCCACGGCGTCGAGGAAAGCAGCCAGGTTGGCCTGGCTGAGGTCGTGGCCGGCGTTGACCCCCAGCCCCGCCGCGCGCGCGCAACCTGCCGTCTCCACGAATGCCGGCAAGGCGCTTGCCGGGCGCCCGGCGTCGAACGCTTCCGCCCACGGGCCGGTATAGAGCTCGATCCGCTCTGCGCCACTGGCCCGCGCCGCGCCGATGTCGGCGCCGGCATCGGCGAACAGGCTCACCCGGCACCCGAGTGCGTGGAAGCGCGCCACCAGAGGCACCAGGGCCGCCTGTTCGCGGGCGAAGTCGAAGCCGTGGTCGGAGGTGAGCTGGGCATCGCCGTCCGGCACCAGGGTCACCTGCGCCGGGCGGGTCTGTTCGCACAACGCCAGCAGACCCGGATAGCCGTCGCGCGGAGGCGCGAAGGGGTTGCCCTCGATATTGAGTTCGACGCCGCGTGCGCTCGTCAGCCGGGCCAGCGCATACACATCGTCGGCGCGGATATGTCGCGCGTCCGGCCGCGGATGGACGGTGATCCCGTGAGCGCCGGCATCCAGACACACGGTGGCTGCGCGGAGCACGTCCGGCTCGCGACCGCCGCGGGAATTGCGCAGCACCGCGATCTTGTTGACGTTGACGCTGAGCCGGGTCACGGACCCGCCGGCGGAGATCGCGTGGACGGGTCCGAGGGCGTGGCGGCGCGACGGGCCTCAGCCTGCTCGCGCAGGCGACGCAGTTCCATCGGATCGACCATCATCGCCTCGCTCCGGCTCTGGCTTCCGACCCGCTGCGCGAGCAGGCCGAGCACACCGATGACCACGAACACCAGCGAAAGCAACAGGGCGATCGCCGCGAGCGGGACAGACGTGGTGGTGAAGGCAATGGCGACCGCACCGAGCGCGAGCAGCAGGAACAACCAGGGCATGTGACGGGCTCCACCTGACGTGTGCGGAGTCTAGCCCAGTCGCCGGTCCGCCGGCTTCGCCAGCCGGGCCGGCATCGACGAACGCGCAAGCGGCGCGACGAACGGCGCAGCGCAGCGTCGCCGGGCGCGCAGGCAAGCCGCAAGTACGGGACTGTGCACGTAGCGACTCCCAAGGACCCGCGGCTGCGGATCGTGGCACCGCGGGCAGCCTGCGGTCACCGGACGTGGTTCGGCTGCCGCCGCTGCGAGATGGCGTGCTCCGGCACCCGGTCAGCCGTGCGCCGCAGCGGGTTCGGGCAGCGCCGTGGTGGGTTGGCGTACGGATCCGCATCGCGGATTGGCCGCTACAGCAGAGGCGAGCACAGCCGCGCCAGCGCCTCGGGCAGGCGCGCGGTCAGCAGCGGACGCCGTCGGCCCCGCTGGACGCGTGGGGCGTGGGCGAACTCGCTTTCGATGTGCTGGGCGAGCGCCGCGGCTACGCCCGTGTCATCGAACAGCACCGAAACCTCGAAATTGAGCCGGAAGCTGCGATGGTCGAAGTTGGCGCTGCCGATCAGCGCCAGGTGGTCGTCGACCAACAGCGTCTTGCTGTGCAGCAGGCGCGAGCGGTATTCGTAGATCCGCACCCCCGCGAGCAGCAGCTCACCAAAATAGGACCGTGCCGCCAGCGTGACGATCCTCGAGTCGCTGACCTGCGGCACCAGCAGGCGCACGTCGAGTCCGGCCAGCGCGGCCGAGGTCAACGCCATCATCGCCGCCTCGCCGGGCACGAAGTAGGGCGTGGTCATCCACACCCGCGTCTTCGCGGAGTGGATCGCGCCGACATGCGCGCGGTGGATCGCTTCCCAGTTGGAGTCCGGCCCCGAAGTCAGGACCTGGGTGCGGATCGGGCCGGCATCGGCCGGTGGCGTCTGGCGTTTGACCTCGGCAAGGAAGTCGCGCTGCCCGGTGGCGTAGGCCCAGTCCTCGGCGAACACCAGCTGCAGCACCCGCACCGACTTGCCGACCAGACGCATGTGCAGGTCACGATAGGCATCGCTACGCAGCCGCTCGTCCTGCTGGTCGGCGATGTTCATGCCGCCGGTGTAGCCGATGCGGCCATCGATGATCACGATCTTGCGGTGCGTGCGCAGGTTGGTCCAGGGACGCTGCCAGAAGCGCCCGAACCGCATCGGATGGAACCAGGCGAGTTCCCCGCCGGCCTCGAGCAGCGGCGTGAAGAACCGGCGCGACGCGCTCGAGCCGACGAAGTCCAGCAGCACGCGCACGCGCACGCCGGCGCGCGCGCGCTCGACCAGGGCATCGCGCAAGGCTGCGCCGGTGTGGTCCGGTTCGTAGATGTAGTACTCCAGATGCACGTGGTGCTCGGCGCGGGCGATGTCGGCGAGCACTGCGGTGTACTTCGCCGCGCCGTCGACCAGCAGCGTCACCTCGGCCGACGAGGTCGCCGGCAGGCCCGTCGTTGCCTGTCCGAGGCGCACCAGTTCCGCGGCCTCGCCCTGCTCCGTCTCGATCTGCGGGCTCTGCATCATGGCGCGGTTGTGGCTGCGACGCAGCCGGTTGCGGCGGATCCGCTGCGGACCGAACACGTGATAGACGAGGAACCCCAGGTACGGCAGCAGCGCCAGACCCAGCAGCCAGCTCAGGGTCGCGGCGGGCTCACGCTTCTGCAGGACGATCCAGACACCCAGCACCACCAGATACAGCGCCCAGCACGCGACCAGCAGTCCGAGGAGATGGGGATTGGTCGCCACCATGGCCCACAGGCGGAGCAGGAAATCGGGCATCGAACAGCAATCCAGCAGGCAGCGCGATTCGCGCCGCGCACAGGGTAGCGATCCGGGGCGACGACGACATGCGGGGCGATGCCGGGGCCTGCGACACCCGGAGGCCCCGGCGCTGCGCAGTCTGCGCCCCAGCATGTGCTCACGGAGCCGGTCGGCGATGACACCAGGCAACGATGCCGGCCGCACTGGGGCGAAAGGATTGCGGGACCGATGACGACGAACCCGGCAATGGCGTTCGCGCCGGCCGCCTGTACCGGCTGCGCCCTTGGGTGAGGCCGGGCATCGCGGTCTGGCCTGCCCGGTGCCCTCCGCCGCTGGGGTGTCTGTCCTGGAGCTCCCCCACCGGTTGCGCCCGCCACGAACGGGACCGGGCGCTATGCCGCGCGTGGGGCCCAGCCGATCGGGGTGATCGATCCCCGGCGGCCACGACAGGAATTTCCGGACCGGGACAACGCCCGACGACGAAGCCAGCGCGTCTCACAGGCTGCGACAGGCTGCGGCCACACTGGCGACGATGAGCTCGAACGGTGTCCGCCCGCCCACCGCACTGGTCCGCAAGGGTCGTGGCAGCAGCTCGTGGGTCGCCGGCCGCTTCGAGAAGCAGACCGCCGTGGCCGAGGACGATGGCTGGGACGCGTTGCAGGTACTCGAGGACGAAGCCATCTCGCCCCAGACGGTGATCACCGAGGAGCGCGCGCGCAGCATCGTCAGCCGCAACAGCTCGCCCGACATCGGGTTCTCGCAGTCGGTGAATCCGTACCGCGGATGCGAACACGGCTGCGTCTACTGCTTTGCCAGACCTTCGCACGCATATCTGGACTTGTCGCCGGGCCTGGATTTCGAGACCCGTCTGTTCGCCAAGACCAATGCCGCCGAGCGCCTTCGCGCCGAGTTCGCCCGGCCCGGCTACCAGTGCTCGCCGATCGCGCTGGGCATCAACACCGATTCGTATCAGCCGATCGAACGGCGTTACGGCCTGACCCGGGCACTGATCGAGGTCATGGCCGAAGCCCGCCACCCCTTCAGCCTGGTCACCAAGGGCGCGGGCGTGGTGCGGGATCTCGATCTGCTGGCGCCGCTGGCCGCCGACGGACTGGTGAGCGTTTACTTCTCGGTGACCACGCTCGACAACCGGCTCTCGGCCCGGATGGAGCCCCGCGCGGCGGCCCCGCACGGCCGCCTGCGCGCAATGCGCACCCTGGCCGATGCCGGTGTGCCGGTCGGGGTGATCGTGGCGCCGGTGGTGCCGATGATCACCGACCCGGAACTCGAGGCGATCCTCGAAGCGGCGCACCAGGCCGGCGCGGCCAGCGCCACGTACGTGCTGCTGCGCCTGCCGCATGAGCTCAAGACGGTCTGGCGCGAGTGGCTGGACCTGCACTATCCCGAGCGCGCCGCGCACGTGATGAGCCTGATGCAGCAGATGCACGGCGGGCGCGACTACGACAGCCGCTTCGGCCATCGCAAACGTGGCGAGGGGCCGTTCGCCGACCTGCTGGCCGCCCGCTTCGCCCGGGCGCGGCGGGCGCTCGGTTTCGGTAACCTGCCTCCGTTGCGCACCGACCGGTTCAGACCGTTGCGGCCGGACTCCCCACAGGGCGAACTGTTCTAGCCACGGCACTACGGCCAAGACCCGCATTCACACGCTTCCACTTCGTGTGGACGCGGTAATTTCCTACACTGCGCGGCCTGCGTGAGAGTGCCTGCCCGATGTCCAACGCCGTCCCGCTACGGACCACGCCCGATGTCCCCGTGGACCTGATCGACCAGTTGCCGATCGGTGTCGCCGTGATCGGCGCCGATGGGCGTTGGCAGCGCGCCAATCCCGCGCTCGGCGCGTTGCTGGGCGTGGATGCCGGAATGCTGGCAGGCCGCGCGGCGCATCACGACCTGCTGCCGGGGCTGTCGGCGCGCATCGACGCGGCCCTGGCTCGATTGCCCGAGGACGCCGACCTCCACGACGTGCCCGTGACCCTGGCGGCCGGAGACAGCGGTCCGCAGCGGCACCTGCGCGCGACCCTGAGGCCGCTCGCCGGGACGGCCGGCGCCCTGCTGCAGCTCCATGACGGCAGCGCCCAGCAGGCCCTGGAAGCGCAGCAGGAAACCCTCGCCTTCGGCATCTCGCACGAACTGCGGGCGCCGGTCCGTGCGGTCGAACAGTTCGCGCGCAGGTTGCTGGCCCAGGAGGGAGATCCCGACCGGGGGCGCGAATACCTCAAACGCATCCAGCACGCGGCCGGGCAGGCCGGCGGGCTGATCGATGCCCTGCTCGAGACCATGCGGGCCTCGCGTCCGTCGCGCCCGCCGACCCCCGTCGACATCGGCATGCTCGGCGAATGGGTCGGCGTGGAGCTGCAGGAGGCCGATCCCGGCCGTCCGTCCGACATCCGCGTCACTCCCGACCTCTGGGCCTGGGGCGACGAACATGCGCTCAAGCAGATGCTCGGCAAGCTGCTGCACAACGCCTGGAAGTTCTCCGCCCATCGCGAGGTGATCCGGATCGAACTCGACGGCACGCGGGTCGGCGATCGCCTGCAACTGGAGGTCCGCGACCAGGGACGCGGTTTCGACATGCGCTATGCTGAACGTCTGTTCGTTCCGTTCAGGCGCCTGCATGGGGCCGACGACGGTGCGGGGCATGGCCTCGGTCTGGCCATCGCCCAGCAACTCGCACGCGCCCAGGGCGGTCACATCCGCGTGCACTCGACACCGGACGTCGGGACCACCTTCTTCATCGACTTACCGGCGGCGCCGGACGAGGATGCACCAGGCCCATGAGCGAGCACACGATCCTGCTGATCGAGGACAACCCCGACGACGCCGAACTGACCCGTATCGCGTTCTCGGAGGCTGGCATCGACAGCCAGCTGGTCGTGGTCGGCGACGGCGCCGAGGCGCTCGACTACCTGTTCGCCAGGGGGGCCCATGAGGCGCGGAACGCCGCCGATCTGCCCTCGATCGTGCTTCTCGATCTCAACCTGCCCAAGCTCGACGGCCGCGAGGTCCTGCAGGCGCTGCGCGCCAATCCGGCCACGCGCGGGCTGCCGGTGGTGGTGCTGACCACGAGCACCGAGCCCTTCGATGTGGAAGCCAGCTATGCGCTGGGCGTCAACAGCTATATCCGCAAGCCGGTGGATTTCAAGAAGTTCGTCGAGGTGGTCAAGCAGATCGGGCTGTATTGGCTGGTGCTGAATCATCCGCGTGGATAAGCGTCTCGCCTGATCGCTCGGCGTGTTCGCTGGATACGCCGCGTGCCATGGGTGCGCCGAATCCTGGTCGTACGCTCCGCGACTGCAGTCGCCTGCCCTTGGCCGTGCGCGTGAGGTCGACATGCATCGTTTGCCGTTGGCTTTGATGTTGCGATCGCGGTTGCTCTGATCCGGCTTGGCTTTTGACTTCGATCGAGCCGTAAAGCGCAGCCGAGCATCGCAGGGCTGCTCTACGGCCGCGTCAGGCTCCGGTGCTCGGCTCGCTTTACGGCTCGATTGGAGATCCAGGGCCGAAGGCAGAAGCAGGGCAGAGACCAGAAGCAGAGCAACAGCAACAGCAACAGCAACAGCGTCCCTCACCCGATGCGCTGCGCGCGCTGACCTTTCCCAAAGGGAGAGGCGCCCGATCAACCTGCCCCGTACAGCGTCTCCGCCCGCTGGAACAGCACCCAGCTGGTGGCGATGAACTTGTCGCCGCCCTGGGGCCGGTTGCCGCGATGGGTGTGGGTAAACGCGGTCGGGGCGATCAGCAGGTCGCCGGTACGCGGTGCCACCTTGCGCTGCTGGAACAGGAACTCGGTCTCGCCGGCATCGAAGCCGTCGTTGAGATAGATCGTCCACAGTAGGTGGCGATGCAGGGTCTCGCAGCTGGGGTCGCGGGGATACAGCTCGCAATGCCAGTACGGATAGCCACCTTCGCCGGCGGCGTACCACTGCAGATTGATCGCGCCGGGACGCAGGCAGGTCTGCAGCAGGCCGCCGAGCCGCGCTTCGTCCATCGTGGCGAAATCTTCGGCCTCCAGTCGCCGCAGTGCGCCCGAAGTGTCGGGCTGCTGCAGCATCAGCGGCGCGATCAGGGTCTGCGGGAACTTGCGCAGGTAGGCCATCAGGCCGTCATGGACGGCCACATTGAGCTGCTGGACCACGTCGGCCCAGTCGGCGCGGCCGCTGATCGCCAGATCGCGGCTGCGTTTGAGGTCGGGATAGATCCCGCCACCAATTTCCCCGGCATGCAGGTCGGCGCTGCCGCGCATCCGCGCGACGATCGCCGCGCAGGCGTCCGGCGACAAGGCGCCCGGCGTGACTTCGATGAAGTCGGCACCGCTCATGCGGCTGCGGTGTCGTGCTGCCGGTGATAACGCGTCGCGGTTTCCACTTCCTCCTTCGAACCGAGGAACACCGGCACACGCTGGTGCAGCGATGTGGGGGGGATGTCGAGGATCCTCTCGCGGCCGGTACTCGCCGCGCCGCCGGCCTGCTCGACCAGCATCGCCATCGGATTGGCCTCGTACATCAGCCGCAGCTTGCCGGGCTTGGCCGGGTCCTTGCGGTCCCAGGGATAGATGAAGATGCCGCCACGGGTCAGGATGCGGTGCACGTCGCCGACCATCGCCGCGACCCAGCGCATGTTGAAGTCCTGGCCACGCGGGCCGTCCTTGCCGGCCAGCAGGTCGGCCACGTAGGCCTGGGTCGGCGCTTCCCAGTGGCGCTGGTTGGACATGTTGATCGCGAATTCGCGGGTCTGCTCGGGGATGCGCATGTGCGGGCCGGTCAGTACGAACGACCCCTGCTCGCGGTCGAGGGTGAAGCCATGCGTGCCGTGACCGATGGTCAGCACCAGCATCGTGCTGGGGCCGTAGAGGCAGTAGCCGGCGGCCACCTGGGTGCTGCCGGCCTGCAGGAAATCGTGGTCTTCGGCTGCGCTCACGCCTTCCGGGCAGCGCAGCACCGAGAAGATCGTGCCGACGCTGGCATTGATGTCGATGTTGGAGCTGCCGTCGAGCGGGTCGAACACCAGCAGGTAGTTGCCGCGCGGGAAGGCATCGGGGATCTGCTGGGAGTGTTCCATCTCCTCCGATGCGCACGCCGCCAGATGCCCGCCCCAGGCGTTGGCCTCGAGCAGGATCTCGTTGCTGATCACGTCGAGCTTCTTCTGCGCCTCGCCCTGGATATTGATGCTGCCGTCCGCGCCGCCCGCCTCGCCGAGCACGTCGCCCAGGGCGCCCTTGCCGACCGCCACCGAGATGCGCTTGCAGGCACGTGCGACGACCTCCAGCAGCAGGCGCAGGTCCGGGGTCACGTGGCCGAGGCGCTGTTCCTCGATCAGATGGCGGGTCAGGGAAATGCTGGGCATGCGCGGACGGTCCATGGCGGCGAAGAGGGCTGCATTGTCGCCCCAAAGCCCGTAGCTGTCCCCCCGGTGAATCGCGCGCGATGGCTGCGCCCGGTATTCTGGCCGGGTCGGCCGCGCGCGCGCGCCGCCCGATGCTCCCCTCTATCGTGCAAGGCTGCCTTTCCGTGTCCTCTTTTTTCGCGAACGTCGAACTCGTTCCAGGTGATCCCATCCTCGGCCTGACCGAGGCCTACAACGCCGATGCGCGCGCCACCAAGGTCAATCTCGGCGTGGGCATCTACTACGACGAAGCCGGCCGCATTCCGGTGCTCGACGCGGTCCGCGAGGTCGAACAGCGCCTGGCCGCCGAGGCCAAGCCGCGCGGCTACCTGCCGATCGATGGCCTGCCCGACTACACCCGCGCCACCCGCGAGCTGCTGTTCGGCGCGGAGTCGCCGCTGCTGGCCGTCGGTCGCGTCGCGACGACCCAGACCATCGGTGGCAGCGGCGCGCTGCGCACCGGCGCCGAGCTGCTGCGCAAGACGCTGCCCCACGCGACCATCGCGATCAGTAATCCCAGCTGGGAGAACCACCGCGCGGTGTTCGGCGCCGTGGGGTTCGACGTCGTCGACTACACCTATTTCGATCCGGCTACGCACGGCGTCGACTTCGCCGGCATGCTCGCCGACCTGCGCAGCCTCGAGCCCGGCACCGTCGTGCTGCTGCATGCGTGCTGCCACAATCCCACCGGTGCCGACCTCACCGATGCGCAGTGGCGGCAGGTCATCGAGGTGCTGGCCGAGCGGGATCTGTTCCCCTTCATCGACATGGCCTACCAGGGCTTCGACCGCGGCATCGACGAGGACGCCGCAGCCGTGCGCCTGATGGCGGAATCGGGGATCAGCGAGTTCGTCGTCGCCAGTTCGTATTCGAAGTCCTTCTCGCTGTACGGCGAGCGCGTGGGTGCGCTGACCGTGGTCTCGGCGACGGCCGAACAGAGCCGCGCGGTGCAATCGCAGATCAAGCGTCTCGTGCGTGCCAACCATTCCAGCCCCTCCAACCATGGCGCGGCGCTGGTTGCCGGCGTGTTGGGCAGTGCCGAACTGCGCGCGCGCTGGGAAGCCGAACTGGGCCAGATGCGCGAGCGCATCCACGCGCTGCGTGCCGGGCTGGTCGAGCAGCTCGCCGAACACGGCGCGCCGGAGTTCGCCTTTATCCAGGATCAGGCCGGCATGTTCTCGTACTCGGGCCTGAGCCGCGCCCAGGTCGAGCGCCTGCGCGACGAGTTCGGCATCTACGCGGTCGGCACCGGCCGCATCTGCGTGGCCGCGCTGAGCCTGGGGAATCTGGGCTACGTGGCCAAGGCGGTCGCGGCGGTCAGCCGCGGCTGATTGCAGTGGCACCCTTCCCGCTGGCGGGAAGGGTGACCGCGGCTTCGCGGGACGTTCGGTCCCGGCCGCACCACGCGTCCACTCGATCCAACGGCCGGAAGCGCATGTCGATTGCGTGGAACGCATACGCGTGGGCAGGGTCCTGCTCGCGCCGTGTTCGAGGATTCGCTGCGCTTTCGTATCCGACGCAATCGCATCTCATGGCATGTCCGGGCACCCGCAAGACAGCCCGGTTGCTGCGTTGTTCCGTGTGGCCGCGCGCCAGCGCGCGTCCCGGCGATGCCAGCAGTACACCCGGCGCGACGAACTGCACCGTAATCCGCGCGCTGCGTCTGATCGTGATGGGGATCGCCCGCACGCTCGACGTCGCGCTGCATCGCGATGGCGATCGCCTGCGCGTGACCATCGTGGACGACGGCCGGATACGCGAGGGCTGGCGCGAAGGCAACGGCATCGCCGGCATGCGCGAGCGCCTCGCAGCGCTGCAGGGCGGTTTCAGCTCGCGCGCACGCCCCGGGGCGCGATGCGCATCGATGCGGAACTGCCCGCGTGAGCGCGGCGCCCGTACGCATCGCGCTCGCCGACGACCAGGCGCTGGTCCGCGCCGGCCTGCGCGCTCTGCTCGAACGACACGGCATCGTGATCGTATTCGAGACCGATTCGGGTACGACATTGCTCGAGCAGCTCGCGTCGCACCGGGTCGATGTGGTGCTCAGCGACATCCGCATGCCAGGCCTCGACGGAATCGAAGCATTGGCCGCACTGCGCGCCCGCGGCGACACGACACCGGTGCTGCTGCTGACCACGTTCGACGACAGCGACCTGCTGCTGCGTGCGACCGATGCCGGCGCGCAGGGCTTCCTGCTCAAGGACGCAGCGCCAGAAGACCTGCGGGATGCGATCGCACGCGTCGCGGCAGGCGAAACCCTGCTGCAGCCGTCAGCGCCGAGCCGGTCCGGGCCCGCTACCGCTTCCACGACGAGCACGCACCGCGCGAGACGTTCACCGAGCGCGAGGTGGCGATCCTGCGCCTGCTTGCCGGTGGTTACTCCAACAAGGAAGTCGCCCGCAGCCTGTTTCTCGCCGAGGGCACGGTAAAGAACTACGTGTCGGGGATTCTGGAGAAGCTCGGCACGCGCGATCGCACGCGAGCCGTGTTGAAGGCGATCACCCTGCAGGTGATCTGAACTCGCCGTGCTGCGGTGGACCCCTGGCTCGCCCACCCGGCGCGAGGAACGGATGCGGCCGCCAACAGGCGCAGGCCGGGCACCCGGTGTTCGCGGTGATTCTCCCGAGCGTTCGAGCCGAGATATCGATGGCCGCGGCCGATCGGACAGGCGCCCGCCGGAAGTCGCCGGGGCAATCGGGATCCGGTGCTGCGCTCGACCAGCAGACGCGTCCGGCAGCAACCATCGGATCGTTCCTGCGACATTCCGTCCCGGGTCATTCACGCCGGCCTTTGCGACAATACGCGGCGTGATGTGTCGCATCACAACCCGCTTTCCCCCGGAGATGTCATGCCGAACCGCGCCTTGCGCGGCGCGCTTGCGCTGCTGCTGCTGTTGCCCGCCACCGGCGCCCTCGCCCGTACCTGCGATCTGTCGATCGGCAGCGACGATGCGATGCGTTTCGACACGTCCGAGCTGCGCGTCGCCGCCGACTGCACCCAGGTGCGACTGACCCTGCGTCACACCGGCCGGCAGAAGGCGGCGGCGATGGGCCACAACTGGGTGCTGACCCGCACCGCCGACTATCGCCCGGTCGCGATTGCCGGTGGTCGCGGCAGCCTGGCCCACAGCTATCTGCCACCGGGCGACGGGCGCGTCATCGCGCACACCCGTGTCATCGGCGGCGGCGAATCGACGACGGTCACTTTCCCCACCGCCGGCCTGACCCGCGGCGGCGACTACACCTTCTTCTGTTCCTTCCCGGGCCACTGGAATGTGATGCGCGGCAAGCTGGTGTTCGGTTGATGGGTGTGGCCCCCACTGCGCTTGCGTCGGCGCTGTCGCTGATCCTGCTGTCGCCCGGGTTCGCCCGTGCCCAGGCGACGACCGCTGCCCCCGTCACGCTCGATCGCGTGCGCGTGGATGCGACGCGTCTTCGCGGCGTCAGCGATTTCGACACGCCGGCCTCGGTCGACGCGATCCGGCTCGACGACGCCGACAGCAGTCGCGCCGGCACCGTCGCGTCGGAACCGCTGGCAGGCGTCCCGGGCCTGCTCGCCCGCGACCGGCAGAACCATGCGCAGGACACGCAGCTTTCGATCCGCGGCTTTGGTGCGCGCTCCACTTTCGGCGTGCGCGGCGTACGCCTGTTCGCCGATGGCATTCCGGCGTCGATGCCCGACGGCCAGGGCCAGCTCTCGCATTTCAGCCTGGTCGGCGGCGATCGTATCGAGATCATGCGCGGACCGTTCTCGGCGTTGTACGGCAATTCCTCGGGCGGCGTCGTGCAGTTGTGGAGCGCCGATGGCGCGCCGGGTGATCCGTGGCGGCTCAAGGCCAGCCATGGGCGCGACGACACCACCAGCCTGTCGGCGCAACTGCTCGGCGGGTCGGAGACGCTCGGCTACAACCTCGCGCTGTCGCGCTTCGACACCGATGGCTGGCGCGACCACAGCGCTGCGCGCCGCGATTCGGCCAACGCGAAGCTGCGCCTGGATTTCGGTGACCGGCGCCGGCTGGACGTGGTTGCCAACCATGTGGACATCGACGCCCAGGATCCGCTTGGCCTGACCGCCGCGCAGGTCCGCGAGAACCCGCGCCAGGTCGCAGATGTCGCGCGCCAGTTCGATACGCGCAAGACCGTGCGCCAGACCCAGGTCGGCGCGGTTTACGAGCATGGGATCGGCGAGGCGCACACGCTGCGCGCGATGGCTTACGGCGGCGAGCGCGCTGTGGTGCAGTACCTGCCCATTCCCGCCTCGGCGCAGGCCAATCCACTGAACTCCGGTGGCGTGATCGATCTCGACAACCGCTACGGTGGGCTCGACCTGCGCTGGAGCTGGGAAGGTGCGCTGGCCGGGCGTCCGCTGGAGCTCACGGTCGGCGCGAACGGCGACCGCCAGCGCCAGCACCGCCAGGGCTTCGAGAACTTCATCGGCGAGACGCTCGGCGTGCGCGGCCGGCTGCGGCGCGACGAGCGCAATACGGTCGAGAACCTGGACCAGTTCGCGCAGGCCTACTGGGCATTCGCGCCGCGCTGGTCGCTGCTCGCCGGCGTGCGCCACAGCGAGGTCGAATTCACCTCACGCGATGCCTTTGTGACCGCGACCAATCCCGACGACAGCGGCCGCGTCACGTTCCGGCAGACGTCGCCGGTCGCAGGTGTCACGTTCGCGCCCGACGACGATCTGCGCGTGTACCTGTCGGCGGGTCGCGGTTTCGAGACGCCGACCTTCAACGAGCTCGGCTACCGCGCCGACGGCGGCGCCGGCTTCGCATTCGATCTGGCGCCGGCGGTCAGCGACAACCTCGAACTCGGCGCCAAGTGGCGTGCGGATTCGGGCGCGACCGTCAATGCCGCCCTGTTCCGCGCCGACACCGATGACGAACTCGCCGTCGCCCGCAACGTCGGCGGCCGCAGCAGCTTCCAGAACATCGGCCGCGCGCGCCGCCAGGGCGCGGAGCTCTCGCTGCGCCAGCCCCTGGGCGAGGCGTTCGACCTCAGCGTCGCGGCGACCTGGCTCGATGCGACCTTCCGCGATGCCTACCTGGTCTGTACCGGTGCGGGTTGCACCGTCCCGTCCACGCCGGTCGCTGCGGGTGCGCGCATTCCCGGCGTGCCTGCGCGGCATATGTACGCGCGACTCGACTGGGCAGGCGGGCCGTGGAGCGCTGCGATCGAGGGCGTGGGCGTGGGGGATGTCGTCGTCGACGATCTGGCGACCGGCCGCGCGGCGGGCTACGCGCTCGTACATCTCGAAGGCGCCCGTCGCTGGCGCTTCGATGCCGGCACGCTGCGCACCTTCGTGCGCGTCGACAACCTGCTCGACCACGCCCATGTGGGCTCGGTGATCGTCAACGAAGGCAATGGCCGCTTCTACGAACCGGGACCGGGGCGAGGCGTCATGGTGGGCGCGCAGTGGAGCTGGAATCGCTGAGGCGACCGGATCGCTGCCCGCTGTCCAGCTGCGGACAGCGACCGCCTGATGCGCTGGATCCCGCGACAGTGCGTCATGCCGGCGCGAGTTCGCGCGTCTCTGCCAAGGCGGAACGGCGGGGTCATCCCTGACGCCGCGGTCCCTTGAAAATCAGACGTCCCCGCCCGCCGTCCAGCCTTCACCGGTGCCGCGATGGAACACGCGGTCCTCGTCGCGCACCGTGCCGGCGCCGATCGTGTCCTGGGTCGCCAGGCGCGCGTAGATCGGAGTGAAGTCGGGACGCGTCGCGTCCATCAGCTGCTCGAAGCTGTCGATGACGAAGTAGGTCTTCTGGTAGGTGTCGATGCGGTAGCGCGTGCGCATGATGCGTTCGAGATCGAAGCCGATGCGGTTGGGTGCATCGGATTCCAGCGAATAGATCGACTCGCCCTTCGACGACACGATGCCGGCGCCGAAGATGTGCAGTCCGTCGTCCTGGCGGATCAGGCCGAACTCGACGGTGTACCAGTACAGCCGGGTGAGGTTCTGCAGCGCGTCCGGGCCGATCCCGTGCGCCTTCACCCCGCCCTTGCCGTAAGCCTCCATGTAATCGGCGAACACCGGATTCATCAGCAGCGGTACATGGCCGAACAGGTCGTGGAACAGGTCGGGTTCTTCGATGTAGTCGATCTGGTCCGGGCGGCGGATCCACCAGGTGACCGGGAAGCGGCGGTTGGCGAGATGGTCGAAGAAATCGAGTTCCGGCAGCAGGCCTTCGACGCCCATCAGCGTCCAGCCGGTCGCAGCCTGCAGGACCTCGTTGAGCTCGACGAACTTCGGAATCGCATCCGGCGTCATGCCCATGGCGTCCTGCGCCTGCAGGAACTCGTTGCAGGCGCGGCCGACCAGCAGCTCCCGCTGCCGGGCGTAGAGCGTGGCCCAGGTGGCGTGGTCGTCGGCGCTGTAGCCGTCCCAGGGCTGTTCGATGATGCCGGTGGCGTAGACCGGCACCTTGCCCTTGTCGGTCTGCAGGTTCTCGACACGGCGCGGCGTATTGGCGGGCTGGGCGGACATGGCGGCTCCGGCAGATGAACGACTCAAGACAATAGCGTCGATGTGGCGCAACAGGGTTGCGTCATTGCGCAGGATGCCGCTACGCGCGCAATATTCGTTTGCTTCCTAGCAATTCAGGACAATATGAATGTCGGGCACCCTTGATCGTACCGATCTGCTGCTGCTGGCCGAACTGCAGCGCAACGGACGCCTGGCCAATACCGATCTGGCCGATCGCGTCCATCTTTCCCCGTCCGCCTGTCTGCGCCGGGTGCAGCGGCTCGAGCGCGAGGGCGTCATCGCCGGCTATCGCGCCGAGGTCAGCGCCGAGCATCTGGGCCTCGGCCTGCAGGCGTTTGTCCGGGTGCAGCTCAAGCACCACGACAGCGCCGCCGTCGCCGGCTTCGCCGGCCTGGTCGACGGCTGGGAAGAGGTGGTGGCCTGCCACGCGCTGACCGGAGACATGGACTACCTGCTCCAGGTGGTGGTGCGCGATCTCGAACACTTTTCGCGTTTCCTGCTTGATCAGCTCCTCAACCAGCCGGCGGTGGCGGACGTGAATTCCAGTTTCGTGCTGCGCACGGTCAAGGCCAACCGCGGGCTTCCGCTGGGGCAATGACGCACCGATTCGGTGCAAAGAGGATTGCCGTGCACCATGCGGGCGCAGCAGACGCCGGTGTAAAACCGGAATCCAGGTTCAAGACTTTGATCCGAAAGGAAAAATAAAGTTGGCACGACCATTGCTTTGATATGGGCACACTTCAACAAGGCATTCCCCGATGTCGATGGACACTGTCGAAAAACTGATCAAGGACAACAAGGTCGAATTCATCGATCTTCGCTTCACTGACATGCGTGGCGTCCAGCACCACGTGACGTATCCCAAGTCGATCATCGAGCCCGGCCTGTTCGAGGACGGCAAGATGTTCGACGGCTCGTCGATCAGCGGCTGGAAGGGCATCCACAACTCCGACATGGTGCTGCTGCCCGACCCGTCGACCGCGTTCGTCGATCCCTTCACCGCCGATCCGACGCTGGTGCTGACCTGCGACATCCTCGATCCGACGACGATGCAGTCCTACGAGCGCGACCCGCGTGGCATCGCCAAGCAGGCCGAGGCGTTCCTGAAATCCAGCGGCATCGCCGACCAGGCGTTCTTCGGCCCCGAGCCCGAATTCTTCATCTTCGACTCGGTGCGCTACGCCAACGAGATGGGCCACACCTTCTTCCACATCGAGTCGGAAGAAGCGCACTGGAATTCGGCCAAGGAATACGAGGGCGGCAACAGCGGCTACCGTCCGGGCATCAAGGGCGGCTACTTCCCGGTTGCGCCGCTCGACTCGCTGCACGATATCCGCGCCGAAATGTGCAAGACGCTCGAGCAGGTCGGTATCGAAGTCGAGGTGCATCACCACGAGGTCGCGAACGCCGGCCAGTGCGAGATCGGCACCCGCTTCAACTCGCTGGTCAAGAAGGCCGACGAGCTGCAGACGATGAAGTACATCATCAAGAACGTCGCCTTCCGCAACGGCAAGACCGCGACCTTCATGCCCAAGCCGATCGTCGGCGACAACGGCAGCGGCATGCACGTACACCAGAGCCTGGCCAAGGGCGGCACCAACCTGTTCACCGGTGACGGCTACGGCGGCCTGAGCCAGACCGCGCTGTGGTACATCGGTGGCATCTTCAAGCACGCCCGCGCGATCAACGCATTCGCCAACGCGTCGACCAACTCCTACAAGCGCCTGGTGCCGGGCTTCGAAGCGCCGGTGATGCTGGCCTACTCGGCATCCAATCGTTCGGCCTCGTGCCGCATCCCGTATGTCGCCAATCCCAAGGCGCGCCGCATCGAGATGCGCTTCCCCGATCCGATGCAGTCCGGCTACCTGACCTTCGCCGCGCTGATGATGGCGGGTCTGGACGGCATCAAGAACCAGATCGATCCGGGCGGCCCGAGCGACAAGGATCTCTACGATCTGCCGCCCGAGGAAGAGAAGAACTTCCCGACCGTCTGCCATTCGCTGGACCAGGCGCTCGACGCGCTCGACAAGGACCGCGACTTCCTCAAGGCCGGCGGCGTGTTCTCCGACGACTTCATCGATGCCTACATCGCCCTGAAGATGAAGGAAGTCACCGCGTTCCGCGGCGCGACCCACCCGCTCGAATACCAGATGTACTACGCGATCTGATGCACCCACGGGGTCGGCCACTGGCCGGCCCCGTTGCGTTTCAGCGTCCGACGGCAGCGCCTCCCTCCCCCACGGTGGGCGGCACCGCCGACAGGCGCCACGCGTCCGGATTCAACCGATGGATGGGACAGCGGCCACACAGGCGCCATAGAGCGTCGGTCGCGGTGACGACCGCCAGGGGGCGGGCCGGCGCCGAACGTTCGGCCTGCGAAAAGACCAACAACAGACGCAGACGCAATGACCGGGGAGGGCTTTTTCATTCATTTGAGGAGCCTGTCATGTCGCCACGCAATCACGCACGCGCCGCCCTGCTGTGCGCAGGGCTGCTGTCCGCCGGTGCCGCCCAGGCGGAGCTCTCCGGCTCGATCACGCTGACCAGCGATTACCTGTTCCGTGGCATCACCCAGACCGACGGCGAACCCGCCCTGCAGGGTGGCGTCGAGTGGGCGCACGAAAGCGGCTTCTATGTCGGCACCTGGGGCAGCAGCATCAGCTGGCTGTCCGATTCCGATCCCGCCATCTCCAGCCAGCTCGAACTCGACGGCTATGCCGGCTTCCGCGGGGACTTCGGCGACAGCGGCGTCGGCTGGGACGTCGGCGCCGTGCATTACTGGTATCCGGGCAGTTATCCCGCCGGCTTCAACAAGGCCGACACCACCGAGCTCTACGCGGGGGTGAGCTGGAACATCCTCGGTGCGAAGTACTCGTACGCCGTCACCGATCTGTTCGGCATTCCCGACTCGGACGGCAGCAGCCACCTCGAGGTCGACATCGGCTGGGAGTTCGCACCCGGCTGGACGCTGGGCGGCGTCGTGGGCAAGCAGTGGGTGGCCGGCAGCGCAGGCACTGCGACGTATGCCTACTGGTCGGTGGGCGTCGGCAGAGCGTTCGACAACGGCTTCGATATCGCCCTCGACTTCAACGACAACGACCTGATCGGTCCCGACGACACCATCACCCTCGCCGTCACCAAGTCGTTCTGACGCGGTGCGCATCTGGAGAGCCACATGAAACTGATCATCGCGATCATCCGCCCGTTCAAGCTCGACGAAGTCCGCGAGGCGCTCGGGGATGCGGGCGTCAACGGCCTGACCGTCACCGAGGTCAAGGGCTTCGGCCGTCAGAAGGGCCACACCGAGCTCTATCGCGGCGCCGAATACGTCGTCGACTTCCTGCCCAAGCTGAAGATCGAATGCGCCGTCGCCGACGAGGTGTTCGAGGCCGCGATTGAGGCAATCACCGCAGCGGCGGCCACCGGCAAGGTCGGCGACGGCAAGGTGTTCGTCATCGCGCTGGACCAGGTCCTGCGCATCCGCACCGGCGAAATCGGCGCCGACGCGCTCTAACCCCCACGGAGGCTCCATGAAGACGATCGAAATCCGCGGGTGGAAAACCCGTATGCAGCTGCTGCTTCAGATGCTGGTGTGTGCGTGCGCGATGTTGGGTGTGGCAGGCGGCGCCTTTGCGCAGGACCTGCCCGCCGTCGAAGCCGCAGCGGTGGTGCTGGAGACGACCGGGGCGGTGACCTTCGACAGCGGCAATGTGGCCTGGATGCTCACCTCCACCCTGCTGGTGCTGCTGATGGTGGTGCCGGGCCTTGCCCTGTTCTACGGCGGCATGGTGCGCGCCAAGAACGTGCTCTCGGTCATCATGCAGGTGCTGGTGGTGTTCTCCGTGGTGATCATCCTCTGGGTGGCCTATGGCTACAGCGCGGCGTTCACCGAGGGCAACGCGTTCTTCGGCTCCTTCACCGAAAAGGCGTTCCTGCGCGGCATCACCGCGGAGACGGATGCCGGAGGCCTCCCGGAATTCCTGTTCATCGCTTTCCAGTCGACGTTCGCCGGCATCACCACCGCGCTGGTCGTCGGCTCGTTTGCCGAGCGCATCAAGTTCGCGGCGGTGCTGCTGTTCTCCATCCTGTGGGTGACGTTCGCCTATCTGCCGATGGTGCACATGGTCTGGAGCGGTGAGGCGGGCTTCCTCGCGCACAAGGGCGTGATCGATTTTGCCGGCGGCACCGTCGTGCACATCAATGCCGGCGTCGCCGGCCTGGTCGGCGCGTACTTCCTCGGCAAGCGCCTGGGCTACGGACGTGAGGCGATCAAACCGCACAGCGTGCCCTTCACCTTCATCGGGGCGTCGCTGCTGTGGGTGGGCTGGTTCGGCTTCAACGCAGGCTCGGCGCTTGCCGCCGATGCCAGCGCATCGCTGGCCATGCTCAACACCATGGTCGCGACAGCGGCCGGCGTGATCGCCTGGAGCATCGTCGAAGCCTTCACCAAGGGCCGTCCATCGGCGCTCGGCGCGGCCTCGGGCGCGATCGCGGGCCTCGTCGGCATCACGCCGGCAGCCGGCACCGTAGGCCCGATGGGCGCAGTCGTCATCGGTCTGGCCGCCGGTGCACTGTGCGTATGGGGCGTCACCGGACTCAAGCGCATGCTGCGGGTCGACGACAGCCTCGACGTGTTCGGCGTACACGGCATCGGCGGCATCGTCGGCGCGCTGCTGACCGGCGTCTTCAGTGCCCAGTCGCTGGGCGGCACCGAGGTCGATCTCGCGATAGGCGCGCAGGTCTGGGTGCAGCTGGTCAGCGTCGCGTTCACCGTGCTGTGGTGCGCGGTGGTGACTGCGGTCGTGATGCTGATCGTCAGGCTCGTCGTCGGCCTGCGCGTCACCGAAGACCAGGAGCGCGAAGGCCTGGATATCGTGTCGCACGGCGAATCGGCTTACGAGAAGTAAACCGCAACCGGTGTCCGTGATCCTGCGCGGACGCCGGCAACGAGGACGGGCGACGGCCGCGCAGGCCGCCGCCCGCTTCTCTGGCGCTTGTGTCGCCTGCCCTGGCACGTTGCAATGCGTGCATGCCCAAATATCTGCTTGCCGCGCTCGTCGCCCTGCTGCTCTGCGCGTGCGCCCACCAGGCGCCGCGCAATCCGCTCGCCACCTGGGTGCCGTCCGACAACTTCGATCCGCGCCGACCTGTACTGGTCGTGCTGCATTACACCGAGCAGGATTCGGCGCAGCGCAGTCTCGATACCTTGCGGACCGCCAACAGCGGTGGACGCGTCAGCTCGCACTATCTGATCGGCAAGCACGGCGAGCGCTACCAGCTGGTCTCCGACGTGGACCGGGCCTGGCATGCCGGTGCCGGCAGCTGGGGCGCGGTGGCGGACGTCAATTCCGCCTCGATCGGCATCGAGCTCGACAACAACGGTCGCGAACCGTTTTCCGAGCCGCTGCTCGAGAGCCTGCTGGTGCTGCTCGGCGATCTGAAGGCGCGCTGGCGGATTCCGGCCGGAAACTTCATCGCCCACTCCGACCTCGCCCCCGGCCGGAAGATCGATCCGGGCGTGCACTTTCCGTGGAAGCGCCTGGCGCAACACGGTTACGGGGTCTGGCCGCGCGACGATACGCCGCCAGCGCCACCGGGTTTCGATGCGGCCCAGGCACTGCGCACGGTGGGCTACCCGGTCGACGATCTCGACGCGACGTCGCGCGCGTTCCGCTTGCGCTTCCGGGCGCTGGCCGATGGGACCCTGGATGCGGAGGACCATCGGATTCTGTATGCACTGGCGCAGGGGTGGACGATTCCGGCGGATGGGGTGCAGCCGTAGCTTTGCAGTTGCTCCGCTGTTGCCCGCTCCCAACGCCGCCCACGTGATTGCAGACCCTCCGGGTAAGTGGGCTGGTAGAGCCGTGAGGGGAAACCCACGGCAACGGCAACGCAGAGCGAAGCCCACAACGAGACAGGCCCGCCGAAGCGGGCCTGTCGATCACGCACTGCAGTGGGGCTCAGGCCTTGAGCGAATCGATCGCCGCATTGAACGTCGCGCTCGGACGCATTGCCTCACCGACCTTCGCAAGATCGGGGTGGTAGTAACCGCCGATATCCACCGGCTTGCCCTGCGCGCCGTTGAGTTCGCCCAGGATCCTTGCCTCCTGCTCGGTCAGCGTCTTCGCCAGCGGTGCGAACGTCGCCTTGAGCTCGGCATCGTCGTCCTGGTCGGCCAGGGCCTGCGCCCAGTACTGGGCAAGGTAGAAGTGGCTGCCACGATTGTCGAGTTCGCCGACCTTGCGCGCCGGCGAGCGGTTCTCGTCGAGGATGCGGCCATTGGCGACATCAAGCGCGGCAGCGAGCACCCTGGCCTTCGGGCTGTCGTAGGCGTTGCCGAGATGCTCGAGCGACGCGGCCAGCGCGAGGAACTCACCGAGCGAATCCCAGCGCAGGTAGTTTTCCTCGACGAACTGCTGCACGTGCTTGGGCGCGCTGCCGCCCGCACCGGTCTCGAACAGCCCGCCGCCGGCCATCAGCGGCACGATGGAGAGCATCTTGGCGCTGGTGCCAAGTTCCATGATCGGGAACAGATCGGTCAGGTAGTCGCGCAGGACGTTGCCGGTCACCGAGATCGTGTCCTCGCCGCGGCGGATACGCTCGAGCGAGAACCGCGTCGCCTCCACCGGCGGCAGCACGCGCAGATCGAGCCCCGCGGTGTCGTGGTCCTTGAGATAGGTCTTGACCTTGGCGATGACCTGCGCGTCGTGCGCGCGGCTCTTGTCGAGCCAGAACACGGCCGGCGTTCCGGACAGGCGTGCGCGGTTCACGGCGAGCTTCACCCAGTCCTGGATCGCCGCGTCCTTGGTCTGGCACATGCGCCAGATGTCGCCGGCCTCGACCGCATGCTCGAACACGACATTGCCATCCTGATCGGTCACGCGCACGGTGCCGTCGGCGGGGATCTGGAAGGTCTTGTCGTGGCTGCCGTATTCCTCGGCCTTCTGCGCCATCAGGCCGACGTTGGGCACCGAACCCATCGTCGTGGGATCGAGCGCGCCGTGGGCCTTGCAGTCGTCGATGACCGCCTGGAACACATCGGCATAGCAGCGGTCGGGAATGACCGCCTTGGCATCCTGCAGCTTGCCCTGCGCATTCCACATGCCGCCCGAGTCGCGGATCATCGCCGGCATCGAGGCGTCGACGATGACGTCACTCGGGACATGGAGGTTGGTGATGCCCTTGTCCGAATTGACCATCGCCAGCGCCGGGCGCTGCGCGTACAGCGCGTCGATGTCGGCGCGGATCGCCTCCTGCTCATCCTGCGGCAAGGACTTGATGCGCGAGTACAGATCGCCGATGCCGTTGTTGGCATCGAAGCCGATACGGGCCAGCGCATCCGCATGCTTCTCCAGCACGTCGCGATAGAACGCCTGCACCACGACGCCGAACATGATCGGGTCCGACACCTTCATCATCGTCGCCTTGAGGTGCAGCGAGAACAGCACGCCCTGCGCCTTCGCGTCCTCGATCTGCGCCTCGATGAAGCTCGACAGCGCCTTGCGCGACATCACCGCGGCATCGACGATCTCGCCGGCCTGCACCGGCACCGCGTCCTTGAGCACCGTGGTCGCACCGTCCTTGCCGACCAGTTCGATCTTCAGCACACCGGCCTTGTCCAGCGTCGCCGAGCGTTCGCTGCCGTAGAAATCGCCCGCATCCATGTGCGCGACGTGCGACTTCGAGTCGCTCGACCACTTGCCCATGCGGTGCGGATGCTTGCGCGCGTATGCCTTGACCGACTTCGGTGCGCGGCGGTCCGAATTGCCTTCGCGCAGCACCGGGTTCACCGCGCTGCCCTTGGTACGGTCGTAGCGCGCCTTGATGTCGGCTTCTTCGTCGGTCCGGGGTGTGTCCGGGTAATCGGGCAGATTGAAGCCCTGGTCCTGCAGTTCCTTGATCGCGGCCTTGAGCTGCGGCACGGATGCGCTGATGTTGGGCAGCTTGATGATGTTGGCTTCGGGCGTCGTTGCCAGCTCACCGAGTTCGGCCAGATGGTCGCCGATCTTCTGCGCATCGCTCAGACGGTCCGGGAACTGCGCCAGGATGCGGCCGGCCAGCGAGATGTCGCGCGTCTCGACCGCGATGCCGGCCGGTTTGGTGAATGCCTCGACGATCGGCAGCAGCGACTGCGTCGCCAGATACGGTGCTTCGTCGGTGAGCGTGTAGATGATCTTCGGGCTATCGGACATCGGACGTGTCTCGCTTCTTCAGAAAACAGGGGGATGCGGTACCGGCACGCAGGCGGCCATCCAGTGGCCGCATGCGCCCATGCGCGCGCGATGGCGGCGCAGGCCGGTACACGCTGGGGTAGAGCCTTGCGATTGTCGCGCGTTTACCCGGGCCAAGAAAGGCGCCGGCCTGCGAGCGGGACATACGCGACAGCATGCTGCGACACCGTAATCGCACACGAAAAACGCGGCCGGGGCCGCGCTTTTTCATCAGGCATCGCAGGGGTTGGCGCTATTTCACCGAAAACTCGCGCGTCTCCACCACCTTGCCGTCGAGCGACACCTCGAGCTTGTAGTTGCCTGTCGGCCAGCCTGCGGGATGGTGGATGTCGAAGGCGATGACCTGCGGGCCCGCCGCGACGTCGGCTTCGGTGGTGCGCACCAGCTGGCCGTCGCCATAGGTCCAGCGCGCCGCCAGTTTCGCCGCGCTCTCGCCTGCGGTGCCGACGGAGGCGTAGATGGTGTCGGTGGTGGCGAACTCGGAGGCGGGGGTTGCGACCCGGTTCTGATCGTCGACGGCATTGCCCAGTTCCACGCTGGTCACCGTCGCCGGCGCGGGTGGCGCGGGCGGCGGCGGGGGTTCCGGTGCGGTCGCGACCGGTGCCTGCGCAGGGGCCGGCGCATCGCGGTTGCAGCCGGCAAGCAGCGTCACGCCAGCGAGTGCGACGGTCAGGCAGGTCAGGGCGACGGGTCGGGTCATGGCAACTCCTGGAGACGGGGTTCGGTCAGTCGGACGGCAGCTGCAGCACCTGGCCGGCCTGGATGCAATCAGGATCGTCGAGCAGGTCGCGGTTCGCCTCGAACAGCTCGCGCCAGCGGCCCTGGGCGCCGAGCTCGGCTTCGGCGATGCCGGAAAGCGTATCGCCCTTGCGCACGACATAGGTGCGCAGCGACGTGGCGTCGGCATTGCGGGAAAGCGTCATGGCGGGGCCTCGGTCGGATCGACCTGCGAGGCTCCCACTTCCCGCGTTAAGAAACCATCGCGCGGGATCGGCCGTGTTACTGGCGCTCGTCGCGACGCGCGGGCGGCGCGGCATGCGCCGGCGTCGCGCGCCAGGGGTTGATGTCCAGCCCGCCGCGACGCGTATAGCGCGCTTCGACCGACAGCGTTTCGGGATGGCAACGCGCCATCAGATCGACGAACACGCGCTCGACGCACTGTTCGTGGAACTCGGCATGGTCGCGGAACGACACCAGGTAGCGCAGCAGCGAGGCGCGGTCGATGCGCGGTCCGCGATAGGCGATGTGCAGGCTGGCCCAGTCCGGCTGGCCGGTGACCGGGCAGTTGGACTTGAGCAGCGAAGAGGCCAGGCGTTCCTCGACGACCGCATCGCCATCGGCATCGGCCGCGAGCAGCGCCGCATCCGGCGGACCATAGCTGGTGATCTCGATGTCGAGATCGTCGATCGATACCTCCCCGCTCGCGGCGGCGGCCATCGGCGGCAGGCCGTAGCTCACGTCGACTGTTGCGCCGGCGGCCTGCGAGAGGTCGGCCGCGATGCGCGTGCGCACCGCATCGGCATCATCGAAGCGCGTGTGGTTGAGCGAGTTGAGATAGAGCTTGAGCGACTTCGACTCCACCAGCGACGGCGAGTCGCCGGGCACGGTGATCGTTGCCGTCGCCACCACGGGCTTGCCGCGGCCGTCGAGCCAGCCCAGCTCGTAGGCGTGCCAGCGGTCGTGACCGGTGAAAGGCAAGGCCTCGGCGATGCCGAGCTCGGCGCGGCCGAGCGTGCGTGCGATCGGAAACAGCAGACCGGGGTCGTAGTGCCGGGGATAGGCGACCTCGCGGCCGAGCGGAATGGGCGGCGCGGCCGCGGTGTCGAATTCGGAGGACATGCGGCGATTTTAGCGCCGGGTGGCGAACGGGCGCGGAACGAAGGCCGATACGCTCGGCGCTCCGCGGTTCGCCACATCGGTCGACCGCGCCGCGCAGGCCCGCAGGGCCGCTGGACGACGCGCGCTGCGGCATCGACGTCGCAGCGCGGACCCTCAGCCCGCGCCCGCCTCCAGATAATCCAGGCTGACCTGCAGCAACGCCCGCAGGCCCAGGTCCAGGGCCGACTCGTCGAGGTCGAACTGCGGGGAATGGTTGCTCGGCGCCGTCGCCGGATCCTTGCCCGCTGCGGTCGCGCCGACGAAGAAGAACATCGCCGGCACTTCCTTCGCGTAGTACGCGAAATCCTCGGCGCCCATGTTGAGCGGCGTCTCCACCACGTTGCCTGCACCCGCGACGGCCTGCAGGCTCGGCAGCAGGCGCGCGGTCAGGGCCGGATCGTTGACGGTGACCGGGTTGCCGGTGGTGTCGGGCACCTGCGCATCGACCGTCGCGCCATGCGCGGCGGCGACGTGCTCGGCCACGTTCTTCAGGTCCGCGAAGATGTCGTTGCGCACACCTTCGTCGAAGGTGCGGATCGTGCCGACCAGCTCTACCGAGTCGGGAATGATGTTGTAGCGGATGCCGCCCTTGATCGCGCCGAAGGTGACGACCGCCGGCAGCGCGGAGATGTCGGTGCGCCGGCTGACGATGCTCTGCGCGCTGCCGATCAGGTCTGCGGCGGCGACGATCGGATCGATGCCGCCCCACGGCCGCGAGCCATGCGTCTGTCGCCCGGTCACCTTGATCGCGAAGCGGTCCGACGCCGCCATCAGCGGACCGCCACGAACGCCGAGCTGGCCCGCCTGCAGGGTCGAGAACACGTGCAGGCCGAAGATCGCCTCGGGCCTGAAGTCGCGGAACACGCCTTCGGCCAGCATCATCGACGCGCCACCGTCCTCGCCGTCGGGCGGCCCTTCCTCGGCCGGCTGGAACACGAACAGCACCTCGCCGGCCAGCTGCTCGCGCCTGCCGACCAGTGCCTCGGCCACGCCCATCAGGATGGCCACGTGCGCGTCGTGGCCGCAGGCGTGCATGACGCCGGTGGTCTCGCCGCGATAGGTCGCCGTCGCGGTGGAGGCGAACGGCAGTCCGGTCTGCTCGGTGACCGGCAACGCGTCCATGTCGGCGCGCAGCGCAATGCGCGGACCCGGGCGTCCGCCCTTGAGCACCGCGGTCACGCCGGTGTGGGCGACGCCGGTGGTCGGCTCCAGGCCGAGACTGCGCAGATGTTCGGCCACCCTGGCGGCGGTGCGGGTCTCGCGATTGCCCAGTTCGGGATGCTGGTGGAAGTCGCGGCGCCAGTCGACCACCCGGGCCTGCAATGCAGATGCGGCGCTGGCGACTTCGGGCCGTTGCGCCTCCTGCGCGCGTGACAGGGCGGGCAGGGTGGCGCAGGCACACAGCAACGCGACAGCAAGACGATGCATCGGCGGATCCTCGAACCGGAGATCAGCCGATGCTAGTGGATCCCGCGGCGTGCGGGTCGGCCGCTAACGTGCAGCCGAGCCCTTCACCACGCTGTCAGCGACCGCACTGCCAGGCGGCGAAGCGCTGGCTGCCGCCGGCCGGCTCGCCAAGCGGGCTGATCGTATCGGCGCCCAGGCCCGGCGCCTCGTTGCGCGCCAGCGTCTCGAGTTCCTCGCGCACGCGCAGCGCATTGCGGTCGACAAACGCGATGTTGTGCTTGACCGACACCTCGACCTCGCCGCGCTTGCTGCAGTCGGCGGGCGCCGCGCTGACCACGCGCACCGCACTCGCGCCGGGCGACATGTGCACCCAGGTGCACCCCGCCGCGGACAGGGACAACAGCATCACAACAGCCAGGGATTTGCGCATCGGTAACGCTCCGTAGATTTCGAGGGTGGTGCCGCGATGCCCGCCAGTGTGGCGGGCATCGCCTGAGTGGACGATCACCGCTTCGCGCTGGCGACCGGCTTGCCGTCGGCGTCGAGCACCTGCACATCGCCCAATCCCAGCGCGCGCACCGGTGCCTCGATCTGCGAAAGATCGCCGACCACCACCCAGGTCAACGCCCTGGGATCGATGCTGGCCGCCGCGCCGGCAAGGTCGGACACGGTCATCGACTCGATCTCGGCCTTGCGCTGGAACACGTAATCGTCGGGCCGGCCGAAGCGCACGTTGCCGCCGATGGTCGACATCACCGACCACGCCGTCTCGTAGGCACCCGGCAGGCTCAAGGTGTTGATCGCCCGGGCGCGGGCCAGCTCGGCCTCGCTGGGCGGGCGCGTGCCGCTGGCGAAATCCGCGAACTCGCGCTGCATCTCGGCCATGGCTTCGGCGGTCTTGTCGATCTGCACCGGCGCTGACGCCATCCACGGACGCTGGCCCAGCGTGCCGCTCGCCGAGCTGCGCGCGCCATAGGACCAGTGCTTGTCCTCGCGCAGGTTCATGTTGAGACGCGCGGTGAAATCCCCGCCGATCACGGTGTTGGCCATGTCGAAGCGGGTCGAGGCCGGATCGTTGGTCGGCGGGATCACCTGCGCGGCGAAGATGTTGGCCTGCACCGCGCCCGGCTGGTCGATGAGAAACACGCGCGAGGTGGCGGGACGCGCGACCTCGGCCACTTCGACCGGTGCCGGCGCCGGACCGGTGCCGCGCCAGGCACCGAAATGGGTTTCGAGCATCGGCACGATCTCCTCGAGCGTGGTGTCGCCGACCACGATCAGGGTCGCGCCTTCCGGACGCACCCAGTCGCGGTGGAAGGCGAGCAGGTCCTCGCGCCCGAGCTTCGCGATCGAGGCTTCGTCACCGCTGCCGGTGAACGGGATCGCATACGGGTGGCCTTGGCCATAGACCAGCGGCGGCAGCACACGCATCGCCACGCTGGCCGGGCGCGCCTTCTCCTGGGCGATGCCGGCGATCCACGTCGCCTTGATGCGGTCGATCTCCTTCTGCTCGAAGTTCGGACGCTGGAGCATGTCGGCAAACAGCGCCAGCGATCCGTCCAGGTTTTCCTTGAGCGCCGACACGTAGGCATTGCTGCCGTCGAGCGAGGCGCCCGCACCGATGCTCGCGCCCAGCGATTCCACGCGGTCGGCGAACTCGAGCGCGCCCAGGCCGCCGGCGCCCTCGTCGAGCAGGCTCATCGCGAAGCTCGCGGTGCCCGGCGTGCGGCCCTGGTCGGCGGTGTAGCCGCCCTTGAACTCGTAGCTCAGCTGCACGACCGGGATCTCCGGCCGCCGGGCGAGGATCACTTCGGTGCCGTTGGAGAGCATCGCGCGCTGCAGTTCCGGGAACTTCAGCTCGGGGAACTCGCGGGTCTCGGGCACGCCGGTACTGCGGTCGATGCGGCTGCGCGTGGTGGTGAACTTGCGATCCGGCGCGGGCGTCGTCAGCGGCGCCGGGGTCACGGCGGGCTCTTCGGCCAGCGGCGCGCGCGCGCCCGGGACCACGGTGATGGTGTGGCTGCCGACGTCGAGCCATTTCGCGCCGACCGCCTTGACGTCCTCGGCGGTGGTCGCCGCGACATTGGCCAGCGAAGCGCGGAAGCAGCCCGGGTCGCCCTCGTAGACGGTGCATTCGGCCAGCGCGTCGGCCTTGCCGCCGAAGCCACCGATGCGCTCGATGCCACGCACGAAACCGGCGCGGAACGAGGTCTTGGCACGCTCGAGTTCGTCGGCGGTCGGACCTTCGGCGATCAGTCGCTCGAGTTCCTCGTCGATCGCCGCTTCGACCATCGCCGGGTCCACGCCCTGCTTGACGGTCGCGATGATGCCGAAGCTCGAGCCCAGCTGCGACGGCCAGGCGCCGGCGCTGATGTTGTCGACCAGCTTGTCCTCGTGCAGCAGGCGCCGGTCGAGTCGCGAGGCCTTCGCGCCGCCGAGCACGCTCGCCAGCACCTGCAGACGGTCGATGTCGACGCTGCCCAGCTCGGCAACGTTCCACACCCGGTAGATACGCGCCTGCGGCACCTGGTCCTGCATCGTCTCGCGGGTGTCGGCGGGGCGCTTGGCCACGTCGACCTGCGGCTGGGCCATGGTCGGGCCGGCGGGAATGTCACCGAAATACTGCATGGCCTTGCGCCTGGCCGTGGCCAGGTCGATGTCGCCTGCCAGCACCAGCACCGCGTTGTTGGGGCCATACCAGGTGCGGAACCACTGTTTGACATCGTCCAGCGAGGCCGCGTTGAGATCGTTCATCGAGCCGATGACACCGCGGTGGTAGGGGTGGTCCTTCGGATACAGCGAGCGGCTCAGCCGGTCCCAGACCTGGCCGTAGGGCTGGTTCTCGCCCTGGCGCTTCTCGTTCTGGACCACGCCGCGCTGTTCGTCGAGCGCCGCCTGGTCGACCGCGCCGAGCAGGTGGCCCATGCGGTCCGATTCCATCCACAGCGCCATGTCGAGCGCGGTGGTCGGCACGTTCTGGAAGTAGTTGGTGCGGTCGGTATTGGTGGTGCCGTTCTGGTCGGTCACGCCGACCTGCTTGAACGGGTCGAAGAATTCGCCGTCGTGGTGTTCGCTGGCCTGGAACATCAGGTGTTCGAACAGGTGCGCAAAGCCGCTGCGGCCGGCCGGTTCGTCCTTGCTGCCCACGTGGTACCAGATGTTCACCGCGACGATCGGCGCCTTGCGGTCGGTGTGCACCACCACGCGCAGGCCGTTGGGCAGGGTGAACGTCTCGTAGGGAATGTCGACGCCGGCGGTTGCGGCAGGCGGCGCGGCCCAGGCCATCGGCGCGGCACCGATACCGGCCAGGGCGAGCCCGGTGGCCAGCGCGAGCAGGGCCGCGCGCGGACGGGACGGAGCGGTACGGAGACGGTCAGCGGACATGCCGGGCCTTGGAGTGGACGGAATTGGACCCGCATCGTAGCCAGCCGCGGGCCGTACGGCACGGGTCGCAGGTCATGGAGCGGGATCCGCCGACGGTTGCGTGCGTCCGGTTCCGGGGTCTCCACCCGGCCCAGGATGGCGGATGGGGCGCATTCGTCGACGAAGCCGGTTCTGCAGACGCGCTGTACGCGTCCGCCCGGCGCCCGGCAGACCATCGCCCGCCACCCGCCACTCATCAGCGCGCGACTAGCATCGCCCTGTTCCCGATCGAGAGCGCATGCCATGACCCACTGGACCCTCGTCACCGGTGCCAATCGAGGCCTCGGCCTGGAGCTGGTCCGGCAACTGCTTGCCGATGGCGCGCGCGTGGTCGCGACCTGCCGCCAGCCGGGCCGCGCGCAGGCGCTCAATGCCCTGGCCGCCGAGTATCCCGGTCATCTCAAGGTGCTGCCGCTGGATGTCGGCGACGCAGCCTCGCGCGAGGAACTGGCGCGCGAATGGCCGCTGGCGGCCGGCAGGGAGGCGCGGATCGGCCTGCTGGTCAACAACGCGGGCGTGCTGCATGGCGGCGAGCGGTTCGGTGCGCTGACCGAAGAGATCCTCGACGACAGCCTGCGGACCAACGTCGTCGGACCGTTGCTGCTGACCCAGGCGCTGGCGCCGCTGCTCGCCGACGGCGCGTGCGTGGCCAATCTGTCCTCGCAGCTCGGCTCGATCGCCGGCACCACCCGGTTCGGCACCCCGAGCTATGCGATCAGCAAGGCCGCGCTGAACATGGCCACGGTGCAGCTGGCGCATGCGCTGCGCGAGCGCGGCATTGTCGTCGTCGCCCTGCACCCGGGTTGGGTGCGCACCGACATGGGCGGTGCCCAGGCGACCGAGACCCCGGAGGAATCGGTCGCCGGCCTGCGCCGGGTGATCGCGGGCCTGGGCGCGGCCGACAGCGGCCGCTTCCTCGACTGGACCGGCGCGTCCCTGCCCTGGTGACCGACAATGGCCGGCCCGCAGCCCGGCCCGGCCCATGTTCGACGTCATCCTGCATACGCCCGAGATCCCTCCCAATACCGGCAACGTCATCCGGCTGTGCGCCAATACCGGCGCGCGCCTGCACCTGGTACGACCGCTGGGCTTCGACCTCGACGACCGCAACCTGCGCCGCGCCGGCCTCGATTACCACGAATACGCGACGCTGCAGGTGCACGACGATCTCGACGCCGCGCTGAGCGTGATCCGGCCGGCGCGGCTGTTCGCGCTGAGTACGCGCAACAGCCGGTGCTTCGATACGCCGGCGTTCGCGCCGGGTGATGCCTTCCTGTTCGGCTCGGAGACCCGGGGCCTGCCGGCGGAGGTCCTCGAACGCGTGCCCGACGGCCAGCGCCTGCGCCTGCCGATGCGACCCGGCAACCGCAGTCTGAATCTTTCGAATGCGGTGGCCGTGGTGGTGTTCGAGGCCTGGCGGCAGCAGGGATTCGCCGGCGCGGGGGTTTAAGCGCCATCGCCACGTGGTCCGGGCGGCACGATCCTCGCGAAGACGGAAAAATCCTACACTTGCCGGTTCAATATTCAGCGCGGGTTGCAGGGAGCAGCTGAGAATTGATCTCACCGGCCCGGGTGATCTGCTTCGCCCCCTCGAAGCATCCCCTCCCCCCTTCACCCGGGCCGGCATTTTTTCGCATTGTCACAGAATAGAGCCGCGCCCGAAGCAGGCGCCGGCCGGAGATATCCCCCGAATGAAGCGTTTGTCTCTTGCGGTCCTTGCGGCCGCGCTGCCGCTCGCCGGTCATGCCGCCGACGGCCTGTCCTACACCTATCTGGAAGGCGGTTATTCGGCCAGCAAGTCCGATATCGCGCCCCTCGACCGCGACGTCGATTCCGATGGCTGGTCGATCCGTGGCTCCGCCGCGTTCCACCCCAACTTCCATGCTTTTGGCGATTACACCCGCGAAAGCGTGGATCGTAGTCCGCTCGACCGCGATCAGTGGCGTCTGGGCGTGGGCTACAACCACGAAGTCTCGCCGCGCACCGACCTGCTGACACGCGTGGCCTACCAGAAGCTCGACTTCGGCCACGGCATCAACGGTGACGGCTATTCGGTCGAGGTCGGCGCGCGCAGCGTGCTGCTGCCGGCGCTCGAAGGCTACGCACTGGCCGGTTACGACCACCTCGACGACGGATTCGACAGCGACTTCTATGGCCGCCTCGGCGCGCAGTGGAAGTTCACCCCGAACTTCGGCGTGGCTGGCGACGTGAAGCTCATCAAGGGTGGCGACACCCAGTGGTTCATCGGCCCGCGCCTGCGCTGGTAAGCGCCACACCGCGCGCCCCACGGTTTCCGGTCCCCAGCGCTTTCCCGGCGCGTCTCTCTCCCGGAAACCGACCGAACCCGGCCAGCAATGGTCGGGTTTCTTTTTGGGTCGGAGAGGTCGAGGGATTCCAGTCGCAGCTCGCGGCGCCCCCTGTGTTGTCCTTCCCCTCGGGGGAAGGTGCCCGGAGGGAGATGCAGGTGCTTTGGGCGCCTTGGCGAGGCCTCCCCTCACCCCACCATCCGCTTTGCGGATGGTGCCTCCCTCTCCCGGAGGGAGGCGGGCTTTGGTCGGGCCTTCGGCCCGAGCTTCTTATTCGAACTCGGGCTTCTGCTCGCGGGCCATCAACCGGCCCAGAGCTTCGGCCGGGGTGATATCGCCGTGCAGCACCGCGCGGACATTGCTGGAGATCGGCAGTTCGATGCCGTGCCGCTCGGCCAGGCGCATGACCTCGTCGGCGGTCTGCACCGATTCGACCACCTGGCCGATCGCGCGCACCGCGTCCTCGAGCTTCTCGCCGCGGCCCAGCGCCAGGCCCAGCCGGCGGTTGCGCGACAGATCCCCGGAGCAGGTCAGGACCAGGTCGCCGAGACCGGCCAGGCCCATCAGGGTTTCGGCCCGGCCGCCGATCGCGCGGTTGAGCCGCAGCATCTCGTTGAGCCCGCGGGTGATCAGGCCGGTGCGGGCGTTGAGGCCCAGTTCCATGCCGTCGGCCGCGCCGGTGGCCACGGCCAGCACGTTCTTCATCGCGCCGCCGAGTTCGGCGCCGCGCATGTCGGTGCCGGTATAGGCGCGGAAGGTCGGGCCGTGCAGCACGTCGGCCACGGTCTGCGCGAACGCTTCGTCCTCGGACTGCACGGTGATCGCGGTCGGCAGGCCGGAAGCGACCTCCCTGGCGAACGAGGGGCCGGTGACGACGGCCAGGGGCACGTCGCCACCCAGCAGGTCGCCGGCCACTTCATGCAGGAAACGTCCCGAACCCGGCTCGAAACCCTTGGTCGCCCACGACACGCCGACGCCGGCCGTGCGCAGTGGCGCCAGCAGGGCCAGCGTTTCGGTGAACGCATGCGAGGGCACCACGACCAGGATCAGCCCGGCGCCTTCGATGGCGTGGGCCAGGTCGGTGGTCGCGCGCAGGGTGTCGGGCAACGGAATGCCCGGCAGATAACGCGGATTCTCGTGGCGCTGGTCGATCGCCTCGACCTGCGCCGCGTTGCGACCCCACAGCATCGTGGGGTGGCCATTGCGTGCGATCAGCGATGCGAGCGCGGTTCCCCAGGAACCGGCGCCCAGCACCGCGACCGCGGACTTCGGATCGCTCACGCTCAGGCGTTGCCGACCTGGTCGGTGGTCGGCTGCTCGCCGCCCTGCTGCGCGCGCTGGCGCAGGCCTTCGGCGTAGAGCGCGTCGAAGTTGATCGGCTGCAGCAGGAACGGCGGGAAGCCACCGGCCTGGATCAGGTCGCCGATCAGCTGGCGGGCGTAGGGATAGAGCACGTTCGGGCACTGGGTGCCGAGCAGCGCATCGAGGGTATTGCCGTCGAAACCGGCCAGGCCGAACACGCCGGCCTGCTTCACTTCGGCCACGTACACCGTGTTGGCGTTGTCCTCACCGGTGGTGCAGGTCAGGGTGATCCCCAGCACGACTTCGTAGGCGTTGTCGCCGACGCGCTGGACGCTCTGGTTGAGGTTCATGTTGAGCTGCGGCTGGGCCTGCTCGTTGAAGATCGCCGGCGACTTGGGCGATTCGAACGAGACGTCCTTGACGTAGATCTTTTCGACGCTGAACTGCGCGCCGGCCGGCTGCGCCGGGGCTGCGCCATTGGCGCCGTTGGTGGTCTGTTCTTCGGACATGTGGATCGACTCCAGCAGAAAATTGGGTGGAAGCGGGATCGCCGATTATGGCACCCGCCGATGGACGGAACCTGGGCTCAGCCGCGGCCCTTGACCAGCGGCAGATCGGCCTGCAGCCAGCCGCCGATGCCGCCGTCGAGGACGTAGACGTTCGCGAAGCCGGCCTTCTTGAGCCGCTTGGCGGCGTCGCTCGCGGTACTGCCGGTCTTGCAGACCAGCACCACGGGCAGGGCCTTCGCCGGTGCGAGCTGCTTGCTCTCCGGGTCGAACTGGCTCATCAGCACGTTCTTCGATCCGGGGATGTGGCCCTTGGCGTAGTCCGCCGAGGGCCGCAGGTCGACGACGAGCGCGTTCTCGCGGTTCATCAGCACGGTCAGTTCGGCCGGACGCAGCGCCTTGAAGCCGCGGAACAGCCGCGAGATCTCATTGACGATGATCGCCACCGTCAGGGCGGCGAAGACCAGCGACAACATCTGGTTGCGGCCGAGGAAGGCCAGAAGTTCTTCGAAATTCACGGATCAGTCGCGGTGCGTCGGAGGGCGGCGATTGTCGCACAACGCCGCGGCTGCCCGGCGCCAGGGGCCGCAGCCGCTATTCGCCCGCCCACAGATCGGGCAAACCATCTGTGATCCACCAGGTGCCGGCGCCCGGATCCCAGCGCCAGCGCTCGGTATAGCGCACGGTGCGCTCGGCCATCGTATGGCGGTTGACCACGCCGATCTGGATCTCGCGCAGTGCCTCGTCCGGCCCGGCCTGGCCACCGACCTCCCGATAACCGGTCACCTGGACCTGGGCGTAGCGTTCGAAGTCCAGCGCGTTCGCCGGATTCGCGGTGCGGTACTCCGGATCGACCAGTTGCCAGGCGCCGTGCAGATCGTTCCAGCGCACCGCCGACGACCATGCATGCTGCGCGCTCTCGAGGGCGCTGCGCTGCTTGCCGGCGCTGGCACAGCCCGGCAGCCACAAGGAGAGCATCAGGACGAGCAGCAGCGGAGCAGGGAAGCGGGGAACGCGCATGGCGGTGTCCGTGCGGGAAAGCGGCCATCCTAATCCGTCCCCGGCCGTGCGCGTGCGGCGGCCCGGTATCCTCTCGCCGATGCAAGCACCCATCTCCCCGGCCGCGGACGCGGTCAACATCGCCGCAGCCCTGCCGCGGCTCGCGCGCGAGCGACCCGACCGGATCGCGATGCGTTGTCCCGGCCCCGACGGCCGCTACGGCGAGGCGCATGCACTGACCTATGCCGCGCTGGACGCACGCAGCGATGCGATCGCTGCCGGACTCGCCCGGCGCGGCATCGTCCGCGGCACGCGCGCGGTGCTGATGGTCCGCCCCACACCCGAGTTCTTCCTGCTGATGTTCGCGCTGTTCAAGGCCGGCGCGGTGCCGGTGCTGGTGGACCCGGGCATCGACAGGCGCGCGCTCAAGCAGTGCCTGGATGAAGCCCAGGCGCAGGCGTTCATCGGCATTCCGCTGGCGCAGTTCGCGCGCACGCTGCTGGGCTGGGCGAAATCGGCGCGTATCCGCATCACCACCGGTCACCGCGCGTGGCTGGCCGATGCCACGCTGGCGCAGGTGGAACGCGCCGGGGCGGGCGCCGGGCCGCAGCTGGCCGCGACGAAGGCCGACGATGTCGCCGCGATCCTCTTCACCAGCGGCTCGACCGGCGTGCCAAAGGGCGTGGTCTATCGCCACCGGCATTTCGTTGCCCAGATCGACATGTTGCGCGGCGCATTCGGCATCGCCGCCGGCGGCATCGACCTGCCGACGTTTCCGCCGTTCGCGCTGTTCGATCCCGCGCTCGGGCTCACCTCGATCATCCCGGACATGGATCCCACCCGCCCGGCGAATGCCGATCCCGACAAGCTGCATGCGGCGATCGCACGCTTCGGCGTGGACCAGCTGTTCGGGTCGCCGGCGCTGATGGGCGTGCTTGCGAAGGACGGCAGGCCGCTGCCGACGCTGCGCCGGGTGACCTCGGCCGGCGCGCCGGTGCCGCCGGACACGGTCGCGAGGATTCTCGAGCTGCTGCCGGGCGATGCGCGCTTCTGGACGCCCTACGGCGCCACCGAGTGCCTGCCGGTGGCGGTGGTCGAGGGCCGCGAACTGCTGGAACTGCGCACGCGCACCGAACAGGGCGCCGGCACCTGCGTGGGCCGACCGGTGCCGCCGAACGAGGTGCGGATCATCCGCGTCGACGACGGCGCGATTCCGGTCTGGTCCGACGCACTGTGCGTGCCCGGCGCGCAGGTCGGGGAGATCACCGTCGCCGGGCCCAGCGCCACCGATACCTATTTCAACCGCGACGCGCAGACGCGGCTGGCGAAAATCACCGAGACGTTGCCTGACGGCAGCACGCGCATCGTCCACCGCATGGGCGACCTCGGCTATTTCGATGCGGAAGGCCGGCTGTGGTTCTGCGGCCGCAAGGGCCATCGCGTCGTGACCACCGAGGGGACCCTGTGCACCGAACAGGTCGAGCCGGTGTTCAACGTGCATCCCGAAGTACGCCGCACCGCGCTGGTCGGTGTCGGCCCCGCGGGCCGGCAGACGCCGGTGCTGTGTGTGGAACTGCGCGCCGGCATCGCCAAGCGCGAGCACGCGCGCATCGCCGACGAGCTGCGTCACATCGGCGAAGGCCATGTGCATACCGCGCGCATCGAGCGCGTGCTGTTCCATCCGGGGTTCCCGGTCGACATCCGCCACAACGCGAAGATCGGCCGTGAGGCGCTGGCCGTGTGGGCGGCAAAACGCACACAGGAGATCGCATGAAACTTCTCGTCACCGGCGGCGGCGGGTTCCTCGGGCAGGCGCTGTGTCGCGGCCTGGTCGAGCGCGGCTTTGATGTCACCAGCTTCAACCGCGGCCACTATCCGGAACTCGACGCGATCGGCGTGCGCCAGGTGCGCGGCGATCTCGCCGATGGCGCGGCCGTGGCCAATGCAGCGCAGGGCATGGACGCGATCTTCCACAACGCGGCCAAGGCCGGCGCCTGGGGGAGTTACGAGAGCTACCACCGGGCCAACGTGCTCGGCACGCAGAACGTGCTCGACGCCTGTCGTGCGCACGGCATCGGTCGGCTGGTCTATACCTCCACGCCCAGCGTGACCCATCGCGCGACGCATCCGGTCGAAGGCGGCACGGCCGAAACCGTGCCATACGGCGAACACTTCAAGGCGCCATACGCGACCACCAAGAAGATCGCCGAACAGGCGGTGCTCGCGGCCAACGATGCGACGCTCGCGACGGTCGCATTGCGTCCGCGGCTGATCTGGGGGCCTGGTGACCAGCAGTTGCTGCCGCGTCTGGTCGAGCGCGCCAAGGCCGGCCGTCTGCGCTTCGTCGGCAACGGCGACAACCGCATCGACACCACGTACATCGACAACGCTGCGCAGGCTCACTTCGACGCATTCGCGCATCTGGCGCCCGGCGCCGCCTGCGCCGGCCGCGCGTACTTCATCAGCAATGGCGAACCGACGACGGTGCGCGAGATCGTCAATGCGCTGCTGGCCGCGGCCGGCGCCCCGCAGGTCGACAGGACGGTGCCGTTCGGCGTGGCATATGCGATCGGCGCGATCTGCGAAGCGGTGTGGCCCGTGCTGCGCCTGTCCGGGGAACCGCCGATGACGCGTTTCCTGGCCGAGCAGCTCAGCACCACGCACTGGTACGACATGGCGCCGGCGACGCGCGATTTCGGCTATGTTCCCAGGGTTTCCCTTCACGACGGACTCATCCGCCTGAAAAATTCGCAAGTCAGGTACATGACCGTCACCTGATCGCGACTTCCGGCCGCATAGGGTGGCACCCGAACCGCCACGGGACCTAGGAGATCAACCCATGCTTCGTTATGCCATTATTTTTCTTGTCGTTGCCATCATCGCCGGTGTACTCGGCTTCAGCGGCGTCGCTGGCGCCGCGACCAATATCGCCTGGATCCTGTTTGTCGTGTTCCTGATCCTGGCTGTGGTCTCGATGCTGCGTGGTCGCGGCCCGTAACGGTCAGCGTCTCCAGATCGATCCAGCGCCCGCCTTCTGGCGGGCGTTTTCTTTTGCGCGCGCCGTACCGGCCGGCGCATCTGGGCTCGCCGGCCCGACGCTACAATGCGGCCATGGCCGGACTCCCTTCTCCTTTCGCGATGCTCAAGCCGATTGCCGGACGTGCGCTGGAAACCGCGCTCAACCGGGCGCTCGCACTCGATGCCGACACACGTGCGGCATTGATCGGCCTGCATGGCCAGCGCATCGCGTTGACGCTCGCCTCCCCGCCGCTTGCCCTTGAACTGCGGGTCGAAGGCGAGAGATTGTGCGTCGGCCCGGTCGACGCGGCGCTCGAGCCCGATCTCGCCGTGCGGACCACGCTCGCCGGCATGTTGTCGCAGCTGCCATTCCTGCGCCGGGACGATGCCCCGCCGATCGGCAAGGTGCGCGTTTCCGGTGACGCCGAACTCGCGCGTCGCCTGCAGAAGCTGGCGGGCAGTTTCGATCCCGACTGGCAGCAGCCCTTCGTCGCCGTGTTCGGGGACGTGATCGGCGTGCAGGTGGCCAATGCGTTCGCCGCGGCGCTGCGACAGGCAAAGGATCTGGGCGGAACGCTGACCGAAAGCGCGGTCGAATACGTCACCGAGGAATCGCGCGATGTCCTCGGCCGCGACGAGCTGGCGGCGTTCCACGACGATGTCGATGTCCTGCGCGACGATGTCGAACGACTGTCGGCGCGCGTGTCACGACTGCAGCACGGGCCTGCTGCATGAGAGGTGTGCTGCGCGCGTCGCGCATCGGCCGGGTGCTGTTGCGTTATCGCCTCGATGACCTGTTCGACGGCACCCCCGCCGAGCGCTGGCTCAAGCTCGCGCGTCCGTTCGTGCCGCGCGCCTCGGCCGATATCGCCGCGCAGTCGCGCGGCGCGCGTCTGCGTCTGGCGCTGCAGGAACTCGGGCCGATCTTCGTCAAGTTCGGACAGATCCTCTCGACCCGCCGCGACCTGGTGCCGCCCGACATCGTCGACGATCTCGCCCTGCTGCAGGATCGGGTGCTGCCGTTCGATGGCGCGCTGGCCCAGGCGATCATCGAGCGCGAGCTCGGCCTGCCGATCGCGCTGGCCTTCGAGAGCTTCGACACCACACCGCTGGCGTCGGCCTCGATCGCCCAGGTCCATGCGGCGACGCTGCCCGCCGACGAACGCCACCCGCGCCGCGACGTCGTGGTCAAGGTGCTGCGGCCGACCATCGAGAAGCAGATCGCCGCCGACGTGGCCCTGCTGAAGAACCTCGCCGCGCTGGTCGATCGCACCCATCCCAATGCCGACAAGATCCGTCCGCGCGAAGTCGTGGCCGAGATCGAGAACACGCTGGCCGCCGAACTCGACCTGCAGCGCGAAGGCGCGAATGCGTCCGTACTGCGGCGCTTCTGGACCGGCTCGCAGGATCTCTACGTGCCCGCCCCCGTGTGGGAGCGCACCACCCAGCGCGTGCTCACGCTCGAGCGGGTGCACGGCATTCCCAGCGACGACATCGTCGCGCTCGACGCCGCGGGCATCGACCGCAAGGCGCTCGCGGCCAAGGGCGTGCGCGTGTTCTACACGCAGGTCTTCCGCGACAACTTCTTCCATGCCGATGCGCACGCGGGCAACATCTGGGTCGATCCCGACCGCAAGACCAATCCGCGCTTCATCGCGCTGGATTTCGGGATCATGGGCCAGCTCTCGCGCGAGGATCAGTACTACCTCGCCGAGAACTTCATGGCGATCTTTCGCCAGGACTATCGGCGCATCGCCGAGCTGCACATCCAGGCCGGCTGGATGCCCTCGCACATCCGCATCGACGAACTCGAAGCGGCGGTGCGCTCGGTCTGCGAGCCGTACTTCACCCGGCCGCTGTCGGAGATCTCGCTCGGCGAGGTGCTGGGCAAACTGTTCCGCACCGCGCAGCGCTACCAGTTGACCCTGCAGCCGCAGCTGATCCTCCTGCAGAAGACCCTGCTGAGCATCGAAGGCATCGGTCGCCTGCTCGATCCCAAGCTCGACATCTGGGCGGTCGCGCGGCCGGTGCTCGAGCGCATCCTCGTCGAGCGCTACAGCCCGCAGCGCCTGGCGCGCGAATTCCGCGACCGCCTGCCGGAACTGATCACCCAGGCGCCCGACATGCCGCGCCTGCTGCACGGCTGGCTCAAGCAGCAGGTCGAAGGCCGCCACGAACTGCGCATGCGCTCCGACGATCTCGCCGCACTGACCGCGACCATGCAGGGCATGCAGAAGCGCGTGGTCGCGGCCATCCTCGGCGTCGGCCTGCTGATCGTCGCCGCGGTGCTCTACGCACTTGAAGCCGGCGGCCCGAGTTTCATCGGTCTGCCGGTCGCGACCTGGGTCGCGGGCGTGGGTGGCCTTTGGGCATTGCTGGCCGCCTGGCCGCGCCGGGTCCTGGTGCATCTGCGCGACTGAGTTCGCCGCGGTAGGCCTGGTGGTCGGGCCAGCGTGCCAGGCCGCCGTCCGGGATCGATGAGGACACGCGCCCGTGCAGTGCCGCGGGAGCGGGGCCCACGATCACATCGCTGTCGGACCTTGGCCTCCGGCCGACGCGGTCGCACGAGGGCGTCTCAAGGAGGCGCCTGCGCGCGACATTCCGCCGCGCGGCCACTCAACCAGTCGCGCTCGCGCGGATTGCGCGCCAGTGACGCCGCCCGCTCGAAGGCGGCGGCCGCGTCGAGATGCCGACCGAGCTTCGCCAGCAGATCGCCGCGCACCCCCGGCAGCAGGTGGTAGCTGGCGAGCGCAGGATCATCGGCGAGCGCGTCGACCAGGGGCAGCGCCGCCGCCGGGCCGGCGGCCATGCCGGTCGCGACCGCGCGGTTGAGGGCGACCACCGGTGAGCCGGTCAGGGCCAGCAGGCGTCCGTAGAGCGCAGCGATGCGCGTCCAGTCGGTGGCGTCCGCCGCGGGCGCGAGGGCATGGCAGGCGGCAATCGCGGCCTGCAGCTCGTAGGCGGCGGGCGCCGCCGGCCCGCGCACGGCCTGTGCGCGCGCCAATGCGGCGAGACCGGCGTCAATCAGCGCGTGGTCCCAGCGCGCGCGGTCCTGCTCGGCGAGCAGCACCGGGTGACCGTGGGCATCGGTGCGCGCGGCGAGGCGCGAGGCCTGCAGCGCCATCAGCGCCTCCAGTGCATGGACTTCCGGCTCGCGCGGCATCAGCCCGGCCAGCACCCGCACCAGCCGCAGGGCTTCGGCGCACAGGTCCGGACGTGCCCAGTGCGCGCCGCTGCTTGCAGCAAAGCCTTCGTTGAACACCAGGTAGAGCACGTGCAGCACGGCCGAGCGCCGCGCCGGCAGGTCCGCACGCCGCGGCACCTCGAACGGCGTGCCGGCCTTCGCGATCCCGCGCTTGGCGCGGACGATGCGCTGGGCGATCGTGGCCTCGGGGACGAGGAACGCGCGCGCGATCTCGTCGGTGGTCAGGCCGCCGATCAGGCGCAGGGTCAGCGCGACCTGCGATTCGATCGTCAGCGCCGGATGGCAGGCCACGAACATCAGCCGCAGCACGTCGTCACCGATCACATCGTCGCGCGCCGCCTCGGCGCGCGTTTCGGCATCGCGTTGCGCCTGCTCGATCTCGCGCGCGAGTTCGGCATGGCGGGCATCGAGCAGGCGGCTGCGGCGCAGGCGGTCGATGCCGCGGTGGCGGGCGGTGGTCATCAGCCAGGCGCCCGGGTTATCCGGCAGGCCGGTCTGCGGCCAGCGTCCCAGCGCCGCGAGCAGTGCGTCCTGGGCCAGTTCCTCGGCGAGATCGAGATCGTGGACCAGGCGCATCAGGCCGCCGATGATCCGGGGCCGCTCCTCGCGGCACAGGCGGTCGATCGTGCGATGCAGGGCGGCGGTGTCCATCGCCGGCGATGACAGCACCGCAGCCGCGGCCGGGCAAGCCGCACTGCGTCGTCGCGGTCGGCGCTCCATCGCGCACGGGGCGGCGCTCATCCGGCGTCGAATGCGGAGGCATCCATGTAAAACACCTCCCACAGCTGTCCGTCCGGGTCCTCGAAAGCGTGCTGGTACATGTGGCCGTGGTCGACCGGCGGGCCGGGTACGGTGGCGCCGGCCGCGCGGGCCTGCTCGACGATCGCATCGACGCTCGCGCGGTCCGGCTGCGACAGGGCGATGATCGCGCCGGTGCGATCACGCCCGCACAGCGGTCTGCTGGTGAAGGTCTGGAAGAACGGCTTGACCAGCAGCATGACGAAACTGTCCTCGCCGATGATCATGGCGGTCGCGTTCTCGTTGGTGAAGCGCGGTTCGAATGCGAAGCCCAGCGCGGTGAAGAAGCGCACGCTGCGGTTGAGGTCCTCGACCGGCAGATTGACGTAGATCTGGGGACGGAACATTGCGGGTCTCCTGTGCGGGGGCATGTGTGTCAGCAGGGCTTGCTACGCAGCACCATCCAGCCCGTACGGAAACGGTCGACCACCATGCCGAAGCGGTGGGCGAAGAAGGTCTCGGCCATCGGCGCGCGGATCTCGCCGCGTTCGGCCAGCGCGGCGAAGATCCGCTCGGCGTCGGCGTCGCTGTCCACGCCCAGGCTGACGAAGGCGTGTGGCGCACGTGGCAGCGGCGTGCCCGGCGGCACGTCGGATCCCATCAGGAATCCGCCATCGATGTCGATGCAGCCATGCATGATCCGGTCGGGCGCTACGGCAACGCCCCCGGCGCAGGTCGGATCGTCGCCGTAGGGCATCAGTACCGGTGCGGTGCAGCCGAGCAGGCCGGCATAGAACCGGAACGCGGCAGCGCAGTCGCCATCGAAATAGAGGTAGGGATCGACACGCATCGGGGGTCTCCTTGGCCGCCGGGATGGCGGTCTCGTGATCACGACGATCCGGCAGGCCGGTTCTCGACATCGACCGGCGCGCATCCGGCCGGGCGCAACGGAACCTTGTCGTCCGCACCGCTAAGCTGGTCCGCCCGTTCCGAGCGAGGAGACGCCATGCACCGCCCTCTGATCCTGCTGTTGCCGCTGGCGCTGGCCGCCTGCGGTGGGTCGCCATCGTCATCGCCGGACCCGGCCGCGACAGCGCCATCCAACGCAGCGGCAGCCATCCCGGATGCCGCGCCGGCCGACCATCGCCCCGCCCTGGAGGCCTACCACTGGCGTCTGGTGGAGGCCACGACCGGAACCGGGGCGGGCATCGACGCGCTCACCGGCGGCAGCGGGGACGCGCTGCAGCTGGATTTCTCCGACGGTGGCGTGCAGGTGTCCAATGTCTGCAACAACATGGCGGGCAATGTCGCCCTCGACGACGATCGCATCACCGTCGACCAGGTGATCTCCACGTTGATGGCCTGCGCCGACCCGGCACTGACGGCGCGCGAATCGGCGATCGCTGAACGACTGCCCGGTACCCATCGCATCGCGCTTACGGTCGGACCACCGCCGCGGCTGACGCTGTCGCTCGACAACGGCGATGTGTTGACGTTCGAAGGCACCCCGACCGCGGCAACGCGCTACGGCGGCGCGGGCGAAACGGTCTTCCTCGAGGTCGCGCCCGAGCGGATCGCCTGCGAGCACCCCGCGTCCGATGGACGCTGCCTGCAGGTGCGCGAGGTGCGCTACGACGACGAAGGCATCCGCACGCCGGGCGATGCGGACTGGACGCCGTTGCAGGAGATCGAGGGCTTCAACTTCGAGGATGGCGTACGCAGCGTGGTGCGCGTGAAGCGCTTCAACGTGCCCGCGCCGGCGGTCGACGCGCCGGCGCAGGCCTATGTGCTGGACACGGTGGTGGAGTCGGAGACCGCAGCGCAGTGACGGCCGCGGCGCCAGGGCGGTGCCGCGGAGCATGGCGTGTCACGCTCGGCCCCGGGGCCGCAGCCTCCGGCCCGCCCGGCTGACCCGGGCCCAGGCGGACTGCCTGCGGATGCGGGCATCAGGCCTCGCGGCCATCGGTGCAAGGCGAGCATCGCCGCGCCCGGCTCGGTCAACGACCCGGGCACCCGCTCAGGGCCTGTCCACCTCGCCGGCCGGTCGCGACTGCATGCGCGGGCCGGCGGCCAGCGGTCAGCGGTCAGCGCCGCGTCGCGGCCTCAGACCGCCGCAGCCTGCGGATGCAAGGTATAGCTGCCCCAGACCAGCGCTTCGGCCAGTACGTGGCCCTGCATGGCGCGCAGCACATCGCCCGCCGTGAAGCGCTCGGGGACATCGAGCCGGGCGACGTCGAGCGCGAACAGCCGGAAGAAATAACGGTGCGTGCGCAGGTCGTTGGGCGGCGGATACGGGCCGTCGTAGCCGAACCAGTCGCCGCCGAGCTCCGCGTCACCTGCGAACCAGCCGGTGTAGTCGTTGAGGCCCTGGCGGGCGCCGGCCGGCCCGGGCGGATTGCGCTTGCCGCCCTTGGTCACGCCGTCGCTGGCGCTGCCCTCGGCGATCTCGCGCAGCTCGGCCGGCAGGTCGACCACCGCCCAGTGCACAAAGCTGCCGCGCGGATGCTCGACCGGGATCTCGACCCCTGCCTTGCCGGCCAGCGAAGGATCCGTTGGCGCGTCGGGGTCTATGCACAGCAGGGCGAATGAACGCGTACCCGCGGGCACGTCGTCCCAGGCCAGGTGCGGGTTGCGGTTGCCGCCGAAGCCATCCCTGGTGCCGACCGCATAGGTCGCCGGAATCGGCCGGCCGGGTTCGAAACTGTCGCTGTGGATACGCATGGTGGCTCCTGTCGGGGCGGGTCAGTCCTGTCGGTAGCCCAGGCGGACCGCGACCGGGGTCAGGGTCGCGATCGGGCCGGCGAGTACGTCGCGATAGGCGAGCCAGCGGCCGGCCGGGATCCGGTCGGGGCCGAGCAGCGCGCGCGGCGGAGTCGGGAACGTCGGCACGCCGAGTGCCTCGGCAAAGCGCGAGGCCAGGCGCTCGAGATCCTCGCCCGGGGCGTCGGTACGCACGACGGTATGCGGAAACAGGTCCTGCTCGATGAGGTCGGCGAGCTGCGCCAGATGCGCGGCCAGCCAGGTCGCCGCGCTGTCGGCATCGGTGATCTTCATCGCCAGCGGCGTGCCGTAGGCGAGCCAGTCGAGCAGCATGTCGCGCGGGTCGCGCAGCGCCAGCAGCAGCCGTGCGTGGGGCATCCGCGTCCGCAGCGCCAGCAGCCAGGCGTTGTCCCAGAACGGCAGCCAGTCGATGACCGCGCCATCGCCGATGCCGCGCGCGGGCAGTTGCGCCACCCAGCTGTCGGCGACCTGTTCGCCGGTGAATTCACCAGCGGCCAGGCGCACGGGCACCGTGGTGTCCTGGAAGGCATCCTGGATCGGCGTGGTGAAGCGGTCGCTGCGGAATTCGGGCAGCGCGCGCTGCAGCGGATTGGCGATGCGGTCCGCCTGCGCGCCGGGTGGGCCGTAGAGGAACACCGTGGGCCGCACCGTGCCTTCGACGGTGCCGATCTCCGGCCAGCTGGCCGGCGCGGCCGAGGGCGCCGGCGGGGCGCCGACGTTGGCGGTCGCCTCGACATTGAGCGCCATCCAGGTGGCCATGGCGTCGGCAGGCCGCTCGGCCTTGTCCTGCGCCATCGCGATCCAGCGGCGCAGCATCACGCGCGCAGGCGCACTGGCGGCCGGGAGCAGGCCTTCGGCAAAGGCGACCGCGGCATCGGGATCACGTCCGAGCAGCCGGTTGAACAGGAATTCGTTGGCATTGCCGTGGCCCGGCTGCAATTCGGCGATCTTGCGCGCGGTGGCTTCGGCGGCCTCGAGTTCGCCGGTGCCGGCCTCGAGCGCCAGCTGCGCCTGCAGCGCCGGCACATGTTCCGGTCGCGCCGCGGTCCAGCGCGCGATCAGTTCGCGCGAGACGTCGCTGCCGAAGCTCTCCATCGCCAGGCGCGCCAGCCACAGGTGGTCCCACTGCGCATCGCGTGCCAGCGCGGCGTCGAGCGTGTCGCGGGTTTCCTCGGTGTTGTCCGTCGCTTCCCAGAGCAGCAGCAGCCCGTTGGTGGCGCGGCGTGATTCGGGGTGGGCCGCGAACGCGGCCTGCAGCAGCGGCCTGGCACGGTCGAAGCGCCGGGCCTGCAGCTCGAGCTCACCGGCGAAGGTCTGCATCGACGGGGAAACGTGGGCCGGGTCGGTCATCAGCGCGGCGATCTCGTCGGCGGCCTCGGCCGGGCGGCCCTGCTGGAACAGGATCTGCGCCAGCAGCCCGCGCAGCGGCGCGTGACCGGTCTTCTCCAGGATGCGCCGGAACGCCTGCTCGGCGAACGCGAGATGGCCCTTGGCGAGATAGGCGAACCCCAGTGCATTGAGCACCTGCACATCCTCGGGCGCGCGCTGCGACGCCGCCGTCAGCAGCGACAGGGCGCGATCGTGATCGCCGCGGCGCGAGGCCACGGTGCCTTCCAGCATCAGCGTCCACGGGTGCTCGGGGGCGACGCGCGCGGCCAATTTGCTCTGGCGTTCGGCCTCGGCGAGGTCGTTGCGGCCGATCGCCATCTGCGCCTGCACGACATAGGCGCCGTACTGGTTGGGATCGAGCGCGATGGTCTGCGCGAGCGCGGCCTGCGCGCCGCCCAGGTCGCGCGTGTCGAGCAGCATGCCCGCGCGCAGGAAATGGAGTTCCGCGTTGTCGGGCATCTGCGCAATGGCCGCATCGATCGTCGACAGCGCGGCGTCGCGCTCGCCGTTCGAGCGGAACGCCAGCGCGGCCGCGCTCAGGGTCTCGACGTCGGTGGGCGCGGTGGCGATGGCCTGGTGGGCCAGTGCGGCGGCTTCGGCATTCGCGCCGCGTTGCAGGGCCTGGTAGATCTGTTGCGACATTGCGGACATCCCGGCGCGAAGCCGACCAAAGGCAAGGCCGGGCATTGTAGCGGGGGCGCCGCCGCGGCCGCCGTCCGCGCATCGGAGACGCGGAAGACCTGCGCCCGCATGCGGCGATCCCGGTCGCGCTTGTCGGCGCGCGCCCGAGCACGACGCGCGGGCCGGCCAATCGGAACAGATGGATGGCGCCGGACGGGCGCGCGGCGCTCAGGCTTCCGGCGAACGGGGGCGGGCGCGGATCGCGGCCGCCAGTCGCGTGCGTTCCGAGGACGTCTGCGCGGCGCGGGCGTGGCCCGACAGCCGGCCGGCGACCCAGCGTTCGGCGAAGCTGTCGAGCGAGTGGTCGAGCAAGAACCCGCAATGACCGCCCCAGCGGCTGATCTCGACCCGCGCATGCGCCGGCAGCGTCAGGTCGTGGAAGGCGTCCAGCGGAATCACCGGATCGTCCGCCGCCATCAGGATGTCGGCCGGGACCTGCAGTGACGACAGCCGGTTGCCGGCGATGGAATAACCATCGAAATAGTTGTCGAGCGAGCCGAAATCCGTGTGCGTCCGCACCAGCCAGTCAGTCAGCTCGCGCATCCCCAGGCCGAGCGTCGCGTCGTCGAAGGCGAGCTGCTCCGGGAACAGCTCGCGCTTGCGGCGCAGCGATGCGCGCCAGGTGCGCTCGAAATGGCGCAGGTACAGGCGGTGACCCCGTTCCATGTGCAGCATCGTGCGCGAGGGATCGATGACCGGGCACACCGCGGCCACTCCGGCGAGCTGCAGTCCGGCTGCGGGCGCGCGCAATGCCAGGCGCAGCGCGAAGTTGCCGCCCAGCGAATAGCCGGCCGCGAGCATCGGCCTGGGCGCGAAGCGGGCGGCGATGTCGAGCGCCGCGTGCACCACTTCGTCGATGCGGTTGGAATGGAAGATCGCCGGATTGAGGTGGTGGGTGCCGCCGTGGTCGCGGAAGTTGAGCCGGAACACCTCGAACCCGAGCCCCAGCATCTGCGCAGCGGTCAGGCGCATGTAGCTCGACTCGGTACTGCCTTCCCAGCCGTGCAGGAGCAGGGCAAGGCCGCGCGGCTCGATCCCCGGCACCACGCTGTGATGGCCCTGGAGGCGCACACCGTCGCCGCCGTCGACGAGGTGCGCGGTGGTGACGGCGCCGGTCGCCGCCAGGGTCTGCGCGCTGCGGCGACGACGCAGGTCGCTGCTGGCCAGCAGGGTCTGCACGTGTGGACTGCGCAGCCACATCGGCGGTGCGTAATCACTGCCGCGCACGTAGATGTCGCCCGGCGCATCCTCGGCCGCATCCGCCATCCCGCGCGGACGCTGCCCGTTCACGCGCGCGTTTCCAGCGCGGCGACGATGCGCTCGCGCGAGACCTCGGCCAGGCCGCGGCGGCCGTCGGAACTGCCCGGCAGGATCGGCTCGAGAAACACCACCTGGGCCTCGCGCGGCTCCTCGCCGAGCAGGCGCAGGAAATTGGCCATGAACGACTCGTGCTCGCGGAAGGCTACGACCGCTTGCGCGGACGCATCGCGGCCGTAGCGCAGCGCCACCGGCTGCACGGGGACATTGGCCTCGACCGCGGCGAGGAAGATCCGGGCGTGGAACGGCCCGACAACGTCGCCGCCGCGGGTGCGTCCTTCGGGGAACACGGCGACCGGCCGGCCTTCGCGCAGCCGCGCGACCATCTCGTCGAGCACGCCGCCCATCGATTCACGGCTGCCGCGCTGGTGGAAGATCGTCTCGCCGCGCGCTGCCAGCCACCCCACCACCGGCCAGCCGGCGATCTCCCGCTTGGCCACGAAGCCGACCATGCGCTGACTGTGCAGCGCCACGATGTCGATCCAGCTGACGTGGTTGGCGACGAACAGCGTCGCGCCCGGCAGCGGGGTGCCTACACGGCGCACCGAGAATCCGAACACGCGCATCAGCCCGCCCTGCCACCAGCGGATCATCCGGTGATCGACGCGCTCGCCGCTGCGCAGGCGGCGCCGTCCGATCGGCGGCAGCATCGAGAGCAGCAGGATCGGCAGATCCACGCCGAGGTGCCATATCAGCAACGGGACACGCACGCAGTAACGCAGCACACGCGCCGGCATGCCGCTGGCGTCGGCTTCGGCGTGGTCGGGGGAAGACGTCATCGGTGCACGATACCCAAACCCGGGCCTGGACGGTCGACGCCCACTCAGGGTTTCGGCACGACGGCGAGCGTCAGCCGTGAAATGCAGACCAGCTTGCCGGCCACGTCTTCGATGCGGATCTCCCAGACCTGGGTACTGCGCCCGACATGCAGCGGGCGCGCCGTCCCGGTCACGCTGCCGGCACGGACGCCGCGCAGATGGTTGGCATTGATCTCGATACCGACGACGCCGTGTCCGTCGGGTGCAGCCAGGCCGCCGGCGGTGCTGCCGAGGGTTTCGGCCAGCAATGCCGATGCGCCACCGTGCAGCAGGCCATAGGGCTGATGGGTGCGGGCATCGACAGGCATCGTCGCGCGCAGGAAATCGGGGCCCAGTTCGGTAAAGACGATGCCCAGCGTCGCGATCGCGGTGCCGGCGGACATCGTATTGAGCTGGTCGAGCGTGGTGTCGCTACGGAACATGCGCCAGGACTCTGGAGAAACGCGAAAGCTTAGGCGGTTATGCGCGCTCGCGCAGCGAGGCGGTGCAATGGTGCATTGCGAACCCGGGCATCGCCGCGCAGATGCGGCGGAGAGCGCCGCGGCTCAGACGATCCGGAACCGTTCCGGCATTGCACTGTCGCGACCTTCCAGGCGAAAGGCGCTGTTGGCGATGCGGGCCTGGCTGTGGAAGCGGGCGGGCCGTGCGAGGCAGGTTGTCATTGGCGACGTGGGGGCGAAATGGAGCAGGGCATCGGGGCGGAACATGGCTGAACTCCTGAGGATCGGAGGAACGCTTCAGGCGCCGGCGTTGATCGGTGATCGGCGATCGTGATCAGGCGATGCGGAAACGTGCGGGGACGGATGCCGACGCGTAGCTGCGCGGGCTGCAGTAACCGCTGCTGCGGCCGTAGCCGGGGCCGGGCTGGCGCAGGGCAGTGGACGGGACGAGGTGGGCGGCGGCATTGATGATGGCGTGCATGCGGGACATGGCGGCTCTCCGATGGGTAGTGGGTCAGGCGACGCGGAAGCGGGCAGGCACGGTGCTTGCGGTATAGCTGCGCGGCGCGGCGTAGCCGCTGCTGCGGCCGTAGCCGGTGCCGAACGGGCGGGCACAGACGGCGGCGAACTGACGGGTCGAGAGGGTCTGGGTCTGCATGGCGATCTCCGTGGGTGGTGTGCTTCGGTGTGTTGGTAGACTACAACACCACTGTTGAAGAACACCACATGCCGTAAGTCACGCCCGTGCATTCAGCTGAAAATGTTCAGCCGGGATTAATATTCGCAATGGTTGCGGGCTGCTGGAGGCCCGCCAGCGGCGAACTACGACGCTGCGCCGGCTCGGCGCACCCGTTCGGTCCGCGGGGTCAGAGGATCGGGACGAGGCCTGCGCCGAAGGCGGTGAAGATCCGCGTCATCAGGCTGCGCCAGCCGAGGCTCACTTCCGGGAAGTCGCCGACCGGCGCATAACAGGCGCGGAAGCCCGGCGCGTCCGGCGGCAGCGGCTCCGGGCAGCCCGGCCCCGGCTGGAACTCGAAACTCGTGGCGTAGCGGGTGGGCCACAGGTCGAAGATCGGCAGCTGCTCCGACACCTTCGCCATCGAATAGTCCAGCCCCGAAAACACCGCCGGCGAATCACGACGCGCGATCGTCCAGGCATTGGCGGGCGACATGTCGCGGCGAATGCTCGCCGCCAGGCGCTCGGCAAAACGGGCGTCCTCGATGACGACGGCGTTCTCGGTGTTGTAGGTATCGCCGCGGGGGTCGAAGTTGTGGGTGCCGACCACGCCGATGCGCGTGTCGACCACCAGCGACTTGGCATGCAGTCCCATACGCAGGCCCGTGCGGTTGAGCGGGACCTGACGGTTCACGCCGATGCCGGCGTAGCGCAGCGCGGAGTACTCGCGGGTCAGCGGCGCCACGCTGGCCGGTCGCGCGGCGATCACCGCCTCGCGCGTGGCCGATGCGCCTTCGGTTCCGCTCTCGTCCAGATTGACGCTGCCGTCGGCGTTCCACGAGATGTCCACCGCGCCGGTGACTTCCAGGTCGATCGGCGCGTCTTCCGGAAACGGCTTGTACTCGTAGATATGGAAGCCGAAATCGCGCAGGTGCCGGCGCTTGTACTTGTAGGACAGCGCGTAGGTAATGAAGGAGTCGGTCGCGGCCAGGCTGTTGGTCGACACCAGCACCTGCGGCGGGTCGGGCCGGGCATGCAGCTCGGCGAACATCTGCTCGGCCGGCTTCGACAGCACCAGATAGGGCGTCTGCAACAGCACCTCGTCCTGCGCGGATTCGATCAGCTCGCGCAGGCGCGGCGTCGCGGCGATCGAGGCCTGCGCCGCCTCGCGGTCACGGCGGTGCTTGCCCGGCAGGTCGCCAATGAATTCGACGGGGCCCACCGCCAGCGCCAGGTCCGCCAGACGCTGGCGCACCAGGTCCGCGTCCTCGGCGTCGGCCGACATCGCCGCCACGCGCGCGGGGCGCTGGTAGTTCTGGAACGACACCGGCGGCACGCCGTCGCGCAGCAGATGGCGACCGACATCCGCAAGCTGCTCGACCGGCGTGCTCAATGGCGCATGCCAGAACGCGACGAAGCTCTGCTTCATCGTCTCGACCACCGGACCTGCGATCAGCACATCGCGGTCGCGGAAGTTGAAGCTGTCGCTCCAGTCGAAATAGTCGTCCTGGTAGTTGCGGCCGCCGGTGATGCCGACCACGCCGTCGACCAGCAGGGACTTGCTGTGCATGCGCTGGTTGAGCCGGCGCCAGCAACAGGCCGCGGCCAGCGCGTACTGCGGGTAGGTGATGCGCGCACGGCCGAGCACGGGGTTGTAGATCCGCATTTCGAAGTTGGTGTGGGCGCCGGCAAGCGCGGACAGTGTTTCCACCGTGCGCAGCGCCGAGAGCTGGTCCACCAGCAGACGCACCTGGACCCCGCGCCGCGCGGCGGCGAGCAGTTCCTCGAGCACAAGATGGCCGGAATCGTCCTCGTCGAAGATATAGGTCTGCAGGTCAATCGTGCGCTGCGCGCCACGGATCAGATCGAGGCGGGCGAGCAGCGCGTCCTGGCCGTATTCGAGCAGCAGCGCATAGTGCTGCGGCGCGGACGGCGTGCTGCGCGCCAGTGCGCGTTCGCCCAGTTCGCGCAGAGGCGAGGGCGTCGCGCACGCGTCCGCGCGCTCGCAGACCACTTCGGTCGAGCGTGCTTCCACCGCGATGTGCGCCGCGGCGTCGCGCCGGGCCGGCGAAAGCGTGGTGCAGGCGGCGGTGGCCAGCGTCAGGGCCAGCACGGCGGCGCGGGTCAGGACATGCATCAGCGCTGATCCAGGGCCCGGATCCGCAGGCTGAAACGCACCTGGTCGGCGAGCGCATAGTCCCACCGGTCCATCGCGTACTGGCTGCGGCGGACATCACCCGTCCCGGTCACGTCGCAATCGAAGGCCGGGCGCTCGCATTCCGAGGCGGCGATACGGAAGGCCTCGCGGCGCTGGACGCCACGGATGCTCAGCACGCCGGTCATCTCGCCACCCTCGCGCGCCAGCGCGGCGGGATACGGATCGGAGACGAAGAGGATCTGCGGAAACCGCTTGACGTCGAACACGCCCGGGCCACGGGTAATGCGGGTGTAGACGCGGCTGCCGACGATCTCCACGCTGTCGGCGGCGAGGGCCAGCCGCACCTGGTGGCGACCATCCGGCAACACCGCGATCTCTCCCTGCCAGTCGCCGAACCGGCCGACCAGTTGCTGGCCCCACCGGGTGCGCAGGCTGAAGCCGATCTCCGAGTGCTCGACGTCCATTGCCGTGGCGGTGCCAGGCTCCAGCGCCGCCCAGGCGGGGACGACAGCGCAGAGCAGGCCCGCGGCCACGAGCCGTCGCAGCAGGGGTACGAATACGAACTGCATCATTGTCAGACTGGCAAGGCGCGACGCGGCGCAGCTGCCGTTACGGCCACCAGAAAGCCGACAGCTCTGCCGCCGCAGGTTCCACCGCGGCGCCGGTCGGCAGGCTCAGGACCGCGATCCCCGCCGGCGGCATGCCGCGGTACTCGCCGGTCTGGCCCGTGTGCAGCAGGGCCGTGAGCCGTTCCAGGCCCGGATTGTGTCCCACCAGCATCAGCCGGGTGCTGTCCAGGTCCTCGTCGAGCAGGGCGGCCAGCGTGCCCGGTGTGGCCTCGTAGATCGCCGGCACCAGCCGCTGGTCGACATAGCCGATCGTGGCCAGCACCGCTTCGAGGGTCTCGCGCGTGCGCCGCGCCGGTGAGCACAGCACGCAGTCGGGCACCAGCTGCTTGTCGCGCAGCCAGCGTCCGGCCGCCTCGGCCTCGGCGAGACCCTCGGCGGACAGAGGCCGATCGATGTCGGCCTGTCCCGGCAGTGCGGGCTCGGCATGGGCATGGCGGAGCAGGATCAGTTCGCGCATGTGGTTTTGGCGGCCTCGGGTGATCGATTCATGACGGGCGGTGCGTTCGGTCGCGGTGAACACGCCGTGGGACAGGCTATTTCCGCAGCCATTTCAACAGCGGGGTCCAGTCGTCCTGGTGCTCGCGGACCTGCGCCGAATGGTAATCGAACAGACTTTTACCCAGCCCGACCAGCATCACGTACGCCTGGCTGTCGCGCAGCTGCGCGATCACCGGAGACGGCCACTGGTCGAGCAGCGCCAACGCCTGCTGCGTGGCATTGGTATGGGGCCGCAGGCGGTTGGCGACCAGGCCCACGCGGGTCTGGCCGCGGCGGATGCGCGGGTGTCTGGCCAGCGTGTTGAGGAAGCCGACGGTCGCCTCGATGTCCAGCGCGGACGGCAACACCGGCACCACCACCGCCTCGGCGAGCTCAAGGTAGGCGTCGAGGTCCTCGGCCATCGCGCCAGCCGGTGCATCGATCACCAGCCGCGTCGCGCCCTCGGGAATCGATGCCAGGACCTTCCTGTGGCGCGCGCTGCCGTCGAGCGGCAACACTGCGGCCTCCATACCGGCGCGTCGCTCGGCCCAGCGCGTCGACGACTGCTGCGGATCGGCGTCGATCAGGACGGTGGGCTCGCCAGCCAGCGCGGAATGCGCGGCGAGATGGGTTGCGATCGTGGTCTTGCCGACACCACCCTTGGAGCTGGCCACCAGTACCGTCTTCATCGAAGCCTCCGGATGGGTTCGCGTTCGAGCGTACACCGGCGACCCCACCACCGCGACCGCGCCGCCCGTTTAACATCCGGGTTCCCGACGACAGACGCGACGCGCCCATGAGCGAACTGCAGGACCTGGCCGCCCTGATCCGTGCCAACACGCCGCTGGTGGTCGTCGAAACGCCCGATGAGCCGCGCGTGGTCGAGCTGTTCCGGCAATCCCTGCAACAGGTCTGGCGCGCGCTGTACCGGTGGACGATCACCGAGGGTCTGCGCCGGCTCGATCTCGACGGCGAGTCGGAGACCGATACCGCCCCCGATGCCAGCAATACCCTGGCCGCGATCCGCGACGCCCAGCAGCGCGGCATCTATCTGCTGCTCGATTTCCATCCCTACCTGGGCTATGCCGGCACCCAGCGTCAGCTGCGCGACCTGATCCAGCGGCGCCACAGCCTGCCGCACGTGATCGTGCTGGTCGGCCACAAGGTGGAACTGCCGGCGGACCTGGAGGCGATGGCCGTGCGTTTCCGCCCGCGTCTGCCCGACGCCGACGCGCTGCTGAAACTGGTGCGCGAGGAAGCCACCCTCTACCAGCAGGAACACGGCGGCCGACGGGTGGAGGCCGACGCCGATGCGGTCCGCCAGATCGTGCGCAACCTCCAGGGGCTGTCGCTCGGGGATGCGCGCCGCATCACCCGCCAGCTGATCCACGTCGACGGCGCGCTCGGTCATGACGATCTGCCCGCGCTCGCCAAGCTAAAGTTCGAACTGCTCAACAAGAGCGGGCATCTGCACTACGAATACGACACCGCCGGCTTCGCCGACGTGGCCGGCGCGCGGCGGCTCAAGCGCTGGATCGAACAGCGCCGCCGGGTGTTCGTCGAGGGCGACGCCCCGCCGGGCCTGGATCCGCCAAAGGGCGTGCTGCTGCTCGGCGTGCAGGGCTGCGGCAAGTCGCTGCTGGCCAAAGCCATCGCCGGCGGTCTCCAGGTGCCGCTGGTACGGCTGGACTTCGGCACCCTCTACGACAAGTACCACGGCGAGACCGAGCGCAATCTGCGCGAGGCGATCGCCTCCACCGAACAGCTCGCGCCCTGCGTGCTGTGGATCGACGAGATCGAGAAGGGCCTCGCCTCCAGCGGCGACAGTGACGGCGGCGTATCGCGCCGCGTGCTCGGCTTCCTGCTGACCTGGATGGCCGAGCGCAAGTCGAAGGTGTTCCTGGTCGCCACCGCCAACCAGGTCCACGACCTGCCGCCGGAACTGCTGCGCAAGGGTCGCTTCGACGAGACCTTCTTCGTCGACCTCCCGACCGCCGAGGTGCGCGCCGAGGTGTTCTCGGTGCATCTCGCGCGGCGCGGCTTCGCACTTGCGGACTTCGACCTGCCCGGGCTGGCCGCCGAGGCAGAGGGCTTTTCCGGTGCCGAGATCGAGCAGGCCATCGTGGCCGCGCTCTATGCCGCGCATGCTGCCGGCGCGCCGCTGTCGCAGCCGATGGTCGTCGAATCACTGCGCGACACGCGACCACTTTCGGTGATGATGCGCGAGCAGGTCGACGCGCTGCGCAACTGGGCAAGCGAACGGACCGTGCCCGCGGACTAGGCGGGGCGCCACGTCTCGATGGATCGATCGGCAGGAGGCCGGATGACCGCACGACACTACGCATGCTGCATCCTCCCGTGCCTGGCCGTGGCGCTGATGGCGTGCAGCCATCGCACCGCAGGGGTGCAGCGCGCGATGGTGCTGCCACCGATGGCGCAGGTGCACAGCGTCGAATCCAATCAGCGGTTCCTGATGGCCTCGCCGATCCATGATCCCGACCCGACATTTCCGGCCGGCGCGCGTCTGGACGGCGAATTGCGGCTGTGCGTGGGCTTCGTCGTCGATGCCGAGGGCGCGGTGCGGGACGTCGCTGCGGATCGCGCGGAGCAGGCCTGCGCGGATCCTGCCGATCCTGCCGCGCGCCCGTTCGTCGATGCCGTCACCGCGACGCTGCGCAACTGGCGCTACTTCGGCGGGGCGGTCTGCACGTTCCCCGCCGGCGTGGACCCGGACCGCGACCCGCGCTGCGAGGGCGCAGGGGTCGCAGTCGACGCCGTGCCGATCCGCCTGCGTTACACATTCACCTTCTCGTCCGAACGCGGGGGGCGCGTGTCCCGGAACACTGCCGGCAGTGCGCCGGCAGGATCGGTGCGATGACCGCGCAGGGCCAAAGCACGGCCCTGCGCACGCGCGGACCGGATGCGCGGGGGACTACCTGGTCTCGGTGATCTCCAGCCGGTAGCTGCCCGCCTGTCCGAGATGGCCGACATAGATCTCGTACTCGCCGGGGCGGAACGTATCGACGACCGCGGCGTCCAGCGCACCGGCGCCATCGTCGTCGCACAGCACCTTGCCGGGGCCGACCACGACGAGGCTCGAATCGGTGGTGCTGCGGACCGAGAGGCGCAGCGCCACCGTCGAGGTGATCGTCAGCCGATGGTCGGGCGTGGAATCGATCATGCCGCTGCAGTGCGCGCCGTAGCGGCGGGCATCCACCGCGCCGCCGGTCTCGCCTGTCCCGGTCTGCGGATCGGGGGTGAAGCCGGCACCGAGGCGGAAGTTCGCGTACTGCGCGTTCCCCCCGGCCGAGGCCACGCCGCTGCCCTCGGTAAGCGTCAGCGTGTAGCGGCCGGATTGCTCGACATGGCCCACGTAGACGGCGTAGTCCCCGGGCGTGAGGCGGGCATCGAGCTGTGCGTCGAGCTGGCCGCCGCTGTCGTCGTCGCAGAACACGCCGGCCGGGCCGACCACGACCAGTGTGGAATCGGTGGTGCTCTGGACTGCCATGCGAAGGTCGAGCGGCGAGGTCACCCGGATCGTGTGGTCGGGCGTGGCATCGATGAAACCGCTGCACTGCGGCCCGAAGCGACTCGCCAGTGTCTGCCCGCCGGTCTCGCCGGTCCCGGTCTGCGGATCAGGCGTGAATCCCGCGCCGAGCGTGAAGCTGTTGTAGGCCTGCGCGGCGGCAGGGCCGCTGGCGCAGACGAGCGTTGCCGCGGCCAACAGGCCGCAGGCGGTGTGCAGATGCCGCATCGGAAGTCTCCGTCCCCGTACACCGGCGCGCTGCCGGTGGAGGCGGAAGTGTGCGGCAGGTCGCTTGTACTGACCAGCGCATGGTGCCGCGCGAAGTGCCGGCAAACCCTCAGCGCGTTGGCTGCCAGCCCGTCGGCGGCTCGGATGGAACGCCGGCTTCCTGCAACGCGCGTGCGACGAGATCGGCTTCGGTCCGGACCGACGGATCCGCGAGCAGGCGTGCGAACTGCGCGGCGCCCTCGCGGGGCAGGGTGGCGCTCGCCCGACCCCATTGGAGCATGCGCCAGTCGAAGATCCGGCGACGTGCCTGCACGTCGGCACGCTCGGCCTGCGTGCTGGCGAGGCGTTCGAGCAGGGCGAGGCCGAGCATCCTGCCGAGCTGGGTGTCCGAGGTGTTCGCCATGAGGCTGGCGACATGGCGGCAATCGCGCGCGCGCGCGGCGTTCGCGCCCGCCGCGTCCGCGTCGCAGCCCCGCATCAGCGGCTCCAGCGCCGGAAAGGCGAGCGCCGCCCACAGACCCATCGCGGTGATCGCCGCATGCTCGGCCGGCACGAACTCGTCCGCATCGGCGAGTGCCGCCCGCTCTCCAGGGGTCGGCGGCGTGCGCAGCAGCGCGGTCTGCATCCAGCGCACCTGTTCGAGCATGCCGAGGTCGAAGCGGGTGGCGACCCGCGCATCGGCAAGCAACGCATCGACGTTGCCGCCACGCACCAGCAGCGGCGCGAGATTCTGTGGGTCGGCGCCGAGCCAGCGCTGCGCGGCGCGCAGGCGCGTTGCTTCGTCCGCGCCGTAGGCGAGCAACGCGTTGGCAAGGGCATCGTTGCCGGCGCGTGCCGCTGCATCACGTCGCCAGGCGCTGGCCTCCCCATCGGGCGCTACAGGCTGCGAGGACCCGGCGGCCGCGCTTTCCGGATCCGCATCGGCGAGGCCGCGCAGCAAAGCAGCGAACGCGAGCTCGCGCGGCTGGCCCGTCTCCGCGAGCGCAGCGGCGCTGCGCGCCGACCAGCTGCGCCAGGCAGCCTGTGCAGCCGCGTCTTCCGGCTGCTCGGCAGGTGCCTCGTCGAAGTCCGCATAGGGCACTTGTGCCAGCGCGATTGGCGAGCAGAGTACGAGCGCACATGCGGCCGCGAGCAGGAAACGGATCATGCGATGTCTCGGGACCGGGATGCGGCCAGCATAGCGACCGCGCGCGTGGCCGCGTAGCAGGTCAGTGCGTCGGCGGCGTCCAGTCCGCGGGCGGCACCAGCGGGATGCCTGCATCGCTGAGCATGCGCGCCTGCAATTCGATCTCGGTGCGGATCGATGTGTCGTCGAGCAGGCGCATGAACTGGCGCTCGCCGTCGGGCGCGGTCGCGCGCTGCATCGCATGTGTCCGCCAGGCGATGGCGCGGGTGGCCTCCACGTCCGGTGCGTCGAGACGCGATGCGATCGCGCTCCCGATGCTGCGCATGATCAGCGTGTCCGATTCGAGCAGCTGCCCGGCAAGCGATCTGCAGGCGACCTGGAGCTCCGGCGTCGCCGACGTGCATCCTCCGGCGAGACGGGAATAACCGGGGGCGGCGTTGGCGCTGTACAGGCCGAGCGCCAGCATTGTCGCGTAGACGCGCTCGCCCATCGGCGCGCCGCTTCCCGTGGATGCGCGCGTTCGCGCGTCGGCTGGATGCGCGGCCAATGCGTCGCGCATCCACCGGAGCGTCTGGAAGTGGACACTGTCGTAATGCCGGCGTTCGGCGGCGGCCTGCAACAAGGCATCGATCGGGAGGTCGGTGCGCAGCAACCACGGCGCGCTGTTGTCGGGTTGTGCATCCGCCCAGCGCTGCGCTGCGTCCTGCGAGATGCCATCCATCTCGTCGGCGCCCGCGATGAGCAGCACATTCGCGATCACATCGTCACCCGCGCGCGCCGCGGCGCGCTCGCGCCAATCGCGTGCGATGCCATCGGATTGCACGCCGGTCACGGGGGTATCGATGACGTCACCGGGTTGCGGCGGGGCAGGATGCGCAGCCGCCTGATGCAGCAGTGCTGCCAGGGCCAGCTCGCGTGGACGGTCGGTCTGCGCGAGCGCACCCGCGGTGCGTCGCAGATAGGCCTGCTGGGCTGCCCGGCGGTCTGCCGCAGCGTGGGATTCCTCGACACCGGCCGACGGATGGAGCCAGCCGTCGGTCTCGCTGCCCTCCAGGTCGCCCGCATCCGTCCGTGTGCTGGCAATCGCCAGCACGACCAGTCCTGCCGCAATCCATCCGCGCATGTGCCGCTCCAACGTCCGTGTCGGGCGAGCATAGACCGGCCGGGAATGCGCGTCAGTAGCCGGCGGCCTGTCCGTCCTTGCGCGATTCGCTGGCGCCGGTCCAGCCGCCGTAGGGATTCTTCATGATCGCCTGGTAGCCGCCGTAGGGGCCGTGCGAGAAGCGCACCGAATGGCCCTTCTGCATCAGTGCGCGCACGGTCTCGTAGGGGAAGCCGGTTTCCAGGTCCACCTCGCCACCATCGGTCATCGCGGTGTTCTGTCCGGTGGGTTCGGTGGAGCCGTCGTGCTGGATCCGCGGCGCGTCACCGGCCTCCTGCAGGTTCATGCCGAAGTCGAGCATGTTGATCAGGATCTGGGCGTGGCCCTGCGGCTGCATCGCGCCGCCCATGACGCCGAAGGCCAGCCAAGGCTCGCCGTCCTTCGTCGCGAACGCGGGAATGATGGTGTGGAAGGGACGCTTGCCCGGCGCGAAGCTGTTGGGGTGGCCTGCCTGCAGCACGAACTGCTCGCCGCGATCCTGCAGGATGAAGCCCAGGCCAGGCGGCGCCATGCCGCTGCCCATGCCGCGGTAGTTGGACTGGATCAGCGACACCATCATGCCGTCGGCGTCGGCGGTGGTCAGGTAGATCGTGTCGCCCTCGTCCAGTTGCCTGGGCGTGCCCGGCTGCACTTCGCGCAACGCGGTATCCATCGAGATCAGCGCGCCGCGCTCGCGCGCGTAGTCCTTCGAAATCAGCTTCGCGACCGGAGCAGGGTGGAACTCTGGATCGGCATACCAGCGCGCGCGGTCGGCGAAGGCGAGTTTCTTGGCCTCGACGAACAGGTGCACGTGCTCGGGGCTGCCGAAGCCGTAGGACTTCAGGTCATAGGGCTCGAGCAGGTTGAGAATCTGCAGCGCCGCGATGCCCTGTCCGCTCGGCGGCAGCTCCCACAGTTCGACGCCGCGATAGCTCGTCGATACCGGCTCCACCCAGTTGCCCGTGTGCGAAGCGAGATCCTCGAAGGCGAGGAAGCCGTCGTTGGCGGCGAAGTAGTCGCCGATCACCCGCGCGATGTCGCCCTTGTAGAACGCATCGCGGCCACCGTCGGCGATCGCCTGCAGCGTGTTCGCGAGATTCGGGTTGCGCCAGGTCTCGCCGGTGCGCGGCGCGCGGCCTTGAATCGTGAACTGCTCGGTGAAACCCGGCCACTTGCCCAGCCGCGGCACGGAGCGGTCCCAGTAGTAGGCGATCACTTCGTGCACCGGATGGCCTTCGCGCGCATAGCGGATCGTCGGCGCGAGGTTGTCGGCCATCGTGCGCCTGCCGAAGCGCCCGTGCAGCGCGAACCAGCCGTCGACCGTGCCCGGCACGGTGACCGGCAGCGGACCGTGCGAGGGAATGTCGGTCAGGCCGCGGCGCTGGAACTCGGCCAGTGTCAGCGACCTGGGTGAGCGCCCCGAGCCGTCATAGCCATACAGGCGCTTCGTCTTCGGATCCCAGACGATCGCGAACAGATCGCCGCCGATGCCGTTGCCGGTCGGCTCCATCAGCCCGAGCGCGGCGTTCGCAGCGATCGCCGCATCCACAGCGCTACCGCCCGCCTTCATCGTGTCGAGCGCGATCTGCGTCGCCAGCGGATGCGAGGTGGCGGCCATCGCATGCGGCGCGTGGACTTCACTGCGGGTGGCGAAGGGGTGACCGGTGATGCGGTCGGCGGCCGAGGCAGTCGTCGACAACGACAGGGCGAGCAGCGCGGTGGCGAGCAGGGTCGGGAGCAGGCGGGGCATGGGGCGGCGCTTCCGGAGCAAAGGGCTGACACAGTAGCGCGCTGCCCGCCGCCCGGTCATGCAATCGCACACGAACGCCGCCGCGGGTGGCGCGCCAAGCATCGTCACGGCTCGCGCAGTTCGCCGATGATTCTCTTACGCCCGAATGCGGTTCAGGCCGATCCGTGGCCGGGGCGGCAGCGTGGTCGGCAGACGCGTCTTGTGGCCCAACATGATCCATGCTGATGGCGCCGATGGTGTCGCCGTCCGAAACACCGAGAAAGCCTCACGCACGTACCACACCGGAGAGCCTGCTGCGATGCGGGGTCGTCCACGCCGGTCCCTGGCACGTGAACGATGTTCCGGCAAGGAGCCGCCTGATGTACGTCCGTGATCTGCTCCTGATACCCGCCATGATGGCCTCGCTGGGGGCCTGTGCCATCCCGCCTTCCGATGGCGCGAAAACGCTCGCTGCAACCGCAACCGCAACCGCAAGCGCGCCTGCGATTCGCTCAAGGGGAACAGAGGACATGAATCTGATATGTGGCGCTGCCTCGTTCACCCTTCTTGCTAGCGACGGGAACGTCCGTGTCGAGTCGCCGCAGATGACGCCGGTGACATTGCCGGCGCCGCGCGGTATGCAGGGATACGTTCCGGTAGGTATGGGCTGCGCGAGGTCTGCAAGCGGCCAACAGTATCTGGTCGTCCAGTACGGCGAGATGCCGTCTGGATGCAAGGTGTGCGAATGGTTCTTCATTTATGACGAGCGCGGTATGCCAATGAATGAGGCCGTGCCGCCGACGCGGGGCTATGGCGAAACACTGGAAGCCAACAACGACGCGTATGAGCGGCTTCTTTCCGAACACGCGCTGCGCCACCCGTCAATCGAGTACCCCGCATTCGCTCCCCGATAAATAAAGTCCAGGCCGGGGCCGACCAGGAAGGTTGCCAATACCGGTTGTTTCGCTGCCCGAACTCCAACGAGGAATCGGCTCGCCAAGGAAGGAGTTGCCCGGATGCCCGACATGATCTACCACGGCCTGATCCAGCCGAAAGGCGCCGGATATCGGGTCTCCCAGCTCAAGGAATGGAGTCATTATCTGGAGCCGGTCAGCCAGGACCCGGCACGTTTGTCCGGTAATTCCCGGATGTGGGGCGACGCCTCGCCTGAAGTGCAATCGCGGGTGATCGATGCACTGGTCGACGCGTCTCGCGAGGCAGGGCTCGGCGTACGCGATACGGCGCACGTGCTCGCCATCGCTCGAATCGAGTCCGGCTTCAATCCAGATGCCGCTGCTGGCTCGTCGTCCGCTTCGGGGATCGGGCAGTTCATCGACAAGACCGGCCGGTCGTATGGCCTCAACGAAGCCAATCGCTTCGAGGTCGACGCGCAGGCTGCTGCGCTGGTCGCGCACTTCATCGACAACCGGACCCTGGCGCAGCGTCGTGGGCAGGACGAGGCCTATATCTACAAATACCACCACGATGGGCCGACGACGGACTACGGCGGACTCGCGTTGTCGCGCGACAAGGTGTTGCCGCTTCTCGATGATTACGCCCGGTTTGTGGAGAGACGCTTCGACATCAAGCGAGAAGACGCAGCGCGGCCACCGACGGAAAGTGCCATTTCGCGCAATAGCCAGGAAGCACCGGTGCGCGTCGATCCGCTACGTCCGGGTCAGCGCGGAAGCGGGATTGCGGACCTGCAGGCGGCCTTGGCCGAGCTCGGCTTCACGGACGCGCGCAACGCCCGGGTGCAGGCAGACGGAATGTTCGGACCGCGCACCGGTGAGGCCGTACGGGCGTTCCAACATGCGCAGGGACTGGCGGTTGACGGCATCGTGGGCCCTGACACGCGTGAAGCGCTGGCTCGGGCACAACAACGGCACGGTGCGGTGGCGCACGATGCGAGCTCTGCTACTGCCCGGCCAGTCGAGACCCTGCTGGCGGCGGCGCGAGGCGGAGATCCGGCGATCATGCAGGCAGCGCTCGACGATTTTGCGTCGACGCGTTTCGGGCAGTTGTTCCAGCAATCACAACGCGGGATCCCCAGCGAACCAGACCGCAGCGCGCTGCTCGATATGCAGGCGCAATCCGGGCCGGAGCGCTGAGATTCGCGCCGGGCTGAATGCGCCAGAGCGCGGTGCTCGGGTTCGCCCCAGCTGTCGATCCGCGCGCGCGCCGCCTACCGTCGATGTACCGGTGTGGCGGAGCGGATCATGAGCTTCAACGTGCAGTCGTCGAGTGTCTCGCATTCGAATCTCCAGGCGTTCTCGCCATCCGAGGCGTTGCGAGCGCTGCCGGCGGGCGGAGCCGCCCCCGCGCCGACCGGCAGCTACCGGCTTGAGCCGGGTTATCACCCGCAGCTCGGCGCCTTGTTTGCCGCGGGCGGAAACGCGGCGAACGCCACATCCTTCGATGCCCAGGTCCGCGGCCAGGACGCAAAATCCATCGACCTCGAGCTGATGCAGATTTCGGCGGCGGTCTACGATCCCGCCGTGCAGCAGGTGGGGAACTGGACCCGCGTCGGCGATGGCGACCTCATGGCTGCAGGTATCGATCCGGCGCTGCTGGACAACCCGGAGACGGGCTTCCGCGCCGGCATCTATACCGACGGTGACGGCAACCATGTCCTCGCGTTCGCCGGCTCGAACGAGCTCAAGGACTGGACCGGTGCCAACTTCCGCCAGGGCGTGGGTTGGGATTCCGAGCAGTATGACGAAGCCGTCCAGCTCGCGCAGCTGGCGTCGGCCGCCTACGGCGAGGATCTTGCGATCACGGGCCATTCGCTCGGCGGCGGACTCGCCGCAACTGCTGCGATGGCCGTCGATGGGGCGGCCGTGACCTTCAATGCGTCCGGTGTGCACGACCGCACGGTCGCCGCACTTGGGCTCGATCCCGAGGCCGCCAAGGCCGATGCCGCCGCAGGTCAGATCCGGCGCTACAACGTCGAGGGCGAGGCTCTGACCAAGGCCCAGCAGGACATCTGGGGGATCAACAACATTCCCGATGCGCCCGGGCACGAGATCGTGCTGGACGATCCGGCGCCGCTGACGGGGTTCGACCGCTTCAACCCGGTGTCGATCGTCTCGCACAGCATCGCCAAGCACATGCAGGACGCGGTGCTCGATGCCCTGGCGCAGCAGCAACCCTGGACGCATTGATCGGTGAGGTGCGCCGACGGAAGCCCGGCGCCGCTGTGTGAGAATGCCGGCATGCGCGCCGCGGTCCTGAGCCTGTTGCTGATGCTGTCCGGCGCCGCCTGCAGTGGAGACGCCATGGACGCTCGTGCCGCTTTTTCAGATGCCAGTGCCGCTGCATTGGCCCAGGCCGTGGGCGCCGACGATGCGGTGGCAGTGCGTGCGCAGATCCATGCCGGCGCCGATCCCAACGCGCGCGGCGACGAGGGGGTGAATCTGCTGCAGCTCGCCATGCTGGCGCAGGCCAAGGATGCGCTGCGCGCACTGCTCCAGGCAGGGGCAGATCCCAACGCGCCGGGACTGGGCGGCGCGACCGCGATGCACGGCGCGGCAATCGCCGACGATCCGGAATTCCTGGAGATCCTGCTCGCCAATCGCGGCGATCCCGACGCGCGCCACGGCATCACCGGCGCCACGCCACTGGCCGGCGCGACAGGGCCGCGCACCGATGCGCAGTTCCGCAGGTTGCTCGCTGCCGGCGCCGATCCCGGCGCTGCCGATCGAACCGGGAACACGCCCCTGCACAAGGCCGCGATGATCAACGCCGGCGATCACGTGCTGGCCCTGCTCGAAGCGGGCGCCGATCCTTTGGCGAAGAACAGCCAGGATGCGAGCTTCCAGCGCTATTTCTTCAAGACGCCGCCGAACCGCCTCAATGATGCCGCGAGAGGTCAGCGGCAAGCGGTGGTCGCCTGGCTGCGCACGCGCCAGGTCCCGCTCGAGGCCGACGCGGAGTGATATGAGGCGCGACTTGCGCCGCCGAGCCGCTCGGCGCGTAGTTGCCTCGCGTCTCGCGCCTCCCGTCTTTCGCTGACAGCAGCTCGGCCCGTCCAGGCGACGCCGGCTCGGCGGCGCAGCGACACACCTGCCCGGCGCCCTGACGACCCGGATCTCGCAGGCCACCCATGTCCGCGCGTATGCCCGGCACTCGCACGACCGGTGCCCGCGCGCTGCGACCACCGTCTTCCAGGCCCGCGGACTGTGCGCCGTTGTCATGAGCAGCCAGGCCCTCAAAGGATCGGGCGTGGCGCAGCTGGCGATGCCATCCGCCGTGGCGGTTCGTGGGATCCGCCGCGGCGCGGACATGGCGATGTGCACGGCGATGGCGGACGCTGGTTATGGAAGCGTCCGCCCGCGAAGCCTCAGGGCCAGGCCGGCGGCGCGGCCCGCCATGCGGCGAACACTTCAGCGAGCGTGCGGCGCTCGGCCTCGGTCCAGTCGGGCAACAACGCCGGATAACTTGCCGGATCGTTCCACTGGGTCGGCTCGGTCCGCACCGCGGCCGCGTACCACTGCACCGCCTCGTCGCGGCGACCGTTCGACCACAGGGCCATCGCCAGCGTCGGCGGCGCCCACGAGGGCCGCACCAGGCGCCCGTCGAGGGCCTGGCGCCACTGGTCGAGGGCCTCGGCATGATGCCCCAGGCGATACAGGTCCCACGCAAAGTGCCAGTGCAGGGCGCTGCGCAGCGGCGAGCGGTTCGAGGTCGCGTCGAAGGCCTGCGCATACATCGCGCGGCCGGTCTCTTCACGGCCGGAGCGCATGAGGGCCCGCGCCAGTTGCGCCCGCGCCTGTTCGGCGTTGCGTCCGTTGCGGTCGACGAGCTGCATCAGCTTCGCGTGGGTCTGGTCGTCGTCCCCTTCAATCGCCACGAGTGGCGTGACGGTTCGCGTGTCCGCATCAAAGTAGAACTCGGCCGGTGTCGGCAGCGTCTGAGCCCCTGCCGTGGTTGCCAGCAACAGTGCCAGCGCGCATGCGCCGTTCCGCAGATATCCCATCGCAATATTCCCCTGTACGTCTTAGAAGTGACGGCCCCGCCCGATTGTAGCCAGCGCGGCGTCGCAGGTCCCGGGACCACGTTCACGCGCGGCGCCGGGCGGCTGGGGCCCCGCTGGTACAATTCCGCGGTTTCCCCGGGGCCTCCCCATTCCCGCATGCCGCCCGGCACCGTCCGCCGCGGCCCGCCAGCGCCGTGCGCGCAAGCCAGAGTTTCCGTCATGACCAGCACCGCCGAACTGTCCTCGCCCGCCTCGGCCCATACGGGTCTGACCAACGGTGTGCTCGACACCGACTACAGCCTCGAGCACAAGTACACCCGCACGGAAGGGCGCATCTACCTGTCGGGCGTGCAGGCGCTGGTGCGGCTGCCGTTGATGCAGAGGCTGCGCGATGCGGCCGCGGGCCTCAACACCGGCGGCTTCATCTCGGGCTACCGGGGCTCGCCGCTGGGCGGCTTCGATCTCGAACTCTGGCGCGCGAAGAAGTATCTGGCCGAGGCCAACGTCAAGTTCCAGCCGGGCCTCAACGAGGACCTCGGCGCGACGATGGTCTGGGGCACGCAGCAGACCAACCTGTTTCCCGGCGCCAACGTCGATGGCGTCTATGCGATGTGGTACGGCAAGGGTCCGGGCGTGGACCGCTGCGGCGATGTGTTCAAGCACGGCAATGCGGCCGGCACCGGCCGGCACGGCGGCGTGCTGGCGCTGGCGGCCGACGACCACGCCTGTCGCAGCTCGACCCTACCGCATGGCAGCGAGGGCGAGTTCACCAGCGCGATGATGCCGATCCTCAATCCGGCCGGCGTCCAGGACATCCTCGACATGGGTCTGGTCGGCTGGGCGATGTCGCGCTACACCGGCCGCTGGGTCGGCTTCAAGACGATTGCCGAGACAGTCGAATCCTCGATGTCGGTCGACGTGAATCCGTTCGCGCTCGAGATCGTCACCCCGGACGATTTCGAAATGCCGTCGGGCGGCCTCAACATCCGCTGGCCGGATCCGCCGATGGACCAGGAGATGCGCCTGCACCGCTATGCGGTCAAGGCCGCGCAGGCCTTCGCGCGCGCGAACCGGATCGACCGCATCGTGCTCGACACGCCGGACGCACGTTTCGGCATCGTCACCACCGGCAAGAGCTATCTCGACGTGCTCACCGCGCTGGAATACCTCGGCCTGGACGAGGCGGCGTGCCGCGCGCTCGGCATCCGCGTCTACAAGGTCGGCATGACCTGGCCGCTCGAGCCGGTCGGCATCCGCAGCTTCGCGCGTGGCCTGCAGGACATCCTGGTCGTCGAGGAGAAGCACGGCTTCATCGAAGGCCAGATGAAGGAGCTGTTCTACAACTTCGAGGGCGAGCGTCCCAGCATCGTCGGCAAGTACGACGAGAGCGGCGCCTGGATCCTGCCGAGCACCGGTGAGCTCACGCCGGCGACGATCGCCGGCGTCATCGCGCGGCGCATCCTGCGCTATCTGCCCAGCGAGGGCAGCGAGCGGCAGAAGATGCACGACGTGCTGCAGTGGATGGAGGCCAAGGAGGGCGAGCTGGCGCTGCCGCGGGCGCAGTTCCCGCGCGTGCCGCACTACTGCTCCGGCTGCCCGCACAACACCTCGACCAAGGTGCCCGAAGGCTCGCGCGCGCTGGCCGGCATCGGCTGCCACTACATGGTCACGTGGATGGACCGCGACACCGACACCTTCACCCAGATGGGCGGTGAAGGCGTCACCTGGTGCGGGCAGGCGGGATTCACCGATACGCCGCACGTGTTCCAGAACCTCGGCGACGGCACCTACTTCCACAGCGGCTCGCTGGCGATCCGCCAGTCGGTCGCCGCCGGCGTCAACATCACCTACAAGATCCTCTACAACGACGCGGTCGCGATGACCGGTGGCCAGCCGGTGGACGGCACGCTGACCGTGCCGCAGATCGCCCACCAGGTGCGCAGCGAGGGCGTCGAGGTCATCGCGCTCGTCAGCGACGACATCGGCAAGTGGTCCAAGCCCGAGATCTTTCCGTCCGGCGTCGAGTTCCATGACCGCCGCGATCTCGACGCGGTGCAGAAGCGCCTGCGCGAGGTGAAGGGCACCAGCGTGCTGATCTTCGACCAGACCTGCGCCACCGAAAAGCGCCGCCGCCGGAAGCGCGGCAAGATCGCCGATCCGCAGAAACGCGTCGTGGTCAATTCGCTGGTCTGCGAAGGCTGCGGCGATTGCGGCAAGAAGTCGTTCTGCGTCTCGGTGCTGCCCAAGGAAACCGAATTCGGTCGCAAGCGCCAGATCGACCAGAGCAACTGCAACAAGGACTACTCCTGCGTCGAGGGCTTCTGTCCGAGTTTCGTGACCGTGCATGGCGGCAGCCCGCGCAAGGGCAAGAAGGTCTCGGCGGCCGAGAAGCTGGCCAACCTGCCGATGCCTACGTTTGCATCCGACCTGTCCACGCCCTGGAACATCCTGATCACCGGCGTCGGCGGCACCGGCGTCGTGACCATCGGCGCGCTGCTCGGCATGGCCGGGCACCTCGAAGGGCGCGGCTCCAGCGTGCTCGACCAGACCGGCCTGGCGCAGAAGGGCGGCGCAGTCACCACCCACATCCGCTTCGCGAAAACACCTGCCGACATCCACGCAGTGCGCATCGCCGCCGGTGAGGCGGATCTCGTGCTCGGCTGCGACATGGTCGTCGTCAACGACTACTGGACGCTGTCGAAGATCCGCGGCGACCGTACCCAGGTCGTGCTCAACACCTACGAGGCGATGCCCGGCACGTTCACCACGCGCCCGGACATGCAGTTCCCGGCCGCCGACATCGTCGCTGCGATCGGGCATGCCCTCGGCGGCAGGGCGCCGCTGCAGATCGACGCCACCCAGATCGCGACCGCACTGATGGGCGATGCGATCGCGGCCAACCTCTTCATCCTCGGCTTCGCCTGGCAGCGCGGCCTGGTGCCGATCTCGCTGGACGCGATCATGCGCGCGGTCGAACTCAACGGCGCCGCGGTCGAGATGAACAAGACCGCGTTCGCCTGGGGCCGCCTGGCCGTGGTCGACATCGACGCGGTTAACGCCGCCGCAGGTCTGGTGCGCAATGCCCCGACCGCGGCCGAACGCACCGTCCACGAGCTGCCGGTGCTGCCGCCTGGCGAATGGGAAACCAGCGAATGGGGCGCGACCTCCGCGCCGCGCGTGACCCGCAACGAGTCCGACCTGCGCCATGTGCCCGAGCACGGCGGCAACGACAACGTCGCCTTCCTGCCGCTCGACGATGCGCGCCTGTCGCGTTCGCTCGACGAACTGGTTGCGCGCCGCAGCGCGTTCCTCACCGATTACCAGGACGCCGCCTACGCGAAGCGCTACACCGATTTCGTGCAGCGCGTGCGTGATGCCGAGCATGCCCGCGCGCCCGGCTCGAGCGCACTGTCGGAAGCCGCCGCGCGTTACCTGTTCAAACTGATGGCCTACAAGGACGAGTACGAGGTCGCGCGGCTCTATACCAGCGGTGATTTCAAGCGAAAGCTCGAGCAGCAGTTCGAGGGCGACTACACCGTGCGCTTCCATCTCGCGCCGCCGCTGCTGGCGAAGAAGAACGACAAGGGCGAGCTGGTCAAGCGCGAATACGGCCCGTGGATGTTCAAGGCCTTCGGCGTGCTGGCGAAGCTGCGCTTCCTGCGTGGCGGCGCGTTCGACATCTTCGGCTATACGCAGGAGCGGAAGATGGAGCGGCGGCTGATCAGCGAGTACGAAGCGACCGTCGGCGGTCTGCTCGACGCACTCGACGGCGGCAACGTCGATCTGGCTGCGGAGATCGCCAGTGTGCCGGAACACATCCGCGGCTACGGACACGTCAAGGAGGCGCACCTGGCGTCTGCCAAGGCGCGCGAGGCCGAACTGCTGGCCGAGTGGAAGAATCCGCTGCGGATCGTGCAGGCCGCCTGAGGCACGCGCCTTACTAACCGTGCGACGCCCGCTGGTCGGGCGTCGTCACCCGCGACGACGCGGGAACTCGTCGCAGCTTCAGCGCATCGGTTGCCGCCGCCACACCAGGCAGCGGTTGTGCGACGGCATCGCGATGTCGTCGCGCAGGTGCAGGCCGATCTTCGCGGCGAGGGCGTCGACCGCTTCGAGGTCGCGGATCCCCGAGTCGGGGTCGCGGGCCTTGAGCCAGCCGTCGAAGTCGCGGTTGCTGTCGCTGGTGTAGGTACCGCCGACGTTGAACGGCCCGTAGACCACCAGCGTCGCATCGTCCGCGAGCGCGGCATCGAGACCGGCAAAACAGGCTTCGACCGCGGGCCAGGACATGATGTGCAGGGTGTTGGCGGTGAACGCTGCGTCGAATGCGGCGAGCCCGGCCGGCGGGCGCGGCCAGGGCCCGGTGGCGACGTCGAGCACAACGGGCGCGGGCGTGTTCGCAAGCCCCGCCGCGTCCAGCCATCGGGTGATGCCCGCCAGCTGCTCTGCGCGATCGCTGCACTGCCACTGCAGCCAGGGCATCGCTTCGGCGAAATACACGGCGTGCTGGCCGGTGCCGCTGCCGATCTCCAGCACCGCGTGCCGGTCGCGGAAGTACGTCTGCAAGACCTCGAGGATCGGTGCCCGGTTGCGTTCGCACGAAGGGGCGAACGGGCGGTCGTGCGGGGCGTCTGAAGGCGGCATGTGCGACACGATACGCCACGCCTGCCGGGGTCATCGCCCCGCGCCGCCCGTGTCTGCCCGCGGCCCGCGCCGCAGCCGGATCGGGCCGCTCAATGGCGCCGCAGGATCGAGGGCGGCCTCACCCCGGGTGATCACGATTTCTCCTGCCTGCGCGAGCGCGCGCGCGACCCGGCGCACCTCGGGCATCGCATCGCGCCAATTGGCGTCGGCAGGCAGGCGGCGGGCGACCTCCGACGGGCAGATCGATGCGGCGGGTCCGCGAGCGGCCAGCAGGGCGCGGATCGCCGCGGCGATGGTCGCATCGCCGACGGCCGGCATCTCAGCGCGGTCGCAGCAGACGCAGGCCGAAGCGGTCTTCCGCATCGTTCCAGCCGTCGATGACCTCCAGCCCCGCCTGCACGGTCAACGCCGCGAACGAGGCATCGGTGTACTTCTGGCTGATCTCGACCTCGATCGCCTCGCCTTGCGCGAAGTCGAAGCGCCGCTCGCCGATCCGCACCGACTGCGCGCGTGTGCTGACCAGCGCGGTCTCGATGCGCATGCGTTCGCGCGAATAGGCCGCGCGATGACCGAAGCCGTCGAGGTCGAAGTCGCTGCCGATCTCCCGGTTGAGCCGCGCCAGCAGGTTCAGGGTAAAGGCGGCGGTGACCCCGGCGCGGTCGTTGTAGGCCGCGTCCAGCACCGCGGCATCCTTGTCCAGATCGATACCGATCAGGGCGCGGCCGTTCTCGCCCATGGTCCCGCGCATCGAAGCCAGCAGGCGCACGGCATCGCCTTCAAAGAAGTTTCCCAGTGTCGAGCCCGGGAAGAACACCAGGGTGCGCTGCACGTGCCGCGAGGCGGGGGGCAGCGGGACGGGCCCGGTGAAGTCGGCGCAGACGGGCAGCATTTCGACCTCCGGGAACTGCTGGCCCAGTCGGGTCACGCTGTCCATCAGCGCGGTGCGCGAGATCTCGATCGGCGTGTAGGCGACCGGCGCCTCCAGGCCTTCGAGCAACAGTTCGGTCTTGCGCCCACTGCCACTGCCGAACTCCACCACATGCGCGCCGCTGCCGACGGCCGCGGCGACCGACGGCATGCGCGATTCCATCAGCGCCAGCTCCACCTGGGTGAGGTAGTACTCCGGCTGCCGCGTGATCGCCTCGAACAGGCGCGAGCCTTCAGCATCGTAGAAATACTTCGACGGCAACGACTTGGGCGTGCGTGACAGCCCGTTGATGGCATCGGCGGCGATGTCGTCGGGTTTCGGACGCAGATCGGTCAGGGCGGCCTGCGCGCGCGCGCGCGCGATGGCGGCATTCATGCGGAATCCTTGGCCAGGCGCAGGCCGGCGAACTGCCAGCGCGCGTCGGACGGGAAAAAGTTGCGGTAGCTGGCGCGCATGTGGTCGGCGGACGTCGCGCAGCTGCCGCCGCGCAGCACCCACTGGGCATCCATGAACTTGCCGTTGTATTCGCCGAGCGTGCCGGGCCATGGGCGATAGCCGGGGTAGGCGGTGTACGCACTCGATGTCCATTCCCACACGTCGCCGAACATCTGCTGCAGGCCGGTCGATGCGCATGGTGCAGCGTGGGGATGCAGATGATCGCTGTCGACGAAGTTGCCGGCGACCGGAAGCGCCTGCGCCGCCTGTTCCCACTCGAACTCGGTGGGCAGGCGCGCGCCGGCCCAGCGGGCGAACGCCTCGGCTTCGTAGTAGCTCAGGTGGCAGGCCGGCGCCTCCGGATCGAGCTCGCGCCAGCCGGCGAGCGTGAACTCCGCATCCAGCCCGGCGCTCCAGTACAGCGGCCGCGACCAGCCGCGAGCCCGTACCGTGTCCCAGCCCGCACTGAGCCAGACGGCGGCCGTGCGGTAACCCCCGTCGGCGATGAAGGCGCGGAAGTCCGCGTTGCTCACCGGGCGGCTGGCCAGCGCATGCGCCGGCACCAGCGCGCGATGACGGGGCGACTCGTTGTCGCTGGCGAATCCGCAAGCACCGGGCCACGGGGCGTGTCCGATCTGCGCGATGGACTCCGCCCGCGCGATCCAGCGCAGGCCGGCGGCCTCGCCGCGCGTCACCGGCAGATCGTCGCGATAGGCAGGATGCAGCGGATTGCTGAAGAACGCGTGCTTGATGTCGGTCAGCAGCAGCTCCTGGTGCTGCTGTTCGTGCTGCAGGCCGAGTTCGACGATATCGAGCAGGTGCGCATCCATCGTCCCCCGCCGGAGTTGCTCGCGCATCCGCGCTTCGACCGCATCGCGATATGCGGCGACCTGCGCCAGCGTAGGCCGTGACAGCAGCCCGCGCTTGGGACGTGCATGCATCGGCCCGACGCCCTGGTAGTAGCTGTTGAACAGGTAGTCCCAGGCTGGATCGAAGGCGTGATGTTCCGGCATTTCGGCCAGCACGAAGCGCTCGAAGAACCATGTGGTGTGCGCGAGGTGCCATTTGGTCGGACTGGCGTCCTCCATGCTCTGGACCATCGCGTCTTCGGCACTGATCGGCGCGGCGAGCGTGGCGGTACGGGCACGCACCGCTTCGAAGCGCCGCGCAAGATCGTGTTGCCGTGCATCGAGTGCCACACGTGCGTCGGCGGGAGCAGGTTCGCGCATGGCCATCGCACAAGCTTAAAAGCCTGGTGTGATGGCATTGTCGAGTGCAGCGGCAGGCTCCGCCGCGACAGGCAATGTCCAGATTTGCGATCGGATCGGCGTTCCTGAGCACCGGATAACGAAAAATGCACGTATCTCACGACACAGGGGCTACATGTCCACCGCCATGCTGGGGCCGAGATCAGACGAGGAGATTCCGATGCGGCATATTCTTTTTCCGATGGCAGCCGCGATCAGCCTCGCGCTTGCCGCCTGCAACGACAACCGGCCTGCCGACACACCGGCAACCACCCCGGCGGCGCCCACAACCGATTCCGCGCCCGCTCCGGCCCACCCCGCGAACGAGCCGGTGACGCCGCCTCCGACCACCGATCCGACAAGCCCGACGCCGGTCGATCCGAGCATGCCGCCGCCCACCAACCCGAGCATGCCGCCGCCGACCGATCCGACGATGGATCCGATGCCGCAGCCGCCGACCGATCCGACCACCGACCCAGCGGCAACGCCGACCACCGCCGGCAGTGCCGCAAGCGATACCTGAATCCACTGATCCGCAGAAAGACACGCGTGCCCATGTGACCGGTGACGTCCCGAACGCCAGCCCCTTGAGGGCGTTCGGTCGCTCTCTCTCTCTCTCTCTCCAGAGCCGGTCCATTTGCCGCCCGCCCCTCCCCCGGGGGGCGGGCGGCTTTTTGTGGGCCCTCCATTGCCGTTGGTCTTGGGCAGCTGGCGATCATGTTTGTGCTGTTCGTCTACAACCGGCGGCATCTGGTGCCGCGCAGGAATCAGCAGCCGGGCTGCCTGCGGGCGCTGCATCGCACCCGGCGGGCCCTCATCCGCGCCCGATCCATGGCGCCCCGCGATAGGTCGCGTACCGGGCCAGTGCTAGCAGCGCCAGATCCTCGTGCGTGTCGCCATGGGCGTGGATTTCGCAATACCTGCGGGCGTCGTAGCGCGCGCGGACGCGTCGGGCCTTCTCCGCGGCCACGCACTGCGCGCCTGCGTAGCGGCCGGTGAGCACGCCGCCGCGCGACTCCAGCGACGAGCACATCAGTTCGATCCCCTGGGCCGCGCACCACGGCCCGAGATAGACATCGAACCCGCCCGACACCACGACCACGGTATCGCCGGCCGCGCGATGCGCATCGATGGCGGCCTGCATGTCCGGCCGCACCAGCCCTGGCAGGACCTCATGCGCGAACCGGCATCCGGCCAGCTCGATGTCCGCGCGCGGCAGGCCACGGAATGCGTAGCGGATCAGCCAGGCGCGAAACAGGTGCACCGGCAGCAGCTTCAGCCGGTACGCCAGCAGCGGCACCGCGAACAGGAGCGCGCCCCAGGCGCGACGCCGGGCAGGCGTGGCGAGGCGCAGGAAGTCGGGCAGGGTCTCGCGTGTCGTAATGGTGCCGTCGAAATCGAACAGCGCCAGCACCGGGCGCGGGTCGGTAGCGCCGCTCAAGCGATCGACCGCGCCGCCTGGGCCAGCAGCGCGATGACGCAGGCCAGTGCGCCAAACCATGCCAGGCTGCGCAGCGGCGCGAGATCGGCCACATAGGCCACGCCGTGCACCACGCGCAGCGCCACGAACACCAGCGCCAGCGCCGCGATATGCGCGTGCGCCACGCCCGCCAGTTGCGCCAGCACCACGCCGGCCGCGAACGGCGCGAAGGCCTCGAGGGCGTTGGAGTGGGCGTTGTAGGCGCGTTTCACCCGGGGGGCCTGCTGCTGGGCGATCCAGCCACGGGGATCGCGGTTGTCGTAGCGCGGCGCCGATGCCTTGGCGAGCGCGACCCACAGGTAAGGCAGCAGTGCGGCAGTCAGCACGCACCAGTAGGCGGTGGACAGGGTCATCGGGTGGTCTCGTGTCGGATGGAGGCTGGTGCCTTATCGCACGAAGATGCGAGCGGCGTCCCCGGGGCAGGCGCGCCCGGCGCGCTGCCGATCCGCGCGCCGCTCCGGCCGGAGCGGGCCAATGCGCGGGACACGGCATCCGCGTTCTCCGGAGCGCAGTGGCGACAACGGGAACCCCCGGCAGCGGCGCGCCCACAGTCCGCTCGAACTCGCCACGCGGAAGAAGCGCGGGTCGGGCGGATGCTGGCGACGCGGCGGAACCGACGGCGCTTCGGCGAGGCCCGCATACGGAGAGCGCGTCGCTGACCCAAGAAAAAAGGCGGCGACATTGCTGTCGCCGCCTTCTTCGATGAGCGAATCCTACGGGCCGGTCAGGGAGCGCCCGCTTCGCTGCGCATCTGGTCGCGCGCGGCCTTGAACGGATTGCCCTCGTACCAGGTCGGCCACTGGTCACCATCGGCCAGGGTGCGGCCTACGCCGTAGAGCGCCTCGAGATCCTGCACCACGCCGTCGAGGTTCCACTCCGGGTTGTACTCGTCGCCGGGCTGGTGATAGCGCTTGGCGTAATCGTCGGTCGCGGCCTTGCCACCGGCGGTGCCGCCGTCGACGAGGTCGTTGCCGCCCTTGGCATACAGCGCCGGCACGCCGGCCTTGGCGAAGTTGAAGTGGTCGGAGCGGAAGTAGAAGCCACCGGCCGTGTTGCCTTCCGGCACCAGGGTGCGGTTCTGCTGGTCGGCAAAGGTCTTGAGGATGTCCTCGAGTTCCGAGTTGCCCTGGCCGGTCACGACGAAGTCCCGCGACGGCCCGGCAACGCTCATGGCGTCGAGGTTGATCACGGCCACGGTCTGGGCGAGATCGATCGTCGGCTGCGCCACGTAGTACTTGCTGCCGAGCAGGCCCGATTCCTCGAGCGTGACCGCAACGAACACCACCGAGCGCTTGGGCTTGGGATCGGTGGTCGCGAACTGCTCGGCGATCTCGATGATGCCGGCCACGCCGGTGGCGTTGTCGATCGCGCCGTTGTAGATCGTGTCGCCGTCCGCGCCTTCGCCCTCGTGCTTGCCCAGGTGGTCCCAGTGCGCCAGGTACAGGACCGCCTGCTCCGGCGCCTCGGTGCCCGGCAGGATGCCGATCACGTTGCGCGAGCTCTTCTCGGCGATCGTGCTCTTGAGGTCGAAACCGACCGTCGCCTTGAGCGGCACTGGCTTGAAGCCGCGGGTGTTGGCGGCCTTGATCTGCGCGTTGAGATCCAGCCCGGCATCGGCGAACAGCTGCTTCGCCACATCGCCGGTGATCCAGCCCTGCGCCGGCAGGCGCGGTTCGGGATCGTCCTCGGTGCGCAGGTCGAACTGCGGGCCCGACCAGGAGTTCTTCACCACATCCCACCCGTAGGAGGCGCCCGGGGTGTCGTGGATGATCAGTGCGGCCACCGCGCCCTTGCGCGCGGCTTCCTCGAACTTGTACGTCCAGCGACCGTAGTAGGTCATCTTCTCGCCGTCGAACAGCGTCGCGTCGTTGGCGTGGAAGCCCGGATCATTGACCAGCATGACGACCGTCTTGCCCTTGACGTCGAGGCCGTCGTAGTCGTTCCAGTTCTGCTCCGGCGCATCGACGCCGTAGCCCACGAACACCAGTTCGCTGTCGGCGACGTTGACGTCGGTGCGGCCGCTGCGCGTGGCGATCACCATGTCCTCGCCGAACTTCAGCTCCCGGGCGCCGGCGCTGGTGTTCAGGCGCAGCACGGTCGAGGGATCGGCGGAGGTCTCGACCATCGGCACCGTCTGGTACCAGCTGTTGTTGTCGCCGCCCGGCTGCAGGCCGATGCGCTCGAACTGGGCCTTGATGTACTCGACCGTCTTGTCTTCGCCGGCGGTACCGGGCGCGCGACCTTCGAACTCGTCGGAGGCGAGCATGCGCACCATCTCGCCGAAGTCCTCGCCGTTGATCGCGGGGGAGAACGTGTGTTCGGCCGGGGCGTCGGCAGCGGGCGTAGCTGCCGTCTGCGCGGCATCCCGGTCACCGCAACCGGCCAAGGCCAGCGCGGCCGGCAATGCCAGCAGAAGAAGGGGTCTGCGCATCCTGGAACCTCCGAAAATCATGGAGGCCGCACTATACGTGCGTTCAGCCAGAGGCGCCCCGCACTCTCGGGTGCGCCCCAGCTTGGCCGCAGTGCGGGTCGGGCGCAGCGTCCCGGTAGACACGCGCATCCGCGATCGAGGCTCCGCCATGCTGGACGCCATCGCATCCCGCAACCCCGAACTGCGCGCCTGGTCGGCAGCTTCGCTGTTGGGGGCCGGAGCGTTCCAGGCGCTGCCCTGCGCCAGTGACCGGACATCGGTGTCGGAAGGCGTCCGCCGCATGCTGGGGGCAATCGCGGGCGCGGCAGCAACAGGCTCCGCCGAACGCGAACTGGTGGCCTCGGAGGACAGCGTCACCGCCGGCGGCGTGCGCGACGCGTACGACCTGCAGCTGTACCGGGAGCCCGACGGCAGCTTCGCGCTCGAACTCGACATGAGGATCGAGTTCGACTTCACCGAAGGCCCGGATGGGCAACGATGGACCGCCGCGGAAAGGCAGCAGTTCATCGACGACTACACGGCGGCGGTCGAGGCCGCCTGGCACGGCCATACGTTCCCGACGACAACGGCGAGCAGATCACGCTGGACATCAACCTCGATGTGGGCGAGCGCCCAGGGGACTTCGTCGGCGGCGTACGCGACGTGCTCGACACCAGCGAGAACTGGAGCATCGAGGTCGTCAAGATCGACGCCGGCGGCTTCAGCCAGAGTTACGTCGTTCCCGGCCAGAACACCGGTCGCTTCGACAGCGAGGACGTCAATCCGGTGAGCAAGGGCGCCAGCGATCCGCAGGTCGGTGCAGCCCACGAGTTCGGGCACATGATCGGCCTGCCCGACGAATACAATGGCAAGGGTGGTCCCGAGGGGGCAGAACGACACCGACAGCATCATGCACACCGGCATGGACGTGCGTGACCGGCACATGGATCTCGTGGAAGCGTGGGTCAACCGGAACAACTGACGCGATCATGCCGGCCGATCTCCAGCTCAGCATCTTCCGAAGGGCACTCGCGGGCTGCCTGCTGACGGCAGGTCTGCTGTCGAGCGCATGTGGCAGCGGACGTAGCGGAGACGAGATGAAGCACGATGCAGCAGCCGACACCGCGTGGGCCCGGGTCACCACGGCGACGACGGCTGCGCAGCAGCGGCAGGAAATCGACGCGTTCCTCGCCATCCAGCAGCAGGGCGGAGCGCCGCCGGTGATGGTCGATGTGACGAAACGCGACGGGGGTGCACCCGCCCCGATCGACGATGCCCTGTGGCAGAACCCGCAGGACTACGAGGTCAGCCTGCGGTACGGCGATCGGCGCTACCGCTTCGTGCCGCTGTCGCGTTCCAGTCTGGAGCCGCTGTTCCGCGAGTAGCGGTCCGCATGCGGCGACCGCTATCGGGTGCGGCGAAGACTTCTGTCCTTCCGGTCACCCGCCGAGATGCGTCCTACTCCTGCGGCGCGCGCGCGCTGTCGTAAGGCACCGCGGTGGCGCCACTGATCGCGCCGGTCCTGGCGCTGGTGTGCACGTACAGCGTGACTTCGCGCTTGAACTCCAGCGGCCCGTCGACGATCGCGTCGGGCCCGATGATCACGCGCGGGCTGCGGCGGCTGATCGTCACCGGGAACCAGTTCGAGGAGGGCTTGTCCACCACGACCCGGCCACGCACGTGCGAGCCGGCGCCCACGGTGATGTCGCCGTTGACCGTTTTGATGTCGCCGGTGATCTCGGTGCCGACCACGCCGATGGCACCGTTGACCGTCGAGACGTTGCCGTCCACGCGGCCGCCGCGGTCGACGAATACGCCGCCGCTGACGCTCTCGATATTGCCGCCGATCTTCGCATCGGTGCCGACACGGACGCCGCCGTTGACGCTCTCCAGCGAGCGGGCCCGGGCGCGGGCGCCCAGCTCGATCGCACCGTTGACGGTCTCGACCTGGCCGAGCGTGACGTCGTCGCCGGCGCGGACTCCTCCATTGACCGTGTCCACGTCACGCGCCGTGGCGCCGTCGCCGATCCGGATGCCGCCGTTGACCGTACTGAGGTCGCGATAGGTCTGTCCCGCCTCGGCTTCCACCCCGCCGTTGACCTTGGAGATGTCCGACTGCGCGAACGCGGCACCGGTCGCCAGCGCGAGTGCGGCCGCGAGCAGCAGGGGGGCGCAGCGACCGCGGACTTGGAAACGGGACATGTGGATCTCCTGGGTGAAAGGGCAGGCGGTGGCCTGTCGACGGTAGCTTGCCCCTGCTTCGCTACAATCGCATCTGTCTTTGGTCACTGGGTCGAATGTCGTGCCTCATGCCGCTAGCGCTTCCCGTCCCCGCCCGGTCGTCCTGCTGATCCTCGATGGCTGGGGGCACCGCGACGATCCGCGCGACAACGCGCTGGCCCTCGCCGACATTCCCAACTGGCGGCGTCTGCTGGCCCAGCACCCGAGCACCCTGGTCCATACCGAAGGCCGTCATGTCGGCCTGCCCGATGGGCAGATGGGCAACTCCGAAGTCGGCCACATGAACATCGGCGCTGGCCGCATCGTCTACCAGGACCTGACCCGCATCGATGCGGCCATCGAGGACGGCAGCTTCTTCGACAACGCCGAGCTGCTGGCCGCCTGCGATGCGGTGCGCGCCAATGGCGGCACCCTGCATGTGATGGGCCTGCTGTCGCCCGGCGGCGTGCACAGCCACGAGGCGCACCTGCTGGCGATGCTCGATCTGGCCGCGCGGCGTGGCGTTGCGCGCGTTGCCGTCCACGCCTTCACCGACGGGCGCGACATGCCGCCGCGGTCGGCCGAACCGAGCCTGCGCGCGCTGCAGGCGCGCTGCGCCACGCTCGGCAACGCCCACGTCGCCAGCGTGTCCGGGCGCTACTACGCCATGGACCGCGACCAGCGCTGGGAGCGCGTGCGCAAGGCCTGGGATGCGATCGTCGAGGCCGAGTCCCCGTATCACGCGCCCGATGCGGTTGCCGCGCTGCAGGCCGCGTATGCGCGTGACGAGAACGACGAATTCGTGATGCCCACCGTCATCGATGGTGCAACGCCGATGGCTGACGGTGACGCCGTGGTCTTCATGAACTTCCGCGCCGACCGCGCGCGGCAGCTCACCGCGGCATTCGTCGATCCCGCGTTCACCGGCTTCCAGGCCCGTCGCCCGCAGCTCGCGCGGTTCGTCTGCCTGACCGAATACGACGCGCGCCTGCCGGCGCCGCTCGCATTCCAGCCCGACAACCTGACCAACACGCTCGGCGAAGTGCTCGGCGCGAACGGGCTGACCCAGCTGCGCATCGCCGAGACCGAGAAGTACGCGCACGTGACGTTCTTCTTCAGCGGCGGCCGCGAGACTCCGTATCCGGGCGAGGAGCGCATCCTGGTGCCGAGTCCGAAGGTCGCCACCTACGACCTGCAGCCGGAAATGAGCGCGCCGGAAGTCTGCGAGCGGCTCGTGCAGGCGGTGCGCGACGAACGCTTCGACGTGGTGATCTGCAACTTCGCCAATCCGGACATGGTCGGCCACAGCGGGATACTGGAAGCGGCGATCAAGGCCGTCGAGACCGTCGACCGCGCGGTGGGCGAGATCGTCGAGGTCGTGCGCGAGCGCGGCGGCGAGCTGCTGATCACCGCCGACCACGGCAATGTCGAGATGATGCGCGACCCGGAAACCGGCGAGCCGCATACCTCGCATACGGTGGGTCCGGTGGATCTGATCTATGTGGGCAGCCGCGACGTGCCGTTGCGCCGCGGTGGCGCCCTGCGCGATCTCGCGCCGACGATCCTCGATCTGCTGGGCGTCGCACCGCCGGCCGAGATGACCGGCCGCAGCCTGCTGCAGGCCGCTGGCTGACATGCCCCGCGGCCGCGCGCTGCTGCTGGTCGCGCTGCTGGTCGCGGCGCTGCCCGTGTTCGAGGCATCGGCGCAGAGCAGTCGCGAGACCGAGCGCCGGCTCGAGCGCGTGCGCAAGGAACTGCGCGATGTCGCTGCCGAGCGACGCCGGCTTGAAGGCCAGCGCGGCAAGGCCGCGCGGGACCTGCGCGCGGCCGACGAACAGGTCGATGTGTCCACGCGCGCGCTGCGCGAGACGCGGGTCAGGCTCGCCGAGGAACAGATCGCGCTGGAAAAGCTCCAGGCGCGCCGGGTGGAACTCGAATCCACCGTGGAGACCCGCCGCCAGGAACTCGCCTCGCTGCTGCGCGCGGCCTACACGGTCGGCGACGAAGCCGCGCTCAAGCTGATGCTCGCCCAGGACCGCGTGGCCGACGCCGGCCGTCTGCTGACCTACCACCGCTACCTGCAGCAGCAGCGCAGCACGCGCATCGGCGAACTGCGCGCCGAAATGCAGGAGCTCGACGGCATCGAAGCCGCGATCCAGGAGCGTCGCGCGGCACTGGAGGCGACGCAGGCCGAGCAACGCGCGCAGCTGGAGAAGGTCGAGCGCGATCGCATCGCACGCGCCGAGGCGGTCAAGGGCATCGAATCGCGCTTCAACGACCGCAGCGCGCGCGAGAAGGCGCTGGGTCGCGATGCGCGCTCACTCGAGCGTGTCCTCGCCCAGCTGCGCGAAGCCGCACGCCGCGCGGAGGCCGAACGTCGCGCCGCCGCAGCCGCCGCGCGCGAACGTGAAGCGCGCGAAACCCGCGAGGCCGCAGCCGCGGGCCGTCCCCGCCCGCCGCCGCGTCCGCCCACCCAGGTCGCGCGCAATGCCGCGCCCCAGGTCGGCGGGCTGGGCTGGCCGATCAGCGGCAGCCTGCTCACCCCTTACGGCGGCAAGCTGCCCGACGGCCGCAGCAGCACCGGCATCCTGATCGGTGCCCCGGCGGGCACGCCGGTCAAGGCTGTCGCCGACGGCACCGTGGTCTTCGCCGAGTGGATGACCGGCTACGGCATGCTGCTGATCGTCGACCACGGCAACGGCTACATGAGCCTCTACGCGCACAACGACGGCCTGCTCAAGAGCGTCGGCAACACGGTGCGCCGCGGCGACACCCTGGCCAGCGTCGGCAATTCCGGCGGGCAGGGCCGCAGCGGGCTGTACTTCGAACTCCGCCAGAACGGGACGCCGGTCAATCCGGCGACCTGGTTGCAGCGGCGCTGACGCTCCGCTGAGGCCAGGCATGCGCGCCGCTCGCGCGCTGGATCGGCGATTCGCTTGCGAGCCGGTCAGCCGCGGGCTGGATGACGGCGCGGCTCGCGGCTGCGGGCAGGCTTCCTGAAGTCCCAGCATCCTGACGCGGCCGCCAGAGCCGTGTCAGTAACGCGGTGGTGACAGCGGACGCCCTCACCCCAACCCCTCTCCCGGAGGGAGAGGGGCTCAAGCCTCCGGAAGGGGGTCAAGCTTCCGGAGGGAGAGGGCTCAAGCCTCCGGAAGGGGGCTCAAGCCTCCGGAGGGAGAGGGGCTCAAGCCTCCCGGAGGGAGAGGGCTCAAGCCTCGCCGATCCCACCGGCCGTCTCCGCCGCGCAAGTCTCCGCGCCCGGCCCCGCGCCCGGCAGAGCAACTCCCCGCCCACGTACCCGTACGCCGTGAAAACCCCTCTCCCTCCGGGAGAGGGGTTGGGGTGAGGGCAACCGCCCCCAGCGCGCCTGGCCCCCCGCGCGCCATCCAGTCGCTCTCCCCCCTGCGAGCGGGGGAGGGGCAGCTCACCGCAACGCTCGCCCGGTCGCGACCAAGTGCCAGCACGGGCGCCCAGCCGACTATTCCCATACAACACGCGCCACACCCCCACAGACGCATCCACCGCCTTCCGAGCGACACGCCCGCATCGCGCGCCCACGCTTCCACCCGGGTCTCAGGGAACCGGTCGATGCGCGCCAATCCTGCGAAACTGCGCTTTGCCCGCACCCTGCGTCGCGAATCCACCGACGCCGAGCGCCTGCTCTGGTTCCACCTGCGTGACCGGCGCCTGGGGGTGAAGTTCCGCCGCCAGCACCCGATCGGCCCCTATATCGTAGACTTCCTCAGCATCGAGGCCGCACTCGTCATCGAGCTCGACGGTTCCCAGCACCAGCCCCACCGAGACGCCCATCGCACCCGGTTCCTGGAGCGCCGCGGGCACCGCGTGCTGCGGTTCTGGAACCACGATCTGCTGGTGCGCACGGAGACCGTGCTCGAACAGATCCTGGCCACGATCGCCCTCACCCCAACCCCTCTCCCAGAGGGAGAGGGGCTCAAGCCCTGCCGCTGCGCTGACGGCCTCCCTTCGGGCCCGCATACGCTCTGCTCCCGGCCTCACACCTGCGCGAGGTCGATCAAACCTTCCGGCTGGCGCACCAGCGCCCACAGCCCTCGGAAGGTGGGTGACAGCCCCGACTCGCGTTGACGGCACCGCATCGCAGCCCGCCCCACGCGCATCGTCCAAGCCACTCTCCTCGGGGAGAGGGGTTGGGGGGTGAGGGCAGCCGACTGCTGTCCACGCGACCCACGCGCCATCCAAGCCCCTCTCCCCCCGGATGAGTCGGGGTGCGGGCAGCCGACCGCAGCCCCCCTCACCGCGCGCCATCCAAGCCCCTCTCCCTCCGGGAGAGGGGCGGGGTGAGGGCAGCCGACCGCAGCCCCCTCACCGCGCGCCATGCAAGCCCCTCTCCCCCCCGGGAGAGGGGTTGGGGTGAGGGCAGCCGTCTGCAGCCCGCCCCGCCCACGCGCCATCCAGACCCCTCTCCCCCGGAAGAGTTGGGGTGCGGGCCGCCGACCGCAGCCCCCCGCCCACGCGCCATGCAAGCCCCTCTCCCTCCGGGAGAGGGGTTGGGGTGAGGGCAGCCGACCCGCAGCTCCCCACCACGCGCCTTCGATCGCGCGGCCCACAGCGGTGTCAGCGCGAAGACGATCCACACGTGCCAACCCGGCATCACCCCTTCGCAACCACCGACCCGAATCCGCAGCGCCCGCGGCGCGCGCCACTTACCGCAGAACTGAACATCCCGAGCACCGTTCAACCCATTCACACAGGCTGCCCGCATAATCGATTGGCACGCATCCACGCGTGTTTCCCGCCTTTCCCGGAGTCCATGCATGCGCGCGAATTCATTGGCGCTGGCCCTGTTTGCACTGCTGGCGCCGGCCGCGTTCGCGCAGACCGCGCAGGACCAGACGCAGCCGGCGCCGTCCCCGCAGGCCGACGGACCACCACAGGTCCAGAGCCCAGGCGATGCCCCGATGGCGGGCTCCGACGAAGAGGCCGACGTTGCTGCGAGCGATGATCCCGCCGCCATCGACCACGCCTCCAGTCGCGTGCCGCTGCAGGAGATCCGCCGCTACGTCGGCGTGTTCAACGCCGTGCGCGAGGCCTATGTCGAGCCGGTCGAAGACCGCAAGCTGATGACGTCGGCGATCCGCGGCCTGCTGCTCGATCTCGATCCGCACAGCGTCTACATGGAGAAGGACACCGCGACGGCCTTCGACGAAGGCACCGAGGGCGCCTACGACGGCATCGGCGTCGAGGTGATGTATCTGGGCGACGGCAGCATGCGCGTCATCGCGCCGATCGACGGCACGCCGGCGGCCAAGGCCGGCATCCGCGCGGGCGACGTGATCATCAGTGTCGACGGTCGTACGCTCACCCCTTCCGACAGAGAAGGCCCCGGCCCACTGCGCGGCGCGCCGGGCACCTCGGTAATGATCGGCGTGCTCCGCGATGGCGAAACCGCGCCGCTGGAGATCCGCGTCGACCGCGAGACCATCCGGGTGGTCAGCGTGCGCGGCCGCATGCTCGAGCCCGGGTATGCCTACGTCCGGCTCAGCCAGTTCCAGGTGGATACCGCCGCGGACTTCAGCCGCATCGTCAGCGAACTCAAGCAGCAGGCCGGCGGCAAACTGCGCGGGCTGGTCATCGACCTGCGCAGCAATCCGGGCGGCCTGCTGACCTCCGCGGTGCAGATCGCCGACGACCTGCTCGACGAGGGCAAGATCGTCAGCACCCGCGGCCGCATCCCGATCAGCGATGCCGAGTTCAGTGCGTCCCCCGGCGACCTGCTCGACGGCGCACCGGTGATCGTGCTGGTGGACGTGGGCTCGGCCAGCGCCGCAGAAGTGCTCGCCGGCGCCCTGCGCGACAACAACCGTGCCCGGGTCATTGGCAGCCGTACCTTCGGCAAGGGCTCGGTGCAGACCGTGCTGCCGCTCGACAACGGCGATTCGGTCAAGCTCACCACTGCGCGCTATTACACCCCGAGCGGCCGCTCGATCCAGGCCCGCGGCATCGATCCCGATGTCACCCTGCGTCCGGATGGCGCGGCCAGCGCCGACCCGGATGCACCGCGCGCCGCCACCATGTACACCGAAGCCAACCTGCCGGGCCATCTGCAGGGCGACGAGGAAGACGGTTCCACCGGCGGCGAGGCCCTGCCCGGCGAGGGCCCGATCAGCGCCGCGCTGGCGGAGTTGAAAAAGCCCTGGGTACCGGCCGCGCAGGGACGCGTGCAGGACGCGCCGCCTGCAACCACGCCGACCCCTGCGGCCACTGCCCGGCCCGGGGCTTCGCCGGTCCAATCGAACGACACGCCGCCTGCGTCCGCGTCCACCGGGCCCGAAGACGCGTCTTCCGCAGCAACGCCTGGCGAATCCGGCGCCACCGCGCCTGCGAGCAGCCTCGACGAGCCTGGGCAGGCCTCGCCTCCCTCCATACCGGCCGATGATCCCCAGGCCCCGGCGGCACCCGCGCCGGTAGCCCCTGCGCCCGAGGCGGCGCCCACGTCATCGGCCACGCCCTCGCGCTAACGCGCCGCCGCATCGGCCTGCAGCCAGGGACACACGGGCGCCCGACGCCAAGCCTGTATCGCGCCCTCGCATCCCCGGCAGCGAGCTGGGGTCAGCCAGTAACAAACAGGTCGGAGACAAGGCGGCGACAAGACACGCCGCGCCCCGCCTGCTGCGCCGCTTCAAGCCCCTCTCCCACCGGGAGAGGGGTTGGGGTGAGGGCACGTTCCGCGCGCCAGACCCACCAGCCGATCCGGCAAACGCCACCTCACCGAAGCGCTCCGCACTCCGCTCAACCAGCCGGCGCCCCCTCGCGGACATGAGACGCGCCGAGTAGGGAAACGAGTTGCCGCCGAGGCGCGAGTAAGGAAGGGAGCTGCGGCCCAGGCAGGCGACAAGACGCGCCGCGCCCCGCCCGATCGCCGCTTCAAGCCCCTCTCCCTCCGGGAGAGGGGTTGGGGTGAGGGCACGTTCCGCGCGCCAGATCCCAGCCGATGCGGTAAACGCCACCTCATCAAAGCGCTTCGCACTCCGGTCAACCAGCCGGTTCCCCCTCACGGACATGAGCCGCGCCGAGTAGGGAAACGAGTTGCCGCCGAGGCACGAGTAAGGAAGCAAGCTGTGGCCCAGGCAGGCGACAAGACACGCCGCGCGGGCCCGAAGCGCCGCTTCAAGCCCCTCTCCCCCCGGGAGAGGGGTTGGGGTGAGGGCGCGTTCCGCGCGCCAGACCCACCAGCCGATCCGGCAAACGCCACCTCGCCGAAGGGCTCCGCACTCCGCTCAACCAGCCGGTGCCCCCTCACGGACATGAGCCGCGCCCAGTAGGGAACGAGTTGTCGCCGAGGCACGAGCAAGAAAGCGAGCTGTGGCCCAGGCAGGCGACAAGACACGCCGCGCGGGCCCAGAGCGTCGCTTCAAGCCCCTCTCCCCCGGGAGAGGGGTTGGGGTGAGGGCGCGTTCCAAGCGGGCCAGCCGAAGCCCACGATGCACTGCGCGTCGCTGGGCTCAAGGCGTGACCGCGACCTGCCACCGCCTTCACCGGCGTCCCGGTAACGCCGGGGACCGCGATCTGCCGCCTTCGTCTCCCCACCGCCATCGCGCCCATCACGCATCTCTCCCCGCCGGCCGTTTCCGCTACAATCTGCGGCCGCCCCGCCACGATCGTGGTGCGGCGCTTGCACCGTGCGCCTGTAGCTCAGCCGGATAGAGTAGTGGCTTCCGAAGCCATTGGTCGGGGGTTCGAATCCCTCCAGGCGCGCCATCTTCTGCGATGTTCCATGCGGCCGCTGCGCTTCGCATTCGAGGACACCATGCCGCAGACCAGCTGCTGTTCCGCCACTCCGCAGTCCCGCGCTCCTGTGCATTCGCGCACGTGTGCATGCAACGCCTGATGCTCATCGCGCTTGGCGGCGCGTTCGGTTCGGTCTGCCGTTACGGCCTTTCGCTCTGGACGCTGCAGCTGGCTGGCGCTAATGCGTCCACGTCCTTGCGCTTCCCGCTCGGCACACTGACCGTGAACCTGTTGGGCTGCTTCGTCGCGGGCCTGCTGGCCGGTGGCATCGTCCGCCACGAGTGGTTCACCCCCGACGTACGCGTGATGCTCCTCGTCGGCGTCATGGGCGGTTTCACCACGTTCTCCGCGTTCGGACTGGACACCCTGGCGCTGCTGCGACGGGGCGACATCGCAATGGCCGGCCTCTACATCGCCGCCAGCGTGCTGTGCGGGCTGGCTCTGGCCGCACTGGGCTGGTGGATCACGAGCCGCGGCGCCGCGTAGCCCGACGTCCGGACGCTACACCCCAGAACTTGCGCCACGCCCAGGCTTTTCTCCCCGGAAGCGGATCGGGAGGGGTAGCTCTTACGCACTCCTCCCGGGGCGATGTCCAGGGCCTCGCTTGGGCCGGTTTCGTAGGAGCGGAGCGTTGTTTCCTGCATCCCATGCACCCGCGGGCCCGAGCCGGGCCGGTCGGCGGCTGGCGCTGCTACTGATGCCCACACATCCGCGCGGCAGCGCTTGCCGCCGCATCGAGGGCGCGCGCGGCGGCCGCACATCGACACGCGATGCGGCGCATCGGGGGCGGATGCATGGTCGAGGTCGCGGGGCAATCCGACCAGCCGGCACGCTCCAGCAGTCAGGACTCAGAACGTCGGCGCGCAATGCCAGCGCCACGCCGTCTGGATAATCTCGGGCAGCGAGGTATAGCGCGGGGTCCAGCCCAACTCGCGGCGAGCGAGGTCGTTCGAGGCCACCAGCACAGCGGGATCGCCCGCGCGTCGCGGCGCGATATCCCAGGGGATTTCGTGGCCACTCACCGCCTCCGCCGCAGTGATCACCTCGCGCACCGAGAATCCCTGGCCGTTGCCGAGGTTGAATGCGTGCGCGCCTGCATGTGTCTCCATGTATGCCAGCGCCTGCCAATGGGCCTGGGCCAGATCGTCGACGTGGATGTAATCGCGCACGCAGGTGCCATCGGGCGTGGGCCAGTCATCGCCGAATACCTTCAGCCGCTCGCCATTGCCCAGGGCTGCACGCAACACGTTCGGAATCAGATGCGTCTCGGGCGTATGCGCCTCGCCAATGTCGCCATCCGGGCTGGCACCCGCCGCGTTGAAGTAGCGCAGGCACACCGAACGCAGACCGTAGGCCGCGCCCGCGTCGGCCAGCACCCGTTCCACCATCAGCTTGCTGGCGCCGTAGGGATTGATCGGCGTCTTGGGATGCGTCTCGTTGATGCGTGCAGACACCGGCTCACCGAATATCGCAGCGGTCGAGGAGAACACGATCTTCCCCACGCCATGCCGCTGCATGGCCCGCAGCAGGTTGAGCGTGCCGACGACGTTGTTGTCGTAATAGTCGTAGGGCTTCTGCACCGACTCGCCCACCAGCGAACGTGCGCAGAAATGCATCACCGCATCGAACGGGCCCAGCGCGAACGCCGTGTCCAGCGATGCGGGATCGAGCAGATCCGCCTCGATCAACCTGCCAAATCGCACTGCCTCGCGATGGCCGGTGGACAGGTTGTCCAGCACCACGGCCTCGGCGCCATGTGCGCCGAGCCACTTCGCCATATGGCTGCCGATGTAGCCGGCGCCGCCGCAAACCAGAATGCGCATCGTGAGTCCCCGAAAAAAGTTGTCCCGGCAGGCGCGCCGATGCGCCACGTTCGCCACGATGTCCGGCAAGGCGGGCGGACGGGCGAACAGCCATAGTGTGTCGCCCGCGGTGAAGTCGTGAAACCCGCAGTGAACCCAGGGCTCAGGAGATCGGAGTGTTTCCGGTCCGACAGCGCCATTCGGTCGCCGCCCAGCGGATCACGGCTGTGCCGACTGGCGTCGTGGGTCTCCGGGGGCATGCGCCCGGTCGCCATGAGGTCGAAGTGGGGCTTGCCCAGGGGGCGGTCGAACCCGGCGAAGTACGGCCACTGGGCGACCACTTCGCGACCTTCGATCCGGCGCGGTTTGATCGCGCCCGGATTGAGGAAGAGAGGAGGGCCGACACGGGCCGCGGGCCGTTCCCGGAGGTGCTGACCACCGCGCCGCTCCAGCCCCGCTGATATCCTCCCCGCAGCCATGCACGACTACGAACGTTTCGCCCAACCCGCCGTACCGCCCCGGCGTGAGCGCCTGCGGCAGTACTGGAAGCTGATGCGCGGGGATCGGCCGATCGGCTGGCTGCTGTTGCTGTGGCCGACCTGGTGGGCGTTGTGGATCGCCGCCGAGGGCGTGCCGCCGCTGTGGACCCTGGCGGTGTTCAGCGCCGGCGTCTGGCTGACACGCTCGGCCGGCTGCGTGATCAACGACTACGCCGACCGTTGGCTCGACCCGCACGTCGAACGGACCAAGGACCGCCCCCTGGCCAGCGGCGCGGTCCGCGGGCGCGAGGCGCTGCTGCTGTTCGCGGTGTTGATGCTGGTGGCCTTCGCACTGGTGCTGACGATGAACCCGCTGACGATCGCCATGAGCGTCGTCGGTGTCTTCCTCGCGGCAAGCTATCCCTATCTCAAGCGCCACACCTATCTGCCGCAGGTGTATCTGGGCATCTCGTTCGGCTGGGCAATACCGATGGCGTTCGCGGCGGTGCAGGGCACGGTGCCGCCGATCGGCTGGGTACTGTTCGTCGCCAATATCTTCTGGACCACCGCCTACGACACCTGGTACGCGATGGTCGACCGCGAGGACGACATCCGCGCGGGGTCGAAGTCGACTGCGATCCTCTTCGGCGACCTCGATCTCGTCGCCCAGGGCGTGCTGTATGCACTGGCGTTCGTCGCGCTGGCGCTGGTTGGCCGCGAGGCCGGGCTGGGCGCCTACTACTGGCTGGGTCTGGGCCTGGCGTTGGCGCTCGTGGTCTGGGAGTTCGTCATCGCGCGTCACCGCGAGCGGGAGGCCTGCTTCCGCGCCTTCCTGCACAACCACTGGGTCGGCATGGCGATCTTCGCCGGCATCGCCGCGGATTACGCGTTGCCGCCGACAGGTTTCGCGCCGGGCTGATCAGCCTCGGCGGACGGGGCGGTGGGCATCGTGGCGAAGCCCGGACCCGCTTGCCGACCCGCATCCACGCTTCAGCGCACCCGTGCGCATACCCAGGCATCGACACGCGCGACGCCCGCGCGCCGCAGGGCATGCGCGGCGGCATGCAGGGTGGCGCCGGTGGTCATGACGTCGTCGACGAGGGCGACGTGGGCCGGTGCGCCGCCCGATGCGGCGGCAGCGAACGCATGGCGCAGATTGCGTCGCCGCGCCTTTGCGTCCAGCCGTGACTGCGGCGCGGTCGCCCGCACCCGGCGCAGCAGGTCGGCGCGCAAGGGCAGGCCGTGGCGGCGCGCCAGCACGCGCGCAAGTTCGAGTGCCTGGTCGTAGCCGCGCTCGCGCAGGCGGGCGACGTGCAACGGGACCGGCACGAGGACATCCGGGCGTTCGGCGTGCTGCGTCGCGTGGCTCAGGCAATCGCCGAGCAGCGCCCCGGCGGCGAGATCGCGATGGAACTTGAAGCGCGGCAACAGGCGGTCGACCGGAAAGCGGTAATCGAACGCGGCGACCACGGCGCCCAGCGGGGGCGGCCGGCGCAGGCAGCGTCCGCACAACGGATCGCCGGACGGCACCGGCTGGGCGCACCGGCTGCAGGCGTGCGGCATCCACGGCAACGCGGCAGTGCAAGGGGCGCACAGGTCGCGACCGTCGATGCCCGCCTCTCGGCACACCAGGCATCGCGTGGCCAGCAGGCTGCGCAGCAGGCGTCGCCAGCGGCCGTCAACCTGCGTCGGGGGCTCCAGGTTGACAGCATCGGGCATGCTTTCCAGACTGCCGGGCCAGTCACGCCTTCACCGTCGGTAGATCGCCATGTCCGTTGTCAGTCACGCCCGCGAAGCCGCCGGCCAGTCCGCGCCCGTCCGTCACGACTGGGCGCGCGCCGAGATCGAGGCGCTGTTTGCGCTGCCACTCAACGAGCTGCTGTTCCGCGCCGCGAGCGTGCATCGCCAGCATTTCGATCCGGCCGAAGTACAGGTCAGCACGCTGCTGTCGATCAAGACCGGCGGCTGCCCCGAGGACTGCAGCTACTGCCCGCAGGCGCAGCGCTACCAGACCGGGGTGCAGGCGACCAAGCTGATGGAGACCGACGCGGTGCTGGAGAAGGCCCGCCAGGCCAAGGCCGCCGGCGCCACGCGCTTCTGCATGGGCGCGGCCTGGCGTTCGCCCAAGGACCGCGACGTGCCGAAGGTGGCGGCGATGATCCGCGAGGTCAAAGCGCTCGGTCTGGAGACCTGCGCCACGCTGGGCATGCTGACCGGCGAGCAGGCGCACGCGCTCAAGGAAGCCGGCCTCGACTACTACAACCACAACCTCGACACCGATCCCGAGTTCTACGATTCGATCATCCACACCCGCGAGATCCAGGACCGCCTCACCACGCTCGAACACGTGCGCGACGCCGGGCTCAAGACCTGTTGCGGCGGCATCGTCGGCATGGGCGAGACCGGCCGCCAGCGCGCCGGCCTGCTGCGCACGCTGGCGAACCTGCCGGTGCATCCGGATTCGGTGCCGATCAATCGTCTGGTGCAGGTCGAAGGCACGCCGCTGCACGGCACGCAGGAGATCGATCCGTTCGACTTCGTCCGCACGATCGCGGTGGCGCGCATCCTGATGCCGCGCTCGATGGTGCGGCTGTCGGCCGGCCGACAGGACATGAGCGACGAGCTGCAGGCGATGTGTTTCTTGGCCGGCGCCAACTCGATCTTCTACGGCGAACAGCTGCTGACCACCGGCAATCCGGACACCGAACGTGACATGGCCCTTTTCGCGCGCCTGGGCCTGCGCCCGATGCAGGTGCGTGTGGATGCCGAACACGGGCACGGCGCGGCCCATGCGGGCGGCGGCTCCGGCCACGACATCATCGAGCTGCCGCAGCATCCCCGGAGCTGCGCCGCGTGATCCCGGCGCTGGGCTGGGCCTATCTCCTGCTGCTGGCACTGGTGGGCCTGAGCGGATTCGTGCTCGCCCTGCGGCATCGGCAATCGCTGCCCTGGGCGATCGCCAGGCTCGCCGCTGTCGGCGTGCTCGTCTGGGCGGTGCTGCTGTTCTGCCGTGACGCCGGCGCGGGGTTGGGCTTTGCGGCGGCGCTGCTTGCCGCGGCCGCGCTGCTCGCGCACAAGAGCGCAGTCGATGCGCGCGATGCTGCGCAGATGGCGCTGCCGCGCCCGGCGCGCGTCGGCGTGGCGATCAATGGCCTGCTGATGTTGCCGGCCATCGCGATGGGCGCGCTCGTGATCGGGACCGGCCGTGGCGCTTGACCGGCCCGATCTGCGCGCGCGCGCACGCGCTGAACGCGAGGCACGCACGCAGCTGCAGGCACGCCGCGTGCGGCGCACGGTGTTGCGCCGCGACGGCATGCGCAGCGAAGTCGCCGGCAGTGACGGCAGCACGCGCTGGCTGCTGAACTTCTGCGGCAACGACTACCTCGGCCTCGCGTCGCATTTCCAGGTCTCCGGGGCCCTGCAGGACGCTGCGGCGCTGCACGGGGTCGGCAGCGGTGGCTCGCACCTGGTCAGCGGCCACCACGCATTGCACGACGCGCTCGAGCGCGAGATCGCCGACTGGCTGCAGCTGCCCGCGGCCCTGTTGTTCGGCAGTGGGTTCGCGGCCAACCTCGCCGTGGTGCAGGGCCTGCTCGGCGAAGGCGACGCCTGCGTGCAGGACCGCCTCAACCACGCGAGCCTGATCGATGCCGCGCGGCTCGCCGGCTGCCGGCTGCGCCGCTATCCACACGCCGATGCGCAGGGCGCGCTGCGCCAGTTGCGCACGCTGCCCGAAGGCGCGGCCATGCTCGCCACCGACGGCGTCTTCAGCATGGACGGCGACATCGCTCCGTTGCGCGAGCTGGCCATCGTCGCGCGCGTGCAGCAGGCGTTGCTGTACGTCGACGATGCGCACGGCATCGGCGTCGTCGGCCCCGATGGCCGCGGCAGCGTCGCCGAGGCTCGACTCGACGTGGAGGCGGTGCCCTTGCGGCTGGTCACGCTGGGCAAGGCGCTGGGCGGCTGCGGCGCGGTGCTCGCCGGCGATGTGGACCTGATCGGCCACCTGGCCGAAACCGCGCGGCCCTACGTCTACACCACCGCGTTGCCGCCGGCGGTGGCAGGCGCGGCGCTGACCGCGGTGCGCATCGCGCGCCACGAGCACTGGCGGCGCGAGCGCCTGACGGCGCTGGTGCAGCGGTTCCGTGCACGGGCGCTGCGACTTGGGCTGGACCTGATGCCGTCGGAGACGCCGATCCAGCCGCTCCGCTGCGGCGACAACGCCACTGCGCTGGCGATGTCGGCAGCGCTCGATGCCGCCGGGTTCTGGGTGGCGGCGATCCGCCCGCCGACGGTGCCCGATGGCCAGGCGCGCCTGCGCGTGACCCTCAGCGCCGCGCATGGCGATGCAGACGTCGACGCGCTGGTCGATGCGCTCGCCACTGCGCGGGATGCATGCGCCGATGCGGCCCGCCGCACACGGCCATGACCGTCGCACAACCCGAGGCGCGTCGCGCGCTGCTCGCGGTCGGCCTCGCGCTCGCTTCGGCGTTGTTCTTCAGCCTGACCTACGTGCTCAACCGCGCCAGCGCGAGCGGTGGCGGGCACTGGGCGTGGATCGCGTCCCTGCGCTACTTCATCACCCTGCCGCTCCTGCTGCCGCTGATGCCGATGCAGGGCGGGACCGCGCCGGTGCTGCGCGCGATCGCCGCGCATCCCTGGGCATGGCTGCGCTGCAGCGCGATCGGCTTCGTGCTGTTCTGCTGCATGCTTACGTTCGCCGCGTCCAGCGGCCCGGCGTGGCTGGTGGCCGGCAGTTTCCAGTTCACCGTGATCGCCGGGATGCTGTGCGCGCCATTGCTCTACCGTGATGCGCGCCGGCGCATACCGCGCGCGGCGCTCGGCATCGCGGCGATGATCCTGGCAGGCGTGCTGCTGATGCAGCTGGGCTACGGCGGCAGCGGTCTCGATCGGGCCGGGTGGATCGCGCTGGCCTGCGTGCTGACCGCTGCAGTTGCATATCCGCTCGGCAACCGCCTGCTGCTGCTGCATCTCGAGCGCACCGGCGAAGACCTCAATGCCACGCAGCGCGTGTTCGGCATGACGCTGGCCAGCCAGCCGCTGTGGATACCCGTCGCGGCCTTCGCCTGGTACGAGGCCGGCCTGCCGTCGATGTCGCAGCTGGGTCTGGCGGCCGGGGTGGCGCTGGGCGCGGGCGTGATCGCGACGATCCTGTTCTTCCAGGCGACCGGCATGGTCCGCAACAATCCGCTCGCGCTGGGCGCGGTCGAAGGGATGCAGGCTGCCGAGCTGCTGTTCGCGGCCGGACTCGGCGCGCTGTTCCTGCAGGAAGCCTGGCCGCGCGGGCAGGCCTTGCTCGGCGCGGTCGTGGTGGCGCTGGGAATCGTCGCGTTCGCGATCGTCGTCGCCCGTCCCGCGGCTGGCAGCACGCGGCGCACCCGGGCGCTGCGGGGAGACAGGGGCGCATGAGCACATTGGACATGCCGCACGGAGTGCACATCGAAGTGGCAGGCCGGGGCGCGCCGCTGGTACTGCTGCATGGCTGGGCGATGCACGGCGGGGTGTTCGCGCCGTTGCGCCAACGCCTGCAGGCGCAGCGCACGCTGTATCTGGTCGACCTGCCGGGCCACGGCCTGAGCCGCGACGCCGCCTTGCCGCTCGCGCTGGGCCCCGTCGTCGACGCGTTGGCCGATGCGCTGCCGGCAGCGCCCTGGGTGGGCTGGTCGCTCGGCGGCCTGTTCGCCCTGCAGGCGGCGGCGCGGCATCCGCACCGGGTCCCCGCGCTCGGCATGCTGTGCGCGGTGCCGCGCTTCGTGCGCGGCGAGGACTGGCCGCACGGCATGTCGGCGGAGATCTTCCGCGACTTCGCCCGGGGCTTGCGCAGCGATTACCGCGCCACGCTCGATCGCTTTCTTGCGCTGGAGGCGTTCGGCTCCGATGATGCCCGCGGCGAACTGCGCGCCTTGCGCGCCGAGGTGTTCGCACGCGGTGAACCGGCCGCGCATGTCCTCGCCGATGGCCTGGGCCTGCTCGAGCGCAGCGATCTGCGCGCGCTGCTGCCGTCGCTGACCGTGCCGAGCCTGTGGTTGTCTGGCCGACGCGACCGCCTCGTCGATCCGCGGGCGATGCAGGCCGCCGCAGCCCTGGCACCGGGTGCGCTCGCCGAGACCATCGAACACGCCGGCCACGCCCCGTTCCTCACCCACGCCGACGCGGTTGCCGCGCGGCTGCTCCAGTTCACGGCAGACCGATGATGTCCGTTTTCGATTCCAGGCAGGTGCGCCGTGCGTTCTCGCGCGCCTCGGCCAGTTACACCGCCGCCGCCGCGCTGCAGCGCGGCGTCGAGGCCCAGCTGCTCGAATCGCTGGAATACCTCGACGACCGCGTGCCCGCGGTCGTGCTCGACGTCGGCAGCGGACCGGCGCATGCAGCGCTGGCGATGCACCAGCGCTGGCCGAAATCGCGCGTGATCGCGATGGACCTCTCGCTGTCGATGCTGCAGCAGGCGCCCGTGAGGACGGGCTGGCGTGACCGGCTGGGCCTGCACAGACCCGTCGATCGCGTGTGCGCGGATCTGCGCGCCCTGCCGGTGGCCGACAACAGCGTCGACGTGCTGTTCTCCAATCTGTGCCTGCAATGGGTCGAGGACCTGCCCGCGGCATTCGCCGGCTTCCGCCGGGTGCTCAAGCCCGACGGCCTGCTGCTGGTGTCGACCTTCGGCCCGCAGACGCTGATCGAACTGCGCGAGTCGTTCGGCGTCGCCGACGCCGAGCCGCACGTCAGCCCGTTCGCGTCGATCGCCGAGTTCGGCGACGCGCTGATGCGCGCGGGCTTCCGCAATCCGGTGCTCGACCGCGACGTGGCCGTGCACTGGCATCCGGACATGCAATCGCTGATGCGCGAGCAGCGTGCGACCGGCGCGACCAATGCGCTTGCCAGCCGTCGCCGCGCGCTGACCGGGCGTGCGCGCTTCGAAGCCGCAGCCGCGCATTACGAGCAGTTCCGCACCGAGGCGGGCCTGCCGGCAAGCTGGGAGTGGATCACCGCGATGGCATGGTCGCCGGCCCATGGCGCGCCGATCCGCGAGGCCGACGGCGAGCTGGCACGGTTCCCGGCCAGTGCGATTCCGGTACGGCGTCGCGACGGCTGAGCCGGCGACGCCGCAGCCTGCGTCAGCCCTTGCCCGGGCGCGGCCCCTGGCGGGAGGGGCTGCCGTCGGCGTCGTGGCCGCCGTCGCCGTCTTGCCCGCCGAGCGGCTCGCTGCCCTGGCCCGGATTGCGGCGGCCTTCGCTGTGGTCGGATTCACCTTGCGCGGTCTGATCCGCGAACGCGCCTTCGTTGCCGGTCTTGTTGGTGTGCATGTCATGCCTCACGTGTGGGGCGTCCGCGCAGTGCGGCCGCGCTGTGCGAGCATGGCGCGCGCCGTGTCGATGCCGTGCAGGCACCCTGCCGGTTCTGCACGCCACGCAGCTTCGTCGCGGTACCGTCGATGCGCGCCGATGATCGCGGCCGCCGCGACGACCGCTGTCTTGGCCCCCGGCCAACGGATGGCCGACAATGGCCATGGCCCGCTTCCGGGGCGCGGCGGGAGACAAGGATGGACGGCTCCGATCACCCCGATGTCGCGGCCATCAGCCGGATCGCGTTCGTCCCCAAGCTGCTGGAAGTGGTCACCCGACTCACCGGCCTGCGGTTCGCGGCAGTGGCGCGGGTGACGGATACGCAATGGATCACCTGCGCGGTGCGCGACGAGATCGATTTCGGACTGGTGCCCGGCAGCGAGCTGCCGCTCGAGACGACGATCTGCAACGAGATCCGCGACCACCGCCGCCCGGTCGTGTTCGAACATGCCAGTGCGCATCCCGTCTACGCGAGCCATCACACGCCGCTGCGGTACGGGCTTGAGAGCTACATCTCGGTGCCGCTCTACGCCGTCAATGGCGAGTTCTTCGGCACCCTGTGTGCGATCGATCCAGCGCCTTCCAGCGTGGAGGCCCGGGGGATGGTCGAGATGCTCGAACTGTTTGCGCAACTGATCGGCTCGGAACTGGAACTAGTGGACCGGCTGCAGCTCAGCCAGTCGGCGTTGCGCAGTGCACTCGATGTTGCGGGCGCGCGCGAACAGTTCATCAGCGAGGTCAGTGACGGCCTGCGCGATCCGCTGCAGGCCGTGGTCATGGACGCGCACGCGTTGCGCGCTTCGCGTGGCCTCGGCGAGGAGGCGATGGCGCTCGCGCGCTCCATCGAACACAGCGCGTGGCGCATGGCGGACGTGATCGACGAGTTGGCCAGTTTCAACCACGACCAGATCAGCGCGGACGCCGAGCTGACCGCCGTCGGGGCGGCGGCACTGACATCGGAGATCACGCGCATGCTGAACCGGCTGGCCGCGCAGCATCCGGGACGTCCGATCGCAACCCAGTGCCGCATCGACGGCACGGTCGACTGTGCGCCCGGACCGCTTGCCCAACTGCTCGCCAACCTCGTGGTCAATGTGCTGCGCCACAGCGACGCGGAAAGTACGGTCAGCGTCGACATCGGAACCGCCGGCGACCGCCTGCGGATGGATGTGCGCGCGACGGGACTGTCGCTGCCCGTCCACGTGCTCGATTCGGTCAGCGGTTCACTGGTCCGACCTGCAGGCGTCGGGCGGCAGGACGCCTGGAACTTCTTCACTGCCGGGGAAATCGCCCGTGCGCACGGCGGCCAGCTGACCGCCGAGCTCGACAGCCCCGGCGGCCGCCTGTCCTTCACCATGCCGGTGCGGCAGCGGGCCTGACCTGAAGGCCGGTCTGCGCGTCGGCGATGCGCGCAGAAGCGGTGGACCGCGCACTGTGACCCCGCGCCCTCCAGACCGGGCGATACACCGCAGCCCACCTGCCGACCATGCGCATGCGCGTGTTGGCGAGGTGCACGACCGCAGGCGGCGCGCCGGCAGAGTTCAGCCGCGCACACCTAGACTCGCGCTCACCGTGCCGGTCAGGAGTGCCCCAGCGATGCGCCGATATCTCGCCCTTTCCCTGTGCTGCGCCGCCCTCGTCGCGCCCGGCATGGTCAGCGCGCAACAGCAGTACGAGATCGACCTGTCGCGGCTCGATCCCGCGGCGGTGCTCGCGACCGGCAGTGACGTGCTGCGACGCGCGTCGGCGCCCTCGATCGATGCCCTGTTCCAGGCTGTGCTGCAGTCTTCCCGGCAACCGGCCGAGGCGTCCGCCCTGTGCGCCCTGTTCGAACCGGACGCGCGCCGCGATCTCGCCGCCTTCCAGCGCACCGTCGACACGCTTGGTCCTGCCAGCCGCGAACGCTTCGCCAACGCCTTCACCGATGTCGCGCTGAGTGGCCTGCAGGGACAGCCGCAGGCATTCGATCCCGCCGCCGCGCAGCAGGTCCTGCGCGCGGCCGCAGTGACGGCCACCTTGCTCCACGACGGCTTCATGATCGGGATGACCGCGACCGGCACCGATCCCGACAGCCGGCAGGCGCGGTGCCGGTCCTTCCGGCACATGGTCGATGTGCTCAAGGACCAACCGCAGCCGCAGCGGGTGATGGCGACGCGTTGGCTGCTCAGCGAAGGTCTGACCCTGGTCGCCGACGGTCAGGCCGCGCGCTGAAAGGGCGCATCGCTTGGCGCATCGGGCAGGGCCATCGCCGCCGTTGATACGCCCTCTGCGTCGGGTTCGCGCATGCCGATCGCGCGCCCACCACCGGGGCGTCCCGGCGGCCTGGGCGCGCTCAGCGCACCTGCGCGATCCAGTCTTCCAGGTTGTAGTAGTTGGTGACGCGGGTGATCCGGCCGTCCGCGATCCCGAAGAACGCGCCGCCGGGCAGCCTGTAGGTCTGGCCTCTTGCGGGCGGCAGCCCGGCATCGTCGGCGAGGTACTGCCCGTGCACCACGTATTCGGCCGCAGCGCGGCGGCCGTCGGCCGAGGCCAGGACCACCACCTCGTCCAGCCGCTCGCGATAGCAGGCGTCCATGCGCTGCATGAAGGCGGCGAACGCGGCGCGACCGGTCTGGCGCGGTCCCTGGTTGAGGTCGTGCGCCACGTCGTCGCCCAGCAGCGCGAGCATGGCCTCGCGATCGCCGGCATTGAATGCGGCGTAATACGCCTCGACCAGCACCCGGGCCGCGGTCTGCGGATGGGCGGTCATGACCCGATTCCTTCCCTGACCACTTCGAACAGGTCGCGATGGAAGAAGTACACCTCGCGCAGCAGGAACTCGCGCTGGGTCCGGAAGGTGCGGAAACGTGTCGATGGCGTGGGCGAGCCGATGGCGTCGATGCCAAGCCGCCGGCTGGCCCGCAAGGCGCGCGCCATGTGCAGCGGATCGCTGACCACGATCACCCGCTGCAGGCCGTGGTCCTGCAACAGGCGCCGGGTCTCGACGAGATTCTCCACCGTCGTGCGCGACCGCGATTCGATCAGGATCGCCGATGCCGGGATGTCCTGTCGCAGCGCGTAGCGGCGGGCGACCTGGGATTCGGAGAACCGCGCCCGCGCGCCGCCATAGCCGCCGGTGAAGATCAGCACCTTGGCATGGCCCGCGCGATAGAGGTCCAGCCCATGGTCGATGCGGGCCTCGAACACCGGCGACGGCTGGGCGTCGTAGGCAGCGGCGCCGAGGACCACGATGGCGTCGGCCGGCGCGGCATCGTCGCGATTGCCCACATGGACGATCCACGCGGCCACGCCCAGCAGCCACGCCGCCAGCAACAGCGTCAGCCAGAAGCACCAGCGCAGCAGCCGGCCGAGCGGACTGCGTGTCCTGCGTGTCATCGCGCCCCCGGGCCGCTCACGACTGCCATGGCAGTCGCTCCGGATCGACGTTGCCGCCGCTGAGCACGATGCCCACCCGCAGGCCCGAGAACCGCGAACGGTTGGCCAGCACCGCCGCCAGCGCGATCGCCGAGGAGGGTTCGACGAGCTGCTTGGTGTGTACAGCGATCCGGCGCATCGCCGCGATCGTGTCCACATCGTCCACCGCGATCACCTCGACCGGCGCCCCGCCGCTGCGATGCCGGTGGAGGATCCCGAAGTTCGGCAGGCCGAGCAGGCCGCGCAATCCGTCGCAGACGGTATCGGGGGCCAGATCGTCGACGCGGCAGCCGGCCCGGAGCGAGCGCAGCGTGTCGTCGGCGCCGCGCGGTTCGGCCAGCACCAGCCGCGTGCCGGGCGCGGCGTGCGCGATCGCCAGCGCGGTGCCCGCGGCGAGGCCGCCGCCGCCCACCGGGACCACCAGGACATCGAGCGGACCCTCGGTCTGCAGCAGTTCCAGTGCGGCCGTGCCTTGGCCGGCGATCACGTTGCGGTCGATATAGGGATGGACCAGGGTCGCGCCGGTCTGCACGCGCAGCCGTTCGCAGAGCGCCTCGCGCGCGGCCAGCGTGGGCGCGCATCGATGCAGCACTGCGCCATAGGAGGCGATTGCGGCCAGTTTTGTCGCTACCGCGCCCTCGGGCACCACCACGTGGCACCCGATGCCGCGGGACGCGGCCGCCAGCGCCAGGGCGGCGCCGTGGTTGCCCGATGAATGCGTGACTACGCCGCGCCGGGCGGCCTGGGCATCGAGCGATCCCACCGCATTGCAGGCGCCGCGGAACTTGAATGCGCCCGCGCGCTGGAGATGTTCGGCCTTGAAGTGCAGCGAACAGCCCGCCGCAGCGTCGAGCGTGCGTGCGTGCAGTACCGGGGTCACGTGGGCATGGCCGGCAATGCGGGCGGCCGCGGCAAGCACGTCATCCGCGGTCGGCGGTGGTATCGGGTCCATCATCGGGCAAGCGTAACGGAGCAACCGCCGGGAATCACCGGCGCCGGGCGCGCCCGCTGCGCGGCAGCTCCGCTTAAGGGCGGATTCAATGCGGCCGGCGGATTCTGGCCGCCTGATCCACCGAGGTGACCGCCATGATCCGCAAGGCCTTTCTGCTCGTCGCGTGCATGACGCTCGCCGGTTGTACGACCTATGGTTACCGCGGCGGCAGCGGCGACTACTACTACGGGGCGCCCTACGGCACCCTCGGCTACGGACGTGGCTACGGCGTGTACCGTGGCGCCGGCTATGGCGTCCCTGGTAGCTACGACGCGTGGAACCGCTATCCCTACGGCTACTACGGCGGTGGCTACTACCGCCCGCCGCCGATCATCGTGCAGCCCGTCTACCCCGGACGCCCCGGATACCGCCCGCCGCACAATGGCCGTCCACCCTACGAGCACGCGCGGCCCGAGCGCCCGGACCGCCCGGGCACCGGTCACGGCCGTCCCGGCGGTCCGGGCAGCGAGCGGCCCGACCGGCCCGGGCGTCCGGGCGAGGGCAGTGGGCGTCCCGACCGGCCCGGCTGGAACAGCGGACGTCCCGGTCGCCCGGGGGACGGCAACGGCCGCCCGGACCGGCCCGGCTGGTGGGGGGACGGGCGTCCCGGTGGTGGAAACAACGAGGGTCGCCCGCCATCGCGTGGCGACGGCCTTGGCCCCGGTCGCCCGGACGGACGGGGTGACCGTCCTTCCCGTGGCGACGGCGAACATCGCGCCGGCCCCCGCCGAGGGTTCCGTCCGCCACGGCCGGCCCAGCAGATCGGGTCCGGCCAGGCCGCGGCCCCGCCGGTGCTTCAGCGTCCCGCACAGGCGGCGCCGCAGAACCGCGCGCCCGTGGTGCTGCAGGCGCCTCGCCAGGGTCCGCGCGGCGAAAGAAGGACGAGCGTCACACACCGGGAAGTCGAGCCGCTTTGACGCTTGCGCGTCTGCGGGTCACGGGACAAGCTGCGCATGCGTGACCGGCAGCGTCGGTTTCCGACGAAAAGGTCACACTGACTGTCGACGCCCGGCGGGGGATACCGGATCCCCCCTGTTCCGTCTCCGCCGGGCGTCGACTCTTGATCCAGGGCTTCCCCGCGCCGATGCCCGCGGAAAAAAAATGGGGCCGGATGTCCCCCGACATCCGGCCCCGTGCTTCCCCGCTGCGTACCTGGCCGGCCCTGTTCCAATTCCGGCCGCGTCCCCCTTGATCGACGCTGGCCGCAGCGGGTGCCCCGACATCCACGCAGAAACTGTGCCAACTGTGGCGGTTGGCACCGGTCGGCCCCGATCTCGCGGATAATCCGCGCATGCGCAACGACTTCCCCAGCTACGACGTCATCGTCGTCGGCGGCGGCCATGCGGGCACCGAGGCCGCGCTCGCGTCTGCGCGAGCCGGCGCCCGCACCCTGCTGCTGACCCACAACGTCGAGACGATCGGCGTGATGAGCTGCAACCCTGCGATCGGTGGCATCGGCAAGGGCCACCTGGTGCGCGAGATCGACGCCCTCGGCGGAGTGATGGCGCGCGCGGCGGATGCCGCCGGGATCCAGTGGCGCCGTCTGAACGCATCGAAGGGTCCGGCGGTGCGCGCGACGCGCTGCCAGGCCGACCGCAACCTCTATCGCGCCTTCGTGCGCCGTGCGGTCGAAGCCCAGCCGGGCCTGACCATCTTCCAGTCCGCCGTCGACGATCTGGTCATCGACGGCGACGTGGTCCGCGGCGCGATCACCCAGACCGGGCTGCGCTTCGACGCCCGGGCCGTGGTGCTGACCGCGGGCACCTTCCTGGCCGGGCGCATCCACGTCGGCGAAACCCAGTACGCCGGCGGCCGCGCCGGAGATCCACCGGCGACGACGCTGGCCGCGCGCCTGCGCGAGCGGCCCTTCGTGGTCGACCGGCTCAAGACCGGCACGCCGCCGCGCATCGATGGCCGCACGCTCGATTACGCCGCGATGGTCGAACAGCCCGGCGACGATCCGCGCCCGGTGTTCTCGTTCATGGGCAGCCGCGACGACCATCCGCGCCAGGTGCCGTGCTGGATCACCCAGACCACCGAGCGCACCCACGACATCATCCGCGGCGCCCTGCATCGCTCGCCGATGTACTCGGGCCAGATCGAAGGCATCGGGCCGCGTTACTGCCCCTCGATCGAGGACAAGGTGGTGCGCTTCGCCGAGAAGTCCAGCCACCAGATCTTCGTCGAGCCCGAGGGGCTGGACGTCGCCGAGATCTATCCCAACGGCATCTCGACGTCGCTGCCGTTCGACGTGCAGCTCGAGCTCGTGCGCAGCATCGTCGGCTTCGAGCAGGCGCACATCACCCGCGCCGGCTACGCGATCGAATACGACTTCTTCGATCCGCGCGGCCTCAAGGCCACGCTCGAGACACGCGCGGTGGCGGGCCTGTACTTCGCGGGGCAGATCAACGGCACCACCGGCTACGAGGAAGCCGCCGCGCAGGGGCTGCTCGCCGGCGTCAACGCCGCGCGCCAGGTGCGGGGTCTCGATGCCTGGAGTCCACGCCGCGACCAGGCCTATATCGGCGTGCTGGTCGACGACCTGATCACCCACGGCACGAAAGAGCCCTATCGCATGTTCACCAGCCGCGCCGAATACCGGCTGCAGCTGCGCGAGGACAACGCGGACCTGCGACTGACCGACGTCGGCCGCAGCCTCGGGCTCGTCGACGATGCGCGCATGCAGCGCTTCGAGCGGCGGCGCGAGGCCATCGAACGCGAGACCGCGCGACTGCGCGGGATCTGGGCCTCGCCACAGAACGCGATCGGCCGCGATGCGGTCGCCACGCTCGGTATCGAGCTGCGCCGCGAAAGCAATGGCATCGACCTGCTGCGTCGCCCCGAGCTCGGCTATGCGGACCTGATGCGGGTGCAGGCGCTGGGCCCCGGCGTGGCCGAGGCGGATGTCGCCGAACAGGTCGAGATCGAGGCGAAGTACGCCGGCTATCTCGAGCGTCAGCGCGTCGAGATCGAACGTCAGCAGCGCCAGGAAACGACGGCCATTCCCGACGGCTTCGACTACGCGCAGGTGCGCGGCCTGTCGGCCGAGATCACCCAGAAGCTTGCCCAGGTGCGGCCCTTGACCGTCGGCCAGGCGCAGCGGATTCCGGGCATGACCCCGGCTGCGATCTCGCTGCTGCTCGTGCATCTGGAGCGTGCCCGGCGTACGCGCGCAGCCTGAGGCGGGTTTGTGCGGCTGTGCCGCGTCCGTGCCGATTGCGCGGGCAGGCCTCGATCGTCTGCGGGCGACTCATCCGGTGTTCCGCCGCGCTGTGTTTGCTGGAGCCCTGTACAGCGAGGAGTAGAGGATGCCTGGATCGCGTGGGTGGGTTGCAGCAGCGCTGGCCGCAGTGGGCGGCCTCGGGTACTGGGCGATGGTGTCCGCCGCATCCGGTGGCGTCGAACCCTGGGATGCGCCCGTGTTCTGGACGATGGCCTTTCCCGGCGCCCTGGCGCTGTCCGCGGCGTTGGGCGCCATCGCGCCCTCGCGCGCCTGGCTCTGGGGCGCGATCGTGATGCTTGCCCAGGTGCCCGTCGTGGTCTCGGTTGCAGGGGCATCAGCGCTGATGATCGCCGGGCTGCTGTATGCCTCCGTGCTGGCAGTGCCGGCCGCGCTCGTGGCCTGGGGCAGCGGCGCACTGTCTCAGCGGCTGGCGCGGCATGCCCGTTGATCCGGCCGCGTCCGGCACTCGCCCGACAGCGGGCGAAAGCATTCCTCCACCAAGCTGACCGCGCCGTTTTGACGTGCGCGCCGTGCCCGGGCGGATAGACAGGACCCGACAGTCACCAGTCGGGAGAACGCGATGACCTCGCAACCAATGCGCGGCTTCAATGCGGACGACGCACGCTCGCTGGCCGGACCCGCACAACGCCATGTGGCGGAGTTCGTCGTAGCCGACATCCTGCGGCAGGCCGAAGCCGCGGCGCGCGAGTCCAGGCACTGCCTCGAATCGGATATCGACGCTGCCCAGCTGAGCGAGGAAGAGTGCGTGCGCATCGCCCGTAGCATCGAGGCCCGCGGGTTCGACGTGGCGCTCGCGCGCGAGGGTGACCGGGCGGTATTCGCCCTGCGCTGGTAGGCAACCGCCTGCAGGTATGGCCTGCGTCTGCAGCGTTTTTCCGGGCCATGGCGGACGCGGAGGCGCTGACTTCACGCTGGCGAGGCCGGTCCGCTGCTTATTCTCGACTGATCGGCAAGTCTGCCAGGCAATCCAAGCACAGGAAGGAGATCTCATGACCGAGGTGATGAAGAACTACATCCACTGGCTGCGGGATGCGCATGCGATGGAACAGCAGGCCGAGCAGATGCTCAAGGCTCAGGCCGCGCGCATCAAGCATTATCCGGAGCTGGAAGCGCGTATCACCCAGCACATCGGAGAAACCCAGGGCCAGCGCGAGCTGCTGGAGACGTGTTTCGAGCGGCTTGGCGAGAAGCCGTCGGTGGTCAAGGACGTCATGGGCCGGCTTGCGGCCTTTGGACAGGCGGTGGGCGGATCGGTGGCGTCCGATGAGGTGGTCAAGGGCGCAATGGCCGGCTACGTGTTCGAAACGCTGGAGATCGCCACCTACACCACGCTCATCGCCGCCGCAGAGGCCGCGGGGGATGCGGAAACCGCGCGGGTCTGTCGCGGCATCCTCAAGCAGGAGGAAGAGATGGCGCAGTGGCTGCTCGAGCATCTGCCTTCGGTCACCACGCAGTTCCTCGCCCGTGACGCCGACCCGGACGCCGTCGCCAAGCGCTGATCGGCACCTGCTCGACGCGAACGCCCCTGCCTGCGCAGGGGCGTTCTGCATTTGGGTCCTGCCCGACGCGGTGAATCATGCGATCCCGTTTGCCGGGGCGGGGGGGATGCGTCCGCTGGCCGTCGCCGCATGGCGCGCAGGCAGTCCGAACAGCGGACGTATCCAACGCACGCGGCGGATCACCAGCTCGTGGAGCACCGCGCATCCGGCGATGGTGCAGGCCAGGACCAGCAGCGGCTCCCGGACCGGTCCGAGGCCAAGCGGGATCAGCCAGTACGCGGCCAGCACGATCAGGCTCTGGTGCAGGATGTACCACGGATACACCGCCTCGCTGGCATAGCGCAGGCCGGGCCAGGGTCGGTTCAAGCTTCGCGCGCCCCAGGCCAGCAGGGCGAGCAGGGCGGTCCAGCCATACAGCGCGTGCGCCGATACCGACACGAGCTTCCAGGCCGCCAGCGGCACCAGCCATTCCACACTCTCCATCGTCGCAGCGCCGGTCTCGAGCAGGCGCCCGACCGCCCGCAGGGCCATGTAAACCGACGCGCTGGCCACGGCCAGCCCACTCAGGGCCCAGCGACGGGCGACGAGAGCGCTCCATATGGCGCGGCGCGGGGCGATCAGCACACCGAAGACGAACACTGGGAAGTACCTGGCGTGGCTGAACCAGTCGCCGAGCAATGCGTGCGTGGTGGGAAACCTCGGCGCAAGCATGAGCAGGGCCACCAGCAACCACAGCGGCGGCGCCGTCCACAGCAGCCACCGGCCGCGTGTGGTCAGCCAGTCGGCAAGCGCCGGGCCGCCAGCGATGCGCAGCCATGGCAGCGAGGCGAGGACTGCGACGCTGTACACCCACAGATACGGCAGGTACCACAGATGGTTCCAAGTGAAGCCGTACTCGGCGCCGGTGAAGCTGCCGGGCGGCCACGGACGGAACTGCAGGTAGCGCAGCAGGAAACTGCCGAAGCCGCCGTCGAAGGTGCCGAGCATGCGCGCCTCGCACCAGGCCTGGACCGGCACGATCGTCGCGATCCCGAACGCCAGCGGCAACAGCAGCCGCCAGCTGCGCTCCACCAGCAGGCGCGCCGGCGTACGACGCGCCAGCACAAGGCCCAGCGCGATACCAGAGAGCAGGAACAGCAGCGACATCCGCCAGCGATTGACCAGCACCATCGGCCACTCGACCCAGCCGAGCAGGTCAGGGCTCTTGATGTGGAAGCCCCAGTCGACCACGTAGACCATGCCCACGTGATAGAGGACCAGCAGCGCGAGGGCGATCACGCGCAGGGCGTCGATGTCGTGGCGTCGTTCCATCCGTGCAGCCATGCAGTCAAGGTGCCTGCCACCGTGCACGCGGGCAGGCCGCCCCGCTGGCGGCGGGGGCCGATGGCGCCCGCGCAGGGACGAACCGCCGGATCGCAGGGACGGGTGGGAACGACCGCGCCACAGCCCGCACCTAGAATGCGCCGATGTCAGCCCAGTCCGCCCCGCCGCCGCATGGCGCCGAACGCTTCCTCGCCATCCGCCGCCCCTTCGAAGTGGGATACTGGCTGCTCAGCTGCGCCCTCTCGGCAATCGGCAACACCGCGACGGCGCGTATTGACGTGGACCGCGCCGGTCTCGATTTCGCCGCCTGGGAGATCGCCAGCTGGGAGACCAGCAGCGCGATCGCGGTGCTGCTGCTCGTCCCGCCGCTGATTGCATTCACCGCGCGCTGGCCGGTCCATCTCGACAACATCGCGCGCCGACTCCCGCTGTACCTGGCTGCAAGCCTCGTCTGGTCGCTGGCGCACGTGGGCCTGATGGTCGGCATGCGCAAGCTGGTCTATGCCTGGCATGGCGAGATCTATGTATTCGGTGACGCCTTCGGCTACGAGTACATGAAGGACGCGCGCACGTTCCTTGGACTGGTGCTGCTGCATGTCTATCGGGCGCTGGTACGCCGGCTGCAGGGCGAGGCGAGCCTGCTGTCGGCGCCGGACGACGACAGCCCGCCGGTGGAGCCGGTCGAGCGGCCCAGCCGATTCGTCGTGCGCAAGCTGGGGCGGGAGTTCCTGGTGGCCGCCGACGACATCGAGCGGGTGCAGGCCGCGGGCAACTACGCCGACCTGCACGTACGCGGCAAGGTCTACCCGTTGCGCATCACGCTGACCGAACTCGAGTCCCGTCTCGACCCTGCGCGATTCCTGCGCGTCCACCGCAGCCATCTGGTCAACCTGCACCGGATCGCATCGATCGAACCGCTCGACAGTGGCGATGCGCGCCTGCACCTGCACGACGGTGCGGTGGTGCCGTGCTCCCGTCGGTATCGTGAGGGCCTGCTCGCCGCGATGGTGGGATAGGGATCCTTCGGCGCGGCCGTACAGCGCCGGGGGCGGGGCGCCGGCCGGTGCGCGCGATCTGCGGCGATCTCAGTCCCGCGGCGATCCGCCCGGTTCCGCGCCCGGCATCAATGCGAGCAATCGCGGGTCGAGGTTGAACACGGTGCGCGAGACGATGCTCAGCGCGCCCGCGTCCGGATGCCCCGCGTCCCAGAACACTTCCCGATCGGCCGGGGACAGCGCACTCGGCACCAGGCGGCCGGGTCGCGTTGCCGGCGCATCGTCATCAAGCGGGCTCTGCGCTTCCATCGATGCGCGCGGCTGACCGCTGGCGGGCTTGACCGCGAACGTGTCCAGTCGCGCCAGCTCGACGCGCCCACTGACCAGGCAGACCCGGGGCGCGGAACCACCCCCATCGGCGAGATGCTGGAGCAGGGCGAGCGCGGGCGACGTTCCGAACAGCAGTTCCCCCGTTTCGGCCAGATCGGCGATCGTGCCCAGGGTGGCTTCCTCTGCGCCCCGGGCCGAGGTGTCGATGCGATACAGATCGATCCACGCCGTGTCGGAGAGCTGACGGCCCTCACCCGGGCGCGGCTGCCCCGAAGGCGTCGAGTGGGCGGGGGGATCGCTGGCCGGGAAGGTGTCTTCCAGGTCGTGGTCGATCGGGTTGTCGGCTGAGGGCGGCAAGGGCATGACGTGCTCCGGTCGAGGCGAGGGGATTCGAGGCTGGCAAGCCTCCCGTATCAGCGGCGTGCAGGCGTGCAGGTCGTGCCGCCCGCACCGCCCGGGCAGCCCTCGCCACCGGCCCGGTCGAAGGCGACCGCCCCAAGGCGACCCGGGCGAGGCGGCAGCCATGGGCGCGTCGCCAGCGGGTTTGTCTGTGCCCTGGCCATGCGGTGACGCTGGCCGTAGCGATCAGGGCTGCTCGGGGCCATGACCCGACGCAATGTCGACGACGCCGGGGATCGGCGTTGCGTCGGGGAAGTGCGCGCGCAGGGCGTCGACGCCCGATTGCGGACGTGCGCCCTCGCGCAGCGACTGCCGGTCTTCACGGATCCGGGCGGTGTCGATCCCGAGGCGCGCGTCGCGCGCGGCCACGAGCGCCGGATCGACTTCGCCATCGCGGCTGAACGACCAGGCCAGCAGCGCCGGCCCCAGCGGCATCGCATCGCCCGGCTGGGTGCCGTGGCGCGTATGCCAGGTATGCCAGGTCTTGCCGTAGCTGTTGATCTTCGAACGCATCAGCTCGCGCTCCGCCGCCTCGGGCAGGCCCGGCGCGACGAGCTGGCCGGAGAGGATCTCGCCATTGTGCGGATGCCAGAACGCGCGCTCGTCCGCCGGCAGGGTCTCGAAGATCCGCTCGGAAATGATGTATTCGATACCGGTCAGGTTGGCGTCGCCGGCGTTGCCGTCGAACAGGGTGCACTGCGCGAAATCCTCGTTGACCTGGCGGCAGTAGTGATGCGCCTCCATCTGCTGGTCCGGCGCGTCCTTCATCGGATGGAAGCCGACCACGTAGATGTCCATCTTTCCGGCCGGGCCCTCGGCCTGCAGCAATTTGGCGCCCGCTTCGAGCACACCGGTGCGCGACGACTCTTCCGCGCCCGGCGGCTGCAGCGGCGGATCGGCCGTGCCGCCCTTGCACGCGCCCAGACCGAGGGCCGCGCCCAGAACAAGCCATCTGCAGGAATGATGCATGTCGCGCTCCATGGTTCGGTGACCGCAGGCAGCGTGTCGCTTGCCCGATCAATCCGCCGCGAAAAAGTCGCGGCCGCAAACGGCACAGGCCAGACGGGGCAGTGCGGCTGGCCATCAAACCAGTGTGTACGCCGCCACAGGGATTGCTACGCGGCGTAGCCCGGGCAAGCGTGCGATGAAGCGCGTCAGTGCACGCCCGGCGTCGCGGTAGGCGCGATCCCGGTCCAGCCACGAAGTTCGTTGTCCTGTGGATTGAGTGGCCACGCCCGAATCGATCGCTTTGTGCGAGCGGTCCACCGTGCCGGGCGGCCAACCGGCCTTGATCCTTGGGATGCTTTCCGGCCTGCATCACGAGGCCGCATCTCGCTGTCGGACGGCGCCGGGCGCTGAAGTAACGCCACGCCGCGAGCGAATCTGCGGTCGCCTTGACGCCCTGCAACGCAGACTCCCGCTGCTGCCGGCACGCCCCGGTGCGTGACGGCGGCTTCCCTCGACTCCGGAACAGATGCGTATGCCACCTGAAGTCATCGGCTGGGCCGCTTCGGCCATCCTCCTCGCCACGCTCATCCGGCAGATCGCGACCCAGCTCCGTGACCGTAGCGCCCGTGGCGTTTCGCGCTGGCTGTTCGTCGGCCAGATCGCGGCCTCGGTCGGCTTCCTGACCTACAGCGCGATGGTCGGCGACTGGGTATTCATCGTCACCAACGCGTGCATCCTCGTCACCGCGATCGTCGGCCAGATCGTCACGTGGCGGCGCCGCAGGTCGACGTAGCGCCGCGCCGAACGATTCACGGAACCGCGACGCAGGCGGTCACACCGTGGCGGCACTCTGCGAGGAGATCGGACATGAGCGACGACAAGCGCAATACCGGTTCGCCCGACCGCGACCGCATCAACCTGAGCGAAGACTACGAGCTCGACTACTGGACCCAGGCCCTGGGGGTAACCCGCGCCGAGCTGCGGGAAGCGGTAGAGGCCGCGGGGCCGATGGCCGAGGCGGTCCGCAATCACCTGGCCCAGAAGGGCTGAGCAATGTGGCGCCCGTCCGTCTAACGGGCCGGCGCCGTCAGCGCACGCGCGGCACTGATGACCGGGATCTCGCTGTAGCGAAGTACCGAGAGCGTGTCCGTACGCCGCGCTGCACCGCTCGAGGCGACGCAGTCGGAGATCACCGCGACCTCCAACTCGCGGATCCGCGCATCCAGCGCGGTCGCCAGCACGCACGATTCCGTGGCGACTCCACTGACCAGCACCCGGTTGATCTTTTCCGCACCGAGTACCGACTCGAGCGCGGTCTGGTGGAACGCGGAGTGTCGCGGCTTGAGGACGTGCAGGTCATCGCTCTCGGGCATCACGGCCTCGAGCACCTCGCCCCCCGGCGACTGCCTGGCGAGCTGGACGAGCGCGTCGAAATCACTCGTCCAGTCGGCGAAATTGTCGTTGGCATAGATGCACAGGCCGCCGGCGCGCTTGATCCTGCGTTTGAGACCGGCGAGCCGGGGCGCTATCGCGAGCGCTGCACGACGCAGCGCTGGCCCCCGGGGAAAGTCGAAGGGGCTGACCATGTCGATGATCAGCAGCGCGGTGCGCACGGTCATCCGGGTCTCGGGTGCCGTGCAAGAAGCCGGGCCACGCAGGCAGTGCAAGCGTGGCCCGTTGCCGTCAACGCAGGACCGCTCCGGCGCCCGGCCCCGCACCGAGCTCGGCGCCGGTTACGGGATTGGCGTCCGGCGCCGACGCCGTACGCGCCGCAAACGCCTCGACCGCGGCCGCTTCGGTCTTCTTGAGCCCGACCGAGGCGCTGCCGTCGCCACCATCCACGGCGGCCTGCAGCTCGCGCTCGGAGACGCTGGTCCACAGCTCGCCGGAATTCCACGACGCGGCGACATCGCCGCCGTGCGACATGTCGTAGTAGACGTCGGTGAAGTCCGGATGGCCGGGCAGCTTGCCGGGCGGGAAGTTCGGCGTGATCGAGTAGAGCGCCTTTTCGAACGCCTTCTGATGGGCGATCTCACGGGTCATCAAGAAGGTCAGCGCATCCTTGATGCCCGGGTCGTCGGTCACGTTGATCAGCCGCTCGTAGACCATCTTCGCGCGTGCTTCCGCAGCGATGTTGGAGCGCAGATCGGCGGTCGGCTCGCCGATCGTGTCGACGTAGGCCGCGGTCCACGGCACGCCGCTCGAGTTCACCAGTGCGGGCCCATTGCCATAGAGGATCGCCTGGGTCTGGCTGGTGCTGTTGCCGGTGAGATTGCGCATCTCGGCCATCTCGTCCATGCCTTCGGCCAGTTCGCCTTTGGCGCCCTTGTTGAGCATGGTGATGATCGAACCGATGATCTCCAGATGGCTCAGCTCCTCGGTCGCGATGTCGAAGAACAGATCCTTGCGGCCCGGATCATCCTCGGCCAGCGCCTGGGTGAAATAGCGCATCGCCGCGGCGAGCTCGCCCTGCGGGCCGCCGAACTGCTCGAGCATGAGGGTTGCCAGCTGCGGATTGCTCTCCTGCACACGGACCGTGTACTGGAGCTTTTTGTTGTGCATGAACATGCGTCACCTGCCTGATCTTGGGTGGGGTCGCCATACGGCTATCCGCGCGTCGCGCAAGCGAGCTGTTGGCGGATGCACCCACAACAACAGGCACGACATCAAGCGGACGCGAATCGGGCGGGCCCATTTCAGGTGGCGGCCGTCGCGGCCTGGGGCGGGCGTACTCCCGACAGGCGCGCGAAGGCGTGTTCATACGGGACCGCGCGCGGATGCGTCGGGCCCTGAGGCGTCCCGGCGGTCGCCGTTCCGGACCCGGTGGCCGCGACCTCACGGCCGGCCCCACCGCCGGCATGCGCCGACGGCGGCGGGGCGGCGCGCTCAGCGTCCGCGTGCGCGCGCGAATGCGTCCGCGAGGGCGTTGTTGGCCGGGGCGGCGACCGTCGCCGGCCGGCCCGCGCCCGGACGCGCGCCGCGCGGCCCACGGCCGTCGCTGCGGGCTTCGCCGCGCGACTCGCGCGCAGGCTTGTCGCCCGGCACGTCGTCGAGACGGCAGGTCAGGGCGATGCGCTTGCGTGGCACGTCGACCTCCAGCACCTTCACCTTGACGATGTCGCCTGCCTTGACCACGTCGCGCGGATCCTTGACGAAGCTGGTCGACAGCGCGGAAATGTGCACCAGGCCGTCCTGATGCACGCCGATGTCGACGAAGGCGCCGAATGCAGCGACGTTGCTGACCACGCCTTCGAGGATCATGCCGACCTGCAGGTCCTTGATGTCCTCGACGCCATCGGCGAATTGCGCGGCCTTGAACTCGGGGCGCGGGTCGCGTCCGGGCTTCTCCAGCTCCTTGAGGATGTCGCGCACCGTCGGCACCCCGAAGCGCTCGTCGGTGAACTGTTCGGGCTTGAGGCTGCGCACGAAGGCGCCGTCGCCGATGATCTGTTTCACGTCGCGGCCACTCATGCCGACGATGCGCTCGACCACCGGGTAGGCCTCCGGGTGCACCGACGAGGCGTCGAGTGGCTCGTCGCCGTCGGCGATGCGCAGAAAGCCCGCGCACTGCTCGAAGGTCTTCTCGCCGAGGCGCGGCACTTTCAGCAGGTCGCGGCGACGCATGAACGGGCCGTTCGCGTCGCGGTGCACGACGATGTTCTCGGCAACGCTCGGTGTCAGGCCCGCCACGCGCGCCAGCAGGGCGCTGGAGGCCGTGTTGACGAACACGCCGACCGCGTTGACGCAGTCCTCGACGCGCGCGTCCAGCGCGCGCGCCAGACGGTACTGGTCCACGTCGTGCTGGTACTGGCCCACACCGATCGCCTTGGGCTCGATCTTGACCAGCTCGGCCAGGGGGTCCTGCAGCCGGCGCGCGATCGACACCGCGCCGCGCAGCGACACGTCCAGGCCGGGAAATTCCTTGGCCGCCGCTTCCGATGCCGAGTACACCGACGCGCCCGCCTCGCTGACCACGATCTTCTGCATCTTCTGTTCGGGCAGCAGTTTGAGCAGGTCCGCGGCGAGCCGGTCGGTCTCGCGCGAGGCTGTGCCGTTGCCGATCGCGATCAGCTGCACGCCGTGCTTCACGCACAGGGCCTTGAGCGTGTGCAGTGACTGGTCCCACTGGCGGCGCGGCTCGTGGGGATAGATCGTCTCGGTGGCCAGCAGTTTGCCGGTCGCATCGACGATCGCGAGCTTGCAACCGGTGCGGATGCCCGGATCCAGCCCGAGCACGACCTTGGGGCCGGCCGGCGCGGCAAGCATCAGGTCCTTGAGGTTGTCGCCGAATACGTTGATCGCTTCGGCTTCGGCCTTTTCGCGCGCCTTGCCGAACAGGTCGATCATCAGGTGCAGGTGGATCTTCGCGCGCCAGGCAAGGCGGCAGGCGTTGAGCAGCCAGGCATCGGCGGGACGCCCCTGCGCGGCGATGCCGGCATGACGCGCGATGCGGCCCTCGGCATAGGCATTGCCCTGTTCGGGATCGTTGCCCGGCTCCAGCTCGAGATTGAGGTATTCCTCACGGCGCCCGCGGAACAGCGCGAGCAGGCGGTGCGAGGGGATCTTCGCCAGCGGCTCGGCATGGTCGAAGTAGTCGCGGAACTTCTCGCCGGCAGCCTCCTTGCCTTCGACCACCCGGGCGCGGATCACGCCGTTGGCGTCGAGCCAGTCGCGCAGCTCCCCCAGCAGGCTCGCGTCCTCGCCCCAGCGCTCCATCAGGATCGCGCGAGCGCCTTCGAGCGCGGACTTCGCATCGGCGACGCCCTTGTCGGCATCGATGTAGCCGGCAGCAACGACCTCCGGTGCCTGGTTGGGATCGGCGAGCAGGCCGTCGGCCAGCGGCTCGAGGCCGGCCTCGCGCGCGATCTGCGCGCGCGTGCGGCGCTTCTGCTTGTAGGGCAGGTACAGGTCTTCCAGGCGCGCCTTGCTGTCGGCGGCCTCGATGTCGGTGCGCAGCTCCGGGGTCAGCTTGCCCTGCTCGTCGATGCTCGCCAGGATCGCCGCGCGGCGGTCCTCGAGTTCGCGCAGATAGGCCAGCCGCACCTCGAGATTGCGCAGCTGGGTGTCGTCGAGCCCGCCGGTGACCTCCTTGCGGTAGCGCGCGATGAACGGCACGGTCGCGCCTTCGTCGAGCAGCGCGATCGCGGCGACCGCCTGCGCAGGCTGGGCACCGATCTCGGCGGCGATCGTGCCGGCGATACGCGTTGCGAGGGAGCGGGCGAGAGCGGCATCGGACTGTTGCATTGGATCCACGATTGAGCGCGGCAGCAGCGCCGCGCGGCGATTGTGGCAATCCCTCCGGGCCGGCGGTACCCGTTGACAAGCAGGTCGCTGCGCGCTGCGTCCGCGTCAGTCGCGCAGGCGGCGGCGCCAGGGCAGTGGAATCGCCAACAGCATCAGTCCCACCCATGCCAGCCGGCTGGAGAGGCTTTCGCGTGGGGCGCGTCGGCCTGCGCGGCCTCGGCCTCGTCATCGTCTGCCGGCAACCGAAACTCTCCGGCCTCCAGCCGGCGGAGAGTTCGCGGGCCTGCGCGAGCTGCTCGTCGCGCACATGCGGCTTCACCCCACCGATCGCCAACCGCCATTCCCAGTGGGCGAGCGCCATATGCGCGTCCCCCAGGTGCACATCGATGCCCTCGGCGCGCAAGAGGTCGCAGGCGATCTGCGCTTCCAGCGGATCGGTGTAACGCACGACGATGACGCTTGCGGGCGGGTGCGGAGACACGCGGTCGTGGCACAGAAGGTACGCTTGTGGCCTGAATCCGACACGCCCGCGAGCCTTGCCATGTCCGCCTTTCCGTGTGTTCCGCGCCGTGCCACGCCCGCACTGCGCGCGCTTCCTGTGGTGCTGGCCGCGTCGCTGCTGGCCGCCTGCGGCGGGGATGCCCCGGAGCCGCCACGGTCGTCGGACGCAGCCGCGACCGTCGCGGTCGACGCGCCAAGCCGTATCGTCGAATGGGCACTGCCGGCCACCGGTGCCGGCTCGGCTTCGCCCGATCTCGCCTTGGGCGCAGACGGCGTGCTGGCGCTCAGCTGGGTGAACTCGCGTGAAGGGCGCCGCCACGTGTTCCAGTTCTCGCGCTTCGACCCGATCGGGCAGGTGTGGCGCAACGCGCCGACGACGATCGCGATCGGCAACCGGATGTTCGTCAACTGGGCCGATACGCCACATATCCTGCCGACGCCCGACGGTGCGTTGTGGGCGCAGTGGCTGCAGAAGAGCGGCGATGCGCCCTATGCCTACGACGTCGCCCTGGTCCGCTCCGCCGACGGCGGCGCCAACTGGGGCGCGCCGGTGGTTCCGCATGACGACGGCACCCGGACCGAACACGGCTTCGTGTCGATGTGGCCACAGGACGGCGGCATCGGCATCGCCTGGCTGGATGGTCGCAACACCGTCGGCACGAGCCACGGTGGCCACGAGGGCGGACATGGGAGCGAGACCGACAGCCGCCCGATGACCCTGCGCGCGGCCCAGTTCGACGCCAATCTACGCCGGGTGCGCGAGCACGAGATCGATGCCAGCGTCTGCGACTGCTGCCAGACTGCCGCCGCAGTGACCGCGCGCGGGCCACTGCTGGTCTACCGCGGCCGCAGTGATGGCGAGGTGCGCGACATCATGGCCACGCGCTTCGAGGGCGACGGCTGGACCGAGCCGACACGCGTTCATGCTGACGACTGGGTGATGCCTGCCTGTCCGGTCAATGGTCCCGACGTCGCCGCGGTACAGAACGACGTCGTCGTCGCCTGGTACAGCGCGCAATCGGGCGAGCCGCAGGTGCAGATCGCACGCAGCGACGATGCGGGCGACAGCTTCACCCCGCCGGTCGTGCTCGACAGCGGCGCCGAGGTGCAGGGGCGGGTGGCCGTCGCACTCGACGACCGGCAGGCGTGGGCGCTGTGGCTGCGCGAGAACGCGGCGGGCGTGCAGTCCCTGTGGCTGTCGCGCCGCAGTCCGGATCTTGCGACCGAATACGAACGCATCGAGGTCGCCAGCCCCCAGGGGCGCGGCCGTGGCACCGGATTTCCGCAGATGCAGGTCCGCGATGGACAGGCCTACATCGTATGGACCGAGGTCAGCGAAGGTGCGCCGTCGCTGCGGGGCGTGCAGGTCGCCCGTTGAGTTGATCTGATGCGGTAGTAGCGACTGGGCGCTCAGCCCGTGGCCGGGCCCGCCCGCGATAGCACTGCGAGCGCGCCACATCCTGACGGGACGCGGCCGGGACCAGGCCGGACGCTCCGGTTCGTGGAGGTGTCTTGCTCCGCGAAATGAATCGCCCGGCCTGGCACCGACGCCGGACTCGGCCGGCGCCGGTGCTCACCCGGCTGCCAAGGACGCGTCATCACGCGTGCATCCTTGCAGGCAAGCGCGCGCTCGCACCGAGCGCCACACGCGAACTTCTCGCAGGCACTGTCCGCACTCAGGTCGCAATGCCAGACCCTGCGGCGCCGGCCCCCACTGCAGCAGACGACAGCGAGTGACAGCGCCCGGCGCTGCCATCCGCCAGACGGCCGGATGTACCGATCAGGCTTGCGCAGCGCGCTGATTGCCGCCCGATTCGGCCAGGATCGTCAGCTTCTCGTCGGTCGCCTTTTCTTCGTCCAGCGTCGCCTTCAGCAGCTTCACCGCGTCGTCGTAGCCGAGCTGCTTGGCCAGGGCGCACAAGGTGCCGTAGGCCGCGATCTCGTAGTGCTCGACCTTCTGCGCGCCGCCCACCAGCGCCGCGTCGCGCACGGGGCCCTTCTCGATCGAGTCGATCACTTCCTTGCCTTCTTCGACCAGTCCTTCCATGGCCGCGCACTTGATGCGCTTGAGGCGGATGCCGAGCAACTCGACCACCTGGTCGAGGCGTTCGATCTGGCCGACGGTCTCTTCCAGATGGGTTTCGAAGGCCGCTGTAAGTTGCGGGTTTTCCGCAGCACGCGCGAGACGCGGAAGGGCCTTGGACATCTGCCGCTCCGCCGAGTGGACGTCCGACAACTCGTGAACGAAAAGCTCTTCCAGGGTCTTGATCGCCATCGCAGTACCTCGAGGTGAATGGGCCGTCAGTTGGCGCTGTCGGCGGTGGAGGAAACGTGACCAGGCGACCGACCCTGCGCCCTGACGCGCGCAGTGTTTTCTGCGTCGCGCACTTGCTGCCCGCTGCTGCCCGGAGGTTCACGGGTTCTGGATCTGGCCCCTGAACAATGGGGCCATCGAAGGAGAGCGCGATGACACACACCATCCAGTACGACATGGGCCTGCGCCTCTGGGTACTCAGCGACCCGACCGGACAGATCATCCATACCTACTTCAGTCGCACATCCGCGCTGCAGGATCGCGCGGTTCGCCGCATCATCGAGGGCGGCGGGCTGCTGCGGGTCCGTAATGCCGACGGTACCTTCGTGGCCAGCGAGGCGATGACGTCTGCGCGTGCGGTTCCGCTTTCGGCGCCGACCGTATCCGAAGCGCTGCCACTGGTATACGCCTGAATACGCAAGTTCCGTTCCGTGAAAGAAGTGCAAGGCGTGCGGCAGTTGCACATCAGGGAAAGGCGCGGCCGCCATGTGCGCGGAAAAGCACAGTGGATTCACGAGCTCTGATCCACAGTCGACAAGATGAAAAATCTGCGTGCCGGCGAATGCCGCCGTGTCTGACCTCCTGATCATCGACGACGACGCGGGTTTCGCGGAATCGATCGCGGGGCTCGCACGGACCGAAGGCTTCTCCCCCCGGCTGGCCGCCACCGTGGCACAGGCGCGCGAAGCTCTGCGCGTGGGCTCGGATGTATTGCTGCTCGATATCCAGCTGCCGGACGGCTCCGGTCTGGATCTGCTGGCGGAAATCGACCCCGCCCTGCATCCGCGGGTCGCGGTGATCACCGGTCACCCCAGTGTCGAGACCGCTGCGCGTGCGGTATCCGGGCCGGTCAACGACTACTTCGTCAAACCTTTCGATCCGATGTCGTTCGTCGCAGTGCTGCGTGAATCGCGGCGGGTCTCGCGCACCGTGGAGGTGCCCGGCGCCGAACCTATCCCGGGCGTCGTCGCGGCGAGCGCGGCGATGCGCGAACCCACGCGACTGGCACGTGCCCTGGCGGCCACGGAAGTAGCCTTGCTGCTGACCGGCGAGACCGGAGCAGGAAAGGACATGTTTGCCCGCGCGATCCACGCCATGAGCGGGCGGAGTGGTGCATTTGTCCGGTTGGATTGCGGATCCATGCCACCCGAGCACCTGATCGAGCGGTTGCTCGGTTCGAGGCGCGGCGAGGGCCAGGGTGCAGGTGACGTCTTTGCGGAAGCATCCGATGGCACCCTGTTCCTGGACGAGGTTTCCGCCTTGCCGGCAGGTTTGCAGGGCGCGCTGTTACGCCGGATCGAGAGCGCTGACGAGCTCGAGCACATGGACGTCCGCATCATTGCCGCGACCCGGCTCGATCCGCGCGTCGCGCTCGCGGAAGGCCGACTGCGCGAGGACCTGTATTTCCGCATCGCGGAAGTCCACATCCCGATCCCGCCGCTTCGCCAGCGCGACGAAGACGTGCTGCTGCTCGCGCGCCGCTTCGTGGACGCGTTCAACCGCCGCTATGACCTCGAGAAGCGATTGTCTCCGCAGAGTGCCCGCACCCTGCGCCGCCACCCTTGGCCGGGCAATGTCCGTGAGCTGCGCAATGTCGTGCACCGCGCGTATCTGCTGGCCCCTGGCGAGGAGCTCGTCATGCATCTGGAGGCTGCGCGGATGCCGCCGCCGCTCGAGGTCGGTGACACGCTGGCGTTCACGCTCGGCACCCCCTGGGCGGAAATCGAGCGTCGGATGCTGATCAAGGCGCTGGAGCACTGCGGCAACGACAAGACTGCGGCGGCACGTCTGCTCGGCGTCAGCGTGCGCACTGTCCACAACCATCTTGCGCGGATGAAACAACGTGAGCACAGCTGACGCCATGGATACGCAGGAACGCGAATGGATGCATGACCTGCGCAATGCGGCAAACGCCGTCGGGATTTCCGTAACGCTGGGCCGGCGCCTCGTCGCCGACGGCGACCATGTGCGGGCGCTTGAAGCGCTGGATCGCGCGGAAGTCGCCCTGGTCCGCATCCGCGACCTGCTGCGGGGCTCCGCACACAGACCTGCCGAGCCCCCTCGCGAGTAGTAGTTCCGGCAGTTCCTGCAGCGAACGACAACGCTGCAGTTGCACAACCGCCGAGCCTCGCGTTGGCTGCACGGCGCATGTCCCAGCATCTCCTCGCTGCCGCGGTCGGACCGGGCGGCATAGACGAGGAGCCCACGTCCATGACGCTACTTTCCGCGCCCCTTCTGAATCGCCACATCCTGCTGGTCGAGGACGACTATCTGATTGCCGATGCGCTTGCAGAAGCGCTTCGGGCCATTGGTGCGCAGGTGCTGGGGCCGGTCGGCAATGTCGAGGACGCGCTGCGTTCCGTGTCGCGACTGGACGGCCTTGAAGCCGTACTCCTCGATGTGAACCTTGGAGGCCAATGCACCTTCGCGGTGGCCGATGCCGTGCAGGCGCGCAGAATCCCGCTGGTCTTCGTAACCGCCTACGCGCGCGACCTGTTGCCGCCCCGCTTCTCCCGGGTGCCGCACTGCCTCAAGCCCATCGATTTCGATGAGCTGGCGGGAGTTCTCGCGGTACAGATCACGGGGTGAACCGGGGGTGCTCCAGCGGGGAGGTCCGGCGCGGCGAGTCAAGGCGGGAGACCGCACCGCATGCCGTGCCCGACGAACCGCCGCTCTGCGGACAGACAGCGCTACGCAGTCGCAGAGGTGATCACGATCTGTGCCTGACGGTCGGGAAGAATCTGCGTGCCGTGAAAACTCTACGGAAGGCTTCACGGCAGCCCAACGTGAAAACACCGACAACAGGTGTCCCCGAAACGCTTCCCCCGCAGGAGCCTCCGACGACGTGCCACAGGCCGCCGGTCGGTGGCACCGAGGGCGTGGGGAACGATCGGATGAGGACAGGGGAATGCCTGCAGGTCGCTTCCTGTCCTGCGCAGAAAGTGTTCCAGGAGTCGCGTCAGCGCGTCCTGGCCAAGGGAACCAGGAGGAATTCAATGCCAAGCAAAACCCGCGGGGTCGTGCTTCTCGTCGAAGACGACAAGACCATGGCGGTACTCGTCGGCGAGTGGCTCGAACGGCATCACTACGAGATCGACTTTGCCGAGGATGGACTCGACGCGATCAACCTGGCCCGCGAGAACGCCTACGACGTCATCGTGCTCGATGTGGCCATGCCGCGCCTCAATGGGGTGGAGGCCTGTCGACGTCTTCGAGAGGATGGCGCGAATACGGAAACACCGATTCTGATGGTGACCGCGCGCGACACCCTGCAGGACAAGATCGACGGGCTCGACGCGGGGGCCGACGATTACATGACCAAACCGTTCTTTCCGGCCGAGCTGGAAGCGCGGATCACCGCCTTGATCCGGCGTCGCCGCGCCGAAGTGGCGCCGGCGATCCTCGAGGTCGGGGACCTGACGCTGGACCCGCGCTCGCAGACCGTCACGCGCGCCGGCGAAGTGATCGACCTGACGCCGACCGGCTTCCGCATCCTGCAGATCCTGATGCGCGAATCGCCACGCGTGGTCACGCGCTCACAGGTCGAGCACGAGCTCTGGGGCCTGGAGACGCCCGACTCCGACGCGCTGCGCAGCCATCTCTATGTGTTGCGCAAGGCCATTGACCGCGGCCGCGACACGCGCGTGCTGCATACGCTGCCGAACGTCGGTTATCGGGTACTGCCGATCGAAGCCTGCGATATCGATGCCGCACGGCGACGGCGGCTGCGTGCGCGCAACCGTGGTGCCGAGACACGCACAGGCACGCACAGCACGCGCGCGCACGTCGACCAGACCGCATCGCAGGCTTGAGGCCGGCGCTGCTGGGCCCCTGACGGCTGAGCGACCGGGGACGCGCCCCCGCCCCACAATGGGGGCGGCACGCGCCACCGGTAGCGTCGACGCAGCAGGCGCAGGCTCCCTGCAGGCGCCGTGCAAACAGCCGGCGCCCGGCGGTGTCGACCTGACGACCTCGCGCATCGACGGCTGCGCGCCTCGGTCGCACGGTCCATGCACACGGGCGTGTCGGCCAGACGACGGCATGCCCACGAGCGCGGGCGATAATCGTCGCCATGACAGCCCGCCGCGACCCGCCTGCGTCCCCTTCGCAGGATCCGAGCCATTGCGTCCGCGTCCGCGGCGCGCGCGAACACAATCTCAAGGATGTCGACGTCGACATTCCGCGCGATGCGCTGGTGGTCTTCACCGGCGTGTCCGGTTCGGGCAAGTCGTCGCTGGCCTTCGGCACGCTGTTCGCCGAGGCGCAGCGGCGCTATCTGGATTCGATCTCGCCCTACGCCCGGCGGCTGATCGATCAGGCCGGCGTGCCGCAGGTGGATTCCATCGAAGGCCTGCCACCGGCGGTCGCATTGCAGCAGGCGCGCGGGACGCCGACGGCGCGTTCGTCGGTGGGCAGCCTGACCACGATCTCCAACTCGCTGCGCATGCTGTACTCGCGCGCCGGCGACTATCCGCCGGGGCAGTCGATCATCTACGCCGACGGCTTTTCACCCAACACGCCCGCCGGTGCGTGTCCCACCTGCCATGGCCTGGGCCGCATCTACGACGCGACCGAAGCCTCGATGGTGCCCGATCGCTCGCTGACCATCCGCGAGCGCGCGGTGGCGGCGTGGCCCGGTGCCTGGCACGGACAGAACCAGCGCGACATCCTGACCTCGCGCGGCATCGACGTCGACGTGCCGTGGTCGAAGCTGCCGAAGAAGACCCGCGACTGGATCCTCTTCACCGACGAACAGCCGGTGGAGCCGGTGTACCCGGGCTTCGATCTCGAGGAGGTCCGGCGTGCGCGCAAAGCAAAGGTCGAGCCGGCGTACATGGGCACGTTCACCAGTGCCCGCCGCCACGTGCTGCACACCTTCGCCAATACCCAGAGCGCGCAGCAGAAGAAACGCGCCGCGCAGTTCCTGGTCAGCGCGGCGTGTCCGGAATGCGATGGCAAACGGCTGCGGCGCGAGGCGCTGTCGGTGACTTTTGCCGGTCTCGATATCGCGGCGTTCTCCCAGCAACCTCTCGATGCGCTCGCCGCGTTACTGGCGCCCGCCGCCGCCGGCAGCACGCATGCAAAGGCGCATCCCGAACAGGCGCTGGCCGCGCAGCGCATCGCCCAGGATCTGCTCGCCCGGCTCAAGGTGCTGCAGGATCTGGGACTGGGCTATCTGACCCTCGCGCGCGCGACGCCGACGCTGTCGCCGGGCGAGCTGCAGCGCCTGCGCCTGGGCACCCAGATCCGCTCGCAGCTCTTCGGCGTGGTCTACGTGATGGACGAACCCTCCGCGGGCCTGCATCCGGCCGATACGCAGGCGCTGCTGCGCGCGCTCGACCAGCTGCGCGGCGCCGGCAACTCGCTGTTCGTCGTCGAGCACGAGATCGACGTGATCCGCCATGCGGACTGGATCGTCGATGTCGGCCCCGCCGCGGGCGAATTCGGTGGCCAGGTGCTCTACAGCGGGCCGCTCGACGGCCTTGCGAAGATCGAGGCCTCACAGACCCGGCGCTACCTCGTCGACGGCGACGCGGCGATGACAGGACAGGCGCGCTCGCCCGAAGGCTGGCTGCAGCTGCGCGGCGTGCATCGCCACAACGTCCAGGGACTCGATGTCGACATTCCGCTCGGTGTGTTCACCACGGTCACCGGCGTCAGCGGTTCGGGCAAGTCGTCGCTGGTCGGACAGGCTCTGGTCGAGCTGCTCGGAGCGCATCTGGGCCAGGGCCGCGAGGACGAGGACGTACCGCTCGATCCACTGGAGCGCGGGGTCGAGGTGCCGCTCGAAGGCCACATCGCCGGTGGCGCGGACGCGGTGCGGCGGCTGGTGCGCGTGGACCAGAAACCGATCGGACGCACGCCGCGTTCGAACCTCGCCACCTATACCGGCATGTTCGACCACGTGCGCAAGCTGTTCGCGGCGACCCCGTTGGCCAGGCGGAGACGCTTCGATGCCGGGCATTTCTCGTTCAACGTCCCCAAGGGCCGCTGCGGCACCTGCGAGGGCGAGGGCGCGGTCACCGTCGAGTTGCTGTTCATGCCAAGCGTCTATGCGCCATGCCCGACCTGCCATGGCAGCCGCTATGACGCCAAGACGCTGCAGGTCACGCTGCGCGGCAAACACATCGCCGACATCCTCGCGATGACCGTTGCCGAAGCCGCTGCATTCTTCGCCGACGAGGCGGCGGTGGTCCGGCCCTTGCAGGCCTTGCTGGACGTCGGTCTGGGCTACCTGCGCCTGGGCCAGCCGGCCACCGAACTGTCGGGCGGCGAGGCGCAGCGCATCAAGCTCGCCAGCGAACTGCAACGCGCGCAGCGGCGCGGCACGGTCTACGTGCTCGACGAACCGACGACCGGTCTGCATCCGAGCGATGTGGACACCCTGATGCGCCAGCTCCAGGGGCTGGTCGATGCCGGCAGCACGGTGGTCGTGGTCGAACACGACATGCGCGTCGCCGCCGCGAGCGACTGGCTGATCGACATGGGCCCGGGCGCCGGGCATGAGGGCGGACATGTCGTTGCTGCAGGGACGCCGGCCGCGGTGGCGAAGTCGCCCCGGAGCCGGACCGCGCCCTTCCTCGCGCAGGCGTTGAGCGTGCGCTAGCGTGCGCAGGCATTCCCGGCCGACGGCCTGGACGCCTATCGAATCACGACCCCGGCCCCGGCCGACGAACAGGGAGCAGATGTTGAAACGGATCGGAAAGTGGATGTGCCGGGTTTCGGGCCTGGTGCTGCTCGTGGGCGCTGCGAACGCTGCGGTGTCCTCGCCCGCAGCTCGAGCGGCCTCACCGGTGACCACGTCGGCCGCAGCAGCCGCGCAGCCGGCTGCGCCCGCCGCGACCGTGCTCGCGATCCACGGCGGGGCAGGCGTCGCACCAGGCGATCTCGACGAGGCCGGACTGGCCGATGCACGCGCCTCGCTGGAGGCCGCGCTGCGCGCCGGCCACGCGAGGCTGCAGGCGGGTGCACCGGCGATGGACGCGGTCAAGGCGGCGATCACCGTGCTGGAAGACGCGCCGAGCTTCAACGCCGGGCGCGGCGCGGTGTTCACGCATGACGGCCGCAACGAACTCGACGCCGCGGTCATGGATGGCGCCAGCGGCCAGGCGGGCGCCATCGCCGGCGTGACGCGCGTGCGCAATCCGATCCTGCTGGCCGACGCGGTGATGACCGACTCCCCACACGTGATGATGATCGGCGAAGGCGCGGAGGCATTCGCGCAGGCGCAGGGGATCACGCTGGTCGATCCGGCCTATTTCCGTACCGAACGCCGTTGGCAGCAGCTGCAGCGCGCCCTCCAGGCCGAGCGCATGTCGCAGCCGCAGGCCTCGGTGCTGACCGGTGACGCACGTCCCTACTTCGGTACCGTCGGCGCCGTCGCGCTCGACCGCGCCGGTCATCTTGCCGCAGGCACGTCGACCGGCGGCATGACCAACAAGCGCTACGGCCGTGTCGGCGATGCGCCGATCATCGGCGCCGGGACCTGGGCCGATGCGCAGTGCGCGGTGTCGGGCACGGGTTGGGGCGAGTACTACATCCGCGCTGCCGCCGCGCACGAGATCTGCGCGCGCGTGCGCCTGCGTGGCGACGACATCCGCGAGGCGTCGGATGCGGTGATCGACCGGGAGATTCCGGCCGCCGGCGGCGACGGTGGCGCGATCGCACTCGATGCCCGCGGCCGCGTCGCGTTTCCGTTCAATACCCCGGGCATGTACCGCGGCTGGATCGGCGCGGACGGCGTGCCGCATGTCGCGGTGTTCCGCGACGAGGTGCTGGCGCTGCCGGCCGGGCGTTGAGGCGCAGCCGGCGGGAAGCGGGCGAGCCGTTTTCCCTGATGGAGGGCATGCCAGGCGCTCGATGCGCGGCGCGCCTGCAGGCTGCCCGGCCCCGTCGGGTCTTCGCCGGAGAGCTGCCACAGCCGAGCTGCTCTGCGCGCCGATCGTTGTCGAAGGGGCTGCGCCGGATGGAGCAGAACAGCCACCCAGGCGGCACTCCCGTTTGCGATCAACGCTGCGTTGCGGCACTTCCTGGCCCGGGATGGCTCCATCGGCGCGCGCGAGCATCAGCCAGCCCCGCAAGAAGCGGCTGGCCCGGTTGGATCAGCGCTCGTGGCGCCAGTTGACCGAGCCGCGGCTCTCCAGCGTGCTCGACTCGATCTCGACGTCGAAGCCCGCTCGCAGCAGGTATTTGAGCGTCAGCACCTGGCCGGTGCCCAGCAGCGATACGCCGAAGCCGACGTAGAGCCTCGGCGAGATCTGTTTGCCGAAGCCCAGCACACTGCCGCCGAGCGCGCGCGACTGGGTGATGCCGGCATTGTCGAGGCCAAGACGACTGCCGAGCTGACTGGCGAGGAGGTCGCCCCCGGCGTTGAGCGCGGCCGCTGCCGCGTCGAGCTGCTGGCCTTCGGCGCTGGTCAGGCTCGCCGCCGAGCGGCCCAGCACCAGGTACGACAGCGCCTGCGAATCATCGGTGGACGGGTCGGTCCACACCCTGACCTGCGGGGAGGACGCCCGCCCGGTGACGTCGATGCCGGCAGTGATGTCCTCGGCCTCGATGCGGCGCTCCGCGCGTACATCCAGCAGCGGGTCGGAGACGGGACTGTTGTTGAAGATGAGGTTGCCGCGCGTGACCCGCAGGTCCTGGCCATAGGCCCGGTAGCGGCCATCGACCTCGAGCTTTCCGTTTCCGGTGATCTCGCGGCCCGGCACTGCACGCACGCGCAGCTCGCCGCGCATCCGGCCGTCGAAGCCGAATCCGCGCAGGCCGACGTTGTCGCCGACACCGAGGACGAGGTCGAGTTCCAGGGACGAGGCGGTGGTGACGTCCTCGGGATCCGCGGGATCGAGTACCACCACGTCCGACGATGTCGACACGCCTTCGCTGAGCTCCTCGAGATCGAGCAGGGCGGTGTCGACGAAGACCTTGCCGCTGAGGTTGAGCGGCTGCCCGGCGGCGTAGCGCAGGGTGATGTCGGGCGAGGCGACGATGTGCATGTCGCTGGTGTCGGCCACCAGCACGTCGGTGCCGCGCAGGGTCAGCACCACGGGCGTGTCATCGCCGCGCCAGCCGATGCCGCCACCGATGTCGAGCGTGCCGCCGCCCGAACGCACGCTGCCGTCGATCCGCGCGGTCCCGTCGGGCAGCGCGTCGAGATCGACGTTGCCGTCTTCGAGCGCGATCGCCAGCGAGGGGATCTCGGTGGAGAAGTCGCGCAGGCGCGCATGGCCGCCGATCGTCGGCTGCGAGCGGGTACCGCCCAGGGCGATGTCGGCAGTCAGCCGCCCGGTCGGCTCGACGATGTCGGGCGAGAACAGTTCGACGAAGGTCAGGTCCTCGATGCTGGCGACCAGCGAACCGGACAGCGGCGAATAGGCATCCCAGCCGTTGCTGATCTGGGCCTGGATGCGCCCGGTTCCGTTGAGCACGGTCGACAGGGTGGCGGTGAGGCGGCTGGCGTCGAATTGTGCATCGAGCACGAAGTCCTCGTAGCTCAGCACCGCGTTGCGCGCGCGCTCGGAAGTCCGCACGCCGCCGCTGGCCGAGCGCACACTGGCGCTGCCGGCGAAACCGTTGCCGACCGGGCGCGCGCTGCCCTCGAGGTCGAGCTCGCCGCGCAGCACGAATGGCCGCCCGCCGTCCTGCTCCGGCAGGTAAGGCGTGAGCAGCGACAGCGGCAGGCCGGTACCGCTGACCGACACGCCCCTGCGCGGCCAGTCCGCACTGGCGCACAGCGAACCCCCCCCGCTGGAGGCGAAGCAGCTCTCGCTCAGCGTGTAGCGCGTGCCGATCTGCTGGAACCGCGCGGGCGACTGCAGCGCCCAGTTCGCGCCGGTGCTCGGGGCCAGTTGCAATGTGGCCAACGTGCCCTGCCAGTTGCCGTTGCGGCGCTGGGCGCTGGCGTCGAGCTGCAGGCTGCCGGCCTCGCCACGCGCGCTGGCATCGAGCTGCAACCGCTCCACCGCGCCGCGTGCGGACAGCCGCACCTCGTCGAGGGCGAGGCCCGCATTGACGCCGGTGGCGATCACATCGAGCGCGCCGTCGCCGCCGCGCCACGGCAGGTTGCCGCGGATGCGGGCGCTGGCTGCGGCGTAGTCGCCATAACGCAGGGCGGTGCCGGTCAGGTCGGCGGCGATGTCCGGCGCGGCGCGCGGGCCGGTCACGCGCACGGTGCCGCGCAGCACGCCACCGGTGTCGGGCAGCAGATCGGCCAGTTGCAGCGGGGCCAGCGTCGCGTCGATGTCGAGCCGGTCGGTCATGGTCGCCGTCGCATCGAGGCGGCTGTTGCCGAGCGTCAGCGCCACCTCGCCTTCGAAATCGCTGCGTCCCGCCTCGCCTGCGGCAGTGGCCGGGCCGTGCATCGCGAATGTCGCATGCCCATCGAGCCGGCGGCCGCGCAGGGTGCCGCCCAGGTCGCGCGCATCCACCGCGACCTCGAGGCCGCCGTCGTCGCGCGTGGCACCCGTCGTGGCGAGGCTGCCGCGGATCGCGCCCTTCCAGTCGCGGGCGAAATAGCCGGGATCGAATCCTGCCAGTGTCGCGTCGAGATTCCATTGCAACGCCGGCGCCCAGGCGATGTCGCCGGCCGCGTCCAGCGTGCCGGTCGGCATCGTGACGCGCGCGGTCTGCAGCCGCAGGTGCTTCTCATCGCCGCGGCCATCGAAATCCACCTTCGCGGCCAGACCGTCACGCTCCACCGTGCCTTTGCCGATCGCGGCCCAGGACGCGGTTGTGCCGGCAAGGCCCAGGTCCACATCGGCGGTGATCGGCGGTGCGGACTCGGCGGCGTCCGGATCGGCGCCGAACTGCAGGCCCCGTGCATTGGCCGCGAACCGGAAACGGACATCGCCCGGTTCGGCGACGTCGGCATGGCCGCGTACCGTGAGCCGGCCATCGAACACATCGACGATCACGGGATCGAGCTCGAGCCGCTGGTTTTCCAGCCGGACCTTCGAGGGCTGCAGCACGATCCGCAGTGGATCCGCGTCGGCCTCACCGATCCGCGCCTCGCCCTGAAGCTCCGCCACACCGCCCTCGCCGTCGGCGCGGAGATCGAAGGCGATCGGCGTGCCGGGCTGGCCACTGCCGGTCAGAAGGCCCGGGTCGAGTCGCGTGCTGTCGGCGCGCAGGGCCCAGCCCGGGGCCTCGCGGCCGCGCAGGGTCAGCACCGCCTTCAGGGGTTCCGGGGCGTGGCCGACAATGGCGATATCCAGCAGAGAAAGATCACCGCGGGCCACCAGGCCGATGCGCGGACGCGTCCGCGCCGGGGGCGCGGGCATCAGTGCGCTGGCGGTGAGGTCCATGCGGTAGTCGTCACCCGGCGCATAGACGCCGTGGGCGGTGAACCAGCCGCGGTCGCTGTCGACGACGATATCGACAAGCTGCAGTTCGCCTTGCTGCGCATCGACGCCGCCGCGGACGCTGCGGATGTCGATCAGTCCCTCGCCGGTCCGTTCGACGCGGAACCCGTCGATGCGGATGGCGTCGGCCTGCAATGACAGTGGCAGATCGATGCGTGGCAGCGACTCGGGCCAACGCGGCAGTTCGAACGGGGTATCGACCGACGCCGGCAACGACAGCACGGCGTTGTCGATGTCGAGCACGTCCAGCCGCAGCCGACGGCCGACCAGTGGCATCACCGCCGGATCGATGGTGACGCGGGCGGCTTCGAACACCAGCACGCGCGGCTCGTCGCACTGGCCGTAGGGCACGGGCTGTTCTTCGACGTCCGGGCAGGTGCGGTGCACGAAGCGCACGTCGTACATCGTCAGCGGACCCGAGGCCGGGCCTTCGGCCGCGCGCCAGGTGAGTTCGGTGCCCGTGGGCAGGCGTGCGGCGATCTGGTGCAGGAGAAAATCGCGACCCCCGAACGTCGTCAGCAACCACCACGCCGCGACGATCAGCAGCACCACGAGCGTGGCGATGCCGATCGCGCTGCGGATCGCGAGCTTGCGTACGCGAGCCCGGCGGCGCGCGCGCAGCTCGGCAATGCGCGCCTCACGCGCCTCGGGCGTCAGGTCACTGGGCAACCGGTGTCGGCGGAACGCCATCTCAGAACTCCGCGCCGATCGACAGGCCGATGGTGAACGGCGAATCGGGGTTGTCGAGGCCGCGGGCGATGTCGAATTTCACCGGGCCCACCGGCGAGCGATAGCGCGCACCGATGCCAACGCCGGTATGCCAGTCCGGGGAGCGCCCGTCGAAGGCGTCGCCGCTGTCAACGAAGACCGCAGCGCCGATGGTCCGGGTGAAATAGTGCTCGAACTCGACGCTCGCCGTGACCACGCTACTGGCGCCGATCGCGAATGCGCGGTCCCCGTTGCGCGTGTAGATCCGCGGTCCCACCTCGCGCCAGTCGTAGCCGCGGATGCTGCGGTCGCCACCGGCGTAGAAGCGCAGGCTTGGCGGAATGGAGACCACCGTGTCGGTGAAGGTGTGGCCCAGTTCGCCGCGCAGGATCAGCCGGTTGGATTCGCCCATGCCGTGGAACCAGCTGACGCGGGTGTGGATCTGCGCGAATGTCGCGTCCGATGCGGCGCCATCGACGCCGCCGCGCAGCATCAGCGAACCACCGATGCCACGGGTCGGGAACAGGCGATCGTCGACGTCGATGTACTCGGCGCGCAGCGAGGGAAAGGCGAACGTGGCGTAGCGGTAGAGCGCGCCGTCGAAGTCCTCGTCCCCGTCGCCATTCACCGGATTGTCCGGATCCTCCTCGGGCGCGTAGGCCCAGCGCTCGCGCAGCACGTGCAGCGACGCGACCAGGTTCAGGAATTCGTTGTACTGGCCATTGCGGCTGGCGACGAACTCGACGCGGCGCGAATCGATGTAATCGGTCTGCTCGTCGGCGGCCTGCAGGCTGGCGGTGTACCAGCCGTCGCGCCAGGCGAACGCCGGCACGCGGTACTGCAGGGTGAGCGTCTTGCGATTCTGCGCATAGTCGATCTGCGCCAGCGCCTTGTGGCCGCGCATGTTGACGTAACGTCGCTCGACCCCGAGCCGGATGCCGGCGCCACTGTCGGTGCCGTAGCTGACGCCGGCGGTGTAGATGCTGCGCTTGGCCGGGGTCAAGGTGACCTTGATCGGCACTTCGCGGCGCTCGTTGGCCTGATCGACCTCCGGTTCGATGTCGATGTTGGAGAAGTAGTCCAGGCGCCCGAGCGACGAGCGCAACCGGTCGATGCGTCCCTGGTGGTAATAGCTGCCTTCCTCCCAGTACACCAGGCGCTCGAGCAGAGAATCGTTGACGACCTGCTCTGGTGTCTGCTCGAACGTGGTCGGGCCCATGTTGTAGCGGTCGCCACTGTTCCAGACGAGATCGATGTCGGCAGCGAAATCGGCGCGCGTGATCTCGACCCGGCGCGAGACGAACTCCGCATCGAAATAGCCACGCTCGGTCAGACGGCGGCTCAGCCGGTTCCGGCTGGCTTCGTATTCGGGGTGGTTGAAAACCGCGCCCACGCTGGGCACGAAGCGGGCGATGTCGCGCTCCAGGTAACGGTCCTGGCTACCCTGACCGAGGATCGCGATGTCGCTGTTGCGCACGCGCACCGGCTGGCCCGGATCCACCACCACGCGCACCGCGAGGGCGTCGCCTTCGCGATCGCGCTGGATGTCGATCGTCGGCGAGTAATAGCCGAACGGCTCAAGCGCCCTGCGGGTCTGCTTTTCGGCCTCGCGCAGCAGATACGCCATGCGGCGGCCCGAAACGTCCCTGCCGATCGCTTCGTACAGGCCGAGGGAGGCGCGGACGTTCTCGGTCATCTCCTCGTCGAGACCGACGATGTCGACGCGTTCCACGCGCGCGGCATTTGCCGCGACCGACGACAGCAGGAGGACGACGGCGGCAATACACGATTGGACGCGAGACATCGCGCGAGGATACCGGAGCGGCGTCAAGGCTCGATTAATGCGGCCGCCACCATGTACTGGCGGAACGCATCCCTGCGGGCGCGCGATCGGGCATTTCCGTTTCATGACAAACCCCCGCATGCGCCAACGGCGGCCCGGTGAGCGGGCGCCCGGGCCGTGCCGCTGTTGTCACCACTGCACGCGCGCGGATTGCCCGCGCGCCATGGCGCTCAGCTCGACAGGTGCTCGATCGCCGCCACGCTGCCGAGCCGCGCCGACAGCTGGGTCAGCAGCGCCAGCCGGTTACCGCGCAGGGCCGCATCGTCGGCGTTGACCATCACCCCGTCGAAGAACGCATCCACCTGCGGGCGCAGCCGCGCCAGGTGCGTCAGCACGGTCACGTAGTCGCCCTGTGCCAGCGCGTGCGCGGTTTCGGCGTGGACCGCCTCGATGGCCTCGGCGAGCGCGGATTCGGCGGGCTCACGCAGCAGGGCCGGAGCGACGGTGCGCGGCACGTCGATGTCGGCCTTGCGCAGGATGTTGCGGATGCGCTTGTCGGCCGCCGCCAGTGCCTCGGCTTCGGGCAGCGCCGCGAAGGTGCCGATCGCATCGAGGCGACGGTCGAGGTCGTACAGCGAGCCGGGCCGCATGGCGGCGACGGCGTTGAACTGCTGCACGGTCACGCCCTTGTCGGCGTAGTAGCCCTTGAGGCGATCGAGGATGAAGTCGTAGAGCTCGCCGGCATCGGCAAAGGCCGTCACGCCGTCCTTGCCGGCGGGCAGCGCGCCTACGCCTTCGACCGAGGCGCGGATCAGGGTGTGCAGGTCGAGGTCGAACCCGCTCTCGATCAACGTGCGTGCCAGCCCCAGGGCATTGCGCCGCAGCGCGAACGCATCCTTGTTGCCGGTCGGCTTGAGCCCGGCGGCGAATCCACCGGCAAGGGTATCGAGGCGCTCGGCGATCGCCAGCACCTTGCCCAGCGGGGACAGCGCGATGTCGTCGCCGGCAAAGCGCGGCTGCCAGGCTTCGTCGAGCGCGTTCGCCAGCGCGGCGCGATCGGCGTCCGGCAGGTCCGCCAGCGCCGGGTCCTGCAGCGCGTAGTAGCGTCCGGCGATGCCCTGAAGTTCCGGGAACTCGTTGACCATGCGCGACTGCAGATCCGCCTTCGACAGCAGCGCGGCCCGCTTCGCCAGCGCGGCATCGACGCCGACCTGCGGCGCGATCACCTCGGCCAGCGCGGCGACACGCGCAGTTTTGTCGGCGACGCTGCCGAGCCTGGCCTGATAGGTCACGGTCTTCAGGCCTTCGTTCATCGCCGACAGGCCCTGCTTGAGGTCCTCGTCGAAGAAGAACTTCGCATCGGCGAAGCGCGGACGGATCACCCGCTCGTAGCCCTTGGCCACCTCGATCGGATCCTTCGATTCGATGTTGGCGATGCCGATGAAGTGCTCGGTCAGCCGGCCGTCCTGCAGCACCGGGAAGAACTTCTGGTTCGCTTCCATCGTCGCGATCAGCGCTTCCTGCGGCACGGCAAGGAACTCGTGCTCGAACGTGCATGCCACCGCACTCGGCCATTCGACCAGGCAGTTCACCTGCTCGAGGTTGTCCGGCTCGATGCGTGCATCGCCACCGAGCGCGCGGGCCACGCCTTCGACCTCGCGGACGATCCCGGCGCGGCGCACGTCGGCGTCCACGAGCACCTTCGCGCTGCGCATCGCGTCGACGTAGTCGCCTGGCGCGGCGATCTCGACTGCGGTGTTGTGCATGAAGCGGTGGCCACGGCTGGCGCGGCCGCTGCGCACGCCGAACAGTTCCGCCTCGACGATCGCGTGGCCGTGCAGCATCACCAGCCAGTGCACCGGCCGCGCGAATGCGTAGCTGTGCGCGCCCCAGCGCATCGGCTTGGGGATCGGCATCGCGGCGATCGCCTCGCGCAGTACGTCGGGCAGCAGCGTCGCGGTGGCCGCGCCCGGCGTCACCGCGCGATGCACGAAACGCTCGCCCTTGGCGTCGGTGGTCTTCTCCAGCGAGGTCCAGTCGATGCCGGCTTTCGCTGCGAAACCCTGCAGCGCCCGGGTCGGATTGCCGTCGGCGTCGAGTGCGATGTTGAGATAGGGCCCGAGCACTTCCGAGCGTTGCTCGGGCTGCTCGCTGGCGACGCCCGGCAGCAGCACCGCCATGCGGCGCGGCGTGTACAGCGGCTTTGCGCCTTCGCGCATCACGGCGACGCCGCGCCTGTCGAGCGCCGCGATCACGCCGTCGAAGAAGGCCTGGGCCAGCCCGGGCAGCGCCTTGACCGGCAGTTCTTCGGTGCCGAGTTCGATCAGCAGTGGCTTCATGTCAGTCATCGCGACAACCTGGTTCTGTACTGGGGCCCGCGCCTGAGGCGTGGGCTAAAGGGATGTGGACGCAGCGGATCGGCCGTCCTCCGTCCGCGCGCCGATGCGGCGTGGAATCAGCGGGCGCGGCTCATGCCGCATCCCCCCGCTTGAGCCCCGGGAATCCCAGCGCTTCGCGCTGCGCGAAATACGCCTTCGCCACCGCCTGCGCCAGCGTGCGCACGCGCAGGATGTAGCGCTGCCGCTCGGTCACGCTGATCGCGCGCCGCGCATCGAGCATGTTGAAACTGTGGCTGGCCTTCATGACCTGTTCGTAGGCGGGCAGCGGCAGGTTGAGCCCGACCAGCTTCATCGCTTCGGCTTCGCAGGCGTCGAAGCGGTGGAACAGTTCCTCGACGTTCGCATGCTCGAAGTTGTAGGTGCTCTGTTCGACCTCGTTCTGGTGATAGACGTCGCCGTAGGTCACCGGCGCGCCGTCCGGGCCGTGCGTCCAGACCAGGTCGTAGACGTTGTCGCAATTCTGCAGATACATGCACAGCCGCTCGAGACCGTAGGTGATCTCGCCGAGCACCGGCTTGCACTCCAGGCCGCCGGCCTGCTGGAAATAGGTGAACTGGGTGACTTCCATGCCGTTGAGCCAGACCTCCCAGCCCAGGCCCCAGGCGCCGAGTGTCGGCGACTCCCAGTTGTCCTCCACCAGGCGCAGGTCGTGCACCTGCGGATCGATGCCCAGCGCCTTGAGCGAGTCGAAATACAGTTCGACGATGTTGTCCGGGCTCGGCTTCATCGCCACCTGGAACTGGTAGTAGCGCTGCAGGCGGTTGGGGTTGTCGCCGTAGCGGCCATCGGTCGGGCGGCGGCTCGGCTGCACGTAGGCGGCATTCCACGGCTCGGGGCCGAGGGCGCGCAGGAACGTGGCCGGATGGAAGGTGCCTGCACCGACTTCCAGGTCCAGCGGCTGGATCAGCACGCAGCCCTGCTTGGCCCAGTAGGCGTTGAGCGTGAGGATCAGCTCCTGGAACGTCGGTCCGGTCATCGGAAAGTCGCATCGCGGTGGCGCGCTAGTATAGCGGGCCGCATCCCGGCGCCCGCCCCGCCAAGCGTCCCCGGAGGACCCGGCTTGAACGAACCGCGCACCCCGCAGTCCTCATCCGGCCAGCGTCCGCCCGCGGTGTTCAGCCGGCGCCTGCCGCCGGGCCGCCTGGCTCTCGAGCCGGTGGTCTCCGCGCTTCTCGCCGATGGCATGCTCGCGCCCGTTGATGCGGAACGCGCACGCGTGGGTGGCCGCAACACACGCGCCCTCGACGCGGTGCACCCGCTGGTGGTGCTGGCGAACCTCAAGCTGCCCTCGGCGCGCCGCCCCGGCCAGGAGCTCGGTCTGGAAGCGTTGACCGAATGGCTGGCGCAGGCCACCGGTCACGTCTATCTGCGCATCGATCCGACCAGGATCGCCGTCGGCGACGTGACCGACCTGTTCTCGCACGCCTATGCCAGGCGTCACCGCATCCTGCCGGTCGACGTCACGCCCGACCGTGCCCGCATCGCGACGAGCGAGCCGCTCGCGCTGGACTGGCTGCCCGATATCCAGCGCCTGCTGCGGCGCGAGATCGACCTGGTGGTGGCCAACCCGCTGGACCTGCATCGCTACACGATGGAGTTCTTCGGCGTCACTCGGTCGATCCGCGGTGCCAAGGACGGTCGCGAGACCAGCAGCAGTGCGCCGACGTTCGAGCAGCTGGTCGAGCTCGGCCGTTCGGGCGACGTCAATGCCGACGACCACCACATCGTCCACATCGTCGACTGGCTGCTGCAATACGCCTACGAGCAGCGCGCATCCGACATCCATCTCGAACCGCGGCGCGACGTCGGCCGCGTGCGCTTCCGCATCGACGGCGTGCTGCACAAGGTGTTCGAGATGCCGCCGCCGGTGATGACCGCGGCGGTGAGTCGCATCAAGGTGCTGGGGCGCATGGATCTGGCCGAGCGCCGGCGCCCGCAGGACGGCCGCATCAAGACCCGCTCGCCCGGCGGCCGCGAGGTCGAGATGCGCCTGTCGACGATGCCCACCGCCTTCGGCGAGAAGGTGGTGATGCGCATCTTCGATCCGGATACCGCGTTCAAGCCGATCGAGAAGCTCGGCTTCGATGCAGGCGAGGCCGCAGCCTGGGAAGATCTGGTGCAGCGACCACACGGCATCGTGCTGGTCACCGGGCCCACGGGCTCGGGCAAGACCACGACGCTGTACTCGACGCTGAAGAAGCTCGCCTCCGACGACGTCAACGTCTGCACCGTCGAGGACCCGATCGAAATGGTCTCGACCGAGCTCAACCAGATGCAGGTGCACAACGCGATCGACCTGACCTTCGCCCAGGGCGTGCGCACGCTGCTGCGACAGGATCCCGACATCATCATGATCGGCGAGATCCGCGATCTCGACACCGCGCAGATGGCGGTGCAGGCCTCGCTGACCGGGCATCTGGTGCTCTCGACGCTGCACACCAACGACGCGCCCTCGGCGATCACCCGGTTGCTCGACCTGGGACTGCCGCATTACCTCATCGCATCCACGCTCAACGGCGTCCTCGCCCAGCGCCTGGTGCGCACGCTGTGCACCCACTGCAAGCAGCCCGCGGCGGTCGATCCGGAAGGCTGGCGCGCGCTGCTCGGCCCGGACAGTACCGTGCCGCCGCCGGCGACCGCATGTGGGCCGGTCGGCTGCCTGGAATGCCGCAACACCGGGTATTTCGGTCGCGTGGGCATCTACGAGCTGATGCCGGTGACGCCGTCGCTGCGCGCGAAGATCGTGCCGGACATGGCCTTGTCGGGCTTCAGCCGGACCGCGGTCGGTGAAGGCCTGCGAACCTTGCGCATGGCCGGGGCGGAGAAGATCGCGCAGGGTGTGACCACGGTGGAAGAGGTGATGGCGGTGCTGCCGCCTCGCGAATAGCTGCTCGCGTTTCTGCTGGTTGCTGGCGCGTGCCGTTGCCGCAGCCGGTGACGTGAGCGCAGGCGTTCGGTCACATCGGAGCCGCGGCGCGCGGGCAGGAGACGGCCGGCGCGACGGGACCGCATGCCGCTCCGCGCCCATGCATCGGCCGGTTTCGCGGGCCCGGCCCCGCAGCGCCTCGGCGCTGCGCTGTTGAATCCGTCCTGCAGTGCGTGGAAGGGAACCGGGTCGGCTTGGCCTGCCGGAAGCCGTGGGCGTCGTGGATCGGCCCGGATGCAGCGCGACAGGAGCGTGCAACCGTCCCGATCCGCTACGCTGCGCCGTCTTCCCACCTCCGGCTGCCCGTGATGTCGTCCAAGCGACCGTTCCTGATCATCGAAACCGGCCAGCCGCTGCCGTCGATGCGCCGCTACGGCGGGTTTCCGCACTGGATCCGCGTTGCCGCGGGCCTGCCGGAGCGCGAGGCGGTGGTGGTCGACGTCGAAAGCGGCGCTGAGCTGCCGGACGCCGGCGGCTTTGCCGGCGTCATCGTCACCGGCTCCGGGGCGATGGTCACCGATCGCGCGGAGTGGAGTGAACGCAGCGCCGCCTGGTTGCGCGACGCGGCGCACGCCGGCGCGCCGCTGTTTGGCATCTGCTATGGCCACCAGCTCCTCGCGCACGCGCTCGGCGGCGAGGTCGGCCCGAATCCGCGCGGCCGCGAGATGGGCACCTTCGAGATCGAAACCACGGCTGCGGCGGCCGACGATCCCCTGTTCGCCGGGGCCGGCCCGCGGTTTCTCGCCCAGACCTCGCATCTGCAGGGTGTGCTGCGCCTGCCGGAAGGGGCGACCCTGCTCGCGCGATCGTCGCTCGAACCGAACCACGCTTTCCGCTGGGGCGAGCGCGTCTGGGGGGTGCAGTTCCATCCCGAGTTCAGCGCGACCCACATGCGCGGCTATATCCGGGGGCGGAGCGGACCGCTCTACCAGGAAGGTCTCGATCCGGTGGCGCTGGTCGCCGGCGTGCGCGCGGCGCCCGAGGCGCGTGCGGTATTGCAGCGGTTCGTGCGGGTGGCGCGCACGTTCGCGCCTGATTGACGCAACTGCGTTGCGCCTGCGCGGGCGGGCAGCAACAGTCGGTGGGTTGCGCTGCTGCTGCATGGGTATCGCCGCACCCGAATGATCTGTCGCGCTGGCGTCGGAACGGACGCCAGCATGGCGGCTGGTTGCGCCTGAACGCCGCTGCATCCCACCGGCGGCCGCATCGCTTGCGATACGATGGCGCATTCGTGGCGCGGCCACATGACAGATCTGGAACACGGCGGAAATGACGACTCGGACGGTAGGGGCCGGCCACGGCTGGAAGTGGATCGTGCAGGGCGTCAACGTCGGCCGCGCCAACCCCCGGGCGGTATATGGCGCGGCCGCGGTCGTCGCTCTTCTTGCGCTCGTGCCGAACGTGCTCCAGGCCGTGCTGCAGATCGCCTTCCGGCTCGAGCCGGAGACCCAGATCATGGTGATCGGCGCGACCTCGCTGGTGTCGATCATCCTCTATCCGCTGCTGATCGGCGGCGTGCTCCGGGTCATCGATGCGGTCGAGCACGGCCGACCGGCCGCGCCGGGCGATGTGTTCTCGACCTTCACCGGCGGGCAGGCCGGTCGTTTCATCGGGTTTGGCGTGCTGATGGGCGCGCTGTACATCGTGACGTTCTATGCGCTGGTCAGCGCCTTCGGCGAAGGCGTCCTGGACTGGTACATGGACGTGCTGTCGATCAGCCAGGAGATGAGCACGGAGTCTGCGCCGGCCTCGCCGCCGGAAATGCCGATGCCGCCGGCCGGCATCGGCCCGTTGATGGCATTGGGAATCTTCTTCGGGGTCTATTACGCGACCGTCTACGCGGTCGGCCTGGGTCAGGTCGCCCTTGGCGGCCGGCCGGTCATGCAGGCATTCACGGATGGTCTCGGCGGCGCACTGCGCAACGTGCTGCCGGTGATCGTTGCTGCGGCGATCGCCATGGCCGGTGGTTTCGCACTGATGCTGGCGTTCGCGATGGTGGTCACCATCATCACCGTCGTGGCGAGCCTGGTGCATCCGGCGCTGGCCGCGCTGCTGGTGCTGCCGCTTTATCTGGTGCTGCTGCTGGTGCTCTACATCGTGATGTTCGGCGCCATGTACGCGATCTGGCGGGATGTCTGCGGACCGCAGGATGCCGTGGACCGCACGGCTCCCGGCAACGACGGCGGCGCCGGCCACGACGGCAGCCGGATCGAACTGTGAGGATCCCGGCTCAGTAGCCGGGTATCGCACCGAACGCGAGCGAGACACGCTGGTCGAGGTAGCGCATCAGCAAGGCAAGTAGCAGGCAGCATGCGGCCGGCTGCAGGGCCAGCCACAGCCTCGCCGGCATGGGGATCGGCGCTGCACCGTCGCGGACCACGCGCGTCCCTGCGATCCGGTCATGCAGGGCCTGGTGGCGCGGTGCATGCGCCGCCATCAGGTGGCCGATGTTGAAGCTCAGCCAGGACAGCACCCCGGCCGCCTGGCGCAGGCAGGCACGGACGAGGCCCGGCGGTTGCGCGTCGTCATCGATCACCCACAGACCGACCGCGCGTTTTCCCGGCGTGGCCCGCCAGCGCGAGCCTTCGAACAGCCCGAACCACAGCAGCGAGACCAGGGCGAATACCGCCATGACCGGCAGGGTCAGGGCCGACACGGCAAGCGCCAGCGCGGTGACCGCATGGTGCAGCGCCGGATCGGCAAGCAGCGCCTGCAGCAGGGCCGCTGGTGAAGCACCCGAGTCGATCGTGCGCACCATGGCCGCGACCATCGCCTCGGCAAGCATGTCGATAGCCTCCGCGCTCGCGTCGAGCGCGACGGCGAGCTGGCGATGCAGCAGTGCGACGGCCACCAGAAGGATCACCGCCGCATCCAGCGACCATGCGGTATAGCGATGCAGCAGCGGCGCAGGCGCTGGCTGCCGGGGACTCATGGCTGGTCGCTGACCACGCCCGGCTTGGGTGTCAGGAGTCGGGCGGCGATGATCCCGGCCTCGTAGAGCAGGCACATCGGGATGGCGAGCATCAACTGGGAGACGACATCGGGCGGGGTGATGATGGCCGCCAGCACGAACACGCCGACCACTGCATACCCCCGCGCTTCGCGCAGCTGGTCGGTCGTCACCCAGCCCAGCAGCACGAGAATCACCAGCGCCACCGGCAGCTCGAAGCTCATGCCGAAGGCGAGGAAGATCACCAGCACGAAATTCAGGTAGGCGTTGATGTCGGTCATCATCGCCACGCCGTCCGGCGTCACCATCGTCAGGAAGGTGAACACCGACGGCAGCACGAAGAAGAATGCGAACGCGCAGCCGATGTAGAACAGCGCGACCGCTGAAGCCAGCAGCGGCAGCGCCAGACGCTTCTCGCGCTTGTACAGACCCGGGGCGACGAAGGCCCAGGCCTGATAGAGCAGCCACGGCATCGTCACCACCAGCGCAGTGAAGAACGCCAGCTTGAGCGGTGCGAAGAACGGCGAGGCCACTTCGATGGCGATCAGATGTGCGCCGGCCGGGAGCTTGTCGAGCAGCGGCTGGGCCAGCAGGCCGTAGAGCTTGTTGGCGAAGGGCAGCAGGCACAGCAGCACCGCTCCGGTGCCCGCCAGGCCGCGCATCAGGCGCATGCGCAGCTCGACCAGATGGTCGATCAGGCTGCCTTCGCCGGCGTCGTCTTCAGCGTGCAGCGCCACGGGCATCCTCCGCGTTGTCGGCAGGTGCGATGGGGGGGCGGGTCGGGTCGCCGGCGATCGCCTCGGGCGGGAGCGTCGGCCCGGTCACGGCCTCGGACTCGCGTGCATCGGGCGCCGTGTCGCCCGGCATGCGCCGCGCATCGGAGAGGAGATCCTCGGTGCCCTTGCGCAGCTCCGTCAGGCCGCTGCGGGCCTGGTCGCCGGCGTCACGCAGCTGGGTGCCCGCGTCCGCGATCGAACGCCGCGCGTCCTGCACGCTGCGCTTGAGTTCCTCGGCGGCGAGCTCACGTTCCAGCTCCGACTTCACCGAATACCACTGCGCGCGCCCCCGGCGTATCCACAATCCGGCGAAGCGGGCGGCCTTGGGCAGTCGTTCCGGTCCGAGCACGATCAGCGCGACCAATGCCACGATCAGCAACTCGCCGGTTCCGATTCCGAACACGACCCCTGTCTGCGTCAGCGGGGAACGTTGTCGTCGCGGCGCGCGCGCTCCGCCTGGTCGGCGGCGTCCTTGGTGCGGTCGTCGAGACGCTCGGGGGTGTCGTCGTCGTGCATGCCTTTCTTGAAGCCCTTCACCGCTTCGCCGAGATCACGCCCGGCGCCGCGCAGCCGCTTGGTGCCGAACACGAGCAGGACGACGACAAGGACGATGAGCCAATGCCAGATGCTGAAACTGCCCATGGCGGAATTCCGGAGAGCTGCGGGTGGTCTGGCAGGATAACGCACCGCGCCGGCGCCCTGCGCAGCGCGGGTCGCGGCGTTCAGTACTCGGGCAACGGCTCGACCGTGGCCGGCTGGTCGGCGACGTTCTGGAAGCCCTGCGTCGCAGGCGGGTTCTGCGCCTGCATCGGCGCGGTGGTCGTCGCGGGGACGTCGCGGACCACGGGCGCGGGCGCCACGCTGCGGTTGACCGGCACGCCGGTGCCGCCGCGTGCGACCCGCGCGGTCGCGCTGGCTTCTTCGAGCCGGTCACGGAAATCCACCACCGCATTCGACGGTGCCCGGCCCGGGCGGTTCTCCAGGATCGCGCGCGGCGTGGTGGTGCTGCCGTAGACGGCGATATTGGCATCGTCGTCGATCTGCAGCACCGCGCCATCGAGGGCGACGCCGGCGAACAGGCCGCGCGCGCGCGACCACGACCAGATCTCCGCCTTGAGCTGGCCATCGGTCAGCGCCGCGGCATTGCGGCCCACCGGGCCGGCGGCCACGCCGGCATCCGCGCCGAGGGTGAACTTGCCGTTGACGATGGATTCGAGGCTGCGCTGGTTGCGGAACACCAGCACGACGTCCGAGGACTGCACGCCCGCCTGGAAGCCGATGCTGCCGCCGGTGATCTTGACGAAGGCCGGGCTCGACCAGGTGCCGTCCGCTGTCTTGACCGACATCAGGCCATGGCCGCGGCGGCCGCCGATGATCAGGCCGGCCTTGATGGTGTCGGGAATGACGACGATCGCATGGGCTTCGTCCAGCAGCTTGTCGGGAATGCCGGATTCGGGAATTGCCTGGATCTCGTTGAGCACGCGCACCGCGTTCTGTGCGCGCGCGTCCTCGGTCGGCCCGGCAAGCGCGGGACCGGCGATGAAGGCACCGGCGAGGGCAGCGACCAGCACGGTGTGACGGAGGGAACGGGTCATGGGAACTCCGGTAAAGGGCGCGAATCGCACGGCGCAGGGCGCGCAGGCTGAACGGATTCAGGCTAGTGACGGAGCAATGAATCGCGCATGAGTTGTTCCCCCGGCGACCGGCGCTGCATTGCGCGGGTGCGCCTGCCATCCTATGCCCATGTCCGAATCCCAGAATCCGCAGGCGGCGCGCGACGCGGTCGTGCTCGTCAACCTCGGCACGCCCGACGCGCCAACCGCAAAGGCGGTGCGCCGCTACCTGGCCGAATTCCTGCATGACCACCGCGTGGTCGCACTGACCCGCTGGCTGTGGTGCCCGATCCTGCACTTCATCATCCTGCCCTTCCGCTCTCCGCGCGTGGCCAAGCTCTATGCGGGCGTGTGGATGGCCGACGGCTCGCCGCTCGCGGTGCATACCGCGCGCCTGGCGGACGCGGTGCGCAGGCAGATGCCCGAGGCGCAGGTGGTGCATGCGATGCGCTACGGCAAGCCGTCGCTGCGGCAGACGCTCGAGTCGCTCGATGCCGACGGCGTCGGACGGGTGATGGTGCTGCCGCTCTACCCGCAGTATTCGACCACGACGACTGCATCGGTCGGCGACGTCGTCGATCGGGTGTTCGGCAGTTCGGGCCGCGCGCGGATGCGCGCCGACTACCATCTCGATCCCGCCTGGATCGAGGCGGTCGCGGCGTCGATCCGCGCGCACTGGGCGCAGCATGGACGCGGCGAGCGCCTGCTGTTTTCGTTCCACGGTATTCCCCAGCGCCTCTCGCACGCGGGCGATCCCTACGCCGCGCAATGCCGCGCGAGCTGCGATGCGATCGTGCGCGCGCTGGAGCTGCCCGAGGACGCGGCGATGCTGACCTTCCAGTCGCGCTTCGGCCGCGAACCCTGGCTGCAGCCCTATACCGACAAGACCCTCGAAGCGCTGGGCGCTGCGGGCGTGCGCGACGTCGACGTCGTCTGCCCGGGGTTCGCGGTGGACTGCCTGGAGACGCTGGAGGAGATCGCACTGCAGAACGCCGAGATCTTCCGCGCGCACGGAGGCCGGCACCTGCGTTACATCCCCTGCCTCAACGAGAACCCCGCGCATGCGGCGGCGCTGGCGGCACTGGCGCGACGCGATCTGGCCGACTGGGCATGACGGCGGCCGGACCGGGCCAGCCATTCGAGGTCGAGATCGGCATCGGTACCGTGCGCGGCCTGCGCTTCGGCCGTGCCGGTGGCCGCCGGGTGCTCGCGCTGCATGGCTGGCTCGACAACGCCGCGAGCTTCGTGCCGCTGGCAGCGCATCTCGACGGGCTCGATCTCGTGGCCCCCGACCTGCCCGGCCACGGCCTCAGTGCGCATATGCCGGTCGGCACCGACTACACCTTCGTCGGCGCGGTCCACCAGGTGCTCGACATCGCCGATGCGCTGGGCTGGGAGCGTTTTGCGCTGCTCGGCCATTCAATGGGGGCGGGGATCGCCAGTCTCGTCGCCGCGGCCATACCCGAACGTATCGAGCGGCTGGTGGCGATCGAAGCACTCGGTGCGCTGCCGGAACCCGAGTCCGGCACCGTGCCGCGCCTGCGCGAAGCGGTGGCGGCGTCGCGCGGGCAGGGCACGCGTGCGCTGCGGGTGTTTCCCGATGTCGAGGCTCCGGTGCGCGCGCGCATGCGGGTCAACGGGCTCAGCGAGCCGGTCGCGCGCCTGCTGGTCGAGCGCGGCGTGCGCGCGGTTGACGGCGGGCTGGTCTGGTGCAGCGACCCGCGACTGACCATTCCTACCGCCGTGCGGATGACGCCCGGCCAGGTCGATGCCTTGATCGCCGGCATCGAGTGCCCCGCGCGGGTGATCTACGCCGATCCGCCACAGCCCTACCTGCCCGAACCCGACCGCACGCGTCGCGCGGGACTGTTGCCCGACGGCGAACTGACGGTGATTTCCGGCGGCCATCACCTGCACATGGAGCAGCCCGCCGAGGTGGCCTCGGTGATCGGCGACTTCCTGCTGCGCTGAGCGATCCCGGTGTGGCGCACGGGAGTCGGCAATCTCTCTCTCTGCGGCGGCGCTGGCCGGGCGCGCCGTGGTCAGGCGCCTCACCTGCGATCGATGGTGTGAGTGCGATCGCTGGTGGTCCGCGGCCCCGGCGCCTCCACGCAGACGCGGGTCAGGAGAGCAGGGCGTGCAGCTCGGCCTTGAGCCGTCGCCCGTGTTCGCGGAAGTAGTCGCGTTCGTCGCGCCAGCCCGGGCAGCGCGCCTCGACCTCGCGCCAGAAGTCGCGCGAATGGTTGGCGTGAATCAGGTGGCAGAGTTCGTGGACCAGCACGTACTCGAAGGCCGATGGCGCTGCGAGCACCAGCGACAGGTCCAGGGTGAGCGTGCCATCGGGCGCCAGCGAACCCCACTGCGACGACATGATCTTGAGCCGGATGCGCGAAGGCGCGCGCGGTAGCCCGGACAGATAGGCCGGCAGCCAGCGGCCGATGTCGGCGCGCGCCCGGGCTTCGTAGAACTCGCGCAACGCGCGCTGCAGCGCGGCGGCGCCGGCGTGTTCGGGCGACACGAAGGTCAGCGCCCCGTCATCATCCATGCGCACATGGCTGAACCGTCCGCCCTCCCAGCGCAGCGGGCGCTGGTCGCCGTGCAATGGCAGATGCGCAGTGATCCCGCGCTGCAGCGGCAGCGTTGCGCCATGCGCGTCGATCTGCGCGGCCAGCCACCCACGGTGCTGCCGGAGGAACACGTCGCCGGACACGAGGCTCGCCCGCAGCGGCAGGGTCAGGCGCGTGCCACGCTCACTGATGCTGAGGCGAATGCGGCGCGCGCGCGGATCACGCACGCGCAGCACCTCGATCTCACGGCCGTCCTCGAGGGTCAGTCGCAGCGAGTCGCGCAGGATCGAAGCGGGCTTCGCGGAACGCGACAGCAGGCGTGACGGGGACGGCATGTGCGGATTGTATGCGCTGCCTGCGACGCCACCGTTGGCGGCACCGCGCGCGGCGCGCGGGTTCAAGATGAGTGTGGTCGCAAGCGCGAACGTGGTCGATCGCCGGCCGTCGGCCGCCGACCATCGAGCCGCCGTCGGTCCCGCGCAGGACGTCGTGCTCCAGCATGCGCGGGACCTGGCGGGGGCTACTCCGCCTTCGACAGCTTCAGCGCGCCCTCGAGCATCGTGAACAGGCGCTTGAACTCGCCACGCATCAACGCGAAGCGGGCGTCGAGCTCGGCGCGCATGTCGTCGTTGTCGGTGTGCTCGAGGGTGTCGAGCGCGCCGTCGAGCAGCTTGAACTTGCGCACGATCAGATCCTCGCCGAGCACGAACGACACGTGGTCGTCGAGGTTGAGCGCGAGCTTTGTGACCTGCTTGCCGGCGTCGAGATGACGGGTGATCTCCTCGCACTGCAGGTCCTGGCGCTGGCAGCGCACGATCGCGCCCTGGTCGGACGGGTCCTTGAGCTCGCATTCCTCGCCGAGCGTCAGGCCGTCGGGCAGCGGCTCGCCGGCGATCCAGCCGGTCATCACGCCGCGCGGCGAGACTTCGGCATTGAGCGGCAGCGCGGGGAAGCTGCCCAGCGCGGTCCGGATCTCCGACACCACGTTCTCGGCGCTCTTGCGGCTGGAGGTGTTCACCACCACCACGCCGTGCTGGGTGTCGATCAGCGCATCGCTGCGGAGCGGCTTGACGAAGGCGCGCGGCATCAGCTCCTGCAGCAGGTCGTCCTTCATCTGCTTGCGCATCTTGCCGCCGGGCTTGCGGCCCTGCTTGTCCTCGAATTCCTCGATGCGCCGGGCCAGCAGCTCATTGACCACCGGGCCGGGCAGGATCTTCTCCTCGCCGCCGACGGTCAGCCAGATCGCGTCCTCGATGCGGTGGGTCATCGCTTCGGCATCGCGGCTGATCGGCGAAATGAAGCCGCGCGAGGACATCTCCAGCGGACCGACCGGCTTGAGCGGGAATTCGGCCAGGCGTGCGTCGAGTTCGGACAGGTCGAGGTTGGTGGGAAAGCGGAACAGGGTCAGGTTGCGAAAGAACATCGGTGTGCGGCATCCAGTGGAGGGGCGCGGCGCAGCGGTCGCTGCGGCCGTGGAACAAGCGGAAGAGGGTGGGCATGCCGGGGGCACGCGCACCGTGGCGTTTCAGGACATCGCTGTCCCGGTGTCGTCGGTCGACCAGGCCTGCGCCTGCGGCCGCGGTGCGTCGGGCAGTGCGGCGTCAAGGGCGAGGAAATCGAACAGCTTCGGGTCGCTGAGCTGCGATGGCCGGATGTCGCCGAGCGCGCGCGCGATCGTCTCGATGCGCCCCGGCGACTCGCGCTCCCACGCGTCCATCATCCGCTGCACCTGCTTGCGCTGCAGGTTTTCCTGCGAGCCGCAGAGGTTGCAGGGAATGATCGGGAAGGCCATGGCGTCGGCGTAGGCGGCGATGTCGGCCTCGGCCGCATAGGCCAGCGGACGGATCACCACGTGCTTGCCATCGTCGCTGCGCAGCTTGGGCGGCATGCCGCTGAGCTTGGCGTGGAAGAACATGTTAAGGAAGAACGTGGCGACCAGATCGTCGCGGTGGTGACCGAGCGCGATCTTGGTGAAGCCGTGCTGCTCGGCGTAGCTGTACAGCGCGCCGCGACGCAACCGCGAGCACAGCGAGCACATTGTCTTGCCCTCGGGAATGACCCGGCTGACCACCGAATAGGTGTCCTGCTCGATGATGTGGAAGTCCACGCCCAGCGACGACAGGTAGGCGGGGAGGATGTGCTCGGGAAAGTCCGGCTGCTTCTGGTCGAGGTTGACCGCGGTGATCGAGAACGACACCGGCGCCTTTTTCTGCAGCTGCAGCAGGATGTCGAGCAGGGTGTAGCTGTCCTTGCCGCCCGACAGGCACACCATGACCCGGTCGCCGTCCTCGATCATGCCGAAATCGGCAATCGCGCGGCCCACCTGGTGGCGCAGGCGCTTGCCCAGGCGCTGGGCGGCGGGCGGGGCCGGGCGCGGATCGCGCGCCCGAGATGTCGGGTCATGCAGGGGCAGGGGCAGGACGGTGCTCATGCCGAGCAGTTTACCGGGCGCTCCCCGTACCCGCGCCCCGCCACCTGTCGCGCGTGCCGGGGGTGCGCCAGCAGGGCCCCGCGTGCTGAACGGAGCGCCCTGGCCCACGTACCTGGCAGCACCCGGCCGGGGATTGCCGAGGGGGCAGGGCGCCTGGGGCAGGCGTCATGCAGTCAGCTCCCCGGGCGTGTAGCGCATTCGCACGGCGTTACCGGCGTGGACCCGCCCGGCGAGCCCTCTTCGCCCGATGGCGGCGCTGGCAGGAAACCGGCGCGCCGGTGCTTGCGCAAAGCCGCTCAGCGTGGCGCCACGTAGCCCCCCCGTACGCCGCCCGGTGACAGGACCAGTTGCCACAGGTGGTTGCGGCGCGCGCGGAACGAGGCCATCGAGCCGGCCAGGTAGTAACGCCACATGCGCCGGAACCGCTCGTCGTAGCGCGCGGGCAGGGAATCCCACGCCGCCTCGATGTTGGCCCTCCAGGCTTGCAGCGTGCGGTCGTAGTCGGCCCCGAAGTTGTGCCAGTCCTCGATCACGAACAGTCCCTCGAGCGCGGCGGTCACCTGCGCCGCCGACGGCAGCATCGAGTTGGGAAAGATGTAACGCGCGATCCATGGATCGGTGCGGTTGACCGAGCGGCTCCCGCCGATGCTGTGGAGCAGGAACAGGCCCTCAGGGTCGAGGCAGCGCTGCGCGACCTCGAAGTAGGTCCGGTAGTTGCGGACGCCGACGTGCTCGAACATGCCGATGGACAGGATGCGGTCGTAGCGGTCATCGAGGGCGCGGTAGTCCTGCACGCGGATCTCCACCGGCAGGTCGGCGCACAGCCGTTCCGCCAGAGCGGCCTGCTCGCGCGATATCGTGATGCCGACGCCGACGACCCCGTAGCGTTCGGCCGCGAACTTCAGCGCTTCGCCCCAACCGCAACCGATGTCGAGCACCCGCATGCCCGGCTGCAGCCCGAGTTTGCGGCAGACGAGGTCGAGCTTGGCGTCCTGGGCGGCATCCAGGCTCTCGAGCGGCATGCCGCCGCGGTCGCGCCAGTAGCCGCAGCTGTAGACCATGCGTGCGCCCAGCATCGCCCGGTAGAGATCGTTGCCCAGGTCGTAGTGGCGCTCGCCGACTTCGAAACTGCGCGCGCGCGTCTGCAGGTTCGACAGTCGTGCGCGCAGCGCGTCGAAGATATCGGCGACGCCATGCGCGCGCTGGTCGATGCGCGCGTCGAGCAGGTGGTAGAGGAAGTCATCGAGCGAGCCGGTATCCCACCAGCCGTCCATGTAGGACTCGCCCAGTGCAAGCGAGCCCCCCGCCAGCAGCCGCGTCGCCAGCCGCGGCGAATGGACCTGCAGGTCCCATGGACGATCGCCGTCGATACGCACGTCCGCCGGTCGCAGCAGCGACTGCAGGCGTGCACGGAATGGGTGATGTCGCACTGCCGCCATAGCCGCTGTGCCTCGCTGGTCCACGATCCGTCGGGAAAAAGCGCATTCCTGCGCCGCCACATCCACCGCACCCCGGCGCCACATCGCGCCACCAGGCCCGGTGATCTTGCGCCTGCCCACCGGGTGCGTCCAGCGCCTGCTGCGGATGCGATAAGCTGCCGGCATGTCGCCCCAAATGCCCGACATGCCGAGTCCCGCGACGTTGCTGATGCGCCTGCGCGCCGAGCACCGGCAGCTCGACGAGGCGATCATCGACCTGCACGCCGGTCCTGCCCCGGAGGCGATGGCATTGCAGCGCATGAAGAAGCGCAAGCTGCAGCTCAAGGACTGCATTGCCCGGCTGGAGTCGGATCTGATTCCCGACGAGCCGGCCTGAAGCCCGTGCCGATGCGTACCGGGGCGAGGTCCGTCCGGTCGCGATATCGGCAGTTGCGCGACGACGTTGGCCTATTCGATATGCGCCGCTCCGTTGCCGAGGCGCTCCGGGGTAGAGCCATCTGGTGCGCGGCCGCCCGGACTGCCGGTCACGCTGCCGGGCTCGGGACCGGTGGAAAGCATTCCGGATCAACGCTCGTTCTGTCCCGGATGGCCAGCGGTGCAATCACCGAATTCCATTTCCATCAGCCGCTTGGAGTAGGCGCTGGCTGATTTTTGCTGCGCTGCAGGATGAGTGCGCAGCAGCCCCGTTGCTAGCGTCCCGCCACGTTCTGGGAGCCTGCCGCCGTATCGGCGGTCGAACTGGCACATGTCCGACCCAGGACTCCGTGGGCACGTCAGCTCGCGGATCGTCCTACCCGGTAGCGGCCGCCGCGGGCCCTGCGGGCTTGGCCGCCTCGGGGCTCACCTTCTCGATCGAGTGCCGCAATTCACGGCCCAGGATCACCTTGGCGTCCTTGGCCCAGTGGGTCAGGCGCTCGTCGAACACCAGCTTGCTGTTGCCGTCGAGCCGGACCAGACCGAGCTCGCGCAGCTTCTGGATGAAGCCGCGGAACAGGGACTTGTCGAAGAACTCCGGCGCGGCCGGCGCATAGAGCAGCGACAGGCGCTGTGCGGCGAGCTGGCACAGGCTCTCGAGTTCGCCGGCGCCGAGCGTGCCGGGGCCGTTCTTGGCGAGCACGGAAATGGCGATGTAGTAGCGCTCGAACGCCTGCTGCAGCGGGTGGCTCAGCGCGCGCAGGCGGAAGACTTCGTCGGTCTGGCCGGCATTGCGGGCGTAGACGCCGTCATCGTCGTCGCTGACGCGCTCGAGCAATCCTTCGCGCTCGAAGGTTTCCAGCGTCAGCGCAATGCGCTCGGCGAAGGTGTATTCGTCCCAGGGCAGGTACAGCTCCGCCTGCAGGAAGGGGTACATCGTCCGCCCCAGCCGCAGCAGCGTGTGCCGGCTCATGCGGCGGTTATGCAGGAAGCAGCAGGCGATCCACGCCGAGGCGGTGTAGAGATGCAGCACGTTGTTGCGGAAGTAGGTCAGCAGCACCGAGGTCTCGTCGTCGACGCGGAACACGTCGCCGAGCGGATGTGCGACGCGCTCGAGTACGCCGATCTCCTCGCCGTGAGCGACGATTTCCTTCGGGGTGTGCGGCGTGACCGTGACCCGGTCCGAATACGGCACATCGACCAGCAGCTGCTTCGACAGCGCGATCTGCGCGAGCAGGTCGGCCTCGCCCATCGCGTGCTTGGGGGTCGACAGCAGCGCGAGCGCGAGCAGGTTGATCGGATTGACGTCGGCGGCGCGGTTGATGTTGACGTGGATGCGTTCGGCCAGCACGTCGACCGTGTGGGCGAGCCATGCGGGCTTTTCGTCCTCGGGTATCGGCCGGCCGTCCCATGCGGGCGCGAGCTCGGCCAGCACCGCATTGAGCTGGATGGGCTCGCCGAAGTTCACCACCACCTGGCCGTAATTGCTGCGCAGGACCTTGGGGATGCTCCACAGCAGCTGCCAGATCGATTCCTTCTTCTTGGCCTTGCCCGACAGCTCGTCGAGATAGCTGCTGCCTTCCATCAGCTTCTCGTAGCCGATATACACCGGCTGGAACAGGACCGGCTTGCGCGGTTCGCGCAGATAGGCGCGCAGCGTCATCACCAGCGCCCCGCCCTTGGGTGGCAGCAGACGGCCGGTGCGTGAGCGCCCGCCCTCGATGAAGTACTCGATCGAGTAGCCGCCACCCACCAGCTGCGCCATGTATTCGGAGAACACCGCCGAATACAGCGCATTGCCGCGGAAGCTGCGGCGGGCGAAGAACGCGCCGCCCTTGCGCAGCAGGGTGCCGATTACGGGCAGGTTGAGGTTGACGCCGGCAAAGATGTGCGGCGGCACGATGCCGCGGCCGTACAGCAGGTACGACAGCAGCAGGTAGTCCATGTGGCTGCGGTGGCTGGGCACGTAGATGATCTCGTGCCCGGGCGCGGCCTCCTTGAAGCGGTCCAGGTGGTGGACCAGCACGCCGCGGAAGATGCGGTTCCAGACCGTGGTCAGCAGGAAGCTCGCCGAACGCACCAGCGGATGGGAATAGTCCGCTGCGATCTCGTAGGCGTAGGCGTGCGCCTTCTTCCATGCATCCTCGGGCTTGCTGTTGTCGCGCCGCGCCTGGTCGGCGATCGCGTCCTTGACCGATGGCGAGGAGAGCACCTTGTCGACCAGCAGGCGGCGGGTGGAGAGATCCGGCCCGATGATCGCCTCGCGCACCCGGTTGAAATGGGTGCGCAGCACGCGCGAGAGCTTGCGCACGGTGCGCTCGGCATCAAGGCCCTCGGCCAGCAGCGGGCGCACGTCGACCGGGTCGGCGAAACGCACCAGCGTGTCGCGGCCGTTGAGCAGGATGGCCAGCAGGCGTCGGAAGCGTCCGACGATGGTCCAGTTCTCGGAGAACAGCACCGCGAACCAGCCGTTGTTCTTGTCCGGCGAGCGGCCGACGAAGATCGAGACCGGCACCACCTGGACATCCATCGCCGGGTCGCGGCGGTGCGCTTCGAGCAGGCGCGCCAATGATTCGGAGTGGGTGGATTTCGACTGCGGCTGGCCGGTGGCCATCGCCAGCGCGCCGCCGGCGTTGCGCCGCGACAGGGCCACATAGGCGCGCTTGCGGCCCAGGGGATCGCCCGGGAGGGGCTGCAGCGGCGACGGCAGTCCGGATTCGCGGCAGGCACGCTCCAGGATCAGCGCATTCGACAGGCCGTAGTCCTCGAGCACATAACAGATGGGCCTGTGATCGACGAGGGCATCAGGCGCTTGCGGCTCCACCTTCAGCGAGATCCACGGCTGCATGATCCGCTCGAGCAGCCCGGCCCACCACAGGCGCCGGGCCGCGCGGCGTGGCGGGGCCAGCGGCACCGGCGGCGCGGGTGGAGTGACGCCCACGGTGCGCGACCCGTCCGCCGCGTCCACGTCGGCGCTGGCCGGGTCCGCGGCCTCGACCGTGTCCGGGCCGCCGGAGCCGGCTGCCCGGGATCCGGGCACGGCATCGGCGTCCGCCGGTCGTGGTTCGGGGCGCCGGTCGGCGTCGCCGCCCGGGAACTGGAGATGGGGTTGGTCAGGCATCGTCGGCATTATGCCCGTGTGGCGGGGCGGGGCCCTGGCGCGGCGCCCCGGCTCAGGGGATGGACGAGGCCGCGGCCAGCGGGCCTGCGGCCTCGCGCGCATGGCGCAGGAAGTCGCTGATGAACCAGCGGCCGCCGTGGCGTTCGACGTTGATCACCGCGTCCACCGGCCGGCCGGCAAGCAGATAGCGCATGCGCACCCGGGCGACGTCCCCGCTCTGGCTTTCGAGGGTGGCCTCCACACTGTCGAAGGTCTGGTCGAGGTCGAGGCCGTACGCAGCGAGACTCTGCTTGCCGGCCCGCATCAGCGGTCCGAGCCGGGCCAGACCGTCCTGCATGCCGGCCGCGCCAAGCGTCGCATCGCTGTCGATTGCGCCTTCGCGGGCCGCCGCCACCAGCGCTACGACCGTCTCCCGCGCGAGGTCTCCATCCGCCAGCGGTGCCGAGCCGGCCCAGTCGCTCGCGGCGGCGACCAGCTGGGTGTAGTGGGCCCGCTCGTCTTCGCTGAAGTCGCCGCTCTGCTCGAGGTACTGGATCGCGAATGCACCCAGCGCGATCGCGGCCGAGTGCAACTCGCGCGAGGCGCCGGCGAACTGCCGATTGAAGCTCTGCATCAGCGCGTGCTCGGCCTGCGGCGCGCTGAGCGCCTGCAGAAATGCCGGCAGCTGCGCCGACAGCGGCAATTCGCTGATCGGCCAGCGCGTCCGGCCTTCGCGCCATGCCTGGTCCAGACGCGGCACGAGGTCGGGCGTCACCGCATCGTGCGCGAACCCGGCCAGATCGTTGCTGCGCAGATGCCCGGTGAGCAGGGTGACTGCTTCCACGGGCGTCGCGCCGCCGTGGGTGACCGCCTCCTCGCTCTCGGACTCCCGCGCGCAGCCCGCCAGCCACAGCGCCAGGGGCAGCAGCAGGGCAGCGGTGCGGGTATGCCGTCGCCGATGGCGCGGCGCGGGGGCGGTCAGGGACATGGGAGGGTCCTGCGGAAGGCCGGGACACGCATCTTGCTGGCCGGCTGATTGCCGGACAAGCGTGCGCCTCACAGGTCGCGAAGCACCCACCCGTGCGGGGCGTCGGCGGCACGCGCATCGAGCGCGGCCTGGGCGATCTCGTCCGGGCTGCGACCCGCCTTCCAGGCCGAGGCGATGGCTGCGAGTCGCTCGCGGGTTGCCCGGGTGTAGGCGCCCTCCAGCTCGTTCTGCGCGTCCACGGCCAGCTTCTGGGGATACAGCGTGCGCGCGTCCTCGGACTGGTTGAGCAGCGCGATCATCCGCGACAGGCTCGTCCGGAAGGTCTCGGCCGACAGCGCCGTGCGCTGGGTGCGCTGCAGGTGCCACACCGTCAGGTATTCCACCGGGCCGAGCAGGCGGCGCGGGGTTCCACCGAAGAACTGGCCCGAGAGCGCGCTCGCCGACAGCGGTGCGCCACTATCGGGCAGCTGGGTGGCGCCCCAGGAACTCAGCGCGCCGCCTGGCAGGTCCATGCGACGCAGCGCAGTGCCGATGGTGTCGGCGAGCAGGCGCTGGGCGCGCACGTCGTCGCTCTCGGCGACCACGCCGAGCAGGCGCAGGAACACCGGATAGCGGTCCTCCCCCAGCCGCCGCACCAGGCGCTTGAGTACCGCCAGGCGGTATTCGGGATCGGCGTGCGCTGCGAGCGTCGACACCATGCGGTCGGCTGCGTCGCGGAGAGACTGCGCGGAAGGAACGGCGTTCATCGGCGGGAGACCGGGATCCGGTACGGCGGGAGCCGGACTCTACCCCAGCCGCTCAACCGGTCACTCAGGCGAGTGCGTCGAGGATGGCGTCGGTGCCCTGATCGACGGCCTGGGCCAGGTCGATCGCGGACAGGCGGGCCTCGAAGGCGACGTCGCCTGAAAGCAGGCGATCGCCGGCGGCAACGCCGTCCCACGCCGCCAGATTGAGGATGTCTTCGCCGGGATCAGCCTGTGGACCACGCAGCGGATCGGCATGTCCCTCGGCCGCCGGGAGGCCTCCGCCCTGCGGCGTGCGCAGGTCGTCGAGCCCGACATGTCCACCCAGCCGGTCGAAGCTGGCGGCATTGAAGCTCGCGTCGGAGGGGATGCTGCTCATGGGCTGGGATGGGCCTGGGTTGTCGATGGCCGCTTGTGCGGCGATGGCGGGACTGTAGCGTCGGTGCCATGCAAGGGCTATCTCGGGCTGCCCCTAGGTCGGCCCCCGGGTCGCCGCAACCGCGGCGCGGCGGCTGAACGCCGGTTGGCCGGCGGGCACGGACCGGCGGTGTCGGTCAGCTCAACAGGCCTCGCCACGCCTGCATGCTAGCCTCGTTGTCCCGACGCGGCGAGGCCGCGTGTGCGATGCATCGGAGCGCGGATGGCCGAGGAAAACGAAGGCGCCGACAAAACCGAGAAGCCGACCAGCAAGAAGCTCAAGGACGCGCGCAAGGACGGCAATGTCGCCAAGAGCCGGGAGCTGACGAGCACCGTCCTCATCATGGGCTGGCTGGCGGGCGGCTGGATGCTGATGGGCTACATGTTCCGGCGCGTCAGCGGCCTGTTCGAATCGGCACTGCTGGTGATGAACCAGCCCTTCGATCTTGCCTTGCAGACGATCGTGCCGCTCGCGGCGCAGACATTCCTGGCGATGACCCTGCCGCTGCTGCTGCTGGCGGTGCTGCTGGCGCTGCTGGTGGAATTCCTGCAGGTGGGGCCGGTGGCGACGATGAAGAAGGTCACGCCGGACCTGTCGAAGATGAATCCGGTCAGCGGCCTCAAGAAGATGTTCTCGATGGACAACCTCGTCGAGCTGGTCAAGAGCGTGCTCAAGAGCGCGGCGCTGATCACCATCGGCGGCTTCGTGCTGTGGGGCATGTTGCCCAGCCTGCTGCATCTGCCCTTCGCGCAACCGGCGGCGATCGGCAGCGCGATCTGGCATGCGCTCAAGTGGATCGGCATCTGGACGATCTTCGTCTTCTTCTTCGTCTCCGCACTCGATGCCTCCTACCAGAAGTTCTCCTACATCAAGAAGCTGCGCATGAGCCGGCGCGACATCAAGCAGGAGGTCAAGGAGAACGAAGGCGACCCCTACGTGAAGCAGCGGCGCAAGCAGTTGCACCAGGAGTGGTCGCAGCAGAACATGCTCAACGCCGTCCGCGGATCGAATGTCGTCGTGACCAATCCCACCCACATTGCCGTCGCGTTGCAGTACGAGCAGGGCAACGACGACCTGCCGCTGGTCGTGGCCAAGGGCGAGGGCCACGTGGCCGAGGAGATCAAGCGCGTTGCCCAGGAAGCCGGCGTTCCGATCCTCGAGAACGTCCCGCTCGCGCGTGGGCTCAATGCGCGCGTGGAGATCGACGACTACATCAGCGACGACTTCTTCGAGGCCGTCGCGCAGGTGCTGTTCTGGGCCGAGGGCGTGCGCATCGGCGAGCATCGGCCCGAACCACCGCCGTTCGATCCGCCGCCGGCGATGCGAGAGGAGATCGGACTGGCCGATCCCGACACCCCGGCGCCTCCGCTGGCGGAGGATCCAGGGGTGATCGAACGGTTGGAAGATCCGCGGGATCCGATGCGGTAGGAGTTGTGCCGCGCGTGCGTCCTCGATGAGAGGTTTTGCATGACGTGATGTGCCTCAGCAGTTTGCTCGGCTGAGTGGCGCCTGGGCTTTCGCTTCCGGTTTTTGCTCCGGCTCCGGTTCCGGCTTTGGCTTGGCTTTGAGCATTTGATTTCACCCGAGCCGTAAAGCGAGCCGAGCATCGCAGGGCGGCGGGGCCGTAGAGCAGCCCATGTCTGAGCGCAGCGATTTTGGGCTGCGTGCCCCGTCGACCGAGAAGCGCAGTGGCCCGCCGCGGCTGTATCGCGGCGGATCGCGTCCGGCGAAGACGGTTTTGCTTACTTTTGGCAAGACAAAAGTGAGCCGCGCGACAGCCCGGGAGCCCTGTTTTATTTTGCTCTAGCGAAGACCTGATCTGCAGATCGGGCGCTGAAAACGGAAAGCTAAATCAAGTGCAAAGCTTTCACCCGCTGCGCGTGCGAGTTCCTTTTGGATGGACCCAAAAGGAACCAAAAGGTCCCTTCGCCGGACGCGAGCCGATGCGATGAAGCCGCATCGGTGCCCTCCGCGCCTCGCCTGCCGCGGCACGGCGCCCAAACTCGCTGCGCTCAGACATGGGCGCCTCTACGGCCGCGTCATGCTGCGGTGCTCGGCTCGCTTTACGGCTCGATTGAGATCAAAAGCCGAAGCTCAAAGCCACGGCCACGGCCACGGCCACAGCCACAGCCACAGCCACAGCCACGGCCACAGCCACATCCACAGCCAAAAGCCGCTGCCAAGCCCAAGCCCAAGCCGGAGCCGAAGGTTGAAACGACGAGCGCTGGGTCGTCAAAAAGACAGCAACTTCAGACCGGACCGCTGCACCCCGCGCGGCTACGCCGCGTTGAACGCGTGCTTGAGCGCCTCGATCAGTCCGCTGTTGTCGACCAGCCGCGTCATCACGATCTCCACGAACACGCCGATCATCAACAGGAGGATCGCCGTCGCGAGCCAGGCCTTGATCGGCATCGTCAGCGCGAACACGTTGAGCTGCGGCGCGTAGCGGTTGACCAGGCCGAAGGACAGGTCGATGACCAGCAGGATCACCATCGCCGGCGCCGCGATCAGCAGCATCGCGGTCATCAGATAGCCGAACTGGCCGACGAACAGGGCCATCCCGCTCATCCGCAGATCCGGAAAAAAGCTCATGACCGGCCAGACCGTGTAGCTGGTCATCAACAGGTCGAGGAAGACCAGGAACGCGCCGCTGGCCATGAACAGCCAGGTGGAGAACTGCGACAGGAACTCGCCGTGCAGCGAGGTCTGGTGACCCTGGATGGGATCGAAGATCTGCGCCATCGACATGCCCACCTGGGTGTCGATGATCACGCCGGCCGAGCTGATGGCCCAGAACACGATGCCGTAGCAGAAGCCGATCGAGATGCCGATGAAGGTTTCCTTGAGCACGATCGCCGACCAGTGCGCAGTCCCGGCGGCTTCGATCGGCGGCGCGCCGGCAAGCGCGATCGGAATGGCGACGATCGCCAGGCTGACCATGAAACTGTTGCGCACCATCGCCGGCACCGTCTCGGTGGTCAGCAGCGGCAGCATCAGGAACGCACCGGCGATGCGCGGCAAGGTCAGCGCGAGCGCCAGCATGGGGTTGCTGCCGAAGTCCATCAGCGCCGCACGAGGCCAGGGAAATCGATGAAGATGCGGTCGGCGAACACGTACAGCGTGCCGCCCATCAGCGAGGCGGTCACGAACAGCGTGATCACCACCGCGAGCAGCTTGAGCGCGTAGGGAAACGTCTGCTCCTGCAGCTGGGTGGCCGCCTGCAGGAAGGCAACGACGAGGCCGACAAGGGCGGCCGCTGCGACCGGCGGCCCGGAGAGCAACAGCACCAGCCACAACGCTTCCTTGGTGAACTCCAGGACATCGCTCATCCGGCGACTCCATAGGTCAGCACCAGGCCGTGGACCAGCTTCGCCCAGCCATCGATCAGCACGAACAGCAGCAGCTTGAAGGGCAGCGACACGGTGGTGGGCGAGAGCATCATCATGCCGAGCGCGAGCAGGATGTTGGCCACCACCAGATCGATGATCAGGAATGGCAGGAAGATCAGGAAGCCGATCTGGAAGGCGGCGGTGAGTTCGCTGACGGTGAAGGCCGGCACGATGACGATGAAGTCGTCGGGGGTCAGGCCGGCCCGGCGCTCCGGCGGCAACATGCGTTGCACGCTACGCAGGAAGAACGCGCGTTCGGCATCGCTGGAGTGCTGGATCAGGAACGTGCGCAACGGCTCCTTGCCCGCGTCGATCATCAGCAGCATGCGATTGGTGTCGAAGCTTCCGCTCAATGCCGCCGGCGCTGCCTGCGTGCTGCCGGGGCGGGTGACCTCTTCGGCCAAGCCCTGCGGCTGCGCATCGTCCTGCGGTGCACGCGGATCATTGCTCGACCCGCCACGCACAGCGGAGAACATCGGGTCGACCGCTTCGCCGCCGTTGCGTGCCTGCGCTTCGGCGGCCAGCGCGTCGGCCGCTGCCGGGCTCGCCGCCGCCGGCGCTTCGGCAGGGTCCGCGGCGGGGGGTGCAGGCCGCACCTCGATGGGCCGCCCTTCGCGGACGGCCTGCGCCTGTGCGCGGGCATCGATCTGGCGCTGCACCGAGGCCGGCGGTGGCCGGCCCTCGAGACGGGCCTGCACGGCTTCGTTGACGTCGAGGATCACCGGGTACATCACGTAGATCGACAGCACGATCGCCAGGCCGTTGATGACCACGTTCGGCGGCACCTGCTGCAGGCCGAGTGCGTTGCGCAGCAGGCTGAGCACCACGACGATCTTGGTGAACGAAGTCACCATCACGGCCACGAACGGCGCCAGCGCAAGGCTGACCACCGTCACCAGGACGAGGGCAGGCGAGAACGTGCTGAAATCCATGCCTCAGCTCCAGGACAGCAGGCGGACGCCCAGCGTGTCGCCGACCGCGACCAGTTCGCCCTGGCCCGTCACCTGGCCATTGACGCGGATCGTGACGTTGGCGCCTTCGAGATGCGCAGGCAGCGCGAACACGTAACCGGGCTGCAGGGCTGCGATGTCGGAGAGCCGGAGTTCGAGCTTGCCGACTTCGAACTCGATCTCGACCGGCAGGCGCCCCGTCGGGTCTTCTGCAGCGGGCGCTTCGTCCGGCGTCGGGGTGTCGGTCGCGTCGGTTTCGCTCATGCGGGGCATCTCCTGGAAACGGGGGTGGGGGGCGGCGGGGCCGTCGATGCGCCATCCGTCCGGCCCGGCACGCACCGGCCAGCGCAGGCCGGCGGCGTGGGCATGCAAGGGCGGCAGGCGAACGTGACCGACCACCACGACATCGCCCGGGCGCAGGCTGCGGACATCGGCGACGGTGAGCGGCGGTGCAGGAATCGCCACGGTCGCGATCACCGGCAGCTGGCGCCATGCGCCCGGATCGACCGGCGCGCGCGGCCCGGCGTCGGCTCGGGAGAGCAGGTCCTGCAGCCAGGTCGCCGGTGCGCGCAGGCTGCCGTGCACCGCGGCGGCGCCATCGGGCGAGGCGATGTCCAGGTCCATCCAGACCACGTCCGCGGCCGGGGGCGGCGGCGCGTCGGGCAGCGGCAACAACGAGGTGCCGAGCGCATCGCTGATCTGCACCAGCGTCGCCTCGTGGGCGAGGCTCCAGGCCAGCACGCGCGCGCGGCCGTCGCGATCCTGCCAGTGCAGGGCGTCGCCGTCGGCGGCGGGAGGCGAGGCCAGACGCAGGCCCAGGCGGGTGCCGTCGGCATCGAGTTCGAAGACGCCGGCGTCCGTTCCATCCGGCCGCGGTGCGCGTCCGGCGCGAAGGCGCAGGGTGCCGGCCGGGGTGACCCATTGCCGCGGGCGCCCATGCAGCTGGCGCAGGGTGTCGGCCTGGACCGGCGAGAGCCGCGGCAGGCGCTCGCGCAGCGGCGTAGGACCGGCCCGCCCCGTCATCGCGTCAGCCATGGCCCAACGCCACCTTCATCAGTTCGGGGAGCGATCGCACGCCCAGTTTGCTCATCATGTTGGCCCGATGCAGTTCGACGGTCTTGATGCTGATGCCGAGGATGTCGGCAATGATCTTGTTGGGTTTGCTGGCCACCACGAGATCGAGCACCTGCCGCTCGCGCGGGCTCAGCTTCGCCAGCACGGCGCCCTGCGGCGACCCGGCCTGCACGCGTTCCCGGCTCAGGGCGGTGCGGATCGCGCCGATCAGGGCGTCGTCGCTGAAGGGCTTTTCGAGGAAGTTCGACGCGCCCTTGCGCATTGCCTCGACCGCCAGCGGCACGTCGCCATGTGCGGTCACGAACACCAGCGGGAGGGTCGAGCCGCGCCGCAGCAGTTCGTCCTGCAGCTGCAGACCACTCATTTCCGGCATGCGGATGTCCGACACCAGGCATTCGCCATCCCCGTGCCGGGTGTTGTCGAAGAGGGTCAGGAACGCGGCGCCGGATGCGAATGCCCGCACCTCGAAGCCGGCGGTCTCCAGCAGCCAGGCGGTGGAATCGCGGAAGCCGTCGTTGTCGTCGACGAGATAGATGCACGTGGTCGCGGGCATGCTCACATCCTCCTGTCGGGCGTCGGCAGCGTGAAGCCGAACACACTACCGCCGCCGTCCCGGGCTTCGAAGAACAGGCGGCCCTCGTGGTACTCGATGATCGACCGGCAGATCGCCAGCCCGATCCCGAGTCCATCCGATTTGGTCGTGTAGAACGGCGAGAACAGTTGTTCGCTTTCCGCCTGGCTCAGGCCTGGCCCGCGGTCGCAGACGCGTACCTCGACGTCGCCGTCGAGGTTCACGCGGGCCTCGATGCGCAGGCCACGCTGCGCGGCAGGCACTTCGCGCATGGCTTCGATCGCGTTCTTGACGAGGTTCAGCAGGACCTGTTCGACCATGACGCGATCCGCGTAGACCGCCGGCAGCCCACCCGCGAGCGCCAGTTCCACCCGCAGCTGCATCCGTTCGGCCTCCAGCCGCAGCAGTTCGAGCACCGTGTCCACGATCAGCGGCAGGTCCTGCGCATCGCGCCTGGGCTCCCGCGCCCGGACGAATTCGCGGACCCGCGCGATCACCGCGCTGGCATGTTCGGCCTGGGTGCGTGCGGCCACCAGGGCACGTTCCACCTGCACCGGGCCGCCGGCCTGCGAGACCAGGCGCAGGCTGCCGTTGAGGTAGTTCACGATCGCCGCCAGCGGCTGGTTGAGTTCGTGGGCAAGCGTTGCCGCCATCTCCCCGACCGACATCATCCGCGATGTGAAAAGCAGTTTCTCCTGCTGCGATTTGTGCGAGTCGAGCGCTTCGATGCGCTCGCTGATGTCGACCGCGGTGAGCAGTGACAGCGCACGGTCCCCGCAATCGAGCTCACGCCAGTGCAATGCGTACCAGCGGCCGCTGCCGGGTGCGCGGATTTCCTGACCACGCGCGTCGCCACTTAGCTCGCCATACAGCGTGGCCAGCAGGGCGTCGCGCTGGGCATGGCCGGGCAGCGTGCCGAGGTCGGCCTCGAACCGGCTGTTACCCGCGACCAGCGCGCCGGTCGCCCGGTCGAAGGCCGCGCAGGCGAACGGTACCGCCTCGAGGACCTCGTTCAACGCCCGCGCAGCCTCTGCGGCGGGCCTGGCGGGGGCGCGCGCGGCGCCGGGACGACGAGGACCGGGGGGTGGCGTCATGCGCTGCGTGACATCGGTTCGCTGCTAACGTGGCGGCGCACCGCCCGGGTGCCCTTGCTCCGAGTCCCCATGGTCCACGCACGCTCGTCCCGCTTCTGCTTCCCTCTGGCCGCTGCCGCCGTCCTGGCCCCTGGACTCGCGCTGGCCGGCGTCGCTCCCGCCGCGGCCGCGCCAACACCCGGTGATTCATTCATTGGCGAATTGCTTGCCATCCTGATTCCGCTGGTACTGATCATCGCGGGCCTGCTGTTCCTGCTGCGTCTTCTGCGTCGGCGTTACGGCTTGTCGGGCAGTGATGCCCCGTTGTCGGTGGTGCAGATCCTGCCCGTTGGACCCCGCGAACGCCTCGTACTGGTGAAATCCCGGGGCGGCCGTGTCTTCGCGATCGGCGTGGGAGCCCATTCAGTGAATTTCGTCACCGATATGGCCCCTGAAGATCTGCAAACCCCTGTTTCATCCGCTGCTGCTGCGTCCCCTGAACTGCCGGTCAATATCGACGGACATCGTTAAATCGCTGTGAGCCTGGCGCTGCAGTCCGGAGACTTGCGCCGGCTGTCTTCACCCCGGCAGCACAGTTTGATCGGATCGTGGTTGCAACATTGGTTTGACCTGTTCATAACATAGCCCGGCTATCGTACAGGGGCACAATGTGACGCACGAGGTCAGGGGCAAGATGCGCCGAATGGACACCAGCAGGTGTGGGACCCCCGGTTCCCGCGCGTTTCCCGGTTCGGGAAGCGACGCAGGGACGCCATGGCGCCAGCCCGACCTGACGGTGCCCGGATGAGAGCGTTATTCGCCACGCTGACCGGGGCTCCCGCCGGCGCCGCCCCCCGCGCCAAGCTCGGTTACAGCGATGTGGTCCTCGCCTTCGCGGCGGTGACGATCATCAGCGTGATGATCCTGCCGCTGCCGCTCGTGATCCTCGACACGCTGGTCGCGGTCAACATCTCGATCGGCTTCGGCCTGCTCCTGCTGGGCATCTACATTCCGACGCCGGTGGCGTTCTCCAGCTTCCCCAGCGTGCTGCTGTTGACCACGCTGTTCCGGCTAGCCATCTCGATCGCGATCACCCGCTCGATCCTGCTGCACGCCGAGGGCGGCCACATCGTCGAGACCTTCGGCAACCTGGTCGCCGGCGGCAACCTGGTGGTCGGCATGGTGGTGTTCCTCATCATCACCGTCGTGCAGTTCATCGTCATCGCCAAGGGCGCCGAGCGCGTCGCCGAAGTCGCCGCCCGCTTCACCCTGGATGCGATGCCGGGCAAGCAGCTGTCGATCGACTCCGATCTGCGCGCAGGCCTGATCGACAAGGATGAAGCGCGCCGCAAGCGCCGCCTGCTTGAGACCGAAAGCCAGCTGCACGGCTCGCTCGACGGCGCAATGAAGTTCGTCAAGGGCGACGCCATCGCCGGCATCGTCATCATCCTGATCAACCTGCTCGGCGGTCTGGCGATCGGCGTGCTCCAGCGCGGCATGCCGCTGGCCGAGGCGACCCACGTCTACAGCATCCTGACCATCGGCGATGGCCTGGTGTCGCAGATCCCGGCGATCCTTGCCACGATCGCCGCCGGCCTCATCGTCACGCGCACCACGGGCGAGATCGACGACCGCCATCTGGGCGACGCGATCACGCGGCAGGTCTCGGGCCAGCCGCGGGTGATCCTGATCACCGGCATCCTCGCGCTGCTGATGACGCTGATTCCCGGCTTTCCCTGGGCGGTCTTCCTTGTGCTCGGCGTTGGACTGCTGACATTCAGCGCCTATCACTACCGCCACCAGTTCGAACTGCTGCGCCGCGCGTTCCGTGTCACCGATGAAGAGGTCGTGGCGGATGCACAGCAGTCGGTGGAACGCGACGACCTGGCGCCGCCGCCGCCGCTGCAACTGCAGGTATCGCCACTGCTGGCGCAGACGCTCGGCGGCCACAACCTCGAAGCGCGGGTCGTCGATGTGGCGCAGCGTCTGCGCGAGGAATACGGCGTGCCGGTGCCGGTGCCATCGCTGCGCATCGTGCCGACGCTCGGCGAAGACGAATACCGTCTCACCGCGTTCGGCGCGCGCATCGCAACGGGCCGTCTGCGCAGCGATGCCGTGCTGGAACCGCAGCCCGACACCGCAGCGAACGCCTCGAAGCTGGCGGGGTTCTATCCCGCGGTGGTCGCCGGCGAATGGGTACAGACGCCGAGCGAGAGCACTCAGGCGCCGCTTGACGTTCTGGGCAACCACGCAGCGGCGGCGATCCGTCGGCGCATGGGCGGTTTCCTGGGGATCCAGGAAACGTCGAACCTGTTTGCGAAGATGCAGCGCGACTATCCCGACCTGGTCAAGGAGATGTTGCGCGTCGTCGCCCCGCAGCGCGTCGCGGACGTGCTGCGCCGCCTCTCCGAAGAAGGCGTGCCGGTGCGCAATCTGCGCGATGCGTTCGAAGCGATCACCGACGTGGGTGGGCGCGAGAAGGATGTGGTCCTGTTGACCGAGTACGTGCGCGTCGCGCTCAAGCGTGAAATCGCGGATCGCTATTCAGACGATGAGCGCACCCTGCATGTACTGTTGATCCATCCGGAACTCGAGGACAAGTTGCGGCAATCGGTCCGCGTGGCGGGCGGTGCCAGCCAACTTGCAATCTCCCCTGAGCTGGCCGGACGCCTGGGCAACGAGGTGCGCGCGCACCTGGCCCGTCAGTCGCCCGGGGTCAAGCCGGTGCTGTTGTGTTCGCTGGACGTGCGAAGGCACCTGCGCAAGCTCATGGAGGTCGACTTCTTCGACCTGCCGGTGCTTTCTTACCAGGAACTCGCGCCGGACCTGCGCATCGTGCAGGCGGGGCAGATCAATGCGTAGTCGAGCCGCTTCAAACAGGCGCCAGCGCTTCGCGAATGCCGTCGAGTCGGCAGGTACCGCGCAGGTGAGGAGAGGACTGTCATGACCGAGCACAACGAAACCACGGCCCACAACGTGCTGCGCATCGTCGACGGACTGCATGCCGGTGCGAGCCGCGTGCTGGCGTCCGAGGAGATGATTCTTGTCGGCAGCGGCGATGATTGCGACATCGTGCTGGCCGACGATGGCGTGGCCGCCCACCACGCGCTGGTGAGCCTGGTCGGTGGACGCTTCCTGGTGCGGGCGCTCGATGCGCCGGTGAAGATCGGCGCGCAGGCGATTGACCCGGGCGATCCCGTGGAGCTGTCCGCGGTCCAGCCGATCCACATCGGCGAGGCGGTGATCGCGTTCGGCCGCGAGGATGACCCGGCGTGGGATGCGTTCGTCACCGTCTTCGCCCCCGACGACGAGGCCCAGCCGCCGCGTAGCGCGTTCGTGCGCAAGCTGCCCTGGATCGCCGGGGCCGCAGCGCTTTCGCTGGCTTCGCTGGCGATTTTCGCCGCCGTACTGCCGGCACCCGACAACAGCGCGGAGCAGCGCGACCGGTTGACCGCGCTTCTGGATGAGCATCGTGTGGCCAATGTGCAGATCAGTGACGCCGCGAACGGTCGCGCCACGGTGACCGGCGCCGTCGACGACAGCGCAACACTGGAGCGGCTGCGCAATCAGGTGCGCGCCGAGAACATCGACGCCACGCTGCAGATCCGGACCGGCGAGAACATCGCCAGCGATGTCGCCGAGATGTTTCGCGGCCATTCGATCCCGGTTCAGGCGCGCTACGTCGGCAATGGCGATGTGGAAGTGGTCGGCGAGTTCAAGGATGGCGCCGAAATCGAACGGATCGCCTGGTCGCGTGCGGTGGCCGACATCCCGGGCGTCCAGCGCATCGTGCCGCGAACCCCGGGCGGTGCGATTCCGGCCGACGAACTCGAGCAGGCGAATGAGCCGCCCGAGGTCCACATCGTCTCCATCGTGCGCGGCGCCAACCCGCATCTGCTGGCGTCGGACGGGACGCGGTTCGTGCCGGGGGAAAAGATTCCCGGGAAGGGCGAGCTCATTTCGATCGGCGAGTTCGCTCACGTGCTGAGCGCCGACGGTCAGTTGACCAAGGTCATCCCGGGCCCGCCGCCTGTAGCCGAGGCGCCTGCGGCGGCGGACGGCGACGCGGGAGATGACGGCGTGGACCCGCGGTTCGCGGCGGTCGTCTCGAACGTCAATGCCGGTGACCGGGTTGCGCGAACGCCGGCTGCCGAAGGTGCGGCGACGACGCGTCACTAGATTCCATGCGGCCGATCGGTGCCGCGCATCCTGCAACATTCCAAGTCAGGTAGTCGAAAGGAGTACTTCGCATGACCACCATCAACAACGACACGATCGGCAACTTCATCGGCCGCGCTTCCATGCACAACGACACCGGCGTGCGTGGCAACAGCAGGGCCGGCGGCAGCTCTTCGAGCTGGTACGAGGCGATGTCGCGCGCCTGGGGCCAGACCCTCGACCAGCAGGCGACCAAGATCACCGATCTGTCCAATGTCATCGGACAGGGCGGCGATCAACCGTCGAACGTCGTCCAGCTCACTGCCGAAAGCCTGCGCATGCAGTTCCTGTCCAACAATGCCTCGACCTCGCAGAACAGCGTCGGCCAGGCGCTCGAGACCCTGGGTCGCAAGCAGTAAGCGGCGTCCGCAGTCCACACGAGCAAGGAGAACATCATGGTCGACGCAATCCAGGCCGCAGGGCTTGAAGCCGCGGCACAGGGGGCAACAGGAGCCGGCGCCAACTCGCCGGTGGCGGCCGCCTACGAAGTCGGGCAGTTCGCGCAGGCGATGGATCGCGCGGGCAGCGCCCCGGCGGCGGCGAACGCATCGCAGGGCGTTGCCGGCGTCGGTGCTTCCGAGCCGTCCGAAGGCGTACGCATGCTGATGTCCGCGATGGACAACCTCAATGGTGGCGCGCAGAGCATCAACGATCTCGCCAAGACGATGAGCCAGAACACCGGTGAACTGACTCCGGGGCAGGTCATCGAGATGACGATGAAGTCGCATCACTTCCTGTTCCAGTGCGAGATGACCTCGAACGTGGCCAACCGCACGTCCGACGGCATCCAGCAGCTGTTCCGCCAGCAGTCCTGATGAGCGAGGTGACAGGCATGCCCGCATCGATTCGACACGTTTCCAAACGATGGCCTGCCTGGATGGGCGTGTTGCTCGCCTGCATGCTGCTCGCCGGCTGCGGCGGAACCGCGCTCTACAGCTCGGTCGACGAGCGCCAGGCCAACGAGATGATGGGGGCCCTCATCGGGTCCGGTATCCAGGCGCAGAAGAAGCCCGCCGCGAGCAAGGTCGGCTGGGACGTGTTCGTGGCCGACAGCGACATGCCGCAGGCGATGGACGTGCTTCGGGCCCGGGGCCTGCCGCGGGAGAACTTCCAGAACCTCGGCGACATTTTCAAGAAGGAGGGTTTCGCGTCCTCGGCCACCGACGAGCGCGGCCGCTACCTGCATGCCCTGCAGCAGGAGATCACCCAGACCCTGTCGATGCTGCCGGGCGTTGCCCAGGCCCGCGTGCACCTGGCCTTGCCGGAGCGCGATCCGCTGGGCGGCGCCACCGGCAAGACCTCGGCGGCGGTCTGGATCTTCGAGCAGCCCGGCGCCAACGTCCGCGACCGCGAGGCCGACATCAAGATCGTCGTCAAGGACGGCGTCGAAGGCCTGACCGACATCAACCAGGTTTCGGTGAAGTTCGTCTCCATGCCGGCGCCCGCCGAGACCGCGCAGTCCGGCGGCACCGCGATGGCGCTGTCTGGGGCCAGCCCGGTGGCGATCGTCATCGCGGCGCTCGTCGTGGCGTTGCTTGGCGTTGCATTCGCGTTCGCAGGGCGGCTGAAGGCGCGCAAGCCCGTGTCGGCGGACAAGGCCGCCCCGGCGCGCTGGCAGGGCTGACCATGTCACTGGAGGCGCTGCTCGCCGGGGTTGATCCGCGCTGGCACGACGCCACGGGGGATGCGCTCGATGCCGGCCTGCTCGAGCGTGCACGCGGGAGCCGGTTGGGCCGGCGCCTCCTGGTCGGTGCTCTGCAGGCGGGGCCCGCAGCGCATCTGCTGGCGCCCTCGCCCGACGGTTTTGCAGGGTTGATCGAGCGCTGGAGTCCGGTGCGTCTGGCCGCGCTCCATCGCGATCTCGGTGTGCTCGCCTATGCGCCGGCCATCCGCGCCGAGGTCAGCCGGGATGCGGTGAAGCGGCTCAAGACACAGCTGGCGGGCAGCTACCTGCTTGCGCTCGACCGCAGCATCTGGGACGCACGGGTCGATCCGGCGCTCCAGGCCAGCTTGTGCGCCGCGCTGACAGATGCGCTCGCAAGCGCGTCGCCTCCACATGGGTTGTTCGACCTGCTCGAACTCCAAGGGCGCGCCGAACTGCAGGCCTGGGCCGCGCAGCGCGAACCCGCGCTGGCCGACTGGGCCCGCCTCATCCATCCCCCCACGGAGCTGCCGACTGCGCACCTCCCCGAAAAGCCGCTGCTGGTCGTGCATGCGCACCACTACAGTCGCGCGATCGCTGCCTGAAGTCTGGAGACCGTATGTCGAGTTCCGAAGCCACCGCTCCAATCTCCAGCGTCGCGCGGCCAGTCCGCGCGGTGTCGGTATTCGAGCGTCGGCAGTACGATCGCGGCCTGTCCGCGCCGATCGTCCGCGCCGCAGAATGGCAATCGCTGGAGGACCTCGACACATTGCTCGCCCGTGTGAACACGCTGTATCAGGAGGCTGAAGCCGAGGTACAGAAAGCCCGGGAGCAGGGCTATGCGGAAGGCTTTGCCGAAGGTCTCGAGCGCGTCAAGCAGCAGATGACCGAACAGCTCGCCTCGCTCAACGAGCGACGCGCGCGCGTGCTCGGCGAAGCGGTCGGACGCATCGGTGATCTGGCATGCGCGATCGTGGCCCGCATCGCCCCCGGTTTCGACGCGTCCCAGGTCGTGCCCGCGCTGGTGATGCGTGCAGTCGAATCGGCGCAGGCCGAACAGTTCCTGATGATCCGCGTCCATCCCGATGCCCGCGCCGGCGTGGCCCAGGGCCTCGGTGCAGTGCGCCAGGCCCACCCGGGCGTGGGCGTCATCGAACTGGTCGACGATGAAAGCCTCGACCCGCTCAGCTGTGTGGTCGTGTCCGAGGCGGGAGAGGTCCGTGCGGGCGTGAGTCAGCAGATCGAAGCGATCCGCGCGGCACTGGCGCAGGCAAGCGCTGCGGCGGGCGCATGAGTCCCGATCCGCGACTGTCGCTGCTCGACGATCCAGGCGCCACGGTGGCCGCCGGTGATCCCTTGCTGCAGGCGCTGGGCAAGGTGCAGACGATCGAACGGGTCGGTCGCGTCAGCGAGGCCTACGGCACGCTGATCAAGGCGACCGGTCTGCGCGCGGCGATCGGCGAGCTCTGCTATCTGCGCAATCCGGGCGACAGCAGCTTCGAGCTCGCCGCCGAAGTGGTCGGGGTCGCCCGGCAACACACGCTGCTGACGCCGCTCGGCCCGCTCGACGGCATCGCAGCCACGACCGAGGTCTACGCGACCGGCAAGCAGGCCTCGGTGCCGGTGGGCGAAGGCCTGCTCGGACGGGTGCTCGACGCGCATGGCGCGCCGATCGACGGCAAGGGCAGCCTCGGTACGACAGTCGATGGGCCGATCTATGCAGCGTCGCCGAACCCGCTGTCGCGCAACCTGATCGAGCGTCCCTTCGCGACCGGCGTGCGCGCCATCGACGCGGTGATGACCGCCGGCGAAGGCCAGCGCATCGGTATCTTCGCGGTCGCCGGTGGCGGCAAGAGCACCCTGCTGGGCATGCTTGCCCGCGGAGGCGATGCGGACGTCAACGTGATCGTGCTGGTCGGCGAGCGCGGCCGCGAGGTCAACGAATTCATCACCGACAATCTTGGCCCGGAGGGGCTCGCCCGTTCCGTGGTCGTCGTCGCGACATCCGATCGGCCGGCGCTGGAGCGCAGTCGCGCTGCGTGGGTGGGCACAGCGATCGCCGAGCATTTTCGCGACCAGGGCCGGCGCGTGCTGCTGCTGGTGGACTCGGTCACCCGGTTTGCCCGCGCGCTGCGCGACGTTGGCCTCGCGATCGGTGAGCCGCCCGCGCGGCGCGGCTTCCCGCCGTCGGTCTTCAGCGAGATGCCGAAGCTCTTCGAGCGCGCCGGCAACAACGACAAGGGGTCGATCACCGCGTTCTACACCGTGCTGGCCGAGGACGAGGACGGTGGCGATCCGATCGTCGAGGAAGTGCGCTCCATCCTCGACGGCCACATCGTGCTGTCGCGCAAGCTCGCAGCGGCCTATCACTATCCCGCCATCGACGTGCTCACAAGCCTGAGCCGTACCATGCCCCGCGTGGTCGACAAGGCGCATCTGAAGGCGGCCGGCCAGCTGCGCAAGTATCTGGCCAAGCACCAGGACATCGAACTGCTGGTGCAGCTGGGCGAGTACAAGCGCGGCACCGATCCGGACGCGGACATCGCGATCGAGAAGATCGGCCCGATCCGCCAGTTGCTGCAGCAGTCGGAACACGATCTGGTGCCCTTCGACGCGTCATCCGGCGCACTGCGGAATCTCTTCGGATGAAGCGCTATCCGCTGCAGACCCTGTTGCAGTTGCGCGCGCATCGCACCGCCGCCGCGCGCCAGCTTGTGGTCGAGAGGCAGCGTGCGCTGCAGGAATGCATCGATGCCTGCACCCGGGTCCAGAGCGAGCTGACGGGTCTGGAACAGGACCGGCGTGGCCACCGCGCACAGCTGATGGACCCGCCGCCGTCCGGCGTGCCATGGCCGGCCGCGCTTGCACAACGCGAGGCGCACATCGATCTGCTCGGCGAGCGCATCTTCGGTGCCCAGCAGCGGCTGTCCAAGGCGCAGGACGCCGTCCGTCAGGCGCAGGCGTCCCTGCAGGAAGCACGCGATGCGTTCTTCCGCGCGAAGGGGCGCGAGGATGCGCTCGAGAAACGTCGCGATGTATGGAAACACGAGCAGCGCGGTCTGCAGGCGCGTCAGGAAGAAGCCGTCAACGAAGATCTGATGCAGGCGCGCTACATGGCGCGGCAGCAGTAGTCACGATACGAGGAGACCACGATGAGCGTGCAGCGCAACGATTCCGCTTCCCGGCCGCCGGACCAGGCGGCGCGCAACCGTCAGGTCGACCGCGAAGCCAAGACGGACACGAAAGAAACGCCGCCGCGCGAGCGCGTCGACCAGTTCCGCTCGATGATGCAGCAGGCACGCGGTGACATGCCGGCAGCTCTGCGCGGCGATCCTTCATCGACGGATGGCGCTCTGGCGGGCGAGGGCGAACTGTCGGAGGGCGTGCTCGCCGACGAAGTCGGGCAGCATGAGGCGGTACGCACCCGGCAGTCGGTCAGCGAAGCCGTCGATGCCCGCACGTTCCGCCAGCAGCATGAGCACGCATTCGGAATGCAGTCGCAGGGCATGGAATCGGCTGCGATGCTCCAGGCGCAGATGGCACTGCGCGATGGCGCATCCGCCGCAGCGCCCGCGGCGGCGTCCGCCAATGCGGGCCAGCTTTTCGACATGATGGAGAAGCACGTGCGCCAGATGGCGGTGCATGACGCCCGCGATCCCGGCGGCGACGGACAGGTGCTGCTGCGCATGGCCGACGCCACGCTACCGGGCACGGATCTACTGCTGAGCAAGAGCGCGGACGGCTGGGTCCTCCGCGCAGACAGTCGTTCGCGTGACAGCTTCGACGCGATCCGCGAGGCCGGCCCGCAGCTCGCCAAGCGCTTTGCCGAACACAATCTCGGCACGCTGACGATCGATCCGCACTATCACGGCTGACCGCGAACGCCTCATCCCTCGGGCCGCGACTGGCGCATCGCCAGCCGGCGTGGGCGCAGGCCGCGCCAATCCCGGCGCGTGATGCGGAACCGCCGCGCCGGATTGCCGAACTGTTCGCCGGCCGCGGTCTCCTCGAACCCCAGCCGCGCCAGCAGCGGCGGTACCGACCGGTTGCCGGGCGCGCACTGTGCGATCAGCGCGGGAAGGCCCAAGGTGTCGAAAGCGTGCCCACACAGGGCGGCTCCACCTTCGATCGCATAGCCGCGGCCCCATGCGGACGGCAGCAGGCGCACACCGATCGCGACGTCTTGCGCGTCCCCGCTCGGTGTCAGCGAGAACATGCCGATGAAACGTCCTGCGCGATCGCAGGTGTGCCACAGACCGAGTCCTGGCCGCTCGCGATAAAGCTTGTTGGCCCAGACCACCAGACCCATCGCATCGTCGAGCGTGGCGACCGGATCGTCGAGCAGCATGCGCGTGACGCGTTCTTCGCGTCCCAGCTGCAGCAGGTCGATGACATGCCGGAACGCGAACCCCTGCAGGCGCAGCCGCCGGGAGCGCAGGAACTCCAGTGCAGGGTAGTCCCGTCCGGAGTCAGGCAGGTCGGCGCGCGTGAAGACCGGTGGCGACGCATCCACGGCTACGGACCCGGCGGCTGGACTGGTCGAGGGCATGGGCAAGGTTATACGCCGGGCGACGGCTAGGGCGCACCCTAGATGGGGCACGACCTAGCTGTCACGCAGCCATGCGCGAAAGAGACTACAGCTGCAGTCGCGCACATCCGCAGGCCGGGGCAGCGCGCAGGATTCCACCGCTTTCTTACGTTTCCTCAAAGGAGTTCCATCATGTCCAGCGACGTCTTTTCCGGTATCGGATCCCTGCTCGGCACCGCGCTCGGCGGTCCCCTCGGCAGCATCGTCGGCAACATGCTCGGCGATCTGGTGGGCCAGCTGTTCGACTCCGCCCTCAGTGGCCTGTTCGACGGTCTGGGTCTGCCGCAGTCCGCCCAGGACGCGGTCAGTGAAGGCTTCAAGGGCGGCTTCAACTTCAACTTCAATATCGGCGGCAACTAGGCCATGCAGCACGACCAGCAGGCGCAGCGCCAGTCGTGGATCGAGGCCCTTGCCCAGCTCCGGCAGCAGGGCGCGATCGATGCGGATGACGAGAACACGCTGATTCGCCACATGGACGAACGCCTCGAGGCCGTGCAGGCCGAACTCAAGGCCCTGGTGCCCGAGTACGAGCGGCGCGTCGAGACCGACGGCCGGGGCGCCGCGGATGCCTGGCTGGGCGAGCGATCCCGGGAGATGGGTGAGCGAGAGGGTAGCGATGCAAGGCGGATGGTGGATTCGCTGACCTCGGTCCAGGCATCTGTCACCTGAGCGTCCCCGCTTGCCATCGGACTGCCATACCGAAGAAGCCTGCAGGTCACCCTGCAGGCTTTTCATTCTGGGTATCCAAGGCCTAGGGCCCGACCTAGATGCATCGACGGTGGCGGGACCGCATCATCGACACGGGCTCGCCAGCAGCCACCCACTACGAAGGCTTCATCGTCCAGACTGCAGCCTGACGTAAACCGCACCCGCGGTGCGACGCCAGGCAGAAGTGCTCCGTCGCATCGCCTCAAGAATGGAGTTCAGCGCATGTCATCCGCATCCAGTCCGACCACCGATTTCAAGGCACTGCGCGCCTCACTGCTCGAGCGTTTCGAAGCGGAACTACGCGAGCAGCGCGATATCGACGCCGCGAGTCGTGAAAGCATGTTGGCCCAGATGGAGCAGTCGCTCGACAACATGTCGTCACTGCAGGATCCCTCCGACGCGGCGCAGATCCGCGCGAGTCTGGCGCAAACGCTGGGCGTGCTGCATGCCAGCGGCCTGGTCGATCAGGCGGGCAGCGACGAGGTCGAGCAAGCATTCGCGGAAAGCTGCCGGGTCTTCGACAATCCAGGCGTCAAGCGTGCACTTGAGTTCGCACGTATCTCGCGAGAGGAGGGTGAGGAGGCGGCGCGCACGTGGCTGGCCGCACAGGGCGGCGGAAACGAACGTACGGCCGCATGACTGAATAGCGAAGGCAGTGGTTTTCTAGGGTACGCCCTAGTTGCCGGTGCCTCACACGACGAGCACGATTGGCACATCAGCGATATGCGGCTCGAACATCCTGATGCAGCAGAGGCAATGCGCGGCGGACTCGGCCGGTTAGACGGATTCACGTGTTTTCCAAAACTTTGAAACCCAGGAGATCGTCCAATGAGCGTCAACTTCGAAGTGAATCTGCAGATCGCCCAGACCGGCCTCGACAGCATCAGCAGTGAGGGCAAGGGCGGAAAGGGTGAAAGCTGGCTGGTGGCCATCGCCAAGGCGATGGGCAGCATCCTCGGCGAGAAGGCCCAGAAGCTCAACGATCTCAGCGAGAAACTGAACGGACTGACCGGCAAGGACGATGCGCAGAAATTCAGCGCAACGCAGACGGAGTTTCAGGCTGAGTCCCAGATGTTCAACATGCTGTCGAACACCATTTCGACCGCGATCAAGTCGATCGGTGAAGGTCTGGCAGCGAACGCCCGCAAGCAGTAATCGTTCGCGAGCGCGGTACTGGAGGGGCAGGTGCTTGCACCTGCCCTTCTTCATTTCCGCTGCCCAACCGGGTGCTGCGACATCGGGATGACGGGTGTCGCGCGAGCATCGGTCGGTGACCATCCGGAGATACGTGATGACGAATGCGAAATCTGGAATACAGGCGCTCAGGTGCCCCGTGCGGTGGCGGCGCAATGGCCGCGTGGCATTGGCGCTGTTGTGTGCCTCGGCGCCGTGGTCGCTGGCGATGGCCCAGTACGATCCGGGCGCCACGCTTGATCTCGGCATGGGATACGGGCAGAACGCGCTGTCACAATCCGCGATGCGGAGCGCCCCCAAGGATCTGCCTGAGCCTCACCCCGGCAAGGATGACGACTACGCCAATAGTGGCAAGTCGCGGGATGAGCACTTGGCGGCGCTACGCCGCGAGTATGCGCGACGCGTCGCGGCCGATGGCGTCGCCAGTGCGAACGCGTGGGCCACAGAAATGGGGCGACGCGACGCGCGCGCCGAGCGCGATTGAAGGGGGCGTCGATGCGTTCCAGTGTCCTCACGCTGATCGCACTGTTAGTAGGATCCCCCACTGGCTGTTCCGGTAGTCCTGGCGGGGGTGCGGCGACGGCTGCCGAGGCCGACGCCCCTGTTACTGATGCAGCGCAACTCGACGCAGATTTCATGAAGGCCTATCGCGAGGGATTCTCCGGCCGTGCGTCGACATCCGCGGCGGGCCGGGAGACTGCCAGCGCGCGGGAGACGGATGCCTCGGGCGTGGACCGGGACTTCGTGGCCGGCTACTCCCAGCTCACCAGTCTGCCGGTGCAGGATGTCTCGGCGTTCGTCGAATCGGGTGATGCGGATGCATTGCTGCAGGCGCGCTACCAGGCGAGCGGGCTGACGCGAGGCCAGCTGATTCCGGCCAATGTGATGTTGTTTGTGGCGTCCTGGGAGGCCTACAACGGCACGCGCGCATCGCCTGAGCAGGTGCGCGGGCTGCAGCAGCAGATGCAGTCACTGTGGAGCAAGGCCGCGGATTTCGAACGGTCTGCTGAAGGTTTGCGACAGCGCCGACTCTACGAGCTGCTGGCGGCGGTGTTAATGCGCGAGAACGCGCGTGTTCGACAGCGCCAGGACGCGGATGGAATCGCTGTCTTTCGGGAAACGGTGCGAGAGGATTTCCTGCGCCTGTCCCACAACGATCTCGCGCGCTTCGACCTGACCGGCGAAGGATTCGTCGAACGTTGAACGTGTCTCGCAGCAGGCTCCATTCGAGACGTGGGGCGTGAAACCCAATATGCGTTTTCAGATCACAGGATTTCCCATGACCGAGAGGCCTCTTGCGAAAGCCCGTTACAGCTGGATGGCCTGGGCGTTCGTACTGCTGTGCGCGGTGGCGACGTCGGCCACCGCCGCCGACGGCGATGCCAGTGTCCGACGCGCTCTGCAGCAGGCCACCAGCCGGTCCGCACCGACCCAGGTCGATGCACGGGCGGTGGAGGCGCTGTCGTTCCGACGCGATGCGGCAGTCAGTGAGCGCGTGCAGCAGGAGACGATCCGCGCCTTCGGCCGCAACCCGCAGCAGGTCGCGGATCTGGAGAAGGTCATCGGCTCGGGCGAGATGCTGCGTGAATTCGACAGGATCCTGCGTCGCTATGGATACGACCCCACCAACCTTGGCGATGTCCTGGCTGCGCACCTGCTGATCTCGTGGGAGGTCGTCAACGATCGCGATTCGCGCAGTTTGCCTGCCGGTCAACGAGCGGTACGGCGTCAGCTCCTCGGTCCGCTCGCTGCCGTGCCGGAAATCGCCGCGATGACCGATGCCGACAAACAGGCGCAGGCCGAGCGGACGGCGTATCTGACGATGGTGTCGGCGCTGACCTACCAGTCGCTGAAGCGCAGCGGTGATCGTCAGGCGCTCGATGCCCTGTCGGCGAACGTGCGGCAGGGCCTGCTGGGCAACGGTGTGGACCTGCAGCGTCTTGCTCTTGGCGACGGCGGGCTCGTCGCGCGCTGAGTCAGCGGCGGATCGGGTCGGGACGGGGGCGTTGCGCGCGGGTGAGCTGCCTGCCGAGCCACCAGGCTCCGACAGCGGCGAACAGGCCGGACAACGCGAATTCCCCGGTCCAGCGGCGCATGACCGGGGCCGACGGCAACTCGCCCAAGCTCAGCAGGAAACTCACGAGCACCAGGCCGAGGCACCCATAGGCCACGATCGCGAGGACCCAGAACAGCCACTGGAATGCCTTGGCCACTTCCCTTGGCGTATCCGCATCGAAGGGGCGCACCAGGTGCAGGCGACCCTGGGCTGCGGCCAGCATCCACTGCCCCAGAACGTGCGCGCCGGCTTTCATGCGCTCGCGCCGCCGCAGTCCGGGGCCCTCGGCGGTGAAGGTTCCGGCGCCGGTGAGTTCCACGCGCGCCGCGCCGCCTGCATCGAGCGCGGCGGCTCCCGCGACGGGATTCCCCGGCGCCTGGGCCTGGGGATTGCCGGCGAGCTGTTGCACGACCGGTGCCTGGGCCACGGTCGCCGCCAGCGGAACGGCTGCAAGCAGGGAGGCGCCCTGGGCGAGCGCGGCCGGGTTGGCCTGGACCGGGGCCTGCGCCGGCGGCGCAGTCGCCGGGCGGTCAGTGGCGGCAGCCATCGGGGCATCCGCACGCGCAGGCTGTGCCTGGGCCGGCACAGGCGCCGTGGTTGCCGCTTGCGATGGCGGCGCGCCTGTATTCGTCTGGGCTGACGGAGCAGCCTGTGGGCCCGTGGCAGGCGCCTGTACGGATGCGGGCGTGGTCGGCGATGGCTGGGGCGGCGCCGCGAGCGGCGCCTGCATCGGCTGGGACGTGGCCTGCGCCAGGGGCGCCGGGGACTGGCTCGACGGCGTGGAAACGGGCGCAGCGGCGCCCTGCGCAGGCGCAGGCGAGGCTGCGGGCAGCGCGTTGGCCAGCGAACGGACTACATTCGCCGCGGTGGCCGTAGCCTGGGCTGGCACGCTGCCGGGGCCTGATGGAGCGCCTGGCGTGTTGGCAGTTCCTGGCGCTGTGCCCGGACCGGCTCCGCGTCCAGAAAGCGCGCCGGTCTGGTTGTCGGACGGCGAAGCCGGACCGGTTTGGGGCGCTGGCGCCCCCAGCAGATGACGCAGGGTGCCTGCGACCCCGCCGAGGAGATTCCCGGCTGCCCCCGTCAGGCCGGGGCCGGAGAGTCCCGGATTTCCGGGATGGCCAGCGGTCGGCGCGGACGACGCCGCGGCTGCGGGCGCATAGGCGGGCGGGCCCGGCGGGGGCGCGATCGTCACGCCGCCGGGCAGCTGAAGGCTCGGAAGGCCGGGGCTCGATGCCGCAGACGTGGGCGCGGGGGCGCCCGGCGTATTCGCGGCGGCGGCGGGAGTTCCGCCGGCACGGGTGCCGGGAAAGATGTCCGGCAGCATGCGGCCCGGTGCCCCCTGCATGAAGCTCCCGAAGTGCTGGCTCAACGCGTTGCCCAGGCTGGATGGCCCGCCACGGCCGAGCCCGAGGCCCGGAAGCGGAGGTAGCCGGGGCAGGCCGGAGAGGCCCGGGAGCTGGGGAGGGGACACGGTTGCCTCCGGGGGCAGGACGGCCGGCGGAACACGCTTGCCGCTCTTGCGGCCTACCCGAAGGTAGGGGCCGTGCTCGACCTGCACACTCTGGGGTCAACCCTAGATTGCGCCGTTCTGCGACCCCGGTCGCATCGTGGCAGGCAACCGGCCGGTGGCGCAGGTGCGTCGTCTGGACGCCTGGCCGGGAGCAACCGGCCAGGCGTCAGCCGGCCGGCCTCGACGAACTCAGCGCGCCAGGTCCAAGGCCGCGCGCTTGGCTTCCCGCCGTGCACCCGCCGGCTGGTTCCAGGCGTTGTTGAACTGTGCCGGTTCCCATCCGCCGTAGCTGGGATTGGCCAGCATCCACCAGCGTTCGCCGAACCAGTCACCGTATTCGTCCAGCAGCGCGGTCCGGGCTTCCGGGGTGTTTGCGAGGATGTCGACGAAATCGCCCAGCTGGTCGCCGAACTGCATCAGCACCCGGTAGTCGCGTCCGGCCAGACGGCGGCGGCAAGTCTTCTCGGTCCCGTGCTGCTCGCAGCCTTCGACGACGGTGCCCAGGCCCAGGAACACACTCTCGTCCTTCACCGGCAGGCCTTCGGCACGCAGGTTCGCGAGCGTGGCCTGCTGCAGATGCTGGGCGCGGTTGGACAGATACAGGATGGTCACGCCCTTGGCCTCTGCGGCCCTGGCGAAGTCGAGCACGCCCGGCACCGGCTTGGCCTTCTTCTCGGCGACCCATTGCGCCCAGGTGATGTCGTTGTATTCCAGGCCGTTCTGGATCAGACGCGCCTGATAGGGCGAGTTGTCGAGCACGGTCTCGTCGATGTCCATGATCACGGCCGGCGGCAGCGCGGTGGCCGTACCGATCAGCTCGCGCTCTTCGGGCACAAGTGCGTCCCAGTTCTTCTCGGCAAGCGCGGCGTCGAGATGATCGGCGGCGGCGCGGAAGATCGACAGGCTGTTGGCGCGGTATTCCTCCGAGCGCTGGATCCACAGCACCGCATTGAGGTTGTCGCTGGGCGCCGTCGCTGCGGGGGACTGGGCCGCTGCCGGTGCAGCCGACGGCGGCGCGCCCTTGGTGTCGGCGGGCGCGCTCGGCGTGCAGGCGGAGAGCAGCAAGGCGCTCGCGAGCAGGGCGGGTTTGGGCAGTCGCATGGCGGGTCCAACTTCGTGTGAATGCGTCAGTTTACCGGGCGTGCTCGCGCCGAACATGACAGCCGGGCGCAGCGCCGGCATCCTGAGGCCCCTTCGAAAGACCGATGATGTGATGGAAACGCAGGTACACGCACCGCCCCAGGACCGCTGGCCCCGGCTGTCGGCGATCGAGGCCAGGGTGCTCGGCTGCCTGGTGGAGAAGCAGGCGACCACGCCGGATGTCTATCCACTTACGGTCAATGCCGCCCAGAGCGCGGCCAACCAGAAGACCGCGCGCGAGCCGGTGATGTCGGTCTCGTTCGGCGATGTCCAGCATGCCCTGCGGCAGCTGGAAGGCCACCGGTTCGCCCGGCAGTCGTTCTCCTCGCGCGCCGAGCGGCATGAGCATGTGCTCGGCACCGCGCTCGACATCCCGCAGCCGCAGGTGGTGCTGCTGGCATTGCTGATGCTGCGCGGCGTGCAGACCGTGGGCGAACTGGTGTCGCGCGGCGAGCGACTGCACGCCTTCGCCGATGCCGAGGATGCGCGGCATCACCTCGAGCGACTGGTCGGCAAGGGTCTGGCAGTCCGGATCCCGCGCTCGGCCGGTCGCCGCGAAGACCGGTATGCACACCTGCTGTGCGGGCCGGTGGATGTCGAAGCGGCCGCCGCGGCAGGCGTCCAGTCGGGGGGATCCGCGACCGAACCCGCGCTGGCCGCCCGCGTGGAGGCATTGGAGGCGGAAGTCACCGCCCTGCGCGAAGCGCTGGACGCGTTGGCTGCACGCCTGCCGGCCTGATCCTGCAAGGGCCGCCAAGGCCCGATGGTTGCCGGTTTCCTTGCCTGCTGCCGGCTGCCCGGCTGGCCCTCTCAGCTTTCCAGCAGCGCCTTGATCGCCGCGAATCCGTGGTCCGCACGTTCGCGCTTGCGCGCCGCGTCGGCCACCGGATCGGCGCCGTCGCGCTGGATCTCCGCCGCCGGCAGCTCCTCGAAGAAGCGGCTCGGGGTCAGTCGCAGCTTCTGGCCCCAGCGCTGGGTTTCGCGCGGATAGCTCAGCCACAGCTGTTCCTTGGCCCGGGTGATGCCCACGTAGAGCAGGCGTCGTTCCTCGTCGATGCGGCCCTCGTCGATACTCGACTCGTGCGGCAGGGTGTTGTCGTCCATGCCGATGATGAAGACGTAGCGGAATTCCAGGCCCTTGGCCGCGTGCATGCTCATCAGCCGCACCTGGTTGCCCGCATCGCCCTTGTCGGCATGCGTGAGCAGGGCGAGTTGCGAGGCGAGTTCGCCGGGTCCGGCTCCCCGGGCGCCTTCGAACCAGTCGGCCAGTTCGTCCAGGTTGCCGCGGCGGATCCGGAACAGGTCCTCGGATTTGCACTGCGCCTGCAGCATCGCGATCAGGCCCGAGCGCTCGTTGAGCTGGCGCACCAAGTCGCCCGGCGGCAGCCGGCGCGCATCCTCGCGCAGTCCGCGCAGGATGTCGGCGAACTCGCTGAGCGCATTTGCCGCCCGCGGCGGCAGCTGCTTGAGCAGGCCCATCGATTCGATCGCGCGTGACATCGGCATGTCGGCGGTGCGCGCCAGCTCGGCAAGCCGGGCGAGCGAGGTCTGGCCGACGCCGCGGGCCGGCGACTGCACCGCGCGCAGGAAGGCCGAGTCGTCGTCCGGGTTCGACAGCATCCGCAGCCAGGACATGGCGTCCTTGACCTCTCCGCGATCCAGGAACGCGGTGCCGCCACTGAGGTGGTAGGGCACGCGCAGCAGCTGCAGCGCTTTCTCCAGCGGGCGCGAGAGATGGTTGCTGCGGAACAGGATGCAGAACTCGCTCCATTCCACCTTGCGCGCCGACTGCAGGAAATGGATCTCGCCGGCGACCTTCTCCGCCTCGTGGGCGCTGTCGCGGCACTCCCAGATGCGGATGCGCTCGCCATCGGCCTGCGCGCTCCACAGGGTCTTGGGGTGCTCGTGCGGGTTGTTGGCGATCAGCGCATTCGCCGCGCGCAGCACGCGGTTGCTGCAACGGTAGTTCTGCTCGAGCTTGACGATGCGCAGGTCCGGATAGTCGTCTGCCAGCGCCGAGAGGTTCTCCGGATTCGCGCCGCGCCAGGCATAGATGCTCTGGTCGTCGTCGCCCACGCAGGTGAAGTTGCCCTTGGGGCCGGCAATCGCCTTGAGCAGGCGGTACTGCGCATCGTTGGTGTCCTGGCACTCGTCCACCAGCAGATAGCCGATGCGTTCGCGCCACGCATCGCGCGCGTCCTCGTCGGATTCGAGCAGCTGTACCGGCAGGCGGATCAGGTCGTCGAAATCCACCGCGTTGAACGCAGTCAAACGCTCCTGGTAGCGCGCATACAGCGCCGCCGCCTCGAACTCGCGCGCGCTGACCGACACCGCATGGGCCTGCTCGGGCGACAGGCCGGCGTTCTTGGCTTTCGACACCAGGCCCTGCATCAGCTGGACCACGTCGGGCTTGACGCCCGGCAGCAGGTCCTTGATCTGCGAGGCGCTGTCGTCGGCATCGAAGATCGAGAAGCCCCGACGCAGCCCGAGCTTGGCGTGGTCGATCTGCAGCATCTTCAGGCCGAGCGCGTGGAAGGTGCAGATCGTCAGCCCTTCGGCGGCATCGCCACGGATCCGCTTGGCGATGCGCTCGCGCATCTCCTTGGCCGACTTGTTGGTGAACGTGATCGCCGCGATCCGCTTGGCCGGATACCGCCCGGACTGGATCAGGTGCGCGATCTTCTCGACGATCACGCGCGTCTTGCCGCTGCCGGCGCCGGCGAGCACCAGCAACGGACCTTCGACATGGCCGAGGGCCGCAGCTTGTTGGGGGTTGAGACCGTGCATCCGAATCAGGCGAAACAACGACGCGCAGTTTAGCGTGGACACTTGAGAAACCCGCAGCAGCGGTCAGAATGCGGGTTCGAGCCAGGGAGAGGCCAAGAAATGAGACGAATCCTGTCAGGGCTGCTGTTGAGCGTCTTGCTCACGTCGGTCGCGTCGGCGCAGTCCGGCAAATCTGAACATCGCGAACAAATGCTCACGGGTTCAGCCGGCTTCCTGGCCGCGCACCCCGACCTTCTCTATCGAGGCCGGGGCTGGCAGGCCTTCAAACGGGGAGACCACAAGGAAGCCATGCGCTGGTTTGTCCGTGCCGCGCGTTACGCCGACAAACCGTCGCAGGTCATGATCGCGGAGCTGTTGTGGAACGGCCAAGGGCGGCCGGCGGACCGCGCGCTCGCATACGTCTGGATGGATATCGCGGCCGAGCGCGGCTATGAAGGCTTCGTATCGCTCCGTGAGCTGTACTGGCACCAGCTCGAGCCGGCAGAGCGGCAGTCGGCACTCGAACGCGGGCAAAGCGTGTACGCCGAATACGGCGATCCTGCTGCGAAACCCCGTATTGCGCAGGTGCTCAGACGCGAACGCGCGCGCATGACCGGAAGCCGCACCGGCTCCAGGTCCGGCGCACTGTGGATAAGCCTGGTCGGGCCTGACGGGGATGAACATCTCATCCACGGCACCGAGTACTACGCGGAAAAGTTCTGGGATCCCGAGGCCTACCAGGCCTGGCACGATGCGACCTGGCAGACGCCGCGCGCCGGCAGCGTCGAGATAGGCGATCTCGAGCAGATGAAGGACGCGCCGCCGCAGGAGTGAAAGCAGGTGGGGATTAGAATGGCCCCATGGCCAAGCTGTACTTCTACTACTCGGCGATGAACGCCGGAAAGACCACCACGCTGCTGCAGAGCGCGCACAACTACCGCGAGCGTGGAATGCGGGTGGCGATCCTGACCCCGCGCCTGGATCATCGCGCAGGCGTCGGGCGTGTCGCCTCGCGGATCGGCCTGTCCGCCGACGCCACGGCCTTCGCCCGGAGCGACGATCTGCTCGCCTGCGTGCGCAGCCAGGTGGACGGTGAAGGCAGCCTGCATTGCGTGCTCGTCGACGAGGCCCAGTTCCTCACCCGCGCGCAGGTGTGGCAGCTGTCGGAGGTCGTCGATTCACTGCGGATCCCGGTGCTGTGCTATGGCCTGCGCACCGATTTCCGCGGCGAACTGTTCGAAGGCAGCCAGCACCTGCTGGCTCTGGCCGATGAGCTCAGCGAGATCAAGACCATCTGCCATACCGGCAAGAAGGCCACGATGACCGTGCGCGTCGATGACCACGGCTACGCGCTGCAGGACGGGCCGCAGGTGGAGATCGGCGGCAACGAGCGCTATGTGTCCGTCACCCGCGCGGAGTTCAAGCGCATCGTGCGGGGGGAAGGGCGCATCGAGCCGTTGCAGCCGTCGTTGCCGCTGGACTGAGGCACTGCCAGAGCGGCGGCGACGCCTCGGGCGCGGCAATCGATAGCTACGGGATCGCGATGTCCGGTCTTTGGCGCGTAGCCGCAGCGCTGTCCCGACGCCTCTGGGTAGGCCGCGATGCCTTGGACGGCAGGCCGGCCCTGAACGCATCATGTTCGACAGCCGCGGCGCCCGGCACCGGCCTGCCCGCTCGCGCCGTGGCCGCGCCGGGATGACGTGTCCGGAGCCGGTCAGTGCTGGCAGCGCGGACACCAGACCGTCGCGCGCTGGCCCACCAGCGCACTGCGCAGCGTCGTGCCGCAGTTCGGGCAGGGCTGGCCACCGCGGCCATACGCGGTGAGCTCCTGTTCGAAATATCCGGGAGCGCCGTCGGGGCTGATGAAATCGCGCAGGGTCGTGCCGCCGCGGCCGATCGCATGGGCGAGGATGCGCTTCACCTCCGCGGCGAGCCGGGTGTAACGCTCGCGCGAGATGCGCCCGGCTTCGCGCAGCGGGGAGATGCCGGCGGCGAACAGCGCTTCGGCCGCGTAGATGTTGCCCACGCCGACCACGATGCGCTGGTCCATCAGGAAGGTCTTGACCGGCGCGCGGCGGCCGCGGCTGGCGAGGAAGAGATGGTCACCGTCGAAGCTGTCGTCGAGCGGTTCGGGCCCCAGATCGCGCAGCAGCGCGTGGGTCTCGCCGAGCGGCTGCCACAGCAGGCAGCCGAAGCGGCGCGGGTCGTTGAACCGCAGCACCTGGCCGGAGTCCAGGCTCAGGTCGACATGATCGTGCGCGCGCACCGGGACGTCGGGTCCGAGCACGCGCAGGCTGCCGGACATGCCCAGGTGCAGCAGGGCGCTGCCGGCGTCGGTGTCGAGCAGCAGATACTTGGCGCGGCGCCGGATCGCTTCGATGCGCCGGCCGGGCAACATCGCACCGACTTCGTCCGGAATCGGCCAGCGCAGGTCCGGGCGACGCAGCACGACCCCGGTGATCCGCCGACCCAGCACGTGCGGCGCCAGGCCGGCGCGGGTGGTTTCGACTTCGGGCAGTTCGGGCATCGGGCCGGCAGCTTGCAGGGAGCTCCGCTGTATCGGGCACGTCGGCGCGGATTCAATGCCTCGACGCTGAACCCCGCGGCCGGTTCAGCCCGGCCAGGCGGGAAGCTTGCCCGGCACCGCCGGCGCATCGACCACGACGTATTTCGGCAGGCCGTCGCGACCGTAGGGCGGCGGCGCCTCGCCGCGGATCAGCGGTTCGAGGTAGCGGCGCGCCGCGGCCGTGATGCCGTAGCCATCGCGGCGGATGAAGCCCGCCGGCATGGTCTTCTCATGGTTGGCCACCTTGTCGAGCGCCACCGCCTCGACCGTCCAGCGGTACGGCGCATCGGATGTGCGACGGATCGCCGGCATCGTCGCATTCCGCCCGGCAAGCGCGAACTGCACGGCGGCGCGTCCGACGGCCATCGCCTGCTCGAGGTCGGTCTTCGATGCGACATGCCGCGCCGAACGCTGCAGATAGTCGGGCAGGGTCCAGTGCACCTTGTAGCCGAGGGTGTCCTTGACCCGGCCGGCGAGTCGGGAGGCCACCCCACCGAGCTGGGTGTGGCCGAAGGCATCCTGGCCACCGCCGGCATCGGCGACGAAGCGCCCGTCGGCATCGCGGATGCCTTCACTGGCGACCACGACGCACCAGCCCACGCGCTCGACCACGCGTTGGACCCTCGCGAGAAACGCGGCCTCATCGAACGCCCGCTCGGGAAACAGGATGATCTGCGGCGCGTCGTCGGGACCCTGCCCGGCCAGGCCCGCGGCCGCGGCCAGCCAGCCCGCGTGCCGGCCCATGGCTTCGTAGACGAACACCTTGGTGGAGGTGTCGGCCATCGCCGCGACATCCAGCGCCGCTTCGCGTACCGACACCGCGGTGTACTTCGCCGCCGATCCGAACCCCGGGCAGCAATCGGTGACCGCCAGGTCGTTGTCGATGGTCTTGGGTACGCCGATGCAGGTCAGCGGGTAGTGGAATTCGGCCGCGAGCCGGGAGACCTTGAGGGCAGTGTCGGCCGAATCGTTGCCGCCGTTGTAGAGGAACCAGCGCACGTCGTGCGCGCGCAGCACCTCGATCAGCCGTTCGTACTTCGCGCGGTCGGCCTCGATCGAACCGAGCTTGTAGCGGCACGAGCCGAAGGCGCCGCCGGGCGTATGTGCGAGCGCGCGCACCTGCGCCAGCGGAATCCTCGAGGCATCCACCAGATCCTCGCGCAGCGCGCCGAGAATGCCGTTGCGCGCGGCGAGCACCTTGACCCGGCTGCTGCGCGCTTCCTGGAGGACCGCCGAGGCGGTGGCATTGATGACCGCGGTGACGCCGCCCGACTGGGCGTAGAGCAGGGTGCCGGAAGCCATGACGCGTGTCCTTCAGTGGGCCGTGGGCGGATACGGTAAGCTGGCGCGGCTGTCGCCGCAGCGCCACCGAGTGTACGTCGGCGTCCTGGCGCGGTTTCCCACACTTGCAGGAGCGTTCGATGCGTTTGGTTCTTCTTGGTGCACCCGGCTCGGGCAAAGGCACGCAGGCGGCACGGTTGAAGGACCATCTGCAGGTGCCGCACATCTCCACCGGCGATCTGCTGCGCGCCGAAGTGGCCGCAGGCACGCCGCTCGGACTCGAAGCCAAGGCGATCATGGCCCGCGGCGACCTGGTGTCCGACGCGATCCTGCTGGGCATGCTGGAAGACCGCTTCTCGCGCGAGGACACCAGGGCCGGCTTCATCCTCGACGGCTATCCGCGCAACCTCGCCCAGGCGGCCGCGCTCGATGCGCTGCTGGAGAAACTCGGCGCGCCGTTCGACGCGGCCGTTCAGCTGGAAGTGGACAACGAACAGATCATCGAACGCCTCGCCGGCCGTGCGCAGGCCGAAGGCCGCGCCGACGACAGCCCGGAATCGGTGCGTCACCGGCTCAACATCTACGACCAGCAGACCGCGCCGGTGATCGCCTTCTATCGCGACCACGGCCAGCTGACGGTCGTCGATGGCGTCGGCTCGCTCGACGAGGTGTTCGCGCGCATCGTCAAGGCGATCGGTCGCGAGCAGCCATCGGCCTGATCCCCGGTTGCAGCGGCGCGGGGCCGGCACCGACCACAGACGGGTCGACCCGTACCCCTCGCCACTTCCCTGTCCCAGTTGAGAGGGACGCGGGCGCGATCCACGCCCGGGTCTACGAACGTCCTTCTGATCGTCCAGGAAACGGCTCTTGAAACTTCATATTCTGGGCATCGCGGGCACCTTCATGGGCGGCGTTGCCGCGCTCGCACGCGAACTCGGCCATGCGGTCGAAGGCAGTGACCAGGCGGTGTACCCGCCCATGTCCACGCAGCTCGAGCGGCTGGGTATCACGCTGCATCAGGGCTACGAGGCCGCGCACATCGGCGATGCGGACCAGGTCGTCATCGGCAACGCACTCTCGCGCGGCAACCCCGCGGTCGAGGCCGTGCTCGACAGCGGGCGTGCCTACACCTCCGGCGCGGAATGGCTGCGCGACCATGTGCTGCCCGGACGCGACGTGCTCGCGGTCGCCGGGACGCATGGCAAGACCACGACCAGCACCATCCTCGCCTTCCTGCTGGAAGCCGCGCAGCGCGCGCCCGGTTTCCTGATCGGCGGGCTCGCCGAGGACTTCGGCGTATCGGCACGCATCGGCGGCGGGCGCGAGTTCGTGGTGGAGGCCGACGAGTACGACACCGCGTTCTTCGACAAGCGCAGCAAGTTCGTGCACTACCGGCCGCTGGTCGCGATCCTCAACAACCTCGAATACGACCACGCCGACATCTTTCCCGACGTCGCCGCGATCCAGCGCCAGTTCCATCACCTGGTCCGCACCGTGCCGGGCCGCGGCCGCCTGATCGTCAACGGCCACGAGCCGCGCCTCGACGAAGTGCTCGCGATGGGCTGCTGGACGCCGGTCGAGCGCTTCGGTTTCGACCCGGCCTTCGCCTGGTGCGCGGTCAAGCGCGCCGACGACGGCAGCGCCTTCACGGTGCTGCGCGACGGGGTCGAGCTCGGCACCGTCGAATGGCCGTTGCTGGGTGATCACAACGTGCTCAACGCACTGGCGGCGCTGGCCGCCTGCGCCGCGGTCGGCGTCGAGGTGGCGACGGTGCTGCCCGCGCTGGGCGGCTTCCGCAGCGTCAAGCGCCGGCTCGAAGTGCTCGGCAGCGCCGGCGGCATCACGGTCTACGACGATTTCGCCCACCACCCGACAGCGATCGCAACGACGCTGGCGGGGCTGCGGGCCAGGGTCGGCGGGGCGCGCATCGTCGTGGCGATGGAGCCACGCAGCAATTCGATGCGGCTGGGCGCGCATGCGCAGGCGCTGGCGCCGTCGCTGGACCTTGCGGACGACGTGCTGTTCCTGCACCGGCCCGAGCTCGCATGGGACGCCGGCGCGGTGGTCGCCGCAGTCCGCGGCGAGGCGCTGGCGGTGCCCGACGTCGATACGCTGCTGGCCGAACTCGGCGCGCGGGTCCGCCCCGGCGACCACGTGGTGTTCATGTCGAACGGTGGATTCGACGGGGCGCCGCAGCGGTTTGCCGCCAGTCTGCGCGACTGAGCGCACACGCCCGCCCGCCTAGACTGCGCGCATGGCTGATGACACCTCGTTGCCGCTGTTCCCGCTGCGTACCGTGCTCGTGCCCGGCGCCGCGCTGGCCCTGCGCGTGTTCGAGCCGCGCTACCTCGATCTGGTCCGCGAATGCGGGCGCCGCGGCACCGGTTTCGGCATCTGCCTGATCCTCGAGGGCGACGAAGTGGGCACGCCCGCGACCCCCGCCGGCATCGGCACCGAGGCGCTGATCGAGGATTTCGACATGGGCGCCGATGGCCTGCTCACGCTGCGCGTGCGTGGCGGGCGCCGCTTCCACGTGCGGCGCACGCGCGTGCGCGACAGCGGGCTGGTGGTGGCCGATGTCGACTGGTGCGCGCCCGATCCCACGATCGACCTGCAACCCGAGCACGCGGTGCTGGGCCTGGTGCTGCGCAAGATCCTCGAGCACATCGACGGCGCCGGCCAGGCCTTTCCGGAGCCGCATTTCGACGACGCGGCCTGGGTCGGCTGGCGCCTGGCCGAGCTGTTGCCGCTGGAGCAGCCGAAACGTCAGCTGCTGCTGCAGCAGGACGATCCCGACGTGCGGCTGGAAACCCTATTGCGCCTGGTCGACGACGACTGAGCCGCCGTCGGTGCGCAGCCGCAGCGTCGGGATGCCCGACTGCGGATGCACTTCCTCGCGACTCGGGAAGTCGTCGAGCACCTCGCGCAGGCCGCGGTGCACGCTCTGGGTGTCGGGCTGCGGCTGCCACAGACCGAACGCGCCGAAGGGGCGGGTATAGCGCATCGCCTGGCTGCTACCGACCCACAGCTCGGCGCCATCGTCGAGCTGCGCCGGGGCGCGCCACAGTCGCAATACCTCGGTCTGGCCGTCATCGGTCGTGCGTCGCATCAGCAGGGTTTCGGCCACGGTGTCCAGCGTAGCCGGCAGCACCGGCTGCTGGGCCGGGGTGATGTCGTCGTCGAGCAGGGAGAGCACGCGCATCCAGCCGGCCTGCGGCTGGACCTCCCAGCCGTGGGCTTCGAGGCGCGCCTGCAGGGGCGCCAGAGGTCCGGCGATCTGCACATCGAGCGGCCAACGATGGGCCGGGTCGCGTTCGCGCAGTTGGCCCGGCAGGGCGCGCCAGTCGCGTTCCCACCATGCGTCCGCGTCCAGCGTCAACATCGGCGGCTGCGACGCGAACTTCGCCAGCAGCGGATCGACTGCGCGCGGCGCATGCCAGAGCGCCGCGAGGGCGAAGGTGAGATAGAAGATCAGCGCCACCGGGCGCATCCAGAAGCTGCGCTCGACGTGGCGACGGTAGGCGATGCCCAGGATAAGCAGCCAGACGACGCCCAGCAGCATGCCGCCGACGATGTCGCTGAGCCAGTGCGCGCCCAGATACAGGCGCGCAAAGCCGAGTACCGCGACCACGACGCCGGAGACGAGATAGGGCCAGACCCGCGTCCGGCCGGGCAGCTCGCGCGCGATCAGCACGGCGAAGAAGCCGAACACGATCGTGCATATCGTGATCTCCACCGCGGGAAACCCGAAGCCGCCATGCGCGGTCGGTGGGCGCGGCATGTCGATCACCGCGCCGAGCAGCGCGGTCAGCGCCATGCCGAAGGCGAGCGCTGCCAGCCAGTGCGCGGCCCCGAGCCAGCGCCGCCGCCAGATCAGCCAGGCCAGGGTCAGCGCGACGGCCGGGCCGAGCACGTGGACGTCACCGATCGAGGCGAGTGCGGCCATCATCCGGTCGGCCAACGGATTGCGCAGTTCGTACATGAACTGGAAGACCGTCTGGTCGATCACCAGTGGCTCGCCACGCATGATCACTGTGGCCAGGAGTGCAAAGCAGGCCCAGCCGATGGCCAGCAGGCAGGCCGCCAGGATCAGCAGCGAGGCCGATTCCGGCCGCCGCGGGTCCACCAGAGAAACCGCATAGCGGCCCAGGCGCGGATGCGCGCGACTCCACAGCAGCAGCCGGGTCAGCAGGCTGTTGGCGTGGGCATCGAACCAGCGATAGCTGTAGATCACGATCGCCCAGGCCAGCGCGAGCACCGCGACCAGCGCGCCCAGCACCAGCGCCAGTCGGTCTGCGACCGCAGCGACGGCGTCGTAGGAGGCGCCGAAGATCCAGCCCGGCGCCAGAAACAGCGCCGACCACGACAGGCAGGCCGCCGCACTGATTGGCAGATACTGGCGCAGCGGCATGTGGGCAATGCCTGCGATCGCCGGCACGAACGGTCGGATCGGGCCGACATAGCGCGCGACCAGGATGCTCTTGATCGCATTGCGGCGGAACACCGTTTCGCTGCGGTCCAGCAGCTGCGGATACTTGCGGAACGGCCAGATGCCCCGCAGACCATGGCCCCAGCGACGGCCCACCCAGTAGCTCACGCCGTCGCCGGCCATCGCGCCGATCGCCGCGCAGGCCACCGCGTAGGGACCGGAAATTTCGCCCAGGCCGATCAGCACGCCGATCGCAAACAGCAGCGGCAAGGCCGGCACCACGGCGCCCAGGATGATCACCGCGTCGCAGAACGCGATCAGGAAGATCACGATGCCGGCGGCGACCGGATGGTCGCCGACCCAGGCGACCAGACTGTTGAAGAGCTCGCTCAGCATCGCGGCATTATGGCAGCGCCGATGGTGCGGCCGGGTCGTCCTGCAGGACCGGGCAGGGGCTGGCGTTAACGCCGCGCGCGCTCCGTACAATGCGGCATGCCCGATACCCACGACCGTTCCGACGAGGCCATCGAGGTCAGCGCGCTGAAAGCCGACAGCTTCGGCCGCATTGCGCTGATGCGTGGCAGCGATGGCACCCGCTTCGTGCGGCGTGACCTGCGTCACGTGCCGCTGTGGTTGCGGCTGCCGGCATGGTGGCTGGCGCGGCGCGAAGCGCGCGGGCTCGCCGCAGTGGCGGGCATGCGCGACGTGCCGCAGCTGTTGGCCTGGGACGGGCGCCGGCTCGATCGCAGCTATATGCCGGGCGCGGCGATGTACCAGCGCCCGCCGCACGGCGACCTGATCTATTTCCGGCGTGCGCGACGGCTGCTGCAGGGCCTGCACCGGCGCGGGCTCGCCCACAACGATCTGGCCAAGGAAGCCAACTGGCTGGTGCTCGACGACGGCCGCCCGGCGATCATCGACTTCCAGCTCGCGGTACGTGGCCACCCGCGCTCGCGCTGGATGCGCCTGCTGGCGCGCGAGGATCTGCGGCATCTGCTCAAGCACAAGCGCATGTACTGCCGCGCCGCGCTGACCCCGGTGGAGAAGCGCGTGCTCAAGCGCACGTCCTGGCTGCGCGACCTGTGGTTCCGGACCGGCAAGCCGGTCTACCGGGTGGTGACGCGCAGGATCCTCAAGTGGGAAGACAACGAGGGGCAGGGGCCCAAACCTTGAACGGCGCGCCCTGAGCCGCTGCGCTCAGTGCAGGTCGATCACGCGGCGCCCGGTGAACCGGCGCGCGTCGTCGAAGTCGTAGCCCACCCGCAGCGTGGCCACGTCCGCGCAGGCGTGGCAGCTGCGCATCGGCGTGGCGAACACCAGGCGCACCCCGCCGCCGTCCAGCGGCTGCGTCCCCTCCAGATGCGCAGGCGCGAACAGCATCGCGTCGGGATGGGCCGCGCGGAAGTCGGCGATGTCCTGGCGGTCGCTGTCTGCGGCGGCGAACGGATCCGCATCGACATCGCAGACCCGGCGCGAAGCGTCGATCAGCCAGGTGCCCTGGTTGGTGTTCGCGCGGAACGGGAACTCGGTCGTCGCCACGTCGACGCCATCGATCGTCTGCCAGCGGGCGATGTAGCCGGCCTCCCCGTCTTCCGCCATCCGGGCGCTGGCCGCCAGCGCCTCCGGACTCGCGCCGGTGGCTTCCATGGTCGCGCGCAGACAGTCGACGACCGGCCCGAGGTCCCCGCGGCACGCTTCGGCCGTGCCGCTCCAGACCGCGTCGGCGTCGAGCGGGGGCGTCGTGGTGAAGGTGCCGCTGGCCTCCGGCACCACTGCCGGCGCCTGGCAGGCGGTCAAAGCGCACAGCAGCAACGCGCAGGCAAGACGGGCCATCGATGTTCTCCGGCAGGCGGGGCAGCCCCAGTATTCCGCTCCCCCCACTGAACCATCGCTGGCATTCACCACGCCGCGCATACTGCCCACCCGACCGCAGATCCAGGAGCGCCCGCATGTCGACACTCGCCGGCAAGACCCTCTTCATCACCGGCGCCTCGCGCGGCATCGGGCTGGCGATTGCCGAGCGCGCCGCGCGCGACGGCGCGAATGTCGCGATCGCCGCCAAGTCCGAGGTCGCCAATCCAAAACTGCCCGGCACCATCCATAGCGCCGCGCGCAGCGTCGAGGCCGCAGGCGGCCGCGCCTTGGCCTTGCGGTGCGACATCCGCGAGGAAGACCAGGTGCGCGCCGCAGTGGCTGCGACCGTCGACGCCTTCGGCGGCATCGACATCCTGGTCAACAATGCCAGCGCGATCTGGCTGCGCGGCACGCTCGACACGCCGATGAAGCGCTTCGATCTCATGCAGCAGGTCAACGCGCGCGGCAGCTTCCTGTGTGCGCAGGCCTGCCTGCCGTATCTGTTGCAGGCGCCCAATCCGCACATCCTCACCCTGTGCCCGCCGCCGTCGCTCGACCCCAAGTGGTGGGCGCCGCACACCGGCTACACGCTGGCCAAGATGGGCATGAGCTTCGTGACGCTGGGCCTGGCGGCCGAGTTCGGCCCGCAGGGCGTCGCCGTCAACGCGCTGTGGCCGCGCACGCTGATCGGCACCGACGCCCTGAACATGATTCCCGGCGTGGAGCGCGGCAATGGCCGCAGCCCGTCGATCATGGGCGACGCCGCGCACGCCATCCTCGTGCGAGAGGCCGCCGGCTTCCACGGCCGCTTCCTGATCGATGACGAGGTGCTGCGCGAGGCCGGTATCACCGACCTTGATGCGTATGCGATCGATCCCACGCAGCCGCTGCTGCCGGATCTGTTCCTGGACTGAGTACGCGGCGGCCACTGCGGCGGCGCGCCTGCGTCCAGCCGGCGGAGCGCCGGGCCTCACGCGGGGCTTTCCAGGGCCGCGTCTTCGGGCGGCCGCGGCACGGCCGAAGGCGAGAGGCGGGGGCGTTCACCCTCGGTTGGCGGCGGAACCTGAGCGCGCCTGCCCCTTGCCACCACCGAACCGGCGGCGGAAGCCGGCCGGCCGGGGCCGTACAATTGTCGGCCCGCGTCCCGACGACCTACGCATGTCCACTGCAGCCGACCTCATCGCCCTCGCCCAGCGCCATGTGCTGCCCGTCTACCGGCCGCGCGAGCTGGTGCTCGAGCGCGGCAACGGCGCGCGCGTCTGGGACAGCGAGGGCCGCGAGTACGTCGACCTGTCGGCCGGCATCGCCGTCTGCGGGCTTGGCCACAATGATCCCGATCTCGTCGCCGCACTGGTCGAACAGGCCGGCAAGCTGTGGCACACCAGCAACGTCTTTTACAGCGAACCGCCGCTGCGGCTGGCCGCCGAACTGGTCGAAGCCAGCGGCTTCGCCACGCGTACCTTCCTGTGCAATTCCGGCGCCGAGGCCAACGAGGCCGCGATCAAGCTCGTGCGCAAATGGGCCACCGCGCAGGGCCGCAACCCCGATCGCCGGGTGATCGTGACGGCGCGCGGCAGCTTCCATGGGCGCACGCTGGCCGCGGTCACCGCGACCGCGCAGCCCAAATACCAGGCCGGCTACGAGCCGCTGCCCGGTGGTTTCCGCTACGTCGATTTCAACGACGTCGCCCAGCTCGAAGCCGCGATGGCCGGCGGTGACGTCGCCGCGGTCATGCTCGAACCCGTGCAGGGCGAGGGTGGTGTCATGCCGGCCGCCGACGGGTATCTGGCCGCGGTGCGCGCGCTGTGCGATCGCCACGAGGCCCTGCTGGTGCTCGACGAGATCCAGTGCGGCATGGGCCGCACCGGCACGTTGTTCGCGCATACCCAGGACGGCGTCGTGCCCGACATCGTCACGCTGGCCAAGGCGCTCGGCGGCGGCTTCCCGATCGGTGCACTGCTGGCGGGTCCGAAGGTCGCCGAGGCGATGCAGTTCGGTGATCACGGCACCACCTTCGGCGGCAATCCGCTGGCTGCCGCGGTCGCGCGCGTGGCCCTGCGCAAGCTGGCATCGCCCGAGATCGCCACCAACGTGGCGCGCCAGTCACGCGCGCTGCGCGACGGCCTCGCCGCGCTCGACGCCGAGTTCGGCCTGTTCTCCGAGGTTCGCGGTCGCGGCCTGATGCTCGGCGCCGTGCTGCGTCCCGAGCATGCCGGCCAGGCGGGCGCGATCCTCGACCACGCCGCGCGCCACGGCCTGCTGATGCTGCAGGCCGGCCCGGACGTGCTGCGGTTCGTGCCGGCGTTGAACATCACCGATGCCGACATCGCCGAGGGCCTGGCGCGGCTGCGCGCGGCGCTCGCCGATGCCGTCGTCGCCGCCGGCTGATCCGGTCCAGAACGCCTGCGCGTTCTGCGCGATCCTTGCGGGCGCGCTGCCTGCAAGCCTCGTCCACGAGGACGACCAGGTGATCGCCTTCATGGATCTGCGCCAGGCGGTGCCCGGGCACGTGCTCGTTGTGCCGCGCCGGCACGTCGAAAACCCTGTTCGACCTGGACGAAGACACCGCCGCGCAGCTGATGCGGATCGCCGTCCGCATCGCCCGTGCGGCCGACGCGGTTTTCGCCCCCGATGGCCTCAATCTGTGGCAGTCCAACCGCGACGCCGGCGGGCAGGAGATCCCGCATGTGCATCTGCATGTGCAGCCGCGGATGTCCGGCGACGGACTGATGCGGATCTATCCCGGCGTCCGCCCGCCTGCGCCGGCTGCGCGGGACGTGCTCGATGCGTGGGCGGGACGACTTCGAGACGCCTTGCAGGTGTTCCGGTCCGGGCGCGCAAGCAGCGATTGATCCGGGCATCGTCTCGGCCGGCCCGATCCGGCCTCAACCCTACGCATCGCCGGAAGGCCCCAGCGCAAGGTGGACGACGGTCGCGAGTCCTTCGCTCTCGAAGCGCAGCGCGATTCGGTGTCGCGCGCACAGACGGCGGACGATGGCCAGGCCGAGGCCGACCCCAGCACTGGCCTCGCTTTTGACGAAGGGTTGGAAGGCCGTTTCCCCCGGCCACGCGCCGGGATTGGCGATGCGCAATCCGCCAGCGTCGACGTCGATGACGACATCGCCGGAGCCGCCATGGGCGAAAGCGTTGCCGACGAGGTTCGAGAGCACGATGTGCAACACCGGTGCCGGCAATCGGGCCTGCGTTGCGTGCGGTACCTCGACACGGATCGAAACATCACGTCCTTCGAGCAATGGCGCCTGGTCGACGATCACGCGCTCGAGCACCGGCAGCACCGCGATGTCTGGTGCGGACGTGTCGACGTCTTCGCGCGCCAGAGCGAGCAGGGCAGCGACCGTGCGTTCGAGCTGCTGGGCCGACTGGCGGACGTGTTCGAGTTGCCGCTGCGCTTCGCCGCGGAGATCGGTCCGCGCGCCAAGTCGTTCACAGGCGCTGCGGATCACCGTCAGCGGCGTGCGCAGTTCGTGGCTGGCGTCGCGGGTGAACTCGCGCTCGCGCTCCACGAAGGCATCGACACGCTCGATCAGGCGTTCCAGTCCACGTGCGAGCGTTCCCACCTCGTCGTCGGGAAATCCCTCTGCGAATCGGGCCGGCAGAAGTGTGGGTTCGGCGTCGTCGACCAGGGCGGCGAGGCGCGAGAGAGGTGCTGTCATGCGCCGTGCGAGCCAAGCACCGAACAGCAGTGCCAGCACGGTCACCGCCAACGCCGACCAGCCCAGCCATTGCAGGATGCCGCCGCGCATCGACCGCACCACCAGGTGCTGGCTGACTTCCGCGAGCAGCCATGTCGGCGCTGCGCTGCCCGCAGGTTCGAGCGCCTGCAGGTGGTAGTGACGACCGGCCTCGCCGGGAAACTCGCGACGCCACGGCGCCTCGGCCAGGCGTAAGCCCAGCGCGTCAGGCAATGTGGCCGGATCGGGATGCACGCTGACGAACCGCAGTTGCGGCGTGACCCATGCGCCGGTCTCGGCGTGGTGCGCCAGCTGGACCGCAGCCTCGTCCGCTAGCAGACCCTGGAAAATCGAGTCTTCCACCAGATAGACGAACAGCACCACATAGAAGCCGTAAAGCAGGACGACCAACAGGGCGAAGGCAGAGAAGGCCAGCATCAACCGGTCGCGCAGACGACCGCGTCGGGGCTTGGCGCTCATATGTCGGCCTCCAGCCGGAAGCCGACGCCGTGCACGGTCTTGAGCATCGGCGTGTCGAGGGGTCCGTCGAGCGCCCGACGCAGCAGATACAGGTGAGTGCGCAGAGGACCGGATTCCGGCGGCGACGCGCCCCAGACGAGCTCGATCAGTTCACTGCGGGTCAAGGTGCGCGGCGAGGCCTCCGCCAGCGCCAACAGCAGGTGCCGCGCGGTCTGCTGCAGCGCCAGCGTGCGGCCCGCGCGATGGGCCACTCCGCTCCGCCGGTCGATGCTCAGGCTGCCGACATGCAGCACGTGCGCAGTGCCGGCGCGGTGGCGTTGTGACAGCGCCAGGCAGCGTGCCAGCAGCTCGGCTGCGGCAAACGGTTTGACCAGATAGTCGTCGGCGCCACTGCGGAAGCCGAGCAGTTTGTCTTCAAGCGCATCGCGGGCGGTCAGCATCAGCACCGGTACATGACGGTCGGCCTGCGCTCGCAGGCGCTCGCACACACGCAAGCCGTCCAGACCGGGCAGGCCGAGATCCAGCACCAGCACATCCGGTGGATCGGACAGTGCGAACTGCAGGCCGCTGAGCCCATCGGCAGCGAAGTCGGCGTGGATGCCGTGCTCGCTGAACATCGCGTCGAGGTTGGCGCGTAGCGCCGGATTGTCCTCGATCACCAGAATGCGTGGGGCGGGCATGGCCATGGTCAGCCGTCGATGCGTTGCAGAAGGGCCTCAGCCTGTTCCATTCCCGGAGTCGCTTCCAGTACCTGGAGTACCAGGGCCCGCGCCTCAGCGCGCTCGCTCAGGCGCAGGTGCGCATCGGCGGCAGCCAGCTTGAGCCGGGGCTCGTCCATGTGCGGCAGCGCAAGCTGCATCGTTTGCAGTGCCGCACGCAGCGCTACTGCATCGTCACCGGCAGCTTGGGCCAGGTAGTAGCCGAGGATGCCGATCAGATCCGCGTGATAGTGGGTGGGCGATTGAGCCAGTGCCGCGTGCGCGCTGCCCACATCGCCATCGCGGAGCTGTTCCACCAGCGCCATGGTCGCCTCGTCGCGCCAGAGAGTGCGGGCCACGGGCGCCCGGCCCAGACCGCGCACGATCGCCTCAGCCACGGCGGTGGTCGAGTAGGGGTTCTGGCCGGTGATCAGACGACCATCGACGACGAGCTTCGGCATCATCAGCGGTGCTTCGTCCCAGATCGCGCCACGGGCCGCTGCCGCATCCTCGAGCTGCCAGGGAAAATCGCTGGCCCACTTCTTCCCGAAGATGGCTTCCTCCTCGTTGCTGAAGCCGGTCATGCGACGCCCGGCGACCAACAACGCGCCGTCGGCCAGACGCACGTCGACCAACGCCGCCGGCCCGTGGCAGACCGCGGCGATCAACGCACCGGCTTCCCAGGCCCGGGCAATCAGTTGCTGCAGGGCGGTATCGCGCGGCAGATCGAACATCGCGCCCTTGCCGCCCACCACGTAGATCGCGGCGTAGTCATTGGCATCCAGCGCGTCGGTACGCCGGGTGTCGGCCAGTTGACGCATTGCGTCCGTATCGGCCAGCAGCGCTGCGTTGAAGGGTTCGTTGGCGTCATAGCGATCGGCTTCGACCGCGCCGCCCTGCGGACTGGCGACTTCGACCGCGAGGCCGTTGGCCTTGAAGATCAGCCAGGCCTGGGACAGTTCATCGAACTCGTAACCGGGCCGGGTTTTGCCTGCATCTCGGCCCTCCCCGCTGAGAACGATCAAGACGGTTTCTGCGGCGCTGACCAGCGTAGACGACAGACACAGCGTGGCGACGAGTAGACAGGACGCGAGCGGATGTCGCATGGGAACTCCGGGAGGGGATGACCGGAGACAGGATCCCGCCGCGGGATCAAGCAGATTTCAAACCGGTGGGGCGGGGCCGCGGGGCAGCAACCCGTAACGCCGGAACACCATCCGCATCGACCGTGCATCGACCACCGTGTCGGCGTGCAGGCCCGCGGCGCGCGCGCCCTGCACGTTCACGAACAGGTCGTCGACGAACAGGGTGTCCTGCGCGCGCACGTCGAAGTGTGCGAGCGCTTGCTCGAAGATCGCGCGGTCCGGTTTGCGCACGCGCAGGACGCCGCTGCACAGCACGCGGCCCTCGAGCATGGGGAACAGCGGGGCCACGATGCGTGGAATCGCGTCCAGCATGAGTGCGCCATTGTTGGTCAGCACGCCAACCTGCACAGTTGACGCGATCGACGCGACGAGTTCCATCGCAACGGGATCGGCCTGGGCGCCGGCCACGCGCGCAGCGATCCATGCGTCCGCGTCGATCGTGTTTCCGATGCCTGCGCTCAGGCGCTCCAGATAGTCCGCGGTGTCGAGCGTGCCGCTGTCGTAGGCGCGCTCCAGTCCAGAGTCGAAGAGTATTTCCGACACGCGCGCGGGCGTGCAGCCGGCGACTCGGGCCAGATGGGCCAGGCGCGCGGGCCGCGAGTAGTGCGCCAGCACGCCATCGAAGTCCAGCAGCGCCAGACGCAGCGGCGGCGTGTTCACCGCGCGGGTTCCCTGGTGTGGATGCCGGTCGGCGCCGCGAAGATGCCGCAGCCGATCACAATCGAAGCGATCAACGGCGCACCCCTTGGAATGTCACCAAAAGCAGCCATTGCGCCATTGCGACAGCCCGCCGGGGATGCTGGCAGTGGACTTCACCCGGGAGGGCGCGCGGGTAGCAACTCGCATCCCAATGCGCTGGCTTGCGGGTCGCCATCCTCCTGCCCCTGGCGCTGGGCGCTTCATGCGGTGCGCACCTCGGCGAACGCCTCGCGCGCGGCGGCGATCGTCGCCTCGATCACCGAGGCATCGTGCGCCGACGACATGAAGCCCGCTTCGAAGGCCGACGGCGCCAGGAACACGCCGCGCGCCAGCATCGCGTGGAAGAAGCGGTTGAACGCAGCGGTGTCGCAGGCGACGGCCTGTGCATAGGTGTCGACGTACGGCTGGTCAGTGAAGAACAGGCCGAACATGCCGCCGACGCGCGTGGTGGTGAACGGTACGCCGGCATCGCGAGCCGCGGCTTCCAGACCGTCGCACAGCAGGTTCGAGTTCGCTTCGAGCGCATCGTGGAAGCCGGGCTCCGACACCAGATCCAGCATCGCCAGGCCCGCGGCCATCGCGACCGGATTTCCGCTCAGCGTGCCCGCCTGGTAGATCGGCCCGGCCGGCGCGATCTGCTCCATCAGGTCGCGGCGTCCGCCGTAGGCACCCACCGGCATGCCGCCGCCGATGATCTTGCCGAAGGTGCTGATATCCGGGGTCACACCGTAACGCGCCTGCGCGCCACCGAGCGCAACCCGGAAGCCCGTCATCACCTCATCGAAGATCAGCAACGCGCCGTGCTGAGTGCACAGCTCGCGCAGATGCTGGAGGTAGCCGTCCCGCGGCGGCAGGCAGTTGGCATTGCCGACCACGGGTTCAATGATCAGCCCGGCGATGTCCGCGCCGGCCTGGGCGAACAGTGCGCTGGCCGCGTCGAAGTCGTTATAGGGAAGGGTCAGGGTCAGGTCGGCCAGCGCCTTCGGCACGCCGGGCGAGGTCGGCACGCCGAGCGTCAGTGCACCGCTGCCGGCCTTGACCAGGAACGAGTCGCCATGGCCGTGATAGCAGCCCTCGAACTTGACGATGCAGGTGCGTCCCGTCGCGCCGCGCGCGAGGCGGATCGCCGACAGCGTGGCTTCGGTGCCGGAATTGACCATGCGCACCATCTCCATCGACGGCACCAGCGCGGTCAGGCGTTCCGCCATCGTGATCTCCGCTTCGGTCGGCGCGCCGAACGACAGGCCGTCACCGATCGCACGCTTGACCGCCTGGCGGACCGCCGCATGGTTGTGGCCGACGATCATCGGTCCCCATGAGCCGACGTAGTCGATGTAACGGTTGCCGTCGACGTCGAACAGATGGGGGCCGTCGGCGCGCTGGACGAAGAACGGCTCGCCTCCCACGGACTTGAACGCACGGACCGGCGAATTGACGCCGCCGGGCAGGAGGCTGCGGGCGCGTTCGAACAGGGCATGCGAGCGGGACGTGTCCATGGAGGCTCCGGTAGGGGGATTAGAGGTTGAACGCCGCGCGATAGGCGGCTGCGGCCGCAGCAGGATGACGCGCGGCGAAGACGCCACTGATGACCGCGACGAGATCCGCGCCGGCGGCGACGAGCTGACGCGCATTCTCCGGGGTGATGCCGCCGATCGCCACCCGCGGCACGCCCAGCGCGGCCGCATCGCGCAGCACCGATTTGTGCGCGACCCGGGCGTCGGGCTTGGTGGGCGACGGGAAGAACGCGCCGAACGCGACGTAATTTGCACCGGCATCGACCGCGCGCTGCGCGAGCGCAGCCGAGTCGTAGCAGGATGCCCCGAGGATCGCCACGGGTCCGAGCGCGCGCCGCGCTTCATGCAAGACGCCGTCGTCTTCCCCCAGGTGTGCGCCATCGGCGCCGAGTTCGGCGGCGAGCGCCCAGTCGTCGTTGACGATCAGAGGCACCCCGGTGGCCTGGCACAGCGGCAGCAAGGCCTGGATCTGCTCGCGGCGCAACGTGCTGTCGGCGCGCTTGTTGCGGTACTGCATCCAGGTCGCATGCGGCAGCACCGGCGCGACCTGCGCCAGCAGTTGGGCGGTTTCGGACACATCCGGCGTGATCAGATAGAGACCGCGCGGTGCGCTGGACGGACTGATGTTCATCGGCGTGAATTCCGGTGGAGTGGGCGCGATGGGACAATGCAGCGCATCAACGCTGCCGCATGTGACCATTATCCGATGAACGATTCGACGACGCAGGACGCCTACCAGACATGGATGTGCGTGGTCTGCGGTTTCATCTACGACGAGGCCGTCGGAATTCCGGATGAGGGCATCCCGGCAGGCACCCGCTGGGCCGACGTCCCCGAGTCCTGGACGTGCCCGGACTGCGGCGTCACCAAAGAAGACTTCGAGATGATGGTGCTCTGAGCGGGGCAGGGCGAGTGGGGCCCGCTCTGGTTTGCGGTGTCCCGCCCGGTGGACCATCCGTTGCCCGGTGGCACCCCGCCCAGCGCCGCTATCCGTTGCGGGTGTGGAAGAAGTGGCGGGGACCATCTGCCACTGGCGGCGCCGGTCTCAAGCTTTGGCACATTTCCCGTCACGCCTGCGCGGGGATCGCAGGTGCAACGCGGGTGCCAGACGAATCACGCCGGTCTGCAAACGCCCAGCTCGGGGGTGAGTGGAGCTGAAGCGTATGCGCGGCGGACCGCAGTGCGTCCGCCGGCTGCTCGCGATGTCCGGCGCGCCCGACGTCCCTACTCATATGTAACGGGACGAACTCGTCGAGCGCGTCCCCGATCAGGGGGTCCGGATCGACGGCGAAAGGATCAGTGTTTCGCCATCCACCAGGCCGATCCGGCTGGCCTCGCCGGCATTGAGCTCGAGCACGTACCGCGCTGGGGCCTTGCTGGGATAGGGCGGGCAGCGATCGCCGCCCGAGCAGGGCGGCACGTCGCGCTGCTGCGACACCAGTTTGCGGGCGTCGTCGAAGTAGAGGATGTCGAGCGGGATGCGTGTGTTCTTCATCCAGTAGGCCTGGGGCGCCTCGGTGTCGTGTATGAAAAGCATCCCGTGGCCCTCGTCGAGCCGGTCGCGGAACATCAGGCCGCGCGCGCGGGCTTCGTCGGTCGCGGCGATCTCGACGCTATAGCGATTGCCGGCGAGCTCCACCCAGTCCCCGCCGCTGGCGCAGGCAGGCAACAGGAGCGAAGCAAGCAGGGTAAGAAGCAGCAGCCGGAGTGCGCGCATATAGGGAGGCCTTGGCGGTTGGACGGCACCCACCTTCGGCAACGGTCGGGCGACCGTCAAGAAAAATTGCCCTGGGGGTTCCCAAATCCATTCTGGCTATGCATAATTCGCGCCCCGCTCAGCGGGCTGCTCTTCGGGGCGGCGAACCGGGCGGGGCGGGACGGGAAACACGCTTTCACACGGTGTTGACAGACTCGAAAGTCGCGGTAATATGTG
>NZ_RPFN01000005.1:0-351175 GCF_003813845.1 Luteimonas sp. 100069
CGCCGCCGTCAGCGTCGTCTTGCCGTGGTCGACGTGACCGATCGTGCCCACGTTCACGTGGGGCTTGGTGCGCTCGAACTTACCCTTTGCCATGGCTGCCTGTCTCGAAATCTGATGAAAGTGGTGATTGCGTGCCGCGTCGGAACCGCTTCATGCGGGACCGCGGAGGATGGTGCTCACGAAAGGAATCGAACCTTCGACCTCCTCCTTACCAAGGAGGTGCTCTACCGACTGAGCTACGTGAGCAACGATGTGGAACGGGGAGCCGCGTGGAATGTTCAATGGAGCGGGAGACGGGAATCGAACCCGCACCATCAGCTTGGAAGGCTGAGGTTCTACCGTTGAACTACTCCCGCACCGGGACCCGCTTGCCGCATTACAACCTAATCGCACCGCAATTTGTTTCCACCAAGCCGAAATGGTGGAGGGAGGTGGATTCGAACCACCGAAGGCGTAAGCCAGCAGATTTACAGTCTGCCCCCGTTGGCCGCTTGGGTATCCCTCCGGCTTTCGTCTTGCCGGTGAAAACAGCCCGCGATTTTGGGGCCATTTCCCGATTCTGTCAACGCCGGATGACATTAATTTCATCGGACCGCCGCAGCCTGACCGCGACGTGCGACGGGCGCGCATCTTAACGTCTGCGGCGCGCGAACGCCATGGGTCTGACGCTGGATCGGCACTGAAATCGCGTTTCCGCATCCGGAGCGCGCGCGTTGCGGGAACGCCGCCGCCATCGACCAATCGCGTGACGCGCGCCCCCGACGGGCGGCAGCGACGCGTCGACACGAAAAAGGCGCCCTCGGGCGCCCTTCTCGACACGTCCGCGCAGATCAGACGTTGAAGCGGAAGTGCATCACATCACCGTCCTTGACGATGTACTCCTTGCCTTCGAGCCGCCACTTGCCGGCTTCCTTGGCCCCGCTCTCGCCGTTGTAGCGGATGAAGTCGTCATATCCGACAACTTCTGCGCGGATGAAGCCCTTCTCGAAATCGGTGTGGATGACCGCGGCCGCCTGGGGCGCGGTCGCACCGATCTTCACCGTCCATGCGCGCACTTCCTTGACGCCGGCGGTGAAGTAGGTCTGCAACGCCAGCAGGCCGTAGGCCGCGCGGATCACGCGGCTCAGGCCGGGCTCGTTCAGCCCCAGGTCGGTCAGAAACGCGTCGCGGTCGGCATCGTCGAGCTGCGAGAGCTCTTCCTCGATTGCCGCCGATACCGGCACGACCTCGGCGCCCTCGCCCGCCGCGCGGGCGCGCACGGCATCGAGATGCGGATTGTCCTCGAAGCCGTCCTCGAGCACGTTGGCGATGTACAGCACCGGCTTGGCGGTCAGCAGGAACAGGTCACGGATCACGGCCTGATCGTCATCCGACAGCTTGAGCGCGCGCACCGGCTGGCCATCCGCCAGACCCTTCTGCACGCGACCCAGCACCTCGGCGCGCACCTTGGCGTCCTTGTCGCCGGTCTTGGCCGAACGCTCGGCCCGCTGCAGCGCGCGCTCCACCGAGTCGAGATCGGCGAGCGCGAGCTCGGTATCGATGGTCTCGATGTCGGCGATCGGGTCGACCTTGTTGTTGACGTGGATGACGTCGGGGTTCTCGAAGCAGCGCACCACGTGGGTGATCGCATCGACCTCGCGGATGTGCGACAGGAACTTGTTGCCCAGCCCCTCGCCGCTGGCCGCACCGGCGACGAGGCCGGCGATGTCGACGAACTCGACCGCAGTCGGCAGCACCTTCTGCGGTTTGACGATGGCGGCCAGCGCAGCCAGGCGCAGGTCCGGCACCGGCACAATGCCGACGTTCGGCTCGATGGTGCAGAACGGGAAGTTGGCCGCGGCAATGCCCGCCTTGGTCAACGCGTTGAAAAGGGTCGACTTGCCGACGTTCGGCAGGCCGACGATGCCGCATTTGATGCCCATTGGCGATCCGTCATTCGTGACTCGCGACTGGCGACTCGCCCCTTGCGGGCAAATCGCCAGTCACCAGTCCCGGTCAGGGTTTCGCGGTGTGCAGGCGGGTCATCGCATCCATGAAATTGCCGTCCATCGCCAGCGGCAGCACGTCGATGGCATCGTCGATCGCGCGATCGATGAGGATGTCGTCCTCGGCACTGGGGCGCCCGAGCACCCAGGGCGTGACCTTGTCCTTGTGGCCCGGATGGCCGATGCCGATGCGCAGGCGGTGGAAGCCGCCATGGCCCAGCAGTTTCATCGTGTCGCGCAGCCCGTTCTGTCCGCCGTGCCCGCCGTCGAACTTGAGACGCGCGGTCCCGGGCGGCAGGTCCAGCTCGTCGTGGGCCAGCAGCGCCTGCTCGGGTTCGAACTTCCAGAACCGCAGCGCGGCGGTGACCGACTTGCCGCTGAGGTTCATGAAGGTCGCGGGCTTGAGCAGCCAGACCGACCGACCGGCGATGTCGATCTTCGCGGTCTCGCCGAAGAGCTTGCTGTCGAGCCGGAATGACGCGCCCGCCTTCGCGGCGAGTTCGTCGACAAAACGGAACCCGGCGTTGTGCCGGGTCCTTGCGTATTCGGGACCGGGATTGCCCAGCCCGACGATGAGTCGCAGTCCTGCCATTGCTACGGCGACGCGGGCGCGCCCGAAAGCGCGCCCGCGCGACGATTACTCGTCGGCCTTGGGGGCCGGAACGGCGGCGGAATCCTCGTCCCCGGCCGGCTCGGCCTCGACGCGACCGTGCTTGGCGACGACGACAGCGACGTCGTGATCCGCGCCCAGCGCCAGCTCGGGGATCTCGACGCCCTCGGGCAGCTTGATCTGCGAGAGGTGGACGATGTCGCCGAGGGCCAGCGACCCCAGGTCGACCTCGATGAATTCCGGCAGGTTGCCCGGCAGGCAGGTCACGGTGACTTCGTTGAGCTCGTGCGTGATCACGACGTCGGCAGCCTTGCCGGCCGGCGAGGCATCTTCGTTGATGAAGTGCAGCGGCACGGCGGTGCGGATGACCTCGTTCTCGTTCACGCGCTGGAAATCCAGATGCATGATCTGCTGCCTGAACGGGTGGCGCTGCATGTCACGCAGCAGGACCTTCTGGATTTCGCCGTTGAGGCTCAGCTCGAGGATCGAGGCGTAGAACCATTCGTGCTGGCTCGCGAGCCAGACGTCGTTGTGGCTCAGCTTGATGCTGACGGGCTTGAGGTCGCCGCCGTAGACGACGGCAGGTACTTCACCGGCATGACGGAGGCGGCGGCTCGCACCCTTCCCCTCGTCTTCCCGGCGCTGCACCTTGATTTCATGGGTGATGGCCATTTGCAATATTCACTTTTCTGGATTGAAACCGCCTCGCGGCGGTGATGCGTCTCGTCCGCGACCAGACGAGACGTTGCAGCAGGTCAGTCCACGTAGAGCGAACTGACCGATTCTCCGAATGCGATCCGGCGGATCGTCTCGGCCAGCAGCTCGGCGACGCTGAGCTGGCGGATGCGCGCGCAGTTGCGGGCGGCCTCCGACAGCGGAATGGTGTCGGTCACGACCATCTCGTCGAGCTGCGATTTTTCGATGTTGTCGATCGCCGCGCCCGAGAGCACGGCATGGGTGCAGTAGGCCACGACCTTCTCTGCCCCGTTCTTCTTCAGTGCGGCCGCTGCGGCGCACAGGGTGCCCGCAGTATCGACGATGTCGTCGACCAGCACGCAGGTCTTGCCCTGAACGTCGCCGATGATGTTCATCACCGTGGAGACGTTGGCGCGCGGACGGCGCTTGTCGATGATCGCCAGGTCCGCATCGTCGAGCCGCTTGGCGATCGCGCGGGCGCGCACCACGCCGCCGACGTCGGGCGAGACCACCACCATGTTGTCGGTGCCGTGCGCGCGCCAGATGTCGGCCAGCAGCAGCGGAGAGGCATAGACGTTGTCGACCGGAATGTCGAAGAAGCCCTGGATCTGGTCGGCGTGCAGGTCGATCGTCAGCACGCGGTCGGCGCCGGCGACGGTCACCATCTTCGCCGCGACCTTGGCCGTGATCGGCACCCGCGACGAGCGCAGACGGCGGTCCTGGCGCGAGTAGCCGAAGTACGGGATCACCGCGGTGACATTGGTCACCGACGCGCGCTTGAGCGCATCGATGAGCACCAGCAGCTCCATCAGGTTTTCGGCAGAGGGCGCGCAGGTGGGCTGCAGCACGAACACGTCCTGGCGGCGGACGTTCTCCTCGATCTCGACCTGTACCTCGCCGTCGGAGAACGTGGAGACCAGGGCCTTGCCCGGACGCACGCCCAGCTCGCGGCACACGGCCTTGGCCAGCGGGCGATTGGCGTTGCCGGCGAAGATCAGGAGGTTGCGTTCTTCTTTCATGTCTGCTGCTCCGCGTCGCTCTGACCGAGCGGATTGGGAAAGGGGCCGTGCGGAACCCGGAAGACCGGTACACGGGTATCAGGGGCGGCAGGATTCGAACCTGCGAATGCCGGGATCAAAACCCGGTGCCTTAACCACTTGGCGACGCCCCTAGAAAGCGGTGATTCGTGGCTGTCGACTCGGCGCACCACGCCCGAATCGACATCCACCAGCCACCGCTTTCAGCCTTCCGCCTCAAGCGCATCGAGCAAAGGCGACCGCGCCGCGCCGCCGACCACGCGGGTGGAGACCCGCGATGCGACCCGCACCTGCGCGGCTTCGGCGAGTTCGCGGGTCGCGAATTCGACGAAGCAACCGCTGCCCGTGCCGGTCAGGCGTGGCGTACCGATCTCGGCGAGCACCTGGAACACCGCCTCGACGGCGGGTTCCCGGCGCCGCAGGACCGGCTCGAACGCGTTGCCGAGCGATACACCTGAAACGAAGTCGACCATTGTCGCGGGCGCAGCATTTCGCGTCAATTCAGCGGATTGGAACAGCGCACCGGTATTCACGTGGACGCCGGGATCCGCAAGCAGGTACCAGGCGGGCGACAACGCGATCGGCCGCAAGGACTCGCCGACGCCTTCGGCCCAGGCGTTGTGGCCGCGCACGAATACCGGCACATCGGCGCCAAGGGCCAGGCCGAGGGCGGCAAGCCGCTCCACGCCCAGATCGAGTTGCCAGAGCCGGTCGAGCGCGCGCAGCACCGTCGCCGCATCCGAGGACCCCCCGCCCAGGCCAGCGCCCGACGGGATACGCTTATCGACGCTGATGTCGACACCTTGCGCGCTTTTGCCCTCTCGTTGCAGGAGATTGGCGGCGCGCACCACCAGATCCTCATGCTCTGGCAGGCCGGGGACGGATGCCCCCACTCGGCGAATGGCGCCATCGTCGCGCAGTCGCAGGTGGATGGTGTCGCCCCAATCGAGCAGCCGGAACACGGTCTGCAGTGCGTGGTAGCCATCGTCGCGGCGCCCCGTGACGAGAAGAAAGAGATTGAGCTTCGCCGGCGCCGGCCAGCTCGACCAGCCGTCCGCTTTCGCATCCACGCCACTCACGGCGCCGGCATCGCCGCGTCGGCGCTCCAGGCATCGACGATCAGACGCACCCGCGCGTCGCCGCGCTGGGCGTTGATGCGGGTCGGCAGCGCGACCGCGGCGTTGCCAGGTTCGGGCTGCCACTCGAGGTAATCGATGGTCCAGCCGTCCTGCTGCAGCCGCGCCAGCTGACCACCCGCGTCGAACCCCAGCTCCGCCGTGCCGGCGATCGCTTCGGGCGCGCGCGTGCCGGCGGCCCAGGCAGCGAGCGCCGCCACAGGAATCTCGAACCCTGTCGCCTGCCACAGCAGGGCGCCGACGTCGGCCCCCGCGCGGGGGCCGCCTTCGAGACCCTCGATGCGTGCACCGCCCGGCCCGCCACGCAGCTCCCAGCTCTGCCGGGTGACCGGTGCACTGAGGGTGACGTGGTAGTCGGCGCCGGTCTGCACCCATTCGATGCGCCCGCTGCCGCCATCGCGACCATTGGACATCGCCACGCGCCCGGTGAAGCCGAACGCGGGCATCGCGCGGACCGCAGCCTCGCGCGCGGCCAGGCGCGCCTGCGCCTGCGCCTGCGAATCCGCGTCGAGTTCGACCGTCTGCAGCGGCGCGCGCACCGGCACACTGGTGCACGCGGACAGCGCAATCGCGAGCAACGCGACCCAGGCGATCCGCGGCCTCATGCGCCGGTCTTCTCGAGCGCACGCAGCAGCGAACGGTTTTCCGGATCGATCGCGCGCGCCTCTTCGAAATACTTGCGCGCTTCGTCGCGCCGGCCCAGCGCCCACAGCACCTCGCCGATATGCGAGGCAACCTCGGCGTCCTTCATCATCGAGAACGCGCGGCGGAGCTCGACCAGCGCCTCCTCGTTGCGCCCGAGCCGATAGAGCACCCAACCATAGCTGTCGATGATCGCCGCGTTGTCCGGCTCGGCCACGCGGGCGCGGTCGATCAGTTCCAGCGCCTCGGTGTAGCGCGTGGTGCGGTCTGCGAGCGTATAGCCCAGCGCATTGAGCGCGGCGACGTTTTCCGGATCGGCCACCAGCACGCGGCGCAGATCGGCCTCGGCGCGGGGAATGTCGTCGCGACGCTCCCACATCAGCGCGCGGGCGTACAGCAACGCCGGATCGTCCGGCCGCGCAGCCAGGCCGCGGTTGTAGACGTCGAGTTCGCCGGCATCATCGCCCTGTTGCCGCAGCTCGGCCTCGAGCAGGTAGGCATTGAGACGCAGATCCTCGTCGGCGGTCGCATCGGACTGCAGCTCACGCAGGCGCGCCCAGGCTTCATCGCGCCGGTCGAGCTCGTGGAGCACGCGGGCGCCGCGCAGCCGCGCCTGGGCGCGCTCGGGGCCGCCCGGCACGGTCCGGTACCAGTCGAGCGCTTCCTCGTACTGCTCGAGGTATTCGGCCATCTGGCCCAGCAGAAGGCGCTGCGCGGGGTTCGGGGTCAGCGCGACCGCCTTGACTTCGTCGTAGAGGGCCGCGAGCGCGGCCTTGTTCTCCCCGCGCGCCAGCAGCGAGGCGCGCAGCACGTAGGTGCGGCCGTCCTGCGGCCCCATCGCAAGGGTGCGCTCGGCATCGGCGAGATCGCCGAGGGCGTCGTACTCGGCGGCGATGGCCATGCGCAGATCCGGCGCGATCAGGGCTGCATCGCCAAGTGCAACCAGCGCCTGGCGGGCCTCGTCGGCGCGCCCCGTCTCGCGCAACTGGCTGGCGCGCAGCAGGGCGACGCGGGGCTCGCCCGGAAACCGCGCGACGATGCGTTCGAGGATGCGATCGGTGAGATCGCTGCGATCAAGCCGCTGGGCGAGCCCGCCGAACGCCATCCAGGCCTGCAGCACGTCGGGGATCGCGCCACCATCGACGATCTGGCCGAGCAGGCGCCCCGCCTGCTCCTGATCGCGCGCGCCGCCGCCGAGCACATTGAAAGCATGACGCCAGCCGGCCGGGGAATCGCTGCGCAACAGGGCTTCGAGCTGGCGGCGCGCTGCGCGGTCGCGGCCGCCGCGCAGCGACAGCGTGGCTTCCGCCGCGCGCATCGGCAACGAATCGGGCGCCCCGCGACGCCACAGCTCCAGCGCCTGCGCGGACCGGCGGTCATCGCCGGCGAGCAGGGCGATGCGGGTCGCCCGCTCGGCCAGGCCGACATCGCCGCCGGATTGGCGGGCGGCGTCGAGATACCAGTTGGCGGCTTCGTCCAGGCGGCCGGCCTGCACGGCGAATTCGCCGGCCAGGGTGGCGCCCAGCAGGTCCTGGTGCAGTGGATCGGTGCGGTCGGTATCGCCGCGCTGCGCCTGGGCCACGCCGGCCAGGCCAAGCAGGGGCACCAGCAGCGCCACGCGCAGCTGCGCGGCCGAGGGCAGAGGGAAAACGGGCATCTGGGGCAACCGGGCCGTAAAATGGGCGCCTTCGTCGGAAGCTTATCGCAAGCGCCTGAACGGGATGACCGTCCTTTCCAGGCACCCAGCACATGAGTCTCTTCGCCCTCGGCATCAACCACCAGACCGCGCCGGTCGCCCTGCGCGAGCGTGTCGCGTTCGCCGGCGACGCACTCGGCGCGGCGCTGGCGCAGTTGCGGGCGTTGCCACCGGTGCGGGAAGTCGCATTGCTGTCGACCTGCAACCGCACCGAGCTCTATGCGGTCAGCGATGACGACGGCAGCGCGCTGGCGAACTGGCTGGCGACGCATCCGGGCGACGATGCCGCCGCGCAGGGCGGCACCCTGCACGCCTATCTCTATTGCCACCAGGGCGCCGAGGCGGTGCGACACCTGTTCCGGGTGGCGACGGGTCTGGACTCCCTGGTCCTCGGCGAGCCGCAGATCCTCGGCCAGGTGAAGCAGGCCTGGGCCACCGCGCGCCAGGCAGGCACGCTCGGCAACGAACTCGATCGGGTATTCCAGCACGCCTTCGTCACCGCCAAGCGCGCGCGCAGCGAGACCCGCATCGGCAACAGCCCGGTCTCGGTGGCTTCGCTCGCGGTGCGCCTGGCACAGGAATCCTTCGCCAGCCCCGCCGATTCGGTGGCCCTGCTGGTGGGCGCCGGCGAAACCATCGAGCTGGCCGCGCGGCACCTCGCCCAGGCCAACGTCAAGCGTCTGCTCATCGCCAACCGCACCTATGCCCATGCGCAGGAGCTCGCCGGTCGCCATGGCGGCATCGCGCTGCCGCTCGACGAACTCGACCGCCACCTGTTCCTGGCCGACGTGGTGTTCTCGGCGACCGCCAGTCGTGAGCCGGTGATCCGCCGCGAGCAGGTCGCCGCGGCGCTTTCGGCGCGCAAGCACCGGCCGATGCTGCTGATGGACCTCGCGGTGCCGCGCGACATCGCGCCGGATGTCGCCGACCTCAACGACGTGTTCCTCTATACCGTCGACGATCTGGAACGGACGCTCGACAGCAACCGGCGCGGCCGGCGCGAAGCTGCCAGCGATGCCGAGGCGATCATCGACCTGCAGGTGACCCGCTTCCGCGAGTCTGTCGCCGCCCGCGGACGGCTGGCCCCGGTCAAGCGCCTGCGTGCGCATGGCGAGGCGCTACGCGGCCAGGCACTGGCCCGCGCCCGGCAACAACTGGCCGCCGGGCAGTCGCCGGACTCGGTGCTCGAGCTCCTCGCGCACACCCTGACCAACCGGCTGTTGCACCTGCCGACCGCCGCGCTGCGCGAAGCCGCCCTGCGCGGCGACGACACCCTGGCCGACAGCCTCGATGCCCTGCTGCCGCCCGACCCTGCCCCCCGGACCCCCGATGCTGCCGACCCTGCGCCGTAAACTCGAGGCGCTGGCCGAACGCCGCGAAGAACTCGAACGCCTGCTCTCCGACCCGGCAACCGTCTCCGACCAGGCCCGGTTCCGCGCACTCTCGCGCGAGTTCGCCCAGCTCGAACCCCTGGCCACGGCCTTGGCCGAGGAGCGCAGCGCGCTCGACGATCGCGAGGCGGCGCGCTCGCTGCTCGGCGATGCCGACATGCGCGAGATGGCCGAGGAGGAAATCGCGGCCGCCGATGCCCGGCTGGCGGCGCTCGAGGCGGACCTGCTGGCATTGCTGGTGCCCCGCGACGCCCGGGACGACGGCGGCTTCTATCTCGAGATCCGCGCGGGCACCGGCGGCGACGAGGCGGCGATCTTCGCTGGCGACCTGTTCCGCATGTACAGCCGCTACGCCGAGCGCCAGGGCTGGCGCGTCGAGGTGGAATCGGCGAGCCCGGGCGAGCACGGCGGTTTTCGCGAAATCATTGCCGCCGTCGACGGCGCCGGCGCCTATGCGCGGCTCAAGTTCGAATCCGGCACGCATCGCGTCCAGCGCGTGCCCGAGACCGAATCGCAGGGCCGCATCCACACCTCGGCAGCCACCGTGGCGATCATTCCGATCGAGGATGCAGGCGAGCCGATCGAACTCAATCCCGCCGACCTCAAGGTCGACACCTTCCGCTCCTCCGGCGCCGGCGGCCAGCACGTCAACAAGACGGACTCGGCGATCCGCATCACCCATCTGCCGAGCGGGCTCGTCGTGGAATCGCAGACCGAGCGCAGCCAGCACGCGAACCGCGACAAGGCGATGAAACGCCTGCGCGCGATGCTGGCCGAGGCGGAGGCAGACCGCCGCGCCGCGGCGACCGCGGAAGTGCGCAAGCTGCAGGTCGGCAGTGGCGACCGCAGCCAGCGCATCCGCACCTACAACTATCCGCAGGGCCGGATCACCGACCACCGGATCGAAGGCCTCACCCTGTACGACCTGCCGAACGTGCTCGAAGGCAATCTCGACGGCCTGATCGCGCGGCTGTCGCAGGAACACCAGGCCGACGAACTGGCGCGCATGACCGCGCAGTAACCCGTCGCCCGCCCGCGACCTGCGGGCAGACGAAGCGAGACGACTGCCCGCGCCGGGCGCGCCCCCGTGACTCGGCGGACGCGCCCCGTCGCACTCCCACTGCCGCAGCGCGAACGCTCGGCGTGCCGCGCGCTTGAGGGCCGTGCGGTAACCTCGCCGGATGAGCAACCAGACCGATTTCATCCCCCTGCAGATCTGCGTGCTGACGGTCTCCGACAGCCGCAGCCTCGAAACCGACAGCTCCGGCGACTATCTGGTCGAGGCGTTGACCGGCGCCGGCCATCAGATCGCCGAGCGCGCGCTGCTGCCGGACGACCGCTACGCGATGCGCGCACTGGTTTCGAAGTGGATCGCCGATTCCGCGATCGACGGCGTGATCGTCACCGGCGGCACGGGCTTCACCGGCCGCGATTCGACGCCCGAGGCCCTGCTTCCGTTGCTGGACAAACAGATGCCCGGTTTCGGCGAGCTGTTCCGGGCCATCTCCTTCGACGAGATCGGCACGTCGTCGCTGCAATCGCGTGCGTTCGCCGGCCTCGCCAACGCGACCTTCCTGTTCGCCCTGCCGGGCTCCACCTCGGCCTGCCGCACGGCGTGGGAGAAGATCATCCACCAGCAGCTCGACGCGCGTACCAGGCCCTGCAATCTCGCGACGATCCGGCCGCGCCTGAAGGAATGACCGTGCGCGGGCCGTGCACGCCGTCCAGCGCCTGCGGCGAAATCCCGACGGTGGCGCGAGGCCGCGGGGCGCCGAGTTCCGAACGACATTCCGCCCCGCGCCGGCCTGCATCGTCTGAATCGGAAGCGAGCCCGCCATGACCCCGATGAAACGCAAGGACTACGAGGCCGCACTGGAGCCGATGCAGGTGGAGCTGGCAGCGGCCGCCCGCTGGCTCAAGCACGCCGGCACACGTCTGCTGGTGATCTTCGAAGGCCGCGACACCGCCGGCAAGGGCGGCGCCATCAAGGCGATCTCCGAGCATCTCAACCCGCGCCAGTGCCATGTCGCCGCCCTGCCCAGGCCCAGTGACCGCGAGGCGAGCCAGTGGTATTTCCAGCGTTACGTTCCGTACCTGCCATCCGCGGGCGAGATCGCCCTGTTCGATCGCAGCTGGTACAACCGCGCCGGCGTCGAGTCGGTCATGGGCTATGCCACGCCCGCGCAGGTCGCCGCGTTCCTGGCCCAGACACCAGCGTTCGAACGGCAGCTGGTGGACGACGGCATCCTGCTGTTCAAGTACTGGCTGGGCTGTGACCAGGCGCAGCAGGAAGCCCGGTTCGCCGAACGCCTGCGCAACCCGCTCAAGCGCTGGAAGCTGTCACCGGTCGATGTGGCGGCCCGCTCGCGTTACGGCGAATACACCCGCGCCCGCGACACGATGTTTGCCGCCACCCATACCGGGCATGCGCCCTGGACCGCGGTCGATTTCAACGACCAGCGCCGCGGGCGACTGACCCTGCTGCGCAATCTGCTCGATCGGCTGCCCGATACCCGTGTCGACGCGCCATACATCGAATTTCCACCGCTAGCGCAGGCGCCACTGCCCGAGCGCTACGACGTGATCACGCCACTGCCGCCCTTCCGCGACTGAGCACCGCACCGCGATTACCGGGTCGCCCCGTCCTCATCCAGCGATCGCCGGCCCACCGGCGCCGGCGATCAGGGTTTCCAGACGCTCGGCGGTGACCGGCCCGAGGATCTTCTCGACCACCTGTCCATCCGGGCCGATCAGGTAGGTCATCGGCAGGCCCGGTGGCGTGTCGAAGTCGGCCGGCGGATCGAAGGTGTCGATGATCGCGATCGGATAGACCACCGGATGCTTCTGCAGGAAGGCCCGCATGTCGTCGGGCTCGATTTCCTCGTAGGCCAGGCCCACGACCTGCACGTGCTCGCGCATTGCATCCAGCGCGGAAAGTTCGGGCATCTCCTTCAGGCACGGTGCGCACCAGGTTGCCCAGAAGTTCACCACCACCCATTGGCCGCGATGCGCGGCCAGATCGAAGGTGCCGCCGTCGAGCGTCTCCACGCTCAAGGCCGGATGCGTCTTCGAGACGTCCGGCGCCGCCGGCGTCGCAGCCGGTGCCGGGGCCGGTGCCGGGGCCGACGCGGGCGCATCGGGCGCGGCGGGCGTGTCCGCATCGGGCTTGCAGGCGGCAAGCAGCAGGGCAAGAGCGATACAGGGCGCGAGGCGCTTCATGCTGATGTCTCCGTCGAATCGTAGAGGCTGGCGACGCGGCGCTTGAGCAGGTCGCGCAGCGGAATGCGCAGATCGTCGAGCGCGCCCGCCGCGGCGACGCCGAGCGCGTCGTCACGGCACGGCAGGCGCGCCTCGGCAATGGGAATACGCAGGTCGCAGGCTTCGTAGAGCTCGCCCATGGTCAGGGTGTCGAGATCGCGCGCAAGCAGCCACTCGCCCGATTCGGCCCGGCGCACCAGGGCGATTTCCTCGAGCTGCGCGAGCATCTGCTGCACCAGGGCATCGGTCAGCATCGGCTCGCATGCCTGGATGTCGTCGATGTGCAGGCCCCGACCCTCGCTGCGCGCCTGCGCAAATCGGCCGAGCATGCGCAGCAGGCCGTAGAACTCGAAACCGCGCGGCAGCCGCATGTGCGCGGGCTGGTAGCGGAACGCCGAGATCGACGAGGCGAACGATGCGCCCAGCAGGATGGCCACCCAGCTCAGATACACCCACAGCAGGAAGATCGGCAGGAAGGCGATCTGCCCGTAGATGCGCGCGTAGGCGTCGAAACTGCCCAGGTACAGGCCGATCCCCCACTTGATGATCTCCGACAGCACGACCGCCAGTGCGGCGCCGGCCAGCGCGTGCCGCCACTGCACGGTCCGGTGTGGCACCACGCGGAAGATCGTCGTGATCGCGGCGAGCTCGATCAGCATCGGCGCCGCCCACAGCATCACGCCGCGCAGCAGGCGCCCCGAATCGGTGTTGAAGATCTCCAGCGCGAAGAACCGCGCCGAGACCGCCAGGCTGGCCGTGGCGAGCAGCGCGCCGAGCGTGAGCACGGTCCAGTAGACGAGAAAGCGGGCGAAGGTGGGCCGCGCGGACTTGACCCGCCAGATCCGGTTGAACGTGGTCTCGACGCTGAGCAGGGTCACCAGCACGGAGATCACCAGCGCGATCACGCCGATCGTCGTCAGCTGGCCGGTATTGCTCAGCAGCTGCATCAGTACCGACTCCACCGCGCGGGCCGAGTCGGGCACGAAGTTGGAGAAGATGTAGTCGCTGAGCTGGTCGCGCCATTGCCCGAATGCGGGAAACACCGACAGCACGCCGAACACCACCATCGACAGCGGCACCAGCGCGAACACCGTGGTGAAGGCCAGTGCGCCGGCGGCTTCGAACAGCCGGTCGTCGAGGAACCGCCGCCACAGGAAGCGCGCGAAGCTCAGCGCGCGCGCGCGGTCGGCCATCCGTTCAGTCCAGCGGTTGAAGGTGGCGAGTGGCTCCATCGCGGGCAGCGTAGCAAAAGCGGTTTGTGGAGGGATGCATCAAGGATGGCGGTCGCACCGTCCCATGGCCATGCCCCCCATGGCGGAAGCCGCGGTCCGGCGAGCGCCCGGCGATTGCGGTGCCGGACGCGGCCCGTGTTGCGACCGGTTGCGCCGCCGGGAATCTGCCGGATGGTTTCCCACTCCTGCAGCAAGGGCAGCCCACCTCGCCCACGCCATGCGGAGTGGGCGAGAATGCCGGAATGCGCGGATTCCGATAGTGCTGCGGATTCCGCAGACGAAACCCGCGCGGTTTCCACGCGCGCAGCCCCCCATCCACACAGAGGCTCTCCATGCCCGACATCCTCGTCCTCTACTACAGCCGCAACGGCTCGGTCGCCCGGCTCGCCCGCCAGATCGCCCGCGGCATCGGCGAGGTCGACGGCATGCAGGCCCGGCTGCGGACCGTGCCACCGGTCGCCGCGATCACCCAGCAGGCGGCGCCGCCGGTGCCTGACGACGGGGCGCCCTACGTGGACCGTGCGGACATTGCCGAATGCGCGGGACTGCTGCTCGGCAGTCCGACCCGCTTCGGCAACATGGCCGCGCCGCTCAAGCATTTCCTCGACGGGCTCGGCGCGGAGTGGGCCAGCGGCACCCTGGTCGGCAAGCCGGCGGCGGTGTTCACCTCGACCGCGACCCAGCACGGCGGCCAGGAAGCAACACTGCTGACGATGCTGGTGCCGCTGCTGCACCACGGTTGCGTCATCGCCGGCATCCCGTACACCGAACCGGCTTTGACGACGACACGTGGCGGCGGCACGCCGTATGGCGCCAGCCACGTCGCCGGCCAGCAGGACGATCCGCAGCCGACCGACGACGAGGCGGCGCTTGCGCGGGCACTCGGCCGCCGGATCGCCACGCTTGCCGCGAAGCTCGCCGCGTGAGCACCCAGAGGTCGCGGCCGGACGCCGCGCGCAGCGTACTGGCGTGCTCGCTTGCGCTGATCGCGGTCCTGTACCTGCTCTGGCACCGCGATGATCCGCACTTCGGCGCCGCACTGATCGTGTTCGTGCTGCCCCCGCTGGTGCTGCTCGCCGGGGTACTGCGCGGGTTGCGCGCCGCGCCGTTGTGGTCGGGCATCGCCGCGCTGTTCTGGTTCTCGCACGGTGTCATGTACGCCTGGTCACACCCCGAGCTCGGCGTCCGCCCGTGGGCGGGCATTGCGCTGTCGCTGGCGGTGGTGTTCTCCGCCAGCCTCCCCGGCCTGCGCGCGCGCTTCGGGCGCAGGTCCGCGTCGGCGGACTGAGCACGCCGCAACGACCGCGGCCGGTATCATGGCGGGCCAGGCCGACCCGCAGGACCGCAACACGATGGACGAGCTGCTGATCGTCACCACCGGTGGCACGATCGACAAGATCTACTTCGACGACAAGTCGGACTTCCAGGTCGGCGACCCGCAGATCGGCCGCATGCTCGAGGAGCTCGGAGTCGCGTTCCGTTACCGCGTGATCCCGATCATCCGCAAGGATTCGCTGCACATCACCGACGAGGATCGCGAGTTGATCCGCGCGACGATTGCCGCGCAGCCGGCCAGCCACGTACTGCTGACCCATGGCACCGATTCGATGGTGGAGACGGCGAAGGTCCTGGCCACGATTCCCGACAAGACCATCGTGCTGACCGGCGCACTGAGCCCGGCCCGATTCCGCGGCTCCGACGCGGAATTCAATATCGGGACCGCCGTCGGCGCCGTGCAGTCGAAGCCGCCGGGGGTCTACGTCGCGATGAACGGTCGCATCTGGGATCCGCTCAAGGTCCGCAAGAACGTCGAGGCCAACCGGTTCGAACCCCTGGGCTGAGGCTCAGTCGCTCCCGGGGCGCTTCGTCGGCATCACCGGCCCCGGGCCGATCGTCATGCGACCGTCCGGCTCGGCGTATTCGACGTCGGGTTCGGCCTCCAGTGCCTGCAGTAGACGCTGCGCCTGCGCGGCATCGAGCTCGGGATCGACCGAGACCACGTCGGCCCCCACCGCCAGCCGCCGCAGCCACGTCACCCTGGCGGGCACGCCCTTCGCATCCACCAGGCCCGCGGCGCGCGCCGTCTGCGCGATGCGGTCGGCGACCAGGCCAGGGTCCCGCTCCGGCGCGGTGCCCGGCGCGTAACGGACGATGAAACGCTGCTGCATCGGATCGATCTCGGTATTGGCGTCGGTCTGCGGATCGCCGCCCATGGCGCAGGCCGACAACAGCAGGGCTGGCAAAAAGAACGCGGCGCCGAAGCGCCGCGCGGGATTACGGGGAACCTGCAACATGACGGTCTCCGCCGGGAATGCGTGGGGCGCGGGACCGTGATGATGCCCGCACCCCGGGCGCGCCCGGGGTGAACGCCGCTTGCCTCACCAGGTGGCGGTCAACGTCGCACCGCTGAAGGTGGAGTAGGCATTGACCAGCACGTGATAGGTGCCGGCCTGCGGATTGGCGACCGTGCAGGTTTCGTTGTTGCCGCTCAGGAACGGGCGACAGTCGTAGGCGGTGGTGGTCGGCTGCGCGCCATAACGCAGGTAGAGATCGGCATCCCCCGTCCCGCCGGTCATCGCAACCCGCAGGCTGGCGGTACCGGCCGGCACCTGGATGGTCCAGAACTGCTGGGTCCCCGCCGCCCCGGCCAGACCGGTCACCGGCACACCATTGCGCAGGCTGCCTTCTCCGCCACCTTCGCTCGGCAGGTTGTGGCGCGCCTGCACGGTGACGTTGGCGAACGCCGACTGCCCGACGACCTTGATGTAGTAGATCCCGGCTTCGACGTCGGCGATCCGCACCACTTCGTTGTTGCCCGGACGCTGGGAGATGAAGTCGTAGGCATCGGCCTGCGGTTCCACATCGCGGCTCACGTACAGCGTCACGTTGCCGCTGCCACCGGAGGTGGTGATCGACAGCGGCCCGCTGACGTTCTCCGGCACTTCGATGCTGTAGAGCAGTTTGGTCCCGGCCGCGCCCGACTGCCCGGAGAGCGGTGTGCGATTGGTCAGTTCAATGGCATCCGGCGAGAGGTCGCCCACTTCCACCTGTCGGGTGCGGGTGTGGGTATTGCCGTCGTCGTCGGTGACCGTCAGCGAGACCGAGTACACGCCGGCCTCGGCGTAGGTCTTCACCGGGTTGGCTTCGCTCGAGGTGGTGCCATCACCGAAGGCCCATGCGCGGGAGACGATTTCGCCGTCGTCGCTGGAGGTGTCGGTGAAGCTCACCGTCAGGGTGTCGTTGTCTACGCTGAAGTCGAAACCGGCGACCGGATCGCCCGGCTCGGTGCCGCCATCGGCGCCGATGGTGTCGATGAACTCCGCGCCGGTGCCGGCTGCGTCGAGCCAGTCGCTCAGTCGCGTGGCCGCGGTCCCACCGCCACTCCACGAGGTGAACAGACGGCCGTACCAGTCGACGTGGTCGTCGCCGGTGGTCGAACACGAGGCATAACCGCCGTGCAGCTGTCCGATCACCCGGCCTTCGGGGCTGTAGATCGGCGACCCCGACGAACCACCCTCGGTGGTCCCGCGCTGGTTCCACTGCACCCACAGGTGGGTGGTGCCGCTGCCGCCCAGATATCCCTCGACACGCAAGGGATTGTCCGAATGGGTGATGCGCTTCTCGGCGACGCGCGGATGGTGGATGCCCGTCGCGCCCGCGGGGGCGAGATCGCGGCGGTCCCAGCCCGACCAGCTCAGGTTGAACGCGGGATCTGCCGCGTCGTCGAGCTCGAGCAGGGTGAAGTCGGACGCGGCGTAGGTCGCACGGACCACCGCGCCGGTCTGGTTCTGGGCCAGGCTGCCGTCACCGTTGGCGCCGCTCTCGGCGCTGCCCGGCGTGCGGCAGGTCGTGTTCTGGTAGTTCCAGTAGACGACGATGCTGGCCGCGGCATCGGCCGTGCCCATGCCGCAGTGGTTGGCGGTCAGGAAGTACATCTTCTGGTCGCCAGCGGTGTTGTTGACCAGAGAGCCGCTGCAATAGAACGTGCCGAAGCGGGAATACGCGCCGACGGACGGGATCTCGTCGCGGAACTCGTCGCCATCGGGGCACACCACGTCGACATTGCAACTGCCCGAGACCCCCTTGGTCTGTGCCAGCGCGCCTTCGCGGGCCAGTCGGCCGAAGCCGACATAGTCGTGGTTGACGCTGGTCAGGCGCAGCTTCAGTGCGGAGGCCTGCGACTTCGGCACGACTACTTCGATCAGCGCGTTGTCGCCCGGCACGATCGGCGTCCACAGGCTGCCGGAGGGCCTGTTGTCGGCGGCGGTGAAGGTGTGGATGGCCTCGGGATTGGCATTGCGGTCGAGGCCCTCGGGATAGACCAGCAGGCGCGCGCCTTCGGGCAGATGGAACTCGGAGAAGCCGAAGTTCAAGGACAGCGCGTCCTTCGATTCCACACGCAGCCGCCAGACCAGGTTGCCGCCGGCGATCTCGTCCCAGTCGCCGGCGTTGTTCGGCGTGAGGTCCACGGCGTGCGGCGTGGCGAAGCGGATCGGCCGGAGGCCGAGCGCACGATCCTGCCTGGCGTCTTCAGCGCGCAGGCGCGCGATGTCGACCGCCGGCATGCGCTTGAGCTCGACGGTGTGTTCGGCCGGAAGCCGGTGGTCGAAGGCGGCCGGGCGCGCGTCCCGCCCTGCAGCTGCGGCAGCACCGACCGACAGCGTGCCGGCGGTGATGCATGCGATGAGTGTCTTCATCCTGATGTCTACCCCTCGTTGGTGACCCGCATGGAACGGCGCACGCCGCAGCGGCCTGCCCCGCCGGCACCGGGTCCCGCGACGCGGTGCCTGATGCCTGCCTGATTCCCTGGAGCGCCCTGCGGTCAGTTGTGGCTGGCGCGCAACGTGACCCCGGAGAACGACGTGTAGCCGCGGACCAGCACGTGCCAGGTGCCGGCCTGCGGTGTGGCGAACGAACAGCTCTCGGCGTTGCCGGACCGGTACGGGCGGCAGTCGTAGGTCGATGTCGTCGGGGCGCTGCCGCGGCGCACGTAGAGATCGGCATCGCCGCTGCCGCCGGAGATCGCGATCACCAGATTGCGCGCGCCAGCGGGCACCGTGAACGTCCAGCGCTGGGCGCTGCCCGCGGCGCCCGACACGCCGGTGACCGGCACTCCGTTCTGCAGCCCGCCATCGCCGGGATCGGGCTCCGGATCCGGTGTCGGACCGGTGCCACCCGTGGCCGCCGCGACCGCGGCGGCGGCGTCGACGATGCCGGCGCCGATCGGCTGCGAGGGTGTGGACGGGAACGCGCGCGCGGTGCTCGTCAGCAGCGTCTTGATCTGGGCCGGCGTCCGCGCCGGATTCGACACCGACTGGATCAGCGCGACCACGCCCGCCACGTGCGGCGCCGCCATCGACGTGCCGTCATAGGACGCGTAGCTCTCGCTGCCGGGCGTGGTCCGGCCGCTGTTGAGCGTGGAGACGATGCCCGAGCCCGGCGCCGAGATCGTGATGCCGCCGCCGTAGTTGGAGAAGCTCGACCGAGCTCCGGTGCTCGTATTGGAGGCCACCGCGATCACGTTGCTGCAGTTGGCGGGGGAGAATCCGGAGACGTTGGCGTTGCTGTTGCCCGCCGCGATCACCAGCGTCGTCCCGCGCCCGACCGCACCGTTGATCGCGCTCTGCATCGCATTGCCGCAGGCGCCGCTGCCGCCGAGACTTAGGTTGATGACCTCGGCCGGATTCTGGTTTGCGGGTACGCCGGTGACGCTGCCGCCCGAGGCCCACACCACCGCATCGGCGATATCGGAGTCGTAGCCGCCGCCCCGGCCGAGCACGCGGACCGGCACCACCCTGGCTTCGGGCGCGGTGCCGGCGACCCCGACCCCGTTGTTGCTTACCGCCGCCACCGTGCCGGCGACGTGGGTCCCGTGCCAGCTGGAGCTGCGGCCGCCGTAGAAATCGCCCGGATCGCTGGGGTCGGCATCGCGCCCGCCGCCATCGCCCGCCACCGTGGCATCGATGATGAAGTCGTAGCCCGGCAGGATGTTGGCATTGAGGTCGCTATGGCTGGCGATGCCGGTATCGAGCACTGCGACCACGGCGCCGGCGCCCCGGGTGACGTCCCAGGCCTGGGTGGCGCGGATGCCGCCCGGCCCGGTCCCGAAGCCGTACTGGCTGCTGAAGCGCGGATCGTTCGGCGTCCAGAACGCCTGGTTGAGCTTGTCGACCTCGACGTACTCCACATCGGGATCGTCGGCGATCTGCCGCATCAGCGACTCGGCATCGGCGCGATCGAGCTTGCGGCTGGTGCGTACGACGTCCGCGCCCTGGGTCATGCGACGCAGGTGCTCGACACGCAGTTGTTGGCCGGCACCGACCGCGATACGCGCAGCCGGCGCGCGAAGCGCGCTGGCAACCGCCGCGGGGCTGGTCTGCGCCGCCGAGCCTTCACGGTATTTGACGATGAACCGGTCATGGGCCTCGGCCGACTGCAGGCCACCGAGATTGAGCCGGTCAGTGGCCTGGGAGGCCGGTGCGAGAGCGGCGAGCGCGAGCGCGGTGGCCACGACGAGCAGACGATGGCGCGGCGCGTGATGCGGAAGATTCGGCATCTGACTATCCCCAACGGGTGGGTGGGCCGCACGGGCGGCATCTCCGGAGCGGCGCCTCAATGTCGGGCAACACTGACTCCGTCGCGATGCGGACATGACAAAACTGACCGCAAACTGACGCTACGCGACAGCACGGCTCGGGAGCAACGCAAAAATCGGCTTGGCGCGCTCCAAAAAAGCGCACCACGTCACATATTGACGATTCACGTCAGATTTATTTGCGGAACGTCCGCTGAATGGAGGCCCGAGATTGGGCCTCAGAGCATTCCGGTCTCGAGGCGCGCGGCCTCGGACATCATCGTCCGGTTCCACGGCGGGTCGAACACCAGCTCGACGTCGGCCTCTTCGACGGTCGGGATCAGTTCGAGCTTGCTGCGGACGTCGTCGACCAGGATGTCGCCCATACCGCAGCCCGGCGCGGTCAGCGTCATCTTGACCTCGATCCTGCGCTGGCCGTCCGTTGCGGGCTGCACATCGGCCTCGTAGACCAGGCCCAGATCGACCACGTTGATCGGAATCTCGGGATCGAAGCACGTCCGCAGCTGCTCCCAGACCATCCGCTCGACCGCGGCGTCGTCGGCACCGTCCGGCAGTTCCAGCGGGACCGGCGGCTCCTTGCCGATCGCATCGGCATCACGGCCGGAAATGCGGAACAGGTTGCCTTCCACGAACAGCGTGTAGCTGCCGCCGAGGGCCTGGGTGATGTAGCCGGCGCTGCCGGCGGGCAGAGTCACGTGTTCGCCTGCCGGCACGAGAACGGCGGCGCAATCGCGCTCGAAACGGACGGGTTCGCTGCTACGGGAATACATGGCCTGGAAGATTGTGGCGGATGGCGGCCACGCAAGTGCTGTCATTGTATCGTCGCCCGCCGGTATGCTGGCCGCCCGTTTCGCCCTGCAGCCCGCCATGTCGTCGAGGCAACACCCCGCCCGCACCCGGCGTTGGCCCCTGGCAATCGGCCTGCTCCTGCTCGGCAGCGCCGGCATCGCCGCTGCGTGGATCCTGCTGGCCGATGCAAGCGGCGCCCAGTCGAGCTGGATGGCGGTGATTGCCGCGCTCGATGCCGCGTGGCTGCTCCGGTTGGCGCGGGCCCGCCCGGGCATGGCCCGTGCACTCGCCGGCTGCGCGGCGACACTGCTGGCGATCGTCATCGCCAACTGGGGCATCGTCGCCTCGCAGCTCGCCAGGCCGATGGGCATGATGCCGTGGGAATCAGCGCTCAAGCTCGGCACGCACCACGCCTGGACGCTGGCCTCGCTGGCGAACGCGCCGGCCGACCTGGCCTGGCTCGGCGCCGGACTGTTGATCGCGCTGGTGCTCTCGCGCTGAGGGCTCAGTGCCCGCCGTCGAGCGCCTTGAGTTCGGCGACCAGGGCGCCGGCCGCCTCCGCCCCGTCCCCGTAGAGCATGCGGGCATTGTCGGCATAGAACAGCGCGTTCTCGATACCGGCAAAGCCCGTGCCCTTGCCGCGCTTGATCACCACGACGTTCTTCGCCCGCACCACGTCGAGAATCGGCATGCCGTAGATGGGTGAGGCGGGATCGGTCCTGGCAGAGGGATTGACCACGTCGTTGGCGCCGATGACCAGCGCCACGTCGGTGTTGGGAAATTCCGGATTGATGTCGTCCATGTCGACGATCAGGTCGTAGGGCACCCCGGCCTCGGCCAGCAGCACGTTCATGTGGCCGGGCATGCGGCCGGCGACCGGATGGATCGCGAACCGCACCTTGACCCCGCGTTCGATCAGGCGTTGAGCGAGTTCCCAGATCTTGTGCTGGGCCTGGGCCACGGCCATGCCATAGCCCGGCACGATGACCACGCGTTCGGCATAGGCCATCAATGCCGCGACATCCGCGGCCTCGACGGGTTTCTGGCTGCCCTCGATCGCGGCGCCCGCGCCCCCCGCGCTGAAGCTCGAGAACAGCACGCTGCCGATCGAGCGGTTCATCGCCCTGGCCATCAGGCGGGTCAGCAGCATGCCGGCCGCGCCCACCATGGTGCCGGCGATGATCAGTGCCTCGTTGCCGAGCACGTAACCTTCGAACGCGACGGCCAGGCCGGTCAGCGCGTTGTAGAGCGAAATCACGACCGGCATGTCGGCGCCGCCGATGGGCAGCGTCATCAGCACGCCCAGCAGCAGCGCCAGCGCAAAGAACACGACGATGGCCGGCATACCCAGCGTGTGCGCCGCCAATCCTCCGGCCAGCAGCGCGCCCGCGAATACGACCAGGTTGAAGAGCTGCTGTCCGCGGAACACATAGCGCCTGTCCATGCGCCCGTCGAGCTTGGCCCAGGCGATCACCGAGCCCGACAACGCGATCGCGCCGATCAATGCCCCCAGCATCGCCAGCACCAGCGACAGCCGCGCCGGCGCGATGCCGGCAGCAGACCAGCGCAACAGCTCGACCGCGCCGATCGCCGCCGCGGCCCCGCCGCCCAGGCCGTTGTAGAGCGCGACCATCTGCGGCATGTCGGTGATCGCGACCTTCCGGCCCGACATCCAGGCGAACCCGCCTCCCAGCGCGATCGCAAGCAGCATCAGGCCGATGTTCCCGAGCCCGGGCACGAAGAACGTGGCCACGGTCGCCAGCACCATGCCCACGCCCGCCCATTGGATGCCAGACCGTGCCGAGCGCGGGGATGCCATGCGCTGCATGCCGAGCAGGAACAGCGTCGCGGCAATGAAGTAGCTGGCGGCGACCAGGCCGGTCCGCAGGTCGAAGCCGCTCATGGCACCGCCGCCCGGGTCCGCGCCCGGCCGGGATGCGCAACCGCGCCGGCCGCGACTCGCCCGATGACGGGACGCCATGGCGCCATCAGCGGCGACGAGTACGGCAGGCAGATGATCCGCCGGAACGCCGCGCGGGCCCGATGCTTCCCGCGCGCAGCCACGCCACTCACGATTTGCCGCCCGGTCTGGCGCTCGGCTTGAACATCTCCAGCATCCGCTCGGTCACGACGTAACCGCCGGCCGCGTTGCCCGCGCCCATCAGCACCGCGATGAAGCCGATGATCTTCTCGAGCGTCGTGTCCGCGTGCCCGAGCACCAGCATTGCGCCGATCAGCACGATGCCGTGAATGAAATTGGAGCCCGACATCAGCGGGGTATGCAGGATCGTCGGCACCCGCGAAATGATCACGTGGCCGGCGATGGCCGCCAGCATGAAGATGTACAGCGCCACGACACCATCGATCATCGCGATTCCCCGGGGCCCTTGCCCGCATCATAACCACCGGTGAACGCGGCGCCACCCGGGCGTCGCCCACCTCGGGCCAGGTCAACCACGAGGCCGGCGACGCGTTGATCCCACATACCTCCCGCCACTGGCGACGACGCGACGATGGATGGCAGCCATTTCCCTGACCGGGCAGCGCACACCGTGCACGGTAGGCTTGCAGCCGTGACCGACGCCCCCGTCGCGGCCGATGCCGCCAGCCCAGCCCTGCCGTCCACGCTCGCGGAATTTTTCGCAAGCGTGGAGCGGCGGGCCTTCCGATTCGCCGAGCTCGGCCTGCGCAACCGCGACGATGCCCTGGACGCGGTCCAGGACGCGATGACCAAGATGCTCGGCTATGCCGATCGCCCGGCGAGCGAATGGACACCGCTGTTCTGGACCGTGCTGCGCAGCCGGATCATCGACGTGCAGCGACGACGGACGTTCCGCCTGACCTGGCTCAGTGATGCGCGGATGCCCGAGGGCGACGAGATCGACTGGGCCGATAGCGGCCCCGACCCCGAGCGCACCCAGGAGGGACGCGAGGCCTGGACACAGCTGACGCAGGCCCTGCGGCAGTTGCCGCGCCGCCAGCGCGAGGCGTTCACGCTGCGCGTCCTCGAAGAATTCGATGTCGAGACCACCGCCCGCATCATGGGATGCAGCGCTGGCTCGGTGAAGACCCATCTGTTCCGCGCCCGCGAGGCGTTGCAGACGCAACTGGAGGAGTACCGATGAACCGGCAGCAAGATCCGCTCGACGATGCCGCCCTGCGCGCGCTTTATCGCCGGTCACAGGGCACGATCAGCCCGCAGACGACTGCGCGCCTGCACCGCGGGCGGCATGCGGCACTGCAGGTGGCCGATACACCGCGCTTCGGTTGGCGCTTGCCTCTGGCAGCCGGCTTCGCGGCCGTGTTCGCGCTTGCGATCGGTCTGCGCCTGGCGCTGCCGGGCGATACGCCGGGCGTGCCTGCCCCGGCCCCCGCGCCTGCGCTCGCGGCGGCCACACCGGCGGGGCCGCTCGATGACGAACTCGGCGACGCCCTGGCCGGGCTGGAGGAGTCGCCCGACTTCTACCGCTGGCTGGCCGACAACGAAACCACCCTGCTTGCCCTGGAATGACCATGTCCGCTTCCCGACTCCGCCTGATCGCCGTGACACTCCCCCTGCTGCTGTGGGGCCACGCCGCAATCGCCCAGTCCGCGCCGCCCGCGGCGTGGGACCAGCTCACGCCCGCACAACGCGACCTGCTGATCGCCCCCGTGCGCGAGCGCTGGAACAGCGCCGACGCGCCGACGCGTGAGCGCATGCTCGAAAATGCCCGGCGCTGGGAGGCGATGACTCCCGCCGAGCGCGCACAGGCGCGGCACGGCATGCACAGCTGGAAGCACCTGCCGCCCGAACAGCGCGAGGAAGTGCGCGCGCTCTACAACAAGCTGCGCACCCTGCCCGAGGCGGACCGCCAGGCGCTGCGCGAGCGCTGGAAGGAGATGTCGCCCGAACAGCGTCGTCGCTGGGCGGCCGAGAATCCCGCGCCATCGCGCGACAGTGGCCGCGAGCGCTGAACGAAGCGCGCACGCGCCCGGCCCCGGTTGCGGTGGTGGACGCGCAGCCTCGCGCGGGCTCCCATCGCGTTCCGCCGGAATCCGCTGCACCACGTCGGCCGGCTCAGCCCTCGCGGGGCCCGGGCGGGGGTGCCGGCCACACCGTCTTCGCCAGCAGCTCGTCACTCCAATCCGGCGCCAGCCCGTCGTCTCCCAGCAGCAACCGGGCGAAATTGAACACGTTGCGGGCGAACATCTCGCTGGACTGGGTTGCACCCATTGATGCCAGATCCAGTGGCCCGGCAATGGTCACACCATCGACGGCGATCGTTTCGCCGGGCCGGGTCGCTTCGCAGTTGCCACCACTATCTGCCGCCAGGTCGACGACCACGCTCCCAGGGCGCATCCCGGCCACCATCGCCAACGTGACGATGGTCGGTGCCGGCCGCCCGGGGACCGCGGCGGTGCATACGAGGACGTCGATACCCTTGAGGTGCTCGCCGAGGCGCCGTTGCTGTTCGGCACGCTCGGCCTCGGTCAGCGCGCGGGCGTAGCCGCCTTCTCCGGCGGCGCTGACGCCCAGATCCAGAAAGCGTCCGCCCAGCGACTCGATCTGCTCCCGCGTCTCGGGCCGCACGTCGAAGCCTTCGACCTGCGCGCCCAGGCGCTTGGCGGTCGCGATCGCCTGCAGGCCGGCCACGCCGGCGCCGATCACGAGCACCTTGGCCGGCCGGATGGTGCCGGCCGCGGTGGTCAGCATGGGAAAGAAGCGCGGCGCCAGCTGGGCGCCAATCAGCATCGCCTTGTAGCCCGCCATACCGGCCTGTGAACTGAGTACGTCCATCGACTGCGCGCGGGTCGTGCGTGGCAGGCGCTCGAGCGGAAAGGCAAGCAGGCGCCGCTCGGCGATGATCTGTCCGCGCGCCGCATCGGCCTCGGGCTGGAGCATTCCGACCAGTGCCGCGCCCGGCTGGACCCATTGCAGGCGCCCGGCGTCCGGCGGCCGCACGCACAGCACCAGCGCGGCGCCGGACAATGCAGCGCGGGCATCCCCGACGATCCGGGCACCGGCGTCGGCATAGTCGGGGTCGGGAAAATGCGCCCCGGCGCCGAGGCCGGTTTCCACCTGCACGGCAGCGCCCGCTGCCACGAACTTCCTGCAGGTCTCGGGCGTCAGCGCAACGCGCGCTTCCCCCGCTGCGGTTTCACGCGCCACGCCGATCGTCACCGCCATCGATCCCGCCCTCGCCTGGAGTCGGAGTCATCCTAGGACATGTGCAGGACCGCTGGTCGCCAGTGGTGCTGTGACGTGCCCTCAGGCCCCGCTGGCCTGCGCAGCGAGGGTGGCCAGGGCGCCGGCGACCGCGCCACCGCTCGGCCGCGACCGCAATTGGCCGGATTCGACCATCTCCCGCAGCGCCGACGGCATCAGCAGGAACTCGCGTGCGCCGGTGGTGTTCACCAGCAGGCAGGCGCCGCTGAGCGAACTGCGCCAGGCCAGGCGCAAGGTGCGCGAGGCGCCGAGCGCATCGGTCCTCACAAAGCGCTGACCTTCGGCGAAAGTGGTGTCGGCGAGACCGGCCACCGGGTCGGCATCGTCGGGCAGCAAGGGCGCATCGTCCCCGGCCGGCGGAGTGGGCACATGCGTCTGCCGCGTCGTCGGGCTCGCGTGTTCGGCCACCACGCCGGCAAGCCGCGTCTCGGCCGCGCCGGCATCCGCGCCATGCTGCGCGCAGCACTCGCGCAGGGCCGGCAGCATGCCGAGCAGGCGATCGGCCACCGCGCTGCCACCATCCCTGGCGGCAAGACCGTCGGATTCGATGAGCGCGTCACCGAGCGACAGCACCTCGCGGTAGCGATCGGAGTCCGCGCCGTCGCGCAACCAGGCCTGGGCCAGTGCCTGGCGCCATTCGACGTCAAGAAAACCCGCCACCGACGGCAACAGGGCGCGCCCATGCAGTCGACGTTCGAGTTCCAGCCGGGCCTGCCGGCGGGCCGCGTCCAGGCGCTCGCGGCCACGCAGCGCCTGCCAGGTGCGACGCTCCACCGCTTCGGCGCGGCGCCGGCCGGCCGCGAGCGCTGCATCGATCTGCGCGAGTTGCGCCGCGAATACGCGCCCGTCTCCCTGGGGACCATCGAGCACCGCATCCGCAACCCGGTCGGCCAGCACCTGCAGCTCGGCCGACTGCGGATCGCCCGGATCGCCGCTGTCCCAGAGATCGACCAGCTGCGACAGCAGCTGCATCGCGGGTGGGGAAGAAGCTTCGAACAGGTGCGGATCGTCGAGCGCCAGCTGCAGCCAGGGTACCGTCAGCAGCGCGAGTCGTTCGCGCGCGGTGGGCTCGATCTGGTGCCGGGTTGCGAGCAGGTCGAACAGCGCACCCACGAGGGTCAGCGCATCGTCCTGCTCGCCATCGAATGCGACCTCGTTGCGATCGGTGCCCAGGCGCGCGGCGACGATGTACAGGCCTTCGCGCAGTCGCGCCGCGTGCGAGGGCCCGGGCGGCAGAGCACGATCGGCCTGCAGCAGCGCGAGCATCGACATGAATTCCTCGCGACGGAAGGTCCGCGCGGCAGCGTCGATCTCGGCCCGGCGCGCATCGCGCTGACGCCGCGCATGCCGCCGCAGCAGATTGCCGCGCGGCGCATCCGCCTGGGCAGTGGACGCGGCGCCCGCGGCCACCTGGGCGACCGCATTGCCCTGCTCCCACAGCCGGGTCTTGCTGGCCGGCACTGTGCCCACCGGGGCGCCAAGCCCGGCAATCAGCGCCGCCTGGTCGCCGTCACCGGCCAGTGCACAGCCCGCATCGCCCAGGCGGGTGTTGCACCAGGCGTAGAGCGCCGCAAGATCGCGCTCGAGCAAAGTTTCATGCCGTCGCAGCAGTGCGGCGCGCAACCGGCGTCCACAGTCGCCAGCCTCGAAGGCCTGCAGGAACGTGTCGATCAGGAACCGCGCCGCGAGCGGGTTGCTCGGACGGGTGCGGTACTGGAGCCGGGCAGCCAGTGTGTACAGGCGACGGTCGATCACATCGCGAGCACTTTCGAAGCGCCGGTCGAGCGCCTCGGCCACGGGCTGGCCGATCAGCTGCGCCTGCAACTCGTCATCCGACAACAGCGAATACCCGCTGCGATGTTGCGCCACGGGGGGCTCGGGCCAGACTGCGAACACATCGGCAAGCGCCTTCTGCCAACGGTGCTCATGGCGGATCAGTTCCGCCGAGAGCACGGTGAGGCCGGTCAGGTCTTCCGCCAGCGCCTCACGTGTCCGCGGAGTGGTCGCAGGATCAACGAGCTCGCGCTGCAGCCGGTCCCGCTCGATACGCAGACCCTCGCCGAGCAACGGCAGAAGTCGCGCGGCGGCTTCGCGGCGCAGGCTGTCCATGAGCTGGGCAGGTGTTTCCACCCGCATGCCATCGCCCGGTCCTTGTGCTGTCGACACGGGCATTGCGCCCACTCCATCCCTGTGTACCGCGGGGACAATAACGCAAGCACTTTGCGCGCGTCTTAACGCGCGCAGTCGGAAATCAGGCCGTCGCGACCTCGCCAGGTGCATCGTTGGCCGCGTTGAGCTGCTGCCACACGTGCTTCATCGCTTCGTCGAACGGCGCATCCACCGCGCGCACCACGGCGCGTCCGGCACCGACCAGTGCCGCCAGCTCCTCGGGCGAGACCACCATGCGCCGCACACCGCGCCGATTCACGATCAACAGCCGCTGGGTGATCGGGCTGATCCATGCGACACGCGCGGCCGATTCGCGGCCGTTGTCGTCGACCAGGCGCAACCACTGCCCCACGCGCAGCTGACGCATCCGCGCGGCGATGGTCGGATCGAACGAGAGCCCGTCGTGACCGCCGGCAAGGCGCAGCGCGGGATCGGGTGCGTCGTCGTCGATGTCCGCAGCCTGGGGCACATGGACGCTGCGGGGCGTGTCCGGCATCGCCAATGCGGCGATGAGCCGGGCCACCGCATCGCGGGCGGCAGCGGCGTCCAGACCACAGCTCGAATAGCATTCCGCCAGCGGTTCCTGCAGCGCCAGCAGCTCGTCGGCGACTGCGCTGCCGAGCGCATGGGCGGCGTCGAAGTCGACCTGCACCATCGCGTCGCCGACGCTGATCGCAGCGAGATGGCGTGCCGAATCCGGCCCGTTGCGCAGCCAGGTCTGGGTGAGATGGTGGCGCCAGTGCCGGTCCAGGAAGAACGCTACGGCAGCGGTCAGTGGACGGTCGGCCAGGCGCGATGCGACCAGATCGTCCACGCTCCGGCGCGCCTGCTGCAGCCGCTCGCGGCCGTGGATGGATTCGGCGGCGCGTCGCTCCGCGACCTCGGCGCGGCGGCGCTGCTGATCCAGCCGCTCGCGCAACTCCGCGGCCGCCAGGGCGAAGACCGCCTGGTCACTTTCGTATTCCTCGACCACACGGTCGACAACGCGGCCGGTCTGGTCGAGCAGGTCGCGGTCCTGCGGGGTTTCGCCGGCATTGCCGTCGCAGGCTTCGGTCACCGCGTCGAGCAGCCGGCGCGCCGGATGCGCACGCTGGTTGAACATCGAATCGTCGGTGAGCGCGACCTTGACATAGGGCACCACCAGGCGGCCGTAGACGTCGCGCGCCTGCTGCAGGAGATCGTTGGCGTCGAAGAGCGCCTGGAACAGGATGCCGACCAGATCGATCGCATCGTCGTCCTCGGGGCTGAGCGGCGTTTGTTCGGTGTCCACGCCCAGTTCGCGCAGGCCGCGCATCAGTTCATCGCGGATCACATCGCCGAGCCGGCGCCGATCATCGCCGACCAGCGCACGCGCGAACGGCGCAGGATCATCGCCCTGGAGCATGCGCGCCACGCTGAGCAGCTGCGACATGCCCAGGACCTGGCCGCCGGCGCCGTCCGCGCCGGCCTCGGGAATCTGCGCATGCGCCTGCCGCGCACGCCACTGGTGCAGCTGGGTGCGCACGAGATCGCGATAACGCGGCGTCGCCGGGTCGGCCTGCGGCGGACCGTGGGCAGCCAGCAGGTCCAGGAGTTCGGCTGACAGCGGGGCGCCTGCCGGCGCATCCGGCCCGGCGGACCCGGCAGGCGCGTCGCTGCCCGCGTGCTCGACGACCCCGCCGTCGGGCACCCAGGCGGTCTCGGCGCCCCGCCCGCCTCGCTGCCGGCCTGCCGGCGGCGCGGAATGGGACTGGGACCGGGAGGACGGGGCCACGCCCGCAGGCCCCATACCGGCCGCGTCGAGCGTGGCATTGGCGCGCGCGTAGACCTCACCGAGAATGCCCGGCAAGCGTTTGTCGAACTGGTTGAACACCAGGGTGCGCAGACCGGCGGGAAGCTCGTCGGCATGGAACAGGCGCATGAACGCCCGCACCGGGACTTCCGGGCGCAACGGGTTGGCATGGATGCCCTCGATACCGAGACGCTGCGCCAGCGCATCCAGGCGATCACCGAGCGCCGCAAGGGGATGCATGAACTGGTGGTCCATCAGCTCGATGATCTGCTGGGCGGCCAGGTGCACCTCGAGCTGACCTTCCGACATCAGCGACAGGCCGTCCGGGCCCGGCGGCCCGGGGCGATCGGCCAGCCACAGGTCGAACTCGGCTTCAATCGCGGCACGGAAGCGCGTCGCGAGCTCCAGCGCGCGTTGGCTCAGATCGAGCACGGCCATGCGCTCTTCCTGGGCGACCATGTAATCGTGGCGCGCCAGGGCGGCCAGCCGCACCTGCTCTTCGATCGTGCTCCAGAACCCCGACAGCACCCCGCCCAACGCCGTTACCGCGTCGTGGCGCAACGTCTCGAGGACTCGCGCAGCGTCGCGCGCCGAGCCCGCGCGCGTGCCGGAACCCGCGCCGATGTCGTGGTGATGCGTCATATGGAGGACAATCAGGGAAAGGGCAGACTGCCCCGCACATAAGATTCCCCAAGCGTGACCCTAGGTCTGTGACGATCTCCGCAAATCCTGAACACGACATACTCGCCGCGCTCGACGCCCGGCGATCAGTCCCGGCGCGCCAGCTCGACGAGCCCGGTCCGGACGATGCCACCCTGCTGCGCATGCTGCGGTCCGCCGTGCGCGTGCCCGATCACGGCAAACGCGTGCCGTTCCGCTTCCTGCGGATCACCGGCGACGCTCGCCAAGCGCTTGGCGAGCGGGTCGCGGCGCGCGCCCTGGCGCGCGATCCGGCCATCGGCGAGGGCGCCCTCGAGAAGGAGCGCCGACGGTTTTCCCATGCGCCGCTGGTGCTCGTCGTCATCGCCGTCCTCGACCCCGACGACAGCAAGATTCCGGAGGTCGAACGGCTGTTCACCGCCGGCAGCGTGTGCTTCGCACTGCTGCAGGCGGCCCAGGCACTGGGGTTCGGCGCGTCGTGGCTGACCGGGTGGCCGGCCTATGACGCGGAGATCCTCCGCCTGCTGGGCCTGGGCGCGCACGAACGCATTGCCGGCTACATCCATATGGGCACGCCGCGTCTCGAAGCGCCCGAGCGCGAGCGCCCCGACCCGGTCGCACTGCTGTCGGACTGGCACGCGCCATGACGCAGCCAGTGATGCCTCCGACCACCCCGCTTTATCTGATCGACGCCAGCCTCTACGTGTTCCGCGCCTGGCATTCGATGCCCGACGAGTTCCGCGACGCCGAAGGCTGGCCGACCAATGCCGTGCACGGCTTCGCACGCTTTCTCGCCGAGCTGGTCGAACGGGTGCAGCCGCGCCATGCGGCGATCGCCTTCGACGAGGCGCTCGACAGCTGTTTCCGCAACCGCATCTATCCGGCCTACAAGGCAAACCGCCCGCCGGCGCCGGACGAGCTGCGGCGCCAGTTCGGGCACTGCAAGGCGCTGTGCCGCGCGCTCGGCTTCGTTGTACTGGCCGATACCGAGTACGAGGCCGACGACCTGATCGGGACCGCAGTGAAGGCTGGCCGCGACCGCGCGCACCACGCGGTCATCGTTTCGGCCGACAAGGATCTGTCGCAGTTGCTCCAGGGCGCCGACGAGCAATGGGACTATGCCCGGGGCGTGCGCTGGACCGCGGCCGGGGTGCGCGCACGGCACGGCGTCGAGGCGCACCAGATCCCGGACTACCTCGCGCTGTGCGGCGATGCGGTCGACAACATTCCGGGCGTGCCGGGCATCGGCTGCAAGACCGCGGCCAGCCTGCTGCACCACTTCGGCACGCTCGACGCCCTGCTCGCGCGCAGCGACGAGATCCAGTTCCTGCGCTTTCGTGGAGCCGGCCAGGTCGGCGCCAAGCTGAGGGCGCATGCCGCCACCGCGCTGCTGTGCCGCCAGCTCACGACCATTGCCTGCGACGCGCCGCTCGGCGAGGGCACGAACGGATTCGCGCGCCGGACCGCGGATCCGAACACGCTGTCGCGGCTGTGCGAGGCCCTGCGCTTCGGGCCGCTCACGCGCAGGCGCCTGTACACGGTTGCCGGTCTGGAATACGCGCCGACGGCGATGGCCTGAACGGCTGTCGGTCGCCGGCCCGCCGCGTTAGCATCGCCGCATGACCGACCCCTCGATGCGCGACGATACCGAGATCCTCTACCAGGGCGACTGGCTGCGGCTGGTCCGCCACGGCAAATGGGAGGCCTGCGAACGCACCCACGGTGGCAACGGCATGGCCGTGCTGGTGATCGCGGTGACGCCGGACGATGAGGTGCTGTTCGTCGAGCAGTACCGTGTGCCGCTCGGCGCGCGCACGATCGAGATGCCTGCCGGACTGGTCGGTGACGGCGGCGGCAGCGATTCGCTCGAGGACGCCGCCAGGCGCGAGCTGATCGAGGAGACCGGCTGGTCGGCCGGGCGGGTCGAAGTCCTGCTGACCGGACCGACTACCGCCGGCATGAGCAACGAACGCGTGGCCTTCGTGCGCGCCCGCGAGCTGACCCGCGTCGGCGAAGGCGGCGGCGTGGATGACGAGGCGATCATCGTCCACACCGTGCCGCGCGCGACCGCGCCGGCATGGCTGATGCAGAAGCACGCGGAAGGTTTCGAGCTCGATCTCAAGCTCTGGGCCGGGCTGTGGATGATCGACTTCAATCCGGACGGATCCCCCGCCGATTGAGCGACCGACAAGGTTATGGCGCGCGGAGCGCCAGCGTTGCGAGGGCGACCGGCATCAGGCGATTGAGCGGGGTGACCGCGTCCTCCCAGTCGTCCTCGTACAGACCGGCGAGACGGAACCCGGCTGCCAGTTGCCCGCCGATCTGGGTCTGCAGCGAATGCCCGAACTGGGCGGCGCGTCCGCTCGCGTCCCACGCGGCACGCGCGTCGGGCCTCAAGCTGTCCGGCTCCGCATACGGCTGGCGGTGACGTGCGACGCAGGCACCCGTGTCCGTCGCCTCGTCATGATCGAACAGAAAGAAAGCTGGATTCATGAAGCCGGCCAGCAGACGTCCGCCTGGGCGCAGTACACGGGCGCACTCGCGCCACACCACGTCCACGTCGGGGACGAAGACGTTCGACACCGGATGGAACACGATGTCGAAGCTCGCATCGGCAAACACCGACAGGTCGGCCATATCGCCGCGTACGCAGTGCAGCGCCAGCCCGTCGCGCTCGGCGACGGCCCGGTCCTTTTCGAGTTGCACGTCCGACAGATCGAAACTCGTGACGCGCGCGCCTGCCGCGGCCAGTACCGGCGCCTGCTGTCCGCCGCCAGACGCCAGACACAGGACATCGCGTGCATCCAGCGTGCCGAACCAGTCCCGCGGCACGGCGCGGTTCGGCGTCAGGATGACGGACCAGTCGCCCCGACGCGCCGCCGCGATGACGGCCGCGTCCACAGGCATCGTCCACGCGCTGCCGGATGTGGATTCGCGATTCCACGCCGCCCGGTTGTGTTCGAGCACATCCATGCGATGGCCCTCAGGCCTTCTTGACGAACTCCGTCCGCAGCACGAGTCCCTTCACCTTCTCGACGTTGCATTCGATGAGGTCGGGGTCGTCGGTGAGGCGGATGTTCTTCGCCAGCGTGCCGCGCTTGAGCGTGACGCTGGTGCCCTTGACCTTCAGATCCTTGATCACGGTGACCGCATCACCGTCGGCAAGACGGGTGCCGTTGCTGTCCTTGACGATGAGTTCTTCTTCAGACATCTGGATTTCCTGCGCACGACGGGGCCACCGTCGTGCATCGATGGATGGAATGCAGCGCCGCAGATCGGCTGCGACGCGCGCTTCAGGCGAAGCTGTCGGTCGCGCGCACCAGGGCGTCGACGTTCTCGGCCTCGAATGCCGAATGGCCCGAGGCCGGAGTGACGACGAGTTCGGCCTTGGGCCAGACCTGATGCAGATCGAAGGCGTTCTGCACCGGACACACCACGTCGTAGCGGCCGTGGACGATGACGCCGGGAATGTCGACGATGCGGTAGGCATCACGCAGCAACTGGTCGTCGACCTCGAAGAAACCGCCGTTGGTGAAGTAGTGGTTCTCGATACGCGCGAAGGCGAGCGCGAACTGCGCATCGGCGTGACTCTCGGCGAAGTCGGGATCGATGTGCAGGAAGCTCGTCGCACCCTCCCAGACGCTCCACGCACGGGCGGCGGCCAGGCGGATCGACTCGTCGTCGCTGGTCAGACGCTTGTGGAACGCGGCGATCAGGTCGCCGCGCTCGGCCTCCGGAATCGCGGCGATGTACTGCTGCCAGGCCTCCGGGAACAGGCGCGACGCACCCTCCTGGTAGAACCATTCGAGCTCCCAGCGCCGCAGCATGAAGATGCCGCGCAGGATCAGTTCGGTGACCTGGCGGGGATGCGTCTGCGCGTACGCCAATGCCAGCGTCGAGCCCCAGGAGCCGCCGAAGACCTGCCAGCGGTCGATGGCCAGATGCGTCCGCAGCCGTTCGATGTCGGCGACGAGGTCCCAGGTGGTGTTGCCCACCAGGTCGGCGTGCGGCGTCGAGCGCCCGGCCCCGCGCTGGTCGAACAGCACGATCCGGTATTTCGCAGGATCGTGGAAGCTGCGCATCTTGGCGCTGCAGCCGCCGCCCGGACCGCCGTGCAGCAGCACCACCGGCTTGCCCTTCGGATTGCCGCACTGCTCGTAATAGAGCGTGTGACGGTCGTCGACGGCGAGCATGCCGGTGTCAAAAGGTTCGATCTCGGGATAGAGCTGACGCATGCGCTTGGATCCGGGGCAAAAGCAGCGGCCAGTCTATCAGCCGGGCTCCGGCGACCCCGGAGCGCGGCCGAAGGTGACGCGCTCGCGCGCCTCGAGATCGCGGGCCGTGCCGACCCCGCCCAGCCCTGCGTCGGCCAACAGCGCCCGCACCGCCGGGCCCTGCGAGAGTCCGTGTTCGACCAGCAGCCAGCCGCCGGGCTCGAGGTGGGCGACGGCGCCCGCGGCGAGCACCCGGATCGCGTCCAGGCCATCCGCTCCCGAGGCCAGAGCCGCCGCCGGTTCAAAGCGCAGGTCGCCCTGCTCCAGGTGCGGGTCGGCATCCTCGATATATGGCGGATTGCTGGCAATGAGATCGAAGCGCTCGCCGGCGAGGGGCGCATACCAGTCCCCCTGCACGAACCGCAGATTGGCCAGCCCGAGGCTCGCTGCGTTGGCGCGGGCGACGTCGAGCGCCCCTGCGCTGGCATCCGTCGCGAGTACGCAGACATCCGGCCGCTCACGGGCGATGGCCAGGGCGATCGCCCCGCTTCCGGTGCCCAGATCGGCGATGCGCGCGGGGCCCGGCGGCAACCGCGCGAGGGCGAGTTCGACCAGCAGTTCGGTTTCCGGGCGCGGAATCAGGGTCTCGGGGGACACCTTCAGATCCAGCCCCCAGAAGCCGCGCGTGCCGGTGAGGTAGGCCACCGGCTCGCCGGCGACGCGGCGCTCGACCAGTGCGTCGAAACGCGCGACGACATCCGCCGGCGCGGGGTCACGCGCATGCGCGAACAGCCAGGTCTGCGAACGTCCCGCAGCGTGGGCCAGCAGCCAGCGGGCATCGGTCGGGTCGATGCGGCTGCTGGCGGCACGCAGCAGGGCATCCAGTTCGGTAGGCGGGCACAGGTTCATCGCTTCACATCGTAGCCGGGGGGCGGGCGGCGATGGTGTCGCACCTTGATGGAGATCGCCGATGCGCCGTTCATCCCGCGCCTGCATAGCTGCCGCGCTTGCCCTGCTGGTGTGCGGCTGCCAGAGCGCCTTCTTCGGATACGTCAACCGCGGGACCGGCGAGCCCGACGCCACCGCGGTCTACGACGATACCCGTGGCCTCGCCCTAGATATCTACCAGCCGCAGGACGCCGCACCCGGCGCGCCGGTGGTGCTGTTCTTCTACGGCGGCGCCTGGCAATACGGTGAGCGGGACCAGTACCGCTTCGTCGGCCGTCGCCTGGCCGAGAACGGCGTGGTGGCCGTGGTCGCCGATTACCGCACCTGGCCCGATAGCGGTTTTCCCGGCTTCGTCGAGGATGGCGCGCGCGCCGTCCGCTGGACCCGCGACCACGCCGCGGAATACGGCGGCGATCCCGAGCGCCTGCTCCTCGCCGGACACTCGGCCGGCGCGCAGATCGCTGCACTGCTGGGCACCGATGCACGCCGCCTGGAGGCCGTGGGCCTCGAACCCGTGGACCTCGCCGGGATCATCGGACTGTCCGGGCCCTACGATTTCACGATCAACGGCAAGTACGAGGCGATCTTCGGGCCTCGCGCCCAGTGGCCCGAGGCCATGCCGGTGCGTTTCGTCGATGGCGATGAACCGCCGTTCCTGCTGATCCACGGCGACGCGGATCACACGGTCGATATCGGAAACAGCCGCAAGCTCGACTTCGCCCTGCGCCGCAAGGGCGTCGCTTCGACACTGATCGTGCTCCCCGGCGGCAACCACTTCCTGCCGGCCGCCGCGTTCTACGATCCCGAGCGGAGCCCGGAGGTCCTGCAAGCTGTCTTGCGGTTCATCGGCACTGATGCGGCGGAGGCCGACGCGCAGGCAAAATGAAGGCGGCCGAAGCCGCCTTCGAAATTCCGTGCCACGTGTGGGAGGGAGATACGGACACGGAAATGCCTGACGCGGCCGGGCCGCGTGGCGCGCAATCGTTGATTCACTGCCGCGCCGACAAGCCGATATTGCTGCAGCGCAGCAGTGCTTGCAAGGGCCCGGGGCATGGAAGTTCCTGAACCATGAACCGATAGGCGCGGACTATTGATTGAATTCCTATTATCGATTTCCCATATCGATAGGCGATGCCTACTCTATGGGCAGCCGGATCAGCCAGTCGGCATCCGTCCGTTAGATCCCCACCACCAGGAGCCTTCATGTCCCTCATCAACACCCAGGTCCCCGTCTTCAAGACCACCGCCTTCCACAACGGCGAATTCGTCGAAGTCAGCAACGAGACGCTGAAGGGCAAGTGGTCGGTCCTGATCTTCATGCCGGCCGCCTTCACCTTCAATTGCCCGACCGAAGTCGAAGACGCCGCCGATAACTATCCCGAGTTCCAGAAGCTGGGCGCCGAGGTCTATATCGTCACGACCGACACCCACTTCTCGCACAAGGTGTGGCACGAGACCTCGCCGGCCGTCGGCAAGGCGCAGTTCCCGCTGGTCGGCGACCCCACCCACCAGCTGACCAACGCCTTCGGCGTGCATATCCCCGAGGAAGGCCTGGCCCTGCGTGGCACCTTCGTGATCAACCCGGAAGGCGTGATCAAGACCCTCGAGATCCACGACAACGCCATCGCGCGCGACGTCACCGAGACCCTGCGCAAGCTCAAGGCTGCCCAGTACGTCGCCGCCAACCCCAACGAGGTGTGCCCGGCGAAGTGGAAGGAAGGCGAGAAGACCCTCGCGCCGTCGCTGGATCTCGTCGGCAAGATCTGATCCCGCGCCATGACGACGCAGTCCATCGCGTCGTCTTCGCCCCCATCCCGCGCATGCGGATGGGGGTGAACCGGAGCCGGCCGCGCGCAGTCGCCGGCTGCGGTTCACCCCTCTCCCCGGTCCCGATGCCTCGCACGCCGATGCGTCGCGGACGCCCCCACCCGTTTCAGGAGCGTTGCCATGTTGGAAGCCGATCTCAAGGCGCAGTTGAAGGCTTATCTGGAGCGCGCGGTGCGCCCGATCCAGATCGTGGCCTCGGTCGACGACAGCGAGAAGTCGCGCGAGCTGCTCTCCCTGCTCGAGGACCTGAAGGAAGCGAGCCCGAAGATCAGCGTCGATGCCACCGGCACTGACCCGCGCAAGCCCTCGTTCCTGATCACCTCTCCCGGCCTCGACATCGACGTCCGCTTCGCCGGCCTGCCGATGGGCCACGAGTTCACCTCACTGGTGCTGGCCCTGCTACAGGTGGGCGGCCATCCGTCGAAGGCGGCCAAGGACACGATCGAGCAGGTGATGGCCCTAGAGGGCGACTATCTGTTCGAAACCTACTACTCGCTCTCGTGCCAGAACTGCCCGGACGTGGTGCAGGCGTTGAACCTCGCCGCCGTGCTCAACCCGCGGATCCGCCACGTGGCGATCGACGGTGCGCTGTTCCAGGCGGAAGTCGAGGCGCGCGAGATCATGTCGGTGCCGACGGTGTTCCTCAACGGCAGCAAGTTCGACCAGGGCCGCATGACGCTCGAGCAGATCGTCGCCAAGCTCGATACCGGCGCCGCCGATCGCGCGGCGCAGGCGATTGCCGGCAAGGCTCCGTTCGAGGTGCTGGTGGTGGGCGGCGGCCCGGCCGGCGCGGCGGCGGCGATCTATGCGGCACGCAAGGGCATCCGCACCGGCGTCGCGTCCGAACGCTTCGGTGGCCAGGTGCTCGACACGATGGCGATCGAGAACTTCATCTCGGTCAAGGAGACCGAGGGCCCGAAGATGGCGGCCGCGCTGGAGCAGCATGTGCGCGAGTACGACGTCGACATCATGGACCTGCAGCGCGCGGTGCAGCTGGTGCCGGCCGGCGACGACGGCCTGGTCGGAATCGGGCTCGAGAACGGCGCCACGCTGCGCTCGCGCACCGTGGTGCTGGCCACCGGCGCCCGCTGGCGGCAGATGGGCGTGCCCGGCGAGGACCAGTACCGCAACAAGGGCGTGGCGTATTGCCCGCACTGCGATGGCCCATTGTTCAAGGGCAAGCGTGTGGCGGTGATCGGCGGCGGCAACTCCGGCGTCGAAGCCGCGATCGATCTGGCCGGCATCGTCGCCCACGTCACCCTGATCGAGTTCGATGCCCAGCTGCGTGCCGACGAGGTCCTGCAGCGCAAGCTGCGCAGTCTGTCGAACGTGCGCATCGTCACCAGCGCGCAGACCACCGAGGTCCTCGGCGACGGCGCCAGGGTCAACGGCCTGGTGTACAGGGACCGCGTTGGCGGCGACAGCCACCGTATCGAACTTGAAGGCGTGTTCGTGCAGATCGGCCTGCTGCCCAACACCGAATGGCTCAAGGGCACGGTCGAGCTGTCACCGCGCGGCGAGATCATCATCGACGAGCGCGGCCAGACCTCGGTGCCGGGCGTGTTCGCTGCCGGCGACGCGACGACGGTGCCGTACAAGCAGATCGTCATCGCGATGGGCCAGGGTGCGACCGCTGCGCTCAGCGCTTTCGACCACCTGATCCGCACCTCGGCGCCGGCCGCCGCGACGACGGCACAGACCGAATCCGCGTGAGCGTTCGGTCGCCCCGGTCGAACGAGACCGCGCGCCTGCGCAGGCAGGCGTGCGGCGCGCCGGCCCGGGCTCGGCGCTACGCATGAATCTGCGCGACCTCCGCTATCTCATCGCCCTTGCCGACCACCGGCATTTCGGGCGTGCGGCGGCGGCCTGTTTCGTCAGCCAGCCAACGCTGTCGACGCAGGTGCGCAAGCTCGAGGAGGAGCTCGGCGTCATCCTGATCGAACGCGCCCCGCGCAAGGTCATGCTGACGCCGATCGGCGTGCAGGTCGTCGAACGTGCTCGCGGGATCGTTGCCGACGTCCAACAGATGAAGGAAGTCGCGCGGCGCAGCCAGGATCCCGAGGCCGGGGCCATCCGCCTCGGAATTTTCCCCACGCTGGGGCCCTACCTGTTGCCGCATGTCGTGCCGGCGATCCGGGAGCGGTTCCCGCAGCTCGAGCTGCTGCTCACCGAGGAAAAGAGCGATCTGCTGCTGGCCCGGCTGCGCGAGGGTCGTCTCGACGCGGCGGTGCTTGCGCTTCCGGTGAACGACGAACAGATGCATGCCGAAGCGCTGTTCGAGGAACCCTTCGTGCTGGCGGTCCCCCAGGCGCACCCGCTGGCCGGTCGCCACAGCATCACCCTCGACACGATCGCCGACCAGCGCCTGCTGCTGCTCGAGGACGGCCATTGCCTGCGCGATCAGGCGCTCGACGTCTGCCATCTCGCTGGGGCCTCGGAGAAGTCGGGCTTCCAGGGCACGAGCCTGGAAACCCTGCGCCAGATGGTGGCCGCCAACGTCGGCGTCACCCTGTTGCCGATGCTGGCGGTCCAGCCGCCGGTCGCCCAGTCACGCGATATCGCGCTGGTCACGTTCGCCGACCAGCCGCCGCCCAGCCGGCGCATCGCGATGGTGTGGCGGCGCAGCTCGGCAATGACGGACTTCCTGCAGTCGCTCGCAACGCTGTTCAGTGCCCTGCCCGAGCATCTGCTGCGGACCCCGGCGCGGCCCTGAACCGTTCCGACGCCCGCGGCGTCGCAACCTGCACGCAATCGCGGCACAATCGGATCCGGCGGCGCACTGCGTCGCCTTTTTCATGGGCGGGCCCGCCCACCACCACCCCAGGAGACCCTGATGTCATCGCAATCCAAGAGCGGCCTGCCGCCATCCGACGCACCGTCGATCCGCCTCACCGCCCACGATCTGGCCCGTCTCGAGGCCGTGCTCGACTCGCCCGCCTATCGCCAGCATCCGGGCACCGCCGCGCTGCAGCGCGAACTCGACCGCGCTGAAGTCCTGCCGGGCGCCGAACAGGCCGCGGACATCGTCGGCATGAACGCACGCGTCGAGTGCGTGGACGAACACGACGGCAGCCGTCACATCCTCACCCTGGTCTACCCGCACGAAGCGGATGTCGACTCCGGGCGCATCTCGGTCCTGGCGCCGGTCGGCACCGCCCTGCTGGGGCTGACGGTCGGCCAGCGGATCGACTGGCCGGTCAATGGCCGCACCCTGCGCCTGCGCGTGCTGTCGGTTTCGCCGCCGGACGCGACCTGAGGCCCGGACGCGAGCGGCGGCCTCCCTCCGCCGCCGCATCTCTGGCAGGCATCCTTCAGAGCACCAGGCCCACCGGGCAGCTGACGCCGGTGCCACCGAGACCGCAGTAGCCACCCGGATTCTTGTGCAGGTACTGCTGGTGCTCGTCCTCGGCGTAGTAGAACGTCGGCGCCGGCTGCACGATCTCGGTGGTGATGGCTCCCAGGCCCGCGGCCTCGAGCTTCCCGGCGAAGACATCGCGGCTGCGCTGCGCCATCTCCAGCTGCGCTGGCGTTGTGCAGTAGATCGCCGAGCGGTACTGGGTCCCGACGTCATTGCCCTGGCGCATGCCCTGGGTGGGGTCGTGGCCCTCCCAGAAGGTTCGCAACAGGGTCTCGAACGCGATCCGCGCGGGGTCGAAAACCACCAGCACCGCCTCGGTATGTCCGGTCTGGCCTGAACACACTTCTCGATAGGTCGGATTGGGCGTGAAGCCTCCGGAGTACCCCACAGCCGTGGTCACGACGCCCGGCAGCGTCCAGAACAGGCGCTCGGCGCCCCAGAAACAGCCCATCCCGAACTGCACCTGCTCGAGGCCTGCGAAGTCGTCGCGCAGGGGGCGGCCGTGCACGGCGTGGACGTTGTGCAGCGGCAGGGGCGTGTCGCGACCGGGCAGCGCGTCCTCGCGCCGCGGCAGGCGTTGTTTCCAGGCTCCGATTCCGGGCATCACGATGTCTCCTGATGCGGCCATGCGCCGCGGGTTGTGGATGCGGCCGCACGCGCCCGCTTCAAGGTCGGGGGCCTGCAAGCTCCGCCCGCTTCAGACGGCCGTCCGAGGCGACACGCGCTGTGGCTGCGGTCACCCCGCCGATTGCAGCGGTGTCGCAGCGCCGCGTGGCGATGGGATGCGAACTCACGAACCGGGCTGGCGACGCGCGCCTGGCCGCGCGCGACCGTCAGCTGAAGATCGCTGGCGCCACCTGGATGCAGTTGCGCCCCTGCCGCTTGGCTGCATACAGCGCCTTGTCGGCCCGCGCGATCGCGGCAGCCGGGGTGTCTTCGCCACGCTGTCGGGTGGCGATCCCGATGCTCACCGTCAGCCGGATGCGCTGGTCGTCGTGACGTACCTCTCTGTTCTCGACAGCAATGCGCATGCGCTCGCCCAGCGCCCGGGCATCCGCGCCGTCGCGGCCAGGCAGCACCGCGATGAATTCCTCGCCACCGTAACGGCCGAACATGTCGGCCTCCGACAGCACGCCGCGCAATGCGCTGGCGACCTCGCGCAGGCACTCGTCGCCACAGGCATGGCCGAACCGGTCGTTGACCGACTTGAAATGATCGAGGTCGATGAACAGGACCGACACCGGACGGGCGCTGCGCTCGGCCTCGGCGAACGTGCGCTCGGTCCACAGGTCGATCGTCCGGCGGTTCATGCTGCCGGTCAGCGCGTCCATCTCCGCCGATAGCCGCAGCTTGACGGCAGCGGCAGCCTGGCCGACCTGCAGCTGCACGACGCGCGCCAGTTCGCCGATCACCGACATCTCCTCGGTGGTGAAGCCTTCGCCGCCCTCGCGGCGCAGCAACAGCACGCCCCAGCCCGGGGCGCGCACCTGGAATGGGACCAGCGCTTCCATCGCCACGACCGGACCGCCGGGCGAGGACCGCACCGGCTGCTGCAGCGCGAGGCCTGCGGTGGCCTGGCGCCGCAGGATCAGGCTCCGCCGGTTGATCTCGTGCTCCGCCGATGGGAGCGCGATGGAGGGCTCGACAAGCAGATGATCACGGCCCTGATAGTCACGCAGCACTGCGATGCAGGACTCGCTCGGCACCAGCGGCAGCAGGTGGTCCATCAGCAGGCGAAAGCCCTGCCAGGGGATCTCGCCCGGATCGAGGCCGTTGAGCTGGATCTGCAGCGCCGTCGACAGATCGGCGCGCGCGGCCTCGCGGCGCATCCTGCGCTCGGTGTCCAGGCGCGCGAGCCGGTCGCGCTCACGCGCCTCGCGGTAGTCGCCGATGCGGTGGGTCAGGGCCAGGGCCAGCACGAGCGCGAATGCGACCGCCGCGCCCTGATACGCCAGGTAGAGCAGCGACCCGCCCGGGGCCAGGCCGTGTCGCGCAAGCGCCAGCCACAGGCCGGCGCCTATCGCCACCACGCCGACGGAGGCCAACGCCCAGGCCAGCGGCACGCCGCGGCGCCCGGCGTCGACGAGCATGGCCAATACCGCCAGGCCCGCGAGCGTCCATGCGATGGCGCTGACAGGCTGGGACAGGCGTTCCAGCCACGGCAGGTTGAGCAGGAACAACGCGGCCAACCCGATCAGCACAACGCTGCCGCGACGCACGAGCCGTGCATGGCGCGGCTCATGGCCGTTGCTGGTGTAGGCCTCGATCATCCACAGCGCGGCCGCGGCCTGGACCAGGGTCAGCGCGGCCAGCCCCTGCAACCCCCACCACCCGAACAGCCGCACGCCCGGCAGTCCGTAAAGATGGCCGTTGAGGGCCTGCAGCAGCAGCATCAAGGGGACGATGAAGCCGAACAATCCGATGAAGAGCCGGTCGCGGGACGCATACGCCAGCGCCAGGGCCAGGGCTGCCAGCGTCAGCAGCCCCCCGTAGACCGCGCCGGTCAGTGCGATACCCGAAGCTTCGACGCGGCGGATGTCGGCGGCTTCGGCAAGCACCGGGCGCAGCCCGTCATGCAGCCCGCCGTCGACCTGCGCCCTCAGGACCGTCGGCCCGTGCGCGTCGCGCGGCAGCACAAAGCGATAGCCGTGCGGCAGGAGGCCCTCACCCGCGCCCACCGCGAAAAATTCCAGGGGTTCGCTCTGCCAGCCGTCGGCGGCTAGGAGTTGCAGCCGGTCCACCGGCTCGCGGGGAAACCACAGCGCCCAGCGCTCCGAGACCTCGGCCGGCAGCTCGACGCGCAGTTCGAACACCCCGTCCGACAGGGGCCGGACTTCGACCGGGTGGCTCTCTTCCGGCTGCAGCCGGGTCGTCGACACCAGCGCCGCGAACAGGCCCAACAGCAGCAGCAGGCAGGCGGCCAGCACCCAGCCATGACCTGGCATCGCCCGGGAGGCGCTCAACTCCATCGACAGGTCCGGCTGCCGCCCCGGCCCGGCCAGGGCGGGCATGCCTCGATGACCGGACGCGCTGGCTCGCGCATGCACCGCTCCCCCTGTTGATGCCTGTCCATCGCAACTCGCGTGCCACGGTTTCCGTACCGTCGTCACGAAAGTATGGCAGGTACCGGGCGCGGAGCGCGCTGATGCCCCGATGACGCCTTCGGCCTGCGGGATTGGGGCAGTCCGCTACACTGCACGGCTCACATCCGCTTCCTCCCCTGAGTCCCCATGTCCTCCCCAGGCCCTGCCGAATCCGCCGTTCAGCCCTCCGACGCCAGCGCACCGGTGCGTCAGGACTTCATCCGGCAGATCGTCCGCGAAGACCTGGCCAGCGGAAAGCACACGAGCGTGCGCACGCGTTTTCCGCCCGAGCCCAACGGCTACCTGCACATCGGCCACGCCAAGGCGATCTGCCTGGACTTCGGCATCGCCGCGGAATTCGGCGGCCGCTGCAACCTGCGTTTCGACGACACCAACCCGGAAAAGGAAGATCTCGAGTTCGTTCGCGCGATCGAGGACGACGTGCGCTGGCTCGGCTTCGACTGGGCCGAGTTGCGCCATGCCTCGGATTATTTCGACGTCTATTACGCCGCCGCGGAGAAGCTCATCAGGCAGGGCGACGCCTTCGTCTGCGACCTGACCGCCGAGCAGGTGCGCGAGTACCGCGGCACGCTGACCGAGCCGGGACGCGATTCCCCCTTCCGTGACCGCGGCGTCGAAGAGAACCTGGACCTCTTCCGGCGCATGCGCGCGGGCGAGTTCGCCGACGGGACCCGCACGCTGCGCGCGAAGATCGACATGGCCAGCGGCAACATGAATCTGCGCGATCCGGCGCTGTACCGGATCAAGCAGGTCACCCACCAGAACACCGGCGACGCCTGGCCGATCTATCCCATGTACGACTTCGCCCACGCGCTGGGCGACGCGATCGAAGGCATCACCCATTCGTTGTGCACGCTCGAGTTCGAGGATCACCGCCCGCTGTACGACTGGGTGGTGGACCGGGTCGACCTGGCGGGCAATCCGGACCTGCTGGCGTCGCTGACCAAGCGCGGCCTGCCGAACGTCGCTGCCAAGCCGCGGCAGATCGAGTTCTCGCGCCTGAACATCAACTACACGGTGATGAGCAAGCGCAAGCTGACCCAGCTGGTCGCCGAAGGCCTGGTCGACGGTTGGGACGACCCGCGCATGTACACCTTGCAGGGCCTGCGCCGGCGCGGCTACACACCGGCCAGCCTGCGCCTGCTGGTCGACCGCGTGGGCATCAGCAAGCAGAACTCGGTGATCGACTTCTCGGTGCTCGAGGGCGCATTGCGCGACGATCTTGACGCGCGCGCGCCGCGGCGCATGGCGGTGGTCGATCCCCTCAGGCTGGTGCTGACCAACCTGCCCGAGGGCCATGCCGAGACACTGGTGTTCTCCAACCACCCCAAGGACGAAGCGCAGGGCACTCGCGAGGTGCCGTTCTCGCGCCAGCTGTGGATCGAGCGCGACGACTTCGCCGAGGTGCCGCCCAAGGGCTGGAAGCGCCTGGTGCCGGGCGGCGAAGTCCGCCTGCGCGGCGCCGGCATCGTGCGCTGCGACGAAGTGGTGAAGGACGACAGCGGCGCGATCGTCGAACTGCGCGGCACGCTCGACCCCGAATCGCGCCCCGGCATGGAAGGCGCGAACCGCAAGATCAAGGGCACGATCCACTGGGTCAGCGCAGCGCATGCGGTCGAGGCCGAGGTGCGGTTGTTCGACCGCCTGTTCGTGGTCGCCAAACCCGACGATGAATCCACCGGCAAGACCTATCGCGACCACCTCAATCCCGAATCCAGGCGCAGCGTGACCGGCTACGTGGAACCCGCCGCTGCGGCCGCCTCGCCCGAGCAGGCATTCCAGTTCGAGCGCCTCGGCTACTTCGTCGCCGACCGTTACGACCATGCGCCTTCCAAGCCGGTGTTCAACCGCAGCGTGACCCTGCGCGACACCTGGGCCACCGGCAAGGACGCAGGCTGAGCATGCGCACGCCGCGCACACGGCACGACGGTAGGATCGGCGACATGGGCGCTCCCGCCACCCGCCTCCGACACCTGTTGTCCGCGATCGTCGCGACCGCGCTGCTCGCGCTGGCCGCGTGCGCCGCGCCGGCCACGTCCGCCCCGGTCGCTGCCGATCCGGCGCCGGTTTCCGACGGAGGCTCGCGCGGCACGCCGTTGCCGGCCAACCCGCTGCAGCCGGACCGCAGCTGCCGCGCCGACGGCGACTGCGCCGTCAAGAACGTCGGCAGCTGTTGCGGCTACCAGCCAGCCTGCGTCAACGCCAATGCACAGGTCGACCCGCAGGCGGTCCAGGCCGACTGCGCCCGCCGCGGCATTGCCGGGGTCTGCGGCTTCGTCGAGATCGAGGCCTGCACCTGCGTCAACTCGCGCTGCGAAGCGCCGTCCCCGGGCAGCCTGCTGCGCTGAGCGCACGCGCCCTTCCTTTCGTTCTTTCCGGAATTCCGATGCTGTATGCCCAGGTCCACCTGACCCTGCCCGCGTGGGTGCACGAACACGTCGATGCGTCACGCACGCATGCCGGCGACGACGCCAAGGTCGCGCTCGCGATCGAGCTGTCGCGGCTGAACATCGAGGCCGGAAGCGGCGGACCGTTCGGCGCGGTGGTGTTCGATGCCCACGACCGGATCGTCTCGGTCGGCGTCAACCGCGTCATGCCGCTCAGCTGTTCGGTCGCCCATGCCGAGACCATGGCCTACATGCTCGCGCAGCAGCGGCTGCAGACGCCGCGACTCAACGAGCATGGTCCGATGACCCTGGCGACGTCGTCGCAACCGTGCTGCATGTGCTACGGCGCCACCGTCTGGGCGGGCATCGACCGCCTGCTGATCGGCGCGCGTGCGCAGGACGTGGAAGCCCTGACCCCGTTCGACGAAGGTCCGTTGCCCGAAGACTGGATCGGCGCGCTCAACCAGCGCGGCATCGAGGTCGTGCGCGACATCCTGCGCGACGACGCCCGGGCGGTGCTGCGCACCTACGGCGAAACTGACGGAGCCAAGTACTGACATGCACGATCACGACCCGAACCAGAGCGACGCGACCGAGGTGACTGCCGCGGAGCACGCGACCGATGGCGGCGACGCAGCCGCCTCCTCGCCGTCGATCAGCGGCCTGCTGTGCTACTGCCGCGCCGGCTTCGAACCGGACCTGGCGGCGGAGCTGACCGAGCGCGCGGCCGGCGTGCATGTCGCCGGTTACGCCCAGACCAGCCGCAACGACGGCTATGTGCTGTTCCATTCCGACAACGGCCCGTCGCTGACCCACGAGCTGCCCTTCGCCGAACTCGTCTTCGCCCGGCAGAAGCTGATGCTGCTGGCCGAGCTGCGCGACCTCGATCCAACTGACCGCATCACTCCGATCTTCGAGGCGCTGGCCGGTCGCGGACGCCACGGCGAGCTGATGGTGGAGCATCCCGATTCCGAGGAAGGCAAGCAGCTCGCCGGACTCGCCCGCAGCTTCGGCAATGCACTGCGCCCGGCGCTGCGCAAGCGTGGATTCCTGAGCCAGAAGGACGAAGCGCGCTTCCCGCGGCTGCACGTGTTCTTCGTGTCCGGCACCCATGCCTATCTCGCCCAGTCGGTCGTCGGCGACAGTGCCCCCTGGCCACTCGGCATCCCGCGGCTGCGCATGCACGCCGATGCGCCGTCGCGCTCGGCGCTGAAGCTCGAGGAGGCCTTCATGGCGCTGCTGACCGAGCGCGAGCGTCATGCCCGCATCAAGCCGGGCATGCGCGCGGTGGACCTGGGCGCGGCGCCCGGCGGCTGGACCTGGGTGCTGACCCGCGAACACATGCGCGTGACCGCGGTCGACAACGGGCCGATGCAGGCCGAACTGCTCGAGACCGGACTCGTCGACCATCACCGCGTCGACGGGTTCCGCTACCAGCCGGTCGGCGCGGTGGACTGGATGGTCTGCGACATGGTCGAACAACCACGCAAGGTGGCCGAGCGCATGGCCACCTGGTTCCGCGAAGGCTGGTGCCGCAACGCGGTGTTCAACCTCAAGTTGCCGATGAAGAAGCGCTGGCAGGAAACGCTGCTGGCGCTGGACACCTTCGCCAACAACGCCGGCGAGCACGACAAACTCACCATCCGCGCCCGCCAGCTCTATCACGACCGCGAAGAGATCACGGTCTACGCGAGCGTCGAATAACCGGAGCAGCAGCGTCATGGCCGCAGGCTGGATCACCATCGTCGCCCCGTACCTGCCGGAGATCGTGCGGCTGGCGCGGCCGATCTTCACCCGCACGCCGCCGCTGATCGATCCGGGACAGCTGCGCCGAAACGACGTGGTCGATGCGCAGATCGCGGAACTGCAGGACGCCGCGGACCAGAACGCGGACTCGATCGGCAAGCTCGCCGCGGACATGCAGAAGACCATCGAGGTGCTGCAACTGGAGGCCGCGCGCGCGGAGCGGCGGCTGGTGCGCGCGCAGGCCCTGGCGATCATTGCGACGACCATCGCGGCGCTGGCGTTCGGCCTCGCGGCGTGGGCCCTGGCGCACTGACACCGGCGCCACACCGGCGCTGCATACTGCGCGCGCCTTCCCTTCCGGATCTCTGCGCATGGCGTCCAGCCTGCTGACCCTGCTCGACGATATCGCCACCGTCCTCGACGACGTGGCCCTGATGACCAAGGTGGCCGCGCGCAAGTCCGCCGGCGTGCTCGGCGACGATCTCGCCCTCAATGCCCAGCAGGTGACCGGCGTCAACGCCGATCGCGAATTGCCTGTGGTCTGGGCGGTCGCCAAGGGCTCGGCGCGCAACAAGGCGATCCTGGTGCCCGCGGCGCTGGCGATCAGTGCCTGGCTGCCGTGGCTGGTCACGCCGCTGTTGATGGCTGGCGGGCTGTTTCTCTGCTACGAGGGCTTCGAGAAGGTGATGCACAAGCTGGTGCACCGCGCCGAGGACGATGCGGCCAAGGCCTCGCGCACCGCCGCCCTGGCCGGCGCGGACGTCGATCCGGTCGCCTACGAGCGCGACAAGATCCGCGGCGCGGTCCGGACGGATCTGATCCTCTCGGCCGAGATCATCGCAATCACCCTCGGCACCGTCGCCTCCGCCGCCTTCCTGACCCGGCTGGGCGTACTGGTCGGCATCTCGGTGCTGATGACGATCGGCGTCTACGGACTGGTTGCCGGGATCGTGAAGCTCGATGACGCCGGCCTGTACCTGAGTCGCCGCGCGTCCGCCGTGGCGCAGGCGCTCGGCCGCGGCATCCTCGGTGTTGCGCCGTGGCTGATGAAGGCGCTGGCGATCGTCGGCACCGCGGCGATGTTCCTGGTTGGCGGCGGCATCCTCACCCACGCCGTGCACGACGTGCAGAGCTGGATCGACGATGCGGCCTCGGGCCTGGGCGCCTTGCCGGAGATCGGCGCGGTACTGGGGGCGATGCTGCCGACCGTAATCAACGCGGTGGTCGGCGTGGTGGCCGGTGGTCTCGTGGTCGGCGTCGTCACGCTGGTCCGGCGCTTGCGCGGCAGGCCGGCGTCGGCGCACTGAGCACAGCAGCGCCGCCTGAGCGGTCCGCGCGGCGCAGCACTTCGCCGGACCGATATGCAGCGGCATCCCGTGCCGGCCGGGCTGCACCGGCCGCCGGCCATGGCCTGCGCAACTGCAGCCCTGCCCGATCGTGACCACGGCTCGTGACCGGGCCGCGAGAACGGTCAGCCGGCGGGATGACGATCGGCCGCCGACCGCGGTGCGGGATCGGCCACAACACCGGCGACGACCTCGCAGCGTGCCGGCCGTGAGCCATGGCCAACGCGCCCGCGCGTTGCCACCACTCCTTCGGCGGTCAGACGCCGGCGGCCCGCTTCCACAGCAGATTGCGCAGCGGCGGCAGCGCCCCCGCGATGCCCAAAGCATGGCTGCGCAGCAGCACGGGCAGCAGTGCCTCGTTCGAATAGGCGCGGTTGATCGTCTCGAACGCATGCGCAGCGACCGCACTCTCGCTGCGACGGATGCGCGCCCAGCGCGCGAGGCGCTGCGCGCCGTCCCAGCGGGCGCCGCGGCGGCGGGCATCGGCGATGCTGTCCGCCAGGCCGATCACGTCGCGCAGGCCCAGGTTCACGCCCTGCCCGGCCAGGGGATGCACGACATGGGCCGCGTCGCCGATCACCAGCACCCGCCCGCGGACGTGGCTGTCGGCGAGCTGACGTCGCAACGGGAACGCAACCCGCGCCGAGACCGGATCGAGCGCGCCGAGCCGGCCACCCGACGCGCGGGTCAGGGCGTCGCCGAACGCCGCATCGTCGAGCGCGACCAGCCGCGCGGCCTCGGCGGCCGGCACGGTCCAGACGATGGAACTGCGCCCGTCGGCAACCGGCAGCAGCGCCAGCGGGCCGGTCGGGAGAAAACGCTGCCAGGCGGTGTCGCGGTGCGGCGCTTCGCTCTCGATGTAGCCGACCACGCCGGACTGCCCGTATTCGTGGGCATCCACGCCGATGCCGGCGAGACCGCGCAGGGTGGAACCGGCGCCGTCGGCGGCGATCGCAATGCGGGCTTCGAGTCGGCCGCCGTCGGAGAGCCGCAGCGAAGCGCCGTCGTCGTGCTGCTCCAGCGTCTCGACCGAGGCCGGCGCCAGCACCTCGACGCCTGCTGCCGCGAGCCGCGTCCACAACCGGTCGACCAGCAGCCCGTGCTCGACGATCCAGCCGAGCTCGCGCATGCCCAGGGCGTCCGCATCGAACACCAGTTCACTGCCACCGCCGGCATCCCAGACCTGCATGCGCCGGTAGGGCTGGGCGCGGGTTTCGCGGACGCCCTCCCACACACCCAGCCCACGCAACAGCGCGGCGCTGTCGTGGGCGAGGGCGTAGACGCGCAGGTCCGGCGCCGCCGCCGACCAGCGCGCGGGCGCCCGCGCCTCGACCAGCACGACATCGAGATCCTGTGCGGCCAGGGCCAGCGCGCAGGCGGCGCCGACCACGCCACCACCGACCACGACGACATCCCGCCGATCACGCCGGCTCATGTGGCACCTCCGCGGCACAGGGCCGGCACGTCGCCGCGATAACCCATCGCGCCACCGGCGAGCATCGCCTGCAGGCTGCTGTCGCGATCGATCGCCAGCAGGCCGAGGCTGCGCAGCGGTCGCAGCAGCGCTGCGGGGTTGGCGGTGATGCGCGCAAGCCCGTCCGAGAACGCCAGCGTGCGTTCGCGATCCTCACGGCGACGCGCGGCGTAGTGCTCGAGCAGTTCGGGCGCGCCAGGATCCCCTGCGCCCGCGATGCACTCCGCCAGCGTCAACGCATCGCGCAGTCCCAGGTTGAAGCCCTGGGCGCCGATCGGATGCAGGCTCTGCGCCGCGTTGCCGACCAGCACCGCGCGCGCATCGATCACCCGCCCGGCCACGACCCGCCGCGCGGGATGCCGGCTGCGCGGACCCACGCCGAGCAGGCGCCCGGCGCGCCAGCCGAAGATCCGCTGCACGCGCGCCAGAAACGCCGAATCATCCAGCGCGGCCACCGCCGCGGCGTCGGCCGCGGCGACGCCGTGGACCAGGCCGTAGTGGCGATCGCCGCGTGGCAGCAGGGCGGTCGGGCCGTTGTCGGTCAGGCGCTCGAACGCGCGCCCGTCCGGCGGCCGCGCCGTGCGCAGGCGCGCAATGAACAGCGTCTGCGCGTAGTCGTGGAATTCGGCGTCGATGCCGAGGGACGCGCGGATCGCGCTGTCGCTGCCATCGGCACCGACCACCAGGCGTGCGCGCACGCGGTATTCGCCATCGGCGTTGGCCAGGCGGACCACGCGCCAGCCATCCTCGATGCCGTCAAAGCCGATGAAGCGCGCGGGCCGCTGCCGGACCAGCGCGGGCAGTTCCGACAGGCGCGCCTCCAGCGCTTCGCCGAAGTCCCGTGCGACCACGACCTGGCCGAAGGCTTCGCGACCGTAATCCGATGCAGCCAGCCGGACCCGGCCGAAATCGCCGGCGCGGCTGACGTGGATCTCGCGGATCGGCCCGGCCGGCGCATGCAGCTTCTGCAGCACGCCCAGCGCGGTGAGCGCATGGACGGTGGCCTCGGCGAAACTGAGGTTGCGCTGGTCGAACACCGCGGGCATCGCACCGGGCGGCGTCGCTTCGACCAGCGCGGCACCGACGCCGGCGCGCTCGAGCGCGATCGCAAGACTGGCCCCAACCAGGCCGCCGCCGACGATGAGCACATCGTGCCGGTCGGACGCAGCGTCGGCACGCGGGGAAATGCTGGATATCCGGGCATCTTCAGGCATTGCGCTATGCTAACGCCCCCATTGTCCGAACGCTGCCCGATGAACCGTCCTCTGTCCGATGCGTTGCTGGCTCCGGGTCCGCTGATGTTGGCCGTGATGATCGTCGTCGCCGCGCTCAGCCGGTTCCTGCCGATGCCGCCCAACTTCGCGCCTGTCGTGGCCGTCGCCCTGTTTGCCGGCGCCTTCTTCGCGCACCGCGGCCTGGCCGTTGCCGTGCCACTGCTGGTGATGGCGCTGTCGGATCTCGCACTGGGCCTGGTTCGCGGCGGAACGTTCATGGAGTACTTCACGACCTCGATGTACGCCCCCAGCCTGCTGATCAATTACGCCTGCATGGCGCTGATCGTGGTGCTGGCCTACGGCATGCGCGGCCGGGTCACCGGCGGGCGGGTCCTCGGTTACTCGCTGGCGGGTTCGGTGGTGTTCTTCGCGGTCAGCAATTTCGCGGTGTGGCTGACCGCCATGTCGGTGCCGGGCCACGCTGCCTGCATGGCTGGCCTGATGCCGTGCTACGTAGCGGCCGTGCCGTTCTTCAAGTGGACCGTGCTCGGCACGCTGTTCTACTCCGCCCTGCTGTTCGGCGGGTTCGCGATGCTCCGCGCACGCATCCCGATGCTGCGCGCACAGACGGTCTGACGCCGGCGGCATCGCGCTGCCGAGCGCTCCTGTCCTCAAGACCGGGAACGCCGATGGGTAACCGCCTCTCCAGGATCTACACCCGCACCGGCGACGACGGCTCGACCGGACTCGGCGACGGCGCGCGCGTCGGCAAGGACTCGTTGCGGGTCGCCGCCTACGGCACCGTCGATGAAGCCAACTCGACGCTCGGCCTGCTGCTCGCGGCGGAGGTTCCGGACGATATCCGTAGCCTGCTGACCACGGTCCAGCACCAGCTGTTCGACCTCGGCGGGGAGCTGTGCATCCCCGGCCATGCCGCGATCGAGGACGCCGACATCGAGCGTCTCGAGCAGCAGCTCGACCGCTACAACGACGACCTGCCTCCACTGAAGGATTTCATCCTGCCCGGCGGCGGCGAGGCGGCTGCGCGTTGCCACATCGCCCGCACCGTGGTCCGCCGCGCCGAACGCGAGGCGGTCGCGCTCGCAAGGGCGGAGGATGTCCGCCCGCAGGCGGTGCGGTATCTCAACCGGCTTTCCGATCTGCTGTTCGTGCTGGCCCGGGTCCTGGCACGCGCCAGCGGGCACGGCGAGGTGCTCTGGAACCACGAGCGGCGGCGCTGAACGATGCACCACCCGGTCGGCTTCGACGGCGGTGACCAGCGGCGAGTGCCGGTGTTCTCGCATCCGAGCTGCCTGGACCACGACACCGGCCCGGGTCATGCCGAGCGACCGGAGCGCCTCGCCGCTGTCATCGAGGCGCTGCGGGCCGCGTTCCCCGACCTTGATCTGCGCCAGTCGCCGCCCGCGACGCGGGGGCAGCTGCTGCGCGTCCACGGCCCCGCCCTGCTCGCGACCGTGCTCGATTCGCACCCCACCGGACGCATCCCCCTCGACAGCGACACCGTGCTATCGCCAGGCTCGGCGCAGGCCGCGCTGCATGCCGCAGGCGCCGGAGTCGCCGCCGTCGACACCGTCTTCGACGGCAGCGCCACTCGCGTGTTCTGCGCGGTCCGTCCACCCGGCCACCACGCGACCGGTGACATCGCGATGGGCTTCTGCCTGTTCAACAACATCGCCGTCGCCGCCGCGCATGCGCTCGACCGGTACGGACTGGCCCGTGTTTCGGTCGTCGATTTCGACGTGCACCACGGCAACGGCACCCAGGCGATCTTCGAGGCGGAGCCGCGGGTGCAGTACGTCAGTTCGCACCAGCTGCCCCTGTTTCCCGATACCGGCACGCGCCGCGAGCGGGGGGTGGGCAACATCGTCAATGTGCCGCTGGCACCGGGAACCGGCAGCCAGCGTTTCTGCGAGGCGTGGCGTGAGCGGCTGCTGCCGGAGATCGAGGCATTCGCACCGCAACTGATCCTGGTCTCGGCCGGTTTCGACGCGCACTGGCGGGATCCGCTGGCCCAGCTCCAGCTCGAGGCCGAAGACATCGGCTGGCTGAGCGGCGAGCTCGTGGCCCTCGCCGACCGGTTCTGCGAGGGCCGGCTGGTCTCGATGCTCGAAGGCGGTTACGACCTGCAGGCATTGCGCGAATGCAGTGTCGCCCACCTGCGCGCGCTGTCGACCTGAGGCCATCCGTCCGGTCTTGCCGGCGGTCCCGCGCAGCCAATCCGACCCGCAAATAACGTGAACGAGCCGTCACGGCGGCGCATTGCCGCTGTCCCGGTGATCGGTCATGCTGGCGCCCGTTTTCCCCTGCTGAACGAACCCACCGTGCGCACAGCCCTCCGCCTGCTTCCCCTGCCGTTCTGTATTGCGGTGTCGCTGTCCGCCCAGGCCGACGATGCATTGCGTCCGAACTACTGGGCCCTGTGCCCGATCGAGGATGCGGTGCCGGCGTTCGCCGACGCCCAGGCGCCTGTCGGCACGGTCGAGGATCGCGAGCGGCAGCCGACCGACATCGATGGCGATGCCCTCGATGGCCTGGCGGGCATGGACTCAGATTTCACCGGCAACGTGAGCGGCAACGTGACCCTGCGCCGCGGCGACCAGTTTCTGGGCACCGACGACCTGCAGTTCTCCCAGGAGGACGGCACCTTTGTCGCGAACGGCAACGTGCGCTACCAGGACCGCGGCATGCGCGTTGTGGCCGACCGTGTCGAAGGCGACACGATCTCCGAGTCCTACCGGATGGATGCCGTCCGCTACCAGCTCACCGAGCGGCGGGGCAATGGTGGCGCGGACCACATCCGCATGGACGGCGCCGTGGGCGCGCTGCTCGGTTCGACCTATTCGACATGTACCCCCAGCGACCGGTGGTGGGAGCTGCGGGCGGGCCAGATCGACATCGATACCGACATGGGCATGGGCACCGCGCGCAATGCGACCCTGCGCGTGGGCAAGGTACCGGTGCTGTACGTGCCGTGGTTCCGCTTCCCGATCGACGAGCGCAGGCTCTCCGGTCTGCTGTTCCCGCGGATCTCGCAGTCCAGTCGCAACGGATTCGACTACACCCAGCCGATCTATCTCAATCTCGCGCCCAACTACGACATGACGCTCGAACCGCGCTTCATGAGCCGGCGCGGCGTGCAGCTGGGCACCGAGTTCCGCTTCCAGACCAGCCGCGCGCGCGGTGAACTCGATGCCGCCTACCTGCCGTCCGACAAGCTGGCGGAGCGCGAGCGGGAGCGCGAGGCCGAGGAAGTACCGATCGTCGAGAACCGGCGCAAGGACGACCGCGGCTTCTTAAACTTCGGCGGCTCGCTCGACATCAACCCCACCTGGCAGGGGCGCACCAACCTCACCTGGATGAGCGATCCGCGTTACCTGGAGGACGCGAGCAACAACGTCGACACAAGCTCGGCGATCAGCGCCGTCAGTCTCATCGGTGTATTTGGCCAGGGAAGGTCGGGCGAGCTCGGATTCTGGAATGCGAGCGTGCTGGCCGACTATCAGCTGCTGACCGATTACACGCTGCCGGAGTGGATCCTTCCCTACAACCGCTTGCCGCATGCGTCCTTCACCTGGCAACGGCCTTACGGCCGCTGGATCAACGCCGGCGTCGACAGTACGGCTACCCGGTTCTCGCATGTGGATCCGGCCTTTCGACCTGGCGGCAGCCGCGTCGACCTCAAGCCCTATCTGTCTCTGCCGTTCGAAGGGGCGGCCTGGTTCGTGCGCCCGACCCTCGCCTGGCGCCACACCGCGTATTCACTCGACCGTGAACTCACCGAAGCGCTCGCCGCACAGCGCGCGCGGGCCGAGCTCGGAATTCCTGGCGACCAGGCCGTTCCCGCCGACACGCTCGCGCTGTACCGCAACAGCTCACCCAGCCGCAGCCAGCCGATCAGCTCGATCGACGCAGGCCTGTTTTTCGACCGCAACACCCGCTGGCGCGGCGAGGACTACCTGCACACGCTCGAGCCGCGAGTGTTCTATCTCCACTCGCCCTACCGCGACCAGTCCGCACTGCCGCTGTTCGACACCAGCCCGCTGACGTTCGGCTGGGGCCAGCTGTTCCGCGACAACCGCTACTCGGGCGCCGACCGCCAGGCCGATGCCAACCAGGTCACGATGGCCGTGAGCACGCGGCTGATCCGCGAATCCGACGGGTCCGAAAAGCTCTCCGCAAGCCTCGGCCAGATCGTCTACCTGTCCGATTCTCGGGTCACGATCCCCGGCGAGATGCAGGTCGAACGGGGGCGTTCGGCATGGGTTACCGATGCCACCTATGCAATCAATGATCGCTGGACGGTCAGCGGCGCCTACCAGTGGGATCCGAAGTTCCGCCGTGAAGACCTGATGTCGCTGCGGACGCGCTACCTGATCGGCGAGGAGGGCATCGTCAATTTCGCCTATCGCCGCCGCGCCGACCTGATCGAGCAGGCCGACCTGTCGTTCCTGTATCCGATCAGCCCGGCCTGGAGTGTGGTCGGGCGCTATTACTATTCGTTTACGGACGCGCGTCTGCTCGAAGCGATCGCCGGCGTCCAGTGGGACAGCTGCTGCCTGGCGGCCCGCGTCGTCGCTCGCCGCTACCTGCGCAATCGCCAGGGCGAGCTGAACAACGCGATCATGTTCGAGCTGGAACTCAAGGGCCTGGGCTCTGCCGGACCGAACACGGAGGACCGTTTGCGCCGTGCTATTCTCGGTTATTACCGCGACGATCTCTATCTCGTGCCGCCGTCCGAGCTGCGCAACAGCGACGACGATGAGACCCTCACCCCCGGCCTGAGCCAATGAAGACACTCATCCTTTCCCTCGCGGCCGCAGCCGCGCTGTTTGCGGCGTCCGCGAGCGCCCAGGACCTGCAGCCACTCGACCGCATTGCCGCCGTCGTCGACGAGGACGTCATCCTCGCCAGCGAACTGGAGCGGGCCGTGGCCAACATCCGTGGCCAGTACGCGACGCGCCAGGACCAACTGCCACCGCAGGATATCCTCGAGCGTCAGGTGCTCGAGCGCCTCATCACGCTGCGCCTGCAGACGGCGACCGCCCAGCGCACCGGCGTGCGCGTGAGCGACCAGGACGTCGACCAGGCGATTGCCGCGATCGCCCAGCAGAACAACTTCACGATCGACCAGCTGCGCCGCCAGCTCGCCGGCGACGGGATGTCCTTCGATGATTTCCGCGACTCTCTGCGCGACGAGTTGCTGATCCAGCGCATGCGCCAGCGCTTCGCGCAGACCCGCATCTCGGTCAGCGACGCCGAGGTCGAAGCCGCCCTGTCGGCACAGGCCACCGGTGCCCAGTACCGTCTGGCGCACATCCTGGTGGCTTTGCCGGAAGGCGCGACACCCGAGCAGATCCAGACCGGCCAGCAGAAGATCGACGGCATCAAGTCGCTGCTCGACCGCAACGAGATGGAGTTCTCCGCCGCGGCCGTTCGCTATTCCGACAGCCCCAACGCCCTCGAAGGCGGTGATCTTGGCTGGCGCCGCGCCGACGAGATCCCGGCTGCGTTCGCCACTGCGGTCACCGACCTGCAGCCCGGTCAGATCATCGGCCCGATCCGCGGCCCGAGCGGCTTCCAGCTGCTGCAGCTGGTGGACCGGCGCGATGCTGCGCAGTCGTCCGGGGCCGGCTCGGTCACTGAATTCCAGGCGCGCCATATCCTGCTGCGTGCGCAGCCGGGTGACGATGCCGCGGCCAAGGCCCGCGCCGACAGCCTGCGTGCCCGCATCGTCGGCGGCGCCGACTTCGCCGAGCTTGCCCGTGAGAACTCGGACGACGCCAGCACCAAGGCCAGCGGTGGCGATCTGGGCTGGTTCACCCAGGACCAGTTCGGCCCGGATTTCGGCAGCCAGGTCGCGGCGATCGGCGACGGCGACGTGTCGCAGCCCTTCCGCACCCAGGCGGGCTGGCACATCGTCCAGCGTCAGGCCACGCGCCAGACCGCCGGCAACGCCGACAACCGCCGCGCCCAGGTCCGCGAGGCCATCGGCCAGCGCAAGCTCGAGGACGAGTGGGACCGTTACGTGCGCGAACTGCGCGGCGAGGCCTACGTGAGCGTGCGCGTCGGGCCGAATCGCGACCCCGAGATCGGCGGCTGAAATGACCCGTCCGCGGTTGGCGCTGGTCCCGGGCGAACCGGCCGGCGTCGGCCCGGAGTTGTGCGTGCGCGCCGCCTGGCGCGCCAGCGACTGCACGCTGGTCGCCATCGGTGATCGTGACAGCCTGCAGCGCGCGGCCGATGCGATCGGCCTGCCCATCGCCTTCACCGATCCCGATGCCATCGACGTGGCCCCCGGGACCTTGCGCCTGATCGACATCCCCCATCTGGCCCCGGCTGCGCTCGGCAGGCCGGATCCGCGCAATGCGCGCAGCATCATCGAGGGCCTGCTCTTCGCAGCCGCGGGCTGCCGCCAGGGCGACTTCGATGGCATGGTCACCGGACCTGTCCACAAGGCCGCGATCAACGCCGGCGGGGTGGCCTATACCGGGACCACCGAGCTGCTGGCGACCGACGCTGGCTGCGAGGTCGTGATGATGCTCGCCAATCCGCTGCTGCGGGTCGCGCTCGCGACCACGCATCTGCCGCTGCGCGCGGTCCCCGACGCGATCACCGCGCCGTTGCTGGAGCGGGTCATCGGCATCCTTGATGGCGCGCTGCGCCGCGACTTCCGCATCGAGAGCCCGCGCATCGCGGTGCTGGGGCTCAACCCGCATGCGGGCGAAGCGGGCCATCTCGGCCATGAAGAGCTGCAGACCATCGAGCCGGTACTGGCGCACCTGCGTGATGCGCGCGGCCTGATGCTCGAAGGGCCGCTGCCCGCGGACACCGCTTTCCTCCCCTCACGGCTGGCGAATGTGGATGCGGTGCTGGCGATGTACCACGACCAGGGCCTGCCCGTGCTCAAGTACAGCGGCTTCGAGCATGCGGTGAACATGACCCTCGGCCTGCCCTACCCACGGGTCGCGGTCGACCACGGCACGGCGCTCGAGCTGGCCGGCAGCGGCCGGGCGGATCCCTCCAGCCTGTTCGCGGCCATCGACCAGTGCGCGCGCCTGGGCCGCAATCGTATGGCGGGCCGGTGAGCGGGACGATCCACTGGGACGACTTCATGCGGGTGGACCTGCGCGTCGGCCGCGTGATTTCCGCCGAGCCCTTCGCGGCTGCACGCCGTGCCGCCTATGTGCTGCATGTCGACTTCGGCCCCGACATCGGCGTGCGCAAGTCCAGCGCACAGGTCACCGCGCACTACACGCCGGAGTCCCTCGTCGGGCGCCTCGTGGTGGGCGTGGTCAATTTCCCGCCCAAGCAGATCGGGCCGCTGATGTCGGAATGCCTGGTCACCGGCTTCCACGACGCCGACGGCCATGTCCGACTGTGCATTCCCGACGGCGATGTCGCCCCCGGCACGCGCCTGCTGTAAGCCTTCCCATTCGTCCGCAACGGCTGTTCCCACGATGACGCGTTCCCCTGCAACTCCCGGCACTTTCTCCGAGCCGGCGAAAAAATCGCTCGGCCAGAACTTCCTGCACGAGAGAGGCGTCGTGGATCGCATCGTGCAAGCGGTGAATCCGAAGCCCGGGGAGCGACTCGTCGAGATCGGACCAGGTCAGGGCGCGATGACATTCCCGCTGCTGGCGCGCCACGGCGCGCTGACCGCGATCGAGTTCGACCGCGACCTGCTCGAGCCACTGACGGTGCAGGCGGCGCCGCACGGCGCGCTCACCCTCATCCACGCCAACGTGCTGGATGTCGACTTCACGGCGCTCGCGGACGGCGCGCCGATCCGGCTGGTCGGCAACCTGCCCTACAACCTCTCGTCGCCGATCCTGTTCCACGCGCTCGACCACGCCGCGGCCATCACCGACATGCATTTCATGCTGCAGAAGGAAGTGGTCGAGCGCATGGCTTCGGGCCCTGGCAGCAAGGTCTACGGGCGCCTGAGCGTGATGCTGCAGGCCTATTGCGAAGTGACGATGCTGTTCGTCGTCGGTCCCGGCGCGTTCCGGCCGGCGCCCAAGGTCGACTCGGCCGTCGTGCGGCTGACCCCGCGTCCGGCCGAGACGATCGGAGTCGTCGATCCACGCCGCTTTGCCGACATCGTGCGCGCCGCGTTCGGACAGCGCCGCAAGACACTGCGCAACGCGGTCTCGACACTGATGGACAGCGATGCCATCGCCGCCGCAGGCATCGATCCGCAGTTGCGTGCGGAGCAGCTGTCGGTCGCCGATTTCGTGCGGCTGGCGAACCATCCGGTAGCGGCGTAGTCGAAGCATTCATGGCCTCCGGATACACTGTGCGCGACATGGACGAGACTGCCGACTACACACTGGAAATCCAGATCGCGACGCGATTCCTCGATGAGGAATCGCAGCCCGATGACGACCGTTACGTCTTCGCCTACACGATCCGCATCCGCAACGTCGGTCGCCTGCCGGCGCAGCTGCTGGGGCGCCACTGGGTCATCACCGATGCCAATGGCAAGACCGAGGAAGTCCACGGCGACGGCGTCGTCGGCGAACAGCCGCGGCTCGAGCCGGGTGAGGACTTCATCTACACCTCCGGCGCGGTGCTCTCCACCGCGGTCGGAACAATGGAAGGCTCGTACGACATGATGGGCGACGACGGCGCGCATTTCGACGCTCCGATTCCGCCGTTCACGCTGTCGATCCCGCGAACCCTGCACTGATGGCGATCTGGGCGATCGGCGATCTGCAGGGCTGCTACGGCCCCACCCAAAGGCTGCTCGAAGCGATCCGCTTCGATCCGGCGGTCGACCGCCTGTGGTTCTGCGGCGATCTGGTCAATCGTGGCGGCGAATCGATCGAGACGCTGCGCCTGGTGCACTCGCTGCGTGAGAACGTCGTCAGCGTGCTGGGCAACCACGATCTGTCGCTGCTTGCGATCGCCGAGCGCCGGGAGGAAGACCAGCGCAAGGTCAACTCGGACCTCCAGGGGGTACTGTTCGCCCATGATCGCGACGTGCTGCTCGACTGGCTGCGCACCTGCCCCTTGCTGCACGTGGACCGCGAGCTGGGCTGGATGATGCTGCACGCGGGCCTGGCGCCGCGCTGGGACGTCGAGCTCGCTCAGCGCCACGCGCGCGAGGTCGAACACAAGCTCCGCGGCGAGGGCTATCGCAAGCTGCTGCGCAACATGTACGGCGATCGACCGGCATGGTCACCCAACCTCACCGGCCATGACCGCGACCGCGCGATCATCAACGTCTTCACGCGCATGCGCTACTGCGCCCCGCGTGGACGTATCGCCTTTGACGAAAAGGGCAAGCCCGGGACCCAGCAGCCCGGCCTCTACCCCTGGTACGAAGTGCCCGGCCGCGCCGATCGCGATCTCAAGATCGCCTGCGGCCACTGGTCGACGCTGGGACTGTTCATCGGCCACGGCGTGCACGCACTCGACACCGGTGCGGTGTGGGGCGGCAAGCTCACGGCCTTGCAGTTGGACGCCGAGACCCTGCGCGTGGTGCAGGTGCCGGGCCGCGACGTTTCCGGCCTGCCGCCACGCAAGGGACACGACTGAGTCAACCCGCGCCGCAGTCCCGCGAGCGGCCGCATTTCATCAGCATCCGCCCTCGCGCCGGCAGCGCTTGACGCAGGGCGCGTCGGCGCATTCGCCACACGCCCGGTGACTCGCCGACCGCTCGTCAATCGACGGCACCACGACGCTCCCGACCCACTGCGTCACACGACGGTGCCGGCAGGCATTGGCGCGCGTCGCGAGCGCTGACGTGCGTGGCTTGTGATCAGGCCCCGTCAACGCCGCCGATATTCTACGAACTCGAATGCATGTGCGTGCCGTGCGTCGCTCGCATGCATCTGGCGCGAGACCTCGCGCCACTGGCCAGCGTCCCAGGCGGGGAAGAAGGCGTCCGCGTCCTCCACGATCGTGTCGACATGGGTCAGTTGCAGCACGTCTGCATGCGGCAGCGTCAGCGCGTAGACCTCGCCGCCGCCGATCACGCACAACTCCTCAGCGTGTTGCTGCCCTGCGATGGCGACCGCCGCGTCCAGCGTGGCCACCGCCTGCATGCCCTCGAAGGGCACGCGGCCACTCCGCGTCAACACCAGGTTGGTCCGTCCCGGCAGGGCGCGGCCGATCGCCTCGGCGGTGCGTCGGCCCATCAGCACCGGCTTGCCGAGCGTCAGTCGTTTGAAGTGGCGGAAATCGTCCGGCAGGTGCCAGGGCATCGCATTGCCGCGGCCGATCGCGCGATTGCGGTCGAGCGCGGCGACCAGCACGACGCGCGGCGCCGCGCGGCGCGTGTAGGCATCGCCCGTTTCATGAGGCTGTTGGCCGGGATCGCCCATCTGCTGTTGCCTGTCGGCGTCAGACCGCGACCGGCGCCTTGATCGCCGGCAGCGGGTCGTAGCCATCGATCGCGATGTCCTCGAAGCGGAACGCGAACAGATCGGTCACCTCGGGGTTCAGGCGCAGCGTCGGCAGCGGCCGGGGCGCACGTGCGAGCTGCTCGCGCGCCTGCTCTAAGTGGTTCGAGTAGAGGTGGGCGTCACCGAGCGTGTGCACGAAATCGCCGACCCCCAGCCCCGTCACCTGCGCAACCATGTGGGTCAGCAGCGCGTAACTGGCGATGTTGAACGGCACCCCGAGGAAGATGTCTCCGCTGCGCTGGTAGAGCTGACAGCTGAGCTTTCCGTCGACCACGTAGAACTGGAACATCGTGTGACAGGGCATCAGGGCCATGTCCGGAAGATCGGCGACGTTCCAGGCACTGACGATCAGCCGACGCGAGTCCGGGTTGCGGCGGATCTCGTCGACGACCCAGCGGATCTGGTCGATCTCGCGGCCGTCGCTGCCGGTCCAGCGCCGCCACTGCTTGCCGTAGACCGGGCCGAGATTGCCGTGGGCATCGGCCCATTCGTCCCAGATGCCGACCTTGTGCGCCTTGAGATACTCGATGTTGGTGTCGCCCTGCAGGAACCACAACAGCTCGTGGATGATCGAGCGCAGGTGCAGCTTCTTGGTCGTGACCAGCGGGAAGCCCTGCGCCAGGTCGAAACGCATCTGCCAGCCGAACACGCTGCGGGTGCCGGTGCCCGTGCGGTCGGCCTTGTCGTTGCCGTGTTCGAGTACGTGGCGCAGCAGCTCGAGATACGCCTGCACGTCAGTCCACCCTCGCCGTCGCGGGTACCAGCGGCAGCAACACCGGCGCGGTGCGCGAACGCCACAGCAGGAACAGACCCAATGCGATCAGCGGGATCGACAGCACCTGCCCCATCGTCAACCAACCGAAGGCCAGATAGCCGAGGTCGGCATCGGGCACACGCACGAACTCGACCAGGAACCGGAACACGCCGTAGAGCAGCGCGAACAGGCCCGAGACCGCGTAGCGGCGGCGCGGCTGCCGCGAGAACCCCCACACCAGCACGAACATCACCACGCCCTCGAGGAAGGCCTGATAGAGCTGCGAGGGATGCCGGGCGAACTGGTCCAGCGCGCCGGCCGCGAACTCGGCCTGCAGCCGCTCGGCGGACCAGCCGCGGAACACGGGGTCGGTCGGGAACACCACGCCCCAGCCGGCCTGCGTGTACTTGCCCCACAGCTCGGCGCCGATGTAGTTGCCGATCCGGCCCAGGCCCAGGCCCAGCGGCACCAGGGGAGCGACGAAATCCATGACGTCGAAGAAGTGCAGCCGCTGCCGGCGCGACCACAGCCATGCCGCCACCAGCACGCCCAGCAGGCCCCCGTGGAAGCTCATGCCGCCATCCCAGACCTTGAACAGCATCAGCGGGTCGGCCAGCAGCTCGCCGGTCGCATAGAACAGCACGTAACCGATGCGGCCGCCGAGGATCACGCCGAGGATGCCGTAGAACAGCAGGTCGCCGAAGGCCTCCTCGTCCACGCCGGGCAACCGGCCGGCGCGGATCCGCGCGCGCCCGAGCAGCCACGCACTGGCGAAGGCCAGCAGGTACATCACGCCGTACCAGTGCACCGAGGGCTGGAAGGGACCGATCTGTGGCAGCTGCAGGGCGATCGGATCGATCTGGTGGAGAATCGTCATCGGATCAGCGCGGCATCGGGTCGGTGGGCTCATCCACCGGCGGCGTGCGCTCGCCGCGCACGCGCATCGCGTTGCGCTTGGCCCACAGGTTCAGCAGCTCGACCGCGGCGGAGAACCCCATCGAGCCATAGATGTAGCCCTTGGGAATGTGCACGCCCACGCCATCGAGCAGCAGGTACGCGCCGATCAGCACGATGAAGGCCAGCGCCAGCATCTTCACCGTCGGGTTCGCGTCGATGAACTTGCCGAGCGGTTGCGCCGCCACCAGCATCACCGCCACCGCCAGCAGGATCGCGCAGACCATCACCGGCACGTAGTCGCCGGCCATGCCGACCGCGGCGATCACCGAGTCGAGCGAGAACACGATGTCGATGACCGCGATCTGCGCGATCACCGTGCCGAACGACGCGGTCGCCTTGCCGAGCGTGCCGTGCGCTTCGCCGTCCTCGCCCTTGAGCTGCTCGCGGATCTCCATCGCGCCCTTCACGATCAGGAACAGGCCGCCGAGGATCAGCACCAGATCACGCACCGATATGCCGCGTCCGAATACGGCGAACAGCGGATCGGTCAGCCCTGCGAGCCACGCGAGCATCAGCAGCAGGCCGATGCGGGTGACGCAGGCAACCGCGATGCCGAACTTGCGCGCGAACTCGCGCTGTTCCAGGGGCAGCTTGGCGACGGCGATCGAAATGAACACCAGGTTGTCGATGCCCAGAACGATCTCGATCGCGCTGAGGGTGATCAGCAGGATCCAGACCTGCGGGTCGGTAAGCAATTCCATCATGGGGAAGAGGTCCTCGATTGTGTTTCCATCGGTGCGGGGCAGTCTGTCGCGCTCAAAGCCAACGCGGCAGCAGAATCAGGCCCCACACCACCAGTACGTTGAGCATCGCGACGAACACAGCGGCCGAACCCATGTCCTTGGCCCGGCCCGCGAGCTCGTGGTGCTCCGGCCCATAGCGTTCGATCACGGTCTCGATCGCCGAATTGAGCAGTTCCACCGATAGCACCAGCAGGCAGCTGCCGAGCAACAGTGCGCGCTCCAGCCCGTTGACACCCAGCCACAGTGCCAGCGGCGCGAACACCACCAGCAGGTAGACCTCGAGCCGGAACGAAGACTCGTGCAGCCAGGCCGCGCGCAATCCCTGCCACGACCAGACCGTCGCCCGGAAGATGCGGCCCAGACCGCGTGGCCGATGACCGATTCCGTCCGCCATCGGTCACCGCGCCTCCGGCGGAGCGCGACACGGGGCGCGGACGCCAAAACGGCCCGACACGGGCCGCGCAACAGTCGGTGACATGGGGGACCGCGCATACAGTCGTGAAGCGCCAATTCTGACACGTCCACGGCGCCACGTCGGCCGCTCGCGGTTTGCATCGCCCGTCCGTGGCTGTTGAACTGGCGTGGCGACCGATCCGGAGACTCTGCAATGCGCACGCAACATCTCCCTGCAGCCCGCGCCTTGCTGGCCGCCGCGCTCATCGTTCTGGGCCTGCTGGCCGGCTGCGCCGGGCGCAACGTGGTCCAAGCCCCGCTGGATCCCGTGTCGTCGCCCGAATGGGCCACGGACATGGCGCGATTCGCCGCCGAGGACGTCGCCACGCCGCCGCCCGCGCGGCCCGTGGTCTTCACGGGCAGTTCGTCGGTGCGCATGTGGGAGAGTCTCAAGCGGGATTTCCCGGGCGTCACCGTGCTGAACAGGGGCTTCGGGGGCTCCCAGGTTCGCGATGCGGTCTGGTACGCCGAGGAAGTGGCCCTGCGTTATCGGCCGCGCCAGATCGTGCTCTATGCCGGCGACAACGACATCTCCGAAGGCCGCACGCCGGCCCAGGTCGTCGCCGATACCCGGGCATTCGTTGCCCGCGTCCAGTCGGCCCTGCCCGGGACGCCGGTCGCCCTGCTCGGGATCAAGCCGAGCCCGTCGAGAGTGCACCTGCTCGGGATCCAGCGCGAGACCAACGAGGCGCTGCGCACCTGGGCTTCGCGCCAGCGCAACATCGCCTACATCGATGTGTTCACGCCGATGCTGGGCGCCGACGGACTGCCGCGCGAAGAACTCTTCATCGCCGATCGCCTGCACATGAACGCCGCGGGCTATGCCTTGTGGCGCGAGATCATCGGACCCTATCTGCTGCGCTGACGGCGGTCGCGGCACGCTGACAGCAGGATCACAGCGACCAGCAAAAGGCCGGGGTCGACCGCGACTGCGGCTGTGAAGCAGGGCCACACCGCGCGCCGTGGTCGGGGGTCGGGGGAATCGCCGGAAAATGTGCTCGGGCGAGAACGGGCGGGCCTTCAGCGCCAGGCATACGCGCGCCTCCAGAGGTGGCTCGCCCATCGGCGCTGCGCACTGGGAATGAGTCGCGTCAGCACTTGAAACGATTACAGCCCGATTTCCGTGTCCCGCCGCACAGTGCAAAAGGGCATGGCGTGTGGAGGGTTCCCCGTTCATTGACAGTCGGCGCCGCACTTGCCAGCGTCCTCGGACCGGTATGCATTCGCGTGCCTTGAACTGCAGGAACAGGGAAACAACCGCCGACAGACCAACTTCGTCAAGGAACCCAGCCATGATCCGCAAGCACCTGCTCGTCCTCGCCGTGTCCGCCGTGCTCGCCGCGCCCGCCTTCGCCGCGGAATTGCGCAAGGTCGAGAACGCCATCCCCGGCAAGTACATCGTCGTCTTCAACAGCGGCGACATCCGAGAACAGGTCGATGCAGACCGCCAGGCGGGTCGTCTCGACAAGGCCCTGGCCGGCTCGGCAGATGCGGCGATCGCTGCGGAGGTGGAGAAGCGCGTGGTCGACATCGCCGCCCGCTACGACCTGCCGGTCAGCCAGCTCTATACCCACGCCCTGCACGGCATGGTCGTCGATGCCGACGAGCGCAAGCTTGCGCGCCTGCTCAACGATCCCCGTGTCGAGTTCGTCGAGGAAGACGGCTACATCGAGCTGTCGGCCACCCAGACCGGCGCGACCTGGGGACTGGACCGGGTCGACCAGCGCGACCTGCCACTCAATGGCAGTTACATCTACACCCCGCTGGCCGCGAACGTGCGCGCCTACATCATCGACAGCGGCATCCGCGCCGGGCACACCCAGTTCGGCTCGCGCCTGCTCTCGGGCTATTCGGCGATCAACGACGGCCGCGGCACCAACGACTGCAACGGGCATGGCACGCACGTCGCGGGCACGGTCGGCGGCACCACCTGGGGCGTCGCCAAGCAGGTGCGGCTGGTGCCGGTCCGGGTGTTCGGCTGCTCGGGGGGAAGCTCCAACTCGACGATCATCGCCGGCATCGACTGGGTCCGTGCGAACCGTGTGCTGCCGGCCGTGGCGAACATGAGCCTGGGCGGACCCGCATCGTCCGCGACCGACACCGCGACCAACAACCTCATCAGCAGTGGCGTGACCGTGGTTGTCGCCGCGGGCAACGACAACGGCGCCAATGCCTGCAACTACTCGCCTGCGCGCGTGGCCAATGCGGTGACCGTCGGCTCGAGCACGCGGACAGACGCGCGCTCCTCGTTCTCCAATATCGGCAGCTGCGTGAACATTTTCGCGCCCGGCAGCGCCATCACCTCGGCCTGGCACACCAGCACCTCGGCGTCCAACAGCATCAGTGGCACGTCGATGGCGTCGCCCCATGTCGCCGGTGCGGCGGCGCTGTACCTGACCAACAACCCGTCCGCTTCGCCGGCCACGGTACGCAACTGGCTCTACAGCAATGCGACGACGAACCGGCTGAGCGGCGTCGGCTCGGGCTCGCCGAACCGCCTGCTTTATACCCGCTGAGCGTCGTGATCGTTCGAGGGCGTCCCGACCGGGGCGCCCTCGTCGCGTTCGGGGTTCGATCGCGCGGCCAGCGCACCCGCTGCAGCTTGCGTGGCCACCCGCGTGTTTCACCGTCCGGAAATCCGCGTCGGGCCACACTGCATCCCACCTGGCTTTCCGCTGGAGTCGTCGATGCGCCATCCTGTTCCCGCAGCCCTTGCTGCGTTGCTACTCGGAGCCGTCATGCAGCCTGTATTCGCCCAGTCCACCGTGTCGCCGCAACGGCCGGGAGATCCCGGCTACGAAGCACTGCTGCAGGCAGCCACCGAGCCGGTGCGGGCCCGATTCGGCGACGCCATCCATGTGGAGGTGGAGCGCCTGGACCGCCTGGGCCAATGGGCCTTCCTGCAGGGCACGATGCATGGGGCCGATGGCGGACGTCCCGATTACGCAGGCACGCCCTATGCCGAGCGCGCTGCCGCGGGCGGGATGTCGGATGTCTACGTGGCCCTGCTGCAGGCGACCGCCCCTGCGGCTGAGGGTGCGGCGGCGGTCGCGCCCGAGCGCGTGCTCGACGTCGCGGAGGATGCGGGCGGTGCAGATGTCCCGAGCGCGCAGGCCGGCGATGGCGAGCCGGTGGAATGGACTCTCGTCGATCACTCGATCGGTCCATCCGACGTGAGCTGGCTCACCTGGCCACAGGCGCATGCCGCGCCGCGTCAGCTGTTCGGCTTCTGACCGGCGAACCCGAAAAAGGCCGGCGAAGGCCGGCCTCTGGTTCGACGCCCGTCGGTCAACGTGACGGGGTGATGATCTCGTAGTTGCCCGACGCGCCACCCCAGCTCACCCGCTGCGAGCCGTCGGCATTGACGTTGTTGGAGCCGATGAAGGTCGGCCGGCCATTGTCGAAGCCGGCGAACAGCACGACGTGCGACTGGCCATCGCGTTGCATCAGCACCACGTCGCCCGGTTTCGCGTTCTGCAGCGAGACGGTCTGCCACCCGTCCCCCTTGAGATTGTTGGCGAGCTGGTCGACCGATGCGCTGGCCTGCCCCGGTTCGATCAGGCCTGCCTTCTGCAGCACGGCGGACACGAAGTTGGCGCAGTTGACGTTGTTGGGTACCCAGGACTGCATCGGCAGCTCGTCGCTGTACTTCAGTTCGCCGGCGTTGCGCCCGATGAACTGCTCGGCGATCGCGGCCGCATTGTTGCCGGTAACGGTCCCAGGACCTCCCACCGCGCCGGGCCCGGCAACGGTATCGGCCGGCGCGCCCCGGCCTGCGCCGGCCGCGCCGGGCACCACCAGGGTGTCGCCTGCGTAGATCAGATCAGGATTGCTGATCTTGCTGTTTGCCGCCATCAGGGCGTCGACGGAGGTCCCATAGCGGGCCGCGAGCCCGGAGAGGGTGTCTCCCCAGGCGATGTTGTGGGTGCCACCTGCAATTGCGGTCATTGCATCGTCTCCAGATCGGAAGCTGCGGGCCGCGACGCGCATGCGCGCGGTCGCGGCCGATACGCCACCTTCGCGTTGCCCGGCGCGCGGCTCAATCTGGGAGCGACCCTAGGTCGGCGGCCGCACCTGTTCAGCGCACGGCGCTCACCGAGCAGACGACGCGCCGTTACTGCTGGCGCAGCGCCTCGATCGGATCGAGCTGGGACGCCTTGCGCGCCGGGTAATAGCCGAAGAACAGCCCGGTGGCGACCGAGAACCCCGCAGCAAGCAGCACCACCTGGCTGCTGAGCGCGGTCGGCAGGTCGCTGAAATGGCCGACCAGCAGGGCGCCGCCCACTCCGATCGCGATGCCCAGCACACCGCCGCCAAGCGAGAGCAGCATCGCCTCGGCGAGAAACTGGCGACGGACATCGGTCGGCCCGGCGCCGACCGCCATGCGCAGCCCGATCTCACGGATCCGCTCGGTCACCGACACCAGCATGATGTTCATGATGCCGATGCCGCCGACGATCAGCGAGATCGTCGCGACTGCGCCCAGCAGCAGCGACATCAGCCGGGTAGTCGCCGTCCGCGTGGCGACGATCTCGGAAATGTTGCGCACGGCGAAGTCATCCTCGCCGCCGGGCGCGATGCGATGGCGCTGGCGCAGCAGGGCTTCGACCTCGCCCTGCACGTAGGGCAGGGCGTCGGCGTTCGCGACCGTGAGTGCGATCTGCATCACTGCCCCGGCCGGCAGGCCCATCGCCCCGAGCAGCCGGCGGCGACCGGTTTCCAGGGGGACCATCATCACGTCGTCCTGGTCCTGGCCGAAGCCGCCCTGGCCTTTGGAGTTCAGCACGCCGACCACGGTGAATGGCGTGCGCCCGATCCGCACCGTCTGCCCGACGCCGCTGTCTTCGCCGAACAATTCGCGGCGCACGGTCTCGCCGATGATCACGCTCTTGCCGGCGCCGCTGTAGTCGTGGGGCTCGAACCCCGATCCTTCGACGATCGTCCAGCCGTTGATCTCGAAGAAGTCGGGCTGCACGCCCTGCCAGGTGCTCGCCCAGTTTTTCTCCCCGAATACGATCTGGCTGTTGCCACGCAGCGAGCCCGACACCAGCTGCACTTCCGGAATCTCTTCGCGGATCGCCTCGGCGTCGCCCTCGCTCAGGGTGAAGAAGCTGCTGCTGGCCTGGCGCGCGCCCCCCGTGGTACGCCGCGAACCGGGCGAGATGTCGAGCCGCTGCGAACCCAGCCCCGACACCATGCGATCGATCTCGGCCTGCGTGCCCTGGCCCACCGACACCATGACGATCACCGCAGCGATGCCGATGATCACGCCCAGCGACGTCAGGGCGCTGCGCATCCAGTTGCCGCGCAGTGCAAAGATCGCCGTGCGCAGTACGTCGAGATAGGTCATGGCGTGACTCCGGCGGACGCCTGCGCGATGCGGGTATCGAAGGGGCCTTCCTCGTGCAGCTCGCCGTCACGCATCACCATCGTGCGATCGGCATGCGCGGCGATGTCGGGATCGTGGGTGATCAGCACCACCGTATGTCCCTCGACGCACAGGCGTTTGAACAGGGCGAGGATCTCCTCGCCGGTCTTCGTGTCGAGCGCGCCGGTCGGCTCGTCGGCCAGCAGGACCGGCGGACGGTTGATCAGCGCGCGCGCGATCGCCACGCGCTGCTGCTGTCCACCGGACAGCTCGCTCGGCCGATGGCCACCGCGGTTCGCCAGGCCTACGGCTGCCAGCGCGTCGCGCGCCCGGCCGGCGCGTTCGTCGTGGGGCACGCGTGCATAGCCCAGTGGCATCGCAACATTCTCCAGCGCACTCATACGCGGCAACAGGTTGAAGCCCTGGAAGACGAAGCCGATCTTGTCCCGCCGCAGCTCGGCCAGTTGCTCACGGTCGAGCGTGGCGACGTCGATGCCGTCGCACAGATACTGGCCGCCGGTCGGCGTATCGAGACAACCGATCAGGTTCATCAGCGTCGATTTGCCCGAACCCGACGGGCCCATGATCGCGACGAACTCACCGTGCGCGATCGTCAGGTCCACGCCCTTGAGCGCGACGACCTCGGCCTCGGTCCCGGCCGAATAGACCTTCTCCAGCGCGCGGGTCTCGATGACCGGCGGCCGGACCACGGGCGGCGGCGTGGACGCACTCATCGGGCGGCCGCGCGCTCGCCGGTGACGATCAGGTCGCCCTCGGCCACCGCGCCCGCGATTTCGGTCGCGCTGCCGTCGCTGGCACCCAGTCGCACCGGTACAGCTTCGCGGCGACCTCCGACGAGGCGGTAGATGGTCACGCGGGTCGCGCCGACGGTGGCCGCCAGCGTCCGGTTCCACTGCGCGCGCTGCGTCGCATCGAGCGTTGCGGTGAACTCGGCGAACGTCTGCTGGAAGCGATCCATCATCCGCTGGCGGATCTGCGCCTGGACGCCGGGATCGCTGCGGGCGCTGCCGCCCGGTGGCATGCCGGGCGGTGGACCACCGGCCGGCATACCGCCGGAACGCCCGCCACCCCCCTGGCCGCCCTGCCCGCTCGGGCGCGCCGCCTGCTGGCTTTCGCGCATCGTCGCCAAAGCGCTGTCGAACGCCGCCTGCTGGCGTGCATCGAGCTGCATGGCGGCGGCAGCGGCAGCCAGGTCGTCGGCAAGGCCGCCGCCGCGCGGCGCCGAACCGCCGGCAGGCTGCGCAGCCGGGATGTCGGCGGCATCGGCCGGCCGATAACGCAGCGCGGCATTGGCGACCTTCAGCACATTCTCGCGATTGCTGACTTCGATCTCGGCATTGACCGTCAGCCCGGGCAGCAGGGTGCCGTCGGCGTTGTCGACGGCCACGACCACCGGATAGGTCACCACGTTGTTGGTCGTCGTCGCCGCCAGCCGGACCTGCTCCACGGTGCCGCTGAAACGCCGGTCGTTGAACGCGTCAGAGGTGAACGTCACGGCCTGGCCCACCTGCACCTGGCCGATGTCGGCCTCGTCGACCGCCAGTTCGATCCGCATCTTGCGCAGGTCCTCGGCGATCGTGAACAGCTCGGGCGCCTGCAGGCTCGCCGCGACCGTCTGCCCGGGCTCGATCGAGCGGGTGAGGATGGTGCCGTCCACCGGCGAGCGGATCACCGTACGCTCCATGTTGATGCGCGAGGTCTGGGTGGAGGCGGTCTGCTGCACGATCTGCGCCTGCGCCGAGCGTACCTGCGCGCGGGCCTGCTCGAGCGCGGTGCGCGCGAGGTCGACATCACTTCGCGCGACCAGCTGCTGCCCGGCCAGCGCGGTTTTGCGCTCGTAATCCAGCTCCGCATTGCGCAATGCCGCCTGGGCCTGCGCCAATGCGGCGCGGGCGCTGTTGATCTGGGCCGAGCCCTGCTCGATCTGCGCCTGGTAGGTCGCCGGATCGATGCGGGCCAGCACCTGGCCCTGCTCGACGGTGTCGTTGAAGTCCACCAGCACCTCGGTGATCTGGCCGGAGACCTGGCTGCCCACGGTCACCGTCGAAGTCGCACTGAGCGTGCCCGTGGCCGAGATCACCACGCGGATGTCGCCGCGCTCGACCGGCGTCGTGCGCCAGGCGTCCTCACCGCCTGCGGCCGTGCGCTGCGACCACCACCACATGCCGCCGGCAGCGACCGCGGCGATCAGGAGGACGGGAACGAATCGCGGCACGGCGCGACGGCGGGGCTTGGTGCTCTTCGACATGGGTCAGGTCTGGAGTGACGACTGCACACGCTAACGCACCAGGCACGAAACAGTTGACTGCGCGTCGCAGTTTCCCTGATCGGGCGCTCAGCCGCGGCTCAAGCGGTTCAGACCAGGCGGTCCCGGAACACGACGGTGACCGTGGTGCCCTCGCCGGCGGCACTTTCCAGTGCGACCGGCCAGCCGAAGCGCGTGCCCAGACGGCGCACGATGGACAGGCCGATCCCCTTGCCCGACTGTGAAAACGGGTCTGCGCGATAGAACGGGTCGTAGACGCGCTTGAGCACGTCGGCGGTCATGCCGATGCCGCTGTCGCGCACGATGATCCGGTCGTTCATGACGATCACTGCCACGCCACCGGTCTCGGTGAATGCCCAGGCGTTGCGCAGCAGGTGACCCAGCATCACGCCGAGCACGCGCGGCGGGGCGTCGAGCCGCGGGCGGGCCTGGACGTCGAGTTCGAGCGTGAGGTGCTTGCCCTCGAACAGCGGCCGGACCTTGTCGAGTTCTTCCTCGACCACCTCGACCACACCGAAGATCTCGCTCTGTGGCATCACGCCGCGCTCGCGAGCAAGCACCAGCAGCGCATCGATGACCGCTTCCATGTCCTGGGTGGCGCGCCGGATCCGCAGCAGCGGCCGTTGCTGGTGCGGTGGCGTGGCCGGGTCGGACGCGATCATGTCGCTGGCCACCCGGATCACCGTCAGCGGGGTACGCAGCTCATGGCTGGCATCGCGGGTGAACTCGCGCTCACGCCGCACGAAGGCGCTGATGCGCTCGCCCAGCCCGAGCAGCGCACTGGTGAGCGCGCGCGCCTCGCGGCCGGTGTCCTCGCGGGTCGACAGCGGCGGCGGCACGCCGTCGCCGTCGTCGGACGGGTTCCAGCGTGCAACCTCGTCGGCCAGCCGATGGATCGGCAACACGATCCGCCTGGAAGTGCGATAGGTCATCCAGGAGACGACGAACATGGTCGCCATCATCAGCAGCGCCAGCGCTCCGGCCGCGAGCGCGAGGATACGATCGAACAACGACAGCGAAGCGGCGAGGTAGAGGGTGCCGCCCGGCCGACGGTCGACGAGCAGCACGCCTTCGGTGTCGCTACGCGGCGAAAAGCCCTCGGGGGCATCCTTGAAGCGCACGACGCTACCCATCGCCCGCTCCGCGCCGACGATCGACTGCAGCGCGCTGCCGTCGTCGGGCACGAAATATCCCTGCAGGTTGACGCCGAAGGGCGGCGGATACGCCACGTCGGTACCGCGCGCCTGCCACCAGACATCGGCCTCCGCGCGGAGCCATTGCCGCGCGACGACCTCGCGGCCGATGAAGGCCGCGGTCATGACGCAGACGATCAGCGTCAGACCGGCAATGACCGCCTGGAACGTGAACGCATCGCGGATGCGGTTGGGAAGACCTTGGGGCATCGTGGAGCGCTAGATCGGCTCAGGCCGGCGACTGTTCGATGTCGGCGATCCGGTAGCCGGCGCTCTGCACGGTGTGCAGCAACTGCTTCTCATAGGGCTTGTCGATGATCTTGCGCAGGTTGTACAGGTGACTGCGCAGGGTGTCGGAGTCGGGCAGGCTGTTGCCCCAGATCTCGCGCTCGATCTCCTGGCGGTTGACCACACGCGGCGATTCGCGCATCAGGATCGTCAGCAGTTTCATGCCGATCGGCGAGAGCTGCAGCTCGGTACCTCCGCGCGTGGCGCGCATGCTGGCCGGATCGAGCACCAGATCGGCGACCTTGAGCACTTCCGAGCCGACCTGGCGGCGTTCGCGGCGGATCAGCGCCCGCAGGCGCGCCTCAAGCTCCTGGATCGCGAACGGCTTGGTCAGGTAGTCGTCTGCCCCCGAACTCAGCCCGGTGAGCTTCTCGTCCAGGGTGTCGCGCGCGGTCAGCATCAGCACGGGCGTCGACTTGCGCGCGTCCTCGCGCAGCCGCTTGCAGACTTCGATGCCGTCCAGGCGCGGCAGCATCAGGTCGAGGACGATGACGTCGTAGTTGTTCTCGGTCGCCAGGCGGTAGCCGTCGAGGCCGTCGGCGGCATAGTCCACCTCGAAGCCCCGACCTTCCAGATATTCGCCGACCATCTCGGAGATGTTGCGATTGTCCTCGACGATGAGGACGAGACCCCCGGGTTCCTGACCTGCGCGCATGAACAAACTCCAGACCTGGTGCAATGGATTAAGGTTTGTGAAACTCTCATTTTTGAAGTGCACGAGTTGTGAAGATTCCGTATGTCGCCATGGCTGGGGCCTCCGGCGCTACGATCGGCGCTCCCCCGTCCCTGACCCTGCGCCATGACCGGCTACGAACGTTATCTCCCGATCCTGTTGCTGGTGGGCTCGAACATCTTCATGACGTTCGCCTGGTACGGGCACCTCAAATACCGGAGCGCGCCGATTCTGACCGTCATCGTCGTCAGTTGGGGCATCGCGTTCTTCGAGTACATCCTGATGGTGCCGGCCAACCGCATCGGCGCAACGGTCTACTCCGCGCCGCAGCTCAAGGGCATGCAGGAGGTGATCACCCTGCTGGTCTTTGCCGGTTTCTCCACGTGGTACCTCGACCAGCCGCTGAAGTGGAACCACTGGGCCGGCTTCGCCCTCATCATCGTGGCGGCCTGGCTGATCTTTCTGGAATGACCGTTCGCGTGGACGGTCGAACGAAGACGGGCGCGTCGCCCTGCCGCGCGGGGAGCCGACGGCCTCAGAAGCGGATGCGTCCGGTCAGGATGTCCTTGAACATCACCCAGTCGCCCATGAAGGAATACAGCGGGTGCCGGAACGTGGCGGGCCGGTTCTTCTCGAAGAAGAAATGCCCCACCCAGGCGAAGCCATAGCCGCAGACCAGCGCCGCGAGCAGCCACCAGGCGTTGCGCTGCCACAGCGCGACGCCGAGCAGGACCAGCACGCCGCAGCTGCCGATGAAATGCAGGCGCCGCGACACCGCGTGCGCATGTTCGCCGAGATAGAACGGATAGAACTCGCGAAAGCTGGCGAATCGCTGCATCGGTCTGCCCGGAGAGTCGTTGCACCATTGATCGCACCGGGCCCGGCGCGCGTCAACCGGCTCAGCCGCTGCGCGGCGCGAGCATGATGATCGCCATGCCCGCCAGGCACAGCCCGGCGCCGAGCAGGTCCCAGCGGCTCGGCGCGACGCCATCCACGCGCCACAGCCACAACAACGCGACCGCGACATAGACCCCGCCGTAGGCCGCGTATACGCGGCCCGTTGCAGTGGGATGCAGGCTCAGCAGCCAGACAAAGGCCGCGAGCGCGAACGCTGCCGGCACCAACAGCCAAGGGCTGCCGTTCTGGCGCAGCCACAGCCACGGCAGATAACAACCGACGATCTCGGCCAGCGCCGTCGCAACGAACAGCAGCAGGACCTTCATGGATCGCGTTCAGCCTGCTTGGCGCGCAGCCAGTAGCCGTCCTGGGCGTCGAGCCCCTGCCCCGCCAGCGGCGTGCCATCGGCTTCCGCCATCGCTTCCATCGCGCGGAACCTGCGCTCGAACTTGTGGTTCGCGCGGCGCAGCGCGCTGCCGACATCGACCTTCGCGTGTCGCGCCAGGTTTGCCGCGACGAACAGCAGGTCGCCGATCTCCTCTTCCAGCCGCGCCTGCGCCCCGCTGTCGCCGGGGTCGGCGGCGATCGCAGCGAACTCCGCGCGGACTTCATCGATCTCCTCGTGCAGCTTGTCGATCACCGGCGCCGGCCCCGGCCAGTCGAAACCGACCCGCGCGGCACGCTGCTGCAACTTCACCGCGCGCTGCCACTCGGGCAGTCCACGGGCGATGCCGGCCAGCGCCGAGACATCGGTCTCGCCCGCCGCCGCGCGTTCGGCACGCTTGATCGCCTCCCAGTTGCGCAGCACCGTCTGCGCGTCACCGGCACAGGCGTCGCCGAAGATGTGCGGATGACGGCGGATCATCTTGTCGCTGATCGCGTCGACGACCTCGCCGAATGCGAAGGCGCCCTGCTCCTCGGCCATCCGCGCATGGAACACGACCTGGAACAGCAGGTCGCCCAGTTCGTCGCACAGGCCGGGAAGATCCTTGCGATCGATCGCGTCGGCGACCTCGTAGGCTTCCTCGATGGTGTAGGCGGCGATCGATGCGAAATCCTGCTCCAGATCCCAGGGGCAGCCGGACTGCGGATCGCGCAGACGCGCCATGATCTCGAGAATGCGGCGGATGTCGCCCGGGGCATGCGGCATGGGAATTCCTGTGGCGAGACGGAAGGTGGCGCCGAGTCTAGCGAGCGGTGCAGCGCGTGGCAGCGCGCGTCCGCTGCGTGGGATGGCGCTCAGCCGCGGGACCCGACCCAGTCGCGCCATGGCAGGCCCGGATCGCCCAGCGCGATGAAGTCGCCATTGAGGATCGTGTCGCGCTGGTTGTAGCGGAACGGTCGGCCGCGCGGGTCGAGCACAACGCCGCCGGCGCCCTCAAGGATCGCCTGGCCGGCCGCCGTATCCCATTCACTGGTCGGACCGAAGCGGGGATAGACGTCCATGCCGCCTTCGGCGAGGCGACAGAATTTCAATGACGATCCCAGCGCCACCGGCATTGCATCGCCGATACGGGCGAGCAGCGCGGTCGTCCGTGGATCGCGATGTGACCGGCTCGCGGCGACACGCAGCCCGCAATCGCCATGGCGCCGCGGCGCGTGCAGTGCGATGTCGCGCGCACCTTCGCGCTTGAAGGTGCCGAGCCCGGGCGCGCCATGCCACAGCTCACCCGTCACCGGTGCCTGGATCACGCCGAAGGTCGCGAGCCCCGCTTCGATCAGCGCGATGTTGACCGTGAATTCGCCGTTGCGCTTGACGAACTCCCGCGTGCCGTCGAGCGGATCGACCAGCCACATCCGCGTCCAGCTGCGGCGCGTCGCGGTCGGCACGGTGTCGGCCGATTCCTCCGACAGCACCGGGATCCCCGGGGTGAGCGCCTTCAGGCCATCGACGATGATGTGGTGCGCAGCCAGATCGGCGGCGGTGACCGGGCTGGCATCGGCCTTGCGGACGACGTCGAACTCGTCGGCGTAGATCCGCAAGATGGCCTCGGCTGCGGCGCGGGCGATCGCTATGACGCCCTCGCGCACATGCCCGGATACGGGGGCGGCGGCCTCAGCCACCGTGGTGGCGCAGCCAGTCGCGGACGATGAACAGGGCAGCGATCGAGCGGCCCTCGGAAAAGTCCTCGCGCAGGATCAGCTCGTGCAAGGCATCGAGCTTCCACGGCACCACTTCAAGCTCCTCGGGCTCGTCGCCGGCCAGCCGCTCGGGATAGAGATCGCGCGCGAGGACCAGCGTAGCCTGGTGGCTCATGTACTGCGGCGCCAGCGAGATCGATCGCAGCGCCTCCAGGCGCCGGGCGCCGAATCCGATCTCTTCCTTGAGCTCTCGGTCGGCCGCCTCGAGCGCGGTTTCGCCGGCATCGATGCGGCCCTTGACCAGGCCCAGCTCGTAGCGGTGAAAGCCCGCGGCGTACTCGCGTACCAGCAGTACGGTATCGGCGTCGGCCATCGGCACCACGATCACCGCGCCGTGGCCACGCCCGTGCAGCCGTTCGTAGAGCCGGCGCTCGCCATTGGAGAACTCGAGATCGAGCCGCTCCGTGCGATAGAGCGCGGCATCGTGTTCGGTGACCTCATGGATGGTCGGCAGTGTCTTGCTCACGCCGGCACGCTCCCGCCTGCACGGGCGCGGCGATGCGGGGCGATAATGCGCGGATGACAGGACAGATTCACGATCCGGCCATTCTAGCCGACGGCAATGACTGGCGGACCCGCGACCTCGCCGCGGTCTGGCATCCATGCACGCAGATGCGCGAACACCCCGACGTGCAGCCGCTGCTGCCGATCGAGCGCGGCGAAGGCGCGTGGCTGATCGAAAGCGGTGGCCGCCGCATCCTCGATTCGGGCAGCAGCTGGTGGACCAACCTCCATGGGCACGCCGAACCCCGCATCGCCGAGGCCATCGCCACGCAGGCGCGCACGCTCGAACAGGTGATCCTGGCCGGCTGCACGCACCCGCGCGCGGTCGAGTTGGCCGAACGCCTGCTCAGGCTCGCACCCCGTGAGCCGGGGCGCGCGCCACTGACGAAGGTGTTCTATGCCGACAACGGCTCGGCGGGTGTCGAGGTCGCGCTGAAGATGGCGTTCCAGTGGTTCCAGAACCGCGGCGACGCGCCGCAGCGGACCAAGTTCGTCGCCCTGCAGAACGGCTATCACGGCGAAACCCTGGGCGCGCTCGCGGTGGGCGACATCCCGCTGTATCGACGGGTCTATGCACCGCTGCTGTGCGAGTCGGTGTTCGCGCCCTCGCCCGATGCCTACCTGGCCCGCGACGGCCTGAGCGCCGCAGGCCAGGCCGAGGAGGCCGCCGATGCGCTGGCGCAGCTGCTCGACGAGCACGCGGGCGAGATCTGCGCGCTGATCCTCGAGCCGTTGATCCAGTGCGCCGGCGGCATGCGCATGCACGATCCGGTCTATCTCAAGCGCGTGCGCGAGCTGTGCGACGCGCACGGCATCTTCCTGATCGCCGATGAGATCGCCGTCGGTTTCGGTCGCACGGGCACTTTGTTCGCGTGCGAGCAGGCGGGCATCCAGCCCGACCTGCTGTGCCTGTCGAAGGGCCTGACCGGCGGCTTCCTGCCACTGTCGACGGTGCTCGCGACCCAGGCGCTCTACGATGGCTTCCTCGATGCCTCGCGCGAACGTGCCTTCCTGCATTCGCACAGCTACACCGGCAACCCGCTGGCCTGCGCCGCTGCGCTGGCCTCGCTCGACATCTTCGAGAGCGACGACGTGCTCGCGCGCAACCGCGGCACTGCGGCGAAAATGGCGACACTGGCGGCCGAGGTCGGCATGCACCGGCACGTGGCCGACACCCGCCGGACCGGCATGGTCGTGGCCTTCGAACTGACCCGCGATGGCGACCGGCGCACGCCCTTCGACCCTGCGCTGCGCGTGGGCCTGCGCGCCTACCGTCATGCGGTCGAGCGCGGGGTGCTGCTGCGTCCGCTCGGCGACATCCTCTACTGGATGCCGCCCTATTGCATCGACGATGCCCAGCTGCAGCTACTGACCGCGGTCACGGCCGAGGCGATCGAGGAGGCGACCGCATGCGCGTGATCCGGGCATTCGTCGACCGTCCGCTCGGCCCCGGTGCGTCCATCGAGCTGCCGGACGATGCCGCCGCGCATCTGGTACGCGTGCTGCGCCTGCGCGAGGGCGACGCCTGCGTGTTGTTCAACGGCGACGGTTTCGATCACGACGCGCGCCTGGTCAAGGTGGGCAAGCGCGGTGCGAGCGCCGAGATCGTCGGTACGCGCGCGGTGGATGTCGAATCGCCGCTGCGGATCACCCTGGTCCAGGGCATCGCGCGCGGCGAGAAGATGGACTGGATCCTGCAGAAGGCCACCGAACTGGGCGTCGCAGCCTTCCTGCCGGTGTCGAGCGATCGCAGCGAGGTCAGGCTCGACGCCGAGCGAGCGGCCAAGCGCCATGCGCACTGGCGCAGCGTGGTGACCTCGGCCTGCGAGCAGAGCTGGCGCGCGCGCGTGCCCGAGGTCTCGGCGCCGCAGCCGCTGGCCGCCGCGCTCGCCGCGTTGCCGGGCAGCAGCGCGCGCTGGCTGCTCGACCCCGAAGCGGAGACCGGGATTGCGGGCCTGGCGGCGCCAGCGGGTGACGTCGTACTCGCGATCGGTCCAGAGGGCGGCTGGTCGGCCAACGACCGCGCCGCCCTGGTTGCTGCGGGGTTCGGCGGCCTGCGCCTCGGACCGCGGATACTGCGGACCGAAACCGCGGGCATGGCCGCGATCGCCGCGCTCCAGGCGCGCTTCGGCGACCTCGCCGGCTGAGCGCCGGCGCACGCACTCAGGCGGCGAGCGCCTCGCGAACCGAGAGTTCGATCCGGTCGATGTCGGGAATCAGGGCGACATCGTCGTTGAGCCGCACCCGCGCGCGAACCGCGAACGGCAGGGCGTCCTCGTCATCGCCCTGGGATTCATCGAGCAGCTTGTCGGCCGCGATCGTCACCAGGCGCGGAAAGCCCTCGGTCAGCAGCGCGAAGAACGGCAGACGCGCATCGCCGCCGAGTGCCTTGAGCACCACGACCTTGCTCGACAGGTCCGCGCGTTCGTCGCCCTGCCCGGCGAGCACCGGGAACGCGACCAGCGGCAGGCGCCACCCGCGCCAGCGCAGACGACCGAGCAGCCAGTCCGGCGCATCGGCCACCGCTTCGGGCGGCGAGTAGGACAGCACCTCGGAGATCGAGGCATTGGGCAGCAGCAGCTGGGTGGTGCCGGCGCGGATCAGCACGCCGCGGATTTCGTCATGGGTGCTCACAGCGACAGTTCTCCGGAATCGAAACGCCCCGCGCCGGGCATCCAGCGCGCGATCAGCCAGTCGGCGATATCACCGGGTGTCCCGGACGGGCCGCCACGCTCGGCAACCGCCATCGCGGCGGCCGGGTCATAACAGCCATCCTCCGCCTGCCCGCCCACCAGTGCGCCCTGCCATGCCGGGCCCATCACCACGTCGACCAGCGCCGGATCAGCGCCGCTGAGGAACAGTACGGCGCTGTCGTCGGCCGGTACCGCGTCGGCAAGACCGCCAACATCGTCGCCTTCGGCGAACCGCAGCTCGCCCGCAGTCATGACAGGCAGCACGCCGGGCGGCAGGAAATAGACCTCGCCCGGGGCGACCGTCATCCCCGGCTCGGCCAGTTGCACCGGCATCGGGGTCACCCGCTCCATCTGCCGGACCAGGCGGTCATAGCGACCACCATCGAGTTGCAGGCGCACCAGTACCGGACGCGGGAAGCCTTCGGGCAATGCAGCGAGCAGTTGCCGGACCGCGTCGGGCCCACCCAGACCGCCGGCGATGAGTACCACGCCCTTGCGCGGGCCGTGGCCGTAGCTGTCGGCATCGGCCAGGCTCAGCCCGGCGATGCGGGACTCGAGATCGGAGATGTCGCGCTGGAGCATGGTCGCAGGCGCGGCCGCGTCCGCTCCGAGCCCGGGGGCCTGCGCGGGCAGTGCATCGCCATCGAGCAGTGTCAGCGGGGACGTGCTGGCCTCCCCAGCCGCCGCCGGGCTGGCGACGGGCGTATCACCGGCATCCTCGATGTCCGCAATGCCGTCAGGCGTCGTTTCGATCGTCGACCCCGACCCCGGTGTCGACGCCTCGGACCAGCTGGCCAGGTTCTCGTCCAGGTCACGGACTTCGCCCGGTGGCGCGGCCGGCGGCGTGTAGCTGGCCTCGTCGTAGTCGGCCAGCTGGAAGTCGAAGCTGAATTCCACAGCAGGGGCCTGCGTGAGCGGCGCATCGAACTCGGCCGCGACCGGATCGAAGACGAGATGGGTCGAATCGTCGAGCGCCGGCCCGGGCTCGTGCGTGGTCTCGACATCCACAGGCGCGGCCGACGCCGCGAGCGCGAGCGCGCCTGTGTCGGTATGCGCGTCCAGCTCCAACGACAGCGGCTCCGGCACGGACGCCTCGTTCGCACTGGATGGAGGCAGCACGTCGCCGAAGCCATGGAGTTTCGCCGCGAGATGCCGCACCCAGCGCGCAGCGTCCCAGCCGCTGCGCTCGAGCACCAGCGCGGCCTCTTCGAAGATCACCGTCATCCCCGGCGCGGCAAAGCGCGGCTCGAAGGGCTCGAGCGCGGCTTCGTCGACGGGATCGAGCACCACGACCAGCACCGATGGCGCCAGGGCATCGAGGGCATCGGGCGCATGCTGCGCGGGATCGAGCGATGTGATCGGATCGGCTCCGGCCTCGACCAGGGCTTCGACCACGCGATCGCGCGCGGCGCCTTCGCGCGCCAGCACGACCGTCCGGATCGCGTCACGCATCGTCGCGCTCCAGGTTCAACAGCTCGTAGACGTGGCGCAGCAGTTCCGGCTCCTGGTAGGGCTTGCCGAGATAGCGGTCGACACCGATCTCGAACGCACGCTGGCGGTGTTTCTCGCCCGTGCGCGACGTGATCATCATGATGCTGACATCGCGCAGGCGAGCGTCGGCCTTCATGTGGGTCGCGAGCTCGTAACCGTCCATGCGCGGCATCTCGATATCGAGCAGCATCAGGTCGGGCACGCGTTCGTCCATGCGCTCGATCGCGTCGATGCCGTCCTTCGCTGTGATGACCTCGAAGTTGTGTCGCTCGAGCACGCGGCCGGTGACCTTGCGCATCGTCACCGAGTCGTCGACCACCATCACCAGCGGCACTGCGCGAGCCGCCGGCGCCGGTTCGGGCACGTGCAGCGCAGCGTCGGGATTGGCAGCGAGGTGCGCGCCATAGCGGCGCACCAGCGGTGCGACGTCGAGGATCACGACCACGCGACCGTCGCCCATGATCGTGGCGCCGAAGATGCCCGGGATCGATGTGACCTGCGGACCGACCGGCTTCACCACGATCTCGCGGTTGCCGATGATTTCGTCCACCGCGACGGCTGCGCGCAGCTCACCCGCACGGATCAGCAGCAGCGGCATCTGCAGCTGGCCTTCCGCGCGCGCCGGCGGCTGGCCGACGAGGCGACCGAGGTCGTGGAGCAGATAGTCCTCGCCGCCGTAGCGGTAGATCGCGCCGGGCGTTGCTTCGGCGCGACTGATGCGACCGACGCCGCGCACCGAAGCGATCGGCACCGCGAAGCTGGTCTCGCCGATACGCACGAACGCGGCCTGGGTGACGGCGAGCGTCTGCGGCAGGCGCAGGGTGAAGGTGGTGCCGGCACCGGCGCGCGAGTGGATGTCGAAGGTGCCGCCGAGCTGGCGGACTTCGCTGGCCACCACGTCCATGCCGACGCCACGTCCGGCAAGGCGGCTGACCTCGGTCGCGGTCGAGAAGCCCGGCTGCAGGATCAGCGCGTCCAGATCGGGATCGGCCACCTCGGCCCCGGCCTGCAGCAGGCCGCGTTCCTCGGCGCGACGGCGGATCGCGGCACGGTCCAGGCCCGCGCCGTCATCACCGACCTCGAGCACGACTTCCGAGCCCTCGCGACGCACCGCGATGCGCACCTGGCCTTCCGCCGGCTTGCCGGCCTTGCGACGTGCTTCCGGCGACTCGAGACCATGCGCGACCGCATTGCGCAGCATGTGTTCCAGCGGCGAGACCATGCGTTCGAGCACGTTGCGATCGAGCTCGCCCTGGGTGCCTTCGAGCTGCAGCTGCACCGGCTTGCCGGTGTCCTGCGCGGCCTGACGCATGACCCGGCGCAGACGCGGCACGAGCCCGTCGAACGGCACCATGCGCGTTCGCATCAGGCCTTCCTGCAGGTCCGAGCTGACCCGCGACTGCTGCGTCAGCAGGGTCTCGTACTGACTGGTCTGGTCGTCGAGCGTCTGCTGCAGGCTGCCGAAGTCGGATGCAGTCTCGCCAAGCGCGCGCGAGAGCTGCTGCAGGGTCGAGAACCGGTCGAGTTCCAGCGGATCGAACGTCGTGTCGGAGGTGTCGCCTTCTCGCTGGTAACGCGCGACGATCTGCGCTTCGGTCTCGATGTCGAGCCGGCGCAACTGGTCGCGAAGACGCGTATTGGTCTGCGCCAGTTCGTTCATCGCCGCGCGGAAGCCGCCCAGCTGCTGTTCCAGGCGCGCGCGATAGATCGCGACCTCGCCTGCGTAGGTAACCAGCCTGTCGAGCAGATCGGCGCGGATGCGGACCTGTTCCTGCGAGCCACGCAGCGCGGTCTCCTCGTCCTCAATGCCGGCATCGAGCGGCAGCGGTGCCGACAGCGGTGCCAGTTCGGCCTTCGCAGACGCCGGGGCGGGCGCCGGAGAGGCGGCCGGCGCATCGCCCGTGGCGGTGCCGTTGAACGCCTCGACCAGGGCCTGCGAGGGTCCGATCGCGCGGCGTTCGCCGGCACGGGTGACCATCGTGTGCAGACGATCGAAGCCGCGTTCGAGCAGCGACACATCACCACGCTTCAGGGTGCGATGGCGTTCGGCGACCGCTTCGAGCAGGGTCTCCATCGCGTGCCCGAGCTCGCCGATCTCCATCAGCCCGGCCATCCGCGCACCGCCCTTGAGCGTGTGCAGATCGCGCTGCAGGCCGGCCACCGCGTCACGGTTGTCGGGTGTCTCGCGCAGCTGCGCCAGCAACGCGTCGGAATGGTCGAGCAGGTCGATGCCTTCCTCGACGAAGATGTCGACCAGTTCCGGATCGAGGCCGTCGAGCGCCAGCGGCGCATCCGGGTCCTCTTCATGGGCCGGCAGATCAGGCGCGTCGTCGATATCGCTGCTGTCGGCGGGCTGAGCGGCTTCGGGCGTGACGGCCACGGACGGCTCATCCGCCGGCGCTGGCGAATTGACGGCGTTCACGATCGCCTCGTCGGCATCCGAACCCGTCGATGCGAAGGCAACCGGCATCCCCCCGTCGATCGCTTCGGCTTCGCCCTGCGCCGTCGCTGTCGCGGAGCGCTCGGTCTCGTCCTGCTCGAAGCGCAGGCGTTCCGATGCCAGCACAGCCGCATCGATCTGCGACTGCAGGTCGAGATGCTCGAGCCCGACCGCCGCAACGGCGGACGCCTCCGGATATTCCGGCTGCTCATGTCCAAACTCGGATTCGGCAACACGCTCCGACTCCTCGCGCGCGGCCTGTTCCTGCGCGAGGCGCTCGGCTTCGTTGCGCTCCAGCTCCAGGCGCTCCGCCTCGAGACGTTCGGCTTCAAGACCTTCGGCCTCGATGCGCTCCAGTTCCACACGCTCGGCTTCGAGACGGGCCTGCTCGGCACGCTCCAGTTCCAGACGTTCGGCCTCGAGGCGCTCGGCTTCGAGACGGGCCTGCTCGGCACGCTCGGCATCTTCGCGGGCAAGTCGCTCGGCTTCGAGGCGCTCGGCTTCGAGGCGCTCGGCTTCGAGGCGCTCGGCTTCGACGCGCTCGGCTTCGAGGCGCTCGGCTTCGACGCGCTCGGCTTCGAGGCGTTCGGCTTCGAGACGCTCCAGGTCCAGACGCTCGGCCTCGAGACGCTCGGCTTCGAGACGGGCCTGCTCGGCGCGCTCGGCGTCTTCGCGGGCGAAACGCTCGGCTTCGATGCGCTCCAGCTCCAGACGCTCGGCCTCGACGCGCTCGGCTTCGAGGCGCTCCAGGTCCAGACGCTCGGCCTCGAGGCGTTCGGCTTCGAGACGGGCCTGCTCGGCGCGCTCGGCGTCTTCGCGGGCGAGCCGCTCGGCTTCGATGCGCTGCTGTTCCAGGCGTTCGGCTTCGAAGCGTTCGGCTTCGAGTCGCATCTGCTCGGCGCGAGCCGGGTCTTCCTGCGTGGGAAGGCCCGGTTCCTGGCCAGTCAGCTCGTGCTCGACCGGATGTCCGCCGCCGTCCCACTGCGACGGCCCGATCCCGAATCCCGAGTCGCGCGCATCCCAGCCTTCGATCGAGGCGCCGGCGTCGTCACCGGCACCCACGCCGGAGTCCGTCGGCTCGCGATCACCTTCACCGGCATCGTCATTGCTGGCGATGGCGTCGATGTCCTCGCCCATGTCGAAGGCGAACCGCTCGACAGGGGCCTCAGGCAGTCGGTCACGCAGTTCACCGACCTGCGCCGAGAGCGCGGTCAGCACGGCGATCCGTGGCTCAGGCTGGTGCAGCTGCTGCAGCGCGTCGCGCGCAGCGTTGCAGACCGCTTCCAGCACCGGGCCGACGTCCGTGTCCGGCGCGACATCGGCCGCGACCAGGCGGCGGGCGTACTCCTCCGCGGGGCCCAGCAGCAGTCCGATCGCGGGCACTTCGGCCATCGCGAACGCGCCATGCATGGTGTGCAGCGCGCGCAGCAGGCGCTCGCCGTCGGCAGCCTCACCGGTCCGGATGGCGGCGAGCCAGTCGCCGACCGTCCGCAGATGACCCTGAACTTCAGTGTCGAGAATTTCCAGAAGCAACGCATCGACCGAGGCAGGCACGGTCTCGACCGTGCCACTGTCATCCGCGTCAGCCGCTGCACTGTCCACGGCGGTCAAAGCAGGTGCGTCGACGCTATCCGCGTCGACGTCGGCCAATTCGGCCTCGTGCGTGGCTTCGATCTGCAACGGCGCTGGGCGCGCCGGCATCGCATCGTCACCTGCGGCGATGCGCGCGGCATTGGCCTGCATCGTCTCGAGATCGGCGCGCAGCACGGTCTCGCCGCGCAGCACCGACTGCAGCTCCGGCAGGGTGTAGAAGGCCTGATCGATCATCTCGACCACCGCCGGGGTGGCCGGCCGCCCTTCGATCACGCGATTGAGCAGGCTTTCGATCGACCAGCTGAACTCACCCAGCGCCTTGGCGCCGACCAGGCGGCCGCTGCCCTTGAGGGTATGGAAGACCCGCCGGATCGGACGCACGAGCTCGATATTGTCGGGCTGCGCGCGCCAGCGCGGCAGCAACGCGTCGAGATTCTCGATCTCGCTCGCGAACTCCTCGAGGAAGACCTCGCGGATCTCGTCATCGATCTCGTCGCCGACCTCCTCGAAGCCGCCAACACCCATCGGCGTCGGGGCGCTACGCACTGACGCAGCGACATCCGTCGCCGCCTCGGCTGCCGGTGCCGATGCCGTTGCCGGCACCGATGCGGGCACGGTCATGGCATCGACCGGCGGCGTCCACGCCTCGATGCCGCGCGCGAGCTGTTCGACATCGACACTCGTGGCGTCGGGGGCGCCCCGGCCGTCGGATGCATCCGTTGCAGCGGCGCCGGTCGTTTCAAACGAAGCCGGCAGCGGCCAGTAGCCCAGCGCTTCGAGGCTGCTGCGCGCGATGTCGAGGATGTCCGCGCGGTTGGGCCGCTGTTCGCGCAGGGCCTCGAGGTAGTACTCCAGGCTCGCCAGTGCGTCGGCGAAGGTATCGAGCTGGCGACCGTTGGGCACGCGCCGGCGCGCGATCAGTTCGTGCTCGGCATACAGCCGCACGCCGTCCAGATAGCTGGCGGCCTGGGGCAGTTCCAGGATCGTCAGTGCCCCGCGGACCTCTCCCAGCAGCCGCGGCACTTCCTGCAGCTCGGTGTGGTCCCAGCCGGTCTCGACAAACGCCACGAGCGCCTGGCGCGCGTCGGAGAAGTTGGCGATCGCCTCGCGCATCAGCACCGTCATCGACAGCTGCGCTTCCATCGCGAGGGTGTCGTCGGAGGTCTCGGGGCCAGCGCCACCGAGCTGCGCGACCTGCTCGTCGAGCGTCGCATCGACATACAGCAGCGCGCCGGCCACATCGAGCAGGGTGTCCTCGCTCGCCGGCGCCGACCCGTCCACGATGGCACGCATGGTGTCGCGCTGCTGCTGGACGACGCTGCGCGCCGCAGCGAGGCCGAGCATGCCGAGCGTGTCGGCGACGCCGGTGAGCACTTCGACCTGCGGCTGCAGGCCGGCGGCATCGCGCGAGCCCATGCGCAGATGCAGGTCCAGGGCATCCTTGACCCTCAGGAGGTCTTCCTTGACAGCCGCGGATACGGTGTCGAGCAGCGCGCGGTTGCGGCCGCCGAGGCTGCCGCGCGCATGTTCGAGCTCGGCTTCGCTGGGCAACTGGGACTGCAGGTCGAATGTCTCGCGCAAGGCGTCGAGCGCCGGATGCGCGGCGTCGCTGTGGGCGACGTGATACAGCAGTTGCCGGGTCGGCTCCTGCGCCGCGTCCGACAACAGCGCGTCGAGTGGCGCCTGCGCGTGGTTGCGGATTTCACGCTCCACGCTCGCGAATACCTGGCGCAGCGGCGCGTGGCTTGCGGGCGGCAACGCCCCGTCCGCCAGCGCCTGGGCCACGCGAGACGCGACCCAGAGCATGCGCCGCTGTGATTCGGTGTCCGCACGGGCGGCCAGCGCGGACAGGCCGGCGACCAGCGCGGCGGTATCGCCCGGACTGCCCGTCTCGGGCCATGCCTGCAACGCGACCCGCAGCTGCCGCAGCGCGGCCTCGGGATCGCTGGAGACTTCTGCGGCCGGCATGGTGTCGGGCACCACGCGCGCCAGATCCGGCGCGAACAGGATGCTCTCGCTCAGCCCGCCCTCGCCGCGCGCTGCGCGCAGCTCGTTGAGCAGCGGAAGCAGCACGATCGGGATGTCACGGTGACCGCCCTGCAGACGCTCCAGATAATCGGGCAGCAGCAGCATGCCGCGCAGCAACGCCGCACAGGCCGCGTCGCGGTCGGCGATCAGGCCGTCGCGCAGGGCCCCGGCGAGGCGCCCCATCTCCTCGGCCACCATCTCCGGCGCGTACAGCTCCACCATGTGCAGCGTGCCCTGCGCCTGCTGCAGGTAGCCGGCACACAGGCGCATGCGGCTGGTGTCGACCGGATCCTCGGCGAAAGCCTCGAGTTCGACCCGCGCCTGACGCAGCACTTCGTCCAGCTCCGGCTTGATCCAGCCGAGCATGGTGTGATCGATGGCATCGCGCAGGCCGCTCATGCGGCGACTCCATGGCGGAGGCCACGCGCGCGTGCGCGAATAAGACTGGCGATCATGGAGTCCTTTCCGTGGCTCAAGCCGGCAGCTTGAAGTCGGCGACCGAGCGCCGCAGGTCGGCCGCGAGCTGAGCCAGGTTGCCGATCGACTCGGCGGTCTGGTTGGCGCCCTGCGAGGTCTGCTTGGTGATCGACTGGATGGTATGCATCGTGGTCGTGATGTTGGTCGCAGCGGAGGACTGCTGCTGCGCGGCCGACGAGATGCCCTGGATGAGGTCGGCGAGGTTGGTCGACACGCTCTCGATCTCGCCGAGCGCCGTACCGGCATCCTCGGCCAGGCGCGCACCGGCAACGACTTCGGACGTCGTCTGTTCCATCGAAGTCACCGCCTCGTTGGTATCGGACTGGATGGTCTGGACCAGCGTTTCGATGCGGCGCGTCGCATTGGTCGCGCGTTCCGCGAGGCGCTGCACTTCGTCGGCGACCACTGCGAAGCCACGGCCCGCCTCACCCGCCGAGGCCGCCTGGATCGCGGCGTTGAGCGCGAGGATGTTGGTCTGCTCGGAGATGTCGTTGATCAGTTCGACGATCGAGCCGATCTCCTGCGAGCTTTCGCCCAGCCGCTTGATGCGCTTGGAGGTTTCCTGGATCTGGTCGCGGATCGAGTCCATGCCGGCAATCGTCTCGCGCACCACGCCTGCGCCCTTGGTCGCGATGCGGACCGAGCGCTGCGCCACGTCGGCCGATTCGGCCGAGTTCTTCGACACCTGGTCGATGCTGACCGCGATCTCGTTGATGCGGTCGGACGCGGAATTGATCTGCTGCTCCTGATGCTCGGCCGCTTCGGCCAGATGCATCGCGGTGGCCTGGGTTTCCTGGGCGCTGGAGGCCACCTGAACCGAGGTGTCGTTGATCGTCTGCACGAGGCTGCGCAGCTGCTCGATGGCGAAGTTGATCGAGTCGGCGATCGCGCCGGTCATGTCCTCGGTGACCGTCGCCTTGACGGTCAGGTCGCCTTCGGCGAGCGAACCCATTTCGTCCAGCAGGCGCATGATCGCCTCTTGGTTGCGGTTATTGAGCTCCATCGTGGTTTCGTAGCGCTCGCGCTGGGCGCGGTTGAGCGAGATCAACAGGCCGGCGATCGCGACCAGGGCAAGCAGACCGGCAAGGATGCTGATCCAGATGTTGCCAAGCAGGCTGCGGTCGGTGAGCGAACCGAATGCGGTGAACGCGTTGAACAGCGACTCGCTGTCGCTGAGCAGCTGGTCGGAGCCGGCCACCAGCGCACCGGCAGCGGCCTGGGCCTGGAACAGCTGCTCGCTGCTGCCGAGGATCGCCTCGAGTTCGGCGCGCATCCGCGCCCAGGTCTCGTCGGCGCGGGTCAGTGCGGCAAGCGCATTGCCGTTGGTCAGCGCCTGCAACTCGCGCGCCGGATCCCCTTCGCGCAGGCCGGTCATGACCTGCTGGAAATCCTCGGCGTTGCGGCGCAGGCCCTGGCCTGCGATCGCGGCGCCGGGGCCGCCGGCCTGCACCTCGGTCACGCGGCGGGCCATGTCGCCGGCGATCACCACCTGGCGCAATGCCATGTAGACCTGCGACGACGGCGAGCCGCTGCTCGACATCGCGCGCACGAGTTCGTCGAGCAGCGCCTGCAGCTGCGGTACGCCCTGGCTGAAGCGCTCCGCCTGACCGGCGAACGCGGTCACCGCTTCCTCGCTGTCGGCCAGCCGCTGGGCACTTGCACCAAGTGGCTCCCAGGTGCGGGTCACCGTGGCGATGGGGCCGGCGACGCCGGTCGTATTGCCGAAGCTGTTGTTGAGCTGGCGGATGTCGCCATCGATCTGGGCGCGCGTTTCGTTGAACGCGGCGAACGCCGCGGCGTTGCCGCGCACCGCCTCGGTGCCCTGGTTGGCCAGCCGCTGGCTGTCCACGCGCAGGTTGGAGGCCGCCGTACTGGCACCGCCCAGCCGTGAGGCCTTCCAGGTGCTGTAACCGGTATTGAGGACCAGGATCGTGCCGGCGACAACAAGCATCACGACCCAGAAATTCGTGCCGAAGGTGCGGCGCGGTGCGACGAGAGTGTCGGCGGCTGTGCTCATGCTGGCGTTCCGTTCCTGATCTTGAGTGCGAGCGCGGCCATCAGGCCGCGGCGTGTCTGAATTCGGGGGTACGAGTGAGGCGGTCGAGACTGAAGACCCCCCAGGTCGCATTGGCGTGCGCGTAGGCGCGATCGACGAAGTGGCCGTAGCGGCCCTCGGCGACCCGGTCGGCGGAGACCTCGTCTTCCTCGAGGAAGCTGCGCTGGCCGAAGAGCTCGTCGATCGTCAGCGCGACGTCGCCGCCGGGCTGGCGCACGATCAGCACGCGCTGGCTTTCGTGCAGAACCGTGCGTTCGCCTTCGAGGAACTGCTTGAGGTCGACGATCGGCAGCAGGCTGCCGCGAACGTTGGCGACGCCGAGCATCCACGGCTGTGCCCCGGGCACCGGCGTGACCGGCGGTATCGGCATGATCTCGACGACCTCGTCGAACGAGGAGGCGAGCATGCGGCGGCCGACGCGATAGCCCACGCCGCGCCACAGGCCAGGCGCATCGAGTTCCTCGGGCAGGCCGACGCTGTGGGCGAGGCTGCGACGCTCGTACTCGGCCAGCAGTGCGAACACGCCGGCCACAGCGGCATCGGATGGCGAGGCCGACATCAGCCGGCCAGAACCGCGTTGACCTGCTCGATCAGCGCATCCTCGGTCGGCGGCTTGACGATGTAACCCTTGGCCCCCTGACGCATGCCCCACATGCGGTCGGTTTCCATGCCCTTGGTGCTGATGATGATGACCGGGATGCTGGCGGTGTCGGCATCCTTGGCCAGCGCACGCGTGGCATGGAACCCGCTCATGCCCGGCAGCACCACGTCCATCAGCACGAGGTCGGGGCGATCGCGCTTGCAGCTCGCGATGCCGTCCTCGGCGTTGTCCAATGCCGTGACCTGGTGCCCGTGGCGTTCGAGCCACTGGGTCAGCACGGCGGTGTCGGTCGGAGAATCCTCGATCAACAGGATGCGAGCCATGTCCTGCCCCCTCAGGCGGTGACGTGTGTGCGGATCGCGTCGAGGAGTTCCTCGCGCGTGAACGGCTTGGTGACGTACTGCTCGGAGCCGACGATGCGGCCGCGCGCCTTGTCGAACAGGCCGTCCTTGGACGACAGCATGATCACCGGCGTATTGCGGAACACCTGGTTGTTCTTGATCAACGCACAGGTCTGATAGCCGTCCAGCCGCGGCATCATGATGTCGACGAAGATGATCTGCGGCTTGTGCTCGGCGATCTTCGCCAGCGCCTCGAACCCGTCGACAGCCGTGACCACCTCGGCGCCCTCGCGGCGCAGCAGCGTCTCGGCCGTGCGGCGGATGGTGCGCGAGTCATCGATCACCATCACCCGGAGCCCGTCGAGGCTGCCGGAGGACGGCTTGTCGTCACTGGTCATGCGTTCTCCCCTGATGCGTGGCGCGGAGTCTTCGCGCGCCAGAGCAGGACGGAGTTATACCCCGGCTCGACATGCAGCTGTCAAGGTTTCGATGCGGTTTGTGCACATCGCCTCGAAATAGCCGCCGCAGCGCATGCGTGCGCCCCTGATAAGATCGTGCGCCTCCCAAGCCGCAGGTCATGCGCATGCCCCTGGATGTCGTCGTGGTGATGGATCCGATCGCGTCGATCACGATCGCCAAGGACTCCACGTTCGCAATGCTGCTCGAGGCCCGGCGGCGCGGCCATCGCCTGCATTACGTCATCCCCGGCGGCCTGGCCATGGTCGGGAGCGACGCGGTGGCGCGCGTGGCGCCACTGGACGTGCGCGAGGATCCCACCGACTGGTACACGCTCGGCGCGTCGAGCCTGCGCCGTTTCGGCGAGGGCGACGTGGTGCTGATGCGCAAGGATCCACCGGTCGATCCCGAGTTCGTGGGCGACACCCAGATCCTGAGCGTCGCGCAGCGCCAGGGGGCCTGGATCGTCAACGACCCCCAGGGCCTGCGCGACATGAACGAGAAGCTCGGCGCGCTGGCCTTCCCGCAGTGCTGCCCGCCGACGCTGGTCAGCCGTGACGCGGCCTCGCTCAAAGCCTTCGTCGCCGAGCACCGGGACGCGGTGCTCAAGCCGCTCGACGGCATGGGCGGACGCTCGATCTTCCGCGCCGTCGCCGGCGACGCGAACCTCAACGTGATCCTCGAGACGCTGACCGACGGCGGACGCCGGCTGGCGATGGCGCAGCGCTACCTGCCGGAGATCGTCGACGGCGACAAGCGCATCCTGCTCATCGACGGCGTTCCGGTCGACTATTGCCTGGCGCGGATTCCGCAAGGCGACGAGTTCCGCGGCAACCTGGCCGCCGGCGGCCGCGGCGAGGCGCGCCCGCTGAGCGAACGCGACCGCTGGATCGCGGCGCAGGTCGGCCCGGCGCTGGCCGCGCGCGGCATGCGCTTCGTCGGTCTCGACGTGATCGGCGACTGGCTGACCGAGGTCAACGTCACCAGCCCCACCTGCATCCGCGAGATCGACGCCGCCTACGGCACCAATATCGCCGGCCTGCTGTTCGATGCGATCGAGCGCGGCCCGGTCGCATCGTCCGCGCGCTGACAGCCGTTCGCGACGTGTCTACCGCTGCGCCGCCGCAGATCGACGACCGCGCGCGCCTGGGTGCGACGCTGGTCCTGTCGCTGCTGGTGCACGGCCTGCTGGTGCTCGGCATCGGCTTCGCCAGCGAGGATGCCGCGCCGGTGATGCCGACGCTGGATGTGATCCTCACCGAGACCACCAGCCCGCTGACCCAGGCCCAGGCCGATTTTCTCGCCCAGGCCAGCAACCAGGGCGGCGGCGAGCACGAACGCAGCAACCGCCCGCGCGAGGCCCAGCTCGGCCAGGTGCCGCAGGACAGCACCGGCGTCGCGCCGATGGAGATGCGCGCGCAATCGCCCGACGCGCAGCCACCGCCCCGCGACCGGGTGGTTGCCAGCACCCGCGGCGACACCGCCCTGCCGACCGAGGACCCGACCCGGCAGGCCGATCCTTCGACGCTGCCGCGCGGGCCGGAGAAGATCGAGCGCGATCTCGAGATGGCCCGGCTGGCGGCCGAGATCCACCTGCGTTCGGAGCGCTATGCGCGCAGGCCCAAGCGCAAGTTCGTATCGGCGAGCACGCAGGAGTACGTCTACGCTGCGTATCTGCGGCAGTGGGTCGACCGGGTGGAGCGCGTCGGCAACCTCAACTATCCCGACGAGGCCCGGCGCCGCCAGCTTGCCGGCGAGCTGGTGATCAGCGTGGCGATCCGTCGCGACGGCTCGGTCGAGCGTTCGGACATCATCCGCAGCAGCGGGATCCCGCTGCTCGACGACGCCGCGCTGTCGATCGCCCGCCTTGCCGAACCCTACCCGCCGCTGCCGGCCACCGGCGAGGAGGTCGACGTGCTGCATGTCACCCGCACCTGGAACTTCCTGCCGGGCGGCGAGCTGATCGACGATCGTTGAAGCAGCGCGCGTGCGGCGCGGCGGCCTGTGGAGCCCGCGCGACGGTGGCGAGCAAGCCGCATCGCTCGCCAGCCCGCTCGGCCAGGACTAGAGGCGGCGCCAGCCGAAGCCTTCGCCGCTGCGCCAGAACACGCCGCGGGCCTGGCCGTAGATCGACGCCGCGGGCACGAAACCGAAGTACCGCCCGTCGATGCTGGCGCCGCGATGATCGCCGAGCACGAGCACCTGGCCGTCAGGGACCACCACGTTGTGCAGATCGGGACCACCGCCATCGTCCAGGTTGAGCGCGACCTGGACGTCACCGAAATCTTCCGGTCCCCCCGGCCGCCTGGCCAACGGCATGCCATTGATCGCGAGGCGGCCATCGACGAGGTCGACGCGGTCGCCGGCCACCGCGACCACGCGCTTGATCAGGCGCACGTTGTCCGACGGCGAGCGGAACACCACCACGTCGCCCGGCGCGAGCGGATCGCCCGGCCACAGGGTCAACTGGCTGAACGGAACGCGCAGGCCATAGGCACGCATGTCGACGACCACCCGGTCGCCGGGTGCCAGCGCCGGTTCCATGGACCCGCTGGGCACGTAGTAGTGGTTGGCGAGCGAGGAGCGCGCGACCAGCAGCAGGGCGAGCAGGCAGATCATCGGCAGCGCTTCGCGGTGCAACCAGCGGCGCAAGCCGTCGCCGCGGTGTCCGGCGCGCCAGGGGGACGGGGCGGGCGTAGGTGTCATGCGGCGCTCCTGGGCGGTCAGGGAAAGAGTCAGGGCGCGTCCGGCGCGCCCGGTTCCGCGGCGCGCCGGGCCGCGCGCAGGGCCACCTGCTCGACGAGGGTCAGCGCGACGTTGTCGCGCAGATAGGCCGGCTCGACCCGCTCCGGGGCGACGGCCTCGCCACGCGCATACGCTGCCGCGGCGAGCCGCGCCAGATCGCCGGCACGCGGCAGCGCCAGCGCATCGACGGTCGAGAACCGCGGGGCCAGTCGCGTCTGCAGCGCCGCTTCCGCCGCGGAGAATCCGGTGCCCACCCCCGCCCAACCCGTCGCGTCACCCGGCAGCTCGATGACGTCGGGCGCACCGACGTGCGCAGGCGCCAACGGCCGCAGCCCTTCGCCCTCGCGCACGAAGGCCTGGCTGTAGACCTCGCCCATCCGTGCATCGATCGCCGCGAGTACCGGAGTGCCCGGGGCGACGTCGGCGCGCATCGCCAGTACCTCCAGCGACGAGAGCGCGACGACCGGCCGCTCAAGTGCCAGCGCGATCCCCTGCGCCAGCGCGATCGCCAGACGCACGCCGGTGAACGCGCCCGGCCCCCGGCCGACGGCGATCGCGTCGAGCTGTCCACGGGCGACACCGGCCTCGGCCAGCAGGGCCTCGGCCCAGGGCAGCGCGAGCTCGGCGTGCCTGCGCGGCGCGATCTCGAACCGTTCCAGTACCCGGCCGTCGTCGTACACGGCGACGGAGCAGGCCTCGGTGGCGGTTTCGAATGCGAGCAGTTTCATGACGGCAGGGTTTCCGGGAGCGGGACAGGCGCGGGCGCGCCCGCCGGCATTGTCGCAGGCGCAGCGAAGAACGCAGCGACCGTCGAGATTTCGCGCGTGCGCGGCAGCGGCGGCAGCGAGTCGAGGAAGACACCGCCATAGCTGCGGCCGAGCAGGCGCGGATCGCACAGCACCAGTACGCCGCGATCGTGTTCGGTGCGGATCAAGCGGCCGACGCCCTGCTTGAGGGCGATGACCGCCTGCGGCAACTGTTCGTCGCGGAAGGGATTGCCGCCACTGCGGCGGATCGCATCCAGCCGCGCTTCGAATACCGGGTCGTCGGGCGCGGCGAACGGCAACTTGTCGATGACGACGACACTCAGCGCGCCGCCGGCCACGTCGACCCCCTCGCGGAAACTCGCCGCGCCCAGCAGCACGCCGTTGCCGGATTCGCGGAAGCGCTGCAGCAGCACGTGCCGCGGGGCTTCGCCCTGTACGAACAGCGGCCATGGACAGTCGCGACTGCCGTCGCGCAGCAGGGCCGCGGTCTCGCGCAGGGCGCGGTGCGAGGCGAACAGCAGGAAGGCGCGACCGCCCGAGGCCTCGAGCACCGGCAGCACCGCATCGACCACCGCGCGCGTGTAGTCCTGCGACGCGGGCTGCGGCAGCTTCGGCGGCAGATAGCACAGCGCCTGGTGCGGCCAGTCGAACGGGCTCGGCGTCAGCAGCGTCTGCGGGGCCTCGATGCCGAGGCGTTGGGCGACGTGGTCGAAGCTGCCGTCGACCGCCAGCGTCGCCGAAGTGAACACCCAGGCCGCGCGCGAGGCTTCGCGATGCGCCCGCAGCGGCGCGGAGACGTCGAGCGGCGTGCGCTGCAGGCGGAAGCCGCGCGGTGTGAGCTCGTACCAAAGCACGCCGTCGTCGGCCGCAGGCGCGTCCACGGCCGAGGGTGCCGCGTCGGCATCCTCACCGTGGTCGTCGTCGAACATCGAACCGGCTGCGGCGCTGCCGTCGTTCCAGCGCCGCAGCCGGGCGACGAAGAGCTGCGCGCGGGCGTGGCAGCTGTCCAGTCCGGGGGAAGCCTCGCGCAGGGGCGCAAGCGCGTCGCGCAGATGCACCAGCGCATCATCGAGCGCATGCAGGGCGTCCTCGACCGCAGGCTCGTACAGCGCGCGGTAGCGGGTACCGCGGGCCGGAAGGCCGTCCATCGCGCTGCGCAGGCCGCGCGTCGCCACGTCGAGCAGATGCGCCGGTGCCTGCAGCACCGGCAGTGCGCCGGGCACGTCCTTGCATTCGGCGATCGCGTCGCGCGCCAGCTCGACCAGGGGCCGCGCGCTCATGCCTTCACCGAAGAACTGCGCGGCGAGCTCGGGCAGCTGGTGCGCCTCGTCGACGATGAAGACCTGCGCGCCCGGCAGGATCTCGCCGAAGCCCTCCTGCTTGAGCGCCAGATCCGCCAGCAGCAGATGGTGGTTGACCACGACCACGTCGGCTGCCTGCGCACGCTGCCGCGCCTGGACCAGGAAGCACTCGCTCCAGAACGGGCATTCGTTGCCGAGGCAGTTGTCGACCGTCGAGGTGACCAGTGGCAGCAGCGGCGTGTCCTCGGGCAGGCCGTCGAGCTCGGCCATGTCGCCCATGCGCGTGCGTCCGGCCCAGGCGACGATGCGCTGGAACTGGCGGCTCTGATCAGGATTGATCTGCTCGCGCGAGGTCAGTCGCGGTTCGCCGCGCGCCTGTTCGAGCCGGTACAGGCACAGATAGTTCGCGCGGCCCTTGAGCAGCGCACTGCGCAGGCCGCTGCCGAGCGCATCGCGTACCCGGGGCAGGTCGCGATGAAACAGCTGGTCCTGCAGGGCGCGGGTGCCGGTGGAGACGATGGTCTTGAGGCCCGACAGCAGTGCCGGCACCAGATACGCGAACGTCTTGCCGGTGCCGGTACCGGCTTCGGCCAGCAACGTGCTGCGTCGGTCGATCGCGTCGGCGACCGAGCCCGCCAGCGCCTGCTGCGCGGCGCGTGGCCGGAACGCGGGAATCCGCTCGGCCAGTGCCCCGCCCTCGACGAGCGCCGCGAGGCTGCGCGCGGCAAGCCCGGCGTCAGGTGCGTCGAGCACGGAGCGGGCCCGTCACCGCACTCAGTAGCGTGTGGGCCCGGCGACGCGACAGCCGTCGGCCTGGCCGCGCGCCTGCACCGCGCCAGCGGCATCGCCGGTGGACAGGCGGACCTGCTCGAGCGTGATCCAGTGGCGTCGGCACAGCGGGCCCACCTGCGCGCCGAGCGCATATGCGCGCTCGGCCAGCTCGGTGGCGCGCGTGAAGTCGTTCTGCAGGATCGCGACCTCGGCGCGCTCCTGCAGCAATGCCGGATCGCCGTCGACGATCTCCAGCGCCTGGTCGAGCGCGGCTGCGGCCCCGTCGAGATCACCCTGCCCTTCGAGCGCGACCGCACGCTCGCGCAGGTCCTCGACCATCGGGTCGCGCAGCGGCTGGACCGCGAGTTCGCCGTCGCCGTCGCCGGCTGCGGCGCGGATCGCCTGCACCATGGTCTGCGGCGGGATCATGGCCACGGGCGCGGCGTCCGCTGTCGTCGGCGACTGGCTGGCACAGGCAGCCAACGCAAGGGCTGCGCCAAGCGCGGCGAAGCGCGGCAGGAAACGGGCTGGACTCATCAGGGTGACTCCTCGGGAGACGGTACCGGCGCAGGCTGGCTCGGCGCGGTCTCTGCAGGCGGGGCTTCGGGCTCGTCGCGACCGAAGCCGAACCACTCGCGCCAGCCGCGGCGTTCCTGCTGAACCGGTGCGCCGGTGGCATCGACCAGGTTGCCGTTCTCGTCGATGAAGGTCTGCTCCGGATCATAGACCCGGCACGGCTGATACGGCGGCGCATAGCCGCTGACGAAGGCGAACCGGCGCGCGCCCGGGCAATCGGCGTCGGTGCTGTTGGACTGCACGATCCACTTCCACTCCAGGCCGTCGTTGCTGACCTCCAGCGGCGCGCTGGGCAGACGGGCGAACATGCCCGACCAGATGCGCATCGCGCCGGTCGCCCCGTAGAGGCCGGTCTGTTCGTTCTGGTCGTTGCCCACCCAGACCACGGCCAGATGGTCGCCGGTCCAGCCGGCGAACCAGCTGTCGCGGCCATCGTTGCTGGTGCCGGTCTTGCCGGCGGCATTGAGCCGGCCGAGGCCGTCGTTGACCAGTTGCCGGCCGGTGCCCGAAGTCACCGCCTCCTGCAGGCCGATGGTGACCAGACGCGCGGCGATCGCATCGCCCTCCTGCGCCGGCCGCGGGGCGTTGTCGTAGCGGCTGAGCACGCGACCCTGCTCGTCGATGACCCCGCGCACGCTGCGCAGCGGCTGGATCTCGCCGCCGGATGCGAGGAACTGGTAGAGCTGCGCCATCGCATACGGGCTCTGGTCCATCGAGCCGAGCGTCAGCGACGGATTGGGCGTGGCGCGTACGCCGGCCAGCACGTGCACCAGATCCGCCAGCGCCCGCGTACCTACCGCCTCGCCGATCCGCACCGTCGCCTGGTTGTAGGAACGGGCGAGCGCATCGATCAGTCGCACCGTGCCGTGGCTGCGGCCATCGGAATTGCCGGGTGACCATTTGCGGCCGTTCTCCAGCGTGATCGTGACCGGCGAATCGTCGACCCAGCTGGCGAGCGAATACTGCGTGGGATTGCCCAGGGCCAGCAGATAGACGAACGGCTTGAGCAACGAGCCGACCGGGCGCTGCGCCTCGACTGCGCGGTTGAAGCCGTGTTCGACCGGATCGCGGCTGCCGACCGCGGCCACGACCTCGCCCGAATGCACGTCGGTCACCAGCAGACCGGCCTGCAGTGGCGGCCGCTTGCCGGTGGACAGGTCCTTGATCGTGCGCACGGTCGCGCCTTCGGCGTAGGCCTGCGCGGAGGGCGCCATCGCGCTCATTACCGACAGTCCCGCGCCCTGCAGATCGCCGGCCGGATAGTCGCGCGCCAGCTGCCGGCGCACCAGATCGACATAGGCCGGGAACCGGTTGGCCGCGATGCTGCCGGGCGTCTCGGTGACGCCGAGCGGGCGCTTGATCGCGCGGTCGTGCGCGGCCTGGTCGATCAGGCCGGACTCGAGCATCTTGTCGAGCACGAAATTCCGGCGCTCGAGTGCACGCTCGGGATGGCGCCGCGGGTCGTAGTACGAGGGCCCGCGGATGATGCCGACCAGCAGCGCGACCTGCTCGATTTCGAGATCGTCGAGCCGACGCCCGAACCAGAATTCCGCGCCCGCGGCCACGCCGTGGATCGCCTGCGCGCCGCGCTGGCCCAGATACACCTGGTTGAGATAGGCCTCGAGGATCGGCCCCTTGCCGTAGCGTGCCTCGATCAGCATCGCGTACAGGATTTCATTGAACTTGCGCGTGTAGGTCTGCTCGCGGCCGATGCCGAGCAGGCCGCTACGGGCGAGCTGCTGGGTCAGCGTGCTCGCGCCCTGGCGTGTCTCGCCGGCGCGCAGGTTCACCATCGCGGCGCGTGCCATGCCGCTGAGGTCGATGCCGTGGTGGTGAGCGAAATCCTTGTCTTCGACCGCCTGCAGCGTATCGGTCAGCAGCGGCGGCACTTCGTCGATGCGCACCAGCCGGCGCTCTTCCTGGCGCTGGCCGTAGAGCGTGGCGATACGCGCCGGATCCATGCGCGCGACCTCGAGCGCACGCTCGCCGCCGCCATCGCGCAGGCGCGAGACGCGTCCGCCGGACAGGGTGAGCTGCACCCGGCCCGGCGCCACGACGCGGTCCACGTCGCGATAGCCGCGGCTGGAAATCGTCCAGCGCCCACCCTCGGTGGCATAGGTGCCGGGCTTGACGCCGTCGCCCTCGCGATACCCGGCTGCATCGAGTTCGGTCTTCAGCGTGGCGGCGTTCATGGCCATGCCGGGCGTGACCTGCAGCGGTCGCGCATACACGCGCGTGGGCACCTGCCAGGTCAGCGCATCGAACTTCTCGCTCACCTGGTGATTGAGATAGATCGTGTAGGGGATCAGAAAGCCCAGCCCCAGGGCCAGCAGCGCCAGCACCGCGGTGACCACCCGGCGCCGCCAGGCAGGCGGCGCATCCTCGGTCGGGTCGTCGGTGTCGTCGTCTTCGTAATCGATCCGGGCCATGGAGTTCCTGCACCCGCCACGGCGGGTCGATGTGGATGCGACAATGAGGACCGGGCAGTCTATCCCAGCGCTTCGGCGCAGGCCGTGGGCGCTCCTTGAACAGTCAGCTGGAGTTCCAAACGCATGTCGTTATCCCTGGCCGGCGCGCGATTCCAGTTCGAGCGCGCGCTCGGGCTGTACCGGCGGGGGCTCGCCAGCCTGCGCACCCGCGGTCCGGTCGCCACCTGGCAGCGCGTCAGTGCGCAACTTGGCCTGTTCGCGCCGGCAACCGCGCAGTCGCTGCTCGCCGCCGACATGTCGCCCTTCACGCCGTTTTCGGTTCCCGCGGCGCCGGAGCCGGAGCCGGAGCCGGAGGTCAGCATCATCATTCCGGTGCACGGCCATGCCGCGCAGACGATCGCCTGCCTGCGGGCCATCGCCGCTCATCCGCCGGCCAATTCGATCGAAGTGATCGTCGTCGACGACGCAAGCCCGGACGACAGTCTGTCGCTGCTGGGCCGGATCGACGGGCTGCGGCTGCATGCACTGGCCGCGAACCTCGGCTTCATCGGCGCCTGCAACGCCGGAGCCGCCATGGCGCGCGGCCGCTTCCTGTTGTTCCTCAACAACGACACCGTCCCCCAGCCCGGGTGGCTGGATGCCATGCGCGCAACCTTCGCCGCGCAGCGCGATGTGGGGATCGTGGGTGCGCAGCTCGTGTATCCGGATGGCCGACTGCAGGAGGCGGGTGCGATGCTCGCGCGCGACGGACGCGGGGAGAGCCGTGGACGCTTCGCCGACCCCACGCATCCCGAGTTCGCGTGGTGCGCCGACGTCGACTACGTGTCGGGCGCTGCACTGATGATCGAGCGTGCCCTGTTCTCGCAACTGGGCGGCTTCGATCCGCGTTACGCGCCGGCCTACTACGAGGACACCGACCTTGCGATGCGCGTGCGCGCCGCAGGCCTGCGGGTGCTGGTGCAGCCGGTGGCATGCGTCGTGCACCTGGAAGGCGCCACTGCCGGCACCGATCCGGCCAGCGGGATGAAGGCCGCGCAGGCGCGCAACCTTCCCGTCTTCGCTGCCCGCTGGCGCGATGCACTCGCCCGGCGTCCGCTCGAGCCGGTCGACGCCGGCCGGTTGCCGGCTGCAGGCACTCCGCAGGTGCTGATCGTCGACAACCTGACCCCCATGCCCGATCGGGACTCCGCCTCGCTGCGTCTGGTCAACCTGATGCGGCTGTTGCGCGAGGCGGGCGCGCACGTGGTGTTCCTGCCCGCCGACCTTCGCCACGCCGGCGGGGCGACCCGCGCGCTGCAGGCACTGGGTATCGAGGTGTGGCATGACCCGCATGCGGGCGGTGTGGCGCGCTGGATGCGCAACCACGGGCACCGGTTCCAGCGCGTCCTGCTGTGCCGGCACTACATCGCACGCGAGTTCCTGCCGCTGGTACGCGCGCATGCTCCACAGGCGCGCGTGGTGTTCGACAGCATCGACCTGCATTACGTGCGCGAACAGCGCGGCGCGGAGGTGGCCGGCGACGCGTCGCTGGCACGCGCGGCGGCCCGCACCCGCGCGCTGGAACTCGACGTCATCGCCCGCAGCGATATCACCCTGGTGGTCAGCGCAGCGGAAGCCGAGGTGCTGGCCACGGATGCCCCGGATGCGCGGGTGACCGTGCTGTCCAACCTGCACGAGATCGCCGACACGGGCGCCGCGTTCGCGGACCGTCGGGACCTGGTCTTTGTCGGCGGCTTCCGCCATCCGCCCAATGTGGATGGCGTGCGCTGGTTCCTTGCCGACATATTCCCGCGCATCCGCGCGGCGATGCCGGACGTGTCCTTCCACTGCATCGGCGGCTACGTGCCCGACGCGATCGCGACCTTTGCCGATGCGCCGGGCGTGCACATCCACGGCCACGTGCCCGACATCACCGCTTACATGGATGGCTGCCGGATCGCGGTCGCGCCGCTGCGCTTCGGCGCCGGCGTCAAGGGCAAGGTCAACCTGAGCATGGCGCACGGACAACCGGTGGTCGCCACTTCCTGCGCGGCCGAGGGCATGCATCTGCGGGCGGGCGAGGACGTGCTGCTGGCCGATGATGCCGATGCGTTCGCGGACGCCGTGGTGACGCTCTACCGGGACGCCGAACTGTGGTCGCGCCTGTCCGCGAACGGGCTGGCGAATGTGCAGGCGCATTTCTCGCTCGAGGCCGCGCGCGGAACTGTGCGCCAGGTGTTCCTCGAGCCGACCGGCTAGTTGCCGGGCGAGGCCGCGCGCAGGCGGCGGCCGAATTCGGCGAGACCGGGCACGCGCGGGTCGATGTCGCGCGCGAAACCCAGGGCGGCTTCCGCGCCAGCCACATTGCCTGCGCCCAGGCGCTCGTCGCCGATGGCCAGCCACCGTTGCGCCAACCGGCGTCGCGCGTCTGCCAGCGCGGCGGTGTCGTCACCGAGCAGTTCGCGTGCGTCCAGGCAGCTGCGCGCGCGCGCCAGGCTGTTGGCGCGCAGGCCGGCGTCGAAACATGCGCGCGCCGACGGCAGCAGGCGCGCCGACGCACGCGCCACCGCCGGGTCGTCCGGCGCGATCCGGCGCGCGGCGCGCAGCTTGTCGTAGGCGCTGTCGCCAGGAGGCTCGAGCAGATCGCCGCGCGCCTCTGCGGCCGCCGCCTGTTGCAGCAGGGCCGCGACCCGTTGGCGGCGCTGCTCTGGCGGCAACTGCGGGCCGAGCTGCGCATGGCGCGCGCGCGAGCGCTGGACGTGCTCGCCGGCGAGCCGTACCGCCTCGTTGTCGGGCGCCAGCAACCGGGCCTCGCGCAGCTGCGCATCGGCATCGGCGAAGTTGAAGTCGCGGGCGAACCGCTCGGCCCGGCGCGCATAGGCAACGCCTGCATCCGCGAGGCCGCGCGCCGCGCCCGGGTCGTCGGGATCGAACGCCTGGAGCATCCGCCACTCGGCAACCGCGCGTTCGATATGACCGGCGGCGAGATCGCGCTCGGCGCGCCGGCGCAGGGCATCGAGCTCTTCGGTCAACCGGGCCTCGGTGTCGGGCAGGTCCACGTGGCCGGCATCGTAGCTGCGGACCCGCACGATCAGTTCGGCCGCCTCGCGCAGATCACCGCTCCGCAACTGCGCGCGGGCCTCTTCGAGCAGCAGGGCCAGCGCGTCTTCGCGCCCGCGCAGCGCATCGGCATTGTCCGGCTGCAGCGCCAGCGCACGCGCATACAGCGGCAGCGCGCTGGACTCCGAGCCGTCGAGGTCGCCCGCCGCCAGCGCGGCCTGGGCTGCGGAGACGAGGCGATCGACCCCCGGGCCCACGGCTTCACGCCGCCGCAGCGCGGCCTCCACCGCGTCGACATGTTCGCGCGGCGCGGACAGTTCACGCGCAAGCGCCAGTTCGGTGCGCGCCTCCTCCAGCCGCCCCGCCTCGACGGCTGCCGCCGCCTGGGCCAGCGCGCGGCGCGCGACTTCGGCAAGGCCTTCGTGTGCGCGTTTGTCGTCAGGGTCGAGCGCGAGCGCGGCCTCGTAGAGCTGGCGGGCGCCGCTTCCGTCGGATGCGCTCAGGCGACCGGCCGCGCTCGCGACCGCCGCTTCGTCGAGCAGGGCCTGCACGCGGGTCTCCGGCCAGATCCGGTCGACCACCAGAACCCGGACGCCGACCACCAGTACCACCGCCGCCGCAAACACCGCCACTGCGGTCAACGCCATCCGCCGGGAGGCCTCGCGGTCTCCGGCACGCCAGCGCACACGCCATCGCGCGAGCGGAGCGCGTTCTACAGGGTCGCGATGGTCGGATGGGCGGTGCACTCGGCGCAGTATGGGAGCAGCTGCCGCATCCGGGCGTCATCGGCGTACGGCATCCACCCCGGGCAAGCCGTCGAGCTTGCCGAGCAGGCGCGCGAGCTGGCCGTAGTCGGCCACCCGCACACGCAGTTGCAAGCGCACCCGCGACAGGCCGAGCATCTCGCTCTGGATCGACAGCACGTGCACATCCTCCTGCGCGATCGCGTTGCTCAGGTCCTTGAGCAGATGCCGGCGATCCACCGCCTCCACGCGGATGTCCGATTCGTGCCCGCCGCCCGCGCGCCCCCACTCCACCGGCAATACGCGCTGCGGCTCGGCCGCCGACAGGCGCAGGAACGCCGGGCAGTCCTGGCGGTGCACGCTGACCCCGCGGCTGCGGGTCAGATAGCCGGCGATCGGCTCGCCCGGCAGCGGACGGCAGCAGCGTGCAACCTGCACGAGCAGGTTGTCGACGCCGACCACGTGGAAATCGCTGTCGGCGGCCTTCGGTGCGCGTCGCGGCTTGCGCAGCGGCAGCGTCGGCGCCGGCTCGGCCGGCGCGTCGCGTTCGCGCTCCAGCTCGAGCAGCGCGCGGGCGATCTGGTTGGGACCGAGATCGCCGAGCGCGACCAGCACATGGAGATCGTCGACGCTGGCCACATTGAAGCGGGCCAGCACCGGGGCGAGGTCCGCATGCAGCAGGCCCAGCCGACGCAGGTCCTTGTCGAGCAGTTCCCGACCGGCCTGCAGGTTGCGCGTCCGATCGAGCCGGTTGAACCACGCGCGGACCTTCTCGCGCGAACGCGTGCTGGCGAGGAACCCGTTCGCGGCCACCAGCCAGTCGCGCCGCGGCGCCGGTGTCTTCGCGGTCAGGATCTCCACGCGTTCACCGCTGCGCAGCACGGTATCGAGCGGCACGATGCGGCCGTCGACCTTGGCGCCACGGCAGCGGTGGCCGACCATCGTGTGCACCTGGTAGGCGAAGTCCAGCGGCGTTGCGCCCTGTGGCAGGTCGACGATCTCGCCCTTGGGCGTCAGCACGTAGACCCGGTCCTCGACCAGCTCGCTGCCGAGCGCCCCGACCAGCGAAGCCTCGCCCCCGGCCCCGGACTCGGTATGCGCTTCAAGCAGGCGCCGCATCCATTCGATCCGGCGCTCGAGCGCGGCGTTGCCTGCGGCGGAACGCTGCGAGCCTCCGGTCTCCTTGTAACGCCAGTGGGCGGCGACGCCGAGTTCCGAAGCTTCGTGCATCTCGCGCGTGCGGATCTGCACTTCGAGCGTCTTGCCTTCGGGCCCGACGACGGCGGTGTGCAGGGAGCGGTAATCGTTGTGCTTGGGGCGGGCGATGTAGTCGTCGAACTCGCTCGGGATCGGCGTCCACAAGGCGTGCACCACGCCCAGCGCCGCATAGCAGTCGGGTATGTCGCCGACCAGCACACGCACCGCACGCAGGTCGTAGAGTTCGCCGATCGGCACCTGTTTGCGCTGCATCTTCTTCCAGATGCTGTAGATGTGCTTGGGCCGGCCGGCCACCTCGCCCGGCACGCCCTGCGCTGCCAGCGCCTCACCCAGCTGCAGCCGGACCTGCTCGATATAGCGCTCGCGGCCGGTGCGATTGTCATCGAGCAGTCCGGCGATGCGGCGGTAGGTGTCGGGCTGCAGGTAGCGGAACGCGAGATCCTCGAGCTCCCACTTCAGCTGCCAGATGCCGAGCCGGTTCGCCAGCGGCGCATGGATGTCGCGCGTCAGCAGAGCCAGCGCACGCCGGGCGTCGTCGTCTTCGCTCCGCGAGGCCGCACGCATCAACGCGAGCTGCCGGGACAGCAGCAACAGCACCAGCCGCAGATCGCGGACCAGCGCCAGCAGCAGCCGCCGCAGCCCCTCTGGATTGCCTTCGCTGGCCTGCTCGGCATGCAGCGACCACACCTGCCGCGCGGCGCTCAGGCCGTCGAGCAGTGGCGCGACCGCGGGCGTCCCCGCCCGCACCGCCGGCTGCCAGGCCGGCACCGCATCGGCGATCGCGGTGGCGACCACTTCGCCATCGGCGCCGAGCAGGCCGAGCGAGGCGAGCGTGTCCAGCAGCACCGCCGCCGCGGCCTCCGTGAGCTCCACCTCCGGCGGCAGCGCGCCGAGCAGCGCGCGCAACGACGGCCCCGACGCGGCGATCGTCGGCGACGCCAGCAGGCGGTCGCGCAGGTTGTCCGGAACCTCGGGCATCGGCCACTCGATGCAGGCGGGACGCACTACACTAGCCCCGCCCGCACCGGAGGAACAGAGCATGCGCACAGTCCAGAGTGTCTTGATCGCGGTGTTGCTGACGGCCAGCTCGGCCGCGCTCGCGCAACACGCCGGGATCGAGGACCGCCTGAGCCCGGCCGAGTTCCGCGCCGCCGGTCTGGACAAGCTCAGCACGGCCGAGCTCGCGCGACTCAACGAACTGCTCGCGCGCGACTCCGCTGCGGCGCCGACGGCCGCGCCTGCAGCGCCGGTCGCCACCGACGTCGAAGCACGCATCGCCCAGGCCCGCGAGGAAGGACGTCGCGAAGCGCGTACCGCGGACCTGGGCAAGCGCCCGCCGCAGGCATCGCGCGAGCCGCTCGAAAGCACGATCTCCGGCCCCTTCCATGGATTCGCCCGCGGCCGCGAGTACGTCCTCGCCAACGGCCAGGTGTGGAAGCAGGTCGACAGTGCCTCGCTCGCAGGCGCGCGCGGCCAGGACGTGGCGGCGCGTATCCGTCCCGGCCTGCTGGGCGTGTGGTGGCTGCAGGTCGATGGCTACAACACCCAGGCCAAGGTCGAACGCGTCCGCTGATCCAGCCATTCCGAACACTCACTTACCCGGGAACCCAGAAATGCGCACCCTTGTCGTCCTTGCGGCCGCGGCCTCTCTCTCCCTTTTCAACTGCGCATGGGCGCAGGACTCGGACATGGAGACGCGCATGGGCAGCGCGCAGTTCCGCACCGCAGGCCTGCACAAGCTCGACCCCGACGAGCTCCGCGCGCTGGAACAGTGGATCGCCGCGCAGCCCCCCGGGCAAGCACAGCTGCGCGATGCCCGTGAAGCCGGTCGACGCGAAGCCGCCGTCGAGACCGCGCGCGCGCCGGAATCCGAACCCGTCGACAGCACGATCGTCGGCCGGTTCGAGGGTTTCGCCCGGGGCCGCGTGTTCAACCTCGCCAACGGCCAGGTCTGGCGGCAGGTCGGCGACCAGAACTGGCCCAGCGTCGCTGTCGAAGGTCCGCGGGTCGAGATTCGGCCAGCGCGCTTCGGTGGGTGGTGGATGCGCGTGGGCGACCAGAACACGCGGGCGCGCGTCGAACGCGTCAGGTAAGCGCCGCCACCCGGCTGGCCAGCTTCTTCGGCGACACACCGCCCTTCGCGCCCAGCTCCTGCGCGAACAGCGACACGCGCAGTTCTTCGATGTCCCAGCGCAGTGCCTGCCAGTCGGGATCGGCGCTGCGGCCACGTGCGGCGGCATCGGCGAGTGCGTCTACGAAGGGTTTGACGTCGAGCATGCGCTGCTGATCGCGCAGCGGGTCACGCTGGGCACGTTCGGCGCGTAGCGACAGCGCGCGCAGCCAGCGCGGATATTCGGCCAGCGCGGTGGCCGGCACCGAGCGCAGGAACCCGGGCGGCACCAGCGATTCGAGTTGCGCACGCATGTCGTCGAGGTTGGCCCGCGCCCAGCCCATCAGCTTCGACTCGAGCCGCCCGCGGATCTCGGCGACCAGGTCGAGGATCGCTTCGGCCTGGCGCAGGCGCGCCATCGCCTCGCCGAACAGCGCCTTGCCGACCGCATCGCGGTGCGCGGCGAACGCTTCGGCATCGCGGATCGTGTCGAGGCCATCGACCAGCAGCGCCGCCAGCGCGCCGTCGATCAGATCCTCGCGCAGGCGGTCGCCGGGTTTGCCGTCGCGCGGCGCGGCCGATTCGATCGCGGCATACAGCAGCGCAGTCCTGGGCTGGACCGGCAGCTGCCTGCGCGCCTGGCGCACGCGATCGGCGAGCGCGATCACCAGCAGGCGGCGCACGCCCTGCGGATGCAGGCGACGCGCATGGGCGGGATCGGCATGGACGGCCAGCGAGGCGGTTTCGCCATCGTCCTGCAACGCCGGATAGGCCGGCAGGCCGCCGGCGCCGGCGATCGATACCGGCACCGGCGTGTCGGGAAACTCGGTGAGTCCATGCTGCTGCAGGCCATCGGCCGCGTGCGCGGCGAAGGCGCGCGCGGCGAGCTCACCGAAACGGGCACGCAGTTCGGCGAGATCGCGCGATTCGGCGAGTACTGTCGAGCCCTTGCGATCGCGGCCGGTATCGACCAGGCGCAGATTGGCCCGCAGATGGGGCTCGAGGGTGGCCTCGTCGAAGTCCGAGGCGACGATCTCGACCCCCGCCAGCTTCTTCAGGAAACGCGCGAGCGTGCCGGCAAAGGTGTCGGCATCGCCATCGCGCCAGGCCTGCGCGAAGGCGCGCGCGAAATCCGGTGCCGGCACGAAATTGCGCCGCAGCGCCTTGGGCAGGCTGCGGATCAGCGCGGTCGCCTTGTCTTCGACGAACCCGGGCGCCAGCCATGACAGCCGTACCGGATCGATCGCATTGAGCAGGTGCAGCGGCACCGAGACCGTCATGCCGTCGTCCGGCGCGCCCGGCTCGAACCGGTACGAGACCGCAAGCCGCGCCTCGCCCAGTGCGATGAAGGCGGGGAAGAGTTCGGCGTCCACCCCGTCGGCGATGAGCAGATCGTCGCGGCTCCACAGCAGCCCCTGCTTCGCGGCCTCCGGCGCCCGGCGCCACCAGGCGTCGAGTCCCTGCGCGGAGATCACGTCGGCCGGCAGCCGCTGCGCGTACCACTGGGCCATCCAGTCCTCATCCACGACCAGGCCGGCGCGGCGCTGCTTGGCCTCTTCCTCGCGCGCGCGCTCCAGCGTGCGCAGGTTGCGCTCGAGGAACGCGGCGCGGGTATTGATCTCGCCCGCCACCAGACCATCGCGCAGGAACAGCGCACGCGCCTCTTCGGGATAGAGGCGTCCGTAATCGATCGGCTTCCTGGGGGCGAGCACCAGGCCGAACAGGCTGATCTGTTCGCTGCCGATCACCCGTCCCTGCGCGCGCGACCAGCGCGGATCCTGATGCCGGCGCGCGAGTAGGTGGTCGAGTTCCTGGATCACCCAGTCCGGCTCGATCGCCGCATTGGTCAGCGACCAGATCTTCTCGGTATCGAGCAGGGTTGCCGACAGCACCCACGGCGGCGGCTTCTTCGACAGCGGAGAGCCGGGGAATATCTGGAAACGGCGTCCGCGCGGCCCCTCGTACTGGCCCGAGGCGCGACCACCGCCGCCTGGATCAGCGCGGTGGCCGATCTGCGTCGGCAGGCCGGCGATCAATGCGCGATGCAGCGCGGTGTAGGCGGCAGCCTGCGCGCGTGCGATCGCGCGCGCATCGCCAGTCGCCAGCTCCGGCGACGGCGGATCCGCGGACCAGCCCAGCTCCTCGCACTGCAACCGCAGTTGGCGATGCAGCTCGCGCCACTCGCGCATGCGCAGGAAGCCGAGGAAGTTGCGCTCGCACCATTTGCGCAGCTGCGACTGGGTGAGGTCGGCATGCGCCTGCCGGTAGGCGTCCCACAGTTTCACGATGCCCACGAACTCGGACTTTGGATCGGCGAACTGCGCATGCGCGGCATCTGCCGCGCCGCGCTGGTCCGCCGGCCGCTCGCGTGGATCCTGGATGCCGAGGAACGACGTGATCGCGAGCATCTCGTGCAGGCAGCCGTGCTCGCGCGCGGCCACGAGCATGCGCGCGAGCTTGGGGTCGACCGGCAGCCGGGCCATGGTGCGGCCGGTCGCGGTGAGCCGGCGCTGCGCATCGACCGCCCCGAGTTCGGCCAGCTGCTGCCAGCCATCGGCGACCGCGCGCGGATCCGGCGGCTCGACGAAGGGAAAGGACTCGATGTCGCCCAGGCCGAGCGACAGCATCCGCAGGATGACGCCCGACAGCGACGCGCGGCGGATCTCGGGATCCGTGTAGCGCGGCCGCGATTCGAAATCCGCCTCGGAAAACACCCGGAAGCATGTGCCCGGGGCGATGCGGCCGCAGCGGCCCTTGCGCTGGTCGGCGCTGGCCTGGCTGATCGGCTCGATATGCAGGCGGTCGAGTTTCTGCCTGGGACTGTAGCGCTTGACGCGGGCGAGGCCGGGATCGACGACGTAGTGGATGCGCGGCACCGTCAGCGAGGTCTCGGCGACATTGGTCGCCAGCACGATGCGGCGCTGCGGCCCGGGATTGAACACCCGGTCCTGATCCTTGGCCGACAGCCGTGCATACAGCGGCAGCACCTCGGTATGCCGGTACTTGCGCCGCTCGAGCGCCTGGTGGGCATCGCGGATCTCGCGTTCGCCGGGCAGGAAGATCAGCGTGTCGCCGGTGCCGCGGATCTGCATGATCTCGTCGCAGACCGCGACGATGCCGTCGAGCACGCTGCGCTCGCCGGTGTCGGTGCCCTCACCCTCCAGTGGCCGGTAGCGCACTTCGACCGGATAGCCGCGGCCCTCGACATCCACCACCGGCGCACCTCCGAAATGCTCGGCGAAACGCGCGGTGTCGATCGTCGCCGACGTCACGATGAGCTTGAGATCCGGACGCCGGGCCAGCAGTTGTCTGAGATAGCCCAGCAGGAAATCGATGTTGAGGCTGCGCTCGTGCGCCTCGTCGATGATCAGCGTGTCGTAGGCCGACAGCCAGCGGTCGGAGGCGATCTCCGCCAGCAGGATGCCGTCGGTCATGAACTTGATTGCGGTCGCTTCGCTGACGTTGTCGTTGAAGCGCACCTGGTAACCGACCGCGCCTCCGATCGGCACCTGCAGTTCTTCGGCGACCCGCCGCGCGACGGTGCGCGCGGCAATGCGCCGCGGCTGGGTGCAGCCGATCAGTCCGGCGGCGCCACGGCCCGCCTGCAGGCACAGCTTGGGCAGCTGGGTGGTCTTGCCGGAGCCGGTTTCGCCGGCGACGACGACCACCTGATGCTCGCGGATCAGCGCAACGATCTCCTCGGCCTTGCCCGCGATCGGCAAGGTCGGATCAACGGTGGCCTGCGGCAGTCGCGCCGAGCGCGCCTCGCGGCGCCGCACCGACTCGCGCAGGCGGCTTTCGAAGGCCTCGCGTGCCGCAGCGTCCTGCGGCGTCCGCCGCCAGCGACCCAGCAGGCCGAGCAGGCGGCCCCGGTCACGCGTGCCCGCCATCTCGATCGCGAGCTGGGCCTGCTTCAGCGCGGCGGCCACCGATGTGTCGCTGGAATGCTCGATCACGCCCCGCACCTGCCCTCAGTCACATATCCAAAACGGATCCGGCCCTATTGTGGGCGCAAACCCTCAAACAGAGTCCTGCAATGGCCAACTCGAACAAGTCCAGCAAATCCTCCGAGACCCCTGTCGCACCGGCCGTGGCATCGCCCGACGCAAAGTCGAAGGCGCCGGCCATCGATATCGGGATCAGCGACGAGGATCGCAAGGCGGTCGCCCAGCATCTGTCGGTGTTCCTCGCCGATGCCTACACGCTGTATCTCAAGACCCACAACTTCCACTGGAACGTGACGGGGCCGATGTTCAACGCCCTGCACGTGATGTTCGAAGGCCAGTACACCGAGCAGTGGAACGCGCTGGACGAGATCGCCGAGCGCATCCGCGCGCTGGGCTACAACGCGCCGGGTTCCTACGCGGAATTCATGGAGCTGTCGTCGATCAAGGAAGAGCCGGGCCTGGAGAAGTCGCCGGACTGGCGGGAAATGGTGCGCCAGCTCGTGGTCGGCAACGAGGCCGTGTGCCGCAGCGCACGCAAGGCGCTCGAAGTGGCGGACGACGCGGACGACGATCCGACCGAAGACATGCTGATCCAGCGCCTGCAGACCCACGAGAAGAACGCCTGGATGCTCCGCTCGCTGCTGCAGTAAGCCTGCACCGAGCCATCCTGGAAACGCCCGGCATTGCCGGGCGTTTCTGCATTGAAGTCCGCCCACGCGCGGTGCACCGATCGCCGTCGCACACTGCATGAGCTGCGCGCAGCGCCGCTGGCGCGCCTGGCTGGACTGCGCGGACCAAGCTGCGCGACAGGCCGAAGACTGACTGGGGCAGCGCTCTGCGGGGCAGGCGCCTCAACCTTCTGGATACAGCGGCGGCAGGCGCTCGCCGCCCCGGCTGCTGGCAGGCGGGTCGCGCCAGACCGGCCCCGCTCGGAATGCCGAGCGGAGGCCTTGGCGAGCAGCGCTCAGATCCCCTCCCGCCCAACGCGCCCGCTGCCACGCCGCTAGCGCCTCGCGTTGCGCAGGATCTTCGAGCAGTGCCGCAAGCGCGTCGAGATCGGGCGGTGGCGGCGTATGCAGGGCGCGCAGCGCCTGCTCCACGTCCGCCGGCTCGCCGGCCTGCAACAGCCGCATCAACTGGCGCACGGCGCCTGCGGGGGGGGCGCCGGAAAATGCCTCCCCGTCGCCGCCCTTCCCTGCCCGCACAGCCCCGCTGCGCGCGGGTCCTGAAAGCCGCGGTCGATACAAACGCCAGGCCAGCCACGCGGTCGCAAGCCACAGGACCGCGAACAGGGCCGCCATCGCCGGCCAGATGCCGGGGGCGGCGGACTCCCCGCCAGGTGAACGGGGCTCCAGAGACGCGGGGCCGGTACCCGGGGTGGCATCCGCGGGCGCGGCCGCGCCGGCCACCGTGAGCGTGACCGCGGGCGCCGCAGCCGTGCGGGCGACGCCGGCGCGCACATCCCACCAGTCGATGCGCGGGCCCTGGACCTTGAGCACGCCACCTGCGCGCGGCACCACGGCATAGCGCCGGGTCAACCGGACGCTGGGCCGTTCATTGTCGAACCGTTCGTCGTACTGCGGCGGCTCGGCGAACACCTGGGCGCCTGCGACCGGCGGCAGCGCGATCTCGGGCAACTGCGTGCCGACCGCACCATCGAACACCGCCTCCAGCACGAACGTGCTTGCCTCGCCGGCGCGGCCTTCGGTCGGCGCTTCCAGCCAGCGGGTCTGCACGTCATACACCGGCAGCCAGGGTTGCGGGGCGCCGGCGGGCATCGGCCGCACAGTGAGTACGCTGGGAGGACCGTTGGCGGTGAGACGGCGCGGCCCACGGTTGAACATGTCGTCGAAGAAGCCGCCGCCGACACCTTGACCCTCGAATCGGGCGCCCGGAATGGTCAGGGTGCCGCTGCGTTCCGGGACGATCTGGTAGCGGCGCTCGACCACGGAATAGCGCCGGCCGTCGATCTCGCGGGTGTACTGCACGTCGTTGCCGATGCGCTGCATCGAGGCGCCATCCGCCGCTGGCTGCTCCAGGCTGCCCGACACCAGCGGCGTCGCGTAGTGCAGGCGCACCACGTAACCGACCGACTGCTGCACATAGGGCGACTGCACGTCGATGTCGGCCTCGATGAAGGCGGGCGCGCCGTCGCGCGCGGCACTGACCGCAGCCGGGGCCACGCTCAACGACAACGGCGCAGTGCGCTCGCCACCCACCTGCAGGGCAGGAACAGTCAGTACGCCCTCGCGGCGCGGGCGCAGCGCCACGCCGAACAGCGACCGCGTGCTGCGTCGGCCATTGGTGAATTCGGCCTGGCGCCGGCTGGTGTGGCCGCTGACTTCGAAATCCTGCGAGAGCGGATCCCAGTCGGGCGCGTCGACCACACCGTCGGTCTCGATGTTGAGCGTAGTGGTCTCGCCCAGCGCGATGCGGTCGCGGTCCAGCCAGGCGCGGGTTTCGGCCTGCACGGCCGCGGGCAGACACGCCAGCAGCAGGACCAGGCCCCAACGTGGCCAGCGCTTCGTCGAGCCCGGGTCGTTCATCGATCGTCTCCGCGTGCGCGTCGCTCGTGTTCCAGCCGGAATTTCGCCCGCAGCAAACCGCCGGGATCGTCAGGAACGCGTCGCAGCCACGCGGCATTGGCCTGCTCGCGCTCGCGTTGTACGTCGTCGACCGTCGCGTCCACCGGCGGACCATCCGCCGACTCCGCCTCCGCCTGTCCATCGAGCGCACGCTGCATGCGTTCCTGCTGCGCTGCCTCCGCTTCGCGCTGCGCCTGAGCATCCGGCGGCGGTGCGGATGGCGTCGGCGATGTGCCCGGCGGTGCGGAGCCCGCTGTATCGCTCGGCTCCTGCGGGTCGGCGGGCGTCGAGTCCGAGGGATCATCCTGGTCACCGGGGTCACCCGACTGCGGCTGCGGCTGTCCCTGGCCCTGCCCGTTCTGCGGCGATGCGCGCGGATCCTGGCCCGGCCCCGGCGGGGGCGTGCGCTTGCGCGCCGCCTCGACCGCAGCGCGGTTGGCCACCGCGTCGGCCATGCCCGGTTGCGCGGCGAGCGCTTCGTCATAGGCCGCGATTGCTTCCTCGAAGCGTCCGAGGCGGGCCAGTGCATTGCCCCGGTTGTAGGCCGCGTCGGCGCCAGGCAGGCCCGTCCACTTGCGCAGTGCCTCGTCGAAATCCTGCCGCTGGTACGCCGCCGCACCGTCGCGCATGCGCGCATACGCAACCTGATCGGCCCGTTGCCAGGCCGTGGCGGCAGGGGGTTGCGCACGCGCGGGGAGCGGCAGCAACGCGGGCACCAATGCGAACGCGAGCACGCAGGCGAGCGCGCTGCCGCGACGGAAGGCGAACAGCACCAGACCGAGCAGCGGCAGGATCAGCCAATAGCCTTCGTCGCGGACGCGGCGGATGCTGGCGTCAGTGCGGGCGGAAGCACCGGCGAGATCCCCGCTCGAGGTCAGTACCCCCAGCGCCTGCAGGTCGTCGTCGTCGGCCGACAACGCGTGATAGCCGCCGCCGCCCGCCGCGGCCAGTGCCTGCAGCGTGCCGGGCTCCAGCCGCGCGTGCACCAGCGCGCCTGTCCCGTCGCGATGGGCTGCGCCCTCGATCGTCCCCAGCCCCAGTACCGAGACCCGGTAGCCCATGCGCGCGGCGATGGCCGCCTCCGCGATCGCCGCCGCATCCACGTCCCCGGTCATCAACAGGATTTCGCCGCGTTGCGCCTGCCCCTGCCGCAGGAGCCTCGCCGCGTGGGCGATCGCGCGATCGGCGCGGCTGCCGTCGGCCGGCATGATGTCGGGCGACAGGGCATCGAGGTACAGGGCGACATTGGCGGCGTCCTCGGTCAGCGGCGCCACCGTGTAGGCATCGTCCGCATAGGCGACCAGCGCGACCTGCCCGGCATCGCGCCCCGCGAGCAGGCGGGCGAGCTTGGCGCGGGCCTGCAGCAGCCGCGATGGCGGCAGGTCGCCGGCGGTGGTGGCCGTCGACAGATCGAGCGCGACCACGAGCGGCGCCATGCCCTGCTCGTGCAGCGGTACTGCGTCCTGGCGCCAGCCGGGCCCGGCCAGCGCGACCACTGCAAGCACGCCGCCCAGCAGCCAGGCGCCAAGACCCAGCAGCCCGCGCCGTTGCGCGCCCCCGTCCAGCAGGTGGGCGAGCAGGTGCGGATCCACCGCTTCGCGCCAGGCATCGGCATCGCGCTGGCGGCGCCACCAAGCCCAGGCGATCGCCGGCAACACGGCCAGGGCCCACAACCACTCGGGCCGGACGAACTGCAGGTGTTCGATAGACGGTGTCATGCGGCGTGCTCCGCGCGCCGCCGCGGACGCAGCCAGAGCGCCAGCAACAGCGCGGCGCAGGCCGCAGCGAGGGGCAGCGGGTAGCGCTCAAGCCGCGGACGCAAAGACGGCCCTGGCTGCTCGACCGGTTCCAGACGGTCGATCTCGCGGTAGATGCCCACGAGCTCATCGGTATCGCGCGCGCGGAACGCCCGCCCACCGGTGGTCTCGGCCACGCGGCGCAGGGCGGCCTCGTCGATGGCCGGCTCGCTGCCGGGCATCTGGAAACCGAACAGCCCGCCCGCCCCCGCCTCGCTGCCGAATGCGATCGTGTGCACGCGCACGCCTGCGTCGCGGGCCAGTTCGGCCGCCTTGTCCGGCGTCAGCGCCCCGGCATTGCTGACACCGTCGGTCAGCAGGATCAGCAGGCGCTGCCCGCGCGGCGTGTCCTGCAGGCGCTTGACCGCCAGACCGATCGCGTCGCCGATGGCGGTCTCGCGCCCGACCATCCCGACCACGGTGGCATCGAGCTGCTGGCGCACGCTGGCCCGGTCAAGCGTCATCGGCGTCATCGCGTAGGCGCGCTGGCCGAACACGATCAGGCCGATGCGATCGCCGGCCCGGCGCTCGAGAAAATCGGCGATGACGGCTTTGGCGGCGGTCAGACGGTCCACGGTCTGCACCCCGACGACCATGTCCTCCTCGCTCATGCTGCCCGACAGGTCGACGGCCAGCATGAGGTCGCGGGCGCTGCGCGGCGGTTGCTCGGGCGGCCCCCATTGCAGCGGTCGGGCCGCGGCCACGCACAGCAGGCACCACGCGATCCACAGCAGCCAGTTCGTCGCCGGGGTGCCGCTCGAGATGCGCGGCGTCGCCAACTGCTCGAGTCCGCGATACGGCACGCGCAGGGCGCGGCCACGGGCCCGAGCCGGCGGCAGCCATCGACGCGCAAGCCAGGGCACGGGCATCGCCAGCAGCAGCCATGGCCAGGCGAACAGCCCGGTCAGCGCCTGCAGCCAGCCTTGCCCGTCGAAGCTCACCGGCGACGCTCCATCAGCGCCAGGAAGCGCGTCCTGGCGAAGGGATATGCCGCGTCGGCCTCGAGTTCTTCGACCGACGGCCGGAACGCGCCGTCGCGCAGCACCCGACCCGGCCCCTCCGTGAATGGTGCACCAGGCAGCCCGCTATCGAGGAAGGACAACCAATCCTCGCCCTGCAGGCGGTCGGCATCGGCGCTGCTGCGACGCGCTGCGCGGCGCAGCAGGGACGACATCGCCGCGAGCCGGGCAGCGGCATCGCCCGCCTGCGCGACTTCGTCATCGAACAGACGCCGCCAGCGGCGCCGGCGCCAGGCACGCAGCAGCCGCCAGCCCAGCAGCGCCAGGCACACCGCCAGCAATGCCGCCCCCAGCCACCACCAACCTGCCGCCGGCGGCCACCAGGGCGGCGTGGCGGGCTGGTGGATATCACGGAGCACCAGATCGGGCATGGTCATCGTCGGATCACCTGGCCCCTGCGAACGCCGGCAGCCAGGCATCGCTGGCAGCATTGCTCGACAGCGATTCCACGCCGATGCCCGCCCGCCGGAGCTGCTGGACCGCCGCGTCCCGCGGTGCGTCGAAGGCATCGCGCCAGCGCGCACGCTGCGCCTCGCTGGCCAGGTCCAGATCCACGCGGCCTTCGCCCTGCATGAAGCCGAGCCGCGCCCACGGTGGTGAGCGTTCCACCGGATCGTCGAGCAACAGGACCAGCGCGTCGCAATGGGCGCCGACCGCGGCCCAGTCGCGGGCGGGCACCGCTGCGGCGCTTGCGGCGTCCGCCAGCACCAACAGCCGCGAGCCGGGGCGTAACAGGCGGCGCGCATGATCGATCGCGACGCCAAGGCCGGCATCCTCCTCCGGCATCGCCGAATACCAGCGGCTGAGCGCATGCAGCACGCGCAGCGCCCCGCGCGTGCCGCTGGCCGGCGCGACCGGCGGCTCGATGCCGGACCCGCGCAGGGCGGCGATGCGATCACCATCGGCCGCCGCCGACCACACCGCAACCGCGCCCGCGCGGGCCGCCTGGGTGGACTTGAACCGCACCCGCGTGCCGAAGTAGAGCGCCGCGGCGGTATCGGCGACGACCATCGTCAGGCGCTCGCGCTCGCGCTGGAAGGTCTTGGTGTGGGGACGGCCGGTCCGCGCGGTCACGCGCCAGTCGATGTGGCGGGCGTCATCCCCGGCCACGTAGTCGCGCGATTCCGCATATTCCATGCCCTGCCCGCGCTGTGGCGATGGCGCCAGCGCACGCGCGCCCACGCGCGCGCGACGTACGCGACTGCGTCGCGCCAGCGGCCGCAGCGCGATGAGTTCCGCAAGCGAAGGCCGGATGCCGGGCAGGGCGCCACCGGGATTCACGGCAACGGCACCCGATCGATCAGCGCCTCGACCAGCCGGTCACCATCCCAGCCCTCCGCGGTCGCCTCGTAACTTGGCAGCACCCGGTGTCGCAGCACGTCCGGTGCCATCACGCGCACATCGTCGGGGGTGACGAAATCCCGGCCGGCAAGCCATGCATTGGCCCGCGCGCAGCGCTCCAGCGCGATCGAGCCGCGCGGACTTGCCCCCCAGGCGATCCGGTCCGCCAGCGCGGTGTCGTAGCGCCCCGCATCGCGCGAGGCCAGCACGAGTTCGATGAGATAGCGCTCGACCGCAGGGGCCATATGCAGATCCAGCACCGCGCGCCGCGCCTCGAAGAGCAGGGCCAGCGGCAGCCGTTCGACCGGCGCCGCCGCATCGTCGAGCTGGGCGCGTGCCCGCGCACGGACCAGCTGAAGAATCCGCGATTCGGCATCGGCCTGCGGATACCCCACGCGGACATGCATCAGGAAGCGGTCGAGTTGGGCTTCAGGCAACGGAAACGTGCCTTCCTGCTCGATCGGGTTCTGCGTGGCCATTACCAGGAACAGCTCGGGCAGACGATAGGTCTGCCGGCCGACCGTCACCTGGCGCTCGCCCATGGCCTCGAGCAGGGCGGACTGCACCTTGGCCGGCGCACGGTTGATCTCGTCAGCCAGCAGGAGGGAGTGGAAGATCGGCCCGGCCTGAAACTCGAAGCGTCCGTCCTGCGGACGCCAGATCTCGGTGCCGGTGAGGTCGGCCGGCAGCAGGTCGGGCGTGAACTGGACCCGGGCGAACTCTGCATCGAGCCGCGCAGCCAGCGCACGGACTGCCATCGTCTTCGCCAGCCCCGGGGCGCCCTCGACCAGCAGATGGCCGTCCGCCAGCAACGCCACCAGCAAGCGGTGGACCAGCGCCGACTGCCCGATGATTTCTTCCGACAGTGCCTCACGCAGCGCGACGAAGCGCGCGTACAGGTCCACCGTGTCTGCGTCCAGGTCCATTGTCATCCTCGGTCACCGACGCAGTGCGCGTCCCGGTGCAGTTTGACCGGAAGCGACGCCCGAGGTTCAACGCCAGCCAACCGGCCGGCGGAAACGACAACGGAGCCCGCGGGCCCCGTCGCTTGACGCTCTTTATCGGTTAAGACCCGAGCGGACGCTGCGCGACCCGCATGACCTTGGGCGTGACGAAGATCAGCAGTTCGGCTTTTTCCTTGTCCCGACCCCTCGTCTTGAACAGATTCCCGAGTACCGGCAGGTCGCCCAGGAACGGAACCTTGGACAGCGAGGCCCGATCAGCGAATTCGTAGACACCACCGATGGCGACGGTCTGGCCGTCATCGATGAGCACCGCCGTGGTGACATTGCGCTTGCTGATCAGAGGCACCGAACCGATCCCCGGATAGGTGGTCTGACCGGTCACTTCGTCCTTCTTGATGTCCATCGCCAGGAAGACACGCCCGTCATTGGTGATCGTCGGCGTGACCCTGAGCTCCAGCAGGACATCCTTGAACTCGACAGTCGGGACCGAATTGCTCTGCCCGCCGGTGATGGTCAGATAGCCGACCTCCTGCCCCTGGCTGATGACAGCCTCGCGCTGGTTGCTCGTCACGATTCTCGGGTTCGAGATCACCTCGCCGCGCTGCTCCTGCTGCAAGGCCTGGAGTTCCAGCTCCCAGTTGATCGTGTTGCCGAGAATAGTGAAGGCGACAGCTGCGGGATTGAGATCCCGGATTCCGAAATTGACGTTCCGCCTCGCCACATCATCCTTCCAGGTCGGGATGGGGTTGGGGTTTTCGGGCGTAGGAATGCGGCTGTTGTTGTAGTCGGCGTTGGTTTCCAGAGACCCCGAGGAGATCACCCGGTCCTTCGCACCGAACACACCGAAACGCGCCCCGAGATCCCGTGCGAACGAATCGTTGGCGATCACGATGCGCGCCTCGATCACCACCTGGTCCACGGGCTTGTCGAGCATGTTCACCAACCGCTTGACCTCCGACACCCGGTTCGGGATATCGATGACCAGCAGCGTGTTCGTACGACGATCGAAACTGATGCTGCCGCGCGAGGACAGGAAACCGCGCTGCTGCGAGGCACCGCCACCAGCGCCACCACCGGTCGAACCGCTTTTGCTCTCATCAGTCAACAGCTTCGCGATGTCTTCCGCATTGCCATAGCTGATCGGGATGTACTCCGTCGTCATCTCGGCGCGCTCTTCGATCGCCAGGCGCGCGTCTTCCTTGGCCTGCTCGAACGAGGCGATCTCGCTCTGCGGCGCGACCCATACCACGTTGCCGCTGCGGCGCTTGTCCAGCGACTTGGCCTGCAACACGATATCCAGCGCCTGGTCCCACGGCACGTTCTGCAGCCGCAGGGTCACGCTGCCGGTCACACTGTCGCTGGCGACGATATTGAGATTCGACTCGTCTGCGATCAGCTGCAGCACGGTGCGTACCGGCACGTCCTGGAAGTTGAATGTCACCGGTGCGCCACTGTAGGCGCGCACGTCGGACACGGTGGCCGTGGCCGACTGGCCCATCGTCGCCGCAGTCGTGGCTGCACCGACCGCGCGGTCGCTGCCGGCCGCGCGCGGAATGATCTCGACGATGTAGTCGCGGCCACTCTGATACGCCATCGGCTCGAAGTCGCCACGCGCGCTCAGCACCACCTGGGCGCCCTCGGCTCCCTGACGGGTGTCGATCCGCTGCACGGGCGTTGCGAAGTCGGTCACATTGAGCGGCCGCTGCAGCGCCGACGGCAGGGATGCGCCGCCCAGGTTGATCACCACGCTGCCACCTTGGGTCCGCAGATCAGGCGCGGCTCCATCTCCATCGAAGCGCAGCACCAGCTTGCCCGAACCGCCATCGCCGCGGCGGAAGTCGAGGTCGGTCACCGAGACCGCACCCGTCGGCTGCACGGCCGATGCGCCGGCCTGCAACAGGGGCAGCATCGAAACGTGGGTCGGAACCTGCGCCGCGTGTGCGCCGCTGAACGCCGCCATCAATCCTATGGCAAGACCGAGTGCGCCGGCACGCGTCGAGTTCGTCCGGCCCGCCTGCAGGCTCCCCGCTTTGCTCACGGTCATGTTGCTTCCCCTCATCATTGTTCGTTCAGCGCGAGCGAAGCCGGGCGCTCGAGCCAGCCGCCGGCGCCATCGGGCACCAGCTCGACGAGCTCGATGCGATTTTCGTTGACCGAGGTGACCCGGCCATCGTTCTGTCCCAGGTAGTTGCCGGGGGTGATGCGATAGGTGACCTTGTCGGGCGCCAGCACCAGGCCGACGATCCGCCCCCCTGTACCGATCGTGCCAACCATCGACATGCTGTCGAGCGGGAACTGCTCGGTCACTTCCTTGCGCCGGTTCGAATCCGGGCGCGGCCCGCTGCCGCCGCCGTCGTCGGTAAACGCGTTGCTGAAAGGATCGCGAATGCCCTGCGCCGAATACTCGAAGGTCTCGAACTGCTGCATCACCGGCAACGGGTCGAGCGCGGGCGCGGGACGCTGCTTGACCTCTTCGACCCAGACTTCGAGGTTGGGCGCATCGCCTGGCTGACTGCTGATGCCGCGGCCGCAGCCCGTCGCTGCAAGAACCAGGACGAACACCGACAAACCACGCGCGAATGCGGGAGTTGCGATCGCCATCACAGCATGCCTCCAGTCGCCGTTCCCGCAGCCGTCTCGCCTGCCGCTCCGGCCTGCGATTGAATGCTCGGATCTTCCTCGTCCAGATACCGGTAGGTCTTCACTGTGCCGGAGAGCTCCAGACTCGAGTTCGGCCCGATCGCGGCCAGACCACCCGCCCCGCCAGCCGTGCCCGCGCGTGGCTTCAGGGAGATGTCGTGCATCGTCATGATCACCACGCGCGGCAGCGAGGCGACGCCGCTGACGAATGCGCCGAACTGGTGATAGCTGCCCACCATGCGCAACGCAATCGGCTGCTCGGCGTAGAACTCACGCGGTGCTTCCTCGCCCGGCTTGAAGAGGTCGTTCTGGATGCCGGTGGCGATGGCGGTCTGCGAGATGTCGACGATCAGGTCGGGCATCTCGGTCTTGCTCGGCAGCTGGCGGAGCATCTGCTGCAGTTGCTGCTCCATCTGTGCAAGTTGCTGCTTGAGCGGCTCGAGGTTGGCGGCCTTGGCCTGTTCCCGCTCGAAATCCGCACGCAGCCCTGATTCCTGCGCTTCGAGGCTCGCCAGCTCGTCGCCCTTCTCGCGGGTCACCACGTACCACAGCAGAAAGAAGATCAGCATGCCGACCAGCACACACGCGCCGATCTTGTACTCGCGGGGCCACGAACCACTGTTGTTGAAGTCGAGCTCGCGCAGCGACATCTTCTTCCTGCTCACGAGGCGGCTCCTTCGGCGGCGGGCGCAGCGACCGGCTGGGCATCGGATGCGGCGTTGCCCGAAGCGTCCGGTTCGAGACCCTCGACAGCCGCGGCTTCCTTGGCGGCCGGCGTGGACAGCTTCACGTTCAAGGTGAACGCGTACGGCAGGCCCGGAACGCCGTCACGCGCTTCGATCACCGACAGCTGCGGGCTGGTCATCCAGCCGGAGCTTTCGAGCGAGCGCATGTAGGTACTCACGCGCGCGTTTGATTGCGAGCGGCCCTCGAGCGTCAGGATCTCGCCCTCCTGCTTGAGCGAAGTCAGCAGCACCCCATCGGGAATGGTGCGGACCAGCTGGTCGAACAGGTGGACCATCTGCGAGCGCTTGCCCTGCAACTCCTCGATCACGCTCTTTCGCGCCAGCAGGCGCGCGCGCTGCGACTCGAGCGTGTCGATCTCCGCGTTCTGCTTCTTGACCTCGGCGATCTCCTGCTGCAGGAACGCGTTGCGTTCGTTCTGCCCGTCGATCTGCGCGTTGTAATACATGTTCACGAGGAACCACAGCGCGACGCCGGTCGCCGCGGCGAGGCCCACCATCACGCCGAATTCTTTCTGCCGCTGCTTGCGCCGTTCGACGCGCCACGGGAGGAGATTGATCCTGGACATCAGTCGAAGCTCCTCAGGGCCAGGCCGCAGGCGATCATCAGTGCCGGCGCGTCCTGGGCGAGCGCATGCGCCTGCACCCGCGGGCCGAGCGTCATCTGCGCGAGCGGATTGGCCAGCACGGTCTGCACGCCCAGTTGCTCCTCGACCATGTCGGCCACGCCCGGAATGGACGCGCAGCCGCCGGCCAGGACCACCTGATCGACCCGGTTGAAGTCGCTGCCGGCGTAGAAGAACTGCAGCAGACGGCTCACCTGCTGGACCATCGCCTCCTTGAACGGCTCGAGCACTTCGACTTCGTAGCTCTCGGGCAGCCCCCCCTGACGCTTGGCGAGGCCGGCTTCCTCGTAGCTGAGGCCGTAACGGCGCATCACCTCGTCGGTGAGCTGCTTGCCGCCGAATACCTGCTCGCGAGAGTAGAGGCTGCGTCCGTTCCGAAGCACGTTGAGCGTGGTCATCGTCGCGCCCACATCGACCAGCGCAACCACGCCATCGGCCGGCATGCTGAGCGTGCCGGCAAGCATCGCGAAGGCGTTCTCGACCGCGAAGGCCTCGACATCGATGACCTTGGCCGTCAGGCCACCCAGCTCGAGCGCCGACGCACGCAGCTCGACGTTCTCCGAGCGCGACGCGGCCAGCAGCACCTGGACCATCTCCGCATTGCCCGGCATCGCACCGAGCACTTCGAAGTCGAGGTTCACTTCCTCGATCGGGTACGGAATGTAGTTGACCGCCTCGAGCTCGACCTGCGATTCCATGTCGTCCTCGTCGAGGTCGGCCGGCATCGGGATCGTCTTGGTGATCACTGCCGAACCCGACACCGCGGCTGCGGCATGCTTGGCCTTGGTGCCCGAACGCGACACCGCGCGCCGGATCGCCTCACCCACCGCTTCGACCTCGACGATGTTCTTCTCGACCACCGCATTGGGCGGCAAAGGCTCGACCGCGTAATGCTCGACGCGATAACGATTGCCCTGCCGCGACAGCTGCAACAGCTTGACGGCAGTCGAGCTGATGTCGACGCCGATGACCGGCACCTGGCTTTTTGTGATGAGCCCCACGGTATTTCCCCTTTGCCACGGGCGCTTAGCCACGCCTCGTGTCCCGGCGCATTAAATAGCGGACTTTGCTTGTATTGGCAACATGAACTTTGATTGACCATGCGGATTCCCAGACGGCGCTCTCGCTTTCTGACCGCTCGCCAGTCCGCGCGCCAGGCTCGCCGCCGCCCCCCGGCCGCCTCCCCTATACTGCGCCGCCATGAGCCCAGCCCCTTCCAAGCCGCAGACCCCCCGCCCTTCCCGGCTCCGCCGCCTGATGCGCTGGACCCTGATCGCGATCGCCGCCATCGGTCTGCTCGCCGCAATCACCGGCGGCATTCTCTACGCGGCCGTCGCGTCCAAGCTGCCGGACGTGGAAGCCCTGCGCGACATCGAGATGCAGGAGCCGCTCTATGTCTATGCCAGGGACGGACGTCTCATCGCCCTGTTCGGCGAGACGCGTCGTTACCCGGTCAAGATCGAGGAAGTGCCCGAGCGGTTGAAGCAGGCCTTCCTGGCGACGGAGGACGCGCGCTTCTACGAGCATGGCGGTATCGACTATCGCGGTGTCGGACGCGCGCTGTGGCTCTTGGCGACGACGAACGACCGCCGCGTACCCGGCGGTTCGACCATCACCCAGCAGGTTGCGCGGCAGTTTTTCCTGAGCTCGGACTACAGCTTCACCCGCAAGTTCGCCGAGATGCTGCTGGCCCGGAAGATGGAGCAGAACCTCAGCAAGGACGAGATCTTCGAGCTCTACCTCAACAAGAGCTTCTTCGGCAATCGCGCCTACGGGGTGGCGGCGGCGGCGGAGTTCTATTACGGCAAGTCACTGGACGAGCTCTCCCTCGACGAGATGGCCTCGCTGGCGGCGATTCCGAAGTTCCCCTCCAGCGGCAACCCGCTCAGCAATCCGGAACGCGCGAAGGAGCGCCGCGATGTCTACGTGCTCGCACGGATGCAGGAGCTGGGCTTCATCAGTCCCCAGGAGGCAGCAGCGGCGCGTGCGGTCGAGATGCACGCAAGCCCGCACGAGCGTCCGATCGAGGTCTATGCGCCCTATGTGGCGGAGATGGTGCGGCTGGAGATGATCGCGCGCTATGGCGGCGACGTCCTGACCCGTGGCTACCACGTCACTACGACGATCGATCCGACGATGCAGGCCGCTGCCGAGCTCGCGGTGCGCAACGGGCTGTCGACCTACGACCGGCGCCACGGCTGGGTCAAGCCCACTGAAACCTTCGACTTGGCCGAGGGCGAGGATGCCGCGACCACGGCGCGGCGGCTGCGCGGTATTCCACCGCAGGGCGGCATGCTGCCGGCGATCGTCGTGCGCAGTGGCAACGCGAGCGCCGATGTGGTGCTCGCGGACGGGCAGTCCATCACCCTTGATGCGGCAGCCAGCCGCTGGACGGGCAAGAATCCTGCTGCGCTGCTTGCGCGTGGCGACCTGACCCGCGTACGCCGCATCGAGACGCAGGCCAAGCCGGCGGCGAACGCGTCAGCCGATACGTCGGCGCCGCCCAAGATCACCTGGCAGCTGGAACAGTTGCCGCGCGCGCAGGCGACGCTGGTCTCGATGGAGCCAGACGACGGCGCCCTGCGTGCGCTGACCGGCGGCTTCAGCTTCGCGGGCAGCAACTTCAATCGCGCGACGCAATCGCGCCGCCAGCCCGGCTCCAGCTTCAAGCCTTTCATCTTCGCCGCGTCGTTCGAGAAGGGTTTCAACCCCGCGTCGATCGTGCTCGACGCTCCGGTGCTGTTCCGGATGCGTCGAGGCCAGGACTGGCGCCCGCAGAACTCCGACGGCAAGTTCGCCGGTCCGATGCGGCTGCGCGAGGCACTCGTACAGTCGCGCAACCTTGTGGCTGTGCGCCTGCTCGATGCCATCGGCGTCGACTACGCGCGCAGGTACATCAGCCATTTCGGCTTCGAGGAATCGCAGCTGCCGCCGAACCTGTCGATCGCCCTGGGCACACCCTCGCTGACCCCACTCGACGTGACCCGCGCCTATTCGGTGTTCTCCAATGGCGGGTTCCGCGTCACGCCATGGTTCATCGACGAGGTCCGCGATCGCGAAGGCACGCTGGTCTTCAAGGAGAATCCGGCCCGGGCCTGCCGCGGTTGCGGGGCCGGGGGCACACCGGGTCAGCCTGCGGCGCCGCGCCATGTCGTGGATGGGTTCAATCTGGGGCCGGCAGCCGAGCCACGGCAGGTAACCGCCGCCCCGGCGGCAGCGGCGGCCGCGCCCGAGCCGCGCGAAGACGGCGCCGCGCCGGTCATTGCACCGCGCGCGATCGACGAGCGGGTTGCCTACCAGCTGGTCTCGATGATGCGCGACGTCGTAAAACGCGGCACCGGCACCGCCGCGCGGGTACTCGAGCGCGACGACGTCGGCGGCAAGACCGGCTCGACCAACGACCATCGCGATGCCTGGTTCTCGGGGTTCGGCGGCAACCTCGTCACGTCGGTCTGGGTCGGCCGCGACGACAACCGCTCGCTCGGCTTCCGCGAGTACGGCGGACGCGCAGCGCTGCCGATCTGGATCGACTTCATGCGTGTCGCACTCGAGGGCGTACCCGAAGCATCCAACGAGCCGCCCGAGGGCATGGTCCGCGTCTCGGTGACGGCCGGTGGCCGCTTGCTGCCGACCACATCCGAGGGCGGCATCATCGAATACGTGAAGGTCGAGGATCTCGATCGCATGGAATCGGAGATCGACCTGCGGATTGACGAGACGCCCGCAGAGGAAGCGTTCGACATCTTCTGATCGTCCCCGACATGCCGCTGTCATCGTTGACGATCTGCGTGTTTTCACACCGCACACCGCACTACGGCGGGCGCGCGGCGGCGTCTTGACCGGGTACCGGGGAAGCGTAGAGTCGACGGCCGGGGATCAACGGAGAGGCGAGCATGCACCGCGCGCGCCAGCACTCGGATAGCCGCAACCGTGAACGCCGCAATCGCCTCGCGCAGGAGGCGGCCCGGCTGATGGCGGAAGGCGGAATCCACGATATCCATCAGGCAAAGCTCAAGGCAGCGGATCGCCTGGGTATCCATGACGAGGTGGCGCTGCCGCGCAACGGCGAGATCGAAGTCGCGCTGCGTGAATACCAGCGGCTGTTCAGCGGGACGCGGCAGATCGACGCCCTGCGCGTACGGCGTGAAGCGGCCGAACGCGCGATGGCATTCCTTGCAGCGTTTTCCCCACGCCTGGTCGGTCCAGTGCTCGAGGGCACGGCCGACGCGCATTCGGCGGTGACGCTGCATGTGCACACCGACGACCCCGGGGCGCTCGTCCGCTTCATCGAGGAGCACGGCATTCCGGCGGAAGATCGGATGCGGCGGGTACGGCTGGATCGCCAACGGACGGTGGACGTCGATGTCTGGCTGTTCGCGGCTGAAGACCTGACGTTCGATCTGACCGTCCTGCCCGAAGCCAGTCTTCGGCAAGCCCCTCTGATGTCGGGCGACGACCGCCCCATGCGGCGTATGTCGCACCCCCAGCTCCGCAAGCTGCTGACCCAGGAGTACGGGGCACCGGAAGCGCGATAGGCGCGCTACCGGCCAACGGAGCCACTCCCGGACGGCGCGATTATTCGGCGACGATCCGCGCGCTGTCGCCACTGCCGAAGACGCGCGCACGCGCCCCGACCCTCAGGCCGCTGGCATCGGCAGCGCGGATCGCGGATTCGCTCCCGTCGTCGAAGCGCAGCATCACCATGAAAACGGTGGCCATTGCGCCGCCCGCTGCGGGCGTGGCTGCACCTTCCACAACGTCGCGAGTCACGCCACTGGCGACCTCGTAGGCTTCGTAGGAGTACTCGCCGGTGACCCGGGAGGCTGCGCGGCCCGCCATGCGTCCCAGCGCACGACCGATCGCACCGCCGCCGCGCGACGGCTCGCTGCGCTGCTGGCCGGCAGTCACCGGAACCTGCATGGTGCTGATTCCCGTGACCGTTCCACTGCGGAAAGACATTTCCTGTGCTCCAGTGGCGAAAGCGGCCAGCGCAATGCCGCAGCCAATCACTACCGCCCAGATCTGTTGCATCTTCATCGTCGCCCCCTCGCGTCGGATTGAAACCCTGCCCGGTCGATCCGGAACAACCACCGGATCACTCGACCAGTCTCACGAAGAGGCGCGGCGCAGAGAATCGGAAAACAACGGTGCGAGCCGTCAGCCGCCGCCTCCGGGCGCGATAGCACGAACATGAAAAAGGCGACCCATGGGCCGCCTTCTTCGTACTCCATCGATGACGGTGCGTGGATCAGCGCGCGCCGGCATCCTTGTAGTCACGCACGTCATAACCGGTATAGATCTGGCGCGGACGACCGATCTTGGCTTCCGGATCGACCTGCTGCTCGAGCCAATGCGCCACCCAGCCAGCGGTGCGGCCGATCGCGAACATCACGGTGAACATCTCGGTCGGGATGTTCAGCGCCTTGTAGATGATGCCGCTGTAGAAGTCGACGTTCGGATACAGCTTGCGCTCGACGAAGTAATCGTCCTTCAGCGCCGCCTCTTCGAGCTTCATCGCCACGTCCAGCAACGGGTCGTTGATGCCCAGTTCGCCGAGCACCTTGTGGGTCATCTCGCGGATGATCTTCGCGCGCGGATCGAAGTTCTTGTAGACGCGGTGACCGAAGCCCATCAGGCGGAACGGGTCATTCTTGTCCTTGGCGCGCAACACCGCCTTCTCGACGTTGTCGGCGGTGCCGATCTCGGCGAGCTGCTTGAGTACCGCCTCGTTGGCACCGCCATGTGCCGGGCCCCACAGCGCAGCGATGCCGGCGGCGACCGATGCATACGGATTCGCGCCGGTGGAGCCGACGAGACGCACGGTCGAGGTCGACGCGTTCTGCTCGTGGTCGGCGTGCAGGATGAAGAGCAGGTCCATCGCCTTGGCAACGACCGGATTGAGCTCCAGCGGCTCGCTCGGCATCTCGAACATCATGTGCAGGAAGCGATCGACGTAGCCGAGGCTGTTGCGCGGGTAGCGGATCGGCTGGCCGATCGAATACCGGTACGCGGCAGCGGCCAGCGTCGGAACCTTGGCGATCAGGCGGATCGCGGCGAGGCGGCGCTGTTCGGGATCCTGCAGATCCAAAGTGTCGTGGTAGAACGCCGACATCGAAGCGACCGAGGCGGCAAGCATCGCCATCGGGTGCGCGTCGTGGCGGAAACCCTGCAGGAAGCTCTTGAGCGACTCGTGCATCATCGTGTGATGCGTGACCTCGTGCTCGAACTTGGCGAACTCGTCGGCGTTCGGCAGTTCCCCGGCCTGCAGCAGGTAGGCGACTTCGAGGAAGCTCGACTTCTCGGCCAGCTGGTCGATCGGGTAACCGCGATACAGCAGCACACCCTCGTCGCCGTCGATGTAGGTGATCGCCGACTTGCAGCTGGCGGTAGCGGTGAAGCCGGAATCGTAGGTGAAGCAGCCGGTTTCCTTGGGCAGCTTCGAGATGTCGATGCACGGATTGCCGAGCGTGCCGTGGAGGACGGGCAGGGTCACCGTCTTGCCGGCGGCATCGAGCTTGACCTGGTCAAGCTTGGAATTGGATTCAGACACTCTGAAGGCTCCTCATTTCTACGGGCGGCAATGCCGTCCGGCCTGGCGGGCGCGGCGTGTGCCGCAACGCGTCAATTATCGCATAGCGTTTCCGCAGGCGCCGACCGCACGCGTGGGCGGACGACGAACACGGCAAAGCCCACCGCGTGCACACACGGTGGGGCTGATGACCTGCAAAACAGACGGCCGCCCGGAGGCGGCCGCTGGTGTCGCTGGACAATGCCCTCGCCTTGGCGAGCGCATCGCTCCGCACGCAATTACTTGGCGTAACGCTTGCGGAACTTGTCGACGCGACCGCTGATGTCCATGATCTTGTTCTGGCCGGTGTAGAACGGATGCGTGGCCGAAGAGACTTCGATCTTGATCAGCGGGTATTCATTGCCGTCTTCCCACTGGATCTTTTCCTTCGCCGTGGCGGCGAGGGTCGAGCGGGTCAGGAACTTGAAGCCATCGGACGTGACGTCCTGGAAGACGACTTCGCGGTAATCGGGGTGGATGTCGGCCTTCATTGGCGGGGACCAGTTTGCGCAAGGAAAGAGCGGCATTGTACCGGCACCCCGGCATCTGCTGCAAGTCGGGTATCGGACGCGGTCACCGCGAGAGGACCCGACGGACGCGCGCATGGAAGCGAGCGATGTCGTAGCCCATCAGGATCCGTGCGCTGCCCTCCCGGCGCTGCCAGTCGACCATCGTCATGCCGCGGCGCGGTCCGTGTTCTAGCACGACTTCGAGCGGGCGTTCCTGCATCTCCAGTGCGCCTTCAGGCTCGAGGAGCCAGGCCATCGTCAACGCGTCGGCCGAATGCCAGTCGTCGCCGCGGCGGTCCGCGGACCACTCGCGGGTCTTGCGCGAGATCTCCTCGTAGAACCCTCCGATCGGACCACCGCCGCTCATCCACTCCACCACCGCGTCATGCGGCAGGCCGTGGGCGACCGTCGCCTCCCAGTCGCAGAGGTCGAACCGAGGAAACGCATCGAACACGATCGCTGCCGCCTCCGGATCGAAGTAGGCATTGAACTCCGCGGACGGGGTGATATTGCCTTGGCCGGTGACTGCGCCGGACATGGCGACGAAACGCGACACGCGCGAAGGAAGCGTTGGATCGAGCTTGAGCGCCAGCGCGATGTTGGTCAGCGGGCCGAGCGCCGCCAGCACCAGGCGCCCGGCGTGCTCGTGGGACAGGCGCAGGATCGCCAGCGCTGCATGCTCGGGCTCCGCTGCGCGCAGCGCTGGCGCATACCCCACGTCACCGAAGCCGTCTTCGCCATGCACATACGCCGCATCCGGCGCCGCATGCAGCAGAGGCGATGCACTCCCCGCGAACACGGGTACATCGCCACGCCCGGCCACCTCGCAGAGCTTGAGCGCGTTGCCGACCGTGTGACGCAGGCCCACATTGCCGGCGGCGATCGTCAGGCCGACCACGTCGTGGCGGTCATCGTCGAATGCCAGAAGCAAGGCGAGGGCGTCGTCCACGCCGGGATCGGTATCGATCAGCAGGGGAATCTTGTCGGTCATTCCACATTATGGCGCGTGCCGGCGATCGCGATGAACCAGCGGCCCGCATGCGGGCACCGCGCGTCTGCCCCGCCTACCGCTTGCGCCGTCATTCCGCGTCACGCGCTTGCGGCTCTCCCATCCCCGGCGCCAGAGCGCCAGACGTTGGCCCCGGACATATCCGTCGGATTGACTGTTGTCGTCGCGCCGAGCTGCACATCGCCGAGCGCTTCTGCCGAAAGCGTCTTGATGCTCCGACGGGGCCCACCGCGATTCCCCTCTCGGTCAGTCCTTGTGCGAACAGCCGCAGGACTTCCGCTTCATGAACAGATGCGTGCGTTCAGGCCGCTGCGTACCGCGCAGCGCTGCCGATCCAGCGCTGGACGATGCGCTCCACAAGATCGGGACGCGAGTCGAGCAGGACGTCGCCGATCCGGTGGATTGCCGGCAGCAGATCCGCGTCCCGCGCAAGATCGGCCAGGCGGAACTCGGCCAGTCCGGTCTGGCGCGTGCCCAGCAGCTCGCCGGGGCCGCGCAGCGCGAGATCCTTCTCGGCGATCTCGAACCCGTCGGCGGTACGGCGCATGGTGTCGAGGCGCTCGCGCGCCATCCGCGACAGCGGCGACTGGTACAGCAGCACGCAGCTCGACGCGGCCGTACCCCGCCCCACCCGCCCCCGCAACTGGTGCAACTGCGCCAGGCCAAGGCGCTCGGCATTCTCGATCACCATCAGCGATGCATTGGGCACGTCGACGCCCACTTCGATCACTGTCGTCGCGACCAGCAGATCGATCCCGGCATCCTTGAAGGCGCGCATGGCCTCCTGCTTGTCGGCGGCTTTCATCCGGCCATGCACAAGCCCGATACGCAGACCGGGCAACGCCGCGACAAGCTGCTCGAACGTCGTCTGCGCGGCCTGCGCGACCACCTCGTCCGAATCGTCGATCAGCGTGCAGACCCAGTAGGCCTGCCGCCCCTGCGCGCAGGCATGGCGGATCCGTTCGATCAGTTCCGGCCGACGCTCGGCGCTGAGCACGACGGTCTGCACCGGCGTGCGCCCCGGCGGCAGCTCATCGATCGCCGAGACATCCAGATCCGCATAGGCGGACATCGCCAGCGTGCGCGGGATCGGGGTGGCGGTCATCACCAGCTGGTGCGGCACGTGGGTACCATCGGCGCCCTTGTCGCGCAGCGCCAGACGCTGGTGGACGCCGAAGCGGTGCTGCTCGTCGACGATCGCCAGGGCGAGGTCGCGGAAGGCGACATTCGCCTGCATCAGTGCATGGGTCCCGACGACCAGCTGCGCTGCACCGGAGGCGATCTCGCCCAGCACCCGGGTACGGGCGCGGCCGGTGACCTTGCCGGCGAGCCAGGCGACACTGATGCCGAGGGGCTCGAACCACGCCCGCAGGTTCTGCGCATGCTGCTCGGCCAGCAGTTCGGTCGGCGCCATCAGTGCGGCCTGCCGCCCGCCATCGATCGCCGCCGCCGCCGCCAACGCCGCGACCACCGTCTTGCCGCTGCCGACATCACCCTGCACCAGCCGCAACATCGGTCTGCGCGCGGCGAGATCCTTGAGCACGTCGCGGTAGACGCGGGCCTGCGCGCCGGTCAGCGCGAACGGCAATGCCGCCTGCAGGGCGCTGGCAAGCGGGCCCGGCCGCAGCGGGTGGGCACGGTGCGCCTGCAGCGCGATCCGCTGGCGGCGCAGGCTCAGGTGATGGGCGAGCATTTCCTCGAGCACGAGGCGACGCTGCGCCGGGTGACAGCCCGATGCCAGCAGGCCGATGTCGGCATCGCACGGGGGCCGATGCACATAGAGCAGCGCCTCGCGCAGCGTAGGCACCTCGAGCGATTCGAGGATGGCGCCAGGCAGCAGTTCAAGTGCAGGGCCCTGCGGCAGACGGTCCAGCGCCTGCCCCACCAGGCGGCGCAGCACCTGCGGGCCGACCCCCTCGATCAGCGGGTATACCGGATCGAGGCGATCGTCGAGCACCGTCGGCGCCTCGCGATCCAGCAGCCGATAACTGGGATGGACGATCTCCAGCCCATGCTGCCCGGGTCGCGGCGTGCCGAAACAACGCAGGCGCGTGCCCACCGCGAGTTGCGCCACCTGCGCGGCGCGGAAGTGGAAGAAACGCAGCACCAGGCTCCCACCCGATCCATCGTCGATCGCGACGCGCAGCAGCGGACGCCGCCGGAAGCCCTTCTCCACCGCTTCGACGACACCCTCGACCTGCGCCGGCACACCGCTGCGCAGGTGCCCGATCGGCGTGATCCGGGTGCGGTCCTCGTACTGCCGCGGCAGGTGCAGCCACAGATCTCCGACCGTGGCGAAGCCACGCGCGGCCAGCTTTTCGGCGACTTTCGGGCCGACCCCGGACAGGGCCGACAGCGGCGTCAGACCGGCATCGGCCAATGCCGGGAGCGGCGTCCTCGTCATGCCGGGCCGTGCACGGATCTCAGCCGAGCACCATCACCGCGTCGACCTCGAAGCGCGCGCCCTTGGGCAGCGCAGGCACCTCGATGGTGGAACGCGCGGGGAACGGCGCCTCGAAGTACTCCGCCATCACCGCATTGACCTGGGCGAACTCGCCCAGATCGGTGACGTACAGACCGACGCGGACGATGTCGTCCAGACTGCCGCCCGCGGCCTGCGCCACGGCCTTCAGGTTGTCGAACGCCCGGCGCGCCTGCACGGTGATGTCGCCGGCGACGATCTCACCGCTGACCGGATCCAGCGGGATCTGGCCGGAGAAATACACGGTGTCGCCGGCGCGCACGGCCTGCGAATACGGGCCGATCGCGGCGGGCGCGTCCGGCGTGGAAACGGGCGTACGGGGCATGGGCAACTCCGTGGGCGGGAAGCGGGCATTCTAGCCGGCCGACCCGCCGCGCACGCGCAGCTCACATGCGTTGCACGCCGTGCACGACCGGCAGTCGACGGATGCGACGGATCACGTCGGCCAGATGCTTGCGGTTCTTGACCTCGATCGAGAAGCGGATTGCGGCCACCGTGGTGTCCCGTTCGAGATATTCCACGCCGTCGATGTTGGACTGCACGCGTGCGATGGCAGCGGCCACCTGCGCCAGCACGCCGGGGTGGTTCTCCACCTCGATGCGCAACGCCACGTTGTAGTCGCCGACGACCTCCCGGTCCCAGTCGATGTTGACCCAGCGCTCGGGCGACTTGCGGAACTCGGCCACGTTCGGGCAGTCCATCCGGTGCACGACGATGCCGCGGCCGGTGGTGTGGTAGCCCATGATGCTGTCGCCGGGGATCGGGGTGCAGCAGTTGGCGAACGTGATCACGCCACGTTCGTCGCCGCGGATGCGGATGGTCTCGCCCGCACGCGCCAATCGTTCGTTGGGAACACCGCCCTCGTGCTGCGCCAGTGCCAGCGCCACCTGCGCGGGCATCCGGTTGCCCAGCGCGATATCGGCCATCAGTTCTTCGAGACGCGGATAGCGGGCTTCCACGAGATAGGCGTCCAACCGTTCCTGCGGCAGCCGGTCGAGCGAGGTGCCCAGCTCTTCCAGCGCACGGTCGATCATGCGATGCCCCAGCTGCACGGCGTCCTCATGCTGCAGGTGCTTGAGCTGCGCGCGGATCGCGGTTCGCGCCTTGCCGGTGGCCACGAACTCGAGCCACTGCGGCCGCGGCATCGAGGATTTCGCCGTGACGATCTCGATGCGCTGCCCGCTGACCAGCTGCGTGCGCAGCGGCACCAGCTTTCCGTCCACGCGCGCAGCCACCGCCCGGTTGCCGATGTCGGTATGCACCGCATAGGCGAAGTCGAGCGCGGTGGAGTTGCGCGGCAGCGACATGATGTCGCCCTTGGGCGTGAACAGGTAGACCTCGTCGGGGAACAGGTCGACCTTGACGTTCTCCAGGAACTCCAGCGACGAACCGGTCTGTCGCTGCGACTCCAGCAGCCCCGCGATCCACGAATGCGCGCGCGACTGCGCGCTGTTGGGGCCGTCTCCGCCGTGCTTGTAGGCCCAGTGCGCGGCGATGCCGCGCTCGGCGATGAGGTCCATTTCCTCGGTGCGGATCTGCACTTCGATCGGTGCCCCATACGGACCGAAGAGCACGGTGTGCAGCGACTGGTAACCGTTGGCCTTGGGAATCGCGATGAAGTCGCGGAAGCGGCCGTCCAGCGGCTTGAACACCGAATGCGCGACGCCGAGCGCGTGATAGCAGTCCGCGGCGGTGCCGACGATGATCCGGTAGCCGAACACGTCCATGACCTGGGTGAAGGTTTTCCCTTCACTCTGCATCTTGTTGTAGATGCTCCATGGCGACTTGATCCGCCCGACCAGCCGGTACTGCAGGCCGGCAGCGGTGAGCCGCTGCGCGAGCTGCGCCTCGATGCTCGCCAGCGCCTCGCGCCGCACCAGCGGCTGGTTGCGGATGCGTTTCTCCAGCACCGCGTGGCGGATCGGATACAGCGCATGGAAGCCGAGATCCTGCAGCTCTGCCTTGATCTTGTTCATGCCCAGGCGCTGGGCGATCGGTGCGTAGATGTCGAGGGTCTCGCGGGCGATACGCTCACGCGCCGGCCCCGGCTGCGCGCCAAGGGTCCGCATGTTGTGCAGACGGTCGGCGAGCTTGATGAGGATCACGCGCAGGTCGCGCGCCATCGCCAGCATCATCTTGCGGAGACTCTCCGCATCCGCCTCCTGGCGGCTGCCGAAGTTGAGCTTGTCGAGCTTGGTGACCCCTTCGACCAGTTCGGCGACGGTTTCCCCGAACTCCGACGCCAGCGCCTCGCGCGTCAGCGGCGTGTCTTCGATCGTGTCGTGCAGGATCGCCGCGACCAGGGTCTCGATGTCGACCTTCTGCTCGGCCAGCACCACCGCCACCGCCACCGGATGGGTGATGTAGGGCTCACCGGACTTGCGCATCTGGCCGGCATGGGCGGCCGCGCCCACCGACCAGGCGCGCCGCAGCTGCTGGCGCTGATCTTCAGGCAGGTAAAGCGTCGCCCGCTCGAGTACCTGCATGTACTCGGGTATCGCGTCGTCGGCGGACACGTGGGTCGATTCTGGAACGGGAGCGGGCGCGAGGGGCGTCATCCCCGAAGCCTACGGGCATGGTCGTCGATTTGGAACCACGACGCGTCATCGCGCATGCGCCTGCGAAAACGCAACGACCCCGCCGGAGCGGGGTCGTGGGTAGAGCCGACAATGCGCGCGCCCGAAAGCGTGCGCAGCGGACGATCAGATGTCGTCGCCCTTGGCCATGTCCTCGTCCGCGACGACTTCGGCCGCTGCCCATTCCAGGGCCTCGCGCTCCTTGCGCTCGCGCTCGGACTTGTCGACCGCTTCGATGAAGGACTGATCGATGCGGCGCGCGGCGATCTCGCGCAGCGCCAGCACGGTCGGCTTGTCGTCGTTCTCGCTGTTGTCGAGCTGCGGCTCGACGCCATTGGCCAGCTGGCGCGCGCGACGGGCGGCCATCATGACCAGCTCGAAACGGTTGTCGACAACTTCCAGGCAATCCTCAACGGTGATGCGGGCCATGCGGGCTCCCGGCGACCTGACGGCCGCGCGAATTCAGAAAATAGGGCCGAGCATCGTACTGCCACGGGCGCTTGCGCGCAAGCAGCCACTATACGAATCAATCGCTTACGGACTCAGGCGGCGTCGGTGCCGGCCGGTTCCTGCAACAGCCGCGCGATCAGAGCGGCATGGCGCTCGGCCTGACGTTCACGACGCAGCCGGCTGGCACGGAAGATCGCGCACATCTCGGACACCGCAGTGTCGAAATCCTCGTTGACCACGACATAGTCGAACTCGTCGTAGTGCGACATCTCTTCCTGCGCCGCAGCCAAGCGCTGCGCCATCACCGCCTCGCTGTCCTGGCCGCGCTTGCGCATGCGCTGGTCGAGGGCATCGCGCGAGGGCGGCAGGATGAAGATGCTCACCGCCTCGGGGACCTTCTCGCGGACCTGGCGCGCACCCTGCCAGTCGATTTCCAGCAGCACGTCCTTGCCGGCAGCGAGCTGCGGTTCCACCGACTGGCGCGCCGTGCCTTTCCAGTCGCCGTGCACCTTGGCGTACTCGAAGAACTCGCCAGCCTCGATCATCTGCTGGAACACGTCCTTGCCGACGAAGTGGTAGTGCTCGGCGTGGCGCTCACCGGGGCGGGCGAGGCGCGAGGTGAACGAGACCGACAGGGCGATGTCGGCATCGCGCGACAGGCATGCGTTGACGATGCTCGACTTTCCCGCGCCGGACGGCGCGGCGACGATGAACAGCGTGCCGCGCATCGGCGGGGTGTCCATGGAATGGTGGGATTCGGGGGCCACGCCCGTCTCCGGCGCTCGGGAGGCTGCGCATCGTACCGCTTTACGTGGCCCGCCGCCGCGCGGCCCGCCGCCTACTCGATGTTCTGGACCTGCTCGCGGATCTGGTCGATCAGCACCTTCAGCTCGATGGCTGCCTGCGACGTACGCCGATCGACCGATTTCGACCCGAGCGTGTTGGCCTCGCGATTGAATTCCTGCAGCAGGAAATCCAGCCGGCGGCCCACCGGTTCGCGCTGGGTCAGCACCCGGCGGATCTCGACCACGTGGCTGTCGAGGCGATCGAGCTCTTCATCGACATCGAGCTTCTGCAGCCAGAGCACCAGCTCCTGCTCCATGCGCCCGGGCTCGACCGGATGCGGCAGATCGTCGAGGCGCGCCTGCAGCTTGGCGCGCTGGCCTTCGCGGATCTGCGGCATCAGCGTGCGCACCTCGGCGGCGATGGCCGCCACGCCGTCCACGCGTTCGAGGATGGCGGTGACGAGCTTGCCGCCTTCCCGCTCGCGCGCCTCGACGAAATCGGCGAGCACCTCGTCGAGCAGCGCCAGCACCTCGACCTGAAGGGCGGCCGGATCCACGCCGCGCGACTGCAGTACGCCGGGGAACTGCAGCAGATCGGTCAGGCCCGCGCGCAGCTCCGGAAAGCCGTCCCGCAGCTCCTGGGCCAGGCCCTGCAGCTGTGTCAGCAGCGCCCGGTTGAGCTGCAACTCGCCGCCGCCCTCGGCAGCCCGCAGGCGCAGGCCGACATCCACCTTGCCCCGCGACACCTTGGCCGCGACGCGCTCGCGCAGCGCCGGTTCCACGCCGCGCATCTCTTCGGGTATCCGGGTGCCTAGCTCGAGGAAACGGTGGTTCACCGCGCGCACCTCGCATGCCAGCGTGCCCCACTCGGTGCTGCGTTCGCGGGCGGCGAAAGCGGTCATGCTGCGGATCATCGGCGGGTTCACTGCGGAAATCGGCGCACGAGTATGCCATCGCCGGTCGGGGCGGCTGCAGGGGGCGCTGCTAGACTCCCCGCCCGCTTCCCCCTTGCAGATCCCGCCATGTCCGATCCCATCCGTCCCAGCGGCCGTACACCCGGCCAGCTGCGCAACGTGTCCTTCCAGCGCGGGTTCACCCGCCATGCGGAGGGTTCGGTGCTCGTGACCTTCGGCGATACCCGCGTGCTGTGCACGGCCAGCGTGGAGAACCGCGTGCCGGGCTTCCTGCGCGGCAAGGGCGAGGGCTGGGTGACGGCGGAGTACGGCATGCTGCCGCGCGCCACCAATACCCGTAACGACCGTGAGGCCACACGCGGCAAGCAGAGTGGCCGCACGCTCGAGATCCAGCGGCTGATCGGCCGCAGCCTGCGCGCCTGCGTGGACCGGCGCGCGCTCGGCGAACGCACGATCACCCTCGACTGCGACGTCCTGCAGGCCGACGGCGGCACCCGCACTGCCGCGATCACCGGCGCCTATGTCGCCCTGGTCGACGCGGTCGCCAAGCTGCGTGGCCGTGGTGAGATCAGCCGCGATCCCGTGCACGGCGCGATCGCCGCGGTCTCGGTCGGCATCTACAAGGGCGTACCGGTGCTGGATCTCGACTATGCCGAGGACAGCGACTGCGACACCGACATGAACGTCGTGATGAACGACGGCGGCGGCTTCATCGAGGTGCAGGGCACCGCGGAGGGCCACGCTTTCCGGCGCTCGGAGATGGACGCGATGATGCAGCTTGCCGAAACCGGGGTCGCCGAGCTCGTGGCCCTGCAGCGCGCGGCGCTCGCGGGATGAAGCGGCACGACCGGGCGGACATGGCGGCCCCCGGCAGCGCGGCGATCGACCGCGCCGGGCGTTCGCTCCGCGCGGCGGATGGCCTGGCGGGCGCCTTGCGCGATGTTCATGGCGGGCGGAGCCGGCTGCCGGTGCCGAGGCCATGAACACCCTCGTCCTGGCGAGCGGCAACGCCGGCAAGCTCATGGAGCTGCGGGCGATGCTCGACGATCTCGGTCTGGTGATCGTGCCCCAGCGCGAGCTTGGGGTCGACGACGTGCCCGAGACCGCCACCACCTTCGTCGAGAACGCATTGATCAAGGCGCGCCATGCCTGCAGGCTCACCGGCCTGCCGGCGCTTGCCGACGATTCCGGCCTGATCGTCGATGCCCTCGGTGGTGCGCCGGGCCTCTACAGCGCGCGCTATGCGGGGATCCCGACCGACGATGCCGCAAACAACGCCAAGCTGCTGCAGGCACTCGAAGGCGTGGAGCCCGAGCGACGGACCGCGCGCTTCCATGCGGTCATCGTGCTGCTGCGACACGCCGACGACCCGCAGCCGCTGATCGCCGAGGGGAGCTGGGAGGGCCGGATCCTCGACACGCCACGCGGGCACTTCGGCTTCGGCTACAACCCCGTTTTCCTGGATCCGCCTTCCGGCCTGACCGCGGCGGAGATGGCGCCCGAGCAGAAGAACCGCATCAGTCATCGCGCGCTGGCGCTGCGGGCGCTGCGCGATCGCCTGGCGGCCTCGACGCCGCTCGCGCAGGCCACACGCTGAAGCAGGGCGGACCGCCCGGCGCCCCCGAGCCTTGCGCACGCCGCCCACCGCCCTGACCTTGCCCTGATGCTGATTCCGCCGCCCCTGTCGCTGTACGTGCACCTGCCCTGGTGCGTACGCAAATGTCCGTACTGCGATTTCAATTCGCACGAGTTCGGCGGCGGCACGCCCCCGTTCGATGCCTATGTCGACGCCCTGCTCGCGGATCTCGACCAGGACTTGCCGCTGGTCTGGGGCCGCACCGTGCACAGCGTGTTCTTCGGCGGTGGCACGCCGAGCCTGTTTCCCGCCGATGCGATCGAACGCATCCTGCAGGGGGCCGCGGCGCGGCTGCGCTTTGCGCCGCAGGCCGAGATCACCCTGGAAACCAACCCCGGCACCACCGAGCACGGCCGTTTCGAAGACTACCGGCGCGCGGGCGTGAACCGGCTGAGCTTCGGCATCCAGACCTTCGACGACGCCTGTCTGGCGCGTCTCGGGCGCATCCACGACGGGGCGCAGGCGGCCGCGGCGATCGAACTTGCGCGCCAGGCCGGCTTCGACAACTTCAATCTCGATCTGATGTATGCCCTGCCGGGCCAGACCCTGGCGATGGCGGCAGCGGATGTCACCCGCGCGATCGAGTTCGCGCCGACCCACATCTCCCATTACCAGCTCACCCTCGAACCCAATACGGTGTTCGCGGCGCGCCCCCCGACCGGCATTCCCGACGACGATCTCGCCTGGGACATGCAGGAGCAGTGCCAGGCCCTGCTGGCCGAGGCCGGGTACGCGCAGTACGAGGTCTCCGCCTATGCGCGCCCGGGGCGTCGCTGCGCGCACAATCTCAACTACTGGCGATTCGGCGATTACCTCGGGATCGGCGCTGGCGCGCACGGCAAGCTGACCCTCGGCAGCGAGCAGAGCATCCTGCGGCGCTGGAAGAGCAAGCATCCCGCAGCGTGGCTGGCGGGCGCCGGAACGCCTTCGGGGATCGGCGGCGACGAGTCCATCGAGCCCGCCCGCCGCCCGTTCGAGTTCATGCTCAACGCGCTGCGGCTGGTGGATGGCTTCACGCTCGCGGAGTTCGAGGCGACCACCGGGCTGCCGCCGACGGTGATTGACGGACCGCTTGAAACCGCCACACGCAACGGCTGGCTGCAGCGCTCCGACGACGGGCGGATCGTGCCGACCGAGCTTGGCCGACGCTTCACCAACGACGTCGTGTCGCTCTTTCTCGACGACTGACGCGGCGCGCGGGCCGCTCGACCAGCGACGCGTCGCAGCAGTCGGGCGCCGCACCTCTGCACCTCCCTCCAGGCCTCTTTCAAAACGTGACGCTGGTCGCGCTCGCACGCGCATGTTAAAGAAAGCGCTCGACCGCCCCGGCAATCGGAATGCCCGCACTCCTCAAGTCCACGTCCCCGCCCCGCTCGATCGCCTCGGCGGGCCTGCCGCCACGCGTGCGGCGCACGCTGGAGCGCGCATTGGCGCTGGTCTCCAGCGAGCTCGATCCCGGCCTGTCCAACCTGGTGTCGGAGTTCGAGCAGGAGCTGTTCCGGCTTGCCGACCAGGCGCGCAACCCGGGGATCGAGTCGGGCTACATGGCGACGTTGCGCGCGTTCCGCGCCAACCGGGCCGATCTGGTGCCGCGCTTCCTGCTGGCGCTGGAAGCCTCGTTGGCGGCACTGCGCACGCCCGCCCCGCCGCTGCCGCCCGCGCTCGCGGAGACGCCGTCATTCGGCGCACTGAGCCTGGTCGAGGATGCGGTCATGGACGAGGGCACGGTGCTGCGGGAGATCGCGAGTCGCCAGGAGGGACGCGCCAATCTGTCGCTTCACCTGCTCGGCCAGCGCTTCGGCGTGCTCGCGGCCACGCCCGCTTTCGATGCGGAGCGGCTGCCGCTGGGTCCGCAATGCCTGTGCCGGGCAATTTCGACCGCGGCCTGCGCGGTGGAGATCGAGCACGATGCACGCCTGCTGCTCTACCGCATCTTCGACCGGGTGGTCCTGGCCGGCTATGCGCGGGTGCTCGAGCAACTCGACGCACAGCTCGCCGCGGACGGCATCCTGCCCGCGCTGACCTTCGTGCCGGTACGCGCGCGCGCAGAGCCGATCGAGGCGAAGGATGACGCCCGCGCAGCCCGCGCCGAGACCATCGCCAGACAACGCAAACCGGTCGACGACGCACAACGCCCGTACACCGGTTGGGGCGAGCCGGCGGATGCCGGCGAGAGCGAGCGTGCCGAGGACATCACGGCCCACGAAGCTGCATATGCGCGCCTCCAGGAGTTGATGTCCGGACGGCGCGAGCTGCTGCGAAAGTTCCAGCCGCGCGGTGAGACGCCGCTGCCGCGGCGACAGCTGGCCACCAGCGAAGTCGCCGATGCGCTGCGCCAGTTCCAGCAGGCGCCGCCCGGCGGCCGCGCCGCCCGCAGCCTGGTCGAGATCAAGCGCTCGTTGCTCGCGCAGGCGCGGCAACGCACCGGCGAAGGCGCGAACCTCGCGCCACAGGACGAGGATGCTTTCGAGCTGCTCGGCATGATCTACGGGCACATCGAACAGGAGATCCGCGCCGAGGCTCCGGCGGCGCCGCTGGTCCGCGAACTGCAGATTCCCCTGCTGCGCGCCGCGCTGCAGGACCATTCGTTCTTCACCCGCCAGCGCCACCCGGCGCGGCAACTGCTCAACACCGTGGCCGAGAGCGCGGCCGCATGGCATGAAGACACCGCATTCGATCCCCGCGTGCAGGCGGCGTTGCGCGCGGCTGTCGCCCACGTGGTCGGCAACTACGAGGGAGACGTCGCGGTGTTCGCCGAAAGCAATGCGCAGGTGCGCGCGCAGTTGCAGGTGCAGGCACGGACGGCGGAACTGCAGGAGCGGCGCCACATCGAAGCTGCGCGCGGCCGCGAGAAGCTCGCTGCGGCACGGTTGCGGGCCGAGGAGCTGATGCGCGGAATCGTCGGCGAGCGACGCCTGCCCCGGTTCTCCCGCGCACTGCTCGACCAGGCCTGGGCGGACGTGCTGACGCTGACCCTGCTGCGCCATGGGGAGTCGTCCGAGGAAGCCGGACGGCAACTCGACACCACGCGTCGCATCGTCGAGGCCGCGCTGGAAGCCACGCCAGAGCCCCGCATCGATCTGCAGCGCGATGTCGAATCCTCACTCGGACAGGTCGGCTACCACGGCGAGGAAGCGACGGTGATCGCCCAGCGCCTGACCAGCCACCGCAGCGACGAGGACGATGCCGCCTCACGTACCGAGCTGGCGATGAAACTCAAGGCGCGCGCGCGCCTGGGCGAGGAGGCGGGCGCCGTCCGGCACGAAAAGCCACCTGCGCGCACGCCAGACGAGCAGGCGCAGTACGACCATCTGCGCACCTTGCCGTTCGGCACATGGATCGAATTCACCACCAACCAGCAGGGCGACCTCGTGCGTCGGCGCATGTCCTGGTTCAGCCCGATGACCGATCACGTGCTGTTCGTGAACCAGCGCGGGCAGCGCTGCGGCGAACAGTCGCTAGACGCAGTGGCCAGGCTGATGGCTTCCGGCAACGCCCGCGTGGTGACTGCGAACCGCGGCCGCCTCGTGGACCGCGCATGGCAGGCCGCGATCGGCGCACTGCGCAGCTTTGCGGGCCGCGGCGAGCAGGACATGTCGGAGGCAACCGCGTGATGCAGGAATTCCGCCGCGCCCGCCGCCGCAAGGCGCCCGACATGATCCTGGTCACCGACGCGATGACCGGCCGCGTGGTGGGACGGGTGGGCAACCTCTCGGAAACCGGCATGCTGCTGATCGCCAGCGAGCGTTTCGTCGATGACGCGCTCTACCAGCTGTCCTTCACTCTGCCCGATGCGCCGGACGCGCCGGTGGAGATCGGCGCGCATCTGCTCTGGCTCGACGACGCGACGCTGGCAGGCGCAAGCTGGGCGGGTTTCCGTTTCATCGCGGCGACACCTTCGCTGGCGCACCGGCTGCAGGGCTGGGTCAACGCGCCGGGGAGCCATTACGCCTGATCGCGCCTTTGCTGTTTGGCGTGCGAGGCCGCGAGCCGCCGCCCGGCAGCGCCGATACCGATCCGGCAGAATGGGCTGATCCACTCGCTGCCCCAGGATCGCGATGTCCATGCCTGCCCCGTCCACTGCCCGTCTCTACGCCGATCATCTTGCGACGCTGCAGGCCCGCGCCGCGACCGCGCTTGAGCGGGCCGGCTTCGATCACCTGGTCATTCCCAGTGGCACCCAGCACTTCCAGGTGTTCGACGATCGCGATTACCCGTACGCGGTCAATCCGCAGTTCAAGGGCTGGGTGCCGCTGACGCGCAACCCGGGCAGTTGGCTGGTGATCACGCCGGGCCATCGACCCAGACTGATCTACCTGCAGCCGCGCGACTACTGGCACGTGGTACCGGAAGCGCCGTCGGGATACTGGGTCGAACATTTCGATATCGTCGTGATCCGCAAGCCTGAAGAGGCGCAACAGCATCTGCCCAGGAACGCCGCGAAATGCGCAATCCTCGGCGAGTCGCAGAGCGCGCTGGGCCATTACGGCGCGTACCGGCCCAACAATCCGCAGACGGTGGTCGACCATCTCGACTACCACCGCGCGTTCAAGACGCCATACGAGATCGCGATGCTGCGCGCGGCCAACCGGCGCGCGGTACGCGCGCATGCGGCCGCCGAACGCGCGTTCCGCGCAGGCGCCAGCGAGTTCGGCATCCATCTCGCCTACTGCCAGGCCGCCGGACAGGACGCCAACGAGCTGCCCTACGGCAACATCGTCGCGCTCAACGAGCACGCCGCGGTGCTGCACTACACCGAACTCGGTCGACGTGCGCCCGATCCGCTGCGCAGCTTCCTGATCGATGCGGGCGCGGCCCACGCGGGCTATGCGGCCGACATCACCCGGACTTACGCCGCCGATACCGGCAGCGAGTTCCAGGCGATGATCGATGCAGTCGAGCGTGCGCAACGGGCGATGTGCGACCAGGTCCGCGCCGGCGCCGACTACCGTCAGCTCCATCTCGACGCGCACCTCGCACTGGCAGGCGTGCTGCGCGACTTCGGCGTTCTGCGCATCTCGCCGGAGGAAGCGCTCGAAACCGGGGTGAGCGCGGTGTTCTTCCCGCATGGTCTCGGTCATGGCATCGGCCTGCAGGTACACGACGTCGCCGGCTTCGCAGCAACGGAGACCGGCGGCACGATCCCCAAGCCGACCGGCCATCCGTATCTGCGCCTGACCCGGAGCCTCGCGCCGGGCATGGTCGTGACCATCGAGCCGGGGGTGTACTTCATCGACATGCTGCTCGAAGACCTGCGTGACGCAGGCAAGGGCGATGCGGTCGACTGGGACCGTATCGCGGCGTTCCGGCCTTACGGCGGTATCCGCATCGAGGACGACATGGTCTGCACCGACGATGCGCCGGAAAACCTCACGCGCGATGCATGGGCGGAGCTCGACGCCGCCTGACTCCGGCAGGCGGCCCGGCCCGTGGCATCGTGCGCCATCGACCTGCGCAGGCGGGCCCTGCCTTCCGAACCGATGCTTGCGAGGGCGCCGGTCACGATGTTCGAACGCGCACGCGCTACTTGCGCGCCATGAAGTCCTCGATCTCGTCGGCAGTGCGCGCCAGTCCCGACGTCAGCACTTCGTGCCCGGTCCTGGTGACCAGTACGTCGTCTTCGGTACGGATGCCGATGCCGCGCCATTTCGCGTCCACGCTCGTGTCGTCGACCGGAATATAGAGACCGGGTTCGATGGTGTAGACCATGCCCGGTTCGAGCAGGCGTGATTCGCCTTCGATGCGGTAGTCGCCCACGTCGTGGACGTCCAGGCCGAGCCAGTGACCGGTCTTGTGCCGGTAGTAGCGCTTGTAGCTGCCGTCGGCGATGCGCTTGTCCAGCTTTCCCTTGAGCAGACCGAGCCGCAGCAGGCCATCGGTCAGCGCCTCGACCGCGGCGTTGTGCCCGGCCTCGTAGGCGACGCCCGGACGGGCCTGCGCCAATGCCGCCTGCTGCGCGGATTCGACCACCTCGTGCAGCGCGCGCTGCGCGGGCGTGAAGCGGCCGTTGACCGGAAACGTGCGGGTGATGTCGGCGGCGTAGCCGCGGTATTCGGCACCCGCGTCGACCAGTACCAGATCGCCATCGCGGGCCTGGGCGTTGTTGGCGCGGTAGTGCAGCACGCAGGCATTGGCGCCGGCGCCGACGATGCTCTCGTACGCTGGCTGGGCATCGTTGCGCCGGAACACATATTCGAGCTCCGCCTGCAGCGCGTACTCGTGGATGCCGGGGCGCGCGGCGCGCATCACCGCGGCGTGCGCCTCGACACTGATCTTGGCCGCGCGGCGCATGAGCTTGAGCTCATCGGCGCCCTTGAACAGCCGCATCTCGTCGAGCAGATGGCCCAGCTCGAGGAACTCGTGCGGCGGCTGCGCGCCAACCCGCACCTGCGCGCGCACGCGATTGAGCCAGCCGATCAGCTGCAGGTCGAATTCGGTGTCGCGGCCGAAGTGGTAGTAGACGCGCGTGCGCCCCTCCAGCAGGCCCGGCAGGATCTCGTCGAGATCCTCGATCGGGTATGCATCGTCCATACCAAGCGTTTCGACCGCGCCTTCGGGGCCGACCCGTGGCCCGTCCCAGCCTTCGCGTTCCGGATCGCGCTCGCGGCAGAACAGCAGCGCCTCGCCATGCTTGCGACCGGGCACCAGAACCAGCACCGCGTCGGGTTCGGCGAAGCCGGTCAGGTACCACAGATCGGAATCGGGCCGATAGGCGTGATGGGTGTCGCGACTGCGCACCCGCTCCGGCGCACTGGGCAGGATCAGGATCGCGTCGTTGCCGGCCAGGCGCATCAGCTGGCGCCTGCGCTTGAGGTAACTGGCTGCGGTGATGCCGGTCGGCGACGCCATGTCAGTTCAGCTGCTTGCGGTGCCGCGGCCCCAGCGCTGCATCGCCGTGCAGAAGTAGCACCGCCACGCGCACGAACTCCTCGAGCTCGGCCAGGGCGTCTTCCTCGCCGGCATCGTCTTCATCTTCGGCATCGGGCTGCGCGGCGGCGAGCCGCGCCAGGTCCGACAGCGCCTCCCTGCCTTCATCGGACAGCGACGAACGCTCGCCGGTGGCGAGCCCGAAGCCGCCGAGAAAGCCGCGACACCAGTCGAACAGGGCGGCGCTGCGTACCGACAAGGGCTCACCATCGTCGGGCATCAGCAGCGCGAACGCGAAATCATGGTCCTCGAGCTGGAGCGCGGTGGCCACACGCATGCGATCGAGCGCACTGCCAGCGGCCGGCGCGGGCAGGTCGGGATCGGCCAGGACCGGCGCCAGCCAGGCTGCGACATTTTCACCGCCACCCGCCAGCCAGCCGCTGAGGCCGCCATGGAGTTCGCTGCCCGGGATGGCCAGTTGCAGGTGACGGATTTCCGCGTCGATTTCAGCGAGGCTGGGCAGGGTCTCGGACACGGGGGACGCTCACGTACGGGGGAGCTCCAGTGTACCAACGGGCCTTCGCTGCCGGCCTGCGTGCTTGTTGCCGCGCTGCGGCCTGCCTACACTCGAAAAGCCGATCCCGGCACGGAGCGCGCGCGTGATCGAACCCAGCCAACTGCTCGTGCCCGGCGCCGCGGTGCTGATCGCGCTGGCGCTGGCGCTGACGGTCGTCTGGCTCTACCGCCGACGCGGTATTGCGGACGCGCTCGACGACCGCCACGACCGTCTCAAGCTCGCCCTGTGGGCGACCGGCGAACGCTATTGGGATTACGACGTCGAAAGCCGCCAGCTGCGTCGTCTGCTCGACGACGCGCCCGGCGGCGATAGACAGATGCGCGAGGACACCGTCGCGGTGGAGGCGCTGGTCCATCCCGACGACATGGCGCCCGCGCGCGACATGCTCCAGCGCTATCTCGACGGCGCATCCAACCGCTACGAAGTGCAACTGCGCGTGCTCGGCGACGATGGCCGATGGATGTGGGTGCGGGTACGCGGCCGCGCGGTCGCGCGCGATGCGAGCGGCCAGGTCCTGCGCATCGCCGGCACCGCCCTCGACGTGAGCGCCACCCGCGAGGCGGAACGCGAGCGCCGGATCGCCGCCACGGTCCTGCGCAGCATGGCCGAGGCCGTCGCGGTGCTTGATGCGGATTTCCACTATGTCTCGGTGAACCCGGCCTTCCTGCGCATGACCGGCTACGCCGAGCGGGAAATCCTCGGACGCACGGCATCGCTGCTCGGCAGTGCCCAGAACGACAGTGCGCTCTACCGCCAGATCCGCAACCACGCCAGGCAGCAGATCCAGTGGAGCGGAGAGCTGTGGCTCCGCCGCAAGGACGGCGACGAGACCCTGACCGCACTCGAACTGCGCACCGTACGCGGCCCCGACGACCACAGCATGCTGCACGTATGCGTCTTCAACGACATCACCAGGCAGAAGCGCACCGAACAGGAACTGCGCTATCTCGCCAACTTCGACACCCTGACCGATCTACCCAACCGTGCATTGCTGTCGGAGCGTTTGTCACGGGCCATCGTGCGGGCGCATCGCCAGGACTCCCGGGTGGGGCTGCTGCTCCTCGATCTCGACCGCTTCAAGGAGGTCAACGATTCCTTCGGCCATTCGGCCGGCGACCGGATCCTGCGCGCCGCCGCCCTCCGCCTGCAGCGGACGGTCGGCAACCAGCACACCGTGGCGCGTCTCGGCGGCGACGAGTTCACCATCGTCATCGAAGACCTGGCCGACCCGCTCGACACCGAGCGCGTCGCGCGCGAGATCATCAACGCGTTCCAGGCCCCGCTGCTGCTCGACGACCGCCGCGAGGTGTCGATCTCGTCGTCGATCGGCATCGCCATTTATCCCGACCACGCCCAGGTGCCGACTGAACTGCTGAAGCGGGCCGACACCGCGATGTACCAGGCCAAGGCCGCGGGGCGTTGCACCTTCATCCGGTATGACGACCACATGGACGTGGCGGCGCGCCAGCGTGCCGTGGTGTCAGGCGCGTTACGCAGGGCGCTCGATCGCGGCGAACTGCGACTGGTCTTCCAGCCACGCATGGCGCTGTCGCCGCCCAGGATCACCGGGGTCGAGGCATTGCTCCGATGGTCGAGCCCCGAACATAGAGATATCGCGCCATCCGACTTCATTCCGATCGCGGAGGAGAACGGAATGATCCTGGAGATCGGCGAGTGGGTGTTGCGCGAGGCCTGCATGATGCTGCAGCGCTGGCGCCAGCACGGTCTCGACGACATGGCCGTATCGGTGAACGTATCGGTGCTGCAGCTGCTGCGCGGCGATTTCACCGACGTGGTCGCGCGCGTGCTCGACGACGTCGGCATTCCAGCGCACCTGCTGGAACTGGAACTGACCGAAAGCGTGCTCATGGCCAATGCGGAACAGAGCGCCGCGCAACTGCACGCGTTCCGCGCGCTCGGCGTCTCCCTGGCCATCGATGATTTCGGCACGGGGTATTCGTCGCTGGCGTATCTCAAACGCCTGCCCATCACCACGCTCAAGATCGACAAGGTCTTCATCGACGGGCTGCCCCACGACGCGGAGGATTCCGCGATCACCCCGACCATCGTGGCGATGGGCCATTCGCTCGGACTGCGCGTCGTCGCCGAGGGCGTGGAGACCCGCGCACAGATGCGCTTCCTGGCCGAGCGTGGCTGCGACGAAATCCAGGGTTTCTGGATCTCACCGCCGCTTGAGGCGGCGCAATGCCTGGCGTTCGTGCGCAACTGGCGTCCCGCAAGCATGCAACTGCCACATCGAGCGCCACTGGTGACCTCGCCTTGACCGGCCCCCGCCCCCTGCCTATGGTGCGAAGATGAACCAGCCCGACGTGGTCGCCGAGCTCCAGAGACTGACGTCGCGCGTCGACGCACTGATCGAGCGCGTCCGCACCCTCAGCGACGAGAACCGCAGTCTGCGCCAGCAGCAGGAACAGATCGTCGGCGAGCGGGCGCAGCTGGTGTCGAAGAACGAACAGGCGCGGTCCCGCGTCGAGGCGATGATCGCCCGGCTCAAATCCCTGGAGCAGCACACATGAGCCCCAACGAGGCCGTGAGCGTCCGTGTGCTGGATCGCGAGTACACCGTCGGTGTGGCGCCGGGCGAGCGGGACAGCCTGATGGCCGCGGCGCGGCTGCTCGACCAGCGCATGCGCGAGATCCGCGGTGCCAACCGGATGACCGGGGTGGACCGGATCGCGATCCTCGCCGCGCTCAATCTTGCGCACGAGCTGCAGATGCTCGGCGACGGCCAGCGACAGGGCTCCAATGCGATGGAAGAGGCAGTCGCCGCCCTGCATCGCAAACTCGATGCCTTCGACGCCGAACAGCGCTGACCGATCTTCGCGTTGCGCGCACGCAACTGAATCCCGCCCGCGGCGAGGACCGACGAACGGCCCACGCGCGCCGCGGCAGTTGGCTATACTGCGCATGCGTTCTCTGCCGTGTGCGACAGCGAGCAAAACATTCGCCTTGTCCCTTAACAACGACACCGGGGATGTCAGGAAACCGGGAGTGCATATCCGCCCGCGAGCGGAAAGCCCGAAGGAATCCCAGCGTTCCCACTTGAACCCAGGGTTCAAGGTCGTTTCGCAAGCATCGACATCGGCGGAGAACGCCTTTTTTCTGCCCTCCCGCCGCGTCGCCGGCACCTCCGACGACGAGCCCGGCCGCATGACCGACCGCCCCGCCCTTCGCCGACGTCTGCGCGACCAGCGCCGCGCCCTGGCAGCGCCTGCGCGTATCGCGGCGGCCGAGCGCCTGGCCGGCCACCTCCTCGAGATGCCCGAATTGCCTCGCACCGGCTATGTCGCCGGTTACTGGGCGAGCGATGGCGAGATCGGACTGCATGTCTTCCAGATGCGCCTGCCCGGCGGGCTGCGCTACTGCCTGCCGGTGCTGCACGGCGACATGCTGCGCTTCGCCCCCTGGCGCGCGGGCGACCCGTTGGTCACCAACCGCTACGGCATTCCCGAGCCCGACGTGGAACCGTCCTCGGCCCTCGATGCGCGCGACATGTCGGTCGTCATCACCCCGCTGGTGGGCTTCGATGCGCGCGGGCACCGCCTGGGCATGGGCGGCGGCTGGTACGACCGCAGCTTCGCATTCCGCCTCGAACGGGGCGCGCCACCGCTGCTGGTGGGCGCAGGCTTCGCGCAGCAGCAGCTTGATGCCCTGGACGCAGCCGAATGGGACGTCCCGCTGGATGCGGTGGCGACAGAGTCCGGCATCCTGCGCCCGCCCCCTTCCCCGTGACTGGCACCCCATGAGTACCCGCAAGCGTTACTGGCTGATGAAGTCCGAGCCCGAGGACTTTTCCATCGATGACCTGGCCCGGGTCGGCACCGAGCCCTGGACCGGTGTGCGCAACTACCAGGCGCGCAATTTCATGCGCGACGGCATGCGGGTGGGCGACGAGATCCTGTTCTACCATTCGAACACCGACGTCCCTGGCATATACGGCATCGCTCGGGTCGCGAGCACCGCCTATCCGGATCCCAGCCAGTTCGACAGATCGTCGAAGTACTTCGACGAGAAGGCCACCGAAGAGACGCCGCGCTGGTTTCTCGTCGATGTGGGCTACCTGCGCACCCTGGCCGCACCGATCCCGCTTGCGGAAATCCGCGAGCATGCGGCCGAGCTGGGTGAAGAGTTCGCACTGATCCGCAAGGGCGCGCGGCTGTCGGTGCTGCCGGTCACATCCGCGCAGTGGAAACTGCTGTTGTCCCTGGAGAAGAAGCAATGAGCGAAGGCAAGCGGCTGGCCGCCGAGAAGGCGATCGAGTACGTCGAGGACGGCATGATCGTCGGGGTCGGCACCGGCTCCACCGTCGCCTATTTCATCGACGCCCTCGCCCGGATCAGGCACCGCATCGAAGGTGCGGTGTCGAGCTCCGACCAGAGCACCGAGCGCCTGCGCGGCCATGGCATCGAGGTATTCGACCTCAACGCCACCGGCCCGCTGGCACTGTACGTGGACGGCGCCGACGAATGCGATCCGCAGCGACATCTGATCAAGGGCGGCGGCGCGGCGCTGACCCGCGAGAAGATCATCGCCGAGGCTTCGGCGCAGTTCGTCTGCATCATCGATCCGGCAAAACAGGTACCGGTGCTCGGCGCCTTCCCGCTGCCGATCGAGGTGATCCCGATGGCGCGCAGCCTCGTCGCCCGCACGATCCTGGAAACCACGGGCGGGCAGCCGGTCTGGCGCGAGGGCGTCACGACCGACAACGGCAACTGGGTGCTCGACATCCACGGCCTGTCGATCACCGACCCGGTGGGACTGGAGGCAAAGCTCAACCAGATTCCGGGCGTGGTCAGCGTGGGGCTGTTCGCGCGGCGCAAGGCGGACGTGGTGATCGTGGGGACGGCGACACCGACGGTGTTCTGACGGCGTCAGGTGTTTCCAGGGTGATGTTGATCGGAAGGAACGACATCACCGCGAAGAACCCATGCCCAGCGCCGTCCACCAGGGGCGCTGGATCCATGCAGTGCGTCGTGCGGGGATCGCGTTGCCCGCCAGCACCGCGTCAGGGCGAAGACCGCCGCCAGAGCACGCACGAGGAACGGCTATCGCTCAGTGTCGGCAAATACCTCCAGCCCCGTGATCGCGCCCGGCCAGCACAAGCAGCGCGATCGCGGCATCGCGATCACCCCGGCCGCCAGCCCATGGCGCGGAATTTAAGGCCATGACGATCGTGCTTCCGACCAGGATGCCGACGATGCCTGCCGGCAAAAGCTGCCGATGTAACCGAACACCGGCACCTGACCGCGAGCCGGCGCCGGATCGGACGCTGGCGCCGCGCAGGGCTCGGGGCTCGGGGCTAAGGGCTCAGGGGCCAAGCGTCGTCCGTTCGGCGTGTTCGCGACAGCTCACCCACCTGGGGACGCCCATGAAAAAGCCCGCCTTCCGGCGGGCCTTTTCCTGTGACGTGCCGCCTCGACTCATTCGACGTCGAGGAAGCTCCGCAGCTGCTCACTGCGCGAGGGATGGCGCAGCTTGCGCAGCGCCTTGGCCTCGATCTGGCGGATACGCTCGCGGGTGACGTCGAACTGCTTGCCGACTTCCTCGAGGGTGTGGTCGGTGTTCATGTCGATGCCGAAGCGCATCCGCAGCACCTTGGCCTCCCGCGGGGTAAGGCCGGCGAGCACGTCGCGGACCGTCTCCATCAGGTTGGTGTTGGTGGTCGCGTCGATCGGGGACTCCACGTTGGTGTCCTCGATGAAGTCGCCCAGGTGCGAGTCCTCGTCGTCGCCGATCGGCGTCTCCATGGAGATCGGCTCCTTGGCGATCTTCATGACCTTGCGGATCTTGTCCTCGGGCATGTCCATTTCCTTGGCCAGTTCTTCCGGCGTGGCCTCGCGGCCGTACTGCTGGAGCATCTGGCGGGAAATGCGGTTGAGCTTGTTGATCGTCTCGATCATGTGCACGGGGATGCGGATCGTGCGCGCCTGGTCGGCGATCGAGCGCGTGATCGCCTGGCGGATCCACCACGTGGCATAGGTCGAGAACTTGAAGCCGCGGCGGTGCTCGAACTTGTCGACCGCCTTCATCAGGCCGATGTTGCCTTCCTGGATGAGATCGAGGAACTGCAGGCCGCGGTTGGTGTACTTCTTGGCGATCGAGATCACGAGGCGCAGGTTGGCCTCGACCATCTCCTTCTTCGCACGGCGGGCTTTGGTCTCGCCATAGGCCATCGCACGGCTGATCTCCTTGAGATCCCCCAGGGTCACGCCCATCGCCTTCTCGATCGCGATGGTGGCTTCCTGCTCGGCGACGATCTGGTCGCGCACGTCCTTCAGGCCCGACGACCACTTCTGCTTGCGCTTGATCATCTCGTCCGCCCAGCCCGTATTGGTCTGGTTGCCGTCCCAGGCGCGGATGAAATCCTTGCGCGGCATCTTGGCGACGCGGGTCGACAGGTCGAGGATGCGGCGCTCGTGATCCTTGAGCTCGGAGACCACCTCGCGCAGCTTGCGGACCAGCAGATCGGTCAGCGGCAACGGCAGCTTGAAGGTCATGAAGACGTCGGCCATCTCGCCACGCAGCTTGACCACCGGCTTGGCGGTGGCGCCGCTCTTGGCGTAGGCCTTCTGGAACTGCTTGAACAGCTCTCCCATCGCCTCCATGCGCCGCGCGACCTCGGCCGGGTCAGGTCCGGTCGGGCCGGCGCTCTCTTCCTCGTCGGACGCATCCTCTGCGTCGTCATCGTCGCTGTCGCTGTCGTCCTCGGCCTCCACGACGGGGGCCGGCGCATTGCCCGCGGCAGCCTCCTCTTCGGCGGCCAGTTCCTCGAGCAGCTGGTCGTTGAAGCCCGCGACCACTTCCGCGAGGCGCTTCTTGCCGTTCTTGTGCAGCTCGTATTCCTCGAGCAGCAGCTGGACCGACCACGGGAAGCTGGCCACCGAGGCCATCATCTGGTTGAGGCCTTCCTCGATACGCTTGGCGATCGCGATCTCGCCCTCGCGGGTCAGCAGCTCGACCGTACCCATCTCGCGCATGTACATGCGCACCGGGTCGGTGGTGCGACCACCCTCGGTATCGAGCGAGGTCAGCGCGGCGGCGGCTTCTTCGGCCGCGGTCTCGTCGACCTCGCGGTTGCCGCTGGACTCGCCGGCGAGCAACAGCGTTTCCGCATCGGGCGCCACTTCATGGACATCAATGCCCATGCCGTTGATCATGCCGATGATGTCTTCGATCTGCTCCGGATCGACCATGTCGTCGGGCAGGTGATCGTTGACCTCCGCATATGTCAGATAGCCCTGCTCCAGACCCTTGCTGATCAGGATCTTGATGTCGGACTGCTGGGCGGGACGTTCATTCGCCATGTGGCGCACCGTTGTCAAAGTGAACCCGTAATTATACCACCAGCGGGGCCGGGTTCATGCCCTCAGCAGGAAGGTGACCGGGCCATCGTTGACCAGGCTGACCATCATATGGGCACCGAATCGGCCGGTTTCCACCCCCGGATGTCGGGCCCGGCAGCTCGCGACTAGCCGATCGAACGCCTGTTCAGCTTCGTCGGGCGGAGCCGCGGTGCTGAAGCCGGGCCGGTTGCCCGACCGGGTATCGGCGGCGAGCGTGAACTGGCTCACAAGCAGCAGCCCGCCTCCGGTCTCGGTCAGCGAGCAGTTCATCCGGCCCGCGGCGTCGGGGAATACCCGGTAGCCCAGCAGGCGCTCGGTCATCCGCGCCACCTGCGCCTGCCCGTCTCCGGGCTCGACGCCGACCAGGGCCAGCAGGCCGGGCCCGATCCGGCCGATGACGACGCCGTCGACGCGCACCTCCGCCTGGCTGACCCGCTGGATCAGGGACAGCATGCTCAGCCGATGTAACGGTTGCTGATCGGGTAGCGGCGCTCGCGACCGAACGCACGGCGCGAGATCTTCGGCCCCGGCGCGGCCTGGTGGCGCTTCCATTCGCTGATGCGCACCAGGTGCAGAACGCGGTCGACGACGAGCGCATCGAAGCCTGCGGCGACGATCTCGTCCCGCGACTGCTCCAGATCGACGAAGCGGCGCAGGATGGCATCGAGCACGTCGTAGGGCGGCAGAGAATCCTGGTCGAGCTGGCCGGCGCGCAGTTCCGCCGACGGTGGACGGTCGATCACCCCGGGCGGAATCACCGGCGCCCCACCGACGGTATTGCGCCACTTCGCCAGCCCGAACACCTCGGTCTTGTAGAGATCCTTGATCGGCGCGTAGCCACCGCACATGTCGCCATAGATGGTGGCGTAGCCGACCGCGTACTCGCTCTTGTTGCCGGTGGTCAGCAGCAGGCCGCCGTGCTTGTTCGACAGCGCCATCAGGATCGCGCCGCGCGTGCGCGACTGCAGGTTCTCCTCGGTGACGTCGCCCTCCTTGCCCTCGAACGCTTCCGAAAGCGCGTCGAGGAAGCCCTGGAACGGCTGCTCGATCGGGATGGTGAGCATGCGAACGCCCAGGGCCTCGCACTGCTCGGCGGCGAGATCGTTGCTGAGCCCGGCCGTGAAGCGCGAGGGCAGGCGTACCGCGGTGACGTTCTCCGCGCCCAGCGCGTCGACCGCCATCGCCAGTACCACCGAGGAGTCGATGCCGCCCGACAGGCCCACCCAGGCCTTGCCGAAGCCGTTCTTGCCCAGGTAGTCACGGGTGCCACGCACCACGGCGCGCCAGGCCAGCGCATCGATGCTCTCGTCGCCGTCATCGACCCATACCACCGGCGTGAACGCGCGCCGCTCGGGATCGAAATCCACCACCAGCCAGTGGTCGTCGAACGCGACCGCGGCCGGATGCACGGTGCCGTCCGCATCGGCGACCACCGACGCGCCATCGAACACCAGCGCGTCCTGTCCGCCCACCACGTTGACATAGGCCAGGGCCACGCCGCTTTCGCGCGTCCGCTCGGCCAGCAGGGCATCGCGCTGGCGATGCTTGCCGCGGTCATAGGGCGATGCATTCGGCACCACTGCGACCGCCGCCCCGGCCGCCGCCGTCGCGGCCAGCGGCTCGGCGAACCACAGGTCCTCGCAGATCACCACGCCCACCGGCACGCCGTCGACTTCGAACACGCAGGGTTCGCCATCCGGGTCGACATGGAAATAACGACGCTCGTCGAAGACGTTGTAGTTGGGCAGCTCGCGCTTGCGGTAGGTGCGCTCGAGCTTGCCGCCGCGCAGCACGCTGGCCGAGTTGTAGAGCACGCTGCCCGCGGACTCCGGCCAGCCGACCACGGCGACGATGCCGTGCACGTCCTTGGCGATCTGCATCAGCGCCGCTTCGCAGTCGATCAGGAATGACGGCCGCATCAGCAGGTCTTCGGGCGGGTAGCCGCTGATCGCCAGCTCCGGGAACACGACGACCTGCGCGCCGAATTCGTCGCGCGCCTGCGCGATCATCTCCGCGATGCGCTCGGCATTGCGGCCGACGTCTCCAACCGGGAAATCGAACTGGGCGAGCGCGATGCGCAACGGGTCGGTCATGGGAAGGCGGCAGTGGGCGGGGCCTTTCATCATAGCGAGATGCCGACGGCCTGCCGAAGCCGCCGGACATGAAAAAGGCCGCCCGAAGGCGGCCTTTCCCAGTGCATCGGTAGCTGCGCTTACTTGACCAGCGCGGCGATCGCTTCGCCCAGGTCGCCCGGCGAACGGACGGTCTTGACCCCGGCCGCTTCCATCGCCTTGAACTTGCCTTCGGCCGTGCCCGAACCGCCCGAGGCGATCGCGCCCGCGTGGCCCATGCGCTTGCCCGGAGGCGCCGACGCGCCGGCGATGAAGCCCACGACCGGCTTCTTGACGTGCGCCTTGATGTACTCGGCGCCCGCTTCCTCGGCGTCGCCGCCGATCTCGCCGACCATGATGATGCCCAGCGTCTGCGGATCTTCGTTGAACAGCTTCAGGCAGTCGACGAAGTTCAGGCCGTTGATCGGGTCGCCGCCGATGCCGATGACGGTCGACTGGCCCAGGCCCGCCGCGGTCGTCTGCTTGACCGCTTCATAGGTCAGCGTGCCCGAGCGCGACACGATGCCGATCTTGCCCGGCATGTGGATGTGGCCCGGCATGATGCCGATCTTGCACTCGCCGGGGGTGATCACGCCGGGGCAGTTCGGACCGACCAGGGTCACGTCCGGGTGCGACTTGAGCACGTTCTTGACGCGCAGCATGTCGAGCACCGGGATGCCCTCGGTGATGCAGACGATGACCTTGATGCCGGCCGCAGCCGCTTCGAGGATCGCGTCGGCCGCGAACGGCGGCGGCACGTAGATCACCGAGGCATCGGCGCCGGTGGCTTCGACCGCTTCGCGCACGGTGTTGAACACCGGCAGGTTGATGTGGGTGGTGCCGCCCTTGCCGGGCGTGACGCCGCCGACGACCTGGGTGCCGTATTCCACCATCTGGGTGGCGTGGAAGGTGCCCTGCTGGCCGGTGAAGCCCTGCACGATCACCTTGGTGTTCTTGTTGATCAAAACGGACATGAGATTTTCCTGTTGAGCCCCTCTCCCGACGGGAGAGGGGTTGGGGCGAGGGCCGGCGCTCACGAGCGTTCCAGGACCCTCATCCGCCCTTCGGGCACCTTCTCCCGGAGGGAGAAGGGAAAGAGCAGCGGGATTGCAACGGAATCAGGCGGCAGCCGCGACAGCCTTCTTGGCGCCGTCGTTGATGTCGTCGGCCGGTGTGATCGCCAGGCCCGACTCGGCCAGCAGCTTCTTGCCCGCTTCGACGTTCGTGCCTTCCAGGCGCACGATCACCGGCACCTTGACGTCCACTTCCTTGACCGCGGCAATGATGCCCTCGGCGATCATGTCGCAGCGGACGATGCCGCCGAAGATGTTGACGAAGATCGCCTTGACCTTGTCCGAGGACAGGATCAGCTTGAAGGCCTCGGTCACGCGCTCCTTGGTCGCGCCGCCGCCCACGTCGAGGAAGTTCGCCGGCGAACCGCCGTTGAGTGCGATCACGTCCATCGTCGCCATCGCCAGGCCTGCGCCGTTGACCATGCAGCCGATGTTGCCGTCCATGGTCACGTAGTTGAGGTCGTACTCGCTGGCGCGAACCTCGGCCTCGTCTTCCTGCGAGGTGTCGCGCATCGCAGCCAGATCCTTGTGACGGAAGGTCGCGTTGTCGTCGCTGTTGACCTTGCCGTCCAGCGCGTAGAGGTCGCCGTTGTCGAGGATGGCCAGCGGGTTGAGTTCGACCAGCGCCAGGTCCTTCTCGTTGAACAGGGTGTAGAGGCCAGCCATGATCTTGGCGAGCTGGTTGGCCTGCTTGGCGGTCAGGCCGATCTTGAAGCCGATGTCACGGCCCTGGTAGGGCTGGAAGCCTTCGACGAAGTCGACGTTGAGCGTCTCGATCTTCTCCGGGGTCTCGGCAGCCACCTGCTCGATGTCCACGCCGCCCTCGCTGGAGACGATGTAGGTGATCGACTGCGTGCCGCGATCGACCAGCACCGACAGATACAGTTCCTTGGCGATCTCGCCGGCCTCGGTGACCAGCACCAGGTTCACCGGCAGGGCGACGCCCGCCGACTGGTAGGTCGCCATGTTGGTGCCGAGCATGCCGGCCGCGGCCGCCTTCACGTCGTCGGTGGTCTTGCAGAACTTCACGCCGCCGGCCTTGCCTCGGCCACCCGCATGGATCTGGGCCTTGACCATCCAGGGGCCGTTGCCCAGGGAGTTCGCTGCTTCGACTGCTTCATCGGCCGTGGACGCGACGCGTCCGGCCGGCACGGGGATGCCGTAATCGGCAAACAACTGCTTCGCCTGGTATTCGTGGAAGTTCATGTGGAGTCCGTACGGAAAGGAAAGACACCATCGACGGGCGGCGCGGGACGCGCGGACAGACCGACGGGGTCCGCTATTCTCGCTCATGCGCGCTCGGCGGGCAAAACGCCCGGCCCGAGCGGCATCGGGTGGCCGCCTATACTCCGGCGTCCGGTCCAGAGGGAACGCGCCGTGCCCCTGCTCGCAGCTTCCACGCCCACCCCGTCTCTGCAGCAACGCGAGCTGGCGCTGTTCTCGCTCTACCGCGTGTTCGAATCGGCCCTGCTCGCCCTGCTGGTGTTCAGCCCTTGGGGCGAAATGCTGGGCAAGGTCGTCGACATGCCGATCGCGGTTTCGGTCGGCGTGGGTTACGTGGTGGCCTCGATCGGCCTGCTGTTGCATGCGCGGCGGCCCCTGGTCGATTACCAGGCCCACGCGACGGTGGGGGTGGGCGTCGACATCGCGGTCGCCACCCTCATCACCCACGCCGCGCCGGAAGTCGCGCCCGGCATCGCGATGCTGCTGTTGTTCAATATCGGCGCCGCGTCGCTGTTCCTGGACTTCCGCACCAGCCTGCTTGTCGCTGCGGCAGCCACCCTGGCCCTCGGGGCCGAACGCATCGTCGGCCTGTTCGGAACCGGCACCTTCGACCGTCCGTTCGCGGAAATGCTGATGTTCGGGCTCGGCTTCTTCGCCGCCGCATCCCTGAGCCGCCTGCTGGGCATGCAGGTACGCGAGAGCCGGGCCCTGGCCGATCGCCACGGCGCCCAGGCGGCGAACCTGGCCGAAATCAACGAGCTGATCATCCGCCGCATGCAGACGGGCGTGCTGCTGGTCGACGGCTCGGGCCATGTCCGCCTGGCCAACGAAGCGGCAATCCTGCTGATCGGCGATGCCGGGGCGCCCGGCGAGGACGGTCGGAGGGGCCGCACGCTGTCGGAACTGGCGCCGCCCTTGGCGATGCGCCTGGCGCAGTGGCTGCGCACCGGCAACATCGACAGCGCACCGCTGACCCTGCGCGAACACGCGGACGTGATGCCGCGCTTCGTGCGGCTGCTGGCCGAAAGCGACAACACCCTGGTGTTCCTCGACGACACCTCGCTGGTCTCGCGCCGCGCCGAATCGCTGACCCTGGCCACGATGGGCCGGTTCTCCGCCAGTCTCGCCCACGAGATCCGCAACCCGCTCGCGGCCATCAGCTATGCCACCCAGTTGCTGGAAGAGTCCGAGGAAATCGGAGAGGCGGACCGGCGCCTGCTGCGGATCATCCACCAGCAATGCGTGCGCACGAACGGCATCGTTGAAAGCGTGCTGGGCCTGGCCCGCCGCGAACGCGCACGGCCGGAACACGTCGACCTCGTCAGCGCCGCGCACGCCTTCGTCCAGGACTACCGGCTGATCGTCAGCGCCGACAACGCCGAGCTGAAGATCAGCTGCGACCAGCCGACGCTGCGCGCCATCATCGACCCGCGCCACCTGCACCAGATCCTCAGTGCGCTGGTCAACAATGCCGTGCGCTATGGCCGCATGCCCGGCGGCGAGCTGGCACGCATCACCCTGCGGATCGAACAGGCCGGGGAATGCCCGACCCTCAGCGTGCTCGACCGCGGCCCGGGCATTCCCGACGCCGTGGCCGCGCAGCTGTTCCGCCCCTTCTTCACCACCTCCGAAAGCGGCACCGGCCTCGGTCTCTACATCGCCCATGAACTCTGCCGTGCCAACGAGGCGCATCTGGAATACGTGGCCGTGCCGGGCGGCGGCGGATGTTTCCGCATCACCCTGGCAGCGCGTCCGGGCCTGCTGCGGCACTGAGCCTGCGATATGCCGGTGACCCGCATATCGAGGCCAGCAGGCCGGCCCGCTGCGCGGCGGGACGGATACCGGTCCTTGCCGATTGGCGCGTCGCATCCACCGCGGCTTCGCAGCTACGCCATGCGGCGCCGCGCGAGAGGTACGCATGCCGTCGCGCGCCACGCCAGGCCGGCCGGAGTCGTTCGACGGACACGACCGAAATCGCCACCGCGAGCCGCCGCGTGCGCCCGCGACCTCACGGCGAAGGTGCCTTCAGGCCCGCAACAATTGCGGTTTGACGGGACGCCCCGCACCACCGCCGCAGCCCGCGCTCCCGGGCGGCCTCGTCGCTTTTGGCAAAAGCTGTCAATATGCGTCACATCAAACAGCCGTTTAGATGAGAGCGAATGAGTGAACATCGCAGCGTCCTGATCGTCGATGACGAACAGGACATCCGTGAACTGCTGGTCCTTACCCTCGGTCGCATGGGTCTGCGTACCGAAACCGCACCGACGCTCTCATGCGCCCGTGAACTGCTGGCCTCGGGCCCCTTCGACCTGTGCCTGACCGACATGCGCCTGCCCGATGGCTCGGGCCTGGACCTCATCGGCGAGATCGCGACGCGCTACCCCGGCATGCCGGTGGCGATGATTACCGCCTACGGGAATGTCGAGGCGGCGGTCGAGGCGCTGAAGGCCGGCGCGTTCGACTTCGTCAGCAAGCCGGTCGACATCCACGTGCTGCGCGGCCTGGTCCGCCAGGCGCTGGAGCTGGGCGAGCGTGCCAAGCGTGAGACCGAAGCGCACAGCAGTCGCCTGCTCGGCACGTCCGATGCCATGGTCACGTTGCGCAACACCATCGCGAAAGTGGCCCGCAGCCAGGCGCCGGTCTTCATCAATGGCGAGTCCGGCACGGGCAAGGAACTGGTTGCCCGCACCATCCACGCCCAGGGCGCCCGCGCCAGTGGCCCCTTCATCCCGGTCAACTGCGGCGCGATCCCGACCGAGCTGATGGAGAGCGAGTTCTTCGGCCACCGCAAGGGCAGCTTCACCGGCGCGAACAGCGACAAGCCCGGCCTGTTCCAGGCCGCCGATGGCGGCACGTTGTTCCTCGACGAAGTGGCCGAGCTGCCGCTGGCCATGCAGGTCAAGTTGCTGCGCGCCATCCAGGAGAAGTGCATCCGCCCGGTCGGCGCGCCGGCCGAGGTGCAGGTGGACGTGCGCATCCTCTCGGCCACGCACAAGGATCTGGCGCAGCTGGTCAACGACGGCCGCTTCCGCCACGACCTCTACTACCGGGTCAACGTCATCGGCCTGCACGTGCCGCCGCTGCGCGAGCGCACCGGCGACCTGCCGCTGCTCTCGGACGCCATCCTGCGCCGACTGGCCCAAGCCATGCACCGCGCGCCGCCCGCCCTGACCGACGATGCCGTCGCCGCGCTGGAGGCCTACCGCTTCCCCGGCAACGTGCGCGAACTGGAGAACATTCTCGAACGCGCCCTGGCCATGGCCGACGGCGATCGCATCACCGCAGCCGACCTGCACCTGCCCGCGTCGAGAAACCTCCAGCAGACCGCCCAGCCACAGCGGAGCTCACCCTTCATCACCGGCGCCCACCAGGCCCTGCCGGCCGGCGCCACCCCGCCCCGCGACCCACGCACGCTCAGCCCCTACGACACCGCCAGCTCCGCCCTGCCCTCCTTCATCGAGGACATCGAGCGCGCCGCGATCCAGCAGGCGCTGCAGGAAAACCGCTACAACAAGACCAAGACCGCAGCGGCGCTGGGCATTACGTTCCGGGCATTGCGCTACAAGCTGAAGAAGCTGGGGATCGACTGATTCCTTCGCCGGCGCGCCTGGCCATACCGCCCCCGCTACTGTTCACAGGCCCGCAAGACGCCCATCGACAAGCGCTCGTCGATACCGCGCCCACAGTGGACCACGCGCTCAAGAAGAAATGCTGCGTGGGGCGAGACTGCTCCCGTGGGCGCCATCAGCAGAACGGAGTCCTCAACGTCGGCATGACCTGTAGCGTCACATGCCGACGCAAAGTGCCAAGATGCGCTTCCGCCCCTGCAAAGCACGTGACGCGGCGCACATTCGCCTACCGTTCTGTCGCCAGAAAGTTGGCACGCCTCATGCGTTACCCCTATCGCACGTGCAAGTCGCACGGCAGCCCACGGATCGGCACCAGCCGGCCACCAGGCACGTGACACCACCACTCCTAGGGGATACACCATGAAGAAGATGCAGAAGGGCTTCACCCTCATCGAACTGATGATCGTCGTCGCGATCATCGCCATCCTGGCCGCGATTGCGCTGCCGGCTTACCAGGACTACACCATCCGCTCGCAGGCTGCCGAAGGTATGTCGCTGGCCGCCGCGGCGAAGACCGCGATCGCGGAGACCTATGTCAACCGTGGAGAATGGCCGACCGATCGCGAAGAAGCCGGGTTGTCTGCGGACGCGACCGACACGACCGGCCAGTTCGTGGAGTCTGTAGCAGTGACTGGCGGCGAGATCATCGTGACCTACGGCGAGAACGCTAATACCAAGATTCAGGGCAAAACCCTGGTATTCACCCCGTACGAAACGGCTGACGGCGGCGTCGCGTGGCAGTGCAGCTCGGTCTCCAACGGCCCCGTGCCGGCTGGCACCGTTTCGACCGGCCCGACCGCTGGCACGCTCGAAGCCAAGTATGCTCCGGCACAGTGCAGGGCTTAATTCGTAGCTGAGTTTTAAGTTTCGCGAAAAGCCCCGGCATGCCGGGGCTTTTCTTTTTACTGCACTTATAAAAGAGTGCGCTTAGAACAGAGCACGCCCCCACGCCTCTCCGGCTTGCATCTAAAAATGCACCCCTGCTCAGTTGGCACTAACTTAAGCACCGCGGCGAAACCTTGCAGTAAAGTGATGCCAGCCCACCGGAAACCGCATATGAACGCCGTTGCGACCCAGAATCTCGTCGGTATCACCGGCATAGCCCGCCGCCTTGTTCTTGATGGGGCTTTGGACGAAGCCGCCGCGCGCGAGGCTTTGGAGAAGGCGACCGCCGCCCGCAAGCAGATCGCGGCCTATCTTCGTGAGCACAAGCTGGTGACCGCTGCCCAGATGGCGGCGGCCCAGTCGGTCGAGTTCGGCATGCCGATCCTCGATCCGGCGGCGATGGACAGTCAATCCAGCGCCGTGAAGCTTGTGAGTGAAGAACTGCTGCAGAAGCACCTGGTGCTGCCGCTGTTCAAGCGCGGCCCACGGCTGTTCGTCGGAATCGCGGATCCAACCAATGCCCACGCGCTGGACGAGGTGAAGTTCCACACCAATCTGACAGTCGAGCCCATCCTCGTCGACGAGGACAGCATCCGCCGCACGCTGGAGATGTGGCTGCAGTCCTCCGACAGCTTCGGTGACGATCTCGAGGATGGCGACGGGCTGGACAGCCTGGACGTTGGCACGGACGACGATGCGGGCAAGATGGACAACGCCGTCGACGGCAAGGACGACACGCCGATCGTCAAATTCGTCAACAAGGTGCTGGTGGACGCGATCAAGCGCGGGGCCTCCGACATCCACTTCGAGCCCTACGAGACCGACTACCGGGTGCGTCTGCGCGTCGACGGCATCCTCAAGCAGGTCGCCAAGATGCCGGTCAAGCTCAACGGCCGTATCACCGCGCGCCTGAAGGTCATGGCGCAGCTCGACATTGCCGAGAAGCGCGTGCCGCAGGACGGGCGCATCAAGCTCAACCTGTCCAAGACCAAGCAGATCGACTTCCGCGTCAGCACCCTGCCCACGCTGTTCGGCGAGAAGGTGGTGCTGCGAATTCTCGATGCCAGCGCGGCGAAGCTGGGCATCGACAAGCTGGGCTACGAGCCCGACCAGCAGAAGCTGTTCCTAGACGCCATCCACAAGCCCTACGGCATGGTGCTGGTGACCGGGCCGACCGGCTCGGGCAAGACGGTGTCGCTGTATACCGCGCTCGGCATCCTCAACGACGAGACCCGCAACATCTCGACCGCCGAGGATCCGGTGGAAATCCGCCTGCCCGGTGTGAACCAGGTGCAGCAGAACAACAAACGCGGCATGACCTTCGCTGCGGCGCTGCGCTCGTTTCTGCGCCAGGATCCGGACATCATCATGGTCGGCGAAATCCGCGACCTGGAAACAGCCGAGATCGCGATCAAGGCCGCCCAGACCGGCCACATGGTGCTCTCCACGCTGCATACGAACGATGCGCCGCAGACCATCGCACGTCTGATGAACATGGGGATCGCGCCTTACAACATCACCAGCTCGGTGACCCTGGTCATCGCCCAGCGCCTGGCACGCCGGCTCTGCGGCAAGTGCAAGCGCCGGGTCGACCTGCCCGAGCACGCGCTGCTGGCGGAAGGATTCAACGAAGACCAGGTGCGCAGCGGCATCGAGCTGTACGAGCCTGTGGGCTGCGACGAATGCACGAACGGCTACAAGGGCCGTGTGGGCGTGTACCAGGTCATGCCGATGAGCGAGCAGATCCAGGAAATCATTCTGCAGGGCGGAAACGCGATCCAGATTGCCGAGGTCGCCGAACGGGCGGGGGTGAACGACCTGCGCAAGTCGGCGCTCGAGAAGGCCCGACAGGGGCTCACCAGCCTCTCGGAGATCAATCGCGTCACCAAGGACTGATGCCCGGCGAAGCGGACGGCCTCTGCCTGCGCCGGCAGAGGCCGGAAGACGGCTACGGACCTGCGAGGATGGGGCGAAACCAGCCTGGAGCGGACGCCCGTAGCATTTCTCGGATCGAGCTGACACTTTTCCATGCGACCCGCTAACATGCGACGAATCCGGCTGGGGAAGGCCGGTTCCTGGGGAAACGTCCGCATGTCCATGAGCCGCACTGCTGCACGGAAGACCGTTGCCAAGAGCCCCGCCCAACCGGTCCGGGCGGGCGTCACGCTGGACACCTTTGTCTGGGAGGGCACCGACAAGCGCGGTGTCAAGATGAAAGGCGAGCAGCAGGCCAAGAACGCCAATATGCTGCGCGCCGAGCTGCGGCGGCAGGGCATCCAACCCGGAGCGATCAAGGCGAAGGGAAAGCCGCTCTTCGGTGCCGCGGGCGCGAAGATCACCGCGAAGGACATCTCGGTCTTCAGTCGGCAGTTCGCCACGATGATCAAGTCCGGTGTGCCGGTGGTACAGGCGCTCGAGATTGTGGGCAACGGTAACAAGAACCCGCGGATGGCAAAGCTGCTGAACACGATGCGGCTGGATATCGAGGGCGGCTCGTCAATCAACGAGGCGCTGTCGAAGCACCCGGTGCAGTTCGACGAGCTTTATCAGAACCTGGTGCGGGCAGGCGAGTCGGCGGGTGTGCTGGAAACCGTGCTCGATACGATCGCGACGTACAAGGAGAACACCGAAAAGCTCAAGGGCAAGATCAAGAAGGCGCTGTTCTATCCGATCGCGGTGATCGCGGTTGCGATCATCGTCAGCGCGATCCTGCTGATCTTCGTCGTGCCCCAGTTCGAAGCTGTCTTCAAGGACTTTGGTGCTGAACTTCCCGCCTTTACCCAGATGATCGTGTCGGCAAGTCGCTTCATGGTCTCTTACTGGTGGATCGTGCTGCTGATACTGGCTGGCAGCATTGCGGGCTTCCTGTTCCTCTATAAGCGCTCGGTTCCTTTGCAGCACGGGGTCGACCGGATGCTGCTCAAGATTCCGGTCATCGGGCAGCTGCTGCACAATGCCGCCATCGCGCGCTTTGCCCGCACGCTGGCCACCACGTTCAAGGCCGGCGTGCCTCTGGTCGAAGCACTGGATATCGTTTCCGGCGCTACGGGCAACACCGTCTACGAGAAAGCCGTGGTACGCATGCGCGACGATGTGTCTGTGGGCTATCAGGTCAATATGGCGATGAAGCAGGTCAACCTGTTTCCGCACATGGTGGTGCAGATGACCGCGATCGGCGAAGAGGCCGGCGCGCTCGACACCATGCTGTTCAAGGTGGCCGAGTTCTACGAAGAAGAAGTCAACAACGCGGTCGATGCGCTCAGCAGCCTGCTCGAGCCGATGATCATGGTATTCATTGGCGGCCTCGTCGGTGGCATGGTGATCGGCATGTACCTGCCGATCTTCAAGCTGGCCGCAGTCGTCTGATGATGGTTTTCCCGGTGAACTCGTAAGTGGCATTCCTCGACCAGAACCCCGCGCTAGGCTTCCCGCTCGCCGCAGGCTTCGGCCTGCTGGTGGGCAGCTTCCTCAATGTCGTGATCCTGCGCCTGCCGCGGCGCATGGAGTGGCAATGGAAGCGTGATTCGCGCGAGATCCTCGGGGAACCGGAGCTCTATGATCCGCCGCCGCCAGGGATCGTGGTCGAGCGGTCGCATTGCCCGCATTGCGGGCACCAGCTGTCGTGGTACGAGAACATCCCGGTCCTGAGCTGGCTGGCGCTGCGTGGCAAGTGTCGCAGCTGCAAGACGCCGATTTCGATCCAATACCCAGCGGTCGAGCTGCTGACGATGCTGCTGTTCGTGGCCTGCGTGTGGCAGTTCGGCTTCGGCTGGCAGGGCTTCGGCGCGCTGGTGCTGACCAGCTTCCTGATCGCGCTGTCGGGCATCGACATCCGCACCCAGCTGCTGCCCGACTCGCTGACGCTGCCATTGATGTGGCTGGGGTTGATCGCCAGTCTCGACAACCTCTACATGCCGGCCAAACCCGCGCTGCTCGGGGCCGTGGTGGGCTATGTGAGCCTGTGGACGGTCTGGTGGCTGTTCAAGCAGGCCACCGGCAAGGAAGGCATGGGCCACGGCGACTTCAAGCTGCTGGCCGCGCTCGGCGCATGGTGCGGTTTGAGCGGGCTGCTGCCGATCATCCTGCTGTCGGCCGTGGCTGGCGCGGTCATCGGGTCGATCATGCTCGCGGTGCAGGGCCGTGACCGCGCCACGCCGATCCCGTTCGGGCCCTATCTGGCCATCGCCGGCTGGGTGACCTTCATGTGGGGGCACGACCTGATCGGCGCCTACTCGCGCTTCGCTGGACTCGGCTGACCGCCCGCTGCAATGAGCGCGCTGATCATCGGCCTGACCGGCGGCATCGCCTCGGGCAAGACGGCGGCCACCCAGGCCTTCCAGAATCGTGGCGCGTTCGTAGCCGATGCCGACGTGGCCGCTCGGCTCGCGGTTGCGCCCGGCAGCACGGGACTTGCGGAGGTCGTCGAAGCCTTCGGCGCCGGGGCGCTTGCCGACGATGGGAGCCTGGATCGCGCCGCGATGCGGCGCCGGATCTTCGACGATCCCGCCGCACGCCAGAGACTGGAGGCGATCATCCACCCGCGCGTACGCGCACTTCTGCAGCTCGAGTGCGAACAGGCCACCAGCCCCTATGCCGTCGCGGCGATTCCGCTGCTGACCGAAGGCGGCCGCGCAGCCTATCCGTGGTTGCAGCGGGTACTGGTGATCGACGTGCCGCGCGAGCTGCAGCTGGCCAGGCTGCTCGCGCGTGACGGGATCGATGCCGCGCTTGCGGAGCGGATGGTCGCGGCCCAGGCCACCCGCGAGGCTCGACTGGCGATCGCCGACGACGTGATCGTCAACGACGGGACGCTGGAAGCGCTGGATGCGGCCGTCGGCGCGCTGGATGTGCAGTACCGCGGAATGGCGGCTGCGGGTGTTCAAGCCTCACCGGGACGACGTCCACTCGATCGTTAGGTGCCACCGGTGGGCGACAGGTGCAGCAGCGCGAGGCGGCGACCGCAGGATGGATGGACCACGCGAGAGTCCCTGCACCCGGGTGGATCGTCCAGACACGTGCCCGGCGAACAGATTCCGCGGGAGGCTGGCGAGTACGTTAGTGAACTCCCGTCCGCCTCTGCATTGCCGCTCGGGGTGGCTGATCGGTGTTGTCCACGGCCGTCGCTGCGGAAGCACCGTCAGGAGCTTCATGCAGCCCGGAAAGGCGCCCCGTTGGCCGAAGCAGGGTGCATCGCGAGCGTTCGCCCTCACCCCAACCCCTCTCCCGGAGGGAGAGGGGCTTGTCGCGCGGTGCCGACGCATCGCCATGCCGGATCGCCCCCGGTGGTGAACGTGTCCGCACCGTCCGGGTTTCCCTGGCGAAGCCTGGACGCGCTCAGTCCGGCGACCACAGGCTCCGAATGGCGGCAATGCCCTGGGCGCCATGGCGTCGGGCTTCGGGAATATCGGCCGGCGTCATGCCGCCGATCGCGTAGATCGGCAGCGCGCAGGTCTCGCGCAGGCGGGCGAACTCGGACCAGCCGATTCCCGGCTCGCCGGGATGGCTCGCCGTCTCCGCCACCGGTCCCAGCACGACGAAATCACAGTCGATCGCCACGGCGTGGGCAAGGTCGCCAGCATGGTGGCAGGAGGCGGCCAGGAGAATGCCGGCAGGCACCGGACGCATCGTGCATGCCTGCAGCGCAGCCGATGCGAGGTGGACTCCGGCGCCGGCCGCGAGCGCGACGTCCACTGGCCCGTTGAACAGCAGCTGGGCGCCGTGCAGGCGGCAGCGGATCTGCGCCTCCCGCAACAGCGCCTCCTGGCGATCACCCGGGATGCCCGGCAGGCGCAGCTGGACGCGGCGCACGCCGCGGCGCAATGCCGCGTCGAAGCTCTGGAGCCAGGCCGCGTCGTCGTCGCCCGGTGGCGGTGTCACCAGATAGCGGTCCGGGGTTTGCAGTGCGGCGACGACCGGCAGATCCGCCGGCGGCATCGAGTAACGCCCGAGCTTGTCCGGCGCGACCCAGGCCAGTGCCTGGCCCTCCCGCCCCCGAGCCACGCCCTCCCAGTGCGCCACATGGCGCACATCCAGGCGCAGGCGCTTGGCCGGGTAGCGCTGCGGCACCACGATCAGGGGCGCACCGACCGTCACGCGGATACCCAGCTCCTCATCCAGTTCGCGCGCCAATGCCGCCTCGGAGGTTTCACCGGGTTCGCGCTTGCCACCGGGAAACTCCCACAGCCCGGGCATGTCGCGGTTGGGCGTGCGTCGCGACAGCAGGACACGGCCACGCTTGTCGGTGATGACACCGGCAACGACTTCGATGACGCGCTCGCTCATGCGGCTTGGGATCCGGAGAAGGCGGTCAGGGTATGCGGCGCCCGTGCGCTTTGCCAGCCGCAAGACGGTTTCCTCAGACAGCACCCGCGTGGCCGCGACGCGACCGCTCAAGGCCCTTCCCTCCGGGCGACGAGTTGGGCGAGGCTCTCTGCGGCAATGCCCTGCCTCACCCAACGCGCGATGCGCGCACTCGTGCGCAGTGCGTCGCCCCGGATCAGGCCGGGCAGCGCCCTCCCAGATCGAGAAGAATCGCCCGCCCGCACGTCATCCTGATCGTTCGCGCACTCTTCGGCTCAGCGCCGGACAGAGAAGACGCTGGATGTCCCGGAATGCCGGTCACGCAGCAGCGTCCCACCGGACCGCACTCAAAGCCCCTCTCTTCTTTGGGAGAGGGCGCGTTGCGGCAACGCCCTCCCACCCCGCGCGCCCTACGCGTCGTCCTCTCCCGGAGGAGAAGTGCATGCACGCTGGCGCTCCGCGCGTCGCCACGGGATCGGGTCCGGGGCGTCGCTCTGCCGACGGGAACCGTGTCGGCAGCAGGGCGTCCCGGCCCTGGGCACGCCGGCAGAAAACGTCGCTCGAAGGGCAGTACGCCCGGCCGATCAGTTCAGCTGACCGTGGCAGTGCTTGTACTTCTTGCCGCTGCCGCAGGGGCAGGGATCGTTGCGGCCGACCTTGTCGCCGTCGCGGACGATCGTGGCGGGCTGGGCCGCCGCGCGAGTGGCGCGAACGTCCTCGGCCTCCTCGTCGGCGCTGTAGCCGCCGGCGTCGGCGTGCTGGAACTGGGCCTGGTTGAGCTTGGCTTCGACCTGGCGCCGCTCCTCCGCTTCCAGCGCGGCGATCTCGTCGTCGCTGCGCACGCGCACGCGCGCCAGCATGGTCACCACGTCATGCTTGACCTTCTCGAGCATTTCCGAGAACAGCTCGAATGCCTCGCGCTTGTACTCCTGCTTGGGCTGCTTCTGCGCGTAACCGCGCAGGTGGATGCCCTGGCGCAGATAGTCCATGCGGCCCAGATGCTCCTTCCAGCCCTGGTCGAGCACGTTGAGCATGATGTGCTTCTCGAGCATGCGCATGGTCTCGTCGCCGAGCTGCGCTTCCTTCTCGGCGAACAGGCGGTCGACTTCCTGCTGCACAAAGGCGGAGATCTGCTCGTCGTCGAGCTCTTCGCGGCTCTTCGCGAGGTCGACCAGCGACAGGCGCAGTCCGAATTCGCGCTCGAGCTCCGATTCCAGGCCCGGCAGATCCCACTGCTCGTCGATGGACTGCGGCGGCACGTAACGCGCGACGATGCCGGCGACCACATCCGCGCGGATGCCGTCGATGTTCTCCTTGACGCTCTCGGCGTCCAGAAGCTCGTCGCGCTGGCCGTAGATGACCTTGCGCTGGTCGTTGTTGACGTCGTCGAAGTCGAGCAGGTTCTTGCGGATGTCGAAGTTGTGCGCCTCGACCTTGCGCTGCGCGTTGGCGATCTGCTTGGTCACCAGCGGCGACTCGATGATGTCGTCTTCCTGCAGGCCCATGCGCGCCATGACCTTCTGCACCCAGTCGGCGGCGAAGATGCGCATCAGGTTGTCTTCGAGCGACAGGTAGAAGCGGCTGGAACCCGGGTCGCCCTGGCGGCCGGAACGGCCGCGCAGCTGGTTGTCGATACGGCGCGACTCGTGGCGCTCGGTACCGATGATGTGCAGTCCGCCTGCTGCCTTGACCGCATCGTGGCGCACCTGCCACTCGGCGCGCAGCCTGGCCTTCGTGGCCTCGTCGACCGGCGCGCCGGTATCGGCTTCCAGCTGGGCGAGCTCGGCTTCGAGCGAACCGCCGAGCACGATGTCGGTGCCGCGGCCGGCCATGTTGGTGGCGATGGTCACGGCGCCGGGACGACCGGCCTGGGCGATGATCTGCGCCTCGCGCTCGTGCTGCTTGGCGTTGAGCACCTCGTGGGCGATGCCTTCCTTGCGCAGGTGCTCGGACAGCAGCTCGGAGACTTCGATCGACGTCGTGCCGACCAGCACCGGCTGGCCGCGCTCGTTCGCCGCCTGGATCTCGCGCGCGACCGCGCGGTACTTGCCGGCGCGGTTGAGGAACACCGCGTCGGGGTTGTCCTTGCGGATCATCGGGCGATGGGTCGGGATCACCACGACCTCGAGCGAATAGATGCTCTCGAACTCGTAGGCTTCGGTGTCGGCCGTGCCGGTCATGCCGGCGAGCTTGCCGTACATGCGGAACAGGTTCTGGAAGGTGATGCTGGCGAGCGTCTGGTTCTCGCGCTGCACCGGCACCCCTTCCTTGGCCTCGACCGCCTGGTGCAGGCCGTCGGACCAGCGGCGGCCCGGGAGCGTGCGGCCGGTGAACTCGTCGACGATGATCACCTCGCCGTCGCGGACGATGTAATGGTCGTCGCGCTGGTAGATCGCGTGCGCCCGCAGGCCCGCGTTGAGGTGGTGCACGATGTGGATGTTCTGCGGCGCGTAGAGGCTCTCGTCCTCGCCGAGGATGCCGGCCTTGCGCAGCAGTTCCTCGGCGTGCTCCTGGCCGGCCTCGGACAGGTGGACCTGCTTGCCCTTCTCATCCACCCAGAAGTCGCCGTCGCCGTCTTCGGTCTCCTGCCTGACCAGCGAGGGCACCAGACGGTTGACCTTGATGTAGAGCTCGGGGGAGTCGTCGGCGGGGCCGGAGATGATCAGCGGCGTGCGCGCTTCGTCGATCAGGATCGAGTCGACTTCGTCGATGATCGCGTAGTTGAGGCCGCGCTGGTAACGGTCGGCCTTCGACAGCGCCATGTTGTCGCGCAGGTAGTCGAAGCCGAATTCGTTGTTGGTGCCGTAGGTGATGTCTGCGCGGTAGGCGTCGCGCTTCGCTTCGCCGTGGGGCATGCCCGGCCAGATCACGCCGACCGACAGACCCAGCCAGTTGTAGAGCTTGCCCATCTGCGCCGCGTCACGGCGGGCGAGGTAATCGTTGACCGTGATGACGTGGACGCCCTTGCCCTCGAGCGCATTGAGATACGTCGGCAGCGTGCCGACCAGGGTCTTGCCCTCGCCGGTGCGCATCTCGGCGATCTTGCCCATGTGCAGCACCATGCCGCCGATCAGCTGCACGTCGTAAGGGCGCATGCCCAGCACCCGCTTGCTCGCTTCGCGGCAGACCGCGAAGGCCTCGGGCAGGATCTTGTCGAGCGATTCGCCGTTGGCGATGCGTGCCTTGAACTCGGGCGTCTTGGCCTGCAGCTCCGCGTCCGAGAGCGCCTCCATCTGCGGTTCCAGGGCGTTGATCTTCGCGACGATCTTCTCGAGCTGTTTGACGAAGCGGTCGTTGCGACTGCCGAAGACACTGGTGAGCAGGCGATTGAGCATTGGAGTACCGGGTTCGGGAATCGAGGCGCGGCGCAGGCGGTTTCGCCGCAGAGCCGCAAAAGAAAAGGGCGCCGGGCGCCCTTTCGTTGGCAACACGCATTGTAGCTTGGGGAGGGCGGCTGCGCTTTCAAGCCACCCGGACCGCGCCGGTGGCGCCCTTGCGGCTGCCGGCTACCGGTGGACGGCGGACGGGAGCCTTTCTCTGACAGGGCGCCTGCCCCGCGCGGCTGCGGACCGGTATGCGTCGGCGTTGCCGCACGCTGCCGGGCTGCGTGTGTCGAACGCCAGGAACAGGCGCAAGCCCGACACGTCGCCCAGCGTCGCCCCGGATCCGGCCGGGTCAACGCGCATGCGCAGGACCCGCTGCGTCTGCGCCAGGACGCAGCGGCTGCGGCCGGTTACTGGCGGGTGACACCCATGTTGCCGAGGAACTTGCGCGGGTTCTGCACGCGGCCGTTCTCCCACACCTCGAAATGCACATGGGCGCCGGTAGAGCGACCGGTGGAGCCGGCCTTGGCGATCTCGTCGCCGACGCGGACCAGATCGCCCACCTTCGCCACGTTGCGCGAATTGTGCGCATACCGGGTCACGTAGCCGTTGCCGTGATCGACCTCGACGACATTGCCGTAGCCACTGCGCACGCCCGAATAGCTGACCACGCCGTCGGCGACCGTCATCACGCGATCGCCGGTGCGGGCGCTGAAATCGATGCCCTTGTGGAACTGGCCGCCGCGACCGAAGGGGTCGGCGCGGTAGCCATAGGACGAGGTCACGTAGCTTTTGCCCACCGGCGAACGCGACGGCAGCGCGTTCTGCTCGATGCGCAGATCGAACAGCAGGGCCTCGAGCACCGAAAGCTGCTGGCCGGCGGAGGCGAAGTCATCATCGAGCGCATCCATGCCGCCAAGCAGCGTGCGCGCCGGCATGTCCCGCGCCGGTTCCGCACCACCCTGGCCAACCGGCTGGTCGAAATCGAACTCGCCGTCCTCGAGGCCTGCGCCGCGCGCAAGCCGGTCACCAAGGGCATTGAGACGAGTCGCCTGGGCCTGGAGTTCGCTCATCCGCGCAGCGAGTGCGTTGATCTCGCGCTGGGCTTCGCGGCGGGTGGCGTCGATCGCGCGTTCGTTGCTGGCGGCGACGCCATGCAGGCGCGCGACCTCGGCGGCGTTGAGCGCGGCGCCCCCGCACAGGCCGGCGACGGCGACGGCAGCAGCGACGGTCAGCGGCCGGCGCGCCGACACGGCGCGGGCCCGGGCGGCCACCTGCGCGACACGGCCGCGCATATCATTCAAAAACGAGTTCAGGGTCATACGTACCAATGTCTGATTTCAGGTCCAGATCCAAACCGCCCCGCATCGGCGCTTCCCGCGTGGGAGCCCCGACGGCCGCACTGGAAGCGGCACTGGGCGGTACGTCGGCCGATCCGATCCGCCGGGCCATGTGGCTCGACGCGTTGGATCGCCGTCTCGTTCCCCTGTTGCCACCGACGCTGGCGCCGCATGCGCGGTTGGCCAATGTGGATGGCAGCAGGTTGGTCTTCCTCGTCGATTCGCCCATCTGGCACGCCAGGCTGCGCCTGTCGGCTGGTGTGCTGCTCGACGCCGCCCGGTCCATCGGGCTGGATGTCAGCGACATCGTGGTCAGAACCTCGACCCGGCCGCTCCGACCCGAGGTCGATGCTGGCCGCGCACGTACCACCCCACCTTCGCCGGTGGCCCGCGCTGCGCTGAAGGCGGCGCTGGCTTCGCTGCAATCCGGCGAGGATGGCGACGAACGAAAATGAAGCGGCGGTCCCGTCCCCTGCTCACCAAAGTCGAGGCCAGGTGAAGGGGGGAGGGGCCATCCTACTGGCCGAAAGCGGGCAGGAGGTTAACTACAAGTTACGGAATCAGAAAGATAACGTTAACTTTTAGTTATGTATCGCCACAGACATGAACAGGTCGGGCGCGGTCACGGCCAAGTTCATCGCGTGTTGGCGAAGGTGATCACCGCCGCTCAGGCGGCAACCGGGGCGCCGTAGGCGAGCGGTGCATTGCCCGCCCGGTCGAACGTGACCTCTTCCCAGGCGTCGGTCTGCGCCAGCAGGGCGCGGACCAGCTTGTTGTTGAGCGCATGGCCCGACTTGTAACCAACGAACCGCCCGAGGATGGGGTGGCCGGCCAGATAGAGGTCACCGACCGCGTCGAGAATCTTGTGGCGCACGAACTCGTTGGCGTATCGGAGGCCGTCGTCGTTGAGCACGCGGAACTCGTCGAGCACGATCGCATTGTCCATCGACCCGCCGAGACCAAGATTGCGCTCGCGCATGTATTCCAGGTCGCGCATGAAGCCGAAGGTGCGCGCGCGGCTGACTTCGCGGATGTAGGCCTCGGTCGAGAACTCGACTTCGGCGCGCGACTGCGCCAGCGGGATCGCGGGATGGTCGAAGGCGATGGTGAAGTCGAGCTTGAAGCCGTCGAACGGCTCGAAGCGCGCGATCTTGTCGCCCTCGCGCACTTCCACCGGCTTGAGCACGCGGATGAAGCGCTTGGGCGCATCCTGCTCCACAACACCGGCCGACTGCAGCAGGAACACGAAGGGGCCGGACGAGCCGTCCATGATCGGAACTTCCGCCGCGGACAGCTCGACATACATATTGTCGACACCCAGGCCCGCGAGTGCGGACATCAGGTGTTCGACCGTCTGGACCTTGGCCGGGCCACAGCTCAGTCCGGTACACAGCGTGGTCTCGGTGACCAGATTGCCGTGTGCGGGAATGTCCACGGGCGGGTCGAGATCGACGCGTCGGAACACGATGCCGGTATCGGGCGCCGCGGGACGCAGGGTCAAAAACACTTTCTCGCCGCTGTGCAGGCCGACGCCTGTCGCGCGGATCACGTTCTTGATGGTGCGTTGGCGGGGCATGGGGGAGTCCGCAGGAGAGAAGATTCCGCGCATCCGTCATCGGACTGCCATCGGAACCGCGAGGCAGATTATCACGGCACCGGCTGAACCTGAACGGAAAGGCGGGCGATGCTGACTGCGCGGCCAAACGCCGGCAAATGCGCTGCGACGGCTGGAAAACGGCCCACCGGGACGAGCCCGATGGACCAAAAGGCGACGCGCGGACAACGCGCCGCCGGGCACTTCAGGGCAGGAGGACGCTCCGCCCTGCGGCGACGGCCATCCGCAGGCCGCCCGGTCGGGCGGACGCGCATGCCGTCGCGCGGCGAGGAATCAGCCCACCTAACGGTGCAGGACGGGGCGAAGCGCGGGCGAGGCACTGCCTCGCGCTTCGTCACGCGCCCGGTTACAGCAGGCCGGGAGGGGCCTGCCGCAAGCGATGACCCTCGCCAGGGACGGCATCAGTCGGCCTGGCGACGCAGGAACGCCGGAATGTCCAGGTAGCTGCTGTCGCTGCCGAAATCGGCGACCTTGGGGGCCTCGCTCGATTCCGCACGGGCGTTGCTGCGCAGCGGAGAGGTCGACTGGCCGCCGGCGTTGCCGCGCAGCGAGGCCGCGATGCTGTTGCCGGGGCTGTAGGGTGCGACCGCGTCGGAGCCGTCCTCGATCAGCATGCCGGTCGTGCCGTCGCGCACGCCGCGCTGGTTGTTGCTGATCAGCTGGACCTGCGGCTTGCCGCGGCCCGCGCCTTCTCCGCTGTAGCCTGCCGCACGCGCCGGGGCGCGATTGAGGCCGGTCGCGACCACGGTCACGCGGACCTCGTCCTGCATGTCCGGATCGAGCACGGTGCCGATGACGATGGTCGCGTCCTCGCTGGAGAAGTTCTCCACCGTGCGGCCCACTTCGTCGAACTCGGCCATCGTGAAGTCGGCGCCGGCGGTGATGTTGACCAGGATGCCGTTGGCGCCGGCCAGGTTGACGTCGTCGAGCAGCGGGTTCTGGATCGCGGCTTCGGCGGCGGCCTGGGCGCGGTCGTCGCCACGGGCGAGGCCCGTGCCCATCATCGCCAGGCCCATTTCGGACATCACGGTGCGGACGTCGGCGAAGTCGACGTTGATCAGGCCGGGACGCACGATCAGGTCGGCAATGCCCTGCACGGCGCCGAGCAGCACGTCGTTGGCGGCGCGGAAGGCCTGGATCATCGTGGCGTTGCGGCCGAGCACGGTGATCAGCTTCTCGTTGGGAATGGTGATCAGCGAGTCGCAATGCGCCGACAGTTCCTCGATCCCCTTGAGGGCGACCTGCATGCGCCGGCGGCCTTCGAAGGGGAACGGCTTGGTGACCACGGCGACGGTCAGGATGCCCATCTCCTTGGCCATCTGCGCGACCACGGGCGCAGCGCCGGTGCCGGTGCCGCCGCCCATGCCGGCGGTGATGAACACCATGTCGGCGCCCTGCAGCGCATCCATGATGATCTCGCGGTCCTCGAGCGCGGCCTGGCGGCCGACTTCCGGGTTCGCGCCTGCGCCCAGGCCCTTGGTGACGCTGCTGCCGAGCTGCAGCTGCAGCTTGGCGCCGCAGTTCTTGATCGCCTGCGCGTCGGTGTTGGCGGTGATGAACTCAACGCCATCGACGCTGTTGTTGACCATGTGCGCGACTGCATTGCCGCCGCCGCCGCCGACACCGATGACCTTGATCACCGCGTTTGGGGCCATCTTCTCGACCAATTCGAAATGTGCCATGTCCGTCGTCCTCTCGTTGGACCGGGTTCGGCGTGGTGACCACGTCCTTCCCGGCGTCTATTGATGTGCCTTGCTATGCCGTACCGCTGGTTTCGTCGCTGCCCTGCCCGCCGCGTCCCCACCCCCGTTTTCGTGTGCGCGAATCAGAATTCGCCGTTGAATCGCGCCCATATCTTTTTCAGCCACCCGCCGGCGCGGCCCCCGGAGACCACGGGCCGGCGCGGATGTTCGATCTGGCTGCCCATCAGCAGCAGGCCCACCCCAGTGGCGTGGACCGGATTGCCAACCACCTCGCCCAGGCCGGTGACGTGCTGGGGAATGCCCACCCGAACCGGCATCTGCAGCATTTCCTCGGCCAGTTCGACCACGCCTTCCATCTTCGAGGCGCCGCCGGTGAGCACCATGCCGGCGCGCACGTGCTGCTCGAAGCCCGACCGGCGCAGTTCGGCCTGCACCATCTCGAAGATTTCCTCGTAGCGCGCCTGCACGGCCTGCGCCAGCGACTGCCGCGGCAGGCGCCGCGGCGGGCGGTCGCCGACGCTCGGGACCTGGATCGATTCCTCGCTGGTCGCCAGCTGCGCGAGCGCGCAGGCGTAGCGCACCTTGATCTGCTCGGCCTCGGGCGTGGGGGTGCGCAGCATGTGCGCGATGTCCTCGGTGACCTTGTCGCCGGCGATCGGCAGCGAAGCCGTGTGGCAGATCGCCCCCTGCACGAACACCGCCAGATCGGTCGTGCCGGCGCCCATGTCGACCAGCACCACGCCGAGCTCGCGCTCGTCGGAGGTCAGCACCGCGGTGCTCGAGGCCAGCGAGGAGAGGATCAGATCGTCGATCGACAGCCCGCAACGCTGCACGCACTTGCTGATGTTGGCCGCGGCCGACTGCGCGCAGACGACCAGGTGCGCATGCACCTCGAGGCGCACGCCGGTCATGCCGACCGGGTTGCGGATGCCTTCCTGGGAATCGTCGAGCACGTACTCGCGCGGAATCGCGTGCAGGATCTTCTGGTCGGCCGGGATCGCGACCGCCTTGGCCGCATCGAGCACGCGGTCGAGATCGGCCCAGGTCACTTCGTTGTCGCGGATCGGCACGATGCCCGGCGAGTTGCGGCACTGCACGTGGTTGCCGGAGATCGAGGCGTAGACCGAGCGGATCTCGCACCCGGCCATCAGCTCGGCTTCCTCCACCGCGCGCTGGATCGACTGCACGGTCGATTCGATGTCCACCACGACGCCGCGCTTGAGGCCGCGCGATTCGTGGCTGCCGATGCCGATGACCTCGATCGGATTGCCGGGCGAGTACTCGCCGACCAGCGCCACCACTTTCGAGGTGCCGATATCGAGTCCGACGATGAGTGTCTTGTCGCCCTTGCGGTTCATGTGGAAAAGCCGGAAACGGAGGTGGAAGAACGGTGCGCGACCGGGTTGGCGGTCGCGTCAGCGGCCCGGGCTGCATCGGGCGCGGGTGGATCGCCCCAGATCAGCGCGAAACCGTTGGTGTAGCGGAGGTCGGCGCGGGTCAGCGGCTCGACCCGGGTGCCGGTCAGGCGCGGCAGCATCCGCGCGAAGCGGGCCAGGCGCAGGCGCGCTTCCTGGCTGCCGACGACGACATCGGTGCCGCTGGACAGGGTCAGCTGCCAGCTGCCGCGCGCGTCGAGCGCGACGCGCTCGACCCGGATACCGGCAGTGCCGAACAGCTCCCGCGATTCGTTGTAGAGCGCGACGATCTCGGGAATGCGATTCTCGGGGCCGTCGAAACGCGGCATGTCGGTGGGCACGTCGACGCCCTCGGCGGCGAACAGGCGGCCACGCGTCGACAACAGCCGCGCATCGCCCCAGCGCGCGAAGGGCACATGCTCGGCGATGCGTACATGCAGAACGTCCGGCCAGCGCTTGCGCACCTCGACCCCGGCCACCCATGGCAGGCGCGCGACATCGCGCTGCGCCTGAGCCAGATCGACCGCGAAGAAGCCGCGCTGCGCATGCGGCAACACGGCGGCGCGCACGCGCGCGGTATCGACCTGCTCGAGGCCGTCATTGATGCGCAGCACGCGCAGCGGCCAGCGCTCGGCGCCGATCCAGCCGTTGACCACGGCGACCACCGGCAGCGCCACCAGCGCAACCGCCAGCGCCCATGCCAGGACCCGCACCATCGTGCCCAGCGCCTGGTTCATCGCGCTTCCACCTCCACCGGAATCGTGGCTTCGAGCACGCGCCAGCACAGCGCCGCGTAATCCATTCCGATCTGCGCAGCAGCCTTGGGCACCAGCGAATGACTGGTCATGCCGGGCGCGGTATTGACCTCGATCAGCTGCAGGCCACGCTCGATGTCGCGCATGACGTCGACGCGGCCCCAGCCGCTGCAGCCCGCCGCACGGAAGGCGGCCAGTGCCAGCGCGCCGACCTCGGCTTCGTCCTCGGGGGACATGCCGGGGCACAGGTACTGCGTGTCGTCGGCGATGTACTTGGCGTGGTAGTCGTACCACTCGCCTGCGGGCACGATGCGGATGGACGGCAGCGCGATATCGCCGATGATGCCGACGGTCAGCTCGTCGCCACGCACCATCTGCTCCATCAGCAGTTCACCGGCATAGCCGGCGGCGAACTCGACGGCCGGTTGCAGTTCCGCTTCGCTAAGCACGCGGAACACACCGACGCTGGAGCCTTCGCACGACGGCTTCACGAAGACCGGATAGCCGAGCGACGCCGCGGCAGCGCGGAGGTCCGCGCCTGGCGCCAGGCGGGCGAAGCGCGGGGTCGGAAGACCTTCGCTCATCCACACCTGCTTGGTGCGGATCTTGTCCATGGTCAGCGCGGAACCGAGCACGCCCGAACCGGTACAGGGAATGCCGAAAGCCTCCAGCAGGCCCTGGACCACGCCGTTCTCGCCGTCGCCGCCGTGAAGGATGTTGAACACGCGGTCGAACTTGCCGGCGAGGATCGCCTGTGCGAGCGCCGGCACACCGTCGACCGCGTGCGCATCGACGCCGCGCGAGCGCAGCGCATCGAGCACCCCCTGCCCCGACTGCAGCGAGACCTCCCGCTCCGAGCCCGAGCCGCCGAGCAGCACCGCAACGCGGCCGAACACGCCCGGCTCGGTGAAACGGGGTGCGGACAGCGTGGCGCTCATCGGCCCGCCTCCGGGCGCGCTGCGCCGATGAAACCTGCCTGCGCGAGGCGCTGCACGGCGACGCCGATGTCGCCGGCGCCCATCATCAGCAGCAGGTCGCCATCTTCGAGGATGTCGGGCAGCACGCCGGCCAGATCCGCGGCGCCGGCAACGACGACCGGATCGATCCGGCCGCGCGCGCGGATCGCGCGTGCGAGCGCCTTCGCATCGGCGCCCGCAATCGGCGCCTCGCCCGCGGGATAGACCTCGGTCAACACCAGTGCATCGACATCCGACAACACGCCGGCGAAGTCGTCGAACAGGTCGCGGGTGCGGCTGTAGCGGTGCGGCTGGAATGCGACCACGAGGCGGCGATCGCTCCAGCCTCCGCGCGCCGCGGCGAACACCGCCGCCAGCTCCTTGGGATGATGGCCGTAGTCGTCGACCAGCTGTACGCGGGCGCCGGCAGGCGTGACCAGCTCGCCGAGCAGGTTGAAGCGGCGGCCGATGCCCTGGAACGCACCCAGCGCGGCGACGATCGCCTCGGGGGCGACGCCGAGCTGCCAGCCCACCGCGGCTGCGGCGAGTGCATTGAGCACATTGTGGCGGCCGGGCAGCGCAAGCCGCGCGCGGATGCGCGTGTTTTCGGGCAGGCACAGCGTGAAGGTCATCGCCGCGCCGTCCTGGGCGACGTCCTCGGCACGCACGTCGGCGGCATCCGACAGGCCGTAGGTCATCACATGGCGCGGCGTGGCCGTGGCCAGGCGCGCGACCTCGGGATCGTCGATGCACAGCACCGCGAGTCCATAGAACGGCAGTCGATGCAGGAATTCGTCGAACGCGGCCTGGACGCGGGCGAAATCACCGCCGTAGTTCTCCAGGTGGTCGGCATCGATATTGGTGACGATCGCGATCAGCGGATTGAGGCGCAGGAAGCTGCCGTCGCTCTCGTCCGCCTCGGCGACGAGCCAGTCGCCACTGCCCAGGCGCGCGTTCGCGCCGGCAGCCAGCAGCTGGCCGCCGACGACGAAGGTCGGATCGAGGCCGCCTTCGGCGAGCACGCTCGCGGTCAGTGACGTGGTCGTGGTCTTGCCGTGGGTACCGGCCACCGCGATGCTGCGGCGGAAGCGCATCAGTTCGGCCAGCATCTCCGCGCGCGGCACGATCGGGATGCGCTGCGCGCGCGCCTCCATCAGTTCCGGATTGTCGGGCCGGATCGCGCTGGACACGACCACGCAGTCGCTGCCCAGTACATTGGCCGCCGCATGGCCGCGATGCACGGTCGCGCCAAGGCTCGCGAGCCGGCGCGTGGTCGCGCTGTCGGCGGTGTCGGAGCCCGATACCTTGTAGCCCAGCGTGCACAGCACTTCGGCGATGCCGCTCATGCCGGTGCCGCCGATGCCGACGAAATGCACGCGCGAGAACACCTTGGCGAAGTCTTCCTTCGACAGGCCGCGGGTCTGGTGGAGACGACGGATCATGCCTGGCTCCTGCCGCCGAAACTCGGCTCGACGCGCTGGCGCAGGCGGCTGGTGCCGCGCACCGGCGCGCCCGGCTGCACGGGCAGCGGCGGCTGGGTGGTAGTGGGGACCGGGCTCGCGGGCGCCGGCGCCGCGGCATCGCCGCGCAACCGGGCGACCTGGCGCTGGGCGCGGTCGAGTTCGTAGGAGACGCGCAGCAGCAGGCCGAGCGCGAGACACGTCATCATCACGCTCGAACCGCCCGACGACACCAGCGGCAACGTGAGGCCCTTGGTCGGCAGCAGGCCGAGGTTGACGCCGATCGACACCAGGCTCTGCATGCCGATCATCATTGCGACGCCGAAGGCGCAGTAGCCGGCGAAATGGCGCCGCATCTCCACGCACTTCAGGCCGATCCACAGCGCTCGGCCGACGAGCGCGGTGAACAGGCCGACCACCAGGCACACGCCGACGAAACCGAGCTCCTCGGCGAGCACCGAGAAGATGAAGTCGGTATGCGCTTCGGGCAGGTAGGACAGCTTCTGCACCGATGCGCCCAGGCCCACGCCGGAGAATTCGCCGCGACCCACCGCCATCAGCGCATTGCTGAGCTGATAGCCGGCGCCGAGCTGGTCTTCCCAGGGATTCATGAAGGACGTGATGCGGCGCAGGCGGTAGGGCTCCATCACCGCGACGCCCACCACCGCCGGCAGCAGTGCGACGACCGGCAGCATCATCCGCTTGAGGTGACCGCCGCCGAGCACGAGCATGCCGGCGGTCACGCCGAGCAGCAGCATCGACGAGCCGAAGTCGGGCTGCAGCAGCAGCAGGGCCACCAGCACCACGGCGACGCCGATCGGCTTGAGCATCGCGCCCCAGGTCGCATTGACATCGTCGCGGAAGCGCACCAGGTAGCTCGCCAGCCAGACGATGTAGATGACCTTGACCGCCTCGACCACCTGGAAGTTGGAGATGCCGAGGTTGATCCAGCGATGCGCGCCGTTGACCGAACGTCCCAGCCCGGGCACGAATACCAGCAGCAGAAGCACGGCGCAGCCCAGCAGCAGGAACCGGTCGTACTTCTCGATCGTCTTGAGCTCGGTGCGCATCACCGCGGTCGCCAGACCCAGGCCGAGTGCGAGGAAGATGAAATGGCGACTGAGGAAGTAGTAGCGACCGACCTGCATGTCCTCGCCGATCGCGATCGAGCTCGACGCGACCATGATCACGCCGAGTGTGGCGATGGCGACGATGATGCCCACCAGCCAGGGATCGAAACGCCCGTGGATGTCGTCCAGGCGCGTGGCCTGACGCGCGGCGGCGCTGTCGTGGGCCATCTGCTCGAAGGTGCGGGCCATCAGCGCACCTTCAACGTGGCGAGGCCGACCAGCACCAGGATCACCGAGATGATCCAGAAGCGCACGATCACGCGCGGCTCGGGCCAGCCCTTGAGCTCGAAATGGTGATGGATCGGCGCCATGCGGAACACGCGCTTGCCGGTCAGCTTGAAGCTGGCCACCTGGATCATCACCGACAGCGTTTCGATGACGAAGATGCCGCCCATGATCACCAGCACCAGCTCCTGGCGCACGATCACCGCCATCGTGCCGAGCACGGCGCCGAGCGCGAGCGCGCCGATGTCGCCCATGAAGACCATGGCCGGGTAGGTGTTGAACCACAGGAAGCCGAGCCCTGCGCCGGCGATCGCGGCGCAGATGATCACCAGCTCGCCGGCCCCGGGCACCTGCGGGATCTGCAGGTAGGTCGAGAACACCGCGTTGCCCGATGCGTAGGCGAACACGCCCATGCCGCAGGCGACCAGGACCGTCGGCATGATCGCCAGCCCGTCGAGGCCGTCAGTGAGGTTGACCGCGTTGGAGAAGCCGACGATCCAGAAGTAGGCAATCGCGACGAAGCTGATGCCGGCCAGCGGCAGCGCGATCGACTTGAACAGCGGCACATAGAACGTGGTTGCGGCCGGGACGTCGGCGTAGAGATAGAGATACAGGCCCGCAGCCAGGCCGAAGATCGACTGCAGCAGGTACTTCCAGCGCGACTTGAGCCCGTTGGGATCACGTCGCACGATCTTGATCCAGTCGTCGTACCACCCGATCGCGCCGAAGGCGACCATCACCGCGAGGATCACCCATACGTACTTGTTGCGCAGATCGCCCCACAGCAGCACCGACAGCAGCACCGTCAGCAGGATCAGCGCCCCGCCCATCGTCGGCGTGCCGGCCTTGGAGAAATGCGACTGCGGTCCGTCCTTGCGGATCGGCTGGCCACCCTTGAACTGTGCCAGCCTGCGGATCACGGCCGGGCCCAGCCACAGCGACAGCATCAGCGAGGTCAGCGCCGCGAGGATGCCGCGGAACGTCAGGTACTCGAACAGCTTGAAGAAGTCTTCGAGGCCCTGCAGCCAGCGCGCGAGTTCAAGCAGCATGTCCGGTTCCTTCAATGTTGCGCAGCGCGGTGACCACCCGGTCCATCGCACTGCCTCGCGAGCCCTTGACGAGCACCCGCGCCCCGGCGTGCAGATCGGTCGCCAGCGCTTCGATCAGCGCCGCATGGGAGTCGAATCGCCGGGCACCCTCGCCGAAGGCGTCGGCCGCGGCCGCGCTCAGCGCGCCCAGCGCATAGAGTCGGGCGATACCCGCCGCCCTGGCGCGCACGCCGGCCTGGGCATGCATCGCCGGGCCGTCACCGCCCAGTTCACGCATGTCCCCGAGCACCAGCCAGCGCTCGCCGCCGGCCGCGGCGAGCGTATCGATCGCAGCGTTGAGCGAACCGGGGTTGGCGTTGTAGCTGTCGTCGATCAGCACCGCGCCACTGTCGAGCGTGTGGCGCACCAGCCGGCCCGCGACCGCCTCGGCGGTCCCGAGCGCCGCGACGATGGCGTCCAGCGGCACACCGGCTGCCAGCGCGATCGCGGTCGCCGCCAGCGCATTGCGCACGTTGTGGCGGCCCGGCAGCGGCAGCGCCACCTCGGCCTCGCCGGCAGGCGTGACCAGACGGAAGCGTGCGCCCGCGTCATCGAGGCGCACATCGCGCGCGAGCACGTCGGCGGTCGCTTCGATGCCGAAACGCAGCAGGCGACGACCATGCGCACGCTGGGCGAAGTACGGCGCGAACGCATCGTCGGCGTTGATGACCGCGGTGCCGTCGGCCGGCAACGCGTCGTAGATCGCGGCCTTGGTGTCGGCGATGCCGAGCAGGCTGCCCATGCGTTCCATGTGCGCGGGCGCGATGTTGTTGACCAGCGCGATGCGCGGCCGCGCGATCGCGGTCAGATAGGCGATGTCGCCCGGCTTGCCGGCGCCCATCTCGTAGACGGCGAACGCCGCGTCTTCAGGCGCATCGAGCACCGCCAGCGGCAGGCCGATCTCGTTGTTGAAGTTGCCGGGATTGAAGCAGGTGGCGGCGTGCCGGGACAGGATGGCGGCCACCAGTTGCTTGACGCTGGTCTTGCCGTTGCTGCCGGTGATCGCCACCACGGTGGCGCTGCGCTCGCGCTGCACGGCACCCGCCAGCGCGCCGAGCGCGACCTGCGGATCGGCGACGACGATCTGCGGCAGCGGCGTGTCGAGCTGCCGCGCCACCAGCGCGGCGCGTGCGCCGTGAGCCGCGGCTGCCGCGACATGGTCGTGGCCATCGAAGCTCTCGCCCCGCAGCGCGACAAACAGCAGCCCGCGGGGATCGGCCGGGTCGAGCTTGCGGCTGTCGGTGACGACGGCTTCGATCGAGACGTCGTCGCCGCCATGCAGGCGGCCGTTGACGAGTCGGGCAATGCGGGCGAGCGGCATCGGCATCACGGTCGCGCCTCCTGCCACGCATCGAGCGCTGCCTGGGCGACGATGCGATCGTCGAAGGGATGCTGCACGCTGCCGATCTCCTGATAGGGCTCATGGCCCTTGCCGGCGATCAGTACGATGTCGCCGGGCGCAGCCGTCGCGATCGCATGTTCGATCGCGCGACGGCGGTCGCGCTCGACGACCACCGCTTCGGGCTTCGCGAAGCCGGCCATGATGTCGGCGACGATCGCATCACCCTCCTCGCGGCGCGGATTGTCGTCGGTGACGATGACGCGATCGGCGTGGGCTTCGGCGATCGCCGCCATCTGCGGCCGCTTGCCGGCATCGCGCTCGCCGCCGCAGCCGAACACGCAGACCAGTTCGCCGCGCAGATGGCCGCGCAGCGACTGCAGGGCCTGCTGCAGCGGATCGGGCTTGTGGGAATAGTCGACGACGACCAGTGGCTGCGCCCCGCCGCCGAGGCGGTTCATGCGACCGGCGATGGGTTCGAGCGCCCCGAGCACGCGCACGATCTCTGCCGGCGCATGACCCAGCGCCAGCAGCACGCCGGCGACCGCCAGCAGATTGTCGACATTGAAGCGACCGAGCAGCGACGAGCGCACAGGCAGGAACTGCCCATCGATGCGCATCGAGAACGCGATGCCCGACGCGTCGAAGGTGACCTCGTGCGCGGAGAGATCCGCATCGGCGTTGCCGACAGCGCTGATGGTGATGGCGCGGACGTCGTCGGCGAGCTGCGCCGGCAGCGTCCGGCCGAATGCATCGTCGATGTTGATCACCGCGGCGTTCAGGCCTTCGCGTGCGAACAGCTTCGCCTTCGCGGCGCCGTAACCGGCCATGTCGCCGTGGTAGTCGAGATGGTCGCGGGTGAGGTTGGTGAACACAGCGACATCGAAATGCACGGCGTCCACGCGGCCCTGGTCGAGCGCGTGCGAGCTGACCTCCATCGCCACCGCCTGCGCGCCGGCATCGCGCATCTGCGCGAGCAGCGCATGGGTCTGCAGGACCAGCGGCGTGGTGAATCCATTGGCCTCGAGCGCGCCATGCAGGCCGGCGCCGAGCGTGCCGATCGTGCCCACGCGGGTGCCGCTCGCCTCGAACGCCTGCGCGAGCAGCTGCACCGTCGAGGTCTTGCCGCTGGTGCCGGTGACGCCGACCATCGCCATCGCACGCGAAGGCTGGCCATGGAAGGCATCGGCCATCGCGCCCATGCGCGCGCGCAGGCCGGGGACCGCGATCGCATCGCTTGGCAGCGACGGGATCTCGGCCGGCACCGGCGGTTCGAACAGGATCGCTCCAGCACCGGCGGCGCGGGCGACGTCGGTGAAGTGCAGGCCGTGCGTGCCGAAGCCGCCGATCGCGACGAAGGCATCGCCGGGGCGGATCGCGCGGCTGTCCTGCACCAGGCCAGTGATGAGCGTGTCTTCGGGAACCGCTGCGACATCCGGCAGCAGCTCGCGGAGCGCCATTGCGCGGATCATCGCTGGACTCCCGCGACGGCGACTGGCGCCGACGATGCAGCGACCGGTACCGGGACGGCTGGCGCGGCTGCAGGCGCCGGCTTCGCCGACCTGCCCTGCTCGCGCGCACGCTTGGCATCGTTGGCGGCCTGCGCGGCCAGCCAGGTGTCGATGTCGTCGGGCGGCACGTCCATCAGGCGCAGCGCGCCGTCCATGACCCGCTGGAACACCGGGGCCGACACATAGCCGCCGCCGTAGGTGGACCCGCCCTTGGAGGTGTCGGGATCGTCGATGACCACGGCCATCGCGAAGCGCGGATTCTCCACCGGCACCAGCCCGGCGAAGAAGGCGAGATACCGACGCGCGTAACTGCCACCGCTGGCCTTGCGCGCGGTACCGGACTTGCCGGCCACGTGGTAGCCGAGGATCGCCGCGCGCGTGCCCGTTCCGCCCGGTTCGGTGACGGTCTGCATCATCCGCACCACTTCGTCGGCCACGCCGGGCGACACCACCTGACGCGCTTCGCCGGCGCCGCCCTTGACGAAGGTCGGCGGCAGCGCACGGCCGTGGTTGCCGAGCGTGGCGTAGGCGTGCGCGATCTGCATCGGCGTCACCGACAGCCCGTAGCCGTAGGACATGCCCTGCTTGCTCGTGCCGCTCCAGCGCGATGGATCGGGGAACAGACCCGCCGCTTCGCCGGGAAAGCCGCTGCCGGTGCTGCGGCCGTAACCGAAACCGCGCACGAATTCGTAGAAATAGCGATCGTCGAGCTTGCGCACGATCATCGACGAGCCGACGTTCGAGCTCTTGGTGATGATGCCGGTGGTGTCGAGCACCCCGTAGTTGCGAAAGTCGCTGGTCTTGAAGCGGCCGTTCGGAATCCAGCCGGGGTTGGTGTTGAACGTGGTGCTCGGGGTGATGACGCCTTTCTCCAGCGCGGCCGCCACGGTGATCGGCTTCATCGTCGAGCCGGGCTCGAGCAGATCCGTCACCGCGCGGTTGCGGTGCGCGTCGCGGTTCTCGCCGGTGACGCGATTGTTGTTGTAGGTCGGCAGGTTGGCCATCGCCAGCACTTCGCCGGTCGCCACGTCGAGCACGACGATCGACCCGGCGCTGGCGCCGGTTTCCTCGAGCGCACGGCGCAGCTCGCGGTGGGCGAGGAACTGGATGCGTCGGTCGATGCTGAGCACCAGGTCCTTGCCCGGCTCGGCGGCGCGCACCAGGCTCACGTGCTCGACGATGCGGCCGTGGCGGTCGCGGATCACGTTCTGCGCGCCGGGCTTGCCGGCCAGCCATTCGTCGAACGCCAGCTCCACGCCTTCCTGGCCGCGGTCGTCGATGTTGGTGAAGCCGAGCACGTGCGAGACGGCTTCGCCCTGCGGGTAGAAGCGGCGGTATTCGCGCTGCGAGAACACGCCGGGAATACCCAGGTCGAGCACGCGCTTGGCCGCCACCGGACTGATCCGGCGATGGCGCGGGATGTACATGAATTCCTTGTCCGCGCGTTGCGAGACCGCGCGTGCGAGTTCCTCGAGCGGCAGGCCGGTGACCTTGGCCAGCTCCGGCAAGCGGTCGGGATGCTTGCTCAGCTCCTGCGGGTTGACCCACAGCGATTCGACCGGCGAGGAGATCGCCAGCGGCTCGCCGTTGCGGTCGGTGATCATGCCGCGCGAGGCCGGGATCGGCACTTCGCGGCGGAAGCGCGCGTCGGCCTTCTGCTGGTAGAACGCGTTGTCGATCAGCTGCAGGTCCACCGCCCGGCCGACCAGCGCGACCGCGCCCAGACCCAGCGCCCCGCCGACCAGCATCAGCCGCAGGCGCAGATCGAACTGCGCACGCTTGCGCGGCTTCTTGGCATGGCCGTCGCCCGCCTTGACGAACCTCGTGAGCCGGCCGAACTTCATGGCCGCACCACGACGATTTCCGCCGTTTCCGGGAACCGCATGCCCAGGCGCTCACGTGCCACCTGGTCGACGCGGTTGCTCATCGCCCAGGTGGCCTGTTCCAGCTGCAGCCGCCCGAAATCGATGTTGAGCTCGTCGCGCGCGCGCTCGAGCCGGGTCAGATCGATATAGAGCTGGCGATAGTCGTGGCGCGCGTGGACCACGCCGATCGCGGTGATCACGTTGGCGGCCAGCAGCACGGCGACGAGCAGATGGCGCAGCTTCATGCGGCGCCCTCCGCATCGAGCTTTTCGGCCACGCGCAGCACGGCGCTGCGGGCGCGCGGATTGGCGCGCAGCTCCGTCTCGTCGGCCTTGGTGGCATCGCTGACGATGCGCAGGCGCGGCACGAACGGCGCCGCTTCCGGCAGCCGACGGTTGCCGGCCGGCGCTTTTGCGTGGCCGGCGATGAAGCGCTTGACGATACGGTCTTCGAGCGAATGGAAGCTGATGACCGCCAGGCGACCACCGGGGCGCAGTGCATCCATCGCCGCGCTCAGGCCGGTTTCCAGATCCGCCAGCTCGCGGTTGATGTGGATGCGGATCGCCTGGAACGAACGCGTTGCCGGGTGGGTTTCCTTCTGCCCGGGCTTGGGCCTGCCGCGCGGCACGTTGGCGGCGATCACCGCGGCGAGATCGGCGGTGCGCAGGAACGGGGCCTCGACGCGGCGCGCGACGATCGCGCGGGCGATGCGGCGGCTCATGCGCTCCTCGCCATAGGTCCACAGCACGTCGGCGATGTCCGCCTCGGCCGCGCGCGCGATCCACTCCGCGGCGCTTTCGTCGGCCTCCGGGTCCATGCGCATGTCGAGCGGGCCGTCCTTGCCGAAACTGAAACCGCGCTCGGCGACGTTGAGCTGCGGCGAGGACACACCCAGGTCGAACAGCGCGCCGTCGAGCGGCGCTTCGGCGACCGCGCTCCAGGCCGCCAGGTCGGCGAAGCTGCCGCGACGGATCGACACGCGCGCATCGTTGCCGAAGCGAGCCTGTGCGACCGCGATGGCCTCGGGATCCTTGTCCATCACCAGCAGCCGGCCGGCCTCGCCCAGTTGCGCCAGCACGCCGGCGGCATGTCCGCCGCGACCGAAGGTGCCGTCGAGGTAGCGGCCGTCCGGGCGCACCTGCAGACCATCGAGGACCTGCGCGTACAAGACCGGGAGGTGGCCGGACGTGGCATCCGTACCACCCGCGGTCACAACGGCAATCCTTCGAGATCGTCTCCGGCCATGTCCTCGTCGGTGAGGGTCTGGCGGATCTGCGCCTGATGCGCCTGCTCGCTCCACAACTCGAACTTGTCGCCCATTCCCACCAGGACCGCGCGCCGGTCGATGCCGACCGTGTTGCGCTGGCTGGGCGGAATGCCGATGCGGCCGTTGCCATCGGGCTCGAGCACGGTGGCGGCGCCGACCAGTTTCAGCTGCAGGATGCGGTTGCGCGCCAGCGTGCGCGGCAGGGCGTTGACCTGGTCACGCAGCACTTCCCAGGCCTTGTACGGATAGAGGTACAGGCCGCCTGCGTCGAAAGGGTTGTAGGTCAGGACGAGCCGGTTGCCACACTCACGCGCGACAAAGTCCCGGTAGGCGGTTGGAATCGCCATCCGGCCCTTGTCATCGATAGTGATGGCGGTCTCGCCCTGCAACACGTCCGTCTCTGCCCGTTGGCGCCCGTCTGAAGCAGGCTTGTGTGATGGAAAACCACAAAAAACCCGGTTTCCCCACGAGTCGCCACCTTAGGACTGGGCATTTGGGTTGTCAACAGCTTCGTGTGGGCCTTTTCACCTGTCCGGTCAATGACTTGCAGCACTCTTCAGAGAATTGTTCAAGCTTTATCCACAAGCGATTGTTTCATCTCAAATTTTGAGAATCAGGCCGATTTCGCAATGAACGGAACCCTCACGCAGGCTTCACGAAATCCAATGCTGCGATGCGGTAAAGCCCGCTGCCGAAGGCGTTCGCGGGAGGGGATGTGCGCGAACGAGAGCGCGTAACGATCTCCGGTCCACTTCCGCGCCAGCTCTCTGGAGGCTCCACCCGGGTGACACCGACCGCCCGCTCGCTCGGGCGTCTCCAGACGTGAATGCATTTCCGCACTTCGCAGAGCCACCCGACCCGGGACCGGGATGCGCGGCGCCTGCCTTTGCAGCGCCGCAGCCGGACAGAAGACCGCTGACGGACCGGCCCTGTGTCCGGGTGGGCGACATGGATATCCACGAAGGCTCAGCCTGAGGATCCCGAGCCGGCCGTCCACCCGCGTCCAACTCAACCCGGATGGTCCGAGGCGCCTGGAGAGGAACTTCAGTCGCCCTGGAAGAGAGGTCCCCACCGCTCCGGGCTTCCCGGGAGCTCGACAAACCAGCGCGAGGGTGGACACGGCTGGTTCTCATGGCATGGATGACAAGACCCGCCACGCCTGTCGAGCAGCGGGGATTCCAGCGCCCCGCCTTGGAACGTTGGGCGGCGGTCCCCACCCTTGCGGTCAAAGGCAGGCCCGCGATCTGAAGAAGGTGGCGGAGCCGGCCGATAAGCCGGGTTCTGTCGTGGACAGTCATTCCTCTAGGCGCACCGTCACCGGTACGCTCGAGCAACCTACCCGGACCCGACGCGGGCAACGTCATGAGGTCCCTATTTGGTCTTGCTCCAGGTGGGGTTTGCCGTGCCGGCCTGTTACCAGGCTCGCGGTGCGCTCTTACCGCACCATTTCACCCTTGCCGTCCTGCCGAAGCAGTCTTGGGCGGTATCTTTCTGTTGCACTTTCCGTCGGCTCGCGCCGCCCAGGCGTTACCTGGCACCTTGCCCTGTGGAGCCCGGACTTTCCTCGGCATCGCCGGGTGCCGAAGCTCCCGTGATGACGCGACTGTCTGGCCGACTCCGCCGGCGCGGATTGTCGCATGCTCCAGCGCTCCACGCCGGTCTAGCCAGCCGACAGGGCCCGACCGGCCAGCGACATCAGCGGCACCAGCAGCCACGGCGGCATGCGCAGCCCGGCCAGGATGAACAAACCCGCCACGACCAGCACGACGTCGTGCCAGTCCTCGACCGCGCTGCGCCACAGCGGATCAGCCTGCCTGGCGAAGGCGATCGCCAAGCCCACCGGCTGCTCGCCGGCGCAGCTGGCACAGCGCGACGAGCTCGGCATACTCGGTTTCCCGCAGCCAGCGCCGCCGCACTGCGAGCTCGGCGTGGAAATACGCCAGATGCGCGACCGGGCCGCCGAAGGCCGTGAGGCCGAGCCGCAAGAAGACGCCGAAAATGCGTCGGGACAGCCGCCTCAGCCGTCGGTGGCCTCGGAGTCGGCGCCGCCGCCCATGCCATACAGCGCCTTGCGCGGCGCACCGGTGATGTCGGCGGCGAGCTTCGCCGCCAACGAGGGTTTCATCTCCCTGCTCAGCAGCGCATACACCCGCCGTCCTTCCGCCAGGCGCGCATCGGCGTCCTCGCCTGCCCCTTCGACCAGCACCACGAACTCGCCCCGGCGCTGGTCGGCATCGGCGGCGACCCGCGCCGCGAGCGTCTCGAGCGGACCGTCGAGTACGGTCTCGAACAGCTTGGTGAGCTCGCGGGCGACCACCGCCGGACGCTCGCCCCCGAACGCCTGCACCGCATCGGAGAGCATCTCCTCGATCCGGTGCGAGGACTCGTAGAACAGCAGGGTCCGCGGCTCGGCGGCCAGCGTCTGCAGGCGCTCGCGCCGCGCGCCGGTCTTGGCCGGCAGGAACCCTTCGAAGACGAAGCGATCACTGGGCAGGCCGGCGACACTGAGCGCGGCGATCAGCGCGCTCGGCCCCGGCACCGGCGACACCCGCAGCCCGGCCGCGCGCGCGGCGCGGACCAGACGGAAGCCCGGATCGCTGACCAGCGGCGTGCCGGCATCGCTGACCAGGGCCAGCGAGTCGCCAGCGCGCAGACGCTCGACCAGGCGCGCCGCGAGCCCGTCCTCGTTGTGCTCGTGCAGCGCCAGCAGCGGGCGATCGATGCCGAAATGACCCAGCAACTGACGGGTATGCCGAGTGTCCTCGGCACAGATCGCGTCGACGCTGCGCAGCACGTCCTGCGCCCGCGGCGACAGATCGCCGAGGTTGCCGATCGGCGTGGCCACCACGTGGAGGACGCCGGGGGCGCGGGAGGAATCGGTCATCGTCTGCACGCCGGGAACGCTAGAATGCGGCCATTATCCTGCAGCGGAACCGCGACATGGCAGCAACGGTCCAGCCTTCGAACGCCCGCACCCACGCCACGCGCCTCCGCGATGCCCGGCCCCGCGCCCTGCGCCTGCTCACCGGCGCTGCCCTGGCGGCCGTGCTTGCCGGTTGCGCCACCGTGCGGACCTCGGGCCCTGCGCCCGTCCCGATGGAGCCTTCGACGACAACGACCAGCGCGCCGACGCGCTGGCATTTCGACGATACGCGCGCGCCCGCCGATCGCGACGGCTACCGCCCTCCGCGCAAGCTCGCAGTGCTGCTGCCGATGAGCGGCCCGCTGGCCACTGCCGCCGCGCCGGTGCGCGACGGCCTGCTGGCCGGCTATTACGGCGAGCGCCGCGCCCGGCCCGAACTCGCCTTCTACGACACCTCGGGCACCGCTGCCGGCGCCACTGCCGCCTATGCACGGGCGATCGCCGAGGGCGCCGACCAGGTGCTCGGCCCGCTTGGGCGCGACGAGGTGGACGCGCTGTTCCGCGGTCCGATCTCGGTGCCGGTGGTTGCCCTCAACCGCGGCTCGGCCGAGGCTCCCGACAATGCCGCGGCATTTTCGCTTGCCCCCGAAGACGAGGGCGACGCCGCCGCGCAGTACTTGCTCAAGCGCAATGCCCGCAATGTGCTGGTGCTGAGCAATGGCGAGGACGCGGCCCGTCGCAGTGTCGATGCGCTGACCGCGCGGCTGGCCCAGAACGGCGGCAGCGTCGTGGCCACGCTCGCAATCATCGGCGACGCTCCGGTCGACCAGACTGCCGCGCTGCAGAACGCACTGGCCGGCGAAGTCGGCGTGGATGCGGTCTACCTGGCCATCCGCGGCAACCAGGCCCGCGTGCTCGCCCCGCAGATGTCGGTCGCCGGGCTGGCGACGCGCCCGCGCGTGGGCAGCTCGCTGCTGACGCATGGCACCGGCAAGGCCGAGGAGGACCAGATCCTCGACGGCATCGTGTTCCCGACCGAAAGCTGGTCCATCGGCAGCGGCGCACGTTCCTTGCCTCCGCAGGCCTCGGTCGCCAGCGACCTGCCGACCGCGCGCGGTCCCGCCGCCCGTCTGTTCGCATTCGGCTTCGATGCCTGGCTGCTGGCCGGCTATCTCGAGCACCTGGCGCTTGCGCCTGATGCCACGGTCGGTGGCGCGACCGGGATGCTGCGCATTGCCCCCGACGGCAACGTGATGCGCCAGCCCGCGTGGTCGAGCTGGCGCAACGGACATGTGGTGCCGCAGGCGGACGCCGGCGGTTGAACGAGCGGCGGCGCGATGGTGCCGCCGTCGAGCGGGCCGCGGCCGCGCATCTGCAGGCTGCCGGCCTGCGGCCACTCGCTGCGAATGTCGGATTCCGCGGCGGCGAGCTGGACATCGTGATGCTGGATACGCGCGCCGGTGCGCGGACGGTCGTGTTCGTCGAGGTCCGCCACCGCCGCACGGCCGCCTTCGGCGGGGGCGCGGCCTCGGTCGATGCCGGCAAGCGCCGCCGGCTGGTGCTGGCCGCCCAGCAGTTCCTGATGCGCCAGCCCGGGCTGCGCGAACTGCCGTGCCGTTTCGACGTGGTCGAAGCGAGCGGCGACGCGGCGTCGCCCACGCTGCGCTGGATCGAGGATGCGTTCCGCGCGGATGACTGAAGGCCGCGGCGGGTGCCATCGGCGCCGGGCACTCAGCCGGAAAAGTGATCCCAGCCAGCGCGCGGCGACGTCCAGGGCGCGCCGTCGGCGCCGACTGCTATGACTTCCGCCCCTGAGCCGATGCGGCCGATCCTGGTGACCTCCACCCCTGCCCCATCGCCCGCCTCGAGAACGGCCCCGCGGCGGTCGGGCGATGCGGTGAAGCACAGCTCGTAGTCGTCGCCGCCGGTGGCCTGCAGTGCGCGGCGCGTGTCGCGATCGGGCGCGGCAGCCCGAAGGGCGGCCGACACCGGCAACGCATCGAGGTCGATCGTGGCGCCCACGCCGCTGCCACGGCACAGATGGGCGAGGTCGGCCAGCAGGCCATCGGAGATGTCGATCGCGGCACTGGCGAGGCCGGCCAATTGCAGGCCGAGCGCAAGCCGCGGGCTCGGCCGGTCGAGGCGCGAACGCAGCGCGGGATCGCGCGGGGCGCCCGCCGACCATTGCGCCAGCGCGGCCGCCGCGTCGCCGGGCGTGCCACTGACCCACACGTCGTCGCCGATCCGCGCGCCATCGCGGCGCAGCGCCATGCCCGGCGCCACGAGCCCGAACGCGGTGACGCAGACCGAGAGCGGCCCGCGCGTGGTGTCGCCGCCGACCAGCGCGACATCATGCAGGCGCGCGAGCGCATCGAAGCCGTCGAGGAAGCCGTCGAGCCAAGCCGGATCGGACGCAGGCAATGACAACGACAGGGTGCACCAGGCGGGCGCGGCGCCCATCGCGGCCAGATCGGACAGGTTCACCGCGAGCGCCTTCCAGCCGATGTCCGCAGGCGCGGTGTCATCGGGGAAATGCACGCCGGCGTTGAGCGTGTCCATCGCGACGACGAGCTGCTGGCCGGCGGGCGGTTGCAGCAGCGCGGCGTCGTCGCCGATGCCGAGCACCACGTCACCGCGCGCGACGGTGCGGGCGCGGATACGCTCGATCAGATCGAATTCGCCGGCCATCGTCGGCGCGCCGGGGGCTCAACGCCCGCGCAGCGCCCCCACTTCCGGCGCACGCCAGGCCGCGGCGGCCTTGTCGAGCACGCCATTGACGTAGGTATGGCCGTGTTCGGAGCCGAAGCGCTTGACGGTCTTGAGCGCCTCGTCGATCACCACCCGGTAGGGCACGTCGATGCGGTGCTGCAACTCGTAGGCGGCAATGCGCAGCATCGCGCGCTCGATCGGATCGACCTCGTCGATGCCGCGGTCGAGGAACGGCGCAAGCGCTGCGTCGAGTTCGCGGTAGCGCGCGCCCACGCCGTGCACCAGATCCTCGAAGTACGCCAGATCGGCGACTTCCTTGGCCTGTTCGTGCGCGAACTGGGCGACGATCTCGCGCGGTTCGGTGCCCGACATCTGCATCGCGTAGATGGCCTGCAGCGCGCGGCGGCGTGCACGCGAACGCAGCACGGGGTCGACGCCATGGGGCTTGCGGGTCTGGTTCATCCGATCTTGTCCAGCAGGTTGCTCATTTCGATGGCGACCAGCGCCGCCTCCTCGCCCTTGTTGCCGTGGACGCCGCCGGCGCGCTTCTCCGCGTCGCCGTGGGTCTCCACCGCCAGCACGCCGTTGGCGACCGGCACGCCGCTGTCGAGCGCGACGCGCATCAGCGCCTCGCTGCAGCCGTCGGCGACCTGTTCGTAGTGGCGCGTGTCACCACGCACCACGCAGCCCAGGGCCAGCAGCGCGGTATATCGGCCCGCGCCGGCCAGGCGCGCGCAGACGACCGGAATCTCCCAGGCGCCCGGCACGCGGATCACGTCGACCGCGTCCTCGGCGACGCCATGGTCGGCGAACGCGGCGCGCGCGCCGGCCACCAGGGCATCGGTGATCTTCGGGTTCCAGCGGCTGGCGACGATCGCGTAGCGCGCGCCGGCCGGGGCGCGCAGGTCGCCTTCGATGTGGCTCATGGGCATGGGGTCTTGCGCAGGGCCGTCCAGTTTACCGCGCGTCATGCCCCGACGTATTCCACGACCTCGAGCCCGTAGCCGGCAAGGCCCACCTGCTTGCGCGGCGTGCCCAGCACGCGCAGCCGGCCGAGGCCGAGGTCGGCGAGAATCTGCGCGCCGGCGCCGTTCCGCCGCCACTGGCCGACATCCTTGTCCTTGCCCGGGGGCCGCACCACCGCTTCCTTGCGCAGCTTCGCCAGCAGGGCCTCGGAATCGCGCGGCGCCGACAGCACCACCATCACGCCGCGGCCTTCGGCGGCGATCGCCCGCAGCGCATCGCTGCCGGCGATGCCGAAATCGTCGCGGCGCCAGTGCAGCAGATCGGCCAGCGGATTCTCCACCTGGACGCGGACCAGCGTCGGTGTCTGCGCGTCCGGCGTGCCGCGGACCAGCGCGAAATGCAGGTCATGGGCGATGCGGTCGCGGTAGGTCACGAGCCTGAAGGGGCCGAACTCGGTGTCGATCTCGCGCTCGTCGATGCGCTCGACGGTGTGCTCGGTGGCGAGACGGTAGGCGATGAGGTCGGCGATCGAGCCCATCTTCAGGCCGTGCTCGCGGGCGAAGGCTTCCAGCTCCGGGCGACGGGCCATGCTGCCGTCGGGATTGAGGATCTCGACCAGCACCCCGGCCGGCTCCAGGCCCGCGAGCATCGCCAGGTCCACGCCGGCTTCGGTATGCCCGGCGCGGGTCAGCACGCCACCGGGCTGGGCGACCAGCGGGAAGATGTGGCCGGGCTGGTGCAGATCCTCGGGCCTGGCATTGGCCTTCACCGCGGTGCGGATCGTATGCGCGCGGTCGTGCGCCGAGATGCCGGTGGTCACGCCCTCGGCGGCCTCGATGCTGACGGTGAAGTTCGTCTGGAACTGCGCGGTGTTCGCGCGGACCATCGGCGCCAGTCCGAGCTGCGCAGCGCGGCTCGGCGTGACCGGCAGGCAGACCAGGCCGCGGCCGTGGGTGACCATGAAATTGATGTCCGACGGCTTGACCAGCTCGGCGGCCATGATCAGGTCGCCTTCGTTCTCGCGGTCCTCGTCGTCGACGATGACCACCATGCGGCCCTGGCGGATCTCTTCCAGCAGTTCGGGGACCGGGGCGAAGTTCATGCCTGCGCTCCCGCCGGCACCACGCCACTGGCGAGCAGCCGCTCCACGTAACGGGCGACCAGGTCCACTTCCAGGTTCACCCCGTCGCCGACGGCCGTGCTTGCGAACGCCGTGTGGGCAACGGTGTGCGGCACCAGCGCGACCTCCAGGCCCGTGGCGTCCACGGCATTGACCGTCAGGCTGACGCCATCGACGCAGATCGAGCCCTTCTGGGCGATGTACTTCAGCAGCGCGGCCGGCACTTCGAAGCGCCAGCGCTGCGCGCGGGCATCGTCGTGGATCGAGGCCACGCGGCCGACGCCATCGACATGACCGCTGACCAGATGGCCGCCGAGGCGATCGGTCGGGCGCATCGCGCGCTCCAGGTTCAGCGCGCGGCCCGGAACGAGTGCGCCCAGCGTGGTCAGCGACAACGTTTCGGTCGAGGCATCGGCCTCGAAATGCGCGTCGTCGAAGTCGACCACGGTCAGGCACACGCCATTGACCGCGATGCTCTCGCCCATCGCCACGCCCTCGAAGGGCAATGTGCCGACCGCGATGCGCAGCCGCGCGTCGCCGCCACGCGATTCGATGGAAACCAGGCGTCCGACGCCCTCGATCAGTCCGGTGAACATGTCGCTGCCTCCGTCCGCGCGGCACCCGCGCGGTCAAGCGAGAAGGGAACGGTCCGGGACGCGACAGCGTGCGCGGCCGTTCGGCCACGCATGAGGTCGTCTTCTCGCATCCGGACTCTGACCGTCGGCTCCGGATTTCGACCGGATCTGCTGACCCGCCGGCAGCTGCCGGCGGCGCTCGCGGGCTCGCGCGTCGCCGCGCCTACCGCCGGTGGGGACTTCCACCCCGCCCCGAAGACATTCGATTGATGCCGGCACGCCGGCCCGCGCATTCTAGCAGCGCCGCTCGCGCTGCCTCCCGCGCCCGGCGGGATGCTTCATTGCAGGGACAGCGGAGCCGCAAGCCCGGCGTACGTGAAGCTCGATCCCGGCCCCGGGAAAGCGAGCAGGAGGCGGGAGCCGGCAAGCGCCTTACAGCCGGGGCCCGCCGCCGGTCGAAACCCTTGGCTGCCTGGCCATCGAAACTCGATTCCGGCGCACTGGTCGCGTGCCCACCGCCGACTGCGGCACATCATTCAGACAGCGGGACGGAGCAGGATCCTGAAGTCGTCACCGATCCGGCGCGTGTCGACAGTCTCCAGATGCAGCCGCTGCGCCATCGATTCGATGCCGAGGCCGTCGAACATCGGCCGGCCGCGTTCGCCCAGCAAGACCGGGGCGATGTAGAGCAGGAGTTCGTCGACGAGTCCGGCGCGCAGGAACGCGCCCGACAGCGTCGCGCCCGCCTCGACCTGGACCTCGTTGATGCCGCCCTCGGCCAGCGCTGCGAGGACCGCCTGCAGATCGAGCTGGCCGTCGGCCCCGCGCGCGACGGCGAGGCGAGGCGCCGCGAAGCCCTGCGGCGGCTTGGCATCGCGGGCATGCACATAGAGCGTCGGCGCGGCGCCATCGCGCACATTGCCGCGCGCGATCGTCGCCAGGCCCGCGTCCAGCACGACGCGCAGCGGCGGGGCGAACGGCGCCTCCGGCTCGAGGCGCACGGTGAGCCGGGGGTCGTCGGCCAGCACCGTGCCGCTGCCGGTCAGCAGCGCGCCGGCGCGGGCGCGCCAGCGCATCACGTCCCGGCGCGAGGCCGCGCCGGTGATCCATTTCGAATCGCCATTGGCCATCGCGGTGCGGCCATCGAGGCTGCAGCCGAGCTTGACCCGCAGCCAGGGCCGTCCGCGCTCGATGCGCGAAAGAAAGCCACGGTTGAGCGCGCGCGCCTGCGGCTCCATCAGGCCGGACGCCACCTCGACGCCGGCCGCCCGCAGCCGGTCGAACCCGGCCCCGTCGACCTGCGGAAACGGATCGCGCATCGCCGCGACCACGCGCGAGACACCCGCCGCGATCAGCGCGTCCGCGCAGGGCCCGGTGCTTCCGGTATGCGCGCAGGGCTCGAGCGTCACGTAAGCGGTCGCGCCCCGCGCACGTTCACCGGCCGCCTGCAATGCGACCACCTCGGCGTGGGGGCCGCCCTTGTGCACGTGGAAGCCTTCGCCGACAGGCTCGCCCGCCGCGACCAGCACGCAGCCGACCATCGGGTTGGGACGAGTGGTCCAGGCCCCCCGCTCGGCCAGATACAGCGCGCGGGCCATGAAACGGTGGTCGTCGGCGGTGAAGTCGGTCATGCGCAATCCTCGAATCGATGGGGCCGCCGGTTCGCATCCTGCCCGGAAGGGGGCCGATCCGGGATGGCGGGCGCACGTGCCGGCGAAAGTGCGCCCGGGCATGCCTCGCCCAGGGCTGGTCAGGCCGGGGCGTGATGCGGGGCCAGGTCCGCTGCCGGACCGGGAAGCCGTCCCGACCCGATGCGACAGCCCTTCACCGCGCGCGTGGCAGGCACCAACGAGCGGAGCGTTCAGCGCTTGCGCGGTCCCTTGACCGGGGTCGCGGCGGCGCCCTCGAGCAGCGGCAACTGACCATCGCCCGGCAGCTCGCGCTCGAGCCGGTCGAGCTCCTCGCGGAAATCGGCCACGTCCTCGAACGCGCGGTACACGGAGGCGAAGCGCACGAAGCCGACGTGGTCGAGCTTGCGCAGCTCGGCGATCACGAACTCGCCGACCCGCCGCGAGGACACCTCGCGCTCGGCGGTCATGCGCAGCTGGTGGACGACCGCGCGCACCGTCGCTTCGATCTGCTCCTCGGAGACCGGGCGCTTGTGCAGCGCGCGGTCCATGCTCAGGCGCAGCTTGCGCGCATCGAACGGCTCACGCCGGCCGTCGCCCTTGATGATCGTCGGCAGCTTGAGCTCGATCGTCTCCAGCGTGCTGAAACGCTCCCCGCAGGCCTCGCATTCGCGCCGCCGACGGATGGTCGCGCCGTCCTCGGACACGCGCGAGTCGATCACGCGCGTGTCGGTGCTCTGGCAGAAAGGGCAATGCATGCGTCAGTCCGTCAGCCGGTGGCGCGCCGTGGCGCTCAGCCGTAGACCGGGTACTTCGCGCACTGCGCGGCGACCTTGTCGCGCACCGCGGCGATGACGCTCTCGTCGGCCGGCGCGTCGAGCACGTCGCAGATCCAGTGGGCGAGTTCGGCGCAATCGGCCTCGGTGTAACCGCGCGTGGTCACCGCCGGCGTGCCCAGGCGCAGGCCCGAGGTCACGAAGGGCTTGCGCGGATCGTTGGGCACGGAGTTCTTGTTGACCGTGATGTGGGCGCGGCCGAGCGCTTCTTCCGCGTCCTTGCCGCTGACGTCCTTGCCGATCATGTCGACCAGCATCAGGTGGTTCTCGGTGCCGCCGGAGACGATCTTGTAGCCGCGCTCGATGATGACCTTCGCCATCGCCTGGGCGTTCTTCACCACCTGCTGCTGGTAGGCCTTGAACTCCGGCGCCAGCGCTTCCTTGAACGCGACCGCCTTGGCCGCGATCACGTGCATCAGCGGGCCGCCCTGGATGCCGGGGAACACGATCGACTGCAGCTTCTTGGCGATCTCGTCGAACTGCTCGCCGGCGCCCTGCCTGCTGGCGACGATGACGCCGCCGCGCGGGCCACGCAGGGTCTTGTGCGTGGTCGAGGTGACGACGTGCGCATGCGGCGCGGGGTTGGGATACACGCCGGCGGCGACCAGGCCTGCGACATGCGCCATGTCGACGAACAGATACGCGCCCACCTTGTCGGCGATGCTGCGGAAACGCGCCCAATCGATGACCTGCGAATACGCCGAGAAACCCGCGACGACCATCTTCGGCTTGTGTTCGACGGCCAGACGCTCGACCTCGTCGTAGTCGATCAGGCCGGCATCGTTCACGCCGTACTGCACCGCGTTGAACAGCTTGCCGGATGCGTTGACCTTGGCGCCGTGGGTCAGGTGGCCGCCATGCGCCAGCGACATGCCCAGGATGGTGTCGCCGGGCTGCAGCAGGGCGAAATAGACGGCCTGGTTGGCCTGCGAACCCGAATGCGGCTGCACGTTGGCGTAGTCCGCATCGAAGAGCTGCTTGAGGCGGTCGATCGCGAGCTGCTCGGCAATGTCGACGTATTCGCAGCCACCGTAGTAGCGCTTGCCCGGATAGCCCTCGGCGTACTTGTTGGTCAGCTGGCTGCCCTGCGCCTCCATCACCAGCGCGCTGCAGTAGTTCTCCGAGGCGATCAGCTCGACATGATCCTCCTGGCGGCGGGTCTCGTCGGCGATGGCCTTGGCGAGGTCGGGATCAAAGCTTTCGAGACGGGCGTCGCGCTGGAACATCGAGGGCTCCGGAGAGGGGGTCGGCGGGCCCGCCATTGTAGCGCCCGGCCACCGGCGGCGCCGGCCCGGCCGCCTCCGACCCGCTATAATCGCCCCATTCCCCTCGAGACCCGACGCCGCCCGACCGGGCCCCGGCGCGGGTCGGTGCAACCGGAGCCCCCATGTCGCAATACATCTACACCATGAACCGCGTGTCCAAGGTGGTCCCGCCGAAGCGGCAGATCATCAAGGACATCTCGCTGTCGTTCTTCCCCGGCGCGAAGATCGGCCTGCTCGGCCTGAACGGCTCGGGCAAGTCGACGGTGCTGCGCATCATGGCCGGCGTCGATACCGATTTCGAAGGCGAGGCGCGCCCGCAGCCGGGCATCAAGGTCGGCTACCTGGCGCAGGAGCCGCAGCTCGATCCCGAGATGACCGTGCGCGAAGCCGTCGAGGAAGGCGTAGGTGAAGTGCTGCAGGCCCAGGCCGCGCTCGACAAGATCTACGACGCCTACGCCGAGGAAGGCGCCGATTTCGACGCACTCGCCAAGGAACAGGAGCGGCTGGAGGCGATCCTCGCCGCCGGCGACGCACACACGCTTGAAAACCAGCTGGAAGTCGCTGCCGACGCGCTGCGCCTGCCGCCGTGGGACGCGATCGTGGGCAAGCTGTCGGGTGGCGAGAAGCGCCGTGTGGCGCTGTGCCGCCTGCTGCTGCAGAAGCCGGACATGCTGCTGCTCGACGAACCGACCAACCATCTCGACGCCGAATCGGTGGAATGGCTGGAGCAGTTCCTCGCCCGCTACACCGGCACCGTGGTCGCGGTCACCCATGACCGCTACTTCCTCGACAACGCCGCCGAGTGGATCCTCGAACTCGACCGTGGCCGCGGCATTCCGTGGAAGGGCAACTACACCGAGTGGCTGACGCAGAAGGACGAGCGCCTCAAGCAGGAAGACAACCAGGAAAAGTCGCGCCAGAAGGCGATCCAGAAGGAGCTGGAATGGTCGCGCCAGAACGCCAAGGGCGGCCGCACCAAGGGCAAGGCCCGTCTGGCCCGCCTGGAAGAACTGCAGTCGGTGGATTACCAGAAGCGCAACGAGACCAACGAACTGTTCATCCCGCCGGGCGAGCGCCTGGGCAACGCGGTGATGGAGTTCAAGAACGTCTCCAAGAAGTTCGGCGACCGCCTGCTGATCGACAACCTGTCGATGATCGTCCCGCCGGGCGCGATCGTCGGCATCATCGGTCCCAACGGCGCGGGTAAATCCACGTTGTTCAAGATGATCACCGGGCAGGAGAAGCCGGACTCGGGCGAGATCGTGGTCGGCCCGACCGTGCAGCTGTCGTATGTCGACCAGAGCCGCGATGCGCTCGAGGGCAACCACAACGTCTTCCAGGAAATCTCCGGCGGCCTCGACATCCTCAACATCAACGGCACCGAGATCCAGTCGCGCGCCTACATCGGCCGCTTCAACTTCAAGGGCCAGGACCAGCAGAAGCTGGTCGGTTCGCTGTCGGGTGGTGAGCGCGGTCGCCTGCACATGGCCAAGACCCTGCTGCAGGGCGGCAACGTGCTGCTGCTCGACGAACCGTCGAACGATCTCGACATCGAGACCCTGCGTGCGCTCGAGGACGCGCTGCTGGAATTCCCCGGCAATACCTTCGTGATCTCGCATGACCGCTGGTTCCTCGACCGCATCGCCACGCACATCCTCGCGTTCGAAGGCGACAGCCACGTCGAGTTCTTCCCCGGCAACTACCGCGAGTACGAAGAAGACAAGCGCCGCCGCATGGGCGACGACGCCGGTCCGAAGCGTCTGCGGTTCAAGGCGCTGAAGTAAGCGTCCGGAGAGAGTCGAGCCCCTCTCCCTCTGGGAGAGGGGTTGGGGTGAGGGCAGCGCGGACAACCGGGAGCCACACATGACCATCCAGACCCTGGAAGAACTCGAAGGCCTCAAGCGCGCCGGTGCACTCGTGGCGCGCATCCTGTCGACGATGCGCGATCACGCGCTGGCCGGCACCACGCCGTGCGAACTCGACGGCATCGGCGCGGACATGCTGTGCGTGGCCGGCGCTCAATCCGCCCCGGTGCTGACCTACGGTTTTCCGGCCGCGACCTGCATCAGCGTCAACCGCGTGGTCGCGCACGGCATCCCGGACGCGACGCCGCTGCGCGATGGCGATCTGGTCAATATCGATGTCTCTGCCGAACTCGATGGGTTCTTCGCCGATACCGGCGCCAGCTTCGTCGTCGGCACCGCGAGCGCGGCGCAGCAGCGCCTGCTCGATGCGACGCGCGAAGCGCGCCACGCAGCCATTGCCCAGCTGCGCGCCGGCGAACTGCTCAGCGGCGTCGGCCGCACCATCGAGACCGTCGCCGCGCGCCGCGGCTTCCGCATCATCCGCAACCTGCAGAGCCATGGCGTCGGTCGTGCGCTGCACGAATCACCCGGCTCGATTCCCGGCTACTTCGATCGTCGCGACACCCGGCGCCTGCACGACGGCATGGTGATCACCGTCGAGCCGTTCCTGGCCACCCATGTCACGCGCACCGAAGATCTGGACGACGGCTGGTCGCTGGCCTGCCGCAGAGGCTATGGCGCGCAGTTCGAACACACCGTCGTCGTCACCCGCGGCGCACCGATCATCGTCACCTGAGGCACGCACCATGACGCACACCTTCATGCAGGCGCTGCGCGCGCGCTGGCAGTCCGCCGACACGCTCGTCTGCGTCGGCCTGGATCCCGAACCGGCGAAGTTTCCCGCGCGTTTCGCGAACGATCCCGATGCGGTGTTCGCGTTCTGCCGCGACATCGCCGATGCGACCGCCGAATACGCCTGCGCGTTCAAGCCGCAGATCGCGCACTTCGCGGCGCTCGGCGCCGAGGATGCGCTGCAGCGACTGATCTCCCATCTGCACGCCGCGCATCCCGGCGTACCGGTGATCCTCGACGCCAAGCGCGGCGACATCGGCAGCACTGCGCAGCGCTACGTCACCGAGGCCTTCGAACGCTTCGAGGCCGATGCGGTAACCGTGAATCCCTACCTCGGCCGCGACTCGGCGCAGCCGTTCCTCGAGCGCAGCGAAAAGGGCGTGGTGGTCCTGTGCCGCACGTCGAACCCGGGCGCGGCCGACCTGCAGGATCTGCCGGTCGCCCATGCCGGCAGCACGCGCCCGCTCTACCAGCACGTCGCCGAGACCATCGCGCGTGAATGGAACGGCCACGGCAACGTGTCGCTGGTCGTCGGCGCGACCTGGCCCGGGCAGCTGCGCGAAGTCCGCGCCATTGTCGGCGACATGCCGTTCCTGGTGCCGGGTGTCGGCGCGCAGGGCGGCGATGTCGAGGCCGTAGTGAAGAATGCGAAGACCACGGACGGCACCGGCCTGATGGTCAGCTCCTCGCGCGCGATCCTCTACGCGTCCAACGGCGACGACTACGCCGAGGCAGCCGCGCGCGAGGCGCGCACGTTGCGGGATGCGATCAACGGGCATCGCTGAGGGCGCGCGCCCCGTCACCCGACCGCGGAGGCGGCGAGCCGACGGCGACCGCCGACCGTCGGCACGCGAGTGTCCAGGCAGCCGACACGACCGGCAGCCGATGGCAACTACCGGCCCGGTGCGGCCAGTCGGGCGCCCCGCTCATCGAAGCGCCCCACGGTTCGCGGTCAGGGTGTGACGGCAGCCGATGACCCGGCAGTGACGAATGCGCGCACGTCCGCGGCAAGCGCGGCGCGGCTGCCCACGCCGATGTAGGGCATGTGCCCGGATGCGTAGGTGCGCGTGACGACGCGTGCCGGGTCCATGCCCGACAGTGCAACCGCCTGGTCCGCGGCGCCGACGGTGGTCACCAGATCGTAATGGCCGGTGGCCACGAGCACGCGCAGGGCGGGATTTCGACGCATCGCAATGGCCAGAGACAATGCGTGATTCTCCTGAAGCGGCGGTCGGCCCTTCCAGAAACGGGCATTGATGCGGCGGAACTCGATCGCGTTGTAGGCCCGAGCGGTGTGAACCCCCAGCGTGTCGCGCAGATGCGTCTGCAGCGTGGCGACGTACAGCGGGACGTACTGCCCCATCGCCGGATCGTCGGCGACGGGATCGCCGCCTGACGCAGTCAGAGGCAGGGTGAAGCGTGCGTCGTAGGCGCCGACCTGCAGGCCGGCATCGCCCAGCACCTCGCGTCCGAAGGTCGGCGCATCCATGCGCAGATCGCGCGCGAGCCAGCGCGCGGCGTCGATGCCGGTCAGCGCGGCCAGTTCGGCAGCCACGGCAGCGCGGTCGTCTTCCGGCAGTCGAGAACCCGCGAACAGCGCCTGCAGATACGGGCCTTCGGCGAACGTACGGGCGCGGGCGACATGCGCCTCGAGCGTGGCGTCCTGCGGCACGGCCCGGTGGTACCACGCCGTGGCCGCCCAACTCGGGAGGCCGGTCACCGCGGCGAGTTCCGGGGCGGGACGGCTGCCGTCCATCGACTGGCCCAGCAGCATCACGCCGTTGAGCGTGATGCCGTCCATGCGTCCGCTGCCGGTCGGCCCACCGGCCAGCAGACGGGCCAGCTCGGCGGCGCGCACCGTGCCGTAGCTTTCGCCCATGAGATAGCGCGGGCTGGCTTGCCGGCCATGGCGCCGCAGCCAGTCGCCGATGAAACGCGCAACCGCATCCGCATCCTCGCGGACGCCGAACACGCGTTCCGCATTGGCCTCGCCGAACACGCGCGCATAGCCGGTGCCCGGCGGATCGATCAGCACAACGTCGGCCACGTCGAGCGGCGACTCCCGATTGTCGACCAGCACGAACGGCGGCGCGGTCGGCGGTCGGATCTCCGCATCGCCCGCCTGTGTGCCGTAGTCCGGGCGCTTCGGCCCGAGGATGCCCATGTGCAACCAGAGCGACGCGGAGCCGGGACCGCCGTTGAACGCGAAGATCACCGGACGCGCCATATCGGCACCATCGGCGAGATAGCTGGTAGCGAAGATCGATGCGATCGTCGCGCCGCCGGCATCGCGCAGCGGCCATTCCTCGACGACGCTACGGTAGCGCAGCGCTCGACCGTTGAAACGGCCCCGGTGCCGGCGTTCGACGCTCGGCATCAGCGGCGTGCCCGCAGGTACAACGACGGCGTCGGATGCAACGGGCGCCGTGACAGGCGACGCGTCGGACGCGACTGCCCCAACGCCGGCACCGGCCAGAACCAGCATCGCGCCAACGCCCCAGGCGTAAACGCCGACAGCCCGCGTGCGCATTACGGCGCCGCCACGAAGGTACGCAGGTCGTCGGCGAACTGCGCCGGAATACTCTCGATCGTGTACGGCATATGCCCGAAATGTAGTTGAGCGTGTGCACCCGGTCCAGTGGGCAGCCCGAATGCGCGACTGCTTGCCCGGACGTGGTCATGCACGCGCGAGACGCCGCTACCAGCCGGCCCGTGAGCCCGCAGGCTGCGGCGCGATCAGGCGACCGCGTCGGCCGGCAGTCCGAATACCTGCCGCAGATACGCAAGATAGGCCGGGTCGTCGCACATGCCCTTGCCTGGCGAATCACTGAGCTTGGCCACCGGCTGGCCGTTGCAGCGGACCATCTTGATCACGATGTTCAACGGCGTCGGACCCAGATCGTTGGTCAGATGCGTGCCGACACCGAAGGCCAGCTTGCAGCGGCCACGGAAGTAGGCATGCAGACGCTTCACCTTGTCGATGTCGAGGCCGTCGCTGAAGACCAGGATCTTGCTTGCCGGATCGACGCGGTTGTGCGCGAAGTGCTCGAGCATGCGGTCGCCCCAGACGAAGGGATCGCCCGAGTCATGGCGCACGCCGTCGAAGAGTTTGCAGAAGTACATGTCGAAATCGCGCAGGAACGCGTCCAGGCCGACGACATCCGACAGCGCGATGCCCAGGTCCCCGCGATATTCGTGCGCCCACGACTCCAGCGCCGCAACCTGCGAATCACGCAGCCGCGGGCCCAGCGCCTGGAAGGCCTGCAGGTATTCGTGCGCCATCGTGCCGTGCGGCGTCATCCCGTAAAGGCGCGCGAAGTGGACGTTGCTGGTGCCGACGAACTGGTCGCCCAGTGCATCGCGCAGCAGCGGCAGCATGTGCCCATGCCAATGCAGCGAATAGCGCCGACGCGTGCCGTAGTCGGCGATCCGGCACTCCTCGTAGCCGGGAACGTCGCGCAGCAACGCGGCCTTCGCCTGCAGGCGCCGCACGCCTTCGCCGAAATCGGGCTGCGTGGTGTTGCGGAACCAGACCTCGTTGATGATCGCCAGCAGCGGCACTTCGAACAGGATCGTGTGCAGCCACGGCCCGGTGATCTCGAGCTCGATCTCGCCCGGGACGTCGCGGGACGGGCGCAACACGATGTACTTGCGGTCGAGATAGAACAGGCCGAGAAAGTCGGCGAAGTCCGGCTTGATGAAGCGCAGCGCGCGGACGTAGGCCAGCTCGTCCGCAGTGAACCGCAGCGCGCACAGCGCATCGATCTCGGCATCGATCTCATCGATGTAACGGGCCAGATCGATACCGGGCGTCCGGCATTTGAAGCGGTACCGCACGACCGCGCCCGGATGCTGGTGCAGCACGGCCTGCATCATCGTGAATTTGTACAGATCGGTATCGAGCAGCGAGGCGACCGTAGCCATCGTTCAGACCCCTGCCTGGGATACGCGGCGCAACACCGCGAGCGGAAAGCGTGTCCAGATCATCGCCCACACGGCGACGCGCACCGGCCAGGCCCGACGGTCCGCCTCGAAACGCCGGAAATAGCGCCACAGGCCGCGGTGCTTGTGCCATTCGACGAACACCGGGCGCGCGCGACTGGACACGCCGCGCACGTGCAGGACCGCGATGTCGTTGGCGACCGCCACCACCGCGCCCGCTTCGCGAACGCGCCGGCACAGGTCCAGGTCCTCGGCATGCAGGCGGTAGCTGGTGTCGAATCCGCCGACACGGTCGAACAGCGTGCGCGGCAGCAGCATCAACGCGCCGGACACCGCCGGTACGCGCTGCAGGGCCTGCGCGGGGTCGCGCGGCACTGCCAGGACGCGCGCGGCAGACGCGCGCAGCATCGCCGCGAAGTCGGGGTCGCGGCGGCGCGCGGCGGGATCACGTACGCCGTCCTCGCCCACCAGCTCGGTTCCGAGCAGGCAGGGTGCATCGAGCGTGGCGGCGTGCCTGCGCAGGCGCATGAGCGTGTCCGCATCGACCAGGCAATCTGGATTGACGAATGCGATCCACGCCGCATCGGCATCGCGTGCGCCCAGGTTGCAGGCCACCGCGAAGCCGGGATTGTCGGGATTGCCGATGAAGCGCAGGCGCGGATCCAGCGAGGCATGGCGCTGCACGATGGCGAGCGTCGAGTCGCTGGAGGCGTTGTCGACAACCCGGATCTGCGCCACGCCTTCAGCCGCGCGCAGCCGCGCCAAGCACCCGTCCAGCGTGCTGGCGCTCTGGTGGGTAACGACGACGGCGACGATGTCGGGCGAGGCGGCGGCTGCGGTCACTTCGTCGGCGGGGGCTGCGGCGGGAGGGACATTGTCCGCCACACCGGGGGCGTCGTGGGTCCCCGTGCGTTCCATCGCCGGTCCGGGCTCCCGCTACGCGGGGTTCGCTCATGCTGCCGGCAGCGAGGCGGAGTCCGGGCTGGCCGTGGCGTGGGCCGGCTTGAACCCGTCATCCGCGCCGCCGGCCTCTCTCCCTTCCGCTTCGGCGGCGGAAAGCGGCGTCGGCGGACGAACCGGGTCCACCGTCTCTTCATGGAACAACTGCTGCTGGGCCGGCGCGTGTTCGAGGGCATCGAATCCGCGCTGCAGGGCGATCCGGGTCGCGTGCAGCGGGTCCTGCATCAGGAACGTCGCCAGTCGCGAGTGCCAGGACGGCCAGCGAACGCCAAGCGCATCCATGTCGCCATCGGCCGGGCCGCCCTCGCCGCCGCGCGCGACGAACGCGGTCTCGCACAGCGCATTGCGCCAGCCCAGGCCCGCCATGCGCAGCGACAGGTCGATCAACGCCGCATACCAGGAGCGGTAACTCGATGCATCCAGCCCGCCGGCCTTGCGCCGCGCATTTCCACGCAGCAGAACCGCATGGCCAACGGCGGCCGGCAGTTCCGGATACAGCGGCGGCAGCGCCTGGCAGGCGCGGGCCAGGCGGGCGGGATCGTCCTGCACGGGATTGATCTCGCCGATCCGCGGCCAGGCAGCGGCTTCGCCGGCATTGCACCACGGCGTGGCCGTGGCGATGGAGGCGTCACCGGCGAAACAGCGGGCGAGCGCATTCGCCCAGCCCGGCGCGGGCATCGCGTCGGGCGCAAGCACGATGACGTCCGCATCGCCGCAGGCGCGGAGCACGTCGTCGAGATGCGCGACCTCTCCGATCGAGCGCTGGCGGCAGGTGTAGTCGGCCTGCAGTGGCGTGCTGGCGAGCCAGCGCTGCACGATCTGCGCGCCGCGCGGGCCGATGCGCGCATCGTCGGCGAGCCAGATCCGGGTGCCCGCCGGCGTGCCGGCATCGAGCGCGGCGAGACACGCATCGAGCGCGTCGTCGTCGTGCCCGACCGGCAGCAGGATCACCGGCAGCTCAGCCATGCGCAGCGCCTCCGTGCACCGGCGAACCCTCAGTCCTGCACGCGCTGCAGCGGCTGCAGGGCGCGGAAGCGGCGGCCGTACTCGTCGGTCAGCTGACGCGCCTCGAGCGGATTGCGCACGATGGTCGGGGTCAGCAGCACCACGACCTCGGTGCGTTCGGTACGCGAGCTCTGCGTCCCGAACAGGCCGCCAAGCACCGGGATCCGGCTCAGGCCCGGCAGGCCGCCGGACGTGCGCCCCACCTCGTCGCGGATCAGGCCGGCCAGCATCACCGTATCGCCCGCCTGTACCGCCGCCTCGGTCTTGAGCCGGCGCGTATCGATGCGCACGTTGCCCTGCGAATCGGCGGTGTTCTGCGGCTGTGGCGAACTCACTTCCTGCACGATGTCGAGGAAGACCATGCCGTCGCGGGTCACGCGCGGGCGCACCTTGAGGATGATGCCGGTCTCCAGGTACTGCACCTGCGTGTACTGGTTGTCGCCGAGGATCGGATTGACGCTGGTGCTGGCGACCGGAATGTTCGCGCCGACGTTGAACTCGGCGATCGCGTTGTTGCGCACGAACACCGACGGCGACTGCAGGATCTGCACGTCGGTCACCTGGTCGAGGGCACGGATCACCGCCGCGGCGTCGTTCTTGACCAGCGTCCAGGCGGCGCCCGGGCCGCGCACGCCGCCGATGCTCGCGCCCAGCGTGCTCCAGCGGTTCGGTCCACCGGCGGCCGGCGGCAGGAACGGGCCGAGGCCGTTGTCGGTCATGCCCTGCTCGATGTACCAGTTGACGCCGTACTCGAGCTCGCCGCTGAGCAGCACCTCGACCACCTGGGCCTCGATGTGCACCTGGGCCGGCATCACGTCCAGCCGTTCGACGACGTCGCGGATCGAACGCCAGGCCGCGGGCGTCGCGCGCACCAGCAGGGTGTTGGTTTCGTCGACGGCCGAAACGCCGACGCGGTCGCCCTCGACCTCGAGCGTGACGGTACCCGGGCCTTCTTCGACCTCGTTGAGCTGCATCTCGCCGCCACCGCCACCGCCGCCGCCCAGGCCACCGCGGCCGCCGCCCGGCATCCCGCCGCGGTTGTTGCTGCCCAGTCCGCCGCCGCTGTCGAGTCCGGACTGGTTGCCGTACTGGGTGTTGAGCCCGCCGCTGCGCATCGTGTTGCCGGTCAGGCCCGGCATCACCGAAGCGCCCCCCTGGACGCCACCGCCACCACTGCCCGGGCCACCGCCGAACACCTCCGCCAGGCGCTGCGCGAGTTCGCGCGCCTTCACGTACTTCAGCTCCAGCGAGAACAGGCGCGCCTCCTGGCCGGCGTTGTCGATGCGCTCCAGCCACTGCTGGATCTCGCCCAGGTAATCGGCCTGCGGCGTGATCACCAGTACCGCGTTCGCCCCTTCCAGCGGCATGAAGCGGAACATGCCCGAGACCGGCGATTCGCTGTCCTGGCCGAACACCTTCTCCAGATCCGCGACCACCTGGCTGGCCTTGCCCGACTGCAGCGGGAACACGCCCACCGACATGCCCGACAGCCAGTCGACATCGAAGATCTCGATCGTGCGCAGGTAGTTGTCGAGTTCGGAGCGGCTGCCCGAAACCGTGATGACGTTGCGCGCGTTGTCGGCCGACACGATCGCGTTCGGCCGCGCATAGGGCTCGAGCACCTTTTCCATCTCGGTCGCCGAGATGTAGCGCAGCGGCACGGTGCGCACCTCGAAACCACGCGCCGCGCCGGTGCCACCGGTACGCGGGGCCACGGTGCCGGTGGCGAGCGCGGTGTCGGCGGCGACGATGTTGTAGCGGCCGTCGCTGTAGATCATGCGGGCGTTGTTCCAGCCCAGCACCATCTCCAGCAGGCTCAGGGCCTGGGCCGGACTGACCGGCTGCGGCGTGGCGAGCGTCACCGTGCCCTGCACTTCCGGCGCGATCACGTAGTTCTGCCCGAGCATGTCGCCGAGGATCGCCTTGGCGACCGCGTGCACCGACTCGCCCTCGAAATTGAACGACGCCTGCCCGCTGGTCGCGCCGAGCGTCGGCGCGGCCGCGGAGGCCGCCCGCTGGTTGATCACCGTGCCACTGCCGCGGCGGATCTGCGGCTGCGGACGTTCCTCGTCGGCCAGCAGCGGCTGGGTGCGCGCGCCGGTCGTCGATGGGGTGTCGGCAGCGGCGCCGGCCTCCACGCCCTGGCGCATGTCGGCATCGCGGCGCATCGTCGCGGTCGGCACGCTCGCGCAGCCCGCGAGCAGCGCGATGCCGGTACCGATGGCGATGGCACGGAGATGGAAGGCTGGCGTCATGGAAGGCTTCATCGACAGGTCTACGGAGTCTGGACGGGGTTGGACTGCTGTTGCTGGCGCAAGCGCGCGCGCCGCTCCTCGATGCGGCGACGGATCGCCTCGACCTGCGCTTCCGAAGGGCCGGCGGCCGGCGCGCTCTCGGAGCTTGCAGCGCCGCTGGCCTCGACCTGCGGCGCTGCCTGGCGGCTGACCTGGGGCCGCGCCTGAGGCGTGCCTGGCTGCCGTGACCGCGCTGCCACGGCGGCCGCCTCGGCGGCGCGCTGCACGGCCGCGTTCGCCTCGTCCTGCAGCGCCGCCTGGCGCGCGACAGCCTGGGGGGCCCGCCCGACCGGCAGCGCTGTCGGCGCCATCGGGGTCGGCGGCTCGCCACCAATGCCGTCGAACACGCGCAGCTCCAGCGTGCGTGGCCCCTCGGGCGTGGTGAAGACCACGCTGCGGGCATCGACCGTCTCGAGCTGCCATGTGGACGCGGCCGGAGGCGCCTCGCCGATCTTCAGGCGCACCGGATCGCCGCCGTCGCCCGGCTGCAGGATCGCCATTGCGAAATCGGGCGTGCGAAGCACACTGGTCAGCACGTAATCGAAGCCGGCCCCCTCGCCCTCGCCTTCGTCCTGGGGATCGATGAAGAACGGGTGCGGCCGGCGGTCGCCGGAGAACAACGGCCGCGACGCGAACTCTCCGAACGCCGAAAGCGGCGGCGCTGGCGGCATGGGCGCCACCGCGGCAACCGGCGCCGCGAGCGCGCTGCCGTCGTCTTCGAGCGTGCCGATGCGGCTGCCGAGCCCGGCCAGCGACAGCGCCGCGAACACCAGCGCCCAGCCGCCGACCGCGGCAAGCAGCACGGTGCGCGCATTGCTGGCATCAATCCGCATCGGCGCCTCCGTTGGCGGGCGGCTGTGCCGGCGCCGCCGCGCCGCTGCCGGGCGTGGCGGCGGGCGCCGGCAGCAGGTAGCCCGACAGATCGAAACTGACGTCCACCCCGCCGCTGCTTGCCCCGGCGGTCAACGTGTGGCGCTGACTGAGGATGTTGAGGTTGTCGACGAACAGCCGCGGCGTACCGGTCTCGAGCGAATACAGCACGGCAGCCAGCTCCGGATTGCCGCAGCGCAGGCGCACCTGCACGGTCGCGCGCGGGTAGTGGTCGGTGCGCTGGCCGGCGATCGGCGAGCGGTTGCTGATCGCGCAGCTGCGGTTGCCCGGGCTGGCCTCGAGCACGGCCTGCTCCAGGCGCTGCACCAGCGCGGCAGTCGCCAGTTCCACGCCCGGCTGCGGCATGAAGCCGGGGGCGTCGTCCATGCTCGCGCGCAAGCGCTCGAGTTCGGCGCGCACCTGCGGCGCCTGTTCGAGTTCACGCCGGATGCGCAGCTCGCGTTCCTGCAGGGTGTCGATCCTGGACTGGATCTCGCGCATCGGCCGGGTCCACCAGGGGTGGATCAGCAACAGATACGCAAGGGCCAGGACACCGAGCAGCAGCCCCAGCGCCAGCCAGCGGTCGCGGGCCGACACGGGCCTACCGGTCATCGTCCGCACGCACGGGTTCCAGTGTCGGGCCCGCCGGCGCGGCGGGCGGCGCCACGAGTTCGGCGGTGAGGGTGAAGCGGTCCGAGCGCGTGCGCGGGTCGTTCTGCAGGGCCCCCGCCAATGCTGGCGCGCGCCACAGCGCCGATCCCGACAGCTGCCCGACCAGGGCCGAGGCCTCGGTGCTCAGGCCGATCAGCAGCACCCGGTCGCCCTCGATCGCGGCCTTCTCCAGCGACGTGCTGTCGGGCAGCCTGCGCGCGAGTTCGTCGAGCACCGCGACCGTCATCGGCCGCGCGGCGCGCTGCGCCTGCAGGAAGGCCATGCCCTCGCGCAGTTCGGTGAGCTGCTGGCGCTGCGCAGAGGCGGCGCGGGCGCGCACGGCTTCCGACGCGACGCGCGCTTCCAGGGCATCGGCCGCTGCGGCGCGGTTCTCGCGCATCTGCCACAGGCCGAATGCGGTCAACAGCACGGCGATGCCGGCGATCAGCCATTGCACGCGGGCCTGGGGATCGCCGCGCCGGCGCCTGCGCGCATCGTCGATCAGATTGACGCCCAGCGGCCCCGTGTCACTGGCGAGGTCGATGCCGGCGAGGGTCGGCGCGACCGGCCCGAGCGCGGCGAGCTGGGCATCGATCGCGGCGCGCGGCACCACCACGAGTTCCACGTCGATCTGGCCATCGCCGCGTCGTCCGAGCAGGCGATGGTCGTAGCGCACGTCGGCTGCAGCGAACGGCGTCTGCCGGTCGATCTCGAAGCCCAGCACCTCATGGAGCCGGTCGGCCGCCGCCTCGGGCAGGGTCATGCGACGCCGCAGGCCAACCGCGGCCGGCAGCAGCAGCCAGCGCGGCAGTTCGACCGTGCGCGGCGCGAGCACAGCCGCCAGCGGATCGGCCGCCCCGGTGTCGAGCGCGGCGCGCGGCAGGCTTGCGAGCTCCCGCACGCCTTCGCTGTCCTGCAGCTGCAGTGCCACGTCCGCGCCCCGACCGACCAGCAACAGGCGACGGCTGGCGAGCCCGAAGAGTTCGCGCACGCGCACCGGCAGCCACGCCGCGAGCGACGCCCCCCACCACGACCGGAAACCACGCAGCCGCGCCAACGTGCGGCCGTCGACGCGCCAGGCACGCCGGTCCGGCGCGGATTCGCCTGGGGTTGCGGGTGTAGCGGACATCATCGTGGCGACGCTCCTTCCTCCCAACGCAGCACGCTGTAGGCCGTGCCGGGTATGGCACCGCTGCCGCTCCTGACCACGGCCCGCAGCCGCGCGGTCCGTCCCTCCGGGAGCCGCGCCTGGCTCTGGATACTATACGTGCCGCTACCGCCGCCCAGCAGCGCGCCCACGAGCTGTGCGCCGACCGCGGCGCGGCCCGCCAGGATCGGATCGGCGTCGACCCCCATCGCCTGCAGCACCGGCGCGGCCGCGAACTGCGGGTCCGGCGTCGGCAGGCGGCTGTGGATCGTCAGATAGGGGGCGATCGCCTCGAACAGGGCGGGGGTCATGCCGAGCACCTGCTCGACCTCGGCCACGCTTTCGAAGGGGGCGTTCTTGGCTCCGTAGGGTCGGCCGGCACTGCGGTAGTCCGCCGCCTCGGCGCCGCCGGTGACCTGCACCAGATCGTCGCCGTCCCGCCAGTCGACGATTGCGCCGCTCACCTGCTGTGCGACATCCGGCTCGGCGCCGGTCGCCTGCAGCAGCGCGGTGATCAGGCTGGCATCGGCGGCATTGAGATCGACCTTGCCGGTCTCGTCGACGATCCACAGCGTCACGTCCACGTCGTGGAAGCGCCAGGTATAGGGGCGCCCGTCGGGCTGCCACTGCAGCGCCGGGTCGTCCGCCGCCAGGCGCGTCAGTGCGTACTCCAGGCCGGCGCGTGCGGCCTGGTCGGCGGCGAGCCCGCGACTGAGCACGCGGCCCTGCTGCTGTTCGATACGGGCGGTCAGGGCGAATGCGCCCACCAGCGCCGCCAACAGCGTGATCAGCCACAGCACCAGCAGCAACGCCGCGCCCCGCTGGACATGCCGCCGCGCATTCATGGCTGCAGTTCCGCGCCCGGCTGGCCGGTGCCCTGCGGCAGGGTCACCACCAGCACCGGCCACGCACCGTCGCGCTCGGTTTCGATCGAGACCTCCACCTGCAGCGGCAACGCCGACGGCCCCCAGCGCTCGTTCCACGCCCCCAGCGCGCCGGTTTCGTCGAAACCGCGGTAGCGCAGCCGCAGGCTGGTCAGGTCATCCACCAGGGTTTCGGGGGGACGCGGGTCTTCCGGTTCGATCGTGCGGCCGGTCATCACCATGCCGAACGCCACCGTCAGCCGCTGTGCCCGGCCGGAATCGTCGACCGCGATGTCGTGCAGGTGCGGGCCGCCCTGACCGAGATAGTCCGGCAGATCCGCAACCCAACGCAGGCGCTGCGGCTCGCCGATGAACTGTGCGATCTCGCCGGTGCCTTCGTCGGTCTGGAACGCGATCTGCTGCGCGGACGCGATGCGCCGGCGCAGGAAGCCGGCGACCGCGCGCATGCGTTCGCTGCGCTGCGACAACGCTTCGCCACGATCGACCGTCGCCGTCGCCGCACGCAAGGTGGTCAGGGCCAGGGCGAGGCCGGCGGCCAGCAGCACCGTGGCCAGCAGCACCTCGATGAGGGTGAAACCGCGTGCCTGCCTCATGGCGCCAGCACCGCCAAAGCGCCGGGTTCATGCAGGCGCAGCGTATGCACCTGCAGGCGCTCGCGGGGGCTGCCCTCTCCCCAGTGGACGTCCAGCGCCAGTTCGAAGAGTTGCCGGCCGGAAGGATCCGGCACGGCGGCGGGCAGTTCCGGATCGACGAAGGGCGTGATCGCCAGGGACCAGCGGTAGCGCCCGTCCTCGAACTCGCCAGTGCTGCGGCCGGCCACGATCGGCACGTCGATGCCGACTCCGTCGAGCAAGGAGCGCGCATGCAGCGCCGCTCGGCCGGAATCGGCCGCCCAGCGCACCTGGCGCGTCCCGTTCGACAGCGTGCCCAGCAGCAGCATCAGCGCAATGCCGAGTACGGCGAACGCGACGATGACCTCGATCAGCGTGTAACCGCGCTGGCCACGCATGCTCATTCGTTGGCGTTCCCGCGCGAGAGCCTGACTTCGCCCGTCAGCCAGGCGACATCGACCTGCCAGGCCGCATCGCGCAGCAGCACGCGCACGCGCCCGCCGGTGGCTGCTCCATCGGCGAAGAACACGATCACGCCTTCGTCGGCGCTGGCCTGGAGTTCACGCGCGCCGGTGAACTCGACCTCGAGCGATTCGGGAATGCTGCCGTGCCGGCCATTGGGCGCCTGCCAGCTGCGCGCCTGTGGATTGAGGACGAACCGTTGCGGCTCGCCGGTCGCGATCGCGTGCGCACGGGTGTAGCGCAGTTGCGCGGCAATGGTCTTGCTCGTGGACTGCAGGGCGACACGATCGAACCCGCCACTCATCGCCGCCGCAGCCAGCACACCGGTGACGGCGATCAGGCCGACCACGAGGAGCACTTCCAGCAGCGAAAAACCGCGGATCCTGGCGATGCGGTGCGACATCTGGCGCGGCGATCTTCCGGAGCGGGACAGCTCCGGAATCTAGCATCAACGGCGCCGCACTTCCGCGCCGCCACCGGGGTTTTCCAGGCCCTGATTACTCGTATCGGATGTCGGCGTTCACGCTGTCGCCGCCCGGCTTGCGGTCGGCGCCGAAGCTGACGATCTCGAAGGGCTGGCTGTTGCCCGGCACGCTGTACTCGTAGGGCGTATTCCACGGATCGCGCAGCTCGGCGTCCTTGGCATAGGGTCCCAGCCATCCGCTGGCGCCGCCGGGCTGGGTCACCAGGTCGTTGAGCGCGTCCGGCAGTGTGCCGGTGTCCATTTCGTACTGGTGCACCTTCTCCGCCAGCGTCTGCACCTGCGCCTTGGCCAGATTGACGCGCGCGCGGTCACCGCCGCCGAGGATCCGGGTCGCCGCGAACGCGACGATGCCGCCGATCAACACGACGACGAGGATGATCTCGATCAGGCTGAAACCGCCTTGCGCCATGCGCGGGCTGCCGGGAGAACGCGAGCGGAGCATGGTCTGCATGGGGACGCCTCTTCGGGGGAATGCCCCCGATTGTATGCGTCCTAAACGCACCGGTCGGTCAGTTGCTGGCCAGCAACTGCTTCGCGCGACGCTGCGCTTCTTCGTAACCGTCCCGGGACAGGCGGTCGCGGACATAGCCCCTGACGTCGAGACCCTGCCGGCAATGCTGCGGCATGCACATCCGGTAGACCATCAGCGAGCCGGGGCCGCAACCGCCGAAACGCTCGCACCTGGCCAGAAGTACTGCATGGCCCCAGGCATCGCGCAGGGCTTCGTCGTCCATCCCGAGTGGCCTGTCGATCACCTTGGCGGGATCGAAAAAGGTGGCCTCGAGCAGCAGGATCTGAAGCGCTTCGAAGACTGCGGGACTGCGTGTTTCAGCGCTTGTCCTCTCGGCCGCCAGGCGCAGCACGTGGCGATCTTCATGGTCCATCTGTTCATCCGCTTCCAGCAGCGCGGAGATCAGCTGTGCGTCCGCATCACCGGCCTCGACCCGACGCTGCATCTCCACACGCTCGGCCTCGCGCCGGTCGAGCGGCTTCTCCGGTGGACAGAAGCGCGCCTGGAACGCGCGCAGCTCCGCGAGCGAAAGCGTCAGGCGGGATCCTCGCGGTACGCGCCATGGAACTTCTCCAGGGCGATCGTGTCGAGAACGCAGACGTCGGTGGCGGACGCACCCAGCAGGAGGACGCCGAACGGAGCACCGGCCTCCTGGGCGGCGTGCTGCAGCTGCTCGTAACGGCTCGCCCGCCAAAGCGCGGCCTCGCTCCGCGCCACGCGCGAGCCGGACGGATCACTGCCTGCCGTCGACGCCGGCTGCGGTTGGGCGTCCGCGTCGCCTGCAGCCCCGTCGGTGACCGCAGGCTGGCAGGCAACCAGCGCCAGCAAGATCAAGCCCGCGCCGAGACAGTTCATTGCCGGTTTCCACATGCGGCCTTCCCCGTCCAGACCCGTCCGCCCGCTCAGCCGATGACACTGGTCAGGTCGTAGATCGGCACCAGCACCGCGAGGATCACAACCATCACCACCAGCGCGAGCAGCATGGTGATCGCGGGTACCAGGGCGGCGAGCATGCGATCGAGCGAGGTACCGGTCTGCTGGTCGAAGGTGTCGGCCGTGCGCAGCAGCATCGCATCGAGCGCGCCGGATTCCTCGCCGACCTGGATCATCTGGATCGCCAGCCGCGGAAACCGCTTGCTGCGGCCGAGCGCGGCCGACAGGCCCACGCCATTCTTGACCTCCGCCTCCGCCGCCTCGACATCCGCCGCCAGCGCGAGATTGCCCAGCACCTTGCGGCCGATACCCAGCGCCGCGATCAGCGGCACGCCGTTGCGAAGCAGGGTGCCGAGGGTGCGCGCGAGCCGCGCGGTCTCGATACGCGCGACCAGCGGCCCGAAGATCCGCCGCTGCAGCAGCCAGGCATCGAAGCGCAGGCGGAAGCGCGCATCGCGCAGTTTCAGCGTGAAGGCATAGACCGCGAGTGCCGGCACGATGAGCAGCGCGATCCACCAGTCGCGGACGAACTCGCCCACGCCCAGTACCACCATCGTGAAGCCCGGCAGCTCCGCATCGAGGCTGTCGTACATCGCCGCGAACTGCGGCACCACGTAGCCGAGCAGGAACATCAGCGACGCACCGACCATGACGATCAGGATCGCCGGATAGATCAGCGCGTTGACCACGCGCCCGCGCAGCGCACGCGCCCGCTCCAGGTAGTCGGCCAGGCGTTGCAGTGTGTCCTCGAGGCTGCCACCAGCCTCGCCGGCGCGGACCATGTTCACGTAAAGCCGCGAGAACGTACCGTGCTGGCGTTCCAGCGCCGCCGACAGCGAAACACCGCCGCGCACGGCGTCGCGCAGCTCGGTGATCGTGCGCTTGGCTTCGGGTTCCTCGGGCAGGTCCAGCAGGATCGTCAAAGCGCGGTCAAGTGGCTGCCCGGCATTGAGCAGCGTGGCCAGCTGCTGGGTGAACTGCACCAGCCGCTGGCCTGCGAACGGCTTCGGCTTGAACAGCGCCCTCCAGTCTTCGACTGCGCGCGCTTCGCTGGCCGGCCGCGCTTCGATCGGCAGATGCCCCTGTTCCTGCAGCCGCAAGGCCACGTCGGCTTCGCTGGCGGCATCCATGGTGCCGTCGAGCGTCTCGCCGCGCGTGTTGAGGGCCTTGTAGCGGTAGAGGGGCATGGTCCGGTCTCCTACGGCGTGCCGATCGCCGCGCTGTGGGGATCGGTGGAAAACATCATCCGCATTTCGGTGCGGCCGTCAGGCCAGGTGAATGGCGATTCCACGAAGACCGGGAGCGGCATGGGCGACGCCTTGCGCTCTTGTCTGCTCCAGCGCTGGTAGGCAGCCTGCGCATCGGGCCCGGACAGCGGAATCGTCGCCAGGCACAGGCTGCGGCCGCAGCCGAAGTCGGCGAACTCCAGGCCATGGCGGCCGAGCGTTGTGGTGAGCCAATCGCCGAAAAGCAGGTGTAGATCCCGCGCGTCCGGATCGCTCAGACCGTCATTCTCGAAATCCCGCGCGAGCTTCGCCCAGGCCGGCCCGTCCTGGAAAACCCCCATCGCCTCCGCGCGCAGCCTGCCATTGCGCAGGAATCGCGATTCGGCGGGTGCGGATGCCTGCGATGCATCAGCAGGTCGCGCAAACGGCTCGGCGCGCTCGGAAGCACTCCCCGGGCTGCGTTCGCTTGAATCCCCGGGGACAGCGAGCAGGTCGGTGGACGGCAAATGCCTGACAACCACGGTGCCTTCGGGTGCCGTTGGCTGCGTCGGCGCTTCACCCCGGGCGTGAACCGGATTTGGCGCTGCGACATCCGGTCGGCTGTCGACGGCTGCGGGATCCTCGCCCGCCTCGCGCTCCTGTGGCGCGCCATGGTCGCCACAGCCCACGAGCATCGCCGCGACCAGTCCCCAAAAAGCTGCGTGTCTCATCACCGCCTCCATGACATTCCCCCGATAGGTGCGCACACTCACGCGTCTTCCGTCACGCGCAGTACTTCCTCGATCGTCGTCTCGCCGGCCAGTGCCTTGAGGATGCCGTCCTCGTACATGGTGCGCATGCCCGATTCGCGGGCAAGCTGCTCGAGTTCGCCCATGCCGGCGTGACGCATGACCGCGCGACGCAGGGCATCGTTCATGACCAGGAATTCGACGATCGTCGTGCGGCCCAGATAGCCGGTGGGCGCGACAGCGGACGGCCCGGGCCGATACAGCATGATCTCGCCGTCGGGCTGGAAGCGGCGCAGCTCGAAGCGTTCGATCTCCTCCGGGGACGCCGCATAGCGCACCGCATGGGTCGGCTCGAGCCTGCGCACCAGGCGCTGGGCGAGGATGCCGTTGATGGTCGAGGTCAGCAGGTAGTCCTCGACCCCCATGTCGAGCATGCGGGTGATGCCGCCGGCGGCGTTGTTGGTGTGCAGCGTGCTGAGCACCAGATGGCCGGTGAGCGCCGACTGGATCGCGATGCGCGCGGTTTCCAGATCGCGCATCTCGCCGATCATGATGATATCCGGATCCTGGCGGACGATCGAGCGCAGCGCGTGGGCGAAGTCGAGCCCGATCGACGGCTTGGCCTGGATCTGGTTGATGCCTTCGATCTGGTACTCGACCGGATCCTCGACGGTGATGATCTTCACGTCCGGCGTATTGAGTTGCGACAGCGCGGTGTAGAGCGTCGTGGTCTTGCCCGAACCGGTGGGCCCGGTGACCAGCAGGATGCCGTGGGGCTGGTCGAGCACCTTGTTGAACTGCGGCAGGAACTCGTCGGTGAAGCCGAGCCGGTAGAAATCGAAGACCACGGTCTCGCGGTCGAGCAGGCGCATCACCACGCTCTCGCCATGGGCGGTGGGCATGGTGCTCACGCGCAGGTCCAGCTCCTTGCCCTGCACGCGCAGCATGATGCGGCCGTCCTGCGGCAGGCGGCGCTCGGCGATGTTGAGCCGCGCCATGATCTTGATGCGGCTGATCACTGCGGCGGTCAGGTTCACCGGCGGGCTCTCGCCGTCGATCAGCACGCCGTCGACGCGGTAGCGCACCTTCAGCCGGCTTTCGAAGGGCTCGATGTGGATGTCGGAAGCGCGCAGTTCCACCGCGCGCTGGATCAGCAGGTTCACCAGGCGGATCACCGGCGCTTCGGACGCGAGATCACGCAGGTGTTCGACATCGTCGACATCGCCGCCGCCCTCGCCATCTGCCGACTCGACGATCGTGCCCATGGCGCTGCGGCCCTGGCCGTACCAGCGCTCGATCAGGTCGTCGATTTCCGAACGCAGCCCGACCGCCGGCGCGATCTCGCAACCGGTCGCCAGGCGCACCGCGTCGAGCGCATAGCCGTCCTGCGGATCGGACATCCACACCTGCAGCCGGCCACGGCTTTCGCCGATCGGCAGCAGATGGAACTGGCGCAGGAAACGCACCGACAGCGGCTGTGCGCCCTCGACGAGTTCGGGCGGATCTTCGGGCACCGATTTCGCCGCGAGCAGGGGCAATCCGAGTTCGGCGGCGCAGGCTTCGGCGTGGTCGCGTTCGGACACCAGACCCAGACGCCCCAGCAGGCCGAGCAGGCTGCCGCCGGCCTCGGCGTGCAGGCGCTGCGCCCGGCCCAGGTCGACATCCTTGAGCCGGCCGTTGTCCCGCAGGCGCGCGACGATGCGTGCTTCGGGTGTGTCGGGCGTCGCCGGAGATTCCTCGAACACCGCGTTCACGGCTGGGCCACCCATTGAATGTCGGATGGCCGGACTTTAGCAGTTCAGGACAGGCCGACCGCGCACGCCGATTGCCGGCGCCGTCGCTGCGCGAATGCGTTGCCGCAGCCCATCACTTCAGCGAGGAGGCGAGCCGCCAACGGGGGACGTGGCATCGCCGCCGTGCCTGAGATCCGCAGGCGGTGGATCCTCCTGGCGCATCTCCAGCGGGCTCGGCTTGCGGTCGCGACTGCTGGGCGCAGGCACGTAGTAGCCGACACGTTCGAAGAACCGGCGATAGAAGCCCGTGTCCTGCACGGTGCTGCTGGCGGTGCGCACCAGCGAGTCTTCGCGGCTGCCGATCGGCAAGGACAGCGAGCCGATGCCGCCGACGCCGACGCTGGCCGAGTTCGAGCTCTTGCGCAGCACGTATCGGTCGAGCAGCGCACTGACGAACAGCAGCGATCCATCGTTGCCCCGCGGCACGCAGGACACGCGGACCGACAGCTGCGTATGCACCTCGTCTTCGGGCTGGAAGTTCTTGGTCGCCTCGACCGCATCGTCATTCGCCTTGCCGACCGCGTACCCCTGACCGAGCAGGGCGAGACGCGCCGCGCTGCAGACCTGCGCCGGCGGCAGCGCATAGGTACGCGAATAGGTCTCGTCGGCGTCGAAGGATTCGCCCATGAACGGCGCGTCCTCGCGCGCATTGCGGCCGCAGGCGGCCAGCACGCAGATGGCGAGGATTGTGGCGGTCAGGCGTAGCAGGGACGGGGCGCGCATCACCGGTTCGTTCGCTGGAGCGGGGAGCGCATGATAGCGACGGCGCCGGCCCGGGCAGGTGACAGGTCCTGCGCATTCATCCCGCAGACGGAACCGGCCTCGGGGCCAGGCCTTCAGTGTGTGGTCGGCGCGGGCGGTGCTGGCTCGTTGCGCGTGCGCCGCTCGGCTTCCAGCCAGTCGAGGTGCTCCACCAGGGTGCGGCCTTGTGCCTGCGCTTCGGCGGCCGCGGCCGCGTCCAGCACCTTGGAGACCGAGAGCGAAGTCGCGATGCCCTGCGCCTTTCGTGATGCAGCGATGTGCCGCAGCATCGCGATGAGCATCGCGGCGCTCGGCGTATTCGCCACCGTTTCGCCGCGGAGCACCAACGTCCACTCGCCCTGGTGGAAGGTGCCGCCGGCGAGCACGCGGTCGTCCACACTCTTGAGCTGTGCATGGACCTGCACGGCAGGCGCGGCGCCATCCTGGCGGCGCGGGGCATTGCGACGCCGCGCGTCGCGGCGGGACTTGGACGAAATGGACATCGGACGACGGTGTTCGCAGGACTGGCGCGACAGTATCCCAGATGACGGCCGCCCGCCCGTGGCGGTGTCGCGGCTGCCAGCGGCCGCGTGCGTGCGAAAAAGCCGCAGGAGCGCCCGGCGCGCCGCCGTATGCCCAACAGGCCTGAAGGGCGCCGGACTGCCGTATGGACAGGCGATCCGGCCCGGGCCTCGCGATTAGTCGCGCGCGACTGCGCGATCGGCCGCTGCCTCGCCCCTGCTGGAACGATCAGGCCGCGCCGGAGCCCACATGCACGAGGCCGGCGGATGCAGCACCCCGCCGGCCTCGTGCACAGTGGGTGGAACCCGCTCCGCGTCACCGCGGAGCGGGCGTTGGCTCAAAGCGGCGGCAGGGTGAAACGTGCCTGCAGCGTGACGTTCGAATACGCGCGAACACCGCTCAGCTTGATGTAATACACGCCCGCAACGGGCGCATTGATGCGGATCGTCTCCGAATTGCCCGGGCGCGTGGAGTTCCAGGTGCCGCTGGCGCCAGGCGCCTCGTCCAGGCTGACGTGCAGCGAGACATCGCCGCTGCCACCTGTCGTGGTGATGCTCAGCGGACCGGTGACACCGGTCGGAACCTCGATGCTGTAGAGCGTCTCGCTGCCCGCCGCGCCGGAGAGCGCGCGCACCGGCGTTCCGTTGACGATCGGGGTGGCGGGCGGCGCGCAATCGACTTCACACGGCGGCTCGATCGCCTTGAGCACGGCAGCGCCGGCGTTGACGACACCCGGCCCGATCTGGCGATTGGCGACCGGCGTCACTGCGAACGGGGTCGCGGTCTGACGCAGGATCGCCAGCGCTTCGGCGGTGTCGAGCAGCGGCAGGTCGGCTTCCAGGCGAGCGCTCTGCATCAGCGCGATGATGCCTGCCACGTGCGGGGAGGCCTGCGATGTCCCGGCCGAACCACCGATGGGCACGCCAGTGATCTGCGCGAGGGGCGTGGGCGTGGTGGTGCTGGGATTGCGCGCCTGCCACACGAAACCGTCGTCGATCGGGCTGCCGGTGCTGCCGTCGTTCGGATAGACACCACCGCCCGGCGCCGAGATGTCGATGCCGTCGCCGTAGTTCGAGTAGTAGGCGCGGCGGCTGGTCACGCCGTTGGATGCGACCGTCACCACGCCCGGGCAGTTCGCCGGCGAGAAGTTGCTGACATCGGCGTTGCTGTTGCCGGCCGCGACGACGACGATCGCACCGAGCTCGTTCGCCCGGGCGACCGCTGCAGCTTCCACCGACGAACACGGGCCGCTGCCGCCGAGGCTCAGGTTGATGACCTGCGCGGGATTCGCATTGAGCGGCACGCCCGCCACCTCACCGCCGGCCGCCCAGATGATGGCGTCACTGATGTCCGATTCCATGCCCCCGCAATGGCCGAGCACGCGCACCGGCAGGTGCTTGGCACCGTAGGCGACGCCGGTCACGCCGACCCCGTTGTCGGTGCGCTGCGCACCGGCGGTACCGGCAACGTGCGTGCCGTGCCAAGAGCTGTTGCGCTGCTGGCAGCTGCCCGCGCCTGGATAGCCGATCGTCCAGTCGCCAAGGTCCCAACCGCCCGGCACCCGTTCATCGGTCGCGCGGCCGGAGACGAAGGCGTCGCTGATGAAGTCGTAGCCCGCATCGGCCATCGAGGTGTCGATGTCCGGATGCGCGGTGATGCCGGTATCGAGCACGGCGACGGTGATGCCGTTGCCGTCTGACAGGTCCCAGCCGGCGGGGGCGTCGATACCACCGCGGTTTGGCCCGCCGTCGAAGGTGTCGCTGCCGTCAGGCGCAAGCATGTGCCATTGCCAATCGATGTTCGGATCGTTGGGCGTGTAGGCCGGCTGCACCGGCGCCACGGCGATCTGGCGCAGGCGGTCGAGGCTCACGGATTTGACGTTCGGATCGCTGGCGATCTGCCGCATCAGCGTCGCGGCTTCCGCGCGGTCGACTCCGCGCGACAGGCGCACGACCTCGTGGCCGGTCGCGAGCCTGCGCACGTACGTGGCCCTGGTCGCGCGCTTGGCAGTGGAGAGGCCCGCGCGGGTCAGCGCGGTATCGACGCTGGCGAGGACGGCGTCCCGGCTGGTGCGGGTGCCGTCCTTGTACTCGACGATGAAGCGCGTGAACGGCAACTGCGCTTCGGTTGTCGTCACCTGCGGCGCCTCGAGGCCGGACTTGCGTGCCTGCCCCGCCGCTTGCGCGGTACCGACCGCGAGTACAGCAGTGACCGCAACGGCCAGCGTGCACGGAATGATGCCCTTCTTCATTTGTAGCCTCTCTTGACTGAAGTGATGGATCCAGATGTCGCAAGTCCGCGCTGCGCCATGCAGGCCGCGTCCTATGCGTTCCGTACGGGATGACCCGAACGCAACGCACCTCCGCTGTTGCCGCGACCGACAATCGCCGGGCGCGGCGCATTGCCTACCAGCCGAAACCGGCACCCACGCCGATCGACTTCTCATCGCCACTGAACGCACCACCCACGGTCATCGTTGCCCGGTCGCTGATCGCCCGCTGGTAGCCGACCGACAATGCGCTCTCGCCCCCCTGGAACCCGACGCCGACGCCGACCCGGTTCTGGGTGCGGATACCGGCGGCACTGGTCGCCATGTTGAGCATCGCCGCGCCCATCGCGCCCTGGCGGTCGATGCGGCGATCCGTGTCGTAGAAACGCCGCTCCACGTCGCCCTTGAAGGTGTCGAAGCTGTCGTTGAACGCGGCGAAGCGCTGATCGGTATAGGCGTTCGCACTGGAAACCGCCTGGGTGGCGGTACTGTCCGCATAGGCACGCACATCCGCGGAGATCGCGTCTGCAGGAGCCGCGGCCGCGCCGCCCGCAATCGGAGTTCCGGCACTGTCCACCGCCACCGGGGCGGAGACCGATGCGGGTGTCGGCACACCGGACACCCGGCTGCTTCCCGCCGTGTCCGCAGTCGCATCCGTTCCCTGCGCAGCCGGTTCCTCCGCAACCGTCGCAACCGCACTGCCGTCGCCGCTATCCGCGTGCACGGACTCGACCGATGTGCCGGCGATCTCGCCGCGTGACGCCCTGTCCTCCGCCGCGGTTGTGGTCACCCCGCCACGCGCCTCTCCCGCTTCGGCCTGGACATCGGGAGCGGCAGCGACCTCGTCGGTGTTGGCGACATCCGTGCCGGTGGGCGTCGCCACCGGCGTGGCCGGGGCGGACGTAACGCTCGCGGCCGCTCCGGTGCGTGCATCCTTGGATGCGACCGCACCATCACCGCGGTTCGCACTCGTCCGCATCGCCGTGTCGATATCGCCTACCTGCTGCTTGAGCCCACTGATTTCCGCGTCGAGTGCTCCGAACGCATCGCCCACCGAGAAGTAGTTGCCACCCTGGATCGCAAAGGTCGGCGCCGAGATCGTGCCGAATGCGGTCACGGCAGCGCCGCCGCCCAGCGCATCGGCGGTCGTCTGCAGCGCCCCGTGGAGCTGCCCGCCCGTGATCGCGTCGGTGCTGCTCGCGCTGACGGTGCCGCGCGCGAGGTTGGTCAGGCGCGTGCCGTCTTCGCCCGCGAGCGTGACGCGGGAGCGGGTCTCGTCGTCATAGGTGACGGCGCTCGCGGCCACATTCTCGACATCTCCAATGCGGTCTTCGACGCCGTCGACGCGGACGTTCGTTTGATTGAGCTGACTGCCGGTCACGGCGTCCGTACTGCCTTCGGCCACGACACCATCGGCGACATTGGTGATCTGGCGTTCGGCGCCAACGGTACCCACCGAAACGCTGTTCTCGCGATCCGCCAGAGCGCCCTGGCCGAGGGCGACACTGCCATTCGCACTGGCTACGGCATCCGAACCCAGGGCGACGCTGTCACTCCCCTCCGCGGTGGAGAAGTTGCCCAATGCAGTGCTGTTGTAGCCGGTGGCCCATGCAGCACCACCAATCGCCGTGGAGAAATCGCCGCTGGCTTCTGTGGGGAAGAGGTTGAACAGACCCGCGCCGCCGCCGACCGCCACGCTGTTCTGTCCGCTTGCGATCGAATAGGAGCCGATCGCGGTCGAGTCGGCCGCCGTCGCCGCGGAGGCATAGCCCATGGCGGTCGATTGGTCGCCCAGCGCCGACGCGACCGCGCCGAATGCCGCGGAAAGATCGCCGACAGCGGATGCGCCCACGCCGACCGCAGAGCCGGCAAACCCCGAGGCCTCGGCACTGGCACCGATCGCCGTACCAGCCACGCCTGCGCTCGTTGCGGATGTCTCGATGGCATTGCCACTGCCATCGACCAGCAGCGGCTCGCCATCCTCGTCCACTGCTGTACCGCCGATGGCCACGCTTGCTGCGCCATCGGCCTGCGCGCCGGCACCCAACGCCGCACTGTTCTGGCCGAACGCCACCGAGTTCATGCCGACAGCGGTGCTGTTGTCGCCCTGCGCAAGCGAGCCGCTGCCGAACGCCGATGCGCCATCGCCGATCGCATTGCTCGCATCGCCAGCGGCTGTTGCGTTGATGCCCTCCGCGAAGGCACCTACGTCGTCCGCGCGATCTTCGTTGTTGCCTGTCGCAGCGAAGTACTTGTTGTACTGCGTGGCGCCTTCCAGCTGGTCGAGATTCACCGCGTCGGTGCCCTGCGTACCGGCAGCCACGTTGGTGATCTGGCGCTCGCTGCCGGCTGCGCCGACCGAGACCGTATCGACGCGGTCAGCCTCCGAACCTGCGCCCAGCGCGACGCTGTTGTTCGCCGAGGCATCGGCCAGGAAACCGATCGCGGTTGCGTCTTCGCCCGAGGCCGAGCTGCCGCTGCCGATCGCCGACGCGCCATCGGCGGTGGCGTAGGCCAGTGTGCCGACCGAGGTCGCCTGCACGCCGGTCGCTTCTGCCAGGGTGCCGACCGCCGTCGCGCCAATCTCGGTTGCCAGGGCGCCGTGGCCGAGTGCAGTCGATGCGACGCCGCTGGCCTCGGTTGTCTGCAGGAGCAGACCCGGCCAGCCGATCAGCAGGTCGCCGTAATCGGCGATGCCGCCGACCGCCAGACCGTAGTCACCGCTGGCAACGCTGCCATAGCCCACGGCGGTGGCGAACCCGCCGGTCGCCTCCGCAAACGCGCCCAGGGCGCTCGAGCCGTCCGTCAGCGCCGAGCTGCTGTAGCCCAGTGCCGTCGACTGCTGGCCTTCGGCCGAAGCGGCGGCGCCGCTCGCGGTGCTGAACGCACCAACCGCCTGCGCACCGGCGCCCAACGCCGAGGCGCCCGGGCCGATCGCCGTCGTGGTCTGGTCGAGCAGCACCTCGCCCGTGTCCGGATCCTCGTAATACAGCCAGCCGCCCACTGCGGTGCTCGAGTCGCCTTCGGCCACGGCGTTGTAGCCGGACGCCGTCGCGTACTGCCCCCAGGCGCTCGCCCCGCTGCCGAAGGCCGACGAGCCGACGCCCATCGCGCTGGTCGTCGAACCGACCGCGGTCGAGTAGTCCGCCTCGGCGATCGCGTTGGACCCCGATGCGGTCGCGTCCTGACCGTCGGCATAGGCTTCGCCATCGCCGGTCGCGCGGAAGTACCTGCTGTTCGCAGTGGCGTCTTCCAGCTGCCCCAGGTTCACCGCATCCGTCGCTTCCGTGCCGGCGGCGACATTGGTGATCTGGCGCTCGTTGTCCTCGGCGCCCACAGACACGCTGTTGGCGCGGTCGGCTTCGGAATATGCGCCCAGTGCGACGCTGTTGTCCGCGGATGCATACGCGTTGAAGCCCACTGCCGTGGAATCTTCGCCGTCCGCCCACGACAGCGTGCCCACTGCCGTCGTGAAGTCGGCCGTCGCGCCCGACCCTGCGCCGAGCGCGGTTGCACCCAGACCGGTCGCTTCCGCCGAGAAGCCATCGACGATGCCGCCCAGCGCAGTGCTCGCCTCGGCCGACGCGATGCTGCCCTGGCCTACTGCCGTGCTGCCGATCCCCGCAGCGGTGCTGTCGGAACCTACCGCGACGCTGTCCTCGCCCGAGGCCGTGCTCGCATTGCCGAACGCCGAGCTGTTGAAGCCCGTGGCCGCCGAGCCGCCACCGACCGCCGTCGCATAGGCCGCAGAAGCGTCGGCGCGGAAGCCGAACGCGGCCGAGTCGTTACCACTGGCGATGCTCTCGGCGCCGACTGCGGTGGAGGTTTCACCGGAGGCTTCGGCAAAGAAGCCAACCGCCGTCGACTCGATCCCCGAGGCCTCGGCAAGCGCACCGGACGCCAGGCTGCCGTCGCCACTGGCGACCGCAGCTGCACCGGTGGCGGTCGAGAGTTCGCCGTTCGCCAGGCTCTCCGCGCCGAGGGCTACGGCGTACTCGCCGTTGGCCTCTGCCGTCGCGCCGATCGCGATCGCGTTGGCCGCCGAGGCGGTCGCGTTGAAGCCGATCGCCGTCGCCTGTTCGCCGAATGCAAAGGCGCCGCTGCCGAGGGCGGATGCCCCGTCGCCAATGGCATTGCTGGCATCACCAGCCGCGGTCGCGTTCGCGCCTTCCGCCCATGCGCCCACATCATCCGCGGGATCTTCGTTGTTGCCGGTCGCAGCGAAGTACTTGTTGTACTGCGTGGCGCCTTCCAGCTGGTCGAGATTTACCGCGTCGGTGCCCTGCGTACCGGCAGCCACGTTGGTGATCTGGCGTTCGCTGCCGGCTGCGCCGACCGAGACTGTGTCTTCGCGGTCCGCGATCGAATTGGTGCCCAGGGCCACGCTGTTGTTCGCTTCGGCCAGAGAATTGACGCCCAGCGCGGCGCTGTCTGCGCCTATCGCGGTGCTGTAGAAGCCCACCGCCAGAGCGCGATTGCCGTATGCCCACGCCTGGGCGCCCAATGCCGTCGACGTTTCCGCCTGTGCGTATGCGAAATACCCCAACGCAGTCGCACCAACGCCATCCGCTTGGGCAAGAGCGCCCACTGCGCTGCCGTAATTGCTCCACGCACCCGAACCGGCACCGAACGCGACCGAAGCCGTCCCGGCTGCTTCTGCATTGACGAGGAAGCCCAATCCGGGCACCAGATCGCCCATGCCGCCGACCGCGGTGCTTCCAGCGCCACTGGCAGTTGCGCCCCAGCCGACCGACGTCGAGTACTGGTTGGACGCATCCGCGCCGTAACCCAGAGCGGTCGAGCCGAGGCCACTGGCGGCACTGAAACTGCCGTTCGCGGTGCTGTAATCGCCGACCGCATTGCTGGCATAGCCGGTTGCAGTAGCCTGAAGTCCTTCCGCGGTCGCCGCGGCGCCGCTCGCGGTGCTGAACGCACCAACCGCCTGCGCACCGGCGCCCAACGCCGAGGCGCCCGGGCCGATCGCCGTCGTGGTCTGGTCGAGCAGCACCTCGCCCGTGTCCGGATCTTCGTAATACAGCCAGCCGCCCACTGCGGTGCTCGAGTCGCCTTCGGCCACGGCGTTGTAGCCGGACGCCGTCGCGTACTGCCCCCAGGCGCTTGCCCCGCTGCCGACGGCCGACGAGCCGACGCCCATCGCGCTGGTCGTCGAACCGACCGCGGTCGAGTAGTCCGCCTCGGCGATCGCGTTGGACCCCGATGCGGTCGCGTCCTGACCGTCGGCATAGGCTTCGCCATCGCCGGTCGCGCGGAAGTATTTGCTGTTGGCAGTGGCGTCTTCCAGCTGCCCCAGGTTCACCGCATCCGTCGCTTCCGTGCCGGCGGCGACATTGGTGATCTGGCGCTCGTTATCTTCGGAGCCCACTGACACGGTGTTGTCGCGGTCGGCCTCCGAACCCTGCCCCAGGGCAACGCTCCCCTCCGCGCTCGCCGTCGCGTCCGAGCCCAGCGCCAGGCTGTTGTCGCCGGCCGCGGTGGAGAAATTGCCGACAGCCGTGGTGTTGAAGCCCGATGCCCAGGCCGCGCCGCCAATTGCCGTCGAGTAGTTGCCACTCGCCTCGGTCGGGAACAGATTGAAGAAGCCGGCGCCACCGCCCACCGCAACGCTGTTGATGCCGCTGGCCACCGAGTACGAGCCGATCGCCGTCGAATCCGCGCTGGTTGCGGCCGCCGCGTAGCCCATTGCAGTCGACGCGTCGCCTGCAGCCGTCGCGACCGCACCAAAGGCGGAAGACACCTCGCCCGCGGCCGATGCGCCCACGCCATAAGCCGAGCCTGCGAAGCCGCTGGCGCTTGCGCTCGCGCCGACGGCCGTGCCCGCCACGCCGGCACTGGTCGCGGCGACTTCGACCGGCAGGCCGTCCGCATCGAGGAGCAGCGGCTCGCCATTCTCGTCAACGGCCGTCCCGCCGACCGCCACGCTGGCCGCACCCGACGCGCTCGCGCCCGCGCCGAAGGCGGCGCTGTTCTGGCCTGCCGCGGTGGCGTTGAAGCCGACTGCCGTCGCCTGATCGCCCAATGCAAACGCGCCGCTGCCGAAGGCCGAAGCGCCGTCGGCGCCGGCATAGGCACTCTCGCCTGCGGCAGTGGCGTACTCGCCATCGGCCGCTGCCGCGTTGTCGTTGTCCGCGCCGCCGGTCGCGGTGAAGTACTTGCTGGTGCTTTCCGCGACTTCGGCCACGGCATCGAGCTGGGCCCGGTTCACCGCGTCGGTGGCATTGATGCCCGGCGCGAGATTGGTGATGCGGCGCGTCGCAGGGAAGCCGCTCGCGCCAGTGCCGTTGCCGATCGATACCACGCCTTCTTCGGTCGCACGCGCCCCCGCACCGAGCGCGACACTGTTCACGCCGTTTGCCCATGCGCTCAGACCGAGCGCTGTCGCGTTCTGCCCGTAGGCGAACGAATCGCGGCCCATCGCGGTCGTGCCGACGGCCGTCGCCCAGGCGAACTGGCCGACTGCAGTGGCGTTGGCACCGGTGGCCCGGCTCGAGCCGCCGACCGCGGTGCCGTTGGTCCCCGTCGCCTGCGAAGAGCCGCCAACCGCCACGCCGCTGGCGACGCTTGCGTTTGCGCTGCTGCCGACGGCCACGGCGCTGGTGCCGCTGGCGCTCGCGCCGACGCCGACCGCGGTGGCATTGGCAGCGGAAGCGTTCGTGCCATAGCCAAGCGCAGTCGAGAAGTTGGCCGTGGCCTCCGAGAAGCCGCCCGCGGCGGTGGCATAGTCCGCGCCGGCGGTGCTGCTGTAACCGGTAGCCGTGGACTGCCCCCCTTCGGCGGTGGCACCAGCGCCGGTTGCGGTGGAGAACGCACCCGAGGCCTCGGCGCCCGCGCCGAATGCGGAGGCCCCGACATTGGAGGCGGCAGTGTTCCGGTCGAGCAGGACCTCGCCAGTGGATGGATCCGTGTAGTAGAGCGTGCCTCCGACAGCCGTCGCGGAATCAGCGCTCGCAGAAGCGCCGTAGCCGGACGCGCTCGCGTACTGGCCATCGGCCTGCGCGCCCGATCCGAATGCGGAGGCGCCCTGGCCGTAGGCGCTGCTGCCCGAGCCGACCGACGTGGCGTAGTCGCCGTCGGCGAGCGCGTCGGAACCCACCGCCGTCGCCTCCTCACCGGCAGCAAAGGCCTGGCCGTCACCGGTCGCCTGTACATAGGCCAGTTGCGCGGTCGCGCTTTCGAGCTGGCCGAGATTCACCGCGTCCGTCGTCTCAGTGCCATCGGCGACATTGGTGATCTGCCGTTCGTTGCCTGCCGAGCCGACCGAGACGCTGTCGCTGCGGTCGGCAACCGAATACGCGCCCAGCGCAACTGCGCGCGAGCCCGACGCCTCGGCATACAGGCCGAGCGCCACGCTGTCGTCTCCCGACGCGACGGCGACGGTCCCGACCGCCGTGCTGAAATCGCCGGAAGCCTGGCTGTCCGCGCCGACGGCCAGGCCCAGAATGCCCGCCGCACTGCTCGCATTTCCGACTGCGGTGCTGTTGAAGCCGGCGCTCGAAGCGCCAGCGCCGACTGCGGTCGAGAATTCGCCCTCGGCTTGCGCCTGCAGGCCGAACGCGGCGGACTGCGCGCCCGCTGCCACGCTCTCGGCGCCCACTGCAGTCGCGCCTTCGCCGGAGGCATCGGCGATGTAGCCGATGGCCGACGCTTCGGTCCCGGAGGCCTGCGCGCCCGCGCCCGAGGCGGTGGCGCCCGGCCCGCTTGCGCTGGCACCCGCACCTGTCGCGGTGGCCTGGTCGGCCAGGGCGCTGCTGCCGTAACCGATCGCGGTGGCCTCCAAGCCGCTCGCCACCGCGCCGCTGCCCAGCGCGCTGGCACCCTGCTCGAACGCCGAGGCGTTCGAACCCACCGCCGTCGTGAAGTCCCCTTCCGCAAAAGCTCCGGCGCCGGCCGCCACCGCTTCATCGCCTTCGACGATCGCATCGTCATCGCCGGTGGCCTGGAAGTGGCGGGTGGATACCGCGACCGCATCGTCAACCTGGCCCACCGTGGCCGCGTCGCTGTCGGCGATGCCGTCGGCGACGTTGACCAGACGACGCGTCGCAGGCGTCCCCGCAGCGCCGGTGCCAACACCGTCGCCGAACGAAACCGTATCCGCTTCGGTCGCGACCGACCCGTGGCCGATCGCAACCGCGTCGGTTGCCCCTGCGCGCACCGTAGCTGCCCGACCCACGGCGGTTCCACCGTCTGCGAGCGCCTGCGCGGTGAAGCCCACCGCAGTCGATTGCGCGCGCGATGCCTGCGCGTTGGACCCCAGCGCGGTGGCGCCGGTGGCGCCCGCCGTTGCGCCCGCACCGATGGCCGAGGCATTCGCGGCGGACGCGCGCGCGTTCGCACCGGAAGCGGTCGCGCTGTTGGCGGTCGCGCGCGCGTTGGCACCGGTTGCGGTGGAGTTGGGGCCCGTCGCCTGGGCGGCATAGCCCAGGGCGGTCGCTTGGGCACCGCTCGCGACCGCCTGCGCGCCGAACGCTGTGGCGTTGGTACCGGATGCGTTTGCGCTTCCGGTAATTGCGCACTGGGTGACCACGAGACGGCCACCGGTGACCACCGCACACGAGCCCGCGCCCCCGACCGCCGTGGACTGCGCCCAGAGGGGAAGACCAGCTCCCGACAGGACCAGGAGCATGGCAGCCGAGAGCACAGCGGGACCGCGGCGGCCCACCACACGCGACGCGCTTCCGGTCGTCGAATCTCCAGTGGCAAGTTCCGATGCCACCACGAGCTGCCTGAGCGCGTGGCTCCAAACCTTCCGATAGATCCGGTTCATTCGATCCTCTCCAAGTCGCTGATCTGATAGGTAAAAAAAAGCCACGACCTTGCGCAGGCCGTGGGCTGGATTCCTACATCGCGTGGGCGGGGGCCGCCGGAGCGGCAATTGGGGCGGCACCGGGGACCGCGTTCGTGGTCTTGCTCAAGTTGAACCGCCCCCAAACGCCGGATTTCCGTCGATACTTGCGCCGCGTTATGTGCCCGTCAAGGACAAAACCTGACAATTTCCACCGATCAACGACTTAAACGGCTCATGACTGCCGCATGCGCCCATTTACGTGACCTGCGTCACATATTTATGTTTGATCACGAAAAAAGCCCCGGCGATTGCGCGCTGGGGCTGTTTTTAAAGGCCATAAACTGCTGAATTTAAAGCGGTTTTAATTAACCCAAAGCGACTCTTGCATTTCTGAACAGGCGCAGCCATGGGCTGTCCTCGGGCCAATTTTCCGGCGCCCAGCTCAGATTGGCCGTACGCGGCGTGCGCTCGGGGTGCGGCATCAGGATCGTCGCGCGGCCATCGCTGGACGCGAGACCGGCAATGGCATCCTGCGAGCCGTTGGGGTTGGCCGGGTAATGCTGCGCGGGACCGTCGCCGTCCACGTAACGCAGAGCGACCGTGGCGGCAATGCGATCGGCGTCGTTGTCGAACGCGACGCGCCCCTCACCGTGGGCGATCGCCACCGGCAAGCGCGAGCCGGCCATGCCGGAGAGGAACAGCGACGGCGAGTCCTCGACCTCGAGCAGACCGAAGCGGGCTTCGAACTGCTCGCTGCGATTGCGCAGGAAGCGCGGCCAGTGCTCGGCCCCGGGGATGATCGGCTTGAGCTGCGACAGCATCTGGCAGCCGTTGCAGACGCCCAGCGAGAAGGTATCGCCGCGGGCGAAGAACGCGGCGAAGGCCTCGCGCAGCGCCGGACGCTCGAGGATCGAGGTCGCCCAGCCACGGCCTGCACCCAGCACGTCGCCGTAGCTGAAGCCGCCACAGGCGACCAGACCCTGCATGGTGGCCAGGTCCACGCGCCCCTCGATCAGGTCGCTCATGTGCACGTCGATCGCGGTGAAACCGGCGCGGTGGAAGCCTGCGGCCATCTCGATCTGGCCATTGACGCCCTGCTCGCGCAGCACCGCGACCCGCGGCCGGGCGCCGGTGGCGATGTACGGCGCCGCCACGTCTTCCGCCGGATCGAAGCTCAGCACCGGACGCATCGGCGGGGCATCGAACCGGCGTGCGCTCGCCCGCTCCTCGTCGGCGCAGGCGGGGTTGTCACGCAACGCCTGCATCGCGTGGCTGACCGACCACCATGCGTCGAACAGCGTTTCCCACTTCCACTCGGCCAGCACGCCATCGGCGTCGAGCACGCGGATCGTGTTCGCGGTGGTCGGCCTGGCGATGCGCTGGGCGCAGTCGATCAGGCCGTGCCGTGCCACCAGATCGGCGAACTCGGCGCGGTCTTCGCAGGCGATCTGCACCACGGCGCCGAGCTCCTCGGAGAACAGGGTGCGCATGGCGTCGCGGTTGCGGCCGTCGCCCCAGCCATCGAGGTCGATGTCGAGGCCCACATGCGCGCAGAACGCCATTTCGCACAGCGCCGCGAACGCGCCGCCGTCGGAGCGGTCGTGATAGGCGCGCAGAAGTCCGGCCTCGCGCGCTTCGCAGATCAGTTCGAAGAATGCCTTGAGCCGGTCCGGCTCATCGACATCGGGACACGGGCCGCCGAATCCGTCGAAGCACTGCGCCAGGACCGAGCCGCCGAGGCGCTGCTTGCCGGCGCCCAGGCCGATCAGCCAGATCTCCGAGTCGGGCTCGCGCGCCAGCAGGGGGGTGAGCTGCGTGCGCACGTCGGTCACCGGCGCGAACGCGGTGATCACCAGCGAGACCGGCGAGACCACCTTGTGGGGGCCGTCGCCGCCCTGCCACTGCGCCTGCATGGACAGCGAATCCTTGCCGACCGGAATGGCCAGATCGATGTCCGGGCACAGCTCCATCGCGACCGCATGCACGGCATCGAACAACCGCGCGTCCTCGCCGGGATGCCCGGCCGCGGCCATCCAGTTCGCCGAGAGCTTGACCCGGTGCAGGGTTTCGACCGGCGCGGCGCACAGATTGGTGATCGCCTCGCCCACGGCCATGCGCGCGGCGGCGGCGGAATCGATCAGCGCCAGCGGGCTGCGCTCACCGATCGCCATCGCCTCGCCGGTGTAGCCATCGAACCCTGACAGCGTGATCGCGCAGTCCGCCACCGGCAGCTGCCAGGGGCCGACCATCTGGTCGCGCGCGGTCAGCCCGCCCACGCTGCGATCGCCGATGGTGACCAGGAACGACTTCGACGCGACGGTCGGATGCGCCAGCACCCGCAGACCGGCTTCGTGGAGGTCGATGGCGCGGCTGTTGAGCGCCGGCCAGCGATGCGGCGCCAGGCGCCCGGTGTCGCGGTGCATCTTCGGCGGCTTGCCGAACAGCAGGTCCATGGGCAGGTCGATGGGCCAGTCGCGACCGCTGCCGACCGTGTCGGGCGTGGCGCCATGGCCGACGGTCAGATGCTCCTTCGCCGTCGCCACGCCGACGATCGCCACCGGACAGCGCTCGCGCGCGCACAGCGCCTGGAATTCCGCGACGCGATCCTGCGGAATGCCCAGGACGTAGCGCTCCTGCGATTCGTTGCACCACAGCTGCATCGGCGACAGCGAGGGATCGTCACTCGGCACCCGGTCGAGATCGACGACACCGCCGACGCCCGAGTCGTGCAGAAGTTCGGGAATCGCGTTCGACAGGCCGCCCGCGCCGACATCGTGGAACCACAGGATGGGATTGTGATCACCCATCGCCACACAGCGGTCGATGACCTCCTGCACGCGGCGCTCCATTTCCGGGTTGTCGCGCTGCACGCTGGCGAAGTCCAGGTCTTCGGCGCTCTCGCCCGAGGCCACCGAACTCGCCGCGCCGCCGCCCAGGCCGATCAGCATCGCCGGACCGCCAAGCACGACGACCGCGTCGCCGGGGGAGAGGGTCCTCTTCTCGACCATCACGCGATCGATCGCGCCCAGGCCGCCGGCGAGCATGATCGGCTTGTCGTAGCCACGGACCAGGCCGTCCTCGCCTTCCGGCAGCTCGAAGCTGCGGAAATAGCCCAGCAGATTCGGGCGGCCGAACTCGTTGTTGAACGCGGCACCGCCAAGCGGGCCGTCGAGCATGATCTCCAGCGCCGGTGCCATGCGCGGGTTCAGCGCGCGCGGCGCCTCCCACGGCTGCGGCAGCGTCGGAATACGCAGGTGCGAGACCGAGAAGCCGGTCAGACCAGCCTTGGGCTTGCCGCCGCGACCGGTCGCGCCCTCGTCGCGAATCTCCCCACCGGCGCCGGTGGCCGCGCCGGCGAACGGCGAGATCGCGGTGGGATGGTTGTGGGTCTCGACCTTGATGCAGAACGCGCTCTCGACCAGCGGCTCGCTGCGGTATTCGAACGACACCGGATCGGGACGGAACCGCTGCGCCGGATAGCCTTCGACGACCGCAGCGTTGTCGCTGTAGGCCGACAGCGTGTGCTCGGGGGTCTGCGCGTGGGTATGGCGGATCATGCCGAACAGCGACTCGGGGCGGCCGTTGCTGCGCTGCATGTCCTCGCCGTCGATGGTCCAGGAGGCATTGAAGATCTTGTGCCGGCAGTGCTCGGAGTTCGCCTGGGCGAACATCATCAGCTCGACATCCGAGGGGTCGCGCCCCAGCGCGCCGAAGCGCTCGCGCAGGTAGGCGATCTCGTCATCGGCGAGCGCCAGTCCCAGACGCCGGTTGGCGTCATCGAGATCGGCAAGCGCAATGCGCTCGAGGGCGCCGCGCGCCGGCACCGCGAACAGCGCGTCGGCGGCCCGGACATCGGCCAGCAGCGACTGCGTCATCGGGTCGTGCAGCAGCTTGGCGACTGCCGCCTGCAGCGCGGCGTCCTCCGGCCAGCCGGCCAGATCCAGCCGCAGCCCGCGCTCGACGCGATGCACCGGCAGGCCGGCGCCCCGCAGCAGCTCGGTGGCCTTGCTCGCCCATGGCGAAATCGTGCCGAGGCGCGGCGACACATAGCGCGTGACCGCGGCGTCGGCGCACGCCGTCGCCGGGCCGGCGTCGACCTCGAGGATGCGTCGGAGCGTGGCGTCGTCGGGCGTCCGCCCGGGCTCGGCCTCGACGAAGTAGACATGCCAGGCGCCAACCACGCGGAGCGTGGGCGACACCGACTGCAGACGTGCTTCAAGCCGTTCGCGACGGAACGGTGACAGGGCCTGTTGGCCCTCGAGGACGATCATGTCCGGGGACACCGATTTTCAGGGCCGGCCATTGTAGCCAATGGCCGGGCCCGCCGCCCCCACCGCGAGCGCGGGCCGGCTGCGCGGGTCAGCGCGCGCCGCCCACCGCCGCCCCGTCGAGGCGCTGCAGGGCCTCGAGGAGCTGGTCGGGCGGCATGTAGCCGGGCATCTGGGTGCCGTCGGTGGCAATGATCATCGGCGTGCCGGTCAGACCGGCGCGCTGGCCCAGCGCGTAATGCGCGGCGACCGGGTTCTCGCAGGTACGAGGCTCGACCCGACGGCCGGACTTCGCAGCGGTCAGTGCCTGCTTTCGATCGCTGGCGCACCAGACCGATTCCATCAGGCGGAAGTCGTCGCTGCCCGGGCCCATGCGCGGAAAGGCCAGGTACTCGATCGCGATGCCACGCTTGTTGTACTCGGCGACTTCCTCGTGCAGGCGGCGGCAATAGCCGCACTCGACATCGGTGAACACCGAAACCGTGTACTTGGGATTCGCCGGAGCGAAGATGATCCGCTGGTCCTCGGGGACCTCCGACAGCAGCCGCTGGCGCAGCTTCGACAGGCCCGCCTGGCTCAGGTCGCGCTGTTCGCGCGCGTCGAACAGGCTGCCCTGCATCACGTAGCGGCCGTCGTTGCTGACGTAGAGGACCTGGCCCGACACGATGACTTCCTGGAACCCCGGCAGCGGCGCATCGGCGACGCTCTCGACCGATACCTGCGGGTTGATCGACAGGATCGCGTCCCGGGCCTTGGCCGCCGGCGAGCCGGCCGGTGCTTCGACGGCGGTGGGCGTGGATGCCGCCGCACCCGCGGTGGCCGGCGCGGCGTCGGAGGCGCCCGGATTCTGGGCGCAGGCGGACAGACTGAAGGCGCCGAGCAGCGCGAACACGTATCGCTTCATCGAATGTGGCGACCAAGAGCGGGGGATCCCGGAAGCCGCCATTCTGGCACGAAGGTCTGAACCGGTTCCGGCCCCCACTGGGGCGGCCGCCGTGCGTCGGTGATGCGGCAGGGCGCCGCGGAATGACGTGACATGACGTGGCCGGGCGCCGGGATGGCCTGGCCGCGGCCGGGGCAATCCGCCAATCGCGCGCCCGGCCTCAGCGAGCCGCCGAAACCCTTGCGGCTGCGAGCAGGGCCGAAAAAGCCGTGAGCCGTGACCTCGCCGCCCATCCAGCCGGCAAGCACGTCGCGCACCCGGCCCCAGACGCGCCCGCTCACCCCCTCGGATGATGCGTGGCGTGCAGGCGTTTGAGCTGCTCGCGCGCGACCAGGGTGTAGATCTGGGTCGTCGACAGCGAGCTGTGGCCGAGCAGCATCTGCAGTGCGCGCAGGTCCGCGCCGTGGTTGAGCAGATGGGTGGCGAAGCTGTGCCGCAGGCCATGCGGACTCACGCGGGCGTCGATACCGGCCGCGCCCGCGTAGCGTTTCACCAGCGACCAGAAGTGCTGGCGGCTCATCGCCACGCGGTGCCGGGTGAGGAACAGCGGGGTTTCGCCCGCAGTCGCGCTCGTAGGCTTCCCGTCAGCGAGCAGCGGCCGCGCATCGGCGATATAGCGCTGTAGCCAGTGCTGGGCCTCCTCGCCCAGCGGCACAAGCCGCGTGCGCTCGCCCTTGCCGGTCACCCGCAGAACGCCCTGCCGGAGATTCACGCCATTGGTCGGCAGCTCGACCAGTTCACTGACCCGCAGGCCGCAGGCGTACATCAGCTCCAGCATGGTGCGGTCGCGCAGGCCTTCGGTGTCGTCGATGTCGGGAGCGGCCAGCAGGGCCTCGATCTCCGATTCGCCCAGCGCCTTGGGCAGCGAACGCGGCAGCTTCGGAGGGTCCAGGAGGGCGGCGGGGTCGTCCGTCCGGCCATGGCGACGCTGGCGATGGGCGAAGAACGCGCGCAGCGCCGACAGCAGGCGGGCATTGCTGCGCGGCGACCAGCCATGCCGGGTACGCCAGGCGAGATGTTCGAACAGCGCGGCGCGATCGGCCTGCGCGATACCGCCATCGCGCCCGTCGCGCCAGCGCGCGAACCCTTCGAGGTCACGCCGGTATGCGTCCGCCGTCTGCCTCGCGATGCCGTGCTCGGCCCAGAACGCATCGAGGAATCCCTCGATGTCGCGACGGTCGTCGTCGCGCAACGCCGGCAGGGCGACAGCAAGCGCGCGCCGCTCGGCAGGTGTGGTCGCAGTGCTGGACATGACGCACAGCTTAGGCGGCGGGAGCTTCGATGGCACGACCGGCGTCGAAGCTCCCGCTATGCTCTGCCGATGTCCGCGCCCGACGCTTCCGCCACCACTGTCGCCGTCGCCAGCCCGCCCCGCCCGTTGATCGGCTGGCGGCTGCTTGCGATGTTCTACGACCTGTGGCCGGTACTCGCGCTGTGCTTCGCGATCGCCGTGCCGTTCGTGCTGATCGACGTGCTCATTGCCGGCGATGTCCGCCACAACATCGGCCCGCTCAGTGCGATGCAGTGGCTGCTGTGGGCGGTCTGCGTGGTCGCCGCCGGCCTGTACGCGGTGACGAGCTGGCGGACCGGCGGACAGACCCTCGGCATGCGGCCATGGCGGCTGCGGGTGCGCGATTCCGCAGGCCAACGCCCGTCGACCAAAGCACTGTGGCTGCGCTTCGGCGTGGGAATGCTGTCACTGCTGGCCGGGGGGTTGGGGTTCTGGTGGGCCTGGATCGATCGCGACCGCCTGACCTGGCACGACCGCGCGAGCGGAACCCGACTGATGCGCGAGCCCGCGCGCAAGGGCTGAGTGGGATTGGGGATGACCCGCTTGAGCGGGTTCGCGGCGTCCGCGCCGTCCCCGCGAAACGGGACCGGTCCCACCGCATCGGGCAATGGGTCTGGCAGGCGCGACATGCGCGGGCCAGCGCGGCAGGCCGACAAGCCTTCAACGCCGGCGGCCCAGCAACCCCCGGGCTCTGCCAGACCCCAAGGCGCTCGAGGCGTCCCTGCGCGCGCCCCGCCGCTTCTGCAGCAATGGAGTCTCACCGCGTTCGCCGCGTGTGATCGTGATCAGTCGCAAGGGCTCGTTCCCTCCGCGCGCCGATCCGCGGCGAAGCCGGCCGGACGTCTTCCGCCCCCGCGCCAGTGCTGCGCGAGCGGCGGTCGGCTTACCCGCTCCGTCGGCGGAACAGCGCCCAGGAGATGACCAGCATCACCACCGGCGGGATCAGGTAGGCGAGGCGGTAATCGAGGTGGTAGACCGCGGCGAGCTTGACCACCTGCATCTGGGCGAGCCAGAAGCCCAGTGCGAAGACCACGCCGATGAAGAGCCGCTTGCCGGCATTGCCGCTTCGCAGCGAGCCGAAGGCGAACGGGATCGCGGCCAGGCACAGCGCGAGCACGTTGAGCGGATAGAACCAGCGGCCCCAGTAGTGTTCCTCGAATTCGCTGGCATCGAGCTGGTTGCGATGGCGGTACTCGATGCCCGCCCGCAATTCGCTTGCCGGCATGTAGCGGGGCCGCCAGATGTTGCTGGCGCTGGCCGCCAGCGTGGACGCATCGAGCTGGGATTCCCAGCGTTCCTCGTTGGCTTCGGTGCGGGTGACAGCGCGGGGCTCGAACCAGGTGCGCTTGACGTCCTGCAACACCCAGCCGCCCGCGCTGTGCTCGGCGGTCTGCGCATGCGCGACCGATTCCAGACGGCCATCGCTCGCGAATTCGAACAGACGCACGTCCTGCAGCTGGATGCGGCTTCCGCTGTCGTCGCTGATCTCGTTGCCGTTCTGGGCGTTGAGGAAGGTGTCGCCCTCGCGCGCCCACAGACCCGAATACCGGCCCACGATCATGTCGCTCGAGCGCGCGGCCGACTTCATGCTGTCCGCGTTGCGCTGGGCCATCGGGCCGAGGGTCTCGCCGTTGATCATCATCAACGCTGTCAGCACCAGCAGCGGCAGCGCGACCGACACGCTCAGGCGCGTGCGCGATAGACCGACCGCGCGCATCGCAATCAGTTCCGAGGTCGCGGCCAGTTGCCCCAGGCCCATCAACGCGCCGATGACCGCCGCGGTGGGAAACATGACATAGGCGCGCCGCGGCAAGGTCTGCAGGACGTAGGTCACTGCGCCCAGGTAGGTGTAATCACCCTGACCGACGGCGCCGATCTCGCTGACACCGGCCATCAGCGCGTCGAGGCCGACCAGAACCACCCAGGTCGCCAGCACCATCACCGTGACGACGCGGGCGACGTAGACATCGTGGATGCGCAGCAATGGCCTCATTTCGCGCGCTTCCACTTCGGTGCGACGACCCGGCCGTCAGTGAAGTACATCCAGGCGGCGAAGCCGAGCAGCGGCAGGACCAGCCACCAGAGGCCCAGCGCCACCGGAATGCGGCCTTCGCCCACCCAGTCCTTGCCGAGCATCATGAAATTCATCCCCAGCACGTAGGCCAGAAAGCCGGTCATCATCCGACCGTAGCGTGCCTGGCGAGGGGGGCTGCGGGCGAGCGGCACCGCCAGCAGCGCGAACGCCAGCGTCAGCAGCACCGGCGCGAGCCGGTAGTGAAGCTCGGCGCGCGCCTGCGGCCGCGCATCCCCGAGCAACGCCCAGGTCGGCTGCAGCTCGGGGTCATCACCGTCCGCCCGCGCCTCCGCTGCAGGCAAGCGCAATTCGTTGCTGGCGTAGCGCATCAGCCGGTAGTCGAGGCCGGCGTCGAGCGGACCCTCGACGCGGAACCCCTCGTCCAGGCGCAGGAAGCGCTCGGTGCCGTCGATGCTCAGCGCACCACTCAGCGCGGTGGTGACGTCCATGCGGTCCTCGTCCTGGCGGTAGACGAAGACCCGGCCGAGCTTGCTGCCGTCATCGGACATCGCATTGACGTAGATCACGCCGCTGCCGCCCGGGAACTCGACGAATCGCCCCGCCTCCAGGCCCGAGACCAGCAGGCTGCGCTGGCCGGCCTCGATCATCTGCTGCGAATAATCACGCGCCCATGGGCCCAGCCACAGCGAGCACGCGCCGATGACCAGCAGCATCGGCGCCACCACCAGCGCCAGGGGCCGCAGCAGGCGCCGGGGGCCGATGCCCACCGAGGTCAGCACCGGCATTTCCGAATCGCGGTAGAGCCGGCCGAAACCCATCATCAGCCCGAGCATCAGGCCCAGCGGCAGGATCAGCGGCAGGTAATTGATGACCTGCAGGCCCAGCTGGGCCAGCATCAGCTTGGCCGGCACCCGACCGCGGGCGATGTCGCTGAGCACGTCTGCGAATACGCCGCCCAGGCTCACGATCAGCAGCACCACGAGGGCGGCGAACGTGGACTGGGCCAATTCGCGGGAGAGGTATCGGTCGAGCTTCGACATCAGGCGTGGGGGCTTTGCTTTAGACTTGGGGGTTCGTCCAGTCGCGCCACCACGGCGCTTCTGCGGCGGCAAGCCTGACACGGGCGCCGCGCGCTGGACCGTGAAGTGTACCGATCACTCCTTGGAATCTGGTTGATGACCCTCGAATTCTCCCTGAACCACGAGACGCCCGCCGCCCTGTCGGCCGACTGCCTCGTCATTGGCGTGTTCGCCGACGGCCCGCTGGCCGGCGCCGCTGCCGCCATCGATACCGCGAGCGGCGGCCGGCTGGCCGCGCTGGCCGCTCGTGGCGATCTGGCCGGCAAGGCCGGCCGCACGACCCTGCTGCACGACCTGCCGGGCGTCAGTGCGCCGCGCGTGCTGGCGATCGGGCTCGGCGAACGCGCCAAGTTCGGCGTGCCGCAGTATCTCAAGGCGATCGGCGACGCCGTGCGCGCACTGCGCGACGGCAACAGCGCCAGTGCCGCGATCGCGCTGGCCGACCTGGATGTGGCGGGCCGCGACACCGCCTGGAAGATCCGCCAGGCCGTGATCGCCGCTGATCACGCCGCTTATCGCTACACGGCCACCCTGGGCGCGCAGAACAAGAAGCGCGAACCCGAGCGGCTGGCGGCGATTTCGATCGTCGGCGACGATGCCGTGGCGCTGGACCAGGGCAAGGCGATCGCCGCAGGCGTGAAGTTCGCCCGCGAGCTCGGCAACCTGCCGCCCAACATCTGCAACCCGGCCTATCTCGGTGAGCAGGCGCAGGCATTCGCCGCCGGCTTCGACAAGGCCTCCTGCGAGGTGCTCGAAGAGAAGGACATGGAAGCGCTGGGCATGGGCTCACTGCTCGCCGTGGCGCGCGGCTCGGCCAACCGGCCGCGCCTGGTCGTCCTGAGCTGGAACAACGGCGGGGATGCCAAGCCCTATGTCCTGGTCGGCAAGGGCATCACCTTCGACACCGGCGGCGTCAACCTCAAGACGCAGGGCGGGATCGAGGAGATGAAGTTCGACATGTGCGGCGCGGCGTCGGTCATGGGCACCTTCGTGTCCGTGGTCGGCCTCGACCTGCCGATCAACCTGCGCGTCGTCGTCCCGGCGGTCGAGAACGGCATCGACGGTGACGCGTATCGCCCGTCTGACGTGATCACCAGCATGTCGGGCAAGACCATCGAGGTCGGCAACACCGACGCCGAGGGCCGCCTGATCCTGTGCGACGCGCTGACCTATGCCGAGCGCTTCGAGCCGGCCGCGCTGGTCGACGTCGCCACGCTGACCGGCGCCTGCATGGTCGCGCTGGGCACGCAGGCGACCGGCCTGATGAGCAAGCACGACGACCTGGCCGCGGAGTTGCTGGCTGCGGGCGAGCACGTGTTCGACCGGGCCTGGCGCCTGCCGCTGTGGGATGAATACCAGCCGATGCTCGATTCCAACTTCGCCGATGTCTACAACATCGGCGGCCGCTGGGGCGGCGCGATCACCGCGGGCTGCTTCCTGTCGCGCTTCACCGAAGGCCAGCGCTGGGCGCATCTCGACATCGCGGGCAGCGCCAGCGGCAGCGGCAAGATGGCCTATGCCACCGGCCGGCCGGTGGGCCTGCTGAGCCAGTGGCTGATGGACCAGGTCGCCTGACCGGCCAGGGCCACGCGGCACTCCCGCATTGCGCCGGAGTGCCGATCGCGGCCCGCCGCCTGCCCGTATGGCCCGCGCCGACTTCTATCTGATCGCCAAGCCGCGGTTCCGCGAGGGACCGTTGCGCCTGGTCTGCGAACTGGTCCGCAAGGCCTATGCGGCCGACCTGTGGACGCTGGTCCTCGCGCGCGACGCCGCGCAGGCCGAAGCGCTCGACGACATGCTGTGGGACATGGGCGAGGACGCCTACATCCCGCACCAGATCGCCGGCATGGACGAGGAGGACGACGAAACACCCGTCCTGATCGCCACACCGGACTTCGACGCGCCGATGCGCGCCCTGGTCGTCAACCTGCGTGATGCGGTGGCGCCGCCCGGCTTCGAGCGCGTGCTCGAGGTGGTGCCCGCCGACGACTCGGCGCGAGAACCGCTGCGCGAGCGCTGGAAGCAGTACAAGGCAGCCGGCCTCGAGGTCAGCAAGTACGACATGTGAGTGCACCGCTCCCGCCTGCGGGAGCGGCCGGATCGCAGGCGCGCGCCACGCGCGATGCGTGCCGCATCCGGCGACCCCTTCCATCCGCCCACCGGGCACCTTCTCGCGTGACCGAGAAGACCAACGCGACCTGCCACCATGACCGACACCCTCGCCCCCAGCTACGACCCCGGCACCTTCGAAGCCCGCCTCTACGCGGAATGGGAGCAGTCCGGCGTCTTCCAGCCACAGGGCGACGGCCCGGCCTACTCCATCCTGCTGCCGCCACCGAACGTCACCGGCACGCTGCACATGGGCCACGCCTTCCAGCACACGCTGCAGGACGCGCTGATCCGCTACCACCGCATGCTCGGCGACCGCACGCTGTGGCAGATGGGCACCGACCACGCCGGCATCGCGACCGAGATGGTGGTCTCGCGCAACCTCGCGCTGGAAGGCAAGGGCGAGACCCGCGACTCCCTGGGTCGCGACGGTTTCATCGAGAAAGTGTGGGAGTGGAAGGGCCAGTCCGGCGACACGATCGAGCGCCAGATGCGCCGGCTCGGCGCGTCGGGTGACTGGTCGCGCAAGACCTTCACCATGGATCCGCTGCCCTCGCAGGCCGTCGTCGAAGCCTTCGTGCGCCTGCATGAGGAAGGCCTGATCTACCGCGGCCAGCGGTTGGTCAACTGGGACCCGGTGCTCAAGACCGCGATCTCCGATCTGGAGGTCATCAGCGAGGAAGAAGACGGTTCGCTGTGGTCGATCCGCTACCCGCTGGCCGATGGCGCGAGCTACGAACACATCGAAGTCGACGCCGACGGCAACGAGACGCTGCGCGAAACGCGCGATTACCTGGTCGTCGCGACGACGCGCCCGGAAACCATGCTCGGCGACACCGCGGCGATGGTGCATCCCGACGACGCGCGTTATGCGCACCTGATCGGCAAGTCGGTGGTGCTGCCATTGACCGGCCGCACCATCCCGGTCATCGGCGACGGCTATGTCGACCGCGCCTTCGGCACCGGCGTGGTCAAGGTCACGCCCGCGCACGATTTCAACGACTACCAGGTCGGCCAGCGCCACGGCCTGCCGATGATCAACCTGTTCACGCCCGATGCCGCGCTCAACGAGAACGCGCCCGAGCGCTACCGCGGTCTCGACCGTTTCGACGCACGCAAGGCGGTGCTCGCCCATCTGGAAGCGGAAGGCTTCCTGGTGGAGACGAAGCCGCACAAGCTGCAGGTCCCGCGCGGCGACCGCACCGGCCAGGTCATCGAGCCGTACCTGACCGACCAGTGGTTCGTCGCGATGGAGGGCTTCGCGAAACGCGGCATGGACCTCGTCGAGAGTGGCGAGGTCAGGTTCGTCCCGCCGAACTGGACCAACACTTACCGCCACTGGATGGAGAACATCCAGGACTGGTGCATCAGCCGCCAGCTGTGGTGGGGGCATCGCATTCCCGCGTGGTACGACGCCGATGGCCGCGCCTACGTCGGCCGCGACGAAGCCGAAGCGCGTGCGAAGGCCGGCCTGGGCGCCGATGTTGCGCTGACCCAGGACACCGACGTGCTCGAGACCTGGTTCTCCTCGGGCCTGTGGCCGATCAACACGATGGGCTGGCCTGACGAGGCTGCGATGGCCGAGCGCGGCTTCGAACAGTTCGTGCCGTCGAGCGTGCTCGTCACCGGCTTCGACATCATCTTCTTCTGGGTCGCCCGGATGATCATGCTGACCGACCACCTGACCGGCCAGGTGCCGTTCCGCGACGTCTACATGACCGGCCTGGTCCGCGACCGCGATGGCCAGAAGATGTCGAAGTCGAAGGGCAACGTGCTCGATCCGCTCGACATCATCGACGGCATCAGCATCGAGGACCTGGTCGCCAAGCGCACCACCGGGCTCATGAAGCCCAAGGACGCGCCGAAGATCGAAAAGGCCACGCGCAAGGAATTCCCCGAGGGCATCGCCGCCCACGGCGCCGATCCGCTGCGTTTCACGATGGCCGCGCTGGCTGGCCCCGGCCGCGACATCAAGTTCGATCTGGGCCGCGCCGAGGGCTACAAGAACTTCTGCAACAAGCTCTGGAACGCGACGCGCTTCGTGCTGATGAACACCGAGGGCTTCCGGCCCGGTGGCGCGCTCGAACCGGCGACGGATGCCGAAAAGTGGATCCTCGCACGGCTGGCGGGCACGGCCGACGAGGCGCGCACGCACTTCGAGAGCTACCGCTTCGACCTGCTTGCGCAGACGCTGTACGAATTCGCATGGAACGACTTCTGCGACTGGTTCGTCGAACTCGCCAAGCCTGCACTGCTCGGCGACGACGCCGCGGCTGCGGGCAGCACCCGCCATACCCTGCTGCACGTGCTCGAATCGCTGCTGCGACTGCTGCATCCGCTGATCCCGTTCGTCACCGAAGAACTGTGGCGCCAGGTTGCGCCGCGTGTCGGCATCGAAGCGGAGACGATCTCGCTGCAGCCGTACCCGGCATCCGACGCACGCGTCGCGGACTACGCCCAGGCCACCACCGACATCGAGTGGCTCAAGCAGATGGTCACCGCGCTGCGGCGAATCCGCAGCGAGCTCGGCGTCTCGCCGTCGAAGCAGGTCCCGCTGCTGGCGCGCGCCGGCAATGATCGCGACGCCGCGCGCCTGCAACGCTGCGCCTCCCAGCTGCGCTTCCTCAACCGTCTGTCGAACATCGAAGTGCTCGATGGCACTACGCCCGACGCCGACCTGCCGCCAGCGGCGTCCGCACTGGTGGGCGAGCTGGCGCTGTTCGTGCCCCTCGAGGGCCTGGTCGACCTGGACGCCGAACGTGCGCGCCTCGACAAGGAGATCGCCCGGGTGTCCAGCGAGAAGGACAAGAGCGCCGCCAAGCTCGCGAAGTTCAGCGACAAGGTGCCGGCCGCGGTCGTCGACCAGGAACGTCAGCGCCTCGTCGACTGGACCGCGCAGTACGACGCGCTGACCGCGCAGCGCGCGCGGCTCTGACCGTCCCCCGCGCACAGGCGCGGGCCGACAGGCGGGCACGGCCGCGCTGCGGCTGCCGCCGTGGCGTGGCGTAAGCGGGTCCGGGCCGCCCGTTCGCGCTGGCGATGCGGGACTACCGCACGAGTCCCGGGGAGCTGCACCACATCGCGCAGCCCGCCCCGCGCTGGCACCGGCAGGCGGGCGCTGGCCATGTACGCACGCGGGTCGTGGCTGGCGCCAGCGACGCGCAGCTGGGCCGATGGGCGCCCCGACGGTCGACACGCCTCAACCGCGCGCTCTCGGATAGCATGGCGCCGCGTCTTCCCGCGACTGCAGTCCACCGGCGTCGCGCCCCGCCTCCACGCTCCGCCCGGGCCAACGCATGATCGAAGTCTCGAGCTCCAACTTTCTCATCGCGCTCGGCGTGACCACCGCGGCCGGCCTGGCGACCGGGCTCGGCAGCCTGATGGTGATCTTCGCCAAGCAGCCCAACGCCCGGCTGCTGGCCTTCGGCCTCGCCTTCGCCGCCGGCGCCATGGTCTACGTGTCGCTGACCGAGATCCTGGACAAGGCGGTCCAGGCCTTCACAAATGCCTACGGCGGCCAGCTGGGCTTCACCTGGGGCACGCTGTCGTTTCTGGGCGGCCTGCTGTGCATCGTCGCCATCGACCGGCTGGTCCCCAACCCGCACGAGCGGCTGGAAGTGGACGACCCCTATTTCCGCGAGCACAACACCAGCTACATCCGCCGCGTCGGCCTGCTCACCGCGATCGCGATCACCGCGCACAACTTTCCGGAGGGCCTGGCCACGTTCTTCGCGACACTCGAGAACCCGGGCGTTGGCCTGCCGCTGGCGTTCGCGATCGCGATCCACAACATTCCCGAGGGCATCGCGATCGCGGTGCCGGTGTATTTCGCGACGAACAACAAGCTCTACGCGTTCCTGGCCTGCCTGCTGTCGGGCCTGGCCGAACCGATCGGGGCGTTGATCGGCTACGCCGTGCTGCGGCCGTACCTGTCGGAGCCGGTGTTCGGCGTGGTGTTCGGGCTGATCGCCGGTGTGATGGTCTTTCTTGCGCTCGACGAACTGCTGCCGGCGGCCAAGCGCTACGCGAAGGGCCACGAGACGGTATACGGCCTGGTCAGCGGCATGGCCGCGCTGGCGGTGAGCCTGGTGCTGTTCAAGTGGTGACCTGGGGGCGGCGACGCCACGTGCCCGGTGCAAAGAAAAACGGCCCGCTTGCGCGGGCCGTTTCGTAGCCGACTGGCGCGACGGATCAGGCCGCGAACAGCGCCTTCATCTTCTTCAGCGCGTTGGCTTCGACCTGGCGGATGCGCTCGGCGGAGACGCCGTACTCGTCTGCCAGTTCCTGCAGCGTCACCTTGTGCTCGTCGTCGAGCCAGCGGCGGCTGATGATGTCGCGCGAGCGGGCATCGAGCGAGGCCATGCCTTCGCGCAGCAGCTCGAGCTTGTTCTCCTCGCTGTCGTTGCGCTCATAGGCTTGGGCCGGGCCCTCGTCCTGCGCCACCAGGTAGGCGACCGGCGCCGGCGGCGCGTTGTCGTCGTCCTCGCCTGCAGGCGCGTCGAAGCCGATGTCGCGGCCGGACAGGCGCGACTCCATCTCCAGCACCTCGCGCTCGGACACGTTGAGATCCGCGGCGACCGCCTTGACCTCGCTGGCATTGAGCCAGCCCAGACGCTTCTTGCTCTTGCGCAGGTTGAAGAACAGCTTGCGCTGGGCCTTGGTCGTGGCGACCTTGACGATGCGCCAGTTCTTGAGAATGAACTCGTGCATCTCGGCGCGGATCCAGTGCACCGCGAAGCTCACCAGGCGCACGCCGACATCGGGGTCGAAGCGCTTGACGGCCTTCATCAGGCCGATGTTGCCCTCCTGGATCAGGTCGCCGAGCGGCAGTCCGTAACCGTTGTAGCCACGGGCGACATGCACGACGAAGCGCAGGTGCGAATGCACCAGTTCGCGCGCGGCATCGAGATCCTCGTGGTCGCGGTAGCGCTGCGCGAGCGCCTGCTCCTCTTCGACCGACAGCACCTCGATACGGTGCACGGCGCTGATGTAGGCGTCCAGCGAACCAAGCGGGCTGGGAATCGGAAGGCTGTTGGCAACCAGGGCGTGGGACATGGTCTGCGTACTCATGGAGTGGATGTTAGCAGTCGCCATCTAAGACTGCTAAGGCGCGCGGAAGTTCCCGAACGTTCTGGAAATGGAATGGTTGCGGAAGACCCGACGGGGATCCTCATGAGGCTTTCGAGAGGCTGCCGCAGCGAGTTGGATGATTATCCGGACCCACCTGCAACTGACGGATGAAGAGCGGCCTGTTCAGGACCATCGGGCCACGCGACAGATCGTTTCACGCGCTGCAGCCAGTCCGGGACTGGCGGGCACGATCCGGGTGCGGCGGTCCAGGCTGCAGCCCAGGGCCAGCTCCAGCAGCGTCGCGTGCGCGGCGCGCAGGCTGGCGCTGGTTGCCGGGTCCAGCAGGTTCTCGGCGCCCGCAGCCTCCAGCAGCAGGGGGGTCGCGCGCGGACCGAGCAGCGCTGGCCGCGTGGCGGCCTCGCGCAACACGAGGTACTGCAGCAGGAACTCCAGGTCGACGAGGCCGCCCTCGCCCTGCTTGAGGTCGAAGAACCCCTCGGTGCTGCGATCGAGCTCGGCGCGCATGCGTCGCCGCATCGCTGCGACATCTTCGCGCAGCACGGCCGGATCGCGGGGGGCGGACAGTGTCGTCCGCCGGACCTCCTCGAAGACCGCGGCCATGGCGTCGTCGCCCGCGACGAAGCGCGCCCGCACCAGCGCCTGGTGCTCCCAGGTCCACGCCCGCTCGCGCTGGTATTCCGAATAACTCGCCAGCGAAGACACCAGCAGGCCCTTACCGCCGTCGGGCCGCAGCCGTACGTCCACGTCGTAGAGCCGACCGCCGCCGGTCACGGTGCCCAGCAGCGCAACGATCTTCTGGCCCAGTCGCGCCGCCCAGCGCTGCGCGTCCAGCGGCCGCGCCCCGTCCGATTGCGCCCCCGGCGGGGCGTCGTAGAGGAACACCAGGTCGAGGTCGGAGCCGAAGCCCAGTTCCTCGCCCCCCAGGCTGCCGTAGCCGACGACCGCGAAGCGCGCGTCCGGCAGCGCGCCATGGGCGGCCTCGAGGTCGCGCTTGGCGAGTGCCAGTACGACGTCTACGACCGCGTCGGCCAGCCACGCCAGCTGACGCGTCGCATCCTGGCCGGACTGCCGCCCATCGAGCGTGGCCAGCGCGATCCGGAAGCTGAGTTGTTGACGGGTCTCGTTGAGCGCGAGCAACGAGGCTTCGAGATCGGGCTGGCGCAGGGCCCGTGCGCAGGCCTCCGCCAGATCGCCGCGTTGCGGCAGGGGGCCTTCCGCGCGCGCGTCGAGCAGTTCGTCGAGCAGCAGCGGATGGGCGGCCACGCGCTCGGCGAGGAACGCGCTGCGCGTGACCACTCCCACCAGGCGCGCGAGCGCAGCCGGCCGCTCGTCGAGCAGGGCCAGGTAACTGGCCCGGCGCAGGATGTTGTGCAGCAGCGCGAGCAGCCGGCGGATCGCCTGAAGCGGGCGGTCCGCAGGCGCCGAGGCCTGCAGCAGGACCGGCATCAGGCGGTCGAGCCGCGCACGCGCCGCATCCGAGAGATCGCGCACGCTCGGCGAACGGGCGAAGTCGCGCAGCGCCGAGTCGACATCCGCCGCATCCGCAAAGCCCGCAGCCTCGAGCACCGCCGGCGCGCCCCCGTCAGGCAGCGCTTTCCAGTAGCCGGCGATGTCGCCATCGGCCTCGACGCTGCGCTGCTGGCTGCGCACCGCGAACAGCGCATCGAATTCCTGGGCCACGGCGGCGCGCTGTGTGCATAGCGCGTCTTCGAGCGAGGCCCAGTCGACATGGCCGAGGCCGCGAGCAACGCGCAGCCGGTCCAGCGGATCGGACGGCAGCCGGTGCGTCTGCGCGTCGCGCAGCATCTGCAGGCGGTTTTCCAGCCGGCGCAGGAAGCGGTACGCGTGCTGCAGCAGGGCCAGCGTGTCCGCATCGATCTGCGCATGCGCGTGCAGGGCCTCGAGCGCAGGCATCAGCCGGCGCTCGCGCAGCGCCGGCTCGCGGCCGCCGCGGATCAACTGCAGCGCCTGGGCCAGGAATTCGATCTCGCGAATCCCGCCTTCGCCGCGCTTGATGTCGTCTGCAAGATCCTTGCGCGCCACCTCGGCGGCGATCATCGCCTTCATCTGCCGCAGGCCGTCGAGTGCGCCGTAGTCGAGATAACGGCGATAGATGAAGGGCCGCAACTGGACGAGAAAGCGTTCGCCCGCCTCGATGTCGCCCGCGACCGGCCGGGCTTTCTGCCAGGCATACCGCTCCCAGTCGCGGCCTTCGTGCTGGAAGTACTGCTCCATCGCCGCGAAGCTCAGGGCGATGCGTCCGGCATTGCCGAACGGACGCAGGCGCAGGTCCACGCGATGACTGAAGCCGTCGGCCGTGGTCTCGTCCAGCAGTCTCGTCAGCTGCTGGCCGAGACGGGTGAAATAGGCCTCGGCGGCCAGCGGGCGCGCGCCATCACTGTCACCTGCAGCGGCGAAGCCGTAGATCAGGTCGATGTCGGAGCTGAAATTGAGCTCGCCGCCGCCGAGCTTCCCGAGCCCGAACACGACCAGATGGACCGCGCGACCCTCGGCATCGCGCACGTGGCCGTAGCGCTCGACGAACTCGCCTTCGAGCGCCTCCAGCGCCAGCGACAGGCAGGTTTCCGCGAGCCGGGTACTGCCGGCGAGCGTCGCATCGACATCGTCGACCCCGTGCACATCCCGCCAGACCAGCCGGGCCGAGCACGCGGCGCGATACCGGCGCAGCAGGGCCGGCCACTCCCCGCGGTTGGCGGGCGTCAGCGCAGGCGCCGCGATGCCGCTCCTCGCATCATCGCCCAGCAGTTGCGCCAGCACGTCGGGCTGCCGCTGCAGCACCTCCAGGGCGAAATCGCTGGCCAGCGCAACCGGGGACACGCGGGCCATCGCGGCGGCATCGCTGCGTACAGTCGCCGGCAAGCGGGCCAGAAGCCGGTCGAGATGGGCGTCGAGTTCAGGGGGCATGTCGTGCATCGACGGATTGTCGCATTGCCCGTCGCGCCAGCTGCGGGGCGCACTCCATGCCGCGAAGGTGCGGCGCGCATCGCGCGACAAACGCCAGGCAATAAAAAAGCCCGCTTCCGGCGAACCGGTCACGGGCTTGCTCCCTCCCCCACGTCGGGTGCAGGGCGATAGTGAAAGAGTTGTTAGGGCATTGCACGCTGCATTGCAAAACGATACTGGCAGGTACAAGAAAGCATCGCGACCTGGGGAGGCCGTCCCTCTGCGAGCGCCCCCGCCGCTCATCGCCCAGACACGCCGCCGACGCGGGCGCATCGCCCACCACCGACTGCAGAGCCGGTAGCGCCCGCGGTGTCCCGTCCACACGGCTGGATGCCGGGCGCGGATGCGGACTCGGCCGACTGGGGACACGGAAATGCCGGCGCGCGGCAGGACGTGCGACCACCACCAGCTCGTGGAGCGGCTCGCCGGCCGGCGGCCATGACAACTGTGCAAGCCGGCGGGTAGTTGGGCCGGAACCAGATCCGACAGGAGCGGCGCCCCTGACGATCGGACCATCGCAATGAAGGCTGTCCGGCTGTCCGGCTGTCCGGCTGCCGGGCGTGCTGCTAAATCTGGAACGCAGGCGCCGCGGAAGCCGGCGTGCCGCTGGGCGACGCACGGCATCAGCGTGACCCGGTTCGCGCGCGCGGACGCTCAGGGATTGCGGGCAAGCGTTTCCTGGACCAGATCGGCCAGCGTCGCTGCCGCCTGGGGGCGGCCGAGTGCGGCCGAGGCGCGTGCCGCGTCCGGCAGCACGGTGGGCGACGCGAACGCCCCGGCCAGCAGCTCGGACAGCCGCTCCGGCGTGAACTCCGATTCCGGCAGGCACCAGCCCACTCCCGCTGCCGCCAGGGTCTCGGCATTGCGGCGCTGTTCGTCGCGCGAACCGCCCTGCGGAATCGGTACGAGTACCGCGGGGCGGCCCATGCTCAGCAGATCGGCGGCGGTCGTCGCGCCAGCGCGCGTGATCACCAGGTGCGCGTCACGCAGACGCGCGCCCATGTCGTCGAAGAACGGGCGCACCGTCGCCTCGATACCGCCGGCCTGCAGTGCGGCTTCGACGCTGGCGACCGCGTCGCCCTTCATCTGCAGCGACACCTGCAGTCGATGCCGGATCGACACGGGCAACTGCAGCAAGGCCGGGGGCACCACTTCGCCGAACACCCGCGCGCTCTGGCTGCCGCCGACGACGAGCAGGCGAAGCGGGCCGTGCGGATCGAGCGATGGATAGTCGCCCCGCGCGTCGAGAATGGCCTGGCGCACCGGATTCCCCGTATTCACGATCCGGGCGGGATCGAACCCGTCGAGTCCCGTGGTGGCGGGGAACGAGGTCGCCACCCCGTCGGCGAAGCGCAGCAGCTTGCGGTTGGCCATGCTCAGGCGCGCGCCCTGCTCGTGCAGCAACAGCGGCAGCGCCCGGCTTTTCGCGGCCAATGCGGGCGCGAAGCTCGGATAGCCGCCGAACCCCACCAGCAGGCGCACCCGGCGACGCACCATGTCGGCGCGCGCCAGGGCAGTCGCGCGAAGGATGGTCAGGCCGGCGGCAAGCTTTCCGGCCAGGCCGCCCTCGAGACTGCGCGCGGGCAGCACCACGTGGTCGAGCCCGGCCAGCGCCTGCGTGTACGCGGCGCCACGGCGTTCGGTGTAGATCACCACCGGATGCCCGCGCCGCTGCAGTTCCCGCGCCAGCGCCTCGGCGGGAAACAGGTGCCCCCCGGTGCCGCCGGCGGCGCAGGCGACGGTGGGCAAGGACGAAGAAGGCGCATGCGACATGGGACGGCGTGTTCCGGTACGGCGCACGACTATAGCCACTGCACCCCACCGGGGCACCCGGCCACAGGCGATAATCGCGATTCCCCCGCGTGCTCCACCACCATGTCCGAAGACCGCATCCGCAACGCCGCCCTGCGCGACCGAGTCGTGCCCGCCGCGACCGCTGCCGCCCTGATCCACCCCGGCCAGACCGTGGCCATGAGCGGGTTCACCGGCTCCGGGTATCCGAAGTCGGTGCCGCAGGCGCTGGCCGCCCGTATCGAGGCCGCACACGCGGCCGGCGAGGCATTCCAGATCCGGCTGCTGACCGGCGCATCCACTGCGCCGGAACTCGACGGCGCGCTGGCCAAGGTCGACGGCATCGCGCTGCGGCTGCCGTTCCAGAGCGATCCCGATGCGCGGCGCCGGATCAACGACGGCACGCTGGCCTACATCGACGCGCACCTGAGCCATGTCGCGCAGCACGCGTGGTTCGGTTTCTACGGCGATATCGATGTGGCGGTGATTGAGGCCGTCGCGATCCGCGAGGACGGCAGCATCGTGCCGTCGACGTCGGTGGGCAATTCCAAGACCTGGCTGGACCTGGCCAAGCACGTGATCGTGGAGGTCAACGACTGGCAGCCGGCCGGTCTCGAAGGCATGCACGACATCTACTACGGCACCGCGCTGCCGCCGCACCGCCGGCCGATTCCGCTGGAACATCCGGACGACCGGATCGGCGAGACCGCATTGCGCGTGGATCCGGACAAGATCGTCGCGGTCGTGCGCACGCGGGCCCCGGACCGCAACAGTCCTTTCAGTCCCGTCGATGCGACCAGCGAGCAGATCGCCGGGCACCTGATCGAATTCCTGCGCCACGAAGTGGACAAGGGCCGCTTGCCGGCCAACCTGCTGCCGCTGCAGTCGGGCGTGGGCAATATTCCCAATGCCGTGCTGGCGGGACTGGCGAAGAGCGGCTTCCGCGATCTCACCGCCTTCACCGAAGTGATCCAGGACGGCATGCTCGACCTGCTGCGCAGCGGGGTGCTGGCCAGTGCCTCGTGCACCGGCTTTGCGATGAGCCCCGAGGCCAATGCCGCGTTCAAGGACGAGATCGACTTCTTCCGCCGCAAGATCATCCTGCGCACGCAGGAGATCTCCAACCATCCGGAACTGGTGCGGCGGCTGGGCTGCATCGGCATGAACGGAATGGTCGAGGTGGACCTGTACGGCAACATCAACTCCACCCACATCATGGGCAGTCGCATGCAGAACGGCATCGGCGGTTCCGGCGACTTCGCGCGCAACGGCTTCATGTCCATCTTCATGAGCCCGAGTACCGCGAAGAACGGCACGATCTCGTCCATCGTGCCGATGGTCAGCCACGTCGACCACACCGAGCACGATGTCTCGATCATCGTCACCGAGCAGGGCCTGGCGGACCTGCGTGGGCTGTCGCCCAAGCAGCGCGCGCGGCAGTTGATCGACCGCTGCGCGCACCCCGACTATCGCGACGCGCTCGAGGACTACTTCGAGCGTGCACTGCGCGACAGCTACGGCAAGCACACCCCGCATCTGCTGCCCGAGGCGCTGTCATGGCACCAGCGCTGGCTCGATACGGGTGATATGCGTCCGGCGGCGAACCCGCCCTCCTGACGGCGCTCCAGGCCTCGAAGCCCGCCCCCGGGCGGGACTCAGGCCAGTGCGAGCAGCCAGGCCAGCTTGCGTGCGCGCGGCTGGCGCTTGAGCTGCCATTCCGCGCGCGATGCGCTGGCGCGGTCGGGAAACATCCGGCTGGCGACGATGCGCACCGGCGGGTTGGCCCGCGTGTATTTGGCCCCGCGCCCGAGGGCGTGTGCGATGAAGCGCGCTTCGAGATCGAGGGTGATGCCCGCGTAGTAGCTGCCGTCCCGGCATTCGAGCAGGTACAGGTGCCAGGGTGGCGAGACGGTCATCGCAGCATTATCCCGCGCGCACCCGGGTCCGGCTACGCGCGGCAGTCAGGGGCTGCCGCCGCGCGCCGAAAGTCGGCACGCACTGCGGGCGCGAGGCATTTTTTGGCCAGGACACGCCGCATCCGCACCCGGCGACCGGCATCGCGCTGCCCGCGGATCGCATCGCGCGTCGACGACACGGTGACGCGGATGCAAGGCGGCGGCGACGCCTCCCGCCGACGACCGCTAGACTGCGCGCCCCTGTTCCGCCCCGCCCGCGATGCCCGCAGCCCCTGCCTCCGCTTCCCCTGTCCTGGCGTCCACCGACTGGGACGTCATCGTCCTCGGCGCCGGTGCGGCCGGCCTGATGGCGGCGATCGCGGCCGGCCAGCGCGGCCGGCGCGTGCTGGTGCTCGACCACGCCAACAAGGTCGGCAAGAAGATCCTGATGTCCGGCGGCGGCCACTGCAATTTCACCAACACCGGCACCACGCCGGCGCAGTACATCTCGGGCAACCCGCATTTCTGCAAGTCGGCGCTGGCGCGCTACACGCCGCAGGATTTCATCGATCTGGTCGACGCGCACGGCATCGCCTGGCACGAGAAGGAACTGGGACAGCTCTTCTGCGACGGATCATCGAAGCAGATCGTGCAGCTGCTGCTCGACGAGGCCGTCGCCGCCGGCGTGGAAGTGCGCACGCATTGCCAGGTGGAGCTGCCGCGCCGGAGCACCGACGGCTACACGCTCGCGACGGCGCTGGGACGCCTGGAATGCGCCTCGCTGGTGATCGCGACCGGCGGCCTGTCGATCCCGAGCATGGGCGCGACCGGCTTCGGCTACGAGATCGCGCAGGCCTTCGGCCATGCGCTGGTGCCCACGCGTGCGGGCCTGGTGCCGCTCACCCTCAGCGGCAAGCACCAGGAACGCCTGGCCGACCTGTCCGGCGTCGCACTCGATGTAGAAGCCAGCTGCAACGGCGCGCACTTCCGCAACCGGATGCTCATCACCCATCGAGGCATCAGCGGGCCGGCGATCCTGCAGATCTCCTCCTACTGGCAGCCGGGCGACGATCTGCGCCTGGACCTGCTGCCCGGCCGTGATGCGCTCGCCTGGCTGCAGGCGCAGCAGGCCGAGCGCCCCGGCACCGAACTGAAGAACGTGCTGGCCGAACTGATGCCGCGCCGCTTCGCCCAGCGCCTGTGCGAGATCTGGCTGGCGAACCGGCCGATGAAGCAGCTCACGCCGCCCCAGTTGCACGACACGGCCGCGCTGCTGCAGGCCTGGCCTCTGGTGGCCAGCGGCACCGAGGGCTATCGCACCGCCGAGGTCACGCTCGGCGGCGTGGACACCGCGGGCGTGTCCTCGCGCACGCTCGAATCACAGCACGCGCCCGGCCTGTACTTCGTCGGCGAGGTACTCGACGTGACCGGCTGGCTCGGCGGCTACAACTTCCAGTGGGCCTGGGCATCGGGCATGGCCGCGGGCAGCGCGGCCTGAACCCCGCACGCCGGCCGTGGCCGGCCTACTCCGCCAGCAGCGGGGGTTGTGATTCGAACCACTCGCGGGCCCCGGCGATGTGCAGGGTGCGCTTGCCGTCGTCGAGCTCCACGCCCAGGCCGAGGATGCCCCAGCGCGCGTAGAGATCACCCTGCGGTTTCCCGTCGAGGATCCGCAGGCGCGCCAGCAGGTCGATACGGTCGTTGTGGGCCTCTACCCGGTCGAAGATCAACTCGCGGCCACTTACCTGCAGATCGGCGGTCGCGTGTGCCTCGCCGGAATCGATCAGGTTGCCGATCCAGCGCGGAAACGCGCTGCGTTCGGCGAACAGCCCCAGCAGCACGCTGACATCACGCATGTCGACCTGCGCGCGGCCGCGCACCGCGAAGGGCTCCTTCCACTCGAGCGTGCCGTCCTCGAGCGCGACCTGTGCCCACCACGGCGTTGCGTCCTCCAACCCGTCCAGGCGCACGCCGTCGACGCGCACGGCCATCTCGTCGATCGTGTAGTGGCGGCCGACCCGCTGCATCCGCGACAGCTTGCTGTCGAGATCCACATTGCCCGACAGCTGCGAGGGACCGAGGGCCAGGCGCACGTCCTGACCGCGCACGCGGATGTGCCCGTTGATCATCTCGCCGGCGTTGTCGAGCCGGATGTCGCCGCTGGCCTCTCCGCTGCCGCCGTTGAGGCGAGCGCTCTGGCCGGGCAGGTAACGGTTGAAGGTGCGCAGATCCGGGACCTCGGCGTCGTCGAAACGCAGGCGCGCGTCGAGATTGCTGTGGAACTCCGCCAGCGGGCCGGTGGAGGCCAGGTCCAGGCGCAGGTCACGCCCGCGCAGGTCAATGACGCCGGGTGAGGCCTCTGGACCCAGGGTGAAGCGCTCCAGGACGATGCCGATCGCCGTACGGATCCCGCCGCTCTCCTCACTCATGCGCATCTGCGCATGCGCCTGTCCGCGGAAGCGGTTGTCGAGCACGCGTGCAGCCAGTTCGGCCTGATCCACATCGAGCCGGCTGCCCGCCTGCAGCGCGCCGTCGTGCAGCTGGAGATCCGCCTCCAGATCGGCGCGCCCATCGAAGGACAGCCAGTCGAGATCGTCGAGGATCACGCCGATCCAGCGCAGCGGCACCGCCGGCCATTGCGCCTGCACCGTGCCGCCCAGCGCCCGCAGCGGCCGCAGCCAGTCGTCGGGGTCGAGCCGGCGGTCTTCGACGCGCAGGTCGGCGCGCAGCCAGGGCGCAGGGCCCGGAGATTCCGGCGGCACCCGCACCGCGATGAGGATCGTGTCGTCGGCAGTGCGCAGCGCCACGCCGAGCGGATGTCGAACCGGCGCGCCGGCGGCATCGCTGGAGAACACCGGCGCAGACCAGTCGAGCCGGCTGCCGGGCATCAGCACGCCGCGCTCGAGCGTCAGATCGGCGTCCAGCCGACCCAGCGCGCCGGTGGTTCCGATCGGCAACGGCTCGTCGTTGCGGACCTTCAGGTCCAGCCCCGGCGCCGGCCCCTCGACGCGCATGCGCGCATCGAGCAGCACCAGTTTTTCCTCGCCCTCCGCCTGTTCGCGGACGTGTGCCGGAATCGAGATCTCCAGTGCCAGCCGCCCATCGCGCAGCAGCGTCACCTCGCCCACCTGCAGCGTCGCGTCGGGCATCGCCAGCGTGGACGGACCAACCGCCATCGGTCCACCCTGCAGGGTCTTCTCGAACACGAAGCGCGCATCACCGCGCCCGGTCACCCGCGCCTCGTAGAAATCGAACCGCAGCAGGCTCGGCGTGGTGATCGCGTCGAAGCGGAGCGTCCATGGCTTGTCCGCACGGCGGGCCGGAAGCAGATCGCGCGACGCCCGCGCGACGTGCACGGATACGTCCTGGGCGCGGATCCTGCCGAACGCCGCTTCGCGCCGCAACAGCGGCAGCAGTTTGATGCGTCCGTTCGCGCGCGGACTGGCAACCGTCCAACGGGTGGTGCGCGCATGTCCGCCCATGACGATGTCGCGCGCATGGATGTGCCCCGGATACAGGCTCATCGCCCAATCCCAGCGCGCGTGATAGCGCTCGGGTCTGGCGTTGATCACGCCCGCGCCCCAGGCGCTGTTGAGAAAGATGTTGGCGGCGAGCAGATACAACGCATACAGCGCCGCAATCACGATGGCGGCGATCCGGAGGCCGCGGCGGTGGGTGCGCAGCCTGGCGATCAGCGGATGGGGCATACGCGAAGCTTGAACGAAACAGGGTGAGGATCGTCTAGACGGTGTCGCCCAACACAGGCATGCCCGCCGGCGTCGACGCCGGACCGTCGGAGCGCGCCCAAAGAAAAACCCCGCCTCGCGGCGGGGTTCTTCATGCAACGGTGGGACAGGTGGCGCTGGATCAGAAATCCATGCCGCCCATGCCGCCCATGCCGCCGCCCGGCATCGCCGGCTCTTCCTTCTTCGGCAGCTCGGCCACCATCGCTTCGGTGGTGATCATCAGGCCGGCGATCGAGGCTGCGTTCTGCAGCGCCGAACGGGTGACCTTGGTCGGGTCCAGGATGCCGAACGCGATCATGTCGCCGTACTCGCCGGTCGCGGCGTTGTAGCCGTAGTTGCCGCTGCCGTCCTTGACCTTGTTCAGCACGACGCTCGGCTCTTCACCGCAGTTGGTGACGATCTCGCGCAGCGGCGCTTCCATCGCACGCAGGGCGATGACGATGCCGTGGTTCTGGTCTTCGTTCGCGCCCTTGAGCTCGCCGATCGCCTGCAGCGCGCGCACCAGCGCCACGCCACCACCGGGGACCACGCCTTCCTCGACCGCTGCCCGCGTGGCGTGCAGGGCGTCTTCGACGCGGGCCTTCTTTTCCTTCATCTCGATCTCGGTCGACGCGCCGACCTTGATCACCGCAACACCGCCGGCCAGCTTGGCCACGCGCTCCTGCAGCTTCTCGCGGTCGTAGTCGGACGAGGTCTCTTCGATCTGCGCCTTGATCTGCTTGATGCGCGCTTCGATGCCGCTGGTCTCGCCGGCGCCGTCGATGATGGTGGTGTTCTCCTTGGAGACCTGCACCTTCTTGGCACGGCCGAGGTCGGCGATGGTCGCCTTCTCGAGCGACAGGCCCACTTCCTCGGAGATCACGGTGCCGCCGGTCAGGGTGGCCATGTCTTCGAGCATCGCCTTGCGACGGTCGCCGAAGCCCGGCGCCTTGACGGCGCAGACCTTGACGATGCCGCGGATGGTGTTGACCACCAGGGTCGCCAGCGCCTCGCCTTCGACTTCCTCGGCGACGATCAGCAGCGGCTTGCCGGCCTTGGCCACGCCTTCCAGCACGGGCAGCAGGTCACGGACGTTCGAGATCTTCTTGTCGTAGAGGAGGATGAACGGGTCATCCAGTTCCGCCGACATCGACTGCTGGTTGTTGACGAAGTACGGCGACAGGTAGCCGCGGTCGAACTGCATGCCCTCGACGACGTCGAGTTCGTTGTCCAGGCCCGAGCCTTCCTCGACCGTGATCACGCCTTCCTTGCCGACCTTCTTCATCGCGTCGGCGATGATCGTGCCGATGGATTCGTCCGAGTTGGCCGAGATCGTGCCGACCTGGGCGATCGCCTTGTCGTCGGCCGTCGGCTTGGACAGCTTCTTGAGCTCGGCGACGGCGGCGATGACCGCCTTGTCGATGCCGCGCTTGAGGTCCATCGGGTTCATGCCGGCGGCAACCGCCTTGGAACCTTCGCGGATCAGGGCCTGGGCCAGCACGGTCGCGGTGGTGGTGCCGTCACCGGCGTTGTCGGAGGTCTTGGAAGCGACTTCCTTGACCATCTGCGCGCCCATGTTCTCGAACTTGTCGGCCAGCTCGATCTCCTTGGCGACGGACACGCCGTCCTTGGTGATCGTCGGCGCGCCGAAGCTCTTCTCGAGCACGACGTTGCGGCCCTTCGGGCCCAGGGTTGCCTTGACGGCATTGGCGAGCACATTCACGCCACGCACCATCTTGGAGCGCGCGTCTTCGCCGAAGCGGATTTCCTTCGCAGCCATTCGTAATTACCTCAGAAATATTTCAGGGGATTGAAGGCGGGGCCAGCCCGCCAAGATCGATCGCGGTGTCGCGCGGACGCGGCGCGTCCGCTGCGGATCAGCCGACGATCGCGAGGATGTCGTCTTCCTTGACGATCTTGTATTCGATGCCGTCCGCCTTGTAGGCGCTGCCGGCGTACTGACCGTAGATCACGATGTCACCGACCTTGACCTTCGGCGCGCGCACGCTGCCGTTGTCGAGTGCCTTGCCCTCGCCGACGGCGACGACTTCACCCTTGGTGGGCTTTTCCTTGGCGTTGTCGGGGATCAGGATGCCGCCGGCGCTCTTCTCTTCTGCCTCGACGGGCTTGACCACGATGCGGTCGTACAGCGGCTTCAGGTTGCTCATTTTTCACCCTCGCTAAGTTATTGATCGTAAACAAATCGTGCGCGGATTCTAGCAGTCGCATATTGCGACTGCCAGAAACCGGAGCGCGCGCACCCGGCTGAGCCAGGACTGCAACGGAGATGGGGACACCCCCGGGCTTTTCAAGGCCCGCCGAGCGAAAATTTTTTGCCTCGGTCAGGAGCGCGACAGAGGACGGCGCCCGTCGTGTCCGCGTGCGCCGAGTCCACGCAAGCGGAGAAATCGACGGCGGGCGGAGGCCCGGGGCCGGTCAACGCGCCCGGATCAGCGCAGGCGCCAGGTCGCCACCAGCATCGTCTCGCCGTCGTTGGGCTGCTTGATGCTGGCGTTGGAAATGTGCCGCGCCATCAGCGAGAACCGCTGCCAGCGCCAGCCGATCGAACTGACGAACTGCGGATTGCCCGACAGTGCATCGGTACGCCCGACCTGCACGCCAGCGCCGAAACCGGCGACGAATCCATTGTCGCGTTCGTAGCGGGCGCCGCCATGGAACACGCCCACGTCCTCGTCCAGATTCAACCGGGTGTCGTCGCGGCCGCGTACATAGATCGCGCCGACATCCCACCGCAGCACGCCGTGTTCGGTGCGGCGCCACTCCGGCAACCAGGCGGCGGTGAGGGCCAGAGTGGTCTCGTTGTCCCGGGTCGCGGACGCGCCGGCGCCGATCTCGATGGGTGCGGACTGGGCAGCCACGGGGCATGTGGCCAGGGCCAGGGTCGCCGCGATGAAGAGTGTGGGAATGGGGCGCATCGGCTCGGTAGAGCCGCGGGCGGCTCGGCGTTGTTCAGGGGAAAGTGCGGGTAATCATACTGACGGGTTCATTAATCTGCGTGGCGTGATGGCGGGATACTGCGTTCACCGGGTGCACCCTGGCAGCGGCCGTACGGAGCCACTGCGCGAGTCGCCGCAAGCGATCCAGCGCGGCCCGACGGCGGTGCGCTGAACCCGCGTTCGGCATCGTTGGCGGCGCCCTGCGATACTGGCTCGATGCGTCCGACCGACATCCATTCCCTGGCCAGCCGCGCCCGGCGGCACCCGTCACCTTCGTGGACAACAAGCCGGCTGCTCACTGCCTGGCTGCTGGCCTGCGCCCTGCTGATCGGCGCACGGACCGCGCAGGCGCAGGGCATCGGTTTCGACGACGTGTTGCCGGTCGACGAGGCGCTCGCGGTTTCTGCCGAGGCGGTGGGCCGCGACCGTATCGAGATCCGCTGGGCAATCGCCGACGGCTATTACCTGTACCGGCATCGCATGGGCGCGCGGGTCGAAGCGGGCTTCGCGGCCACCCCGTTGCAGCTGCCCGATGGCCGGCGACATACCGACGAGTTCTTCGGCGAGGTGGAGACCTACCGCAGTCGCGTCACCGGCGTGCTGGAGGGGACAGCCGCTGCCGGCATCGAGACCGTGCAGGTCGAAGTGAAATACCAGGGCTGCGCGGATGCCGGAATCTGCTATCCGCCGCAGACCCGGACCCTGCGGGTCGCCCTGCCCGCGGCCCCGACCGGCGCCGCCGCGCGGCAGGCCGGCGACGCCGGCTTCGCCGCTTTCGGCCAGGCACTCGGAGGCACCAGCGCAGGGCGCACGCCGACACTGGCCGGCGCCAACGACGCGCTGCCGCCCGAGCGGGCATTCGCCTTCGAGGCCATCCCCGGCGATGCCGACACCGTACTGCTGCGCTTCACCCCGGCAAAGGGCTATTACCTCTACCGCGACCGCAACCGCTTCGAGGTGCGCGGCGCCGAAGGCATCCGCGCCGGCACGCCGCGCTGGCCGAAGGGACAGTCGCATCACGACGCGCATTTCGGCGGCGTCACCGTCTATTTCAATCAGATCGACGTGCCGCTGCCCCTGCTGCGCACGCGTGCCGATGCAGCCGAGATCGACGTGGTCGCGACGTTCCAGGGCTGCCAGGACGAAGGCATCTGCTATCCGCCGATGACCCGCACGGTGCGCGTCGCATTGCCTGCAGGTCGCGCGCAGACCGCGGCCGACGTGGCGGGCACCGCCCCCGCCAGCGGTGCGGACACGGCAGCTCCGCAGGATCCCGCCGGGACGCCGGGCGCATCCGCTCGCGCCGAGGATCCGGTACCCGACGCCGTCGATCCGCCCGGCCCCGCCGCCGACGCCGATCCCGGAACGCCCGGCGCAGCCCCGGACAACGACGCACGCACGCGCCCGCCCGGCGCTACCTCACTGGGCCTGTTCGCGGCGCTCGGCCTGGCCCTGCTCGGTGGCGTGCTGCTCAACCTGATGCCCTGCGTGCTGCCGATCCTCTCGCTCAAGGTGCTGGGACTGGCCCAAAGCGGCGGCAGCCGCGCGGCCGCGCGTGCGCATGCGCTCTGGTACACCGCCGGCGTACTGGTCGCCTTCGCCGCGGTCGGCCTGCTTGTGATCGCCCTGCGCGCGGCTGGCCAGGCGATGGGCTGGGGCTTCCAGCTGCAGCAGCCGTGGTTCGTCGCCGCCCTGGCCTATCTGATGTTCGCCGTCGGACTGAGCCTGTCGGGCGTCTTCAGCCTGGGCGGGCGGGTCGGCAACCTGGGCCAGGCGCTGGCCGGGCGCACCGGGCCGGCCGGCGATTTCTTCACCGGCATGCTGGCCTGCGTGGTGGCGAGTCCCTGCATCGCGCCCTTCATGGGCAGCGCGCTGGCCTATGCGTTCACCGCCTCGACGCCGATGGCGCTGGCAGTGTTCCTCATGCTGGGCCTGGGCCTGGCGCTGCCGTTCCTGCTGATCGGCCTGGTGCCGGCACTGGCCGACCGCCTGCCGAAGCCGGGCGCGTGGATGGAGACCTTCAAGCAGGCTCTGGCGTTCCCGATGTACCTGACCGCGCTGTGGCTGGCCTGGGTGCTCGGCAAACAGCGCGGCGTGGATGCGATGGCGCTGCTGGTCGCCGGCCTGACGTTCCTCGCGCTCGCCCTGTGGTGGTTCGAACGACGGCGCTGGACCGGCCACGCCCTGCATCGCGGACTGGCGCTGGCGCTGGCGCTGGTCGCGCTGCTGCCGGTGGTCGCGGTAGGCCGACTGACACCTCCGGCCGCGACCGCCAGCGCGGACGCCACGCATGTCGCCTATTCGGCCGAGCGCCTGGCTGCGCTGCGCGCAGCCGGCACCCCGGTGTTCGTCAACATGACCGCGGACTGGTGCGTGACCTGCAAGGCCAACGAGCGCCGGGTGCTGTCGGGTGCTGCGTTCGCAGACGCACTGGCCGATGCCGGCGCGACCTATATGGTCGGCGACTGGACCAACGTCGATCCCGAGATCGGCGCTTTCCTCGAGGCCCACGGGGCCGTCGGCGTGCCGCTTTACGTGGTCTATCCGGCAGGCGGTGGCGAAGGCGAGGTCCTGCCCGCCCTGCTCAGCGATGCCGTCGTCGTCGAGGCGCTCGGCCGCGCCGGCGTGGCGCCATGAGGGTCGGTCCGCTGACAGTCGTGGCGATCGCGGTCGTGGCCGGCGGCCTCGGGGTGCTGGCCAGCCTGTTCGTTGGCGGCCCGGGGCCCCTGCTCGGCACCGAGGCCGGCCAGCGACTCTATGCCGACACCCTGAGCGCGAGCGCGCCGGCACCCCCGGAAGGCGTGTCGGTGCCGCGGCGCGGCGGCATCGTGGCGCCGTTCTCAATCAACCGCCTCGACGGAAGCCCGCTCGAGCTGCCATCCGCCTATGCGGGTCGCCGCGTACTGGTGAACCTCTGGGCCAGCTGGTGCGGGCCGTGCATCGAGGAAATGCCCGAGCTGGACCGCTTCGCCCGCGAACAGGGCGACATCGGCGTGCAGGTGCTGGGCGTCGCGCTGGATGACGCCGACGCCGTGCGGGCGTTTCTCCAGCGGATCCCGGTGGCCTACGCCATCGCGCTTGACGCTCCAGGACCGGCCGACGCGGGCGTGCGGCTCGGCAATCCGCGCGGCGTGCTGCCCTACTCCGTGCTGTTGTCGGAGGACGGACGCCTGCTCAAGCAGCGGATCGGGCCGTTCGCCCCGGGCGAGATCGACGGCTGGGTCGCGCCCTGAGCTTAAAATCAAACAACCGTTTAAAATCGCCAAACGTCTGCGAACTGGACACGATCACAGGCATCCCGCAGACTTCGCGCACCCGCCGCCCTGCGTACCCGATGGCCTCCGTCCTCGTCCTCCATGGTCCCAACCTCAACCTGCTCGGCAGCCGCGAGCCGGAGGTCTATGGACAGACGACGCTGGCGGAGATCGACGCGATGCTGGAAGGCACGGCCCGCGCCGCCGGTCACTCCCTCGAAACGCTGCAGTCGAACGCCGAACATGTGCTGGTGGACCGCATCCAGGCCGCCCGCAACGACGGCACCGCGGTGATCCTGTTCAATCCGGCGGCGTTCACCCACACCTCGGTCGCCCTGCGCGATGCACTGGCCGCCGTCGCCCTGCCGTTCTTCGAAATCCACCTGTCGAATCCGCACCGCCGCGAGCCTTTCCGCCAGACCAGCTATTTCAGCGATCTCGCCGTCGGCGTCGTCTGCGGTTTCGGCGCCGACAGCTACCGCTACGCGCTCGACGCCGCGCTTGTCCGGCTGCGTGCGGGCTGAAGGCCCGACGCAACTTCCATTCCCGTTTTCCCGTACTCGCGCACTGCGCGACCCACGCAAAGAGAGGCCCGCATGGACCTGAGAAAGATCAAGAAGCTCATCGACCTGCTCGAAGAGTCCAACCTGACCGAGATCGAGATCAAGGAAGGCGAGGAGTCGGTGCGCCTGTCGCGCAACGCCGCCGCGCCGATGATGGTCGCCCAGGCCCCCGCGCCCGCCGCGCCGCGCGCCGAGCCGGCCATGCCGATGAGCTCGCCGGTCGATGCCGCCACCGGCGCGGCGCCCAAGCAGGGTGACGACATGCCGCCGGGCCAGGTCGCGCGTTCGCCGATGGTCGGCACCTTCTATGCGTCGCCCGCGCCGGACAAGCCCGCCTTCGTGACCATGGGCCAGCAGGTCAAGGTCGGCGACACGCTGGGCATCATCGAAGCGATGAAGATGTTCAACCCGATCGAGGCTGAAACCTCGGGCACGATCGTCGCGGTGCTGTGCGAGAGCGGCCAGCCGGTCGAGTTCGACCAGCCCCTGTTCGTGATCGGCTGAGGCTGCGCCGATGCTCGAGAAGGTCGTCATCGCCAACCGGGGCGAGATCGCGCTGCGCATCCTGCGCGCCTGTCACACCCTGGGCATCCGTACGGTCGCGGTGCATTCCACCGTCGACCGCAACCTCAAGCACGTGGCCATGGCCGACGAGTCGGTCTGCATCGGTCCGCCGCCTTCCGCCCAGAGCTACCTCGACATGCCGGCGATCATCGCCGCCGCCGAGGTCACCGACGCCCAGGCCATCCACCCCGGCTACGGTTTCTTGAGCGAAAACGCCGACTTCGCCGAACGCGTCGAACAGTCGGGTTTCGTCTTCATCGGACCGAGGGCGGAAACCATCCGCCTGATGGGCGACAAGGTCGAGGCGATCCGCGCGATGAAGGAGGCAGGCGTGCCCTGCGTTCCCGGTTCGGGCGGCCCGCTGGACGACGACGCCGCGACCAATGTGCGCATCGCACGCGAGATCGGCTACCCGGTCATCGTCAAGGCCGCCGGCGGCGGCGGCGGACGCGGCATGCGCGTGGTGCAGACCGAGGCAGCGCTGGTCACCGCGATCGCCACGACCAAGCAGGAAGCCAAGGCCGCGTTCGGCAACGACATGGTCTACATGGAGAAGTTCCTCGAGAACCCGCGCCATGTGGAGATCCAGGTACTCGCCGACGGCCAGGGCAATGCGATCCACCTGGGCGAGCGCGACTGCTCGATGCAGCGCCGCCACCAGAAGGTCGTCGAGGAAGCGCCGGCCCCGGGGATCACCCCGGAGGCGCGCGCGGAGATCGGCAAGGTCTGCGTGGATGCCTGCATCCGCATCGGCTACCGCGGCGCGGGCACGTTCGAGTTCCTGTATGAGGACGGACGCTTCTACTTCATCGAAATGAATACCCGCATCCAGGTCGAACACCCGGTGACCGAGATGGTGACCGGCATCGACCTGGTGCGCGAGCAGCTGATGATCGCCTCGGGCCACAAGCTGTCGATCCGCCAGGAAGACGTCGTGCTCTCCGGCCATGCCATCGAGTGCCGCATCAATGCCGAGGATCCCGATAGCTTCCTGCCCTCGCCCGGCACGATCCGCCATTTCCATGCGCCTGGCGGCCCCGGCGTGCGCGTCGACACCCATGTCTACGAAGGCTATGCGGTGCCGCCGAACTACGACTCGATGATCGGCAAGCTGATCGTGCACGGGCCGGACCGCGAAACCGCGATCTGCCGCATGCGCGTGGCGCTGTCGGAAATGGTCGTTGATGGCATCAAGACCAATATCCCGCTGCAGCAGCGGATCATGCGCGACCAGGGCTTCCAGGCCGGTGGCCAGAACATCCACTATCTGGAAAAACGCCTCTCCGAGCGCAAGAACAAGACCCTGGCCATCGGCTGAGGCCGAACCCCGCAGCGGCCATGTTCGCAGCGGGGGCTCATGCCCCCCCGCCAGCCAGCTGACAGGGACCCGAGAGAACCCGGTGTGATGCGCCCGCAGGTCGCATGGCCTGCACGCGCGGCTCTCAGTTCTCCCGGTCCGGGAGGGCGCGGCGCAATGCCGCGTCCAGCCGGATCGGCCGCGCCCAGCGATCGAAACTCGCCACCAGCCCCTCGCGCACGCGCGCGAACGGCGCGGTGCCGGGCCCCGCCTCCAGCCGCTCCAGCACACCGCTCCAGCCCTCGGCGGGCGCGCGTCGCCATTCGGCGATCACTTCGCGGCACGTGCGCCCAAGCGCCTGCGCGGTCGCGCACGCGAGATAGAGGTCCGCCGGTCGCGCCCCGGCATCGAGCAGCTCGGTGACGAACGGGCGCGGCGCGCCCTGGTAGCGCACCAGCTCGTCGACGAACGCGCCGCGATAGCGGCCGGCATAGACGTTGACGTCGGCCAGCCAGGTATCCAGCCAGATGTCGCCGCTCGCGACCGACCACTCCGGTGTATCTTCCCCGGCGGCCTGGGCACGCCCGGTTTCCTGCGCCGAGACCGGCATCGCAGCGCCGACCAGCAGCCAGGCGAGCAACGGGGCGATCAGGGAATGACGCACTGGCATGGGGAACTCCTCGGGACCGGCCTGACACCACATCACGCATCCCGGAATCGGCCACCACACCCCCGCGACGCGTGCTGGCCGACCATAGCGCAGACCCGCAATCCGAGGACACCGACATGGCCACGCCCGACACGCAGAACCGACCGCCCAGGCTGTGGCGCTGGGGGCTGCTGATCGCCGTAATGGCGGTCGTGCTGGGCGCATGGTGGCTGGCCGTCGACCGGTTCGCCACGCGCATCGGGCTGGATGCCCGGGACACCATGCGCGAACTGCCGCGCAACGAGGACACGCGCCGGCCGATCGATTGATCGGCGTCCGCAGGCTCAACGCGTGGCGATCACCAGGGAGTCTGGACGCCCGCCCCGCTGCCACCAATCACCGGTGGCGGTGACGCGCAACGCGATCGCGCCCTTCCGCATGGCGACGACGTCACCGAGCTCGCCCTGCGCCGCATACGCGCCGATCACGTCGCGCGGATCCACGACACCGCTGAAGCTGGCCGCGCCGGCATCGATCCGCAACGGATCGCCGTCCGCCTTGACGCTGATCCGGACCGGAAGCGTCTGCCCGTCGGCACATCGCAACTCGCCCGTCCCGCGTGCGGTGCGGTGCTGCAGCGACCAGTGGGGCGCGGTGAAGCGCAGTTCGCAGGTCATCGGCTCGGCGGCCAGCGCCGGCTGGAAGAGTGCCACCAGCAAGACCGCAGCCAGACGACGCGGGTGTCGGAATGGAATGGGCATGACGCGGTGCATGTCCGAAACCTAACAGAAAACGCGCCGCAGCCTGATGACTGCGGCGCGCCGTATCAGGGGATCGAAGTTCAGCGCCAGCGGTTGGACCGGTCGCGGCCCGGGTCGTAGTACTGCACGGTGCAGCGGCCACGTCGGTCGCAGGACTCCCGCCGCACCTGCTTGGCGCGGTAGCCGTGGGCGGGCGCGTGGCGGGGCGGCCCCTTGCGATGGTGCCCCGCGGCGTAGCGCTGGTCATGGCGGGGAGCCACGCGGTAGTAGGTGGGACGGCCGCGGTGGTCGTACGCTACCCGCAGACGATCGTCGTAATTGCCGCGGTAATAGGGCTGGTTGCCACGCAGCACGACGTCAGCCACATCGACGATGACCCGTGCCAGATCGTCGCCGGACTGCGCCTGCGCCGGCGCAGGCACCAGCGCGGCTGCGGCCAGCCCCGCCGCAAGCAGACCGGGCAGCATCCATCGGGACAGGGGGGTGCTCGTCATGACGTCATCTCCAGTGAGCCGCCACCGCAGCGGCCATGGAACCACCATGGCGTCCCCCGAATGAACAGCCGTGCAATTTCGCTGGGACGCGGCGTCCGACGTAAGGCGCAGATTCAAACTGTAAGCGGTTACCGGGAGATGGAACCGTTTTCGCTGGATTACGTGCCCAATCGATCAAAGCGCCGCGGCGCGCTCGGCCAGCGTCGCCACCGCTTCGGGCAGCTCATCGGGAGCTGCGACCACGCACATGCGCTCATGGCCCGATTCAATCGCAACATCGCGTTCGTGCACCCAGGTGGTGCGGTAGGGCATGTGCACGCCCCAGCCACCCAACGCGAGGACCGGCGCGATATCGGAGCGCAGGGAATTACCGATCATCAGGAATGCGGAGGCTTCGGCGTCGAACTCCGACAGCACCCGGGCATAGGTCGGAGGATCTTTCTCGCTGACGATCTCGATGCGCCGGAACAGGTCGGCGAGTCCCGAATCGCGCACCTTGGCTTCCTGGTGGAAGAGGTCGCCCTTGGTGATCAGCACCACCTCGTACCGGGATGCGATGACTTCCACCGCCTCGCGGATTCCCGGCAGCAACTCCACCGGATGGCGCAACAGGTCCTTCGCCATCTCGACGATGCGGTGCAGGTCCAGGGCGCTGATGCGGCCGGCGGTGATGCGCGTCGCCGATTCGATCATCGACAGGGCCATGCCTTTGACGCCGTAGCCGAAGACCGCGAGATTCGCGGTTTCCACCGCATAGAGGGCGTCAGCGACACGCACGTCGGCAAGATCGACATAGCGGCCGACGATGCGCTCGAACTCGATCTGGGCGTCGTCGAAATAGTCCTGGCTGCGCCAGAGGGTGTCGTCGGCATCGAAGCCGACCAGGCGGATCTGCGTCATCGGCAAAGTATGCGGCAGCGACGGGTACAGGTCGCCGGCGCTCCGCAGCGCCTGCACCTCGCTTCGCAAAGACCTGCTTTCCGCCGGGCTCCAGCTTTCGCCCGGCGGCCGGAACGTCCCGCCACGACCGGACCACATGTCCTCAGCCATGACTTCACCGGAGCTCGGACGACGACGTCCCTTCGTCGACCAAGCGTCCTCGTGCGAGAGTTTCGAGGCCGCTGCATCAACCAGGGGCGGCAGCGCGCCGCCCCTGGTTCGCGACGACCGGACCGGTCAGTCCTGGGCGGCGCCCGCACCGGCCGCCTGGCGATTCACGTAGGCGCGGTATTCCTCCGGGGTCACGTTCCCGTCGCCGTCTGCGTCCACGTCTTCGAAGACCAGGGCGAGACCTTCCAGCGCAGCACTTTCCGTGCGGCTCAGCTTCCCGTCGCCATCGGTATCGAGATCGGCCCAGGTCACCTGACCCTGCTGGGCCTGCGCCACTTCCGCCGTCGCATCCTGAGCGTATTCCCGGGCCGGGGCATCGCTCATCGGTGGCGCCTGGGCGGCGTCCTGCGCGAAGGCCATCGGCATGGCAAGGGCGGCGCCCAAGGCGATCGTTGCAGCCAACGGCTTGCGTACGTTCTTCATCGGCGTTTCTCCATCTTGTCTACTGCGGATTGATGCGCGGTCGACGTGTCACGTCCGGTCGCCGCACAGCCTCACCTTGCAAGCGGGCGAATGAACGCCCGTCGGTGTGGGCGCCGACGCCTTACACATGCTTAACCACAATGCCGGCCCCTGAGGGTAGGTCGTGAACGGATGCATCCCGACACAGGTGGGCAATCGCCGTGGCAATGGGCATCTCCCGGTGGACACGCGCGTCCAGCCCGGGATCGCAAGTGCGGAATTCCGCTGAACGCAACACAACGTTCACGAGCGGCGCGCAACGGGGCGGTGCCGAAGTGGCTCGTATCGCCTATGCCACACTGGCGATCTCTTCTCATCTGCGCTCTGGAGCCTCCATGACATACCCGCGCCCCCTCGTCCTGACGACGCTCGCCGCGTCCCTGCTGTGGCTTTCCGGCTGCAACGGCAATGCAGCCAATGGCGCGTCGGCCGCAACGGACTCCGCGCAGGCCCAGGAAGCCACCGATCCCGCTACCCCCGCCGCCGGCGATGCCATCGAGGGCGTCCCCTTCGCGAGCACGGCAGTGGCCACCTTCAACGAACCGTGGGCGATGGATTTCCTGCCCGACGGCAGCCTGCTGGTCACCGAGAAAAGTGGTGTGCTCAAGCACGTGCGCCTGCCCGGCGGCGAGACGCGCGAGATCACGGGCGTGCCGGCGGTCGGTTACGGCGGACAGGGTGGTCTGGGCGACATCGCGGCGCATCCGCAGTTCGCCGAGAACGGCATCGTCTATCTGAGCTTTGCCGAAGACGGAGACGGGGGTCGCGGCGCCGCGGTCGCACGCGCGCGGCTCGATGCCGATGCGGGCGCGCTGCAGGACGTGTCGGTGATCTGGCGCCAGGTGCCCAAGGTCAGCGGGAACGGCCACTACGGCCATCGCATCGCGTTCGATGGCGACGGCAAGCTGTGGATCTCCTCGGGCGAGCGGCAGAAGTTCGATCCGGCGCAAAGCATGCAGTCGAACCTGGGGAAGATGATCCGCCTCAACGACGACGGCAGCGTGCCGGAAGACAACCCGTTCGCAGGCCAGGGCGAGGTCGCCGCGCAGGTCTGGTCGCTCGGTCACCGCAATCCGCTGGGTATCGCATTCGATGCGCAGGGCCGGCTGTGGAACAGCGAAATGGGCCCGGCCGGCGGCGACGAGCTGAACCTCGTCAAGCGCGGTGCGAACTATGGCTACCCCACGGTTTCCAACGGCAACCACTACGACGGGCGGCCGATGCCCGACCACGACACGCGGCCCGAATTCGAGGCGCCGGCGATCACATGGACGCCGGTGATCTCGCCATCGAGCCTGATGTTCTACACCGGCACGCTGTTCCCGCAATGGACCGGAAACGCCTTCATCGGCGGGCTCTCCGGCCAGACCCTGGTGCGCGTCGAGATCGATGGCGAGACCGCACGCGAGGCCGAACGCTTCGCGATGGGCGCGCGCATCCGTGGCGTCGAACAGGGTCCCGATGGCGCGCTGTGGGTGATCGAGGATGGCAAGGATGGCCGTCTGATCCGGCTGACGCCGCGCGAGGGCTGATCCTCCGCTGGGCCGGAAAAAAAAAGCCGCGGGCGACCGCGGCTTTTCCGTGTCCGGGCTACAACGCGGGCCGCTCGATCGGCCTGCCCAGCGCGGCCCGGTAACGCGCATACAAGGCCTGCACCTTGTCGATATAGGCGCGGGTTTCCGCGTACGGCGGCACCCCGTCGTAACGCGCGACCGTGCCGATGCCCGCGTTGTAGGCGGCCAGGGCCAGGGTGCGGTCGCCGCCGTAGCGGCGCAGCAGCGCGCGCAGGTGCTGCGCGCCGGCGCGGATCGATTCGGCCGGTGCATACGGATCGCTCACGTTGTAGTCGGCGATCACCTCGGGCATCAGCTGCATCACGCCGCGCGCGCCCTTGGGCGAGACCGCGCTGCTGTCGAATCCGCTTTCGGCATGTGCGATCGCGCGCAGCCAGGCCTCGTCGAGCCCATAGCGCTTCGCATTCGCCGCGAACAACGCCGAGTGCGGCTTGAGCCGGGGCGCGCCGACGTTGCCCAGCCCCTCGTGCGCGGGCTCGCCCGGGGGCGTCTGTGCGGTGAAGCGCAGGTATTCGCGCGATCCGGGCAGCCGGCGGGTGCCGTAGACCAGCACGCCGTCCTGTTCGCGCTCATAGAGCACGCCGCTGAAGACCCCCATCGCGCCCCAGAGATTCGGCGTCTGCACCGCGTCATCGGCGAGCTGTCGGGCCTCGCACTTCGAGCCCGGCTCGGGCGCGGTCGACAGGCTCACGGTACCGTCCTTCACGCAACGCCAGACGGTGCGCGCCTCCGCCGGGCCGGCAGCCACCAGCGCAAGGGCGAGCACGACGGATCGCCAGCAGCGCGGGGCGGAAAACGACGGGGACATGCGGACACCGGGTCACGGCCGACTGGACCGCGGGCCGACATTGTGTCGAAGGCCGCGTGGAGCCATCATCATTGCCATTCGCACGAGCACGCCCGATGCCGCACTGGTCGACCCTGATCCGGGAAATTCCCGACTTCCCCAAGCCGGGCATCGTGTTCAAGGACATCACGCCGCTGCTCGCGGACGCCCGTGCTTTCGCCGGCGCCATCGACGCGATGGCCGCACCGTGGCGCGATCAGGTGCCCGACGCCTTCGTCGGCATCGAATCGCGCGGTTTCATCTTCGCCGCCGTGCTCGCCCACGCACTTGGCGCCGGTTTCGTGCCGGCGCGCAAGCCCGGCAAGCTGCCCGCCCAGGTGCTCGTGCACGACTACGCGCTCGAGTACGGCAGTGACCGGCTGGAAATGCATACCGATGCGCTGAAGCCCGGTGCGCGCGTCGTGCTGGTGGACGACGTGCTGGCCACCGGGGGCACCCTGCGCGCCGCGCTCTCGCTGGCCCGCCTGCAGGGGGCCACGGTGATCGGTGCCGCTGTGCTGGTCGAACTGCCGGCGCTCGGCGGACGTGCGCGCTGGGACGCGGACGCGCCGCTGCATGTGGCGCTGCAGGGCTGAGGCCTCGGCGGTGCGATGACACGCGGACGTGCAGGCTGGCGGTCCATGCCAGCAGGAGCCCGCGAATGCGTGTCGAACACCTGATCCTCGGTCCCAACGACTGGGTGCCGAACAATCCGCTGATCGCGATACGCATCTATCACGGCGTGCGCCTGGCCAACGGCGCTGCGCCGGACGCGGCCGCATTCGAACGGTTGTTCGCCGCCCACGGCTGGCCGCCGGACTGGCGCGGCGGCGTCTACGACTACCACCACTACCACTCCAGTGCGCACGAGACGCTGGGCGTGTATGCCGGCACTGCGCGGCTCGTTCTGGGAGGCCCAGGTGGCACCGAGGTCACGCTCGCTGCCGGCGATGCGCTGCTGCTGCCCGCGGGCACAGGTCACTGCTGCATCCACGCCGATGCAGGATTCCGCGTTGCCGCAGCCTACCCCTCGGGTCAGCACTGGGATGTGCTGCGCGATGCGCCCGACGCGGACGCGCTGGCGCGCATCCGCAATCTCCCGGGCCCGCAGAACGACCCCGTCACCGGCAGGCCGTTCTAGGTTTTCCGGTCAGGGCGTTGCCGGCGGACCCCGCTTGGCCTGCTCCAGCATGCTGGCGAAGCGCGCCTGCCTGAGCTGGTCGCCGAGCGACGCGCACTGGGCCCCGACCGGCTGCGCGGCGAGTTGCGTGCGCATGGTGCCGGCCATCCGATCGAACTGCGCATCGACGGCCTTCACCGTTGCATCGAAATCGGCCGACTGCGGCTTGCTCTCCTTCGCGGCCACATAGTCCGGATTGTTCAGCCGGAACTGCATCACGGCGGTATCGAGCGCCTGGGCGCCGGCGCGATCCTGGGCGCAGAATTCACGAAAGACCTCGAGCTGGCGGTCGAACACGTGCGCCCCCATGTAGGTGGCTTGCGCGTCGGACAGGGGCGCCTGGGCGAACGCTGGAACGGCGGCGAACGACAGCACGACGCAGGCGGTACGCAGGATTCTCATGGTCGTTTCCGAACGGGTTGGGGGAGGAGACCACGATAAAGCGGCGACGTGAGCGTCCCGTCATCCGTCGTCGAAATCCTCCCCCGGGTGGACGTCATCGACCATGTCGTCGCTATCCGGCGCCGCCGGTTCGAGCAGCGTGTAGTCGTCCGCCTCGCGACTGCGGATCCGCCGCGACACCGCGTACGACTCGAGCGCGGGCTGCGGCGTGGCGGCGAGGCGCGCGGGGTCGGGCACGGGGCCGCGAAGCCAGGAGAGGATCGAGGTGGCCGGCAGGAACACCGGACCGTCCGGCGACAAGGGTCGCGGGATCGCCGGGTTGGCCATCGTCAGCAATGCGAAGGAAGCCAGCGGCGGCAGCTCGCGCTCCCAGAGGTCCCAGAGCCCTGCCGCGAACAGCAGTTCTCCGGTACGCGACTGGATGAAATGCGGGACCGGCTTGGCTCCGCTACGGTCCCATTTGTAATAGCCGTTCATCGGCACGACGCACCTCCGTGCCGACCAGGGCCGGGCAAAGATGCGACTCGACGGTGCGCGCGTGAGCCGTGCGGTGATCGTGCTGTAAGACGTCTCGGGCTGTTTGGCCCAGCGGGGGACGAGCCCCCAGCGCAGCGCCTCGACCGCGACCTCATCCTCGCGCAGGACGAGGGCGAGCGCCTCGCCGTCCGAGGCGATGTTGTAGCGCGGTTCGGCGCCGGCGAGTGCGGTGGCGACCTCGCGCGACAGCCCCGGCGGCACTGCGTCTTCGGCGATGGCCTGGACGAACCTACGCATCGCGACGATGGATCCGGGCAGCCCGGTCCGGCTGGAAGCGTGACATGCGCCCAGCCTGCGACGCGACGCGTGAAGTGTCCGCGGTTTTCACGGCTCCATGGCACCGGCCCGGCCACGGTGCCGGGACACCCGTGCGACGAGATACCGACATGCAGATGCCAAACCCCTCACAGCCGCCTACCCCCTCCACCGACGTGCCGGGCAGCATTCCCCACCCCATGCATGATCCGGCGCCCGATCAGCCCATCGACCCGCCGATGCCCACACCTGGCGATCCGGAGCGCGATCCGCAACCCCAGCGTGATCCGCCCGCGCCCGGTGGTCCGCAGGATCCGCCGATCCAATACTGATCACGGGCTCCGCGGTACGCGAATGTCCGACGCGCCGACACGGGCTGGTCACCCAGGACGCAACACGCCGTCGGGAGTGTCACCGAGCCGGATGCTTGAAGGCGGGGGCGATGGCATCCAGCCGGCCTGCGTGCCTCGGAATGCGTGTCACCGGTGCAATGTCAGAACCGGTCCAATGTGAGAGTCGCGTATCGAAGCAGCCGGCAGATGTCACACGGCTCTATTGACGCTCCGGCGAGCCGCGCCTCGGCCACTCAGGCGGGGAGCTTCAACTCCCTCTCCGCTTCCACCGCACGCGGGAAACTGCGCATCGCCACCGTGCGCTCGCACTCGAATCCGCCGTCCGCCCCGAAGACCCGCACCGTCGCACCGCGCATCTCCAGGCGCGGGTCCACGGCCAGACGCGCGAACGCCGAGGAATGCGTGGCGTGACGCGAACTCGCGGCCGTGCCGCAGGAATCGGACAGCTCCCAGTCGAACGTCTTCGCGTTGTGGCGCAGGGTGTATTGCAGGGGCGGCATGGAGGCGGTCCGGTGTCGGCGCTGGCGTTCGCAGGGCGCCATCGTGCGGGGGCCGGCATGACGGGGCCGTGTGTGCAACGCCGTCGCCCATTGCCCGTGCAGAAAGCAAGGCGCGCGCACGCCCACTGACGCTGCCGTGTGCCTTTCGCGCTCAGGCCACGCGTGAGCATTCACGATGCGCTCCATGCGTCCCCTGCCCCGCCGTTTCTATGCCCGTGACGCGCACGTCGTCGCACCCGAACTTCTCAACAAGGTGCTGGTGGCCGCCGATGGCCGCCGCGCGCGCATCGTCGAGGTGGAGGCCTACTGCGGTCCTGACGATCCGGCCGCGCATTCGTTCCGCGGGCCCACGCCACGCAACGCGGTGATGTTCGGCGCGCCCGGGCACCTCTATGTCTATTTCATCTATGGCATGCACTGGGCGATCAACGCCGTGTGCGGGCGACAGTCGGGACATGGCGTGCTGCTGCGTGCAGCCGAGCCGCTGGACGGCGTGGAGACGATGGCCGCATTGCGCGGGAGCTCTCGGCCCACCCTGCTTGCATCGGGACCTGGCCGCCTGGCCCAGGCCTTCGGCGTCAGCCGCGACGATGCCGGCCTGGACATCACCCGCACCGATTCGCGACTGTGGCTGGGCGATGACGGTGTTGCGCCGCCCCGGGCGCCCGACATCACCACACGCGTGGGCATCCGCCAGGCCGTCGACCGCCCCTGGCGCTTCAGCGTACCCGGCAACGCACATGTCTCGCGCCACCGTGCACCCTTGGCGCCGTTGCCCGAGCGCGTTGCGCGCTAATCCAGTGCGCGCAGCGCCTGTTCGACATCGCCGCTATCCTGCGGCCGCACCACTCTGGCCACCTCGACGCCATCGCGAAGGATTACGAGGGTGGGCCAGAGCTTGATCCTGAAACTGCGGCCAAGCGGTCTGCCCGGGCCGTCCTCGATCTTGATGTGTTCGATCCCGGTATGGGTCGCGAGCGCGCGCGCGATGGGCGCCTGCGCCCCCTGGCAATGTCCGCACCAGTCGGTGCCGAACTCCAGCACCAGCGGCCCGCGCGTCGCATCCACGGTCTCACGCGTGGGCGCATCCACGCGGTAACCGCCGGCGCCGGCCATCAGGCGAGCGCGCTCTGGATGGTGTCGAGCGGAACGTTGGTCAGGTCCTTGGCAAGATCACCGATGAGGCGCTGCTGGGTTTCCTTGTGCAGCAGCGGACGCACGCGTCCCAGCGTCTTGGCATCGGCCACCAGCACCAGATGGGCGAAGCGGTTCTTCAACGCGCCTTCGTTCAGGCCCTGGGCCAGTTGCTTGGCGAATGTGGCTTCGTCGAGCTGGGACGCGGTGGATTCCGAGGGCATCGAACCCGATGGGCCTTCGTCATCGAGGTTCATGCCTTCCAGCAGCGCCTCCTGCTTCAGGGTCACATTGCGGTCGTCGCCCACATTGCTGAACACGCGAGCCGAACCACCGTTTGCCACCACGACCAGGGCACCCTGGGGAATCTTCATCGTCATACGCCGTCTCCGCTGTTGGGGAGTGCCCAGCCTAGGCAGCAGGATGTGAGCAGTGCGGCATGAACGCGCGGGGGATCCCCGACCTTCGTCACAAGTCCCGTTGCCGGCGAAGGGCGGGCGCCCCGGGCGGCGCGCACGGACGCGGCATCGACGCTTGCGAGGGAGCGCGTGCCGGGCTAGCGCCCCGGTCAACGGAGCGGTCGAACGACCAGTGGCCGCGGCTTCGGACGCCAGCCGACATCTGCGGCTGCCGTCACGCCCGATCGTGCTCGGGCGCCGGCTTCAGAACACGCGGGCTCGGCCTGCACGGTGGCAGCCCGAACCGGGCAACTGCGCTCAGCGCCAGGGCTGCCGCCCATCCGTCCATGATTCGGTACGGACGCGAAGGCCGGGTTCGTGCAGATCGCGCCAGCCGGGGCCGAACCCGTCGAAATAGCTGCCGGCGCCGAATCCGCCCGGGCTGTCATAGGGTCCAAGACCCACGCCGTAATGGCCCGGGTACCCCGGGCCGTCGTGCTGGGCGACGCGCAGGTTGAGCTGCATCGTGCCGGGCCGCCCATTGTCGCCGACCGTTTCCTTGCACAGGCTGATGTCGGCGGCGTTCCAGTGGCTGTTGCCACCGCGCGAGGAATACCCAACCCCGGTGCTCACGCTGCCGGTCACGGTGCGCTCGCTGCCGTCGGGCGCGCTCGGGCAGCCGCCACGCGATGCCAGCTGTTGGTGCGCGCGCCGGTCGTCCGGCGCCGGGATCCGCGGCCCGGTGTACTCGCCGTCGCCGAATGCGCCGGCTCCGGTGAACATCGGCTGGGCCGGCAAACTCAGATCGACCCGGTCCTCCCCATGCGCCGCCGCCATCCCCGACAGGGCCATCAGCGGGATCCAGAGCAGTGACGTCATCCGCATTGCATGGCCTGTTCCGGTTTCGTGGGCGAGTCGTGCCCGGGATGCCGACGCTAGCACTGCGGGCTTGAATCGGCGCTGGCCGCGTTCAGGCAAGCGCCGCGGCGTCGACGATCCCGACGCCGGGCGTCGCCGCCAGCGCGTGGTCGACCAGCGCATCGGCGATCCGCGGCGCGGGACTGGCCCGGAAACGGCGCGGCAGGATCGGCCCGAGCGCCCCGAGCACGCGTCCTGCGAGGTGTTCGGCCGGTCGGCGCCCGCTGCGCTCGCCTGCGATCAGGCCCGGGCGCACGAAAGTCAGCGATGGCCAGCCCTGCGCACGCAGGGCCGCTTCGAGTTCGCCCTTGACCCGGTTGTAGAAGAACCTGGACCGCGCGTCCGCGCCCATGGCCGAGGTCAGCGCGAAGGCCGTGGCGCCATGTTGGCGCGCCCGTGCGGCGATCTGCAGCGGGTACTCGAAATCCACGCGCCGGAACGCCTCGCGCGAGCCGGCCTGGGCCATCGTCGTGCCGAGCGTGCAGATCACCGCGTCCACTGCCCACATCGACGCCGTATCCGGCAGCGCATCGAAGTCCACCAGCGGCGCCTGCAGCCGCGCATCGACACGGGCCAGTGGACGTCGCACCGGCGCGATTACGCCCGCCACCCGCGGCTCGGCCAGCAGGCGGGTGAGCACATGGCTGCCGACCAGGCCGCTCGCCCCGACCAGCAGGACTGTCTTCCCTTCAGTTCGCATGGCGCATCCACACGCAGTCGATCGCATCGAGCGCGATGTGCACCAGCAGGCCGATGCCGAACAGGCGAGTGCGCCTCGGCACGGTGAGGCCCGCGTAGACCGCGATCGCTGGCGCGGTATGCAGGGGATGGGTGCCGATGCTGCAACGCCCCGGCGCATAGACCGGATCGGCCAGCAGATGATCGATATCGATGACCCATCCCAGCATCAGCAGGCCCCAGGCGCGAGCGAAGCGCTCGCGCCAGAACATCCACGCCAGCAGCGCGGGCACGGCGACATGCAGCAGCAGATGAAGAATCGCACGGGTGCCCATGGCCGGAAGCATGCTGTGGCGTCCGCCCCAGCTTAGGCGCTGGCGAGGCATCGGTCACGGCCGCATCGCGCACGCGCTTTTCAGGGAGCATCACCGGCGCCCGGTACACTCTTGCGCGCTCCCTTCCCGGGAGACTGACGGTCTCGGGCACGGAGCATGATGGGAAGGCACGGTTGGCGGGCGATGGTGGGATCCATCGCGATAGCGGCACTGATGTGCACGCTTGCGGCATGCGGGCGCGCCGGCATGCCTGCACCGGTGGTCATCGGTGGACCCGCGCTGGGCTCCGATGCGCAGCACGAATGCGTGCATGTCCACGAGTCCGGCCAGCGTCAGGTGCTGCAGCTTCCGGCGCCGCCAGGCGGCTGGTCGGGACATCCGCAGGCGGTCGTGGTGCTCAACGCGATTTCCGGCGAGGTCGACATCCGCCAGCGCATGCGCGAGCGCTGCGGCACGCTCGAAGATGCACGCACGCTCGATTCGCGGTTCCGCGCCGGCGTCGGCACGGTGCTCGTGCCGGAAGCGGGCGATACCGCGCCGATCGAGATCGAATACGACGCCCGACCACTGCCGCTTTGGCGACCGATCGTGCAGCTGGGCGAACCGGCGCCGGTGCAGCGCGCGGACATCGTCCGTTTCGCGATCCGGGTCGCGTCCCTTGCCGTGGTGCTGACCCTGGTGATGTCCGCGCTGCTGAGCTTCGTGGCCACCCGCGAACGGGTCTTCCTGACCTACGCCGGGACGACCGGGCTGTTCGCGATCTGGCTGACATTGCTGTCCGGTCTGTGGGCCTGGCCGCGCCCGTGGCTACCGCTCGCGGGCTACGCGGTGCAGGCGCTGATCGGACTGGGCGTGGCACTGGTCGGCGCGACGACGCTGGCCCTGATACGCCAGTCATGGCTGCACCGGCACGCGGCCGGGCTCGAACGCGGCGCGCGGCTGGCGGCGTGGGCACTGGTGCTGGCCGGCCTGTCGGCACCGTTTCTCCCGGCGGCTGCATTGGCGACGATGTCGGTGATCACCGAGTTGGGGCTCTATGTCCTGGCGATCGCGTTCGCCGTGGCTTCGGTGATCGCGCTCTGGCGGCGCCGGAGCAGCGGCTCGTTGCTGGCGGGCGTGGTGCCCTTCCTCGCGGTGGCGGCCATGCAAGTGCTTGCGCCCGAGACGCTGGCGATGTGGAAGGTCGAGGCCTTCATGCTCTCGGGCGGCTGGCTCGCATTGATCTGCAGCATGGTGCTGACCTTGCGCCTGGGCGCGCTGCGGCGGCAACGCGACGAGATGAAGCGACTCGCGCAGACCGATGCACTGACCGGACTGCCCAACCGGCGCGCGGCGCTGGAATGCCTTGCGATCTGCATCGCGGCGGCGCGCGAGAGTGGCACCGCGCTCACGATCGTGTTCGTCGATCTCGACCACTTCAAGCGGATCAACGACTCCCACGGCCACGACTGCGGCGACCGGGTGCTGCGCCATGTCGCCCGCACCCTGTGCGCCGCCTTCCGCAGCGGCGACCATGTGGCACGTATCGGGGGCGAGGAGTTCCTGGTGATCCTGCCAGGCGCGGATCCCGCCCTCGCACGCATGCGCATCGAATCCCTGCGCAGGATGCTGTCCGGCGCCGGGGCGGTCCTGGATGGGCCCGGGCTCCACGTCACCTTCAGCGCCGGCATCAGCGCGCTGCGGCCCGGCGATGCCGATGGTGCCGCGCTGCTGCAGCGCGCCGATGCGGCGATGTATGCCGCCAAGCATGCGGGCCGCGACCGGACGGAAATGGAGTGCCCGTCCGCCGCGCTGGCCGACTGACGCACTCAGCCGTCGAACGTGATCTCCACCGAGGCCGCGCTGCGCTGCGCCTCTCCGTGGAACACCGCTTCGATGTTGTTGCCGTCGGGATCGAGCAGGAACGCGGCGTAGTAGCCGGGGTGGTACGACCGCTCGCCCGGGGCGCCGTGGTCACGACCACCGGCCGCCAGACCGGCGGCGTGGAAGGCGTCCACCATCGCGCGGTCCCTGGCCTGGAATGCCAGGTGATGGCGTCCGGTGGGGACGCCGTCCGCAGCCTCGCTGTCCGGGCTGGAGACGAACAGTTCATCGGCCCAGAAGTATCCGGGTCCGTCACCGCCGATCGGCACGCCCAGGGCCCCCGAGAACCGCCTCGTAGAACCTTCGGCTGGCATCGAGATCGGTCACCACGAGCTGCAGATGATCGATCAGGCGACCGCGGTGCAGATCCTGGGTCTGCATGTCTGGAACTCCACTGCTGTGGACGCCCATTGCACCCTCGACAGCGGCCCGGGGCAACCACTCCGGCGGCTTGGAAGCGTTATCCCGGACGCCCGAATCGCAACGCGGCTTTCACCCGATTTCCACCACCTTGATGGGAGCCTCGCGAACCTAAATTCAACTTATTCACGGAGTCTTGTTGATGGCCCACCACAGTCCTGGCGGCCTCATCCTGCTGGTTGAGGACAACCGCAACATTTCCGAGCCGGTGGGGGAGTTTCTGGAGGGCCGCGGCTTCGAGGTCGATTACGCGGCCGACGGTATCGATGCGGTGAATCTGGCGGCCGATATCACCTTCGACGTCATCGTGCTCGACCTGATGCTGCCCCGCCTCGGCGGGCTGGAAGTCTGCCGCCGCCTGCGCACCGAACACCGCAGTACCACGCCGATCCTGATGCTCACCGCGCGCGATTCTCTGGAGGAGAAGATCGAGGGCCTGGAGGCAGGCGCCGACGACTACCTGACGAAGCCCTTCGACATCAAGGAGCTCGAGGCGCGTGTGCGTGCGCTGATCCGGCGCGAGCGCCGGGAAGTGGGCGCAAGCGTGCTGCAGATCGCCGACCTGGTCCTCGATCCCGCGTCCCTGCGCGTGCAGCGCGGCGGTCGGGAATTGAACCTGGCGCCGATCGCGCTGAAGATCCTGACCATCCTGATGCGTGAAGCACCGCGCGTGGTCAGCCGCCGCGAAATCGAACAGGAAATCTGGGGGCTGTCGCTGCCCGATTCCGACACGCTACGCAGCCATCTCTACAACCTGCGGAAGGCGGTGGATCGGGACCAGGACGTCCAGCTGCTGCATACCATCACCGGTGCCGGCTACCGCATCGCCGACCTCGACAAGGCCGTCGCCTGAAGCCTGTACAGCGATGCCCCGCCCGCGGGGCATCGCACCTGGGACATGACGGCAAGGCCGTCGGTCTCATTCCTCTTCGGTGTCCCGGCCGGACTGCCGCTGCGCCGCCTGGCGCCGGGCCTCGTCGCGGCCGTCCTGCTGGCCCGGCGTATTGCGGGTATCCGACTGCGATGACTGCCGGGGATTCTGGTTGTTCATGGCTGGCTCCAACGGCGGGGATTCGCCGTGGGGCGCACGTTCCACCGCAGCGCGTGAGTCCGTCGCGAGCACGGGGTATTCAGTACGGTCCCGGCGCAGTGGGGCAGCCGAGGCAGGCCGGCACGTGACGCCGCCCGGTCGCACTCGCACGCAAGCGCGGACACGCCTGCCTGTTGGCTCGGGCCGCGCACGATCAGCGCGCGCAGCGGCTCACTCCGCGCTGGCCGGCGGCGCCCCCACATGGAACGGAAAATTGGCATAGGCCGCATGGCCCTGCCCGTCGCGCACGTCGACGAACAGCCGGTACGCGCCCGGCTGCGACGGCGCCTCGAACGACAGCTGGCCGTCCACCGCGCTGTCCGCCCCCCGCAGCTCGATCTCGGGGGGCAGGGTTTCGGGATCACCACCGATCGAGGTCGCGCGGCTCTCTTCGCGTACGACCCAGGCATAGGCCAGGGCATCGCCGTCCGGATCGGCTGCCTCGACCTGCGCCACATACGGGGCGTCGGGGGACAGCACCACGCTGTCGGTCGCCACCCGCCCATCCAGACGCAATGGCGAGATCTGTGGCGCGCGGTTGGCGGGCCAGGCGCCGGTCCACAGCTTCTGCATCGCATCGACGCCGGGCGTGGACTCGCCGCTCGACAGGAACAGGCCGTACCAGGTGGGCGTGCGCTCCTGCTTCTGGCCCCACAGGAACACGTAGGAGCCCAGGCCCTGCGCAGCGTCGGCCTCGATGACACGCGTATAGCGCTCGGCCAGCAGCTCGGCCTTGCGCGATGCGGTGTCCTCGATCGCGGCGCCCCAGCGGGTTTCCGGACTTTCCCAGTGACCGGTCGGTCCCCATTCGGTGACCACGTAGGGCCCGCGCCACTGCGCGGCCTCGAGCTTGGCCGGCAGCTCGCCGATATCGCCGTACATCTGGATGCCGATCAGGTCCAGCGACGGCGCGCGCGTGCGCAGCAATGTGGCGAGCGCAGGGTCGAACCCTGCCAGCGGCGTCATCACCGGATGCTGCGGGTCCTCGGCCTGGATCGCGGTGGTCAGCGATTCGACCACGTCCCAGACCCGTGGGTCGCGCGATTCCAGGTTCAACTCGTTGCCGACCACCCACATCAGCACCGCGGGATGGTCCTTGTAGGCGCGCACCTGGGCGAGCAGGCGCGCCTGTTGCGCTTCGATCGCCGCGGCGTCGTCGAAATCGAAACCGTGACGCTCCTTGCCGACATGCAGGCCCATCGCAACCATCAGGCCATTACGCTCGGCGCGATCGAGCATCTCGAGGACGGCAGCCGGATCTTCCGCGGTATGCCAGGTCCGGAAGGAGTTCGCGCCGCGTGCGGCCAGCGCTTCCTGGTCACCGTCCTGCAGACCTGCGCCGCGGATCCGGAACGGCGCGCCAGCCACCTGCAGCACGTGCGCGCCGCTGCGGTCCTCCAGCACGCGCACCTCTTTCGGCACGGCGGCGGCGGGCGCCGCCAGGGCGGCAAGCGTCAGGGCAAACAGGCAGAACAGCGTTGGGCGTGCGCGCATTGCAGGTCTCGGTGGATACAGGACGTGCTTGCCCCGCGGCGCGATGATGCCATGCGCTTCCAGCGCCACCACGCGCGCAAAACGCCCGCGATCGGCGCTGCACCCGCGCACTGCGCCTCCCTTCAAGCTGGCTACGGCAGTCGCTGCAGGCGCCTCGGCGCTCGCGCAGGCTCAGGCGCGCAGCGCCAAGGAATTCGATATCGACGGAATGGCGCGCCATCCAGGCTGGCCAATGCGGCCAACCCTGCCCTCCTTCGCACCACAACCCGGCCGACTGATCGGCCGGTGCCTGTGCACATGCGACCGCGAGGGGTCAGCCCGGCGCCGTTGGATTGCGCAGCGCGGACTTGATCGCGGTCTTCGCCTTTGCATGGAAGGTCACGGCCGAGGCGGCCGGCGAGGCCTTCCACTCCTCGTACTGCTCGTCGAGGTCGGCCAGCTCTTCCGGCGAGAAGAGGGTCCGCGCCGCCTTGAACATCTCGTCTTCCTCCTCATCGGCGTGGTGGGTGATGAATTCCGACAGCACCTTCACCGAGCCTGCGAACTGGCGGGTGTTCTTCGCCGACGCATGGAGATCGGGCAGCACCGTCAGCTCGACCGCGCGATGTTCCTGGATGGCCTCGGCGTGCAGCAGCAGCTGATCGTGCGAAGCCCGCTCCGCGTATGCCGGATAGAACACCAGCTCTTCCCATTTCGCGTGCGGCACCAGCACCGCCTCGATCTTCTCCAACAGATCCGCGCGCTTCTTCTCCGCCCGGTCGGTGGTCGCGTTGATCGCTGCAAACAGCGTCCGCAGCTGACCGTGTTCGTTTTCGAGCGTCTTGAGAATGTCGCGCATGACTGGCTCCCGGCTTGTCGTGGCGCCTACTGAACGGCACGGACCTTCGCGCCAACGTGAAGGCTTCATTCCCCGAGCGCCGTCACAGTGGGCTGCACAGGCAGTTGCGGCGCGCAGCGGCACGTAATGGCACGCAAGTTGCTGCACTGCACGTTCCATCGGACCGGGAGCTCGCGTGTATCTCGAAAAAATCTTCGGCGCGACGCCCTCCCCGCATCCGTGCGCCAACTGCGGCGGCGACGACCGCCTCGACTTCGACGTCCGCATGGCGTTCCAGCCGATCGTCGACGCTCGCGACCGCTCGATCTTCGGCTACGAGGCGCTGGTGCGCGGTGTCGATGGCGGCAGTGCCGGCGAGGTCATCGCCCGCGTCAGCCCGGCCCAGCTGTACCGCTTCGACCAGACCTGCCGGGTCAAGGCGATCGAGACCGCGGCCAGGCTCGGACTGCGCCAGCGGCTGTCGATCAATTTCCTTCCCAACGCCGTCTACGAGGCGGCGACCTGCATCCGGCTGACGCTTGTCGCTGCACAGACCTTCGGATTTCCGACCGACCGACTGATCTTCGAAACCGCGGAGTCGGAACAGGTCCGCGATCACCGGCACCTGACCGGCATCTTCCGCGACTATCGAAGCCGCGGCTTCATGACCGCGATCGACGACTTCGGCGCCGGCTACGCCGGACTGACGCTGCTGGCCAATTTCCAGCCCGATATGCTCAAGCTCGACATCGCGCTGGTCCGCGGTATCGACGCCGATCCGGTCCGCATCGCGATCACCCGCGGCATCATGCAGATCGCCACGTCCATCGGCTCCACCGTACTCGCCGAGGGTGTGGAAACGGAGGCCGAATACCGCCAGCTGCGCGCACTCGGCGTGCCGCTGTTCCAGGGCTACCTGTTCGGCAGGGCCAGCCTTGAGGCGCTGGAAGATGTCCCCGACGCACTGTGGCAGCGGCTCGCCGGGGCACCGGAAACCTGATCGGCGGCCCGTGGCGCAGCCCTGCGGCGCGGTGTTCCCCTCGCGGATCCTGCGTCCGCGCGCGACCTGCGGGTTTCGCGACTCGTCCGGCCGGCACCGGCGGCAACCCACCGTGCCGTGCGCCCAGCGCTTGAGCTGTACGTGGCGCGCCGGATTCGCCGCTGCAGCGTCGACCGCGACCGTCTGCGCGTTCCATGATGCGTCCCGGCCCAAGGCATCGCGCGCGCGACGCAGCCGGCGCAATGCGACCTTCGCGGCCCTTCATTTGTGCGCTTCGTGACGCGGCGACATCGGAGCCGATGCTAGAGTCGGTCAACTTTCAACGAGTCCGCCCCGTGCAGTTTGGCCAACATCGTGACCCTGCGGCATGGCGCGCTTATGACACCCTGCTGCAGGCCACTCCGGACCTCCTCTGTGTCTTCGACCTCCAGCACCGCTTCGTCTATGCGAACGATGCGCTGCTGACGATGTGGGGCATGACCTGGGAACAAGCGGCCGGCAAGACGTGCCTGGAGATCGGTTACGAGCCCTGGCACGCGGAAATGCATGGCGAGGAGATCGATCGGGTCGTCGCCACGCGCGCACCGGTCCGCGGCGACGTGCCGTTCGAGCACCAGGAGAAAGGCAGGCGCATCTACGACTACATTTTCACGCCGGTGCTCGGCACCGATGGCGAGGTCGAAGCCGTCGCCGGGTCCACGCGCGATGTGACCGAGCGGCGCATGCATGAACAACACCTGCAGTCGCTGGTCCATGAACTCAACCACCGGGTCAAGAACACGCTGTCGACGGTGCAGTCGCTGACCCGGCAGACGCTCGACACCGCCGAGAGCCTGGAGGACGGCAACTGCAAGATCGAGGCGCGTCTGCTCGCGCTGTCGCGCGCGCACGACGTGCTGACCCGCGAGAACTGGCGCAGCGCCGACGTCCGCGACATCGTTGCCGGAGCGATCGCCCCCCGCCTGGCCGGGGCCGCGCATCATTTCTTCCTTGATGGCCCACCCTGCAGGCTCGATCCGAAACGTGCACTGGCAGTGGCGATGGCCCTGCACGAGCTGGCCAGCAATGCCGCCAAGTACGGCGCGCTGTCGCGTGGTGCCGGGCGGGTGCGGATCGAGTGGAAACTCGTCCGCACCGACGAGGCCGAGGCGCTGGAACTCGTCTGGCACGAAACCGGAGGACCGGCGGTCGAAACCCCGACCCGGCGCGGCTTCGGCGCACGCCTGCTCGAGCGCGGCCTGCGCAACGATCTCGATGGCGAGGTCGAAGTGACCTATGCACCGGACGGCCTGGTATTCCGGGCCACGGTCCCGCTCGACAGCAGCGCGCAATGATCGCGGCGGACGCGAAGATCCTCGTCGTCGAGGACGAATCCATCCTGGCGATGCTGCTCGAGGATTTTCTCTCGGATCTCGGCTATGCGATGCCGGCGATCGCTTCGACGGTCGCAAGCGCGCTGGCGATTCTCGATACCCACGACATCGACTTCGCCATCCTGGACATCAACCTGGGCGGCGAGCAGAGCTTTCCGATCGCGGACTCGCTGCTGGAGCGCGGGATTCCCTTCATTTTCATGAGCGGCTACGGCGCCGCCGGCGTGCCCGTCCGCCTCAAAAGTATTCACACGCTGCAGAAGCCATATGGCGCCGACGCGCTGAAACAGGCGCTCCAGCACAGCGGTTCACGGGCGCCACCGGCGACCCATTAGGTCGTTGTTTGGCGCTGGGCGCCCTGATCCACAACGACACCCGTCACGCTTCGCACTCCGCTTTCTGTTGCGACGGCATCGCTCGCGACGCATTCGAATTGTCACGCCGACGATGCCGTCGGCGCGCAGCGCGGTGCGAGCAAGGAGCTGTCAGCCTGCGAGAAGGGCCGCGACATCGGCCGCCATCGCCCAGCCGGCCGCGAGTTCGAATGCGGCCTGTGGATCCTCGACCCGCGCACGCGCGGCCCCGGAACGGAGCTCTAAGCTTCCGTCGTCGAGCTACGTTACCGAGGAGAGGACGAACGAGCCGGCAGGGTGATCGAAGCAGGTGTGCCATTGGTTGCGCAGAAGTGATCGCGGACCATCGGGTTCCGCCACCCCAGGGCATCGCCGGGCAGGGGCGGCAGTTCGGGCAGACAGGCAGGTACCACCAGGACAGGTTTTTGCGAGCGCTGCACAGCGGCGAGATGGGCGTGTCGGGAAGGCATGCGGGCATCTTCCGGGGCGCCGTCGCCTACTCCGCGACCGGCCATGCGGACAGTGCACCTGGCGGTTACAGATGGAGCGGCGCGCGACGGACGCTCAGGCTGGATCGTCTGCCCGGCGGACACCATCGATGGAGACGCCCTGGTCGAGCCCCGCAACGCCACCGCTGTCGAGTACCGGGAATTCGCCTTGGGGACGCGCGACTACATCCGCAATCCGCGCTTCGATCGTGGTGTATTCCGCCGCCGGTGCCTCGCGGACTTGCAGGCGGACGAACGATCACACGCCGCGTTGCCGCACGTCGCAGCAGGTCATGGAGGTCGCAGCTGATCGGCCGGTAACGTCCCCGCGCGCTCCGTCCAGCTGCACGCCGCTCAGTGCCCGGCATCGAGCCTGAGCCCGCTCACGCATCGGCTCAGTGGCCGCCCTGTCGCTCGTCGGCGCGGTCACCCTCGTCCTCGTTGGACAGCTTCCGCGGCTGCTCGTCCGCGGGCTTCTGCGCAGGCGTCTTCTCCTGCTGGGACTTGCGGATGCTGTCGGGCGTCTGGGGAATGCTCATCGATGTCGCCTGGGCTGTGGGCATCGCAGTCTGCGCCGTGTGGGGTCAAGCACCCGTCGAGAATGGCGCTCTCCGGCGCGTTCCCGAGCGCAGGCTGTACAGGGCAGTCAGTTTCGAGCGGCGATTTCCAGCCACTCGGCCAACCGCGTTCTGGCATCACAAAGCCGGTCACAGCGCCGCCCGAGGTGTCCAGGCCGACCGACCATGAGGCTCCGCCGCTGGTCTACGCATTGAACGTCATGAAGGAATTTCCACGGCGCGGCGCAAAAGTGATGTAAGGTGCCTGCACTGTACAAGCGGGATCACGGTACATCGTGGCTCCGATGCGGTTGATCACAGGTTCCAGGGCCGGCAACGGCCTTTCCAGACGATCCGCTCCATCGCTTCGCGTTACCCCTTGCTCGATACAGTCCCGGCGCCGTGTTTTGCGGTGCCGTGCATCCCAACACTGATCCAAGGAGTAACACCATGAGCAATCGTCAGACCGGTACCGTCAAGTGGTTCAACGACGCCAAGGGCTTCGGCTTCATCACCCCGCAGAGCGGCGATGACCTGTTCGTCCACTTCCGTTCGATCCAGGGCAGCGGCTTCAAGTCGCTCCAGGAAGGCCAGAAGGTCTCGTTCGTCGTCGCGCAGGGCCAGAAGGGCCTGCAGGCTGAAGAAGTCCAGGCCGAGTAATCCACTCGACCTGCGCCGCGCAAGCGGCCAAGAAAACCCCGGGCGGAGACGCCCGGGGTTTTTTTTATGGGCCCGCCCCCGCGATTCATCGCAGTGCGCGCCCGTCTGGCGCCTGCGGCGCGCATGCATCCCGGCACGGCCCGCTGCTTTCCGCATATGCCCGCGCCGCGCCGACGTTCCGATGACCCCGCGCCCGCGATCTGCCAGACTGCCGGCCCTCGCAGATCTTCCGGTAACGCACGCGGCCATGCGCCTCAACAAGTACATCAGCGATACGGGCTTCTGTTCGCGCCGCGAGGCCGATCGCCTGATCGCCGACGGCCGGGTGACGGTCAATGGCCAGCGCGGCCGCGTGGGCTCGGAAGTGGGCGAAGGCGACATCGTCCTGGTCGATGGCCAGACCCTGCAGACGCGCTCGGCCGCGCCCGGCAAGCGCCGCCACGTCTACATCGCGCTGCACAAGCCGGTGGGCATCACCTGCACCACCGAGTCCTCGGTGAAGGGCAATATCGTCGACTTCGTCGACCACCGCGAACGCATCTTCCCGATCGGCCGGCTCGACAAGGATTCCGAGGGCCTGATCCTGCTGACCAGCAACGGCGACATCGTCAACGCGATCCTGCGCGCCGAGAACAAGCTGGAGAAGGAATACCTCGTCACCGTGAACCATGCGGTCAGCCAGGAGATCCTGCGCGGCATGGCACGCGGCGTGCCAGTGCACGGGCAGATGACTCTGCCCTGCCGCACCAGCCCGCTCGGCAAGTTCGGCTTCCGCATCACCCTGGTGCAGGGCCTCAACCGGCAGATCCGCCTGATGGCCGCGCATTTCAACCTGCGGGTGAAGCAGCTGATCCGCGTGCGCATCGGGCCGGTCAAGCTGGCCCATCTCAAGCCCGGGCAGTGGCGTAACCTCACCGATGCGGAACTGCGCGCGATGCTGCCCGGACAGACCGAATTCTGATGCGCGACCATTCCACCATCGCCGTCGGCGAGCTCTACCAGGGCATCCGCCACGAACACTGGCAGGGCAGGACCTACCGCGAGTTCTGGACCTGGTTCAATGACCGCTGCATCGAGATCGTCGGCCAGGCCGAGGCGGAGGATCTCGAGGCGCTCGGCATCGCCTTGCTGGACGTGCGTGATGCGGTGGAGGCTGGAGGCTACATGGTCGGCTCGGACCGGCTGGACGAGACGATCGAAGGCGCGGAGTAAGCCGCGCCGGCGACGAAGCACATCGACGCGGCCCGAGGCCTCGCGGTCGCACTGCACGCAGGCACGCGCCCCGCGAGGACGTGCAGCCCGTCGATACGCCCACCCGCCCAATGCACTGCCAGACGCCGGCCAGCGGACATCGCGCAGCGGTGCATACCGTCTTATGCGGCCGGCGACGCCTCGGCGGGCGCCCGCTCGCCGGGCAGCAGAGCGACCGCTGCGGCTGCGAGTTCGCGCTTCTCGAGGATCTCCGCAGCCAGCTTGTCCGCGGCGACGCGGTGCTGCAGCGATTTGCACAGTGCGATGCCGGCATGGGTCAGCCGGATCCCGTCCTCGTGATCCTCGATCAGAGCCGCTTCGATCAGCCGCCGCTTGATCTCCGTTTCCACCGACAGCGCCTCGCTGGCCTGACTGACCTGCTGCAGTACGTCCAGAAGCGCCAGGTCTTCCAGTGGAATGGGATCGATCATCTGTGGGGTCGCGCGGGAGGAGAGTGGCGCGCAGTATAGGGGCGCCGCGGCCGCCGACGACGCCGTCGGGCCGGCACCGAGGCTGCACATTTTGCACCCCGTCCGCCTTTCGGCGTTTGCGGCCAAATGAACCCTGAACACGCGTATTGACGCGCCGCGGCACGCGGGTCTCAGGGGCGTCGCGGCACCCGATCCGCTCGCGTGAATCCACCACCGATCGGGCAGCTCTCCCAGGGCCGCAACGTCCCCGACCCCCAGAAGACTCTGCCCCGCTCGCAGCCACAGCTACGGCCGCGCCCAGCGAAACCTCACTGGGCCGCGCAGCGCCGTCCAACGCGGCGCATGAAAATGCCGCGCATCCGAAGGTGCGCGGCATTGGTCTGCACAGGTCGTGTCCGGCTGTAGGGGCCGGGAATCCCCGGCCCCTACAGTTGGCTCACTGGTTCGCGGTGCCGGTGGTCAGGCCCTCGGTGCGGACGTCCGTGACGCCTTCGATCTCGCGCGCAATCCGGGTGGCCTCGATGACCTGGGTCTGCTCGTCCACCACGCCATTCAACGTCACCACGCCGTTGACGGTGTCCACCTCGATGTCGAGACCGGCGACGTCCGGGTCCGCCAGCAGCGAGGACTTCACCTTGGTGGTGATCCAGGTATCGGTGCCCGGCTGATCCGAATCCATACCGTCGTTCATGCCCGTGCCCGTGCCCGAGCCATCCATGACACCGCCAGTACCCGCAGTACCCGTCGTGCCCGTACCCGTCGTGTCCGTACCAACCGGCGGCGGAGTCTGCATGGCGGGATCGCTGGTCGTCGTGGTGTCGGCACGTCCGTCTGCATCGCGGTCGTTCGAGCAACCGACGGCAAACGCCATGACGGAGGACAGCGCAATGGCAAGGGGAATGCGGTTCGTCTTCATGGTCATCTGTTGCTCCAGCGTCTGGGATGTGCGGCGATTGTTATCGGTCGGATGCCGACGTGACGTGAGCGCCACCCGACTCCCGGATGAACGCGCGCAGGCTCCACTGCATGCGGGACTGCTCGTCGCCCCTGTCGTCCTCCTCCTTCCAGCCGCTCGTCCGGGTTCCGCGCTGGCCGCGGAACACTGCGCGAGCCCGGGTCGCCCCGGCCCCCGGTCACGCCGGCGGCAGGGTCTCGAAGGCGGGCCCGTGCTGCTTGCTGGCCTCGACCGAGAGCGGGTAGACCTGCTGGGAGATCGTCGTGAGCAAGGCCTGCGTGGCCTTCTGCTCGCGGATCAGCTCGCGCAGCAACGGCTTGATGCCGAAGATCGCGAACGGCACCAGGACCCACAGGATCGCCAGGAGCCCCACGAACAGCATCCATACCAGTCCCAGCGCCGCGAAGCCCTCACCCATGCCCATGTTCATCCCGCTCTCCCGATGGCGCCGACGAGGCGCCGTGCGATCGGAGTGTAGGCCTGACCCTGGAGGCCTCCCGTCGTCAGATCCCACTTAGCGGAGGCAGCGCGCGGATTCCTTCATTGCCGGCCACGCCAGGCGGATCCGGCACCGTTGTCCCGTGCTGTCTGTGCCCCGAACGGCGCCGACAGCACGCCGCAGATCGGAGTGCAGGCCACCGGCCATTGCCCCTGGTTTCGTCCTGTCGAACGGATCCGGAACCGCGCACGGACTTTTCCATGGGAAGCGACACCGCATGACCTGCCCTGAAAAGGTGCGGGATCGCCGAACCGGGACATCCTGACTCTATCGCCCGCATTGCGGGTAACGCTTCGCCGGGCAGATACACGCTGGCTGAAGACGCCCCGCCAACGCTGCAAGCGGCCCGCAGGGATCGTCCGCGGCACGCCCACAACCCGGCCCGGCATCACGCACTGCGCGCGGGCGCACTGCTACGTTCGCCCGGCCCACCGCCTGCGCGTCGCATCGCGGTCTGTCGGCGAGGTGCACCGCATGAACACCGTTCCGCGGACGTCCACGCTGCACGAGGGCCGGCTCACGGCCTCCGCTCTGATCATCCTGCTCGTGGTGGCCAGTTTCGGCTCGCTGTTGCTGAGCCTGGCGCCGCAGGGACGCTGGGTCCTGGGCACCTTCGCACTTGGCTCGGGGATTGCGGCGACCGCGCTGATGGGCGCAGCAGCGGTGCTGTCGGCGCGCTGGTCGTGGGTGGAGTCGGCCTTCGGCGGCCTCGACCGGGTCTATGCGGTACACAAATGGCTTGGGGTGTGGGCGCTGGTGTTCGCGAGCGTGCACCTGGTGCTCAAGAGCGGCGATCCGTCCTGGCAGGTGGCTGCGATCCTGCAGTTGCCCGGCGGCGCCGCCCGGCTGGTGCGACAACTGAGTTTCGTCGCGGTGATGGTGATCGTGCTGCTGGCGCTCAACCGCGCCATCCCGTACCGCGTGTGGCGCTGGTGGCACAAGCTGTCGGGGCCGCTGTTTCTGCTGGTGGTGCTGCACTGGCTGAGCTTCCGCTCGCCGATCGCGCTCGGCAGCCCGGCCGGGCTGTGGCTGGCGCTGCTCTCGTTGCTCGGCGTGGTGGCGGCGGCGTACAAGCTGCTGCTGTATCCGCTGCTGGCGCGGCATGCCGAGTACCGGGTGGAGTCGGTATCGACCAACGCGACCTCCGCCTACCTGGAGCTGCTGCCGGAGGGCCGGGCGATCGCGTTCGAACCGGGCCAGTTCGCATTCGTCTCGTTCAAGCGAGAAGGGTTGCGCGAGCCGCATCCCTACACGATCGCCAGCGCCGGCGGCGCCGACGGCCGCATCGCCTTCATGGTGCGCGCGCTGGGCGACTACACCGCGCGCCTGGTGAAAGAGCTCCAGCCCGGCGTGGTGGCCGATGTCTACGCACCCTTCGGCCGCTTCTCGCGCAGGCCCGATGGCCGCACCGAGATCTGGATCGCAGGCGGCGTGGGCATCACGCCGTTCCTGGCCTGGCTGGAAGATCCGGCATCGGCCACGCAGGCACCGGTGACGCTGTTCAACTTCATCACTCCGGGCCGCGAACTGCCGGAGCGGCTCGACCTGACAGCGCTGGCCGCGCGTCGCGGGGTGGAACTGGTGGAGGTCACCACCGGCCCCGGTACGCCATCGTTCCGCGCGCATTTCGCGCGGATCGTCGCGCAGGCCGGACCCGCTGGCGTGCAGGTGAGCGCCTGCGGTCCGAAGGGCCTGCTGGCCGAGGTGCGCAGGCTGATGCGCGAAACCGGCGTCCCCGACGACGCCCTGCGCCACGAGCTGTTCGAGTTCCGTTGACGCGAGCTATCGGACGCCGCCCCGCCAGCCCTCAGGCCGTGAGTTGTTTGAAATACAGGGACGTCGCTTGCAGCCCACCGAAGGGCGCCAGGGCGAAGTCCGGGATCTCCCCCGCCCTGGACCAGCCCGCGGTCTGGTAAAACGTTTCCGCCGCGGATCCCTTCTGCGTGTCCAGCACCAGCAGGCTCCGCCCTGCGGCGCGGGCGGATGCCTCCAGTTCGCCCATCAGCCGCTGTGCGATGCCTCTTCGACGATGCGTGCCGAGCACCAGCAGCTTCTGCACCTCGCCCCGGTGGCGCCCGTTTCCGCGCTGGCAAAGTGCCAGCTGCACGCAGCCGACGGCGCGTCCGTTCTCGACGGCAACCCAGACCATCATGGACCGCCCGATGGAGGCCAGCACATCGCGCCAATACGCATCTGCCGCCTCTGCGGTGAGCGGTGCCATGAACCCGACCGAGGCGCCGCCCTCGACGGCGTCCTTGAGGAGTTCACACAGGTCAGGGAGCAGCACTGTGTCGCTGCGGTTTGCGATGCGGATATCCGTCACGGTCGATACCTGGCTTGCCGCGCTGCGAAGCGGCGTCGGCTGAACTGTCAGGCGCCGCAGGTCGGCACATCAAAGTGCGGCACCTGCACCGCCCGAGAAGGAGAGGCGAGCTGGCGGACCGGGCAGGACCACTCCGCAAGGAGAACGTCCTCCACGCACCGCCAGCGAGCCGGAACGATACACCGCGGGCGGGCCGGAACGATGCGCGGCCTGCAGAGATCGAGGGCAGGCAGACGATCGACTTTCCTGCGTGTCATCAGGGTTTCAGATGCACGGCAGCAAGGCCGCTCCCGTCCATTTCCATCGGCACGGAGTTGTGCTCGTGCGCGATCATCCAGCCGTCGCCGGCACGCGCGAACACCAGGGTCGTGCGGAACCACAGTTCGACCGCACCCTCCCCGATCTTGTCCCCTCGCAGGCGGCTGAAGCCATACGCGATGCCAAGGTCGCCATCGAGCAGGATCCGCGACTCGTGGAACTCGACCCGTGGCCCCGGTGCTCTCCAGGTGCCCAGCCAGGCACGCAGGGCCTCGGTATTGCGCGCGGCGGCGCCGGCGAACGCAAGCGGCGGCTGCAGGTCGTAGACCACGACGTCACGCGAGAACGCTCCGATGGCGGCCTCGTCGTCCGCGTTGGCGACGGCCACCTCCCGCGCCGCAACCAGCCCCCTGATGGCTTCGATATCGGCTGCTTTGCTCACGGCCAGTCTCCTGCTCCATTACCCGGGCACACCCTCATGCGTCGAACCGGGGCGCCCGGAATCGACAGGCGGATCCGAACAGGTGCGGCGCGGGCATCAAGCCGTCGCGCGGAGCAGCGCTGCCGGTCGCCGCGACCGCCAGCGCCTCATGCCGGGAGCCAAGGGAGGGTCCGCCGAGAAGCCAACCTCATCCCTTGGGTGAACATGTCCCTGACACTTTTCTCGCCGCCGGATTCAGGCGCCCAGCAGTTCGACCTCGAACTTCAGCGTGGCATTGGGCGGGATGACGCCGCCGGCGCCGCGTGCGCCGTACCCCAGGTTGGCCGGAATGATCAGCGTGCGCTGGCCGCCTTCCTTCATGCCCTGCACGCCTTCGTCCCAGCCCTTGATGACCATGCCGCCGCCGAGCGGAAAGATGAAAGGCTCGTCGCGGTCCTTGCTCGAATCGAACTTCGCGCCCTGCACGCCGTTCTCGTACAGCCATCCGGTGTAGTGCACGGTCACGTTGCGGCCGGGCTGCGCTTCTGCGCCCGTGCCGACGACGGTGTCTTCGTACTGCAGGCCGGACGGCGTGGTGATAGCGGGCATGGCGGGATCCTTGTCGAATGCGGAAGCGGGCGCGCAGTTTAGCGGGCGGCTCGGGGTGCGGCATTCGGGAACGGATTCCGGCCCGCATGAAGAACCGCTCGCCTGCGCAGCACGCCGCACCGGGTGGCGCCCCCGCAGCCTGATCACACAAGTGGACCTGCCCCGTTCTTCGCGCTCGTCTTCGACCCGGCCTCTCCCGGCCCTCGCATCGCTGGCGTAACAGGGGGCGGGCGCAAAGTAGCCCTGCCCCGGAAACGCATCGCGGGGCCACCCATGCCCCCAGGAGCCGTGCCATGTCCATCGAGAAGGTCCTCTACACCGCGACCGCCACGTCCACCGGGGGGCGCGAAGGGCGCACCCGTTCCGACGACGGCGTGCTCGACCTGCAGCTGTCCATGCCCGAATCCCTCGGCGGGAAGGGCGGCCATGGCACCAATCCCGAGCAGCTGTTCGCCGCCGGCTACGCGGCCTGCTTCGTCAGTTCCATGGAACTGGTGGCCGAACGCCAGCGACTCGCCCTGCCCGCCGCCACCAGCGTCACCGCCCACGTCGGCATCGGCCCGATCAAGGACCACTACGGCATCCAGGTCGCGCTCAGCGTGTTGGCGCCGGGCCTGGACCACGACCAGCTGCAGAAGCTCGTCGAGCGCGCGCACCGGGTCTGCCCCTACTCCAACGCCACCCGCGGCAACGTCGACGTCAGCCTGTCGATCGCCGACTGAGCCACGCCTTCGCGCATCCGCCGGCCAGCGCCCGAGGCAGGACGCACGCTGCCAGCGCCTCCGGCTTCGTCGCGGGGGGGCCATTGCGCAGGCGATCGCCGGCGCGATGGACACAGTGCCTGCCCGTCCGTCGCGCGGATCGGCCTGGGTCAGCCGGCGGCGCGCTCGATCAGCGACGCGAACGGCGTGTCCTCGGCCAGCGCGCCGTACACCGCCGATGGCCCTTCGCGCAGGCGGCTGCGGCAGAAGGTCACCGCCACGGGGGAACCGGCCTGCAGCAGCGTTGCCGCCTGCAGCTGCAGGGCCAGGCGCATGACCAGGGCACGGGCCTGGGATTCGTCATGGCTCCGGGCCAGCGTCCCCTGCAATCGCCCGAGCGCGCGGTCGTAATCCGTGTCGAGGCCCTCGGCACGCGCCAGTTCCTCCTGCAACGCCGCCAGGCTGGCCGGCTCGCGCGACAGTGCGCGCAGCACGTCCAGGCACTGGATGTTGCCGCTGCCTTCCCAGATCGAATTGAGCGGCGCCTGCCGGTACAGCCGGGGCAGCAGCGATTCCTCGACATACCCGGCCCCGCCCAGGCATTCCTGCGCCTCGTTGACGAAGGCCGGCGCGCGTTTGCAGATCCAGAACTTGCCGATTGCCGTGGCCACCCGCGCGAACGCGGCCTCGGCCGGATCGCGCGGCGACGCATCCACCGCGCGCGCCACGCGCATCGACAGCGCCAGCGCCGCCTCCGACTCGACCGCCAGATCGGCCAGCACGTTGCGCATCAGCGGCTGGTCGATCAGCGCCCGGCCAAAGGCCTGCCGGTGGCGGCAGTGGTGCAACGCCTGCGACAGCGCCATGCGCATCAGCCCGGCCGAGCCGAGCATGCAGTCCAGGCGGGTCAGCATCACCATCCCGAGGATGGTGGCGATGCCACGCCCTTCCTCGCCCACGCGCCAGGCCAGCGCGCTGTCGAACTCGACCTCCGATGAGGCGTTGCTCCAGTCGCCGAGCTTGTCCTTGAGCCGCATCAGGCGGAAGCCGTTGAGCGCGCCGTCGGGCAGGCGCCGCGGTAGCAGCAGGCAGGTCAGTCCGCCGGGGGCTTGCGCCAGCACGAGGAAGCCGTCGCTCATCGGCGCGGAGAAGAACCACTTGTGCCCGCGCAGTTCGTACGCCTCCCCGCCCGGCAGTGGCGTGGCGCGCGTGGTGTTGGCGCGCACGTCGCTGCCGCCCTGCTTCTCGGTCATGCCCATGCCAAGCGTTAGGCCTCGCTTGTCCGCCGCCGGCACGTCGCGGGGGTCGTAGCGGCATGCGGCCACGCCATCGGCCCAGGCGCGCAGCGACGGCTCGCGCAAGAGCACGGGCACCGCCGCATGGGTCATGGTCAGTGGGCAGCTGCTGCCCGGTTCGGCCTGGTAGTGCAGGTAGGCCAGCGCCGCGCGCGCGACGTGCGCGCCGGGCAACGGCCGCGCCCACGACAGCCCGGCCACGCCATGCCCGATCGCGGCCTGCATGATCGCGTGGTAGTTGGGATGGAATTCGACCGTATCGATCCGCCGCCCGGCGGCATCGTGGGTACGCAGGCGCGGGCGGTCGCGATGCGCGTCGTGCGACAGCGTCAGCAGCTCGCCACCCGCGCGCGCGCCATAGGCCGCGACGGTTGACTCGAACGCACCACCGCCCTCGCGCGCCAGCGCTTCGCGCAGCCCCGCGTCCTCATTCCACAGGTCGCGCGCGCCGAACGGCGGCGGCTGGTTGGCGACCTCATGCGTTCGCACCGGTTGCATCGCGCCGCTCCGTGGAGGCCTGCGCGCACGTTACCCCGTGCCGGCCGCGCATACAAAAAGGGCTCCGGAATGCCCGGAGCCTTGGAATCGCCGACAAGTGAAACTGGCACCGTTATCAGTGCCCTCGAAAAGTGAACCTGACCCCGTTCTCTCCGACCCCGTTCTCTCCGGAGTCGATAAGTGCCTTGGCACGTTAGCTCGCTAAGCATCCCCAGAATCGCGCGCCTGCGAATGCTCCTGTCGGGGCTGGCCCCTTCGGAAAGATTTAAGCAGGAAGCCCTCTACGACATCCTTAAAACCTGGAATGGCGCTCATGGCTTCTTTGAACGGAACAGATCCAAACAGCTCTGCTGCGGGACTTCCAACAACTTGCCTATCGAGAAGTCTAAGTGGGATCTCATCCAACCGATTCAGCGCAATGGAAAAAAGCTGTAGTTGGAATGATTCGTCGAGCTGAGCTGCCTCATGTCGGTAACCTTCATAGGCCGATGAAAGCGCCGCTTTATATGCGTAATCTTCAGCAAGACGAAACCGCTCCCCGATCTGTCTTGTAGATACCCAAGCAAGCCAAACCGGCGCCCCCAGCGATAGTGCCGACAAGAATAACTGCGTTGTGACGACCCCCCAGCTTGCCCCGCCTTCTACCTTGGCAAGACTATCCACAACTGCAGGAAATCGCATAAACGCAATGACTACGGCTGAAAGCAACGCAATGACCAGCGCACTTCCCCAAAGGTAGACGCTTGTGTTGAGCTTGTTCGCCTTGTCGTGAAACTCCTTGGCCAGACCTTGAGAAGTGGTCGATCTGTAGGCCGCATTAACACGCTCCATGGCAGACAGAGCGCTTTCGAGAACGCTAGATATTTGCTCCTTTGATTTCGCAGCGACTTCCGCAAGCGCCTTAACTTCAATCTCGTACTTAAGCACTGCATCACGAGACTTCTCTGAGCTCCTTTTTGCGTCTTCCAGATCACTTAGATGATCAGAAAGCGCCTCCAGAGAATCATGCGCTGAGTTAATAGCTGCTGCTTTTCTTTCAACATCACCAATCGACTCGAACGTTTGGTTGAATCGCCGATTTACATCGCGAATCTTCTTTCGTGTCGCCAGCGGAAGCTTGGCCAACTGGTCGATCACTGCAGGCGTAAGAAGTGCGCTGAGTTGCGCATCGATCACGTAAAAGAACGCGATCAATGCGTCGGCAACGTGTGCTGACGAGTGCAAATTGGGGACATGTGATGAGATTGCAGTCCGGATCTTCGGCTCAAGATCGTCGAATTGCTTCTGTACTAGGTCAGTGTCAGCGCCCTCCCAACTGATATCAAACTTCTCGATCAGGTAAGAAACAGTAAGCCGCATGTCTGCGCTGTCGACTGGCGGACTGTTCTGGCCAAAATGATCTGAGAAAATTCCAGTGTTTCCGTACTTCTCGATAGCTTCATACAGATCACGGAGTGCGGCGATGAAGGCTGAGGAGTCGATTTTGGACATACATATCCTTATGCATAGGACTTTATGCTAGCCAAACTAAGGCCTGAGCATCAGCCATGTCAGCTTCCTTAATGGCCAGGGCTCTCAAGCCCTAACCGCACTTCGAATACCCACAGTTCAAACAAGTCGCACACCCATCCATCAGCACCAGCGCCTTGGTGCTGCACTTGTGGCACATGCTGGCGCTGGGCGGGAAGCTGGTGCCGTCGCCGGTGACTTCGATGTCTTCCTGGTGGCTGGCAGAAGCAGAAGCGCCCTCATCCGCCCTGCGGGCACCTTCTCCCGCGGGAGCGGGAGAAGGGGAGCTCACGTCAGCGTTTTTTTTTGAGCGCTCTTCGTACTGCTTGCGCTTCTCGGCGATCAGCGCCTTCTGCGCGGCGCTCATGTCCGGGTCGTGCATCATGCCGATCGACTTGAGGTGATCCTCGATGATCGAGCCCAGCTCGGCCACCAGCGACGGCATGTAGACGCCGCCAGCCTTGAAGTAGCCGCCCTTGGGATCGAACACGGCCTTCATCTCTTCCACCAGGAAGGTCACGTCGCCGCCCTTGCGGAACACGGCGGACATGATGCGCGTGAGCGCGACGATCCACTGGAAGTGGTCCATCGACTTGGAGTTGATGAAGATCTCGAACGGGCGGCGCTGCTCGTGCTCGGAGCCGGCATTGAGCACGATGTCGTTGATGGTCACGTACATGGCGTGCTCGACCAGCGGGGACTTGATCTTGTAGGTGCTGCCGATCAGCACGTCCGGGCGCTCGATGCGCTCGTGCATCTGGATGACATCCGCCTTGGGCAGTTCCGCCGCCACGGTCTCGCGGGGCACGGCCGCGCCTTCGACGGGCTTGTCATCGGGTTTGACGACGGCGTATCCGGTGATCTTGCGGTCGATCTTGACGGCCATGGGCGGGTCCTGGGCGGGTGTTGTTGAGCTTGGTTGGCGTGGGCGTGTTGAACGTTGGGGCAGGGCAAAGGGCGGCCCTCACCCCTACCCCTCTCCCAAAGGGAGAGGGGCTGAAGTCGGGTCAGGGCTTTGCGGCAGCGCGCTTGGCGGCGGCCTTCTTGGCCGGGGGCACGAGCCTGGCGACCTTGCCGGGCGCCTTGGCTGCGGCCTTCTTCGCCAGTGCGGCCTGCCGGGTGCCGGGTGCGCCGGCGGCACTCTTGCTGGCGGTGCTCTTGCTGGCAGCGCTCTTGCTGGCAGTGTTCTTGGTGGCGGGACTCTCGCCGGCAGGACTTTTTGCAGCGGCCTTCTTCGCGACCGGCGCCTTCACTGGAGCCGTGACCGCCTTCTTCGCCACTTTCTTTGCGGCAACCTTCGCGGCACTACTCTGGCGCGTCACGGCCTTCCTGGCCATGGTCGGGGTCTTCGCGGTGACCGCGAGGGTCTTGCGGGCGGCGGCGTCGGGCGCAGGCCTGGCGACCTTTACGGTCTTGGCAACCTTACCGGGGCTGCGCGCGCCGGCGCCCTTGCGCTTGAGCGCTGCGATCTCGTCGACGGCGGCGGCTTTCGCCGCCTCGAGCTTCTGCTTCACTGCGGCGACGCGCTTGCTCACCGCTTCGCCCGCCTTGGCCACGCGCTGGCGGGCCTTGGCTGCGCCGCTGGCCACGGTCTGCTCTGCGACCTGAGCACGCTGTTTTGCCGACTGCACCACGCCGTTCGAGCGCTGCTTGACCGTCTTCACGACGTCCCTGGCCTTGTCGGCCACATCGCCTGCCGCGTTCACCAGGGTATCGGCGACGCCTTTGTCGTTGCGCATGTCAGAAGTCCTCGTCAGTGATGGAAGCGCTGCTTGCGGCGCGGCAAAAATGTATCGCGGGCGTTGTGCACTGGGCGACAGGACACCTGCGCAGGCAGGCACGCACGGGCCCGATGCCCGTGCGCCGGGACGCTCAGAACTTGCCGTAATAGCCTTCTTTCAGCGCATCGAACAGGTTGGCCGCGGTGTGCATCTCGCCGTCGTATTCGATCTGCTCGTTGCCCTTGACCTCCACCACGCTGCCGTCGTCGAGTTCGAAGCGGTACATGGTGTTCTCCAGATCCGCTTCCTTGACCAGAACACCCTGGAACGCGGCAGGGTTGAAGCGGAACGTGGTGCAGCCCTTGAGGCCCTGCTGGTGGGCGTAGCGGTAGATGTCCTTGAAGTCCTCGTACGGGTAATCCGTCGGCACGTTCGCGGTCTTGGAGATCGAGCTGTCCACCCACTTCTGCGCGGCCGCCTGCACGTCGACATGCGCCTTGGGCGTGATGTCGTCGGCGGCGATGAAGTAGTCCGGCAGCTGTGCATCGGGTTCTTCCGAGTACGGCATGGCCTTCGGGTTCACCAGCTCGCGGTAGGCCAGCAGTTCGAACGAGAAGACGTCCACCTTCTCCTTGGACTTCTTGCCTTCGCGGATGATGTTGCGGCTGTAGTGGTGGGCGAACGAGGGCTCGATGCCGTTGGACGCGTTGTTGGCCAGCGACAGCGAGATCGTGCCGGTGGGCGCGATCGAGCTGTGGTGGGTGAAGCGCGCGCCGGCTTCGGCCAACTGGTCGACGAGTTCGGGCGCGACCTCGGCGATCTTCTGCATGTAGCGCGAGTACTTCGCGTGCAGCACCTTGCCGGGAATCTCCTGCCCCGGCTGCCAGCCGTCGGCGGCCATTTCCGGGCGCAGCCGCAGCATCGCCGGGGTCACCACGAAGCGCTCCTCCATGATCGGCGCCGGGCCCTTCTCCTGCGCCAGCGACAGGCCTGTTTCCCAGCCCGCCACCGCCATTTCGCGCGCGACACGCTCGGTGAACTCGCAGGAGTCCGCTTCGCCATAGCGCATGCGCAACATGGTCATGGTGCTGCCCAGACCCAGGAAACCCATGCCGTGGCGGCGCTTGCGCATGATCTCCTCGCGCTGCTTCTGCAGCGGCAGACCGTTGATCTCGACCACGTTGTCGAGCATGCGGGTGAACACCCGCACGACTTCCTTGTATTCCTCCCAGTCGAACCACGCGCCGTCGGTGAAGGGCTCGCGCACGAACTTGGTGAGGTTGACCGAGCCGAGGAGGCAGGCGCCGTAGGGCGGCAGCGGCTGTTCGCCGCAGGGATTGGTCGCGCGGATGGTCTCGCACCACCAGTTGTTGTTCATCTCGTTGACGCGGTCGATGAGGATGAAACCCGGCTCGGCATAGTCGTAGGTGGAGACCATGATCATGTCCCACAGGTGCCGCGCACGGACCTTGCCGTAGACCTTGCAGGCGACGAGGCCGTCGTCGCGGCTCACGTAGCCCGCCGTCTGCGGCCAGTCGCGCCAGATCACCTGGTCGGGATCGGCGAGGTCCACTTCGTGCGCCTCGGCCTCGGCCAACGGAAACACCAGCGGCCAGTCCGCGTCGTCCTCGACCGCCTGCATGAAGCGGTCGGTGATCAGCAGCGAGAGATTGAACTGGCGCAGCCGGCCGTCCTCGCGCTTGGCGCGGATGAAATCGCGCACGTCGGGATGGCTGACATCGAAGGTGCCCATCTGCGCGCCGCGGCGGCCGCCGGCGGAACTGACGGTGAAACACATCTTGTCGTAGATATCCATGAAGGACATCGGGCCGGACGTGTATGCGCCGGCGCCGGCGACGAACGCGCCGCGCGGCCGCAGCGTGGAGAACTCGTAGCCGATGCCGCAGCCGGCCTTGAGGGTGAGACCGGCCTCGTGGACCTTCTCGAGGATGCCGTCCATCGAATCGACGATCGTGCCCGAGACCGTGCAGTTGATCGTGCTGGTTGCGGGCTTGTGTTCCAGCGCACCGGCGTTGGAGGTGATGCGGCCAGCGGGAATCGCCCCGCGGCGCAGTGCCCACAGGAAACGCTCGTTCCAGTGGCGCTGTTTGTCGGGAGTGGCCTCGGCCTCGGCAAGCGCCCTGGCCACGCGCTGGTAGGTGCCGTCGATGTCGGCATCCACGGCCACGCCCTGCTTGGACTTCAGGCGGTACTTCTTGTCCCAGATGTCAGCCGACGCGGGCTGCATCGGGATCTGCGGGCCGGGTTCCTGCTTCACCGCCGCGAGGCGCACCGTACTCATCTCTTGCGTTCTCCTTGGAGGCGCCGGCGTGCCGATCACCTGTCATTTCCATGCCGCGCGAGCAGCTCGCCGTTGCGCGGATCCGATGGCGGCGGTTATGCGTGCCCGGATCGGTGCGTGAACATATGGCTGCGATGCCGAAGATACCCGCCGGCTGCGGAATTCCTGGCCTTCAAACCCATCGCGTGCCATCCCCTTGCTGCGAAGCGTTGTCTGCGGCGGAAAGCCCCAGTGGTTGGGGCTGCCCGATGTGTGCACCCAAGATATAGGGGGCGACAACGGGGGATCAAGCTACGCCCGGACTCCGACCGGTGTCAACCGCGACCCGTGACCGCTGCCACGACACGCTGTCGGCGCGGACCTGTCGGTCAGCTCACTGTCCGATCAAACTGAATACGTCTTTCAAGCCCGATTCAAACCCGTTGCGCCAAACTGCGGGACCGACGGCGGTCGCCGACACGCCGTCGACCCGACCTCGACGCTGCGGCGTCGAGCATGACGCACTGCCGACAGGGGACGTTACATGCGCGCCAAGACCACCCTCCTCGCCCTGACCGCCGCCGCCGCGTTCGGTGGATTCACCGCGACCGCGATCCGCGACGCCCTGCAGCAACCCGCCGCCGCGGCGCCGACCGTCGCCGCAGTGCCCATGGCCGCGCTGCCGGCCACCGTCGACGGACAGGCGCTGCCGTCGCTGGCACCGATGCTCAAGACAGTGACGCCTTCGGTGGTCTCGGTGCACACCAAACAGCGGGTGCGGGTGAGCCCGTTCGGCAACGATCCCTTCTTCCGCCGGATGTTTCCGGAACTGAGCCAGGAGCGGATCAACGAATCGCTGGGCTCGGGCGTGATCGTCGATGCGGCCCAGGGCTATGTGCTGACCAACCACCATGTGATCGAGGGCGCCGACGATGTGTCGGTGACGCTGTCCGACGGCCGCACGGTCAAGGCGGAGTTCATCGGCTCGGACATCGACACCGACGTCGCCCTGATGCGCATTCCCGCCGACAACATCACCGCCCTGCCGCTGGCCCAGGACGCGAACCTGCAGGTCGGCGATTTCGTGGTCGCGGTGGGCAACCCCTTCGGGTTCGGGCAGACGGTGACCTCGGGCATCGTCTCGGCGGTCGGCCGCAGCAACGTGCCGGGTGTGGGCTACCAGAACTTCATCCAGACCGACGCGTCGATCAATCCGGGCAACTCGGGCGGCGCGCTGGTCAACCTGCGTGGCCAGCTGGTCGGCATCAACACCGCGAGCTTCAACACCCAGGGGAGCATGGCGGGCAACATCGGGCTGGGTTTTGCGATTCCGATCGGCCTGGCCCGCAATGTGATGACCCAGCTGGCGACGACCGGCAGCGTGCAGCGCGGCACCCTGGGCATGGATACGCAGACCGTGGACGCGCGCATCGCGCAGGGGCTTGGCCTCGACACGCCGCGTGGCGCAGTGGTGACCCGCGTCTACAACGGCTCGCCGGCCGCGCGAGCGGGCCTGCGCACCGGCGACGTGGTGGTGGCGGCGAACGGGCAGCGCATCGACGACAGCGAGGCGCTGCGCAACTTCCAGGGCCTGCAGGCGCTCGATGCGCCGGTGATCCTGGAGGTGCTCCGCGACGGGCGCACGCTCAAGGTGGAAACGCGGCTGACCGCATTGCCGCGCGACGGCGCCAGCGTCGATATCCGCCTGACCGGCGCGACCTTCGCCGACCTGCCCGAAGCACTGCGCCGCCAGAACCAGCGCGTCGGCGGCGTACTGGTGGAGAAAGTGGAACCGGGCAGCCGCGCCCACCAGAACGGCCTGCGCGAAGGCGACCTGATCGTCGCCGCGAACAGCGGCCAGTTCCGCGACCTCGCCGGCTTCCGCGACTCGCTCGCCGACCGGCCGTCCGACCTGGTCCTGCGCCTTTCACGCCGTGGACGCATCGCCGACGTGATGATGCGCTGAACCGACCCACCCGGCCGCGCGTTTCGCGGCCATGCCCAACGACAGGAGCAACACTCATGAGCCCCACTTCGACCGACACGGTGAAGACCCATATTGGCGAGGCAGGTTCGCACCTCGCCCAGGCTGCACGCGATGCAGGCGCCGCGGTCAAGAACGCCGCCCAGGTGGCCGGCGACGAGCTCAAGCTGGGCCGCGCCAGCGTCAAGTCCGATCTCGCCGATTCCGCGATGGCCGGTGTGGCCGCGTTCGAGGAAGGCGGCACCGCGGCGAAGGAACAGTACGACGTGCTGCTGGACAAGGGCCGTGATCTGGTCGAAAGCGCTGCCGACCTGATCCGCGAGCGTCCGATCGCCGCGTTCGGCACCGCGTTCGCCGCGGGCTGGATCATCGCCAAGCTCGCGCGCAGCAAGTAAGTCGCAGGCGCATGACCGAGCGCGTGCCCGGGGAAGACCCGCGCGAGGGGGAATCGGCCGGCAGTGCACATCGTGCCGCCGGCGAGGTTCCACATCTCGACGAAAGCATCCGCCGCATCCGTGCGGCGGCGACCGAAACCTTCAGCTCCGGACTCGACAGCGGCCGCGCACTGCGCAAGCTCGTGTCGGCCGACTTCGCCCTGTCCCGCAGTGCGCTGGGGCGCGGGCTGGCCTGGTCCGCGGTTGGCGTGGTCTTCGGCGCGTCCGCCTGGCTGTTGGCCATGGGTGCCGCGATCGCCCTGATGCAGTCATGGGGCTTGTCCTGGCTGGCCTCCATTTCGGTCACCGCGTTGTTCAGCCTCATCGTCACCGCGGTCGCCGCCTGGCGGGTTTCGGTGTTCTTCGACTACGCTGGCATGCATGCCACCCGTCGCCAGTTGGCGCGGCTTGGCCTGTTCTCGGAAGCCAGCGACGATGACGACGACACGAACGACAAGCCGTCGGTACCGCCGAAGCCGACGCCCACGCCGGGAACGGGACAGCCGACACAATGAACTTTGAAGGTCTCAAGAACCGCGTGGAGCGTGCCGAGACGCTGGTCGACGGCCGCGTTGTCCAGACCACCGACCGCTATCGGGCGCTACGCGTGAGCTGGCGCGAAGCCTGGACCCCGCCGCGCATCCTGATTGCCGGGTTCGTGGCGGGCTTTGCGACCGGCCATCTGGAGCCGCAGCGGGCGTTGGCGGGGCTCGGCAAGTTCGGCGGACCCAAATCGCTGCAACTGCTCAGTGCGGTTTCCGGTCTGATGGCCTCGGTGCAGGCCACGGTCGCCGCGGCCACGGCCGGCAAGGCCGCCGAAACCGCCGACAACGCCGCGCAGACCGCCGACGCGGCAGCCGACCAGGCCGCCACCAACGGAGCGACCGATACCCGGGCCGCTGCCGCAGCCGGCGCCGCCGCTGCGATGCACGTGCAGGCCACCGCCGCGCAGGCGCAGACCCGACAACCTCCGTCGGCGCCGACCGCCGGCGGGGTGCCGCCGGGCGCTGCCGCCCAGCCGCGCTCCGACCGCAGCCGTCCCGACCCGGTGCTGGCGGAACAGCCGCGTCCGGCCGAAGCGTCCACCGAGCTGTCCGAATCCGGACGCTGAGGGCCTGCGCATTCCACTGCCGATGAGTATTCCAACCAGTCCGGTCCCGCCGGACGACGCCGCGCCGCCCGCGGACACTCCCGTCGCGCCTCGACCCCGCGCATCGACTGCGCTGATCATCCTCACCACGCTCGCCGTGCTGTCGATCCTGTGGGCCGCGCAGACGGTGATCCTGCCGGTGCTGCTGGCGATGTTCTTCGCCCTCGTCGGCAACCCGGTGCTGCGCGCCCTGCGGCGGCTGTGGGTGCCGCGGTTCGTCAGCGCGCTGCTGGTGCTGTGCCTGGGCCTGGCCGGCGCGGGCATGCTCGGCCTGCAGCTCTACGGCCCGGCCAGCGAATGGGTGCAGCAAGCGCCCAAGCAGCTGCGCGCGCTGGCGCCGCGCCTCAAGGCGATGACCCAACCGGTCCACCAGGCCAGCCAGGCCGCCGAATCATTCGCCCGCGCCACCGAGGACCGTCCACAGCGCCGCGTGCAGCTGGTGCAGATCCAGGACAACAGCTCGTGGCGGACCATCGTGGCCACGCCGAAGATGCTGGCCTCGGTGCTGGCGGTGGTCCTGCTGACGTTCTTCTTCATGGTCTACGGCGAGAACCTGCAGAAGAACGCGATCGCGATGCTGCCCGACCGCCAGCGACGCAAGCTCACCTTCGACATCATGCAGTCGATCGAGCGCGAGATCTCGCGCTACGTGCTGACCATTTCGATCATCAACACCCTGCTCGGCGCGGTGTTCGCCGGCGTGCTGGTATGGATGGGCCTGACCCTGCAGGACGCGCTGCTGTGGGGCACGGTCGTGGCACTGCTGAACTTCGCGCCCTACGTCGGCCCGCTGATCGGTCTGCTGCTGATGCTGCTGATGGGTTTCGTCAGCTTCGAGGGCACCTGGCCGAACCCGACCTGGGCCCCGGTGATCCCGGCAGCGATCTACCTGCTGCTGCACACGATCGAAGGCCAGTTCGTCACCCCCATCGTGCTCGGCCGGCGCATGGCCATCTCGCCTCTGATGCTGATCCTGGCGCTGATGCTGTTCGGCTGGCTGTGGGGCATCATCGGACTGCTGCTGGCGGTGCCGCTGATCGTGTGCGTGAAGCTGGTGCTGGCGCGGGTGGAAGGATTCGAGGGCTGGGCGCGGCTGCTGGCCTGATTCGGTCCGGTCATTGCGCCGGGGATTTACGGCCCGCTGCACCGCTTGCTCGAACGCCGCACCCGGGCTGACGTCGCGAGCCCGACGGCTTCGGGACAGAGCGTCCCGGAGGTCGCGGACCCCCACTCGCTACAATGACGTCATGAGTTTCCCCGTCCGCGCCATCACCCTCGATCTCGACGACACGCTGTGGCCGTTCGCGCCGATCGGCGCGCGGATCGAGCAGGCACTCGATGCGTTCCTGCGTGAGCACAGCCCGCGGACCGCCGACATGTTCCCGGTGGACAGGATGCGCGAGCTGCGCGAGCGCGTGTTCGCCGACAACGCGCATCTGACGCACGACCTGTCGGCCCTGCGCCAGCTCACGATCCAGCAGGCATTGCGCGACAGCGGCGGCGACGTCGGCCTGGTGGACGCGGCATTCGATGTGTTCTACGCCGAGCGCAACCGCGTCGAGTACTACCCCGACAGTCTGGCCGCGCTCGAGCGCATCGCCGCGCGCGTGCCGGTGGCCGGGCTGACCAACGGCAATGCCGACCTGGAACGCGTCGGCATCGGGCACCTGTTCGCATTCAATCTCGGCGCGCGCGAGCACGGCGCGGCCAAGCCCGATGCCGGCATTTTCCATGCAGCCTGCAGCCGCCTCGGCTGCGAACACGGCGACGTGCTGCACGTCGGCGACCACATCGAAATGGACGTCGCCGGCGCCGCGCGCGCGGGCCTGCGCAGCTGCTGGATCAACCGCGAGGGCAGGCGCTGGGAACATCCCGAACTCAGGCCCGACCTCGAGTTCGACACGCTCACCGCGCTCGCCGACTGGCTCGACACCGTGCCGACGCTTGCCGACCGCTCCTGACCCGGACACCCCCATGACCGACATCACCACCGACATCTTCACCACCGACGCGCAGCACGCGCGCCCGCTGCACGTCGTCGCACGCGAGGCCTATGGCGCCTGGCGCGAAGCACAGCCGGCCGCCACCCGGGCCTGGCTCGACGCGCAGGCCTTCGACGCATCGCCCGGCGCGCTGAGCCTGCTGCCCGGCGAGGATGGCCCCGGCGGTGCGGTGATCGGCATCGGCGATGCACGCGATCCCGACAGCTACGCGCACGCGGTCTTCGGCCTGCCGGCTGGCGACTGGCGCGTGGATGGCGCACACGAGACCGACGCGCTGCAACTGGGCTGGGGACTGGGCGCCTACCGCTTCACCCGCTACAAGGCCGCCACGCGCAAACCCGCGCGCCTGGTGGTGGAGGCGATCGATGCCGAGACCGTGGCCGTGATCGCGGCGACCACGCGTGTGCGCGACATGGTCAATACGCCGACCGAGGACATGGGCCCGGAACAGATGGAAGCGGTGGTGCGCGACATCGCCGCAGCCCATGGCGCCAGGTTCGACAGCGTCGTCGGCGATGCGCTGCTGGCGCAGAATTTCCCGGCGATCCACGCGGTCGGCCGCGCCTCGCATCGTGCGCCGCGACTCCTGCACATGCACTGGGGCGATGCCTCGCACCCGCACGTGGCGATCGTCGGCAAGGGCGTGTGCTTCGACACCGGCGGCCTGGACATCAAGCCCGGCGACGGCATGCGCAACATGAAGAAGGACATGGGCGGCGCGGCCCATGCGATCGCGCTGGCCGAACTGGTGATGACGCGCAAGCTGCCGCTGCGCATCACCCTGCTGGTGCCGGCGGTCGAGAACGCGATTGCGCCGAACGCCTACCGTCCGGGTGATGTCATCGCCACGCGCAAGGGCATCCATGTCGAGATCGACAACACCGACGCGGAAGGTCGTGTGGTGCTGTGCGATGCACTGGCCTTCGCCGGCGAGCAGTCACCCGATGTGATCCTCGACTTCGCCACGCTCACCGGTGCTGCGCGCATCGCCCTGGGGCCGGACCTGCCGGCGCTGTTCTGCAATGACGATGCGCTGGCCAATGCCTGGCTCTCCGCAGCCGAGGCCACGCGCGATCCCGTCTGGCGCATGCCGTTGTGGCGGCCCTACCTGCGCTATCTGACCAGTGGTATCGCCGACCTCGCCAATGCCGGCTCGCGCATGGCCGGCGCGGTGACCGCCGCGCTGTATCTCGAGCGCTTCGTGCCCGATGGCCTGCCGTGGGCGCATCTGGACACCTATGCCTGGAACGACAGCGGCCGCGCCGGCCATCCGCAGGGCGGCGAGGCGCTGGGCCTGCGCGCGGCCTGGGCCATGCTCAAGGACCGCGTGGGCTGAGCGGACGCCTCAGCGCAACCAGCCGCGCCGCGCGGCGCTGCGGGCAAACAGCCAGATCGCCGCGACCATCAGGATCAGCAGCGCCGGCAGCAACAGGCCCGCGGCGCCGGTCAGCGACCAGACCGGGGTCAGTGCGTAGCTGGCCAGCATCTGCACGACGATCGCGATCAACGACAGCTGCAGCATCGGCACCGCCCAGCGGCGTGCGAGCAACAGGGCGATCGAGCCGGCGGTGCCGGTGATCGTGGCGACGGCGAACAGCAGCAGGACCCACAGGGGCATCGCCGAGTCGATCTGCTGCTGTTCGAGCGGCAGCGCGGCACGCTGCGCCGGTGTCATCGCCAGCTGCAGCACGAAGACCAGCAGGCCGAAGAGGTTCCACAGCAGGGCGGTCAACGCGACCACGCGCCCACCCAGCGGCATCTTCTGTCCCTGCATCACGGCGCCTTTCGCACGTGCCCGTTCGGCACGCGGCGAGGGTAACAGCGTCGCGCCGCAGCCGGCATTTCCCTGCGCGCGGCAGGCAGGCGAAAATGGCCGGCTTCGCCGGGACCTGCCCGGCCATCACCGGGTATCGATGAACGCCTCGACGCACCTCTCGCCCGACGAGATCCGCAGCCTGTTCGCACAGGCGATGTCCCGCATGTACCGCGACGAAGTGCCGCTCTACGGCGCGCTGATGGAACTGGTCTCGGAGGTCAACGCCGCGGCGCTCGCGGCCGACCCGTCGCTGGCCGCACGCCTGCAGCGCAGCGACGCGCTCGATCGCCTGGATGCCGAGCGCCATGGCGCGATCCGTGTCGGCACCCCGCGCGAACTGGCAACGCTGCGTCGGCTGTTCGCGGTGATGGGCATGGCGCCGGTCGGCTACTACGACCTGGCCGTGGCCGGGGTGCCGGTGCATGCGACCGCGTTCCGTCCGGTCGATGCAGCGGCGCTCGCGCGCAATCCGTTCCGGGTGTTCACCTCGCTGCTGCGGCTGGAACTGATCGAGGATGCCGCGCTGCGCGAGAAGGCGGCCGCGATCCTCGAGCGCCGCGAGATCTTCACCCCGCGTGCGCTCGAGTTGATCGAGCGCTTCGAGCAGGCCGGCGGACTCGACGCCGAAGAGGCGCGCGAGTTCGTCGGCGAAGCGCTGGAGACCTTCCGCTGGCACAGCGAGGCGACCGTCTCGCACGACACCTACCAGGCGCTGCTGTCCGCGCACCGGCTGATCGCCGACGTGGTCTGCTTCCGCGGCCCGCACATCAATCACCTCACCCCGCGCACGCTCGACATCGATGCCGCGCAGGACGCGATGCGCGCGCGCGGCATCGACGCCAAGGCCGTGATCGAAGGTCCGCCGCGTCGCCGTTGCCCGATCCTGCTGCGGCAGACGAGCTTCAAGGCGCTGCAGGAGCCGGTGCTGTTTCCCGCCGGCGAACGTGCCGACGCCGGCACCCACACCGCGCGCTTCGGCGAGATCGAACAGCGCGGTCTGGCGCTGACGCCCAAGGGACGCGCGCTCTACGACCGGCTGCTCGGCCAGGCGCGCGAGGCAGGCGGCGCAGGCAGCACCGGCGACTACCCTGCGCGTCTGGCCGCGGCTTTCGCCGGTTTTCCCGACGATGACGACACGCTCCGCCGCGAGGGTCTTGGCTACTACCGCTACGCGCTGACCGAGGCCGGCCGCGCCGATCCCGACGCGGTCGCGCGCGGCTCGCTCGACGACGCGATCGACGCGGGCCTGGTGACCGCCGATCCGGTGATCTATGAAGACTTCCTGCCGGTCAGCGCCGCCGGCATCTTCCAGTCCAACCTTGGCGGCGACGAACAGCGCGCGTATGCGGCGCAGGCGAACCGGGACGCGTTCGAACAGGCACTCGGCGCGCCCGTGCAGGACCAGTTCGCGATCTATGCCGCGATCGAGCAGGACTCGCTGCGGGCGCTCGGGGTCAGCGGATGGGCCGCGCCCGCTTGCTGATCCGGTGCTTTATGGCGTCGACGACCTGCGGGGTCCCGACGACACAGTGACGTGCGTGTGGTCTTACGACCGCACGCCGGCGTGCTACAGCCAGCCCTTCTGCCGCGCCAGCCGGTAGGCCTCGATGCGGTTGCCGACGCCCAGCTTGCCGATCGCTTCGGACAGGTAGTTGCGCACGGTGCCGTGGGAGAGCCTGAGTTGCGCGGCGATCCCGGTCGCGCTCATGCCCTCGCCTGCCAGCCGCAGGATCTGGCGTTCGCGCTCGCTCAGCGGATCGGGCTCGCTCCAGGCTTCCAGCGCGAGTTGCGGGTCGATCACGCGGCCGCCGTGGTGCACGCGCCGCAGGGCGTCGGCGAGCTGTTCAGCCGGCGCGTCCTTGAGCAGATAGCCGCTGACGCCGGCATCCAGCGCACGGCGCAGAAACCCGCCACGCGCAAAGGTGGTGACGATGACCACGCGCACCGGCAGTTCGTGTCGCTGGATGCGCTGCGCGAGTTCGAGACCCGAGAGCCCGGGCATCTCGATGTCGGTGACCAGGATGTCGGGCGCGAGACGCTGCAGTTCGCGCCACGCCGATTCGCCATCGCCGACGCTGCCGACCACCGACAGATCGTCTTCCAGATTCAGCAGCGCGGTCAGCGCGCCACGCAGCATCGCCTGATCCTCGGCGATGAGGATGCGGAGCGGCTGTTCGATCGTGGGCATTCGCGGCATGGCGATGACGGTAGCAGTGGGACAGCGGGGTCGGAAGACGAACGAGGGCGTGCGATTGCCGATCACCCGGCCTGCGGCACGCCCAGCGGAATCCGCGCATCGACCCGCGTGCCGTCGGCACCACTGTCGATGCGCAACTGCCCGCCCAGTGCTTCGATGCGTTCGCGCATGCCCGACAGGCCGTTGCCCGGCACGATCGCGCCGCCGCGACCGTCGTCGCTGACCTGCAGCCGGACCACGCCGCCCTCGCGCGAGAACTGCGCCTGTGCGCTGTGGGCGCGCGCATGGCGCTGCAGGTTGGTCACCGATTCGCGCAATGTCATCGCCAGGGCGGTTTCCACGGCGGGCGACAAGCCGGATTCGGCAATGCGCGCATCGAGGCTGTAGCCGAATGCAATCCCGCCGGTCTCCAGCAACAGGCGCGCGGACGCGAGTTCCGCCGCCAGACCTGCGGCGCGGATGCCGCTGACCGCCTGCCGCACCTGCGCCAGCGCATCGCGTGCGATACCGCCGACTTCGCCGATCTCTCGCTGCGCCCCATCGGGATCGCGCTCGACCAGCCGCGCGGCGAGATCGGCCTTCAAGGCAACCATCGACAGCGTCTGGCCGAGCAGATCGTGCAGGTCACGACCGATGCGTTCGCGTTCGCCGATCGCGGCCAGTCTGCGTACCTCCTCGTGCGAAAGCCGCAGTGCGGCGTCCTGCCGGTTCTTCAGACGCTCCACGTGCACCAGCAGCCCGATCATCACCGTCGTCACCGGCATCCACACCAGCGCCGCCCATGGATAGCCGAACGCGCGCGCCCAGGCCAGCAGCGCCGCGTTGAGGACGATCAATGCGAGCACGTAACGCCAGACGGATGCATGCGACAGCGCGCCGAGAAACACGCAGCCGAATACGAAGTAGCTCAGGCTCGAGACGTACCAGGGCAACAGGCCGAAGCACAGCGCGATCATGCCGAGCGCGCACCAGGGCGAGCGGCGCGCCGGCAGCAGCAGCGCGCCGGCAAACAGCGCGATGAAGACCGGATACGACAACAGGGTGAGCAGCAGCCAGCGCAGGTCGTAGCCATGCGGCGAGAACATCGGCACGACGAACACCCACACCGACCAGAGCACGTGGATGCCTTCGCTCCATGCAGGCCGGCCCTGGCGCTGCGCGCTGCCGATGATCGAATCCGGCGCGGGACGCAGGCCGGCGAAGGTGCGCATCGCCGTGGCGCTCGCATCGGCCTGCCTGTCGCGCAGCGCAGCCATCTCAGGTGTCCGCCGGAAGTGGCTGGTGCGCGCCGTGCCGATCCGCCTGCATCTCAGCGCAGTTCCACGTCATCGAGCGCGAAGGCGAACGTGCCCTCCGGCTGACCGGCGGTCCATGCGATACCGCGGACCTGCGACAGGTCCGCGCCGGCGAATCCGCTGAGCGGCAGGCGCACTTCGGCCCACTCGCTGCCGGCCTCGAAACCCTGCATCGCCGGCATTGCAGTCGGCGATGCACCGGAGAACAGCAGTGCGTTGTAGCGTCGACCATCGCCGCGCACGCGGAACACGAGTTCGCCGCGCGACGACAGATCCGCAGGCTGCATCGCCTGCGCGGCCGGGAAGAAGATCACGCCCGACCACGGAAACGCGAAGCCGGTCTTGATCTCGCCGGCGACCGACAGTGCGCCGGCCGAGCCGTTGGCGCCCCCTTCGATGCGAGCGTGCGCGACGGTCGACGCCCCGCCGGCCATCTGGTCGGTGGTCGGCGCCCAGCTGCCGAAGCCGGCGTCGAGCCCGGTCTCGAAATCGCTGATGCGGGTGTCGCCCGGCACGGCGCCAGCCGCAAGCGCAGCCGCAGGCTTGGTGCGTTCGACGCGCGCGCCGTTCTTCCACACGGTGTGGATGCGCCGGGTCGCGGTGATGTCGTCCAGCGGGTTGCCGTCGACCAGCACCAGGTCCGCGCGCAGGCCCGGCGCAATGCGGCCGCGATCGACGATGCCGAAGCGCGCGGCGGGAGCGGAGGTCGCCGCGACCAGTGCCTGACGCGGCGTCAGCCCGGCCTGCACCAGCAACGCGAGTTCGCCGTGCAGGCTTGCGCCCTGGGCGGTGCCGGCATTGGGTGCATCGCTGCCGGCGAGAATCGTCGCGCCCGCCGCGTGCAGGCGTCGCACGCTGTCGATCGCGTCGGCGAGGCGCTGCGGCTTCGGCGCGGTGGACATGCGCGCGCCGAGGCTGTCGCGCTGTTCCGGCGTCAGCCACGGCGACAGCGCGGAATCCTGCGCGAGTGTCCGGCCTGCGTCGCTGCCGGCCACCGAGGCGATCACCACCAGCGTCGGCACGACGAACACATCGCGACGCGCGACATCGGCGACGAAGGCGTCGTCGACCACGGCATCGTCGGCCACGTGCACGAAGCCGTCGATGCCGGCGTCCAGCACCTCGCGGGCGCGGGACTGCGTGGAGACGTGGGCGACGGCGATGCGATCGTGCGCATGCGCGGCATCGACGACCGCGCTCACCTGTGCGGCGTCGAGCGTGGGCAGGGTCCGACCGCTGGCGTAGCCGCTGAGATCCTCGACGATCAGCTTGATGAAGTCGTCGCCCTCGGCCACGCGCGCGGCGATGAAGGCCGGAATGTCGGTGTCGGCATCGACCGTCGGCACCGGGAATCCGTACTGCGTGCCGTGGCCGCCGGGCGCGGTGACCGCATAGCCCGCGGCCCACAGGTCGGCCTGCGCGCCCGGCGCGGTGGACTCGCGCTGCGTGCGCAGTGCCGGCAGGCGCTCCGGCATGCCGTGCATGTCGAGCGCAGTGGTGACGCCGAAGCGCAGCATGTCCTGCTGCGCGTCGCCCCAGGCGTGCACGTGAGCATCGATCAGACCGGGCAGCAGTGTCTTGCCGTCAGCATCCACCACGGTGATGCCATCCGGCACCGCGACATCGGCGGCAACCGCTTCGATCAGCCCGTCGCGCACCAGCACCGTCCCGCGCTCGATGACCTCGACGCCATCGAAGATGCGTGCGTTGCGGATCGCGAACGTGCCGTCGGTTGCCGGCTTCGCGGTCGAATCCGTCGCCTGTTGCCGCCCCGCGACGGCCACCGCGACGCCAAGGACGGCGACCAGCGCCACCACTGCGGCCACAGCCGGCCAGCGCCGCTGGCGGTATCCATTTTCCTGTGTCATTGCGTTTCCCCAGAACGTGTAAGCGGATGATGTCAGACCGCGCGGGCGAGGCGGCGCAGCGCGAGCACGCAGCAGGCCACGGTCACGACGCACAGCACCAGCAGATGCAGCCACAGCGGCGTCGCACCCGCCTGCCCGGTGACGCCCAGCGCGATCTGCGCCAGATGCCAGGCCGGCCACAGCGGCGCGAGCTTGGCGAATATCCCGGGCAGCATCGACAGCGGCAGCCACAGGCCGGACAGGAAGGCCATCGGCAGGAACAGCAGGTTGACCCATGCCGGCGCCGCGTTCGCGCTGGCGATGCTGCCGAGCAGCAGGCCGATCGCGCAGAACGGCAGCGCGCCGAGCACGGTGATCGTCCACAGCAACGCCCATTGGCCCGCTGCCAGCGTCACACCCCCGAACACCGTCGCCAGCGTCGCAAGTTCCAGCACGATGGCCAGCGCGAACAGCATCGCGATCAGCAGCCGCGAGACCAGCCACGCACTCGGCGGCGCCGGCAGCGCGCGACGCAGGGCGAAGAAGCCGCGCTCGCGGTCGATCGACAGGGTGACCGCGAAACCGAACAGGCCCGCGCCCATGGCACCGAACACGCCGTAGGTCGCCAGAAGATAGCGCGCCGCCTCGCTGCTGCCGCGCCCGCCGAGCAACAGGCCGAACATCACATAGAACAGCGCCGGGAACAGCAGCGTCGGAATGATGTACATCGGCTCGCGCAGCAGCCGCAGCAGTTCGCAGCGCGTGTCGAGCAGGTAGCAGCGCCAGAGGCTGACGCCTGGGCCGGTGTCGAATGCGGTCTCCATCACGCGGCCTCCTGCCTTGAACCGGCCATCACGTCGGCGGTCGTCGTCATCGCCACGAATGCCTCGGCGAGACCGGCACGTTGTACCTCGAGATCGCCGAGCTGCGGATCGGCGTCCAGCAAGCGGCGCAGCACGGGTTCGGCATGCTCGGCCATCACCACGAGCTGATCGTCGACGATATTCGCCGCGCGCACGCCGGGCCAGGTCGCGACGACATCGGCAGGCAGGATGCTCGTGCAGCGGATGCGGCGCTGCGCGACCTGCGCACGCACTTCGCCCACGCTTCCCGCGGCGCGCACGCGGCCCGCATCGAGCACGACGACGCGATCGGCGAGCGCCTCGGCTTCTTCCAGGTAATGCGTGGTCAGCAGGACGCCGACGCCATCGGCGACCAGGCTGCGGATCGCGTGCCACACCTGCTGACGGGCACCGATGTCGAGACCGGTGGTGGGCTCGTCGAGGAACAGCAGCCTGGGACGCCCGCACAACGCGAGCGCGAACTGCACGCGGCGCTGCTGGCCGCCCGACAGCCGGCCGTAGCGCCGGGGAAGCAGCCCGTCGAGCCCCGCCAGCGCAACGCAGTCGGCCACGCTGCGCGGCTGCGGATACCAGCTGCGCGTCAGTGCGAGCAGTTCGCCGACCTGCAAACGCTCCGGCAGCTGCGCCTGCTGCAGCATCACGCCGATGTGCCGGCGCGCCGCGAGATCGGAGGGATGCCGGCCGAAGAGTCTGACCTCCCCGCTATCGGCCGACTGCAGGCCAAGCAGGATTTCGATCGCGGTGGTCTTGCCGGCGCCGTTGGCGCCGAGCAGGGCAGTCACCTGGCCGGCAGGCAGCGCGAGATCCACATCGTCGAGCGCCTGCACCGCGCCGCGGCGGCGATGCACTGCGCTCAGCGACGCAAGCGCTGGCCCGTGTGGTTCGGGGGTGGGGATGGGTGCTGGGCTTGGCATGCGGGCTCCTCCGGTTGCCTCCAGCCTGGTGGGGCGGGTGCCGCGGGGGCAGTGGCAGACGTCATCCGTCGCGGGTGACAGGCGTCAGGTGACCCCCGCCCCCGATGCGTGCAGACTCGGCCCACGGAGACCGGCATGCCCGCCGCCCGGGCACGCCGCCGGTCCTGACTTCCGGCAGCTTGGTTCGGCGGGTCTGCACGGTCACACTCCCGGCTGACGCTACGTCCTGCTTGCCATGGATCCCATGAACACCAAGGCCGACCTGCTCAACGAACTCCGCATCGATCGCAAGGCGCCGCCGGAGCCGCCACGCCGGCGTGCCCTGTGGATCGCCATCGCAGTCGTCGTGCTGCTGCTCCTGGTGGTTGCCGGCTGGGCGCTGTTCGGGCGGGATGGCGGCGTCGAGGTGCGCACCGCGCCGGTCGTGGCGATCAGCGCGGGTGGCGCGAACGCCTCGGTGCTCGACGCGACCGGCTACGTCGTCGCCCGGCGCACCGCAACCGTGTCCTCGAAGATCACCGGCCGCGTGCGCGAGGTGCTGATCGAAGAAGGCCAGCGCGTCGAGGCCGGCGACATCATGGCCACGCTCGATCCGATCGACGCCGATGCCCAGCGCAGCCTGTCGGCCTCGCAGCTCGACGCCGCGCGCAGCCAGACCGGCAGCCTGCAGGTCCAGCTGGCCCAGGCCGAGGCCGACGCCACCCGCCTGCAGGAGCTGGTCGGCCAGCAGCTGGTGTCGCGCTCGCAGTACGACCAGGCCGTTGCCCAGCGCGACGCCCTGCGCGCCCAGCTGGGCAGCGCGCAGCGCAATGTCCAGGTGGCCTCCGCCTCTCTGGCGATCGCCGACCTGGGGGTCGACAACACCGTCGTGCGCGCGCCATTCGCGGGCGTGGTCACGGCCAAGGCTGCCCAGCCGGGCGAGATCGTCTCGCCGCTGTCGGCCGGTGGCGGCTTCACCCGCACCGGCATCGGCACGATCGTCGACATGGACTCGCTGGAGATCGAAGTGGATGTCGGCGAGGCCTTCATCGGCCGCGTGCAGCCGGGGATGCCGGTCGAGGCGACGCTCAATGCCTATCCCGACTGGAAGATCCCGGCCGAGGTCATTGCGATCATTCCGGCCGCCGACCGCGGCAAGGCGACGGTCAAGGTGCGCATCGCGATCCTGGAAAAGGACGCGCGGATCGTGCCGGACATGGGCGTACGCGTCAGCTTCCTCGATGCACCGGCAGCCGAAGGCGCGCAGCAGCCGCGCGGCGTGCGGGTGCCTGGCGCGGCCATCGTGCAGCGTGATGGCTCCGATGTGGCCTTCGTGCTCGGCGAGGACGACACCGTCGTGCAGCGCGAGCTGCAGACCGGCATCGCGCTCGGCAACGACCGCCAGGTGCTGTCGGGCGTCGCTGCCGGTGAGACCGTCGTGCTCGATCCGCCCGCCACGCTCGCCGATGGCGCCAGGGTCCGCATGGCGCCGTCCGGGGACGATGCCCGATGACCGCGTGCCGCTGCGCCCTCGCCGGCGGCGGCGCCCCCCACTGATCCAGACCCATCCGTGCTGCCACGCGCAGCACGCGGCCACCACCTGCCGGAGTGCCCAATGTCGTCCCTCGTCAGCATCCGCAACCTGCACAAGATCTACCAGCGTGGCCCGGAGAAGGTCGAGGTGCTGCACGGCATCGACCTGGAGATTCCACGCGGCGATTTCGTGGCGCTGATGGGCCCGTCGGGCTCGGGCAAGACCACGCTGCTCAACCTGATCGGCGGACTCGACACACCGACGTCGGGCGAGATCGAGATCGAGGGCGAGCGCATCGACCGGATGAGCGGTGGGCAGCTGGCGAACTGGCGCAGCCGCCACGTGGGCTTCGTGTTCCAGTTCTACAACCTGATGCCGATGCTCAACGCGCAGAAGAACGTCGAACTGCCGCTGCTGCTCACCACGCTCGGCGCGGCGCAGCGCAGGCGCAATGCCGAAATCGCGCTGACGCTCGTCGGCCTGGCCGACCGCCGCAACCACAAGCCCAATGAGTTGTCAGGCGGCCAGCAGCAACGCGTGGCGATCGCACGCGCGATCGTGTCCGACCCGACTTTCCTGATCTGCGACGAGCCCACCGGCGATCTCGACCGGCAGAGTGCCGAGGAAATCCTCGGCCTGCTGCAGGAACTCAACAGCGTGCATGGCAAGACCATCGTCATGGTGACCCACGACCCCAAGGCCGCCGAGTACGCAACCCACACGATCCATCTCGACAAGGGCGAGCTGGTCGACCTGCCGCTCGCCACGCACTGACCCGCGGCCCTCCGGAGACGGCACCATGAAATACCTGTCGCTGGTGTGGGCCCAGCTGTTCCGCAGCAAGACGCGGTCGCTGCTGACCCTGCTGTCGGTGATCGCAGCCTTCCTGCTGTTCGGCATGCTCGATTCGGTGCGCGTGGCCTTCAATGCGGGCGGCAGCGTCGACGGGGCCAACCGGCTGATCGTCGCGTCACGGCTGTCGATCACGCAGTCGCTGCCGGTACGCCTGCAGGCGGAGATCGAGACGATCCCGGGGGTGCGGCAGGTGACGTACGCGATGTGGTTCGGCGGGATCTACCAGGACCAGCGCAACTTCTTCCCCAACTTCTCCGTCGCGCCGAACTTCTTCGACGTCTACGGCGAGTACGAGGTGCCACCCGACCAGCTGCAGGCCTTTCGCGACACGCGCAATGGCGCGGCGGTCGGCGAATCGCTGGCGAAGAAGTTCGGCTGGAAGATCGGCGACACCATTCCGCTGCAGGCGACGATCTTCCCGCGGGGCGGCAGCAACGACTGGCCGCTGGAACTCAAGGCGATCTTCCGCGCGAAGGACCGCAGCAATGTCGGCGCGGAGAACCAGCTGATGATGAACTGGACCTACTTCGACGAATCCAACGACTTCATCAAGAACCAGGTCAGCTGGTTCACCGTGCAGCTGGCCAATGCCGACCAGGCCTCGCGCGTGGCCCAGGCGATCGATGCGATCTCGGCCAACTCCGACCGCGAGACCAAGTCGCAGACCGAGTCGGCGTTCCAGCAGGCCTTTGCCAAACAGTTCGCCGACATCGGCCTGATCGTCACCGCGATCATGGGCGCGGTGTTCTTCACCCTTCTGCTGCTCACCGGCAACACCATGGCGCAGGCGGTGCGTGAGCGCGTTCCCGAACTCGCCACGCTCAAGACCCTCGGCTTCACCGACGGCACCGTGCTGGCGCTGGTGATGGTGGAGTCGGTGCTGCTGGTCGTGATCGGCGGTCTGGTCGGCCTGGGCCTGGCGGCGGCGATCATGCCGGGCGTCAGCGCCGCGAGCGGCGGCGTGATCGCGCTGCCCACCGTGCCGCTGCAGACCTGGCTGATCGGACTCGGCCTGATGGTCGGCATCGGCATCATCGTCGGCGTGCTGCCCGCGTTGCGCGCGCGGCGGTTGAAGATCGTCGATGCGCTGGCCGGGCGCTGACCGCATGGCCGCCTCGTCATTCCGCTGCATGAAGAACCGGACCGGACCGACATGAAAAGCCCGTGGCTGTGGAACCTGCTGTCGATCGTCGCGCTCGTGGTCGGCCTCGCGATCTGGGTGCTGCTGCCGTGGTTCGGCGTGCTCGCGATCGCGGTCGCCATCGCGCTGTGGCTGACGCTGACGCGCGGCGGCCGGCTTGCGCTGGCCGCCGCGCGCATCGGCATCGGCAGCCTGCCGCAGCGCTGGGGCGCTTCCTCGGTGATCGTGGTCGGCATCGCCGGCGTCGTCGGCGTGCTGGTGGCGATGCTGGCGATGGGCGCGGGCTTCAAGGCCACGCTCGACAGCACCGGCGACGATACCTCGGCGATCGTTCTGCGCGGCGGCTCGCAAGCCGAGACCAATTCGGTGATCACCCGCGACCAGGTGCCGCTGATCGGCACGCTGGCAGGCATCGCCCGCGACGCGCAGGGCCGGCCGCTGCTGTCGCCCGAGCTGTCGCAAGTGGTCAACCTGCCGTCGAAGGCCGATGGCACCGACGTCAACGCGCAGTTCCGGGGCGTCGGCGGACTCGCCTGGGCGGTGCATGACAAGGTGCGGCTGATCGAGGGCCGCAGGTTCGCGCCGGGCCTGCGCGAGATCGTCGTCGGCCAGGGCGCCCGCAGCCAGTTCCGGGGCCTGGATGTCGGCAAGACGCTCGCGCTGGGCAACCAGCAATGGACGATCGTCGGCGTGTTCGCCTCCGGCGACGCGCACGATTCGGAACTGTGGACCGATGCCGAGACGCTGGCCTCGACCTACAACCGGAGTTCCTACCAGTCGATCACCGTGCGCACCGACGGCACCGCGGGGTTCACCGCGTTCAAGGCCGCGATGGATGCGGACCCGCGGCTGAAACTCGACGTGTCGACGACGCGCGCCTACTACGGCAAGCAGTCCGGCCAGCTGGCGACGCTGATCAACGTGCTGGGCACGGTGATCGGCGCGATCATGGCGGTCGGCGCGGTGTTTGGCGCCCTCAACACCATGTACGCCGCGGTGGCCGGCCGTGCCCGAGAGATCGCGACGATGCGCGCGATCGGCTTCCGCGGCCTGCCGGTCGTCGTCGCGGTGATGCTGGAGACGATGTTGCTGGCCCTGCTCGGCGGCCTGCTCGGCGGTCTGCTCGCGTGGACCATCTTCAACGGCTACAGCGTCAGCACGCTCGGCAGCAACTTCAGCCAGGTGGTCTTCCAGTTCAAGGTTTCGCCGGAACTGCTGTGGAACGGACTGAAGTGGGCGCTCGGCATCGGCCTCGTCGGCGGCCTGTTCCCGGCGCTGCGCGCCGCCCGGCTCCCGGTCACCGTGGCCCTGCGCGCGACATGAGCGCCGCATCGCCCGAGACGCTGTCGAACGCGGAGATCGCCCGCGAGATCCGGTCCCTGCAGGCGCGCGCGTTCGAGCGCTACGAAGACGCGGCGCTGCAGGCGGAGGCCGACCCGGGCCGCGCCGAACTGATCTACGCGAAGGCCGAGCGCGACACCGCGCCCTGGATCGCGCGCGCCAGCGCGCTCAACGACGAACGCGTGGCGCGCTACCGCCGGCGCGCGAGGCGCTGGCGCAACGCGGCGCTGGCGACAGGCGTGGTCGGCGCCATCGCGATCGTTTGGATGCTGTCGCTCGCGGCCTGATGCGCGTGCCGCCAGCACGCACCCGCGCACGGCCCATGCGCTGCCACGCGCAGCGACGCCGTGACGCCGTGACGCCGGCGCACATGTCCAGGTGCGCTGCCCGCGCAACACAGCAATCGCCGGCGGTCAGGCCTCGCGATCCAGCAGCCCGTCCGCCATCGCGCGCCGCAGGTCATCGGGCGTGTCGATGTCCAGGGCCAGCGACGGCGCCTGCAGCCGGAACAGCTCCTCCTCCGGCAGCGCGGCGAGCAGTGCGCCGAATCCACGATCACCTTCCAGGTCATCCACCTGCGCGAACAACGCGTGGGACAGTACTGCCGGCGCGCCCGGACGCTCGCCATGCATCACCGCGGCGCAACCCGAGCGTGCGCTGCGCGCGCCGTCGAGCAGCGCGCGCAGGTGCAGCGCGTTGAGCGCGGGCTGATCGACGCCGGTGACCAGCACCGGGCCGCGATGCGCGTGCAGCGCCCGCGCCGCCGCCATCAGGCTGGCCGCTAGTCCTGCGCGCCAGTCGTCGACGACATGCAGCTCCATGCGCGCGTGCAGCGGCGGCGGAAGCTCGGCGGCAATGGCCGCGTGGCACGCGCCGAGCATCACCAGCAGTCGGCGCGGCCGGGTTTCCGCGGCGAGCCGCACGACCCGCGCGACCAGGGGTTCGCCGCCCTGTCGCAGCAGCTGCTTGGGCCGTCCGAGCCGGGCACTGCCGCCGGCCGCGAGCACGATCGCCGCATGCGACGAGCTCGGTGGGCCGACCTTCGGATCCGGAAGGAACGATGCGCGCATGGGTGCATCCTGCCAGACCGCCCAGCCTGCGCTGCGTGCAAAGCCGGCAGGCGGCCCTCAGGCCTGCTGCGCGACGATCCGGCGCCGCGAGCGCAGGTAGCCGTCGACGGCGAACACCGCCAGGCCTGCCCAGATGAAACCGAAGCCTGCCGCGCGATCGATGCCGAAGGCCTCGCCGAAGAAGAACACCCCCAGCAGCAGCTGCAGCGTCGGGCCGATGTACTGCAGCAGCCCCACGACCGTCAGCGGCACGCGCCGCACCGCATAGGCGAAGCAGATCAGCGGGATCGCGGTCAGCGCGCCGCCCAGCACCAGCAGCACATCGGTCCAGCCGCCCCAACGCAGAGAGAAGAAGCCGCCACCGCCCTGGCTTTCGAACCACGCCAGCGCGAGCACCGCCGGTCCGAACACGAACAGGTTCTCGACCCCGAGCCCCTGGACCGCCTCCACGGCAGCGAACTTGCGGATCAGGCCGTACAGCGCGAACGAACCGGCCAGGCACAACGCGATCCAGGGAAAACTGCCGTAATTGAATGTCAGCCACGCCACCCCGCCCGCCGCCAGCGCGACCGCCACCCACTGCGCCACCGACAGCCGCTCGCGCAGGAACACCACGCCGATGACGACGTTGAGCAGTGGATTGATGAAGTAGCCCAGGCTCGTCTCGACGACGTGGCCGCTGTTGACCGCCCACACGTACAGCGCCCAGTTCGCCGCGATCAGAGTGCCCGATATCGCCAGCATGCCGGCGAGCCTGGGCTGGGCGAGGATCTCGCGCAGCCAGCCGCGGCCCTGGCGGATGGTGAGGAAGGCGGCGACGAGAATCGCGCACCAGATCGAGCGGTGCAGCACGATCTGCAGCGACGGGACATGCTTGAGCAGATGCCAGTACAGCGGCATCAGGCCCCAGATGACGAAGGCGGCAACCGCGATCCATACGCCGCGGCGGCTCTGCGCGGCGTCGATCAAGACCGGTCCCCAGCGGCCGCGGGCACCGGCACCGGTTTGCGCGCACGCGCGCGGCCCAGCGTGATCGCGACCACCGCGACCAGAATCACCACCATCGCGCCGATGTCGTTGACCTGGAAGCGCTCGTTCGCGAGCCATGCACCCAGCAGCACCGCGATCGCCGGGTTGACGTAGGCGTAGCTGCCGGCGAGTGTCGGGCGCACGTTGTGCAGCAGCCAGACATAGGCGGTGAACCCGATGATCGAGCCGAACGAGGTCAGGTAGGCCACCGACAGCGTGCCCTTGAGCGTAGGCAGCTCGGTGAAGCGTTCGCCGACCAGCAGCCCGGCCACGAGAATGATCACGCCGCCGGCGAGCATCTGCGACGCAGCCGCCATGAACGGCGACGGCAGGTCCCGACCCCGGCTCCATACCGAACCGAAGGCCCAGGCCAGTGGGGCGATCAGCAATGCGATCAGCCCCGTCGGCGTCGCGGTCAGCGAGCTGCCGGCGTTGAGCCACAACACCCCGGCGAAGCCGACCGCCAGGCCAGCCCATTCGATGCGCGAAGGCCGGTCGCCGCGGATCGCCGCGAACAGGGCGATCCAGATCGGCGCCGAGGCCACTGCAACCGCGGCCAGTCCCGACGACACACTCTGCTCGGCGATGCAGACCAGGCCGTTGCCCAGACCCAGCAGCAGCACGCCCATCGCGAGCACGTTGGGCCACTGCGCGCGGGTCGGCGCCGGCACGCCGCGCAGGCGCAGCGCGGCATACATCAGCCCGCCGGCGGCGATGAACCGCAGGCCCGCCATCAGCAGCGGCGGATAGCCACCTTCGAGCGCGAAGCGGATCGCGAGATAGGTCGACCCCCAGACCAGATAGACGGCCATCAGCGCCAGCGCGATGGCCAGGACGGAGGCGGGACGCGACACCGGCGCGACGCTCATGGGAATTCCGCGAAAGGAGATGGGCAGCCGCGAATGCGGGTGCGGAATTCTACGCCCGCACGCCGTTGCACGGCTGGAACGGTGGCATTGCATCGCCCCTGCCTTAGGCGTCCGCCGTAGGCCTGCCGCCACTGGAGGCCGCTCGCATGGCGTTTCGGCTCATACGCGCCGAGGGGCGATCGGAAAGCCCGTGAGCTTGGTGCAGGTTGACGCGTGGCGACCCGGGCCGGACACGACCCACGGGGGACGAAGCGTCTGGTCGCCCGACACCGCCCACGCGTCGCGAACCCGGCGAAGGTTCGAGCTTTCTTCCCGCGGTGCACGAGAGTCCCGCCTGCGCCGGCGGGCGCCGGTCCTGCGGTCCACGCTCCGGTTCGAGGATGACACCGGCGCTTTTCGGGCAAGAAAAAAACCGCTGCGATCGCCCGCAGCGGTTTTCGTGGGCAGAACCGTCAGCCGATCAGCGCGCCCAGCGTCCCGGCGCGGTCGATACCGGCAACACGGCGGCCGAGAGGGCGCGGTCGGCGTTGAGCAGGCGGACCGCGTCGGCGAGGATCGCCGCCGCCTCCCGCAGCAACGGATCGGGGCGATCTTCGGCAGCCTGTTCCAGCCGGGCCTGCTGGGCGATCGCACGCTCGCTGGCCTGCAGGCCGTCGTCATCGGAATCCTCGGCCAGCGGGTCGAGTTCGAGACCGAGCGCGATGCGCTCTTCCTGACGCACCCGGCGCTTCTCGGACTGGCGATCCCGCTCGGCGCGGCGCTCATCCATGTTCAGCGAGACGTACTTCTTGTCGCGCTCGGCGCGGAACTCGGCAATGTCTTCGGCCCACCAGGTGAACTCCTTGTCCGTGGCGACGCGCGCCTCGTGCAGCTGCTCGAGGCGCGGCAGCAGCGGGCTGAAGTCGCCGTACTGGATATGCGGCACCGCGGCGATCCGCGTCCACGGCAATGCGTTGTCGTAGGTGCTCTCGCCGAACTCGGTGGCATCGACGGTGACCGGGAAATGGATGTCCGGCTCCACGCCCTTGTTCTGCGTGCTGCTGCCGCCGGGCAGGAAGAACTGCGCGATCGTCAGCTTGACCTGGCCGTAGCGCTTGGACTCGTTGGCCGGCCAGCGATCGAGATCCACCAGGTTCTGCACGGTGCCCTTGCCGAACGTGGTCTCGCCGATGATCAGGCCGCGACCGTAGTCCTGGATGGCGCCGGCGACGATCTCCGATGCGGAAGCCGAACCGCGGTTGATCAGCACCGCGAGCGGGCCGTCCCAGGCCACGCCCGGATCGCGGTCGCCCTGCACGCCGACCCGGCCGCCGGACTCGCGCACCTGCACGACCGGCCCCTGGTCGATGAACAGACCGGTGAGCTCGACCGCCTCGTTGAGCGAACCGCCACCGTTGTTGCGCAGGTCCAGGACCACGCCGTCGACCTTCTCGGCCTTGAACTGTTCGAGCAGGCGCGCGACGTCGCGGGTCGCCGAGGCGTACTCGCCATCCCGGTTCCGGCGACCCTCGAAATCCTGGTAGAACGCCGGCAGCTTGATCACGCCGATCTTCTTGTCGCGGCCGCCGGGCACGTCGGCCGGCAGGGTCAGCGTCTCGCCCTTCGCGGCCTGTTCCTCGAGGCGCACGCGCGCGCGCGTCAGGGTGATGCGCACCGGTTCACTGTCGAGCGTGGCCTCGGCCGGGACCACGTCCAGGCGCACCTGGGTGTCCTTCGGGCCCTTGATCTTCTCGACCACGTCGTCGATGCGCCAGCCGATCACGTCCTCCATCGGCCCGTCGGTGCCCTGGCCGACGCCGACGATGCGATCGCCGGGCTTGAAGCGGTTGCTCAACGCCGCGGGGCCGCCGGCGATGACCTCGCGGATCACGACCACGTCGTCCTGCTTCTGCAGCTGCGCGCCGATGCCTTCGAGCGACAGCGACATGCTCTGGTTGAATAGGCGTGCGGCGCGCGGATTGAAGTAGTCGGTGTGCGGATCGATCGAGCCGGTGTAGGCATTGAGGAAGCTGCTGAAGGCATCCTCGTCGTTGAGCGACGCAACCGTGTTGGCGGTGTTGAGGTAGCGACGGTCGAGCGTCTTGCGGATCTCGTCGGGGGACTTGCCCGCAAGCTCCAGGCGCAGCCAGTCGTTGCGCACGGACTGCCGCCACAGGGCGTCGAGCTCATTCGTGTCGGCGGCCCAGGCGGCGTCCTCGCGGTCGTACTCCCAGCGGTCCTTGCCGCTGAAATCGAAGATGTCCTGCTTGAGCAGCTCGCGCGCGTGGGCGATGCGCTCGGCGACACGCTGCTTGTAGAGCGCGAAGATCTCCAGCGCAGGCGCCACATTGCCGTCGCGGACCGCCGCGCCCATGCCCGCCCGCAGCGGCTCGAAGCGGGCGATGTCCTGCTGGGTGAAGAACAGCTTTCCGCCGTCGAGATTCTCGAAATAGCGGTCGAAGATCTCACCCGAGAGGCTCTCGTCGAGCGCGCGCGGACGATAAGCGTACCGGCTGTCGGAGAGCAGGCCGTACACCAGCTTCGACGCGGCCACCTGGTCGACATTGGGGGCGGTCGCCGGCACGTTGGCGACGGCATCGGGCCGCGCCATCAACGCAAGCGGCACCGCCAGCGCGAGGGCGATCAGGGAGCCGGAAACGACTCGGGAAACTTTCATGCAGGGTCCTGGTTGCGGATGCGCTCATCATGCGACATGCATTCGAGCCTGTCGCGTGAACAGACGCGTCGACAGTGCCGAAAGTTGCATGTACGGCGCCCATCCATGGAAGACCGCGACGGCGAACTGTCGTTACGTTCAGCGCACGGTGAACCGTGGCGCACGCGAACTGCGTGAGCGAAGAATGATCTACGTGTTAACGCGGGAAGGAGCCTCAGGCAGCGACGCCGGCTTCCATCGCCTGGCGGTCGGCGTGGTACGACGAACGCACCAGCGGGCCGGAGGCCACGTGCTGGAAGCCGAGCGCCATGCCGAAGTCCTCGAGCGCCTTGAACTCCTCGGGAGTCCAGTAGCGCAGCACCGGGTGATGGTGGGACGAGGGCTGCAGGTACTGGCCGATCGTGACCATTTCGACGTCGTGCGCGCGCAGGTCGCGCAGGGTGCCCTGCACCTGCTCCATGGTCTCGCCGAGGCCGAGCATGATGCCGGACTTGGTCGGCACGCCCGGATGCTGGGCCTTGAACTTCTTCAGCAGGTCGAGCGACCACTGGTAGTCCGCGCCCGGGCGCACGTTGCGGTAGAGATCGGGCACCGTCTCGACGTTGTGGTTGAACACGTCGGGCGGATCGGACCTGAGGATCTCCAGCGCGCGCTCCATCCGGCCCTTGCCGCGGAAGTCCGGCGTGAGGATCTCGATGCGGATGGCCGGCGACTGCGCGCGTACCTCGCGGATGCAGTCGACGAAATGCTGGGCGCCGCCGTCGCGCAGGTCATCGCGGTCGACCGAGGTGATCACGACGTATTTCAGGCCCATGTCGGCGATCGTCGCCGCAAGCTTCAGCGGCTCGGCGGCATCGGGCGGCTTCGGCCGGCCGTGGGCGACGTCGCAGAACGAGCAGCGGCGGGTGCAGACCTCGCCGAGGATCATGAAGGTGGCGGTGCCGTGGCCGAAGCACTCGTGGATGTTCGGGCAGCTGGCTTCTTCGCAGACCGTGACCAGGCGGTTCTCGCGCAGCTTGGCCTTCAGCGCCGCGACCGCGCCGTTGGATGGAATGCGCACGCGGATCCACGATGGCTTGCGCAGCACCGGTGCCTCCGCGAACTGCACCGGCGAGCGCGCGATCTTGTCGCCCGCGACCTGCTTGACGCCGGTCTGCAACGGAGCGGCCGGCGGTGCGGACACCACCTGCAGCGGAATCGATTTGTCGGCAGTCTGGGTCATGACGGGCTCACGCGAAGCAGGCGGCCATTGTAGGTCCCTGCCCCGGCACTGTCTGCCGCAGGCGCGAGGATGCTGCGTGTCATTCAGTGCCCGGCAGCGGCGGCGCCGGACCGCTGTCGAGCGCCAGGCCGAACTGCGCAGCGAGGTGGCCGAGCAGCGCGGGTGTGACCGCCGCCGGCGACGACGGCCCGCCGAGATCGGCAAGCGAGACGACCTGCAGGTCGGCATAGCCACAGGGATTGATGCGCCGGAACGGTTCGAGATCCATCGCGAGATTGAAGGCCAGGCCGTGGAACGTGCGTCCCCGCCGCACGCGGATGCCGAGCGCGGCGATCTTGGCCTCGTTGACATAGACCCCGGGCGCGCCGTCGCGGCGCACAGCCTCGATGTTCCAGTCGCCGAGCGTGTCGATGATGGCCTGCTCGATCCGGCACACGTAATCGCGCACCCCGATCCCGAGCCGCACCAGGTCGAGCAGTGGATAGACGACCAGCTGGCCGGGCCCGTGATAGGTGACCTGTCCCCCGCGATCGACCTGCACCACCGGGATGTCGCCCGGGGCCAGTACGTGCTCGGGTTTGCCTGCTTGGCCGAGGGTGAAGACCGGATCGTGCTCCACCACCCACAGCTCGTCGCTGGTCTGCGCATCGCGCGCATCGGTGAAGCGCTGCATCGCGCGCCAGACCGGCACGTAGGGCTGCCGTTCGAGCAGGCGCACGATGGCCGGCGCCCGACTCACAGCACCCGCTCCGCGACCCGGGCACAGCCCAGCCCGCCCTCGGGCACCGCGGCACCCTGCAGGAATCCGCGCATCGCCGTGGCGATGCGGTCACCGCCAGCGCGCGCCAGCAGATCGAGGGCGCGGCGGTCATTCTCCAGCCGCGGAAATACCGGCGCATCGCCGTCGGGCGGGGTCTCCGCCCAGGCCATCGGCACCCCCGGCAACAGCGCCGCCGCGCGCTCGGTGCGGACCAGCAACCGCACCTCGCAGTGGCGCACGTCGGCGGCGATGCGGGCATACAGGGCATCCACGGCCGCAGCGGGCCCCTCGAGCACCTGCATGAACAGTCCGTCGTGGAACAGCAGCATGCCGCCGATGCCTCGGCCCGCATTGAAGTCACGCGCGCGCCGCAGCAGGCCGGCCATATCGGACCCGGTGAACTCGCACAGCTGCCCGCTGCGATAGAGCAGCTGGCGGATCATTGGATCAGAGCGTCCACTTCACTTCGGGATGCCCGCGCAGCGCCACGTGCGCCGCGTCGTACTGTTCGCGCGAGTCGGCACGGATGTGCAGCTTGATCGACACGTACTTGCCGCCGCTCGAGGCGCGAGTGGTCACGGTCTCGTCGAGCACCGCGATGCCTGCGGCAATCAGCAGGCGCGGGATTTCGGTCTCGAGTCCGGCGTCGGCCGCGCCCATGGCGGTGATCTCGAAGGTGCCGGGAAACTGGAAGCCGTGTTCGGGATTGTCGGAGGTGATGTCCATCGCGCAGATTATCGGGGCAGCGGCAGCGGAACCCAAGCGGCGAATCCGCCGCAGCGTCCTTTCGTTCAAGCGTTGACGCGCTGCGTCGTGGAGGGCCGGCGCAGCCGCAACCATGCCGACCGCGCCCGCGGGCCACGGCCAGGAACACTCCATTCCGCTACCGCGATCCCTTCAAGGGAGAAGGGATCAATCCGGCGACATCATCCGGCCGGTAGGCCGCCCGGTTTCAGGCGTTCCACCACATCAGGAACTCGTGCCACAGGCGCTTGAAGAAACCAGCTTCCTCGACCGCCTCGAGCGCCACCAGCGGGCGCTCGGCAACCACCTCGTCGTCGAGCATCACGCGCACGGTGCCGATCTGCTGGCCCTTCTCGATCGGCGCAACGATCGTCTGCGGAATGTCCATCGACGGCTTGAGCTGCGCGTACTTGCCGCGCGGCATCGACACCAGCATCGGCGCGGCGACACCCAGCTGCACTTCGTCGGTCTTCCCCTTCCAGACCTTCTGCGTCGCAACCGACTTTTCGGCGTCATAGACGGCATGGGTCTCGAAGAAGCGGAAGCCCCAGTTGAGCAGCGCCAGCGAATCGGTGGCGCGCTGCGCCTCGCTTGTCGAACCCATGACCACCGAGACCAGACGCTGGTCACCGCGCTGGGCCGAGGCCATCAGGCAATAGCCGGCGCCACTGTGGTGGCCGGTCTTGATGCCGTCGACGGAGTCGTCGCGCCACAGCAGGCGGTTGCGGTTGTGCTGGGTGATCGGCCCGACGGTGAATTCCTTGATCTTGTTGTGCGCGTACTCCTCGGGGAAGTCGCGCACCATCGCGCGGCCGAGGATCGCCAGGTCGCGCGCGGTCGAATAGTGCTCGGGGCCCGAAAGACCGGTCGCGTTCTCGAATTGGCTGTTCTTCATGCCGATGCGCGCGGCGTAGGCGTTCATCAGCTGGGCGAAGGCCTCCTCGCTGCCGGCAACGTGCTCGGCCAGCGCGATCGCGGCGTCGTTGCCCGACTGCACGACCATGCCGATTTCCATGTCCAGCAGCGGCGCGGTCTGGTTGACCGGAAAACCGCTGTAACTGCCATCGGTGCCGGCGCCGCCCTTGCGCCAGGCGTTCTCGCTCATCAGCACCTGGTCGTCGGGCTTGATCTTGCCGGCGGCGAGTTCGGCGGCGATCACGTAGCTGGTCATCACCTTGGTGATGCTGGCCGGCTCGACGCGCTCATCGGGATTGTGGCCCGCCAGCATCTGGCCGGTCGCGTAATCCATCAGGATCCAGGCGGTGCCGGTGATCGCGGGCGGCGGCGGGGTCGGCAGGTCGTCGCTGAGCGCGGGCGCGGCGGCCGCCGGCGTGGCTGCCGGCTGCGGCCTGGGCGCGGGATCCTGGGCGACGGCGATGCCGACCATCGCGGTGGCCGCGGCCACCAGCAGCATGCGCGAAACGACTACGGACACTTTCATGTAATGCAGGACTCCGGGGTGCCGGTCGTTGCAGGCCGGCGGTTGAAAAGAAGGTTCAGTCGCGAACGACGGACGGCGCGCCGAAGCCCAGACGGGCAACGCGCGAGGACATTTCGGCGACCTGGGCGGCCGCGACCGGCCCCACGCGCAGGCGCCAGACCGGCTTGCCGGCGGCGGTGCCGTCGGAGAGCTGCGCCGCGGCGATGCCGGCGCCCTGCAGCGTGGCCAGCGCGCGCTCGGCATTGGCGCGCGCACCGAATGCAGCGACCTGGAGGGTGACATCGCCTACAGCGGCGACCGGCGCGGTCGGACCCGGCGCCGCGGCGGGCGCGACCGGTGTCGCCGCGGATGCGGCCGGCGCGGTCTGCGCGGCCTCGGGCTGCGGATGCAACGGCACCTGGCGACCGTTCTCGATCTTCACCCCGCGCGCGGCCAGCCAGGCGTCGAAGTCGTCGGCCGTCATGATCCGGCCGTTCTGGTACATGTTGAAGCGACCGTTCGCGGGGTCGGCCTGGGGCGCCGGCGCGGGCCGCTCGCCGGCACGCGCGCTGGCGATCGGCAGGGTCTCGACGATTGCGTCGATGGCGCTGGCCGCCGGCGAGGCAACGACCGGCGCCGCATGCGTCCGGGCCGGGGCCACGGCGCGGGCCGCCGGCACCACGCCGGGCGAGGCGGTGGCGACCGCATCGTAGTCGTGGCGCGCGTTCTCGCCGGGCGTCAGTGCGCGCACTTCGACGCGCCCGGTGCCCGCCGGATGGATGCCGATCTTCACCGCGGCGGCATAGCTCAGGTCGACCACCCGGCCTTCATGGAAGGGCCCGCGGTCATTGACGCGCACGACCACGGATTTTCCGGTATCGAGGTTGGTCACCCGGGCGAAGCTCGGCAACGGCAGCGATTTGTGCGCGGCGGTGAAGGCGTACATGTCGTAGACCTCGCGATTGGAGGTCAGCCGGCCGTGGAACTTGGCGCCGTAGTAGGACGCGGTGCCGGTCTCGGCGAACTCGCTGTGGTCGTCGAGCACGGTGTAGCTCTTGCCCAGCACCTGGTAGGGACTGCGGTTGCCGACCGGCGAGCGCGGCAGGTCGACGACTTCCGGCTCGGGGATCGCATCCACGTCGGGCAGGTAGGCCGGCAGGCTGTCGGGCACACCCGGGCGGTACAGACCACCGGCGGTGTAGTGGCCGCGGGTGTTGGGATCCTCCTGCGCCGGCGCATACGGCGACACGCGGCGCTGGCCTGCGGATGCCGGTCGATGCGCCTGGGTGGAGTGCTTCGGCGCGCCGACCGTCTCCTTTCCGGCTGGTCCCGCCGCGCGCTTGTTGCCGCCGGCACAACCGGCAAGCAGCAACAGCGCCGACAGCGGCAGCAGCCATCGGATCACGGCCCGACCCCGGCCCGGATCGCCTGGGCGAGCTGATGCACCGACAGCGAATACATCGGCGAGCGGTTGTAGCGGGTAATCACGTAGAAATTGCGATACGCCAGCCAGTGCTCCTTGCCGCCCTCGCCATCTAGCGACAGCAGCGTCGCGCCCTCGACGGTCGGCTCGCCCGGCGCAGGCGTGTAGCCGCGCGCGGCCAGCGCCGACAGCGGATACACCGGCTCCCAGTTCTCGGGCTTGAAGTCGGCGGCCGACGCGGCGCGCTGCGCGCGCGCGACGACCGGGCCGCCGCGGTCCCAGCCGTGCACGACGAAATAGTTCGCGATCGACGCGAACACGTCCGGCTTGTGGGTCAGCAGGTCGCGGCGGCTGTCGCCGTCACCGTCCTTGGCCCACAGGCGATAGCTCGACGGCATGAACTGGCCCATGCCCATCGCGCCGGCATAGCTGCCCTTGAGCCCGAGGATGTCGAGCTGCGGCTCCGCCTTCTCCAGCGCGAACAGCTGGGCGAGCTCACCGGCGAAGAACGGCGCGCGCGGGGCGTAGTCGAAGGCCAGCGTGTAGAGCGCATCGATCACCTTCCACGTGCCGGTGATGCGGCCGTAGCTGGTCTCCACGCCGATGATCGCGACGATGTACTCGGCCGGCACGCCGGTCTGGGCCGCCACGCGATCGAGGGCCGTGCGGTTCTCGCGATAGAACGCCACGCCACCGTTGATGCGCGCGTCGTTGATGAAGATCGGGCGGTAGTCGCGCCAGGGGCGCACGGCCTCTGCCGGCCGGCTGATCGCGTTGAGGATCGGCTGCTGCACCGTCGCCTGCGCCAGCACGCTGCGCACATGGGCGGGATCGACCCCGTAGGTCTGCGCGGTGTAGGTGACGAAATTCTCGACACGCTGCGCGCGCGGAATCGCCGGATCAGTGACCGAGGTCGGCGCGACCGGGCGCTCGGGCGGTTGCGGCACCGGCGCGAGCAACGCGCCTTCCGGACGCGTGGGCTCGGGCAGCGGTTTCACCGCACCGTAGTCCGCGGCATGACCATCGGACGGATTGACGGGGGTCGCACACGCTGCCAATGCAAGAGGCAGCGCGGCCACGGCGAGTCGGAAAAACGGGCGTCGGCTCATCGGCGGCGAGGTTAGCACGCACGTGCGCAGGCCATGCAGCGCAGTGGCTGCGCAGTCAGGGGCCGTCATGCTTGCAGGGCGCTCATCGCCGCCGCGTCGCGCTGGCCTGCACCGCCATCACCACACCGAAGCCGGCCAGCAGCGAGACCGCCGCGGTGCCGCCCAGACTCAACAGCGGCATCGGCACGCCGACCACAGGCAGAAGCCCGGAAATCATGCCGCCGTTGACGATCACATAGACGAACAGCGCCAGGCCAAGGCTGCCGACCAGCAGCCGCGAGAAGCCGTCGCGCGCTTCGCTGGCGATCCACAGGCAGCGGCCGACGATGAACAGGTACAGGCCCAGCACCGTCACCACGCCGAGCCAGCCGAACTCCTCGCTGAGGACCGCGAAGATGAAGTCGGTGGTGTGCTCGGGCACGTAGTTGAGGTGCGACTGCGAGCCGTTGCCCCAGCCCTGGCCGGTGAATCCGCCCGAGCCGATGGCGATCTTCGACTGGATGATGTTCCAGCCCTCGCCCAGCGGGTCGGATTCGGGATCGAGGAACATCATGATCCGCGCCTTCTGGTAGGGCTGGAAATACCACAGCCATGCAGCCGGCGCGGCGATCGCGACGGCGCCGGCGCCCCCGATGAACCACCACCAGGACAGCCCGGCCAGGTACAGCGCGAATATCCCGCCCGAGGCCACCAGCACCGCGGTGCCCAGATCCGGCTGCAGCATCACCAGTCCGGTCGGCAGGCCGATGATCGCGGCGGCGACGAGCACGGTGCCAAGTCGCGGCGGCAGCGGCTGCTGGCCCAGCCACCAGGCCGTCATCATCGGCAAGGACAGCTTCATCAGCTCGGCCGGCTGGATATAGAACGCGCCGAGGTTGAGCCAGTGCTGGCCGCTGCGCCCGGTGCCCACCAGCAACACCGCGATCAGCGGCAGCAGCGACACCACATACGCCGCCGGGGTGAAGCGGCGCAGCTGCACGGCCGGCACCCGCGACAGCAGCCACATCGCGCCCAGGCCGATGACGAAGCGGCTGCCCTGCGACAACACCGCCGCCGTGCTCTGGTTGGTGGCGCTGTAGAGCACGGCCAGGCCGATCGCCATCAGTGCGCTCAGTGCGGCGAGCAGCGGCCAGTCGAGCGTGCGGGTGAAACGCTGCAGCATGTCGAGCAGCCAGCGCAGGATCACGTTCACGGCGTCACTCCGGGGAAGCGGCCGCTGGCGTCGCGCGGCGCGGTCCGCACGCCGGCCACCACCGCATCGAACGAAGGGGCGGCCTGTGGCGCCGTCCCGGCCCCCGCGGACGGCGCGCCGGTGACGGCATCGACTTCCATCTCCGGCATCTTGCCGAGCAGCCAGGCATCGAAGATCCGCCGCGCGATCGGGCCGGCGGTGGTGCCGCCATAGCCGCCGTGCTCGACGGTCACCGCGAGCGCGATCGTCGGGTTTTCCGCCGGCGCATAGCCGACGAACAGGGCCTGGTGGCGCAGGTGGTAAGGCAGGTTGCGCGGATCGGTACTGGCGCTGCCACGGCGGCTGACCCGCTGCGCGGTGCCGGTCTTGCCGGCCATGCGGTACTCCGCGCCGATCGCCATGCGCGTGCCGGTGCCGCGGCCGTGGATCGTGGTGACCATGCCCTCCTGCACCGCGCGCAGATGCTCGGGGCGATCGGTGATCGACGTCGGCGCCGGCCTCGGCACCGCGCGCCACGGCGCATCGAAGCCGTCACGGCGCTCGGCCGCCAGATGCAGGGTGTGGAGCTGCCCGCCATTGGCGATCGCGGCGGTGCCGCGGGCGAGCTGCAGCGCGGTGGCGATCCAGTAGCCCTGGCCGATACCGGCAATCACGGTCTCGCCGGCATACCAGGGCTCGCGGGTCCGCGTGGCCTTGAAGCGCGGTGACGGCACGATGCCGGCGTTCTCGCCCAGCAGGTCGATGCCGGTCGGCTGGCCGAACCCGTAGCGCGTCATGTATTCGTCGAATCGCTCGATGCCCATCTCGTAGGCGAGCTGGTAGTAGTAGTAGTTGACCGAGCGGGCGATCGAATCACGCAGGTCGGTCCAGCCGGCGCCGCGGGCGGCGTCGCGGTAGCCGCGGCGCTGGCCGGGAATGAAGAATTCGCCGGTCGAGAACACCCGCGACGCGGGCGTGCGCAGGCCGCTGTCGACGCCGGCCAGCGCGACCAGCGGCTTGATCGTCGAACCCGGCGGCCCGCCGCCGAGCACGTTGCGGTTGAACAGCGGCCGCGCCGGGTCGTCCATCAGGCGGCGGTAGTCGGTGTGCGAAATTCCGCTGACGAACAGGTTCGGGTCGAAACTCGGCAGGCTGACCATGCCCAGCACGTTGCCGGTGGCCGGATCGACCGCCACCGCCGAGCCGTGCAGGCCGCCGAAGGCCATGACCATGGCCTGCTGCAGGTCGGCATCCACGCTCAGGCGCAGGTCGGCGCCGGCGGTCGCCGGTTGCAGGCCCAGCCTGCGCAGCGCGCGGCCTTCGACATTGGTCTCGACTTGCTCGTAGCCGATCTTTCCGCGCAGCGCCTCGTCGTAGTAGCGCTCCAGGCCGGTGCGGCCGGTCTGCGGATACAGCAGGTGGGTGGGCCCGTAACGTTCGACATCGCTTTCGTCGGTGCGGCCCACGTAGCCGACCACATGCGCGAACAGGTCGCCGTAGGGGTAGTGCCGGTTGAGATAAGGCACCACCTCCACGCCCGGAAAGCGCCAGCGGTCCAGCGCGAAACGCGCCATCTCGTCCTCGCTGATCCGCAGCTTCAGCGTGACCGCGCGGAACGAGCGCTGGCCGCGGCGCTCGCGGTGGAACCGGATGATGTCGTCGGGCGACAGCGCGATGATCCGCGACAGCTCGGTGACCAGCCGGTGCAGGTCGCCGGCTTCCTCGGGGGTCACGTCGAGCCGGTAGGCCTGCTCGTTCTCGGCGAGGATGCGGCCCTTGCGGTCGAGGATCAGTCCGCGCCCGGGCACGACGGGCCGCGGCTTGATGCGGTTGGCCTCCGAGCGGGTGGCGTAGATGTCGTGGTCGATGACCTGCAGCTTGAAGTACCAGCCCGCCAGCACGCCCAGCGCGACGATCACCGCCGCCAAGCCGATCAGCGCACGGCTGCGGAACGCCGCCGTCTCGACGGCATTGCTGCGGATATCGTGGCGGCGACCGCGCCTGGCCATCGTCAGGGCCCGCCTAGGACCTGCGCCCGAAGCGCAGCGCGTCCATCACCAGGTACAGCGGCGCCCACAGCAGCATGCCGATCAGCGGCGCCAGCCAGTACGTCCACGGCAGCTGCGGCAGGCCCAGCGCGAAGTGGATTGCCGCGCTGACCACGCGGTCATTGAGCAGCAGGCCGCCGATCGCCAGCGCCTGCTGCGCGATGGGGAAGAACCGCAGCTGCGAGCGGAACCGCTGCAGGATGAAGGCCATGATCACCAGCCGCAGCGCCTGCTCGCCGAGCAGGCCGCCAAAGGCGAGGTCGGCGATCAGGCCCATCGCGAATGCGACGCCCAGGCCGACACGGTCGGGATCCTCGATCACCCAGTAGGCGATCACCAGCGCCAGCCAGAACGGCCGGAACGGCTGCAGGCCGGTGGGCAGCGGCAGCAGGCCCAGCAGCAGGGCCATGAACAGGCTGACCGGCAGCAGCCAGCGGTTGTGCGTGCGGCTCATCGCTGCGCTTCCTGCGCCGCGGGCGGCTCGCTGGCCGGCGCTGGCGCGCCGCCGGCGCCGGGTTCGACTTGGGCCGGCGCATCACCGTCCCCGCCAGCACCAGCAGCAGCGCCGGTCCCGATTCCGGCCGCGGCATCGGCTTCGTCCTGGGCGAGCGCCGCGGCCTCGCGCTCGGCGGCGGCGGCCTCGAGGTCGGCGGTCGTCACCGGCACCACCACATCGCGCAGCAGCAGCACATCGCGACCCCGATCGAGCTGGGCCGCGGGCCGCAGGTCACCGACCAGGAACGCGCGGCTGTCGTCGGGCTCCAGGCCCGTGATCGTGCCGACCGGGAAGCCGGGCGGAAACCGTCCGCCCAGCCCCGAGGTCACCAGGATGTCGCCGACCTCGACGTCGGCCGACAGCGGCACGTTGCGCAGGGCGAGATGATCGGGCCGGCCACTGCCGTAGGCGACCAGGCGCACGCCGTTGCGGGCGATGATCACCGGCACCGCGTGCTCGAGATCGGTCACCAGCAGCACGGTGGCGGTCATCGGGGTGACGGCGATGACCTGCCCCAGCAGGCCGCCCGCGTCGATGACGCTCTGGCCCACGCGCACACCGTTGCGGCTGCCGGCATCGAGCAGCAGGCGCTGGCGCGTCGGATCCTGGTCCACGTTGAGGATCGGCGCCAGCTGCACGTCCAGGCTGCCCTGCTCGACCGCGCCGAGCAGCGCCCGCAGGCGGGTGTTCTCGACCGCCTCCACGCGCAGCCGCGCCTGGCCGGCGTTGAGCACCAGCAGCTCGTTGCGCAGCCGGCGGTTGTCGGCGGCCATCCGGGTGCGGGTGGCGGCATCGTTGCGCATGCTCGTCCCCACCCGCGACGGCAGCCCGGCCAGCCACCACAGCGGCTGCATCGCGATGCTCGCCTGCTGGCGGAACTGCGACAGCCAGCCGCCCTGGTGATCGCTGACCAGCAGCGCGCACGACAGCGCCAGATAGGCCAGCAGGCGCAGGGTGCCCGCGACCTCGCCGGGCCTGGGAGCGGGAGAGCTGGCGTAGGAGGACACGGATCAGGACCGGCGAAGGACAGCGGGGATGGGGAGGACACGCGCCCCGCCCCGCGACGGCCTGCGCGGGCGGGCGCTGGCGGCCCGGGAGCGCAGGACGACGTCACGCATCAGGACGCGGCGCCGCTCGTGGAGGCCGGGGCCGACGGCATCAGTCCGCGAAGAACTCGTTGCCGTGCAGGTCGAGCAGCTCCAGCGCACGGCCGCCGCCGCGGGCCACGCAGGTCAGCGGATCCTCGGCCACCTGCACGTGCAGGCCGGTGGCCTCGCTGATCAGGCGATCGAGATCGCGCAGCAGCGCGCCACCACCGGTCAGCACGATGCCGCGCTCGGCGACGTCGGCGCACAGCTCGGGCGGGGTCTGCTCGAGCGCCTGCTTGACCGCCTCGACGATGCCCGACAGCGGCTCGCGCAGCGCATCGAGCACTTCGCTGGAGCTGATCGTCACGATCTTGGGCACGCCCTCGGCCAGGTGACGACCGGAGACCTCGACCTCGATCGGATGCTCCTGCGGGTAGGCGCAGCCGATCTCGAGCTTGATGCGCTCGGCGGTGGATTCGCCGATCAGCATGCCGTGGTTGCGGCGCACGTAGTTGATGATCGACTCGTCGAAGCGGTCGCCCCCGATGCGCGCCGACTGCGAGTAGACGATGCCGTTGAGCGCGATGACCGCCACTTCGGTGGTGCCGCCGCCGATGTCGACGACCATCGAGCCGCGCGCCTCGGTGACCGGCAGGCCGGCGCCGATCGCAGCCGCCATGGGCTCTTCGATCAGCGAGACCTCGCGGGCGCCGGCTTCGAGCGCCGAATCCTTGATCGCACGCTTCTCGACCTGGGTGGAGCCCGCCGGCACGCAGATCAGCACGCGCGGGCTGGGGCGCAGGAAGCGCGACTTGTGCACCTTCTTGATGAAGTACTTCAGCATCTCCTCGGTGTAGGTGAAATCGGCGATGACGCCGTCCTTCATCGGGCGATGCGTGGTGATGTTGCCGGGCGTGCGGCCGAGCATCTGCTTGGCTTCCATGCCCACGGCGGCGACGACCTTCTGGCCGGCGCTGCGATCCTGGCGCACGGCCACGACCGACGGCTCGTTCAGCACGATGCCCTGGCCGCGGACGAAGATGAGGGTGTTGGCGGTGCCCAGGTCGATGGACAGGTCGTTTGAGAAGAGACCGCGGAACTTCTTGAACATCGGGAGAGGGCGTCCGGCGAGATGGCGAAACGAAGCGGATTAGCCTAGCAAAAAAGCCGCCCGCACGCGGCCCCGGACCGCCCCCGATTGCGCCGCCGCCGACTGGTCGCTCACGCCTGGCGCCGGGCCTGCGCGCTGGCCTCGGCCTGCCCGCGCCGGTACCCTGTGTGCCCCCTACGAACGAGCTTCCACCCGATGCCTGCGCTGATCTGCGGCTCCCTGGCCTACGACACCATCATGGTGTTCCCTGACCAGTTCAAGAACCACATCCTGCCGGATAAAGTGCACATCCTGAACGTCTCGTTCCTGGTGCCGCGGATGCGTCGCGAATTCGGCGGCTGCGCCGGCAACATCGCCTACAACCTGAAACTCCTGGGTGGCGAGCCGATCCCGATGGGCACCGTGGGGCAGGATTTCGGCCCCTACCGCGAATGGTTCGAGGAAAACGGGATCGACCTGTCCCAGGTCCGCGAGATTCCCGACCTGTTCACGCCGCAGGCCTTCATCACCACGGATCTCGACAACAACCAGATCACCGCCTTCCATCCCGGCGCGATGATGCGCAGCCACGAGAATCACGTGAAGGACGTGCCGAACGTCACGATCGGGCTCGTCGGCCCGGACGGCCGCGACGGCATGCTGCAGAACGCCCGCGAATTCCACGAGGGCGGCATTCCCTTCATCTTCGATCCGGGCCAGGCCATGCCGTTGTTCAACGGCGAGGAGCTGCGCCACTTCATCGAACTGGCCGACTACGTCGTCGTCAACGACTACGAGTCCAACCTGCTGCAGGAGCGCACCGGCTGGGACGAGACGGTCATCGCCGGCAAGGTGCGCGCCTATATCTGCACCCGCGGCCCCAAGGGCGTGGTGATTTACGCCGACGGCACCAGCCACGACGTCCCGCCCGCGCACGAACGTCGCATCACCGACCCCACCGGCTGCGGCGACGCCTTCCGCGCCGGCCTGATCTTCGGCATCGAGAAGGGCTACGACTGGCTGACCATCGGCCGCATCGGCAATCTGATGGGCGCGCTGAAGGTCGAACACCCCGGCACGCAGAACCAGCGTTTCGATTACGCGGAGTTTTCGCTGCAGTTCAAGCAGCAGTTCGGCTATTCGCTGGAAAGTAGCAACGCCTGATTCCAGCGGTACTGAAGAGTACAAAGACAGGGCGGCCTTCGGGTCGCCCTGTTTCGTTGTGGCGCCACCCGCCAGGCCGGCCATCGCAACCCACAGCCGCTTCCGGGAAACGGGACCGTCAGGCGTGCCTATCGGGCGAAAGATCGCAGCGGCGCCGGGCGCGCTCGCTGTTACACCCGCAGATCGGCTGGTGTAACTCATACGCCCGCGTTTCAGCCGGATAACGCCGGAGGCTCCGGCACTGCGCGCTCATTGCAAGCGATTGATCCAGCAAGGTAAGCACCCCTATCCAGGGAGGCCTGCTTGCCCGATACTCGGCGCTACACCGCATTTAGGCGGTCCGATAGTAGTTAGGCCGCACGGGGGGGTGCATGCCTAGTCCAAAGAAATCGGTGTTTCTGGCTCTGCTTCTGGCTCCAGGCGTGGTCGTTGGACATAGTGGCGGCTTGAACAGCGAGGGGTGCCACACCAACAGAAGCACAGGCGACTATCACTGTCATCGGGCTAGTTCGGCCCAGGCGCCGGCAGCGTCCCGCCAAGACCTTGCTCCTGCGAGAGCCGCGCCAGCGGGTTCCACACAAGGCTCATTTCGCAACTGCGCGGCGGCTCGTGCCGCGGGCGCAGCACCAGTGCGACGCGGCGATCCGGGGTACGGTTCGCATCTGGACCGTGACAATGATGGGGTCGGCTGTGAGTAACTTGCTCGCGGTGCGGCCTAACAATTAATTCAAGCCGAACCCACTTCGTGGGTCGGCTTAATCAGGCGTTAGGCCGTGGTGGAACAAAACCTTCAGGTGGTTTCCGCTTCGGCAGTTTCCCGGTACCACCTGGCCACGGCTTCGGTCGCACCGCGCTTCAAGGCTCACCGGGCAAGCCCCGTCCCGCAGTCTGTGGCAAGCTCGGCAAAAGGCGGCAGTGCTGGGGAGCACGGTTGCGGCATCAAACCGTTCTGGCCACTCACTGCCTAACAAATCATTCAAGCCGACGCGGTAGTTCCTTCGCTTTAGTGGACACCCTGACCTAACTGTCAGGAGCGCCCCATGGCAACACCAGGCCCCAGAACAACCTACCGTTACACCGAC
>NZ_RPFN01000006.1:0-155713 GCF_003813845.1 Luteimonas sp. 100069
CACATATTACCGCGACTTTCGAGTCTGTCAACACCGTGTGAAAGCGTGTTTCCCGTCCCGCCCCGCCCGGTTCGCCGCCCCGAAGAGCAGCCCGCCGTGCGGGGCGCGAATTATGCATAGATCAATTCGGCTTGGGAAGAGGTTGCCACGAAAAAATGTCGCGAATCGCTGAATACGCGGCCGTGTTCATGAAAAATGCCTTTGCGACGCTATTCCACAGTGACCGACTTGGCCAGGTTCCGGGGCTTGTCGACGTCGGTACCGCGGGCAAGCGCCGTGTAATAGGCCAGAAGCTGGACCGGGATCGTGTGCACGATCGGGCTGAGGACGCCGACATGGCGCGGGGTGCGGATCACGTGCACGCCTTCCGAGGGGCCGAAGTTGCTGTCGGCATCGGTGAAGACGAACAACTCGCCACCACGGGCCCTGACCTCCTGCATGTTGGACTTCACTTTTTCCAGCAGTCCGTCCTTGGGCGCGATCACCACAACGGGCATGTCCGCATCGACCAGGGCCAGCGGTCCGTGCTTGAGCTCTCCGGCCGGATAGGCTTCGGCGTGGATATAGGAAATTTCCTTGAGCTTGAGCGCACCCTCCAGCGCAATGGGGTAATGCACGCCGCGCCCCAGGAACAGGGCGTGCTGCTTGGGCGTGAACTTCTCCGCCCACAGCGAGATCTGCGGTTCCAGGTTGAGTGCGTGCTGCACGCTGCCGGGGAGCTGGCGGAGATCCTCGATATAGGCCGCCTCCTGCTCTACAGCGAGCCGGCCGTTGAGCTTTGCCAGAGTGACGGCGAGCGCGAACAGTCCGACGAGCTGGGTGGTGAATGCCTTCGTCGAGGCGACGCCGATCTCGGCGCCCGCCCGGGTGTAGAACACCAGGCGACTCGCGCGCGGGATCGCGCTCTCGGGCACGTTGCAGATGGACAGGGTCCGGTTGTGGCCCAACGACTTGGCGTACTTGAGCGCCTCCATCGTGTCGAGGGTCTCGCCGGACTGGGAGATGGTGACGATCAGATGCTTCGGATTCGCGACCGCGCGTCGGTACCGGTATTCGCTGGCAATCTCGACCGAACACGGCAGGCCACTGATCGCCTCGATCCAGTAGCGCGCGACCGAGCCGGCATAGAAGCTGGTGCCGCAGGCGAGGATCTGCACGCCCTCCACCTCGCGCAGTACCTCGCCCGCATCCGGGCCGAACAGAGTCGGCTCGAATGCGGCAACGTCGATGATCGCCTCCATCGTGTCGGCAAGCGCCCTGGGCTGCTCGTGGATCTCCTTCTGCATGTAATGCCGGTAGGGACCGAGTTCGAGCGAGGCGAGCGAAACGTCGGAAAGGTGCTCTTCACGGGTGGCCGGAGCCCCGCTACTGTCGTAGACCTGGACCTCCGAGCAGGTCAGGACCGCCGTGTCGCCTTCCTCGAGGAAGATCACCCGACGCGTCGCCTGCAGGATCGCCGAGACGTCGGACGCGACGAAGTTCTCGCCCTCGCCCAGCCCGATGAGCAGCGGACAGCCCATGCGCGCCACGACCATGCGATCCGGATCGGTCTTGTCGATCACCGCCAGCGCATACGCGCCTTCGAGTTCACGAACCGATGCCTGCAGCGCAGCGAGCAGATCCAACCCTTGGGACTGGTGGTGGTGGATCAGATGCGCGATCACCTCGGTGTCGGTCTGCGACTCGAACACGTAGCCGAGCCCCGTCAAGCGCTCGCGCTGCGCTTCGTGGTTTTCGATGATGCCGTTGTGCACCAGGGCCAGGCTGTCATGGCTGATGTGCGGGTGCGCATTGGTTTCGGTCACGCCGCCATGCGTGGCCCAGCGGGTATGGCCGATGCCGAGCCGGGCGGTCAGGCCCTGCGCCAGCGCAGCCGATTCCATTTCCGCGACGCGGCCGGTGCGGCGGACGCGCTGGACGACGCCTCCGGCCACGACTGCAATGCCGGCCGAATCGTAGCCGCGATATTCCAGCCGCTTCAGACCCTCGACAAGGACGGGAACTACATCGCGACCTGCGATGGCGCCGACGATTCCGCACATGCGGCCTGCTCCTTCTATTGGGACGCCCATTCTAGCGACGACTGCTCGAGTCCTCGCAGCTTCACTAGTTGAGGGAATACGCGACGCTGCGTCGCAAAACCCCACGCGGTGCGCGGTTTCGTGGCGCGCGCGCCCGTCCTCGCGGCTGCGTGTGTCCGCAGCGGACGTCCGACCAAGGCTGCGGACACCGGGCGCCATAAATTTTTCCTTTTGAATCAGTAAGATGGAGTTGGCACGCGACATGCGTAGGTGTGGGGACCTACTACGGATCGCCTGTATGTCCAGCGCCACTACCCCTTCTTCGCCACCGCCCCGCCCCGCCGGCATTCGCGATACCGCCGGGCAGGACACGGTGCACGCGTCATCCCGCACCGCCCGACGCCGGCCCTGGCTGCTCGGCGGGGCCGCATTGCTGGCGGTACTCGGACTGTCCGCCTGGCTGTTGACCGGCTGGGCATCGGGCGCGAGCTCGGTGGACGCGCAGCGCCTGCGCTTTGCCGACGTGACCCGCGGCGATCTGGTCCGCGACATCGCAGCGGAAGGCCGGGTGATCGCCGCGAACAGTCCTACCCTGTACGCCATTTCGGGCGGCATGCTGACGCTTAAGGTCGTCGCCGGTGACCGCGTCGAACGCGGGCAGGCCCTGGCCGAGATCGACAGCCCCGAGCTGCGCAGCAAGCTTGCGCAGGAAGAAGCGACCCTGGCCGGGTACGAAGCCGAGGCCGGCCGGGCGGACCTCGACGCGCAACTGCGCCGCGCCGAAGCGCGCAAGGTCCTCGACCAGGCGCAGATCGACCGCACCGCAGCCCAGCGCGATCTCCAGCGCTACCAGCGCGCGTTCGAAGGCGGCGCGGTCGCCCAGGTGGACCTCGCGCGCGCGCAGGACACTTTGAAGAAGACCGAGATCGGCGTGTCGTCGGCGACCGCGGACCTGGGCCTGCAGGGACGCGGCGCCACCCTGGACACGCGCAACAAGCAGCTGGTCGCCGAGCGCCAGCGCAGCGTGGTGACGGAGGTCCGGCGCCAGGTCGACGCGCTGACCCTGCGTGCGCCCTTCGACGGCATCGTCGGCCAGGTCCAGGCGGTGCAGAGCAGCAATGTCGCGGCCAACGCACCAGTGCTCTCGGTCGTCGACCTGTCGGTGTTCGAAGTCGAAATCCGCGTGCCGGAGAGCTTCGCGCGTGATCTGGAGATCGGCATGCCGGCCGAGCTGCGTAGCGTCGGCACGACCTACCCGGCCAAGGTCTCGGCGGTTTCGCCCGAGGTGGTCAATGGCGAGGTGGTGGCGCGGCTGCGCTTCGACGAGGACAGCCAGCCGCCGGGTCTGCGCCAGAGCCAGCGCCTGAGCGCGCGCATCCTGCTCGATACCCGCAAGGACGTGCTGATGGTCGCCCGGGGCCCCTTCCTCGACCAAGAAGGTGGCAGCGCGGCCTACGTGCTCGAGGGCAACACGGCGGTACGCCGACCGATCACCGCCGGCGCCAGCAGCCTGTCGTCGGTGGAGATCATCGAAGGCCTGCAAGCTGGCGAGCGCGTCATCGTCGCCGGTACCGATCAGTTCGACAACGCGGAGCGTGTCCGCATCTCGGGACTATGACCATGAAAACCGCGTTCGATTTGCCGTTTCCTTCCAGCTGGACCGCAGATGACCTCGCCGCCGCGGTGCCTCGCCCATTGTCGGCGAGCTTCGACGCGAGCCTGGCGTCCGCCTCCCCGCCCGGGCGACGCGCCGTCGTCTTCGGCCGCGCAATACGCCCAACGCTCGGCCGCGACCTGCCGCTGCTGTTCCGCGTCCGCTGAGCCGCCCAACGCATCCTTCCACTACGCCACAGGACATCCCCATGCTCGACATGCGCCAGGTCGCCAAGGTCTACCGCACCGAACTCGTCGAAACCCACGCACTGCGCTCTCTCGACCTGCATGTCGCGGAAGGCGAGTTCGTTGCCGTCACCGGGCCCTCCGGCTCCGGCAAGACGACCTTTCTCAACATCGCCGGCCTGCTGGAGACCTTCACCGGGGGCGAGTACCGGATCGACGGGGTCGAAGTGCGCGGCCTCGGCGACGACGCGCGCTCGAGACTGCGCAACGAGAAGATCGGCTTCATCTTCCAGGGCTTCAATCTGATTCCGGACCTCAACCTGTTCGACAACGTCGATGTCCCGCTGCGTTACCGCCGGATGCCGGCGGCCGAGCGCCGCCTGCGCATCGAGGAATCGCTGTCGCTGGTCGGCCTGGGTTCGCGCATGAAGCACTACCCGGCGGAGCTGTCGGGTGGTCAGCAACAGCGCGTGGCGATCGCGCGGGCGCTTGCCGGCAGCCCGCGCCTGCTGCTGGCCGACGAGCCCACCGGCAACCTCGACTCGCAGATGGCGCGCAGCGTGCTCGAGCTGCTGGAGGACATCAACGCCCGCGGCACGACCATCGTGATGGTCACGCACGATCCGGAACTCGCCGCGCGCGCGCACCGCAACGTGCACATCGTGGACGGCATGGCGACCGACCTGCAGGCGCTGCACGCAGCACCCGCTCACGCCAACCCTGCGCACGTCGCTGCCGGCGCCTGAGGAGACGGACATGTTCGGCTACTACCTGCAGCTTGCGCTGCGCAGCTTCCGCAACAGTCGCATGCTCACCGGACTGATGGTTCTGGCGATCGCGCTGGGCATCGGCGCCAGCATGACCACGCTGACCGTGTTCCACGTGCTGTCGGGCGATCCCATCCCCGACAAGAGCGATCGCCTGTTCTATGTCCAGCTCGACGCGGCGGATATGCATGGCTTCGTGGCCGGTGAGGAACCGGACCGCAACATGACCCGGATGGACGCCGAAACCCTGCTGCGTGAGGCGCGTGGCACCCGCCAGGCGATGATGAGTGGCGGCTTCGTCGCGGTGCAACCCGATGGTGGGCGCACCCCATTCTTCACCGACGCGCGCTACACCTCGGCCGACTTCTTCGCGATGTTCGATGCGCCCCTGGCGCACGGCCGTGCGTGGGGCGCCGAGGACGACGCTGCGCGCGCCCGCGTGGCAGTGATTTCGGGCGAAACGAACCGGAAAGTGTTCGGCGGCGGCGACAGCACCGGTCGCACGCTGCGCATCAACGGCCAGGACTTCCAGGTGATCGGAGTACTCGATGCATGGATGCCGACGCCGCGGTTCTGGGACCTGAGCCTGCAGAGCTTCAACACGCTCGAATCGATCTTCGTCCCGCTCTCCACCGCAATCGAGCTGAAGCTCTCGCGCATGGGCAGCATGAACTGCTGGGCCGATTCCGGCGGCGACTTCGATGCCCTCAATGCGCCCTGCAGTTGGGTGCAGTACTGGGTGGAACTCCCGGGCGCAGCCGATGCGGCCGCATACCGCGACTATCTGCAGAGCTATTCCGAACAGCAGCGCGCCGCCGGCCGCTTCGAGCGTCCCGCCAACGTGCGCCTGCGAGATGTTCCGTCGCTGCTCGATCATCACCAGGTCGTGCCCAGCGATGTCCGGCTGCAACTGTGGCTCGCCCTCGGCTTCCTGCTGGTGTGCCTGGTCAACACCGTCGGGCTGCTGCTCGCCAAGAGTCTGCGGCGTGCGTCGGAGATCGGCGTGCGCCGCGCCCTGGGTGCGTCGCGGCGCGAAATCTTCACCCAGTTCATCGTCGAGGCGGGCGCGATCGGCGTGGCCGGCGGCATCTGCGGCCTGGGCCTGGCGCTGCTCGGGCTGTGGGCCGTCCGGCAGAACCCCAGCAGCTACGCCAAGCTCGCCCAGCTCGACACCACGATGCTGCTGACAACCTTCGCCCTGTCGATCTTCGCCAGCCTGCTCGCCGGGATGCTGCCCGCATGGCGGGCGATGCAGGTCACGCCCGCGATCCAGCTCAAGTCGCAGTAACCGGAACTTCCGAGGCCACCCATGGACATCCGCCCCATCCTTTCGACGCTGCGTCGGCACAAAACCGCTGCGGCGCTGATCGTCATCGAGATCGCGCTTGCCTGCGCGATCATCTGCAACGCGATCTACCTCATCGATCGCCGCCTCGACCATATGGCGCGACCCAGCGGCACGGTCGAGAACGAGATCGTCCGCATCCAGATGCCGAGCATCGACGAACGTGACGCCGCCCATCGCAAGGCGGGGGTCGAACGCGACCTCGCCGCGCTGCGCGCCATCCCGGGCGTGCGTCACGTCGCCGCGGCCACCCAGATCCCCTACGGCAACAGCAGCTCGACCACCGGCGTGCGATTGCACCCCGACCAGGTCAGCGACACGCTGCTCGCTTCTCCCTACCTGGGGACGGAGGAGTTGCTCGACACCTTCGGCCTGCAGCTCGTGGCCGGGCGTCGTTTCAATGCCGACGAGTTCATCGACTCGAGCGACCTCCAGGGCGGCGGCGATGCAGCCCGGACGCCTGCGGCCATCATCAACCGGGCGATGGCCGAGCGGCTGTTCCCGGGCGAGAACGCGGTCGGCAAGCAGATCTACAGCATGGGAACAGCGGCGATTCCCATCGTCGGCATCGTCGATACGCTGGCGATGCCCACCGATGGCACGGGGCCGGGTGACGCAACGATGCTGCTACCGGTCCGCAACTACTCCAACGGCATCAACTATGTGATCCGTACCGACCCCGCGCAGCGCCGCGAGGTGCTCGAGGCGAGTGTGGCCGCGCTTTCCCGGCTCGATCCCGACCGGGTGGCGGTCAACAGCGATCTGCTCAGTGACCTGCGCGACCGCTACTACCGCGAGGATCGCGCGATGGCCGGGCTACTGGTGGTGGTGTGCATCGCGCTGCTGGTGGTCACCGCGCTCGGCATCGTCGGGCTGGCGAGCTTCTGGGTGCAGCAGCGCACCAAGCAGATCGGCATCCGCCGCGCGCTCGGTGCCACCCGCAGCCAGATCCTGCGGTATTTCCAGCTGGAGAACTTCCTGCTCGCCACGATCGGCATCGTGCTGGGCATGCTGTTGGCCTATGGGCTCAACCAGCTGCTGATGTCGCGCTACGAACTGGGACGCCTGCCGCTGGTGTACCTGCCAGCCGGCGCCTTGGCCCTGTGGCTGCTCGGCCAGATCGCGGTGTACTGGCCGGCGCGACGCGCGGCCTCGGTGCCGCCGGCGGTGGCGACCCGCAGCATCTGATCCGCCCTGCCGACCGATTGTTGCGTCCGTGCCGGGCGCCGACGACCATGCCTTTTCGATTGCCGCACCTCCACTCACGCGAGCGCTGATGCCCACGATCCTTGTCATCGATGACAACCCTGCCGTCGCCACCGCGCTCGAACTGTTGTTCTCGCTGCACGACATCGCCTGCGAGCACGCTGCAACGCCGCAAGCCGGCATCGAGCGCCTGCGCGCCGGTGGTATCGATCTGGTCGTGCAGGACATGAACTTCGGCGCCGACACGACCTCCGGTGAGGAGGGCGTCGCTCTGTTCCACGAGATCCGACGGTTCGATCCCGACCTGCCGGTCGTGCTGCTGACCGCGTGGACGCGACTGGAGTCTGCGGTGGACCTGATCCGCGCGGGCGCCGCCGACTATCTGGGCAAGCCCTGGGATGACGGCAAACTGCTCGCGACGGTCAATACCCTGCTGGAGCTGGCCTTCGCGCGGCGGGAGCTCGATACACGCACGCGCGGCGACCGTCGCCGCCGCGATGCCCTCTGCAATGGCCGTGACCTGCGCGGCCTGGTCTGGGACGACCCGTCCAGCGAAGCGACGCTGGCGCTGGCACTGCAGGTCGCGGCATCTTCGCTGCCGGTGCTGATCACCGGTCCGAACGGCGCGGGCAAGGAGAAATACGCCGAGATCCTGCATGCCAACTCGCCGGTGCGGGACGGCCCCTTCGTCGCGGTGAACTGTGGCGCCTTGCCGAACGACCTGGTCGAAGCCGAGCTCTTCGGCGCCGAGGCCGGCGCCTACACCGGCGCGACCCGGGCGCGCGAAGGGCGTTTTGAGGCCGCAGATGGCGGCACGCTGTTCCTGGACGAGATCGGCACGCTGCCGCCGTCGGGACAGGTGAAGCTGTTGCGCGTGCTCGAGACCGGACGGTTCGCGCGCCTCGGCGGCCACCGCGAGCGCAGCGTGCAGGTGCGTGTGCTCAGTGCGACCAACGCCGACCTGTCTTCGATGATCGCCGACGGCCGATTCCGGGAGGACCTCTACTACCGGCTCAACGGCATCGAACTGCGTCTGGCGCCACTGGCGCAGCGGCCGCGCGACATCCTGCCACTCGCCCGGCACTTTCTTGCCGGACGGAAGCCGCTCTCCGAAGACGCGGAACGCGCACTGCTGCAGTACCGCTGGCCGGGCAACGTGCGGGAGCTGCGCAATGTGATCCAGCGCGCCGAGCTGCTGGCGCGCGATACGCGCATCGCGGCGGCCGATCTGGCCTTGCCGGCATCTCCTGCGCCCGATCCGGCCACGCGCGACCGCGAACCCGACCGGGCGGAAATTGAGGCCGCGCTCGGCCGCAGCGGTGGCGTGCTGGCGCAGGCGGCGAGCGAGCTCGGACTGTCGCGTCAGGCGCTGTATCGACGCCTCGACCGCCTCGGCATCCGGCGCGACTGACATGCGCTGGCGTCAGCGGCTGCCACTGCCCCTGGTCCTGTCCGCAGTGGCGCTCGCTCACGTCGCGCTTGGCGCATCGCTGGCGCTGCTGCTGCAACGCTGGCTCCCGAACTGGGCCGCGATCGCCTGCGCCACGCTGCTTTGCGCGCCTTCGCTGGTGTGGTGCCTGTCGTGGGCGATCGCGCCCGCGCATGCCCTGTTCCGCGCACTTACCAGCACGGTAGCCAGTTACCGCGATGGCGATTACGGCTTCAGCCTCGCCTGGCACGGCCGTGGCGCGCTGGGCGAACTCGTCGCCGCCCACAACGAGCTGGGCGAGACGCTGCGTGCGCAGCGCCTGTCACTGGTACAGCGCGAACTGCTGCTCGACACCATGGTGCAGAACACGCCGGTGGCCATGCTGCTGATCGGTCCGACCGGCCACGTTGTGCACGCCAATCTCGCCGCGCGGCGCACGTTCGGTGAAGGACGTCGGCTCGAGGGCCACATGTTCTCGGCGCTGCTGGACGAAGCGCCGACCGCCCTGGTCGACGCGTTCGCACGCGGCGGCGACGGACTGTTCACGACCGGCGATGGCGAAGCAGAAGAGATCCACCATCTCTCGCGCCGGCACTTCCGCCTCAACGGGCGCCGCCACGAACTCCTGCTGCTGCGCCGGATGACCACCGAGCTGCGCCGGCAGGAAGTCCAGACCTGGAAGAAGGTCATCCGGGTGATCAGCCACGAACTCAACAATTCATTGGCGCCGATCGCGTCGCTGGCGCATTCGGGTGGGGAGTTGCTGCGCCGGGGGCAGCTGGAGCGCCTGCCCGACGCGCTGCGCACGATCGAGGAACGCGCACGTCACCTGGAAGGCTTCATCCGCGGCTATGCGCACTTCGCCAAACTGCCCGCGCCGCGGCGCACGCGTGTCCACTGGCGTGATTTCCTCGACCAGCTGCGCAGCCACGTCGCGTTCGTGGATGCAGCGCCGATGGATCCGTCGCAGACCGGCAGTTTCGACCCCGCCCAGATCGAACAGGCACTGCTGAACCTGCTGCGCAACGCGCACGAGGCCAGCGGTGACCCGGCAGCGGTCACGATCGCGCTGCGCAGGGGAGTGGACGACTGGCGCATCGAGGTCCTCGATCGCGGCAGTGGCATGAGCGAGGCGGTGCTTGAAAACGCCTTGCTGCCGTTCTACTCCACCAAACGCAACGGCACCGGGCTCGGCCTCGCACTGGCGCGTGAGATCGCCGAGGCCCATGGCGGCCGGATCGCGCTGCTCAACCGCGAAGACGGCGGCCTGTGCGTGACCCTGGTCCTGCCCGACTGACCGACCCGGCGCACGAACGAACGCCGGCACCCGGTTGGCGACGGCGGCTGGCAACACGCCAGGCAACGGAGTTTCCGGCCGCAACCCTCCGCTTCCGCCGTCGCCGCCTGTGCGTCGCTCCAGGCGACACCTCTCATGAGCGCGCTACGCGGCGCGGATCCGGCGCCTGCGCCTGCGCGGTCGACCAACCAGGTGACGACAACCGCGGCCTGAAACAGGTCAGCGCTTTTTCGTGGGGCGCACCCAGCCCTCGATAACGGTCTGGCGGGTCCGTGCGACCGCGAGCTTGCCGGGCGGCACATCCGTGGTGATGACAGAGCCGGCGCCAGTCGTCGCGCCATCGCCGATGTGCACCGGCGCGACCAGCGACGCATGCGATCCAATGAAGACGCGGTCGCCGATCACGGTCTTCGACTTGTTCACCCCATCGTAGTTGCAGGTGATCGTGCCGGCGCCGATGTTGCTGCCGGCACCGATCTCGGCATCGCCCAGATAGGTCAGGTGATTGGCCTTGCTGCCGACACCGACCGTAGTGTTCTTGGTCTCGACGAAATTGCCGATATGCACACCGTCGGCGAGTACCGTGCCGGGCCGCAGGCGCGCGAACGGACCGATCGTCACCGCGCCCTCCGCGCGCACGCCTTCGATGTCGCAGTGCGCACGTACCTCGGTGCCCTCGCCCAGGGCGACGTCCTTGAGGCGGCAGAAGGGCCCGACGCGCACGCCGTCACCGAGCGCGACACGGCCCTCGAAGATCACGTCGACATCGATCTCGACATCGCGGCCGACAATGACCTCGCCGCGGATGTCGACGCGCGCCGGATCGGCGAAACGCGCCCCTTCGACGCACAGCGCACGCACCGCGCGCAGTTGCCAGGCGCGCTCGAGCTGGGCGAGCTGCCACGGATCGTTCGCGCCTTCGGCTTCCAGCGGATCGTCGACAATGACGATCTGCGCGGCGCTGTACTCGTCGGCTGCCATCGCGAAGATGTCGGTCAGGTAGTACTCGCCCTGGACGTTGTCCGACGACAGTCGCGCGAGCCACGCCTTGAGCGCAGTGGCATCGGCGGCGAGGATGCCGGTATTGACCAGGCCGATACGACGCTGCTCCTCGTCGGCGTCCTTGTGCTCGATGATCGCGCCGACGTGACCTTCGGGATCGCGGACGATGCGGCCATAGCCGGTGGGGTCCTCGAGCTGCGCAGCGAGCACGGACAGGCGACCGTCGATCTCGATCAGCCCGCGCAGCGTCTCGGGGCGCAGCAAGGGGACGTCGCCGTAGAGCACCAGCACCTGCGCCTCGTCGGGCACGTCGGGCATCGCCTGCCGCACCGCATGACCGGTGCCGAGCCGCTCGTGCTGCTCCGACCAGTGCAGGTCCGGCTGGTCGGAGAACGCGGCACGCACCTGTTCGCCGCCGTGTCCGTAGACCACATGGATGCCGGCCGGCCGGAGCGCGCGCGCAGCGGCGATCACATGCCACAGCATCGGCCGGCCGGCGATCCGCTGCAGCACCTTGGGCAGCGAGGATTTCATGCGCTTGCCCTCGCCTGCGGCGAGGATCACGACGTGCAGTGGGGCGGTCATGGCGTTCGGAACCTGGGCGGCATTCGATGATAATCCACGCCAGCATTGCAAGGATCGACGATGTCACGCATTCAAGCAGGTGCGGTTGAGGCAACAGGGGCGCACTGGAAGACGGCGGCGTGGATCTCGGGTCCGGCGCTCGTCGTGCTGGGCATTGTCCTGCATGGCCTGTGGCGCGAACTGCCGTGGGAGCGTTTCGCGCTCTCGCTTGGGCTTGCGCTGGTGAGCGGGCTGCTTGCCTGGCCGTTCGTGCGCTTGCTGCGTTGGTCGTGGGCGTCCGCGCTCGCACTGGTTTGGTGCGCGGCGCTGCTGCTGTACGTGGGCGTGCTGCCCGTGCTCGCCACGCTGTTGCTGGGCGCCGCTTCGGTGGCGCTTGGTCTTCGCTGGATTCCGGATGACGTGCCCGGGCGGCTGGCGATCGCGGGCATTTCCGGCTATGCGGTGATCATCGGGATCGCCGGCTGGACGCTTCCGATAGGGGTGCACAACCCGGCCGTCTGGGTCGCATGGCTGGGCTATATGCTCGTCGCGCACTGGCGCGCACTCGCGTGCCAGCTCCGGCAGTCGCGCGTCGCGTGGCGCTCGACGGCGGCCGAACATCCCCGTGGCATGGCGCTTGCCGTATTGCTGCTCGGCCTCGCATCGACCGGAGCGTGGCTGCCGACGATGCAGATGGACGACCTGACCTATCACCTGAACCTGCCGGCGCAACTCGCGCGACACGCGCGCTATGTCGCCGACCCGGCGTTCAGTGCATGGGTGTTCGCGCCCTGGATGGGTGACGTGGGCCAGGGGGTGGCATGGCTGCTCGGCGGGCGCGAAGCGCGTGGAGCGGTCAACACCGGCTGGCTGCTCGGCGCGGCCGTGGCTCTGTGGGGTTGCGCGCAGGCCCTGGGTGCAGTGACGGCCGAGCGCCTCGCCGCCGTTGCCTTGTTCGCGAGCTTTCCGCCGCTGGTCTGGCTCATGGCGGGCATGCAGACGGAACTGCCAGCCATGGCGGTCCTGTTCGCACTCGTCACGATGGTGCTGTACGACCGTCAGGGACGCCACCTTGCAGCGACCACCGTCCTGTTTGCCGCGCTTGCAGCGCTGAAGCCGATCCACGCCCTGGCCGCCTTGCCGCTGTTGGCTTATGCACTGCGTATGGACGGCCGCATCCTGCTGCGGCGCCTGCCTCTGATGGCGATCGTTTTCATCGCAGTTGCCGGCTCGAGTTACGCCTACGCCTGGTGGCATACCGGCAACCCGGTCTTCCCGCTGTTCAACACGATCTTCCAGTCGCCGCACTACCCGATCGAGAACATGTCGGATGCGCGGTGGACGAGTGGCTTCAATCCGGCGCTCCCCTGGACGATGACGTTCGAAAGCAGCCGCTTCGTCGAGGCATGGAATGGCGGCATCGGATTTCTGTGGGTTGGCCTCGCGGGGGCGTGGTTGCTGGCGGCCTGGCGACGAGGCTCGCGCATGATGGCGTTCGTCGCGCTGGGCATCGCGGTGCTGCCGCTGGTTCCGATGCAGTACGCCCGCTATGCGTTCCCCGGGCTGGTCCTGCTTCTGGTGCCGGCCCTCGCCGGCAGCCGACACATGATCGGACGCCCTGGCATCTGGGTGGCGCCAATCGCGCTGTTGTGCGTACTCAACCTCGCATTCCAGGCGAATTCGGGCTGGACGCATCATTCGGCCGCGCTCAAGCGCGCGATCCGCGCCCCTGGCAATCCCGACGCCGTACTCCCGCACTACGTCGCCGAGCGCACGCTGATCGCTGCGCTTCCGGACGGACCCGGCCGGGTGCTGGCAACCGATCCACAACGGGGACATGTCGCGGAACTCGCCGGTCGGGGCAGGTTGATGACCGTGCATGCACCCGAACTTGCTGCCGCGCGCGCGGCGGCCGAGCTCGACGACAGCGGAACGGCCTGGCGCGCGCTCTTTGCCGATGTGGATGCCCGCTGGATCCTGGTGACCGAAGCCGCCGTATCCACGCCCCTGGGGCGTGCGCTGGCGGACGATGCGGACACGCACCATGTCCAGTCGATCAATGGCGTCGCGCTGTGGCGGCGTGGCCCTCCGTGAGCGGCGTGGCAGTCTGCGCAGCGTGGCAGGCCACCCGAAGCCGGGTCGGGCCGGGGTTGCGGCTCACTGACGGACGCTGCGCCGAAAGACCGGCTGGCCCAGCGATCACGCCCACCGCGACATCGCCCGGACTCTGCCGAGCCGGCCCGCACGCCGTGTCACGTCGCTGCGCGAATTCCCGGCTGTGTACGATTCAACCGCCACCGTGCGTTCCGGAGCACCGATCCCCATGAGTCTCACCCGCCAGGGACGCGACTATCTCGTGATCGGGCTGCTGCAGTGGCTGGTCGACTGGGGCATGGTCGTAGGCCTGACCCACATGGGGTTGCCGGTCGCGCCGGCGAACGTGCTCGGGCGTATCACCGGCGCGCTGCTGGGCTTCTGGCTGAACGGCAAACTGACCTTCGCCGGCGACCGGAATACGATCGGTCCCGCGCAGTTCCAGCGCTTCATGGTGATGTGGGTGACCACGACGTTGCTGAGTACCTGGGCGTTGACCGAGGTCGACGATCTCTTCGGCCTGCGCTGGGTCTGGCTCGGCAAGCCTGCGATCGAGCTGGCGCTCGGCGCAGTGGGCTTCCTGCTGTCGCGCTACTGGATCTACCGGCGCTGAGGAGCGGCTTCCCGGATCGCCGGGCCGCAAACGCAACGACCCCGCCGGAGCGGGGTCGTATGCACACGCGACGCGGGCGCGAGGCCCGCTGCGTTCAATGCTTGAGGTTCTTGCGCAGACGCTCGAGCGCCTGCAGCTGGACGACGGCCTCGACCAGCTTCTGCTGCGCCTCGGCGATGTCCATCGCTTCACCGCGTCCGGCCAGGACGCGTTCGGCCTCGTCCTTGACGGCCTTCACCGCGGCTTCGTCGATCTCGTCGGCACGGATCGCCGTGTCGGCGAGGATCGTGACGACCTGGGGCTGCACCTCGAGGATGCCGCCACCGATCGCGAAATCGAGCACTTCGCCGTTCGGCTGGGTAACAACGATCTTGCCCGGCTTGAGACGCGTGATCAGCGGCGCATGGCGCGGCGCGATGCCGAGCTCGCCGAGTTCGCCGGTAGCCACGACCATGGTGGCCTCGCCTTGGAAGATCTCGGCCTCGGCGCTGACGATGTGGCAACGGATGGTGCTGCTCATAACGGGCTTCTCTACGTCGTCTCCCGCTCCCGCGAGCGGGAGTGGGCTTAGGGTGAGGGCGGTGCCCTCCTGACTACCGATCCACGCCCTCGACCGAGGGCGACGAATCAGGCGGCGATCTTCTTCGCCTTCTCGACCGCTTCGTCGATGCTGCCGACCATGTAGAACGCCTGCTCGGGCAGGTGGTCGTATTCGCCGTCGACGATGCCCTTGAAGCCACGGATGGTTTCCTTCAGCGGCACGTACTTGCCCGGCGAGCCGGTGAACACTTCGGCCACGTGGAAGGGCTGCGAGAAGAAGCGCTCGATCTTGCGCGCGCGCGACACGGCCTGCTTGTCCTCTTCCGACAGCTCGTCCATGCCCAGGATCGCGATGATGTCCTTGAGCTCCTTGTACTTCTGCAGCGTCGACTGCACGCGCTGGGCCGTGTCGTAGTGTTCGTTGCCCACGACATTGGGATCCATCTGGCGGCTGGTCGAGTCCAGCGGATCGACCGCCGGATAGATGCCGAGCGATGCGATGTTGCGGCTCAGCGTCACCGTCGAATCGAGATGCGCGAAGGTCGTTGCCGGCGACGGGTCGGTCAGGTCGTCGGCGGGCACGTAGACGGCCTGGATCGAGGTGATCGAGCCCGACTTGGTCGAGGTGATGCGCTCCTGCAGCACGCCCATTTCCTCGGCGAGCGTCGGCTGGTAACCCACGGCCGACGGCATGCGGCCGAGCAGCGCCGACACTTCGGTACCGGCCAGCGTGTAGCGGTAGATGTTGTCGACGAACAGCAGCACGTCCTTGCCCTTGCCCGAGGCGTCCTTCTCGTCGCGGAAGTACTCGGCCATCGTCAGGCCGGTCAGCGCAACGCGCAGACGGTTGCCCGGCGGCTCGTTCATCTGGCCGTAGACCATTGCCACCTTGTCGAGGACGTTGGAGTCCTTCATCTCGTGGTAGAAGTCGTTGCCCTCACGGGTACGCTCGCCCACGCCGGCGAACACCGACAGGCCTTCGTGCGCCTTGGCGATGTTGTTGATCAGTTCCATCATGTTGACGGTCTTGCCGACGCCGGCGCCGCCGAACAGGCCGACCTTGCCGCCCTTGGCGAAGGGACACATCAGGTCGATGACCTTGATGCCCGTCTCGAGCAGCTCGGTGGTCGATGCCTGGTCTTCGTACGACGGGGCCGCGCGGTGGATTTCCCAGCGATCGGACGCCTCGACCGGACCGGCCTCGTCGATCGGGCGGCCCAGCACGTCCATGATGCGACCCAGGGTGCCGGTACCGACCGGCACCGCGATGCCGCGGCCGGTGTTGACCGCGATCAGGTTGCGCTTGAGGCCGTCGGTGGAACCGAGCGCGATCGCGCGCACGATGCCGTCACCGAGCTGCTGCTGCACTTCCAGGGTGATTTCCGTGCCCTGGACCTCGAGCGCGTCGTACACCTTGGGAACTTCGTTGCGCGCGAACTCGACGTCGACGACGGCGCCGATGATCTGAACGATCTTGCCCTGACTCATTTGAGTGACTCCACTGATGTCTGTTTGATTCTGGTGCCGGAGACGGGGGCGGGACCGGGGCTGGAAAAGCGCGTTTCGCTGCTCTTGCCGCCCGGGTTCCGCACCCGTAGCTGGCTCTTAAACCGCCGCGGCGCCGCCGACGATCTCGGAGATTTCCTGGGTGATCGCTGCCTGGCGGGCCTTGTTGTAGACCAGCTTGAGGGTATCGATCAGTTTGGTGGCGTTGTCGCTCGCCGCCTTCATCGCGACCATGCGCGCCGCATGCTCGGACGCCACGTTCTCCATCACCGCCTGGTACACCAGCGACTCGACGTAGCGCGTGAGCACGTGACCGAGCACCGATTCCGCATCCGGCTCGTAGATGTAGTCCCAGTCGTGCTTGACGACCTTCGTGTCACCGGCCGGCAGCGGCAGCAGCTGATCGAAGCTGGCCTTCTGCGTCATCGTGTTGACGAACTGGTTGTAGGCCAGGAACACACGGTCGACCCGGCCGTCGTTATAGCCGTCGAGCATCACCTTGATGATGCCGATGAGCTGCTCGACTTCCGGGGTGTCGCCGATGTGGGTGACGCTGGCGAGCATGTCGACCTTCAGGCGACGGAAGAACACCGTCGCCTTCTGTCCGATCGTCACCACGTCCACCTCGACGCCCTTGTCGTGCCAGGCGCGGATCTCGGTGAGCAGCTTGCGGAACATGTTGTTGTTCAGACCGCCGGCCAGGCCCCGGTCCGACGAACAGACAATGTAGCCGACCCGCTTGACCTCGCGTTCGAGCAGGTACGGATGCTGGAACTCGGAGCTGGCCTGGGCCAGGTGACCGACCAGCTGTCGCATCGCATTCGCGTACGGACGCGACGCTTTCATCCGCTCCTGCGCCTTGCGGATCTTCGACGCGGAGACCATCTCGAGCGCGCGCGTCACCTTGCGGGTGTTCTGCACGCTCTTGATCTTCGTCTTGATTTCTCTGCCGCCGGCCATCTGTTATCCCTGCGTGGGGCGGGAGGATCCCCGCCTTTGGCTCAATCGTGTGAAGCGATGGCGGGCCGGAGCCCGCCGCCAGGCATTACCAGCTGCCGGTCTTCTTGAACTCGGCGATGCCCTGCTTGAACGCGCTCTCGATCTCGTCGTTCCAGCTGCCGGTCTGGTTGATGTTGCTGACCAGATCGCCCACGGTGTTGTCGAAATGCGCATGCAGGCCTTCCTCGAACGCGAGCAGCTTGGCGACCGGCACGTCGTCGAGGTAACCCTCGTTGACGGCGTAGATCGTCAGCGCCTGGTGCGCGATCGACATCGGCTTGTACTGCTTCTGCTTCATCAGCTCGGTGACGCGCTGACCGCGCTCGAGCTGCTTGCGGGTGGCTTCGTCCAGATCGGAGGCGAACTGCGCGAACGCCGCCAGCTCACGGTACTGGGCCAGCGAGATACGGATGCCGCCCGAGAGCTTCTTGATGATCTTGGTCTGGGCTGCGCCACCGACGCGCGACACCGAGATACCGGCATTCACGGCCGGGCGGATGCCGGCGTTGAACAGGTCGGTTTCCAGGAAGATCTGGCCGTCGGTGATCGAGATCACGTTGGTCGGCACGAACGCCGAGACGTCACCGGCCTGCGTTTCGATGATCGGCAGCGCGGTCAGCGAACCGGTCTTGCCGGTCACGCGCCCTTCCGTGAACTTCTCGACATAAGCCTCGGACACGCGCGCGGCGCGCTCGAGCAGACGGGAGTGCAGGTAGAACACGTCGCCCGGATAGGCTTCGCGACCCGGCGGGCGCTTGAGCAGCAGCGAGATCTGGCGGTAGGCGACGGCCTGCTTGGACAGATCGTCGTAGACGATCAGCGCGTCTTCGCCGCGGTCCATGAAGTACTCGCCCATCGTGCAGCCCGAGTAGGCGCTGATGTACTGCATCGCTGCCGATTCGGACGCGGTCGCGGCGACCACGACGGTGTGCGCCATCGCGCCGTTCTCTTCGAGCTTGCGCACGATGTTGGCGACGGTCGAGGCCTTCTGGCCGATCGCCACGTACACGCACTTGATGCCGGTCGACTTCTGGTTGATCACGGCATCGATCGCGAGCGCGGTCTTGCCGGTCTGGCGGTCGCCGATGATCAGCTCGCGCTGGCCGCGGCCGATCGGGATCATGGCGTCGACCGACTTGTAGCCGGTCTGCACGGGCTGGTCGACCGACTTGCGCCAGATCACGCCCGGGGCGACGCGCTCGACCGGCGCACTGAGCTTGGCGTCGATCGGGCCCTTGCCGTCGATCGGCTCGCCGAGCGCGTTGACCACGCGGCCGAGCATTTCCGGGCCGACCGGCACCTCGAGAATGCGGCCGGTGGTCTTGGCCACGTCACCTTCGCGCAGGTGCTCGTAGTCGCCCAGCACCACGGCGCCGACCGAATCGCGCTCGAGGTTGAGGGCCAGTGCGTAGGTGGCCGAACCGTCCGCGGCAAGCGGCAGTTCGATCATTTCGCCCTGCATCACGTCGGCGAGGCCGTGCAGACGCACGATGCCGTCGGCGACCGAGGTGACCGTGCCTTCGTTGCGCGATTCGGCGCTCAGCTTGACCTTCTCGATGCGGGACTTGATCAGCTCGCTGATCTCGGAAGGATTGAGTTGCGTGGTAGCCATCGGGGGTTCCCTTGAGCCGGCGTCACCGCCGACGTTGCAATTGAAAATTGTGTCAGTGCGCGAGTGCGGACTGCAGGCGCGCCAGCTTGCCCTTGAGCGAGCCGTCGATCACCACGTCGCCGGCCGAAATCACCGCGCCGCCGATCAACGATGCATCCACGGCCGTCTCGACCTGGACCTCGCGACCGAACCGGCGCTTGAGCGCTGCGCGGATCTGCTCGACTTCCGCCTCCGGCAGCTCGGTCGCCGAAGTCACCGTGGCCAGCACGACGTGCTCGGCCTCGGCGCGCAGCTCCTCGTACAGACCGGCGATTTCCGGCAGCTGTGCGAGCCGGCCGTTGGTCGCCAGCAGGGCGAGGAACTCGGCGAAGCGTGCATCGGCGCCTTCCGGCGCCAACAGCGCGACGGCGTCGTCGTGCGACAGCGCCGGGTGGCCCAGCAACGCGGCCGCCTGCGGATCGGCGGCAACGCGCGCGGAGAACGCCAGCGCGTCCGACCACGGCGCGAACTGGCCGCCGTCACGCGCGATCGCGAACGCGGCGCGGGCATACGGACGGGCAATCGTCATGGCCTGGCTCATCGGACTCAGATCTCCGCGGCGAGTTCGTCGAGCAGCGCCTTGTGGGCGTTTGCGTCGATCTCACGCTTGAGCAGGCGCTCGGCGCCGGTCACCGCCAGGGTCGAAACCTGACGACGCAACTCTTCGCGCGCACGGGTGGCCGAAGCCTGGAGCTCGGCATCGAAGATCGCCCTCTGGCGCAGGCCTTCGGTGACGGCCTCGGCCTTGGCGGCCTCGATGATCTGGTTGCCGCGCTGGTGCGCCTGCTCGATGATCTCGTTGGCCTTCGCACGCGCGGCCTTGAGTTCCTCGTTGGCGAGTTCCTGGGCCTGCGCGAGGGCGCGCTGGCTGTTGTCCGCCGCGGCCAGACCTTCGGCGATCTTCTTCTGGCGCTCCTCGATGGCACCGAGCAGCGGCGGCCAGATCTTGGTCGCGACGATCCAGATCAGACCGGCGAACGCCAGGGCCTGGGCAATTAGGGTCAGACCGATATTCATGGGCTTGTGACTGCCTGTCGTGAAGGGACGGGCGCGCGGACGCGCCCCCTGTCATCCACCGGTGCGGCCATGCGCGAGGCAGGCCGCACCGGAAGCGTCGGCTGGATCAGCCCGCGAGCTGCGCGGCGATCGGGCCGACGAACGGCGAAGCGAACGCGAACAGCAGGCCGACGGCGACCGAGATGATGAACGCGGCGTCGATCAGGCCGGCGGTGATGAACATGCGGACCTGCAGGACCGGGATCAGCTCCGGCTGGCGCGCGGCCGACTCGAGGAACTTGCCGGCCATGATGGCCAGGCCCAGACCCGCACCCAGCGCAGCCAGGCCGATCATGATGCCGATGGCCAGAACGGTCGAAGCCTGGATCTGGGCGAACGAGGTCAGTGCGATTTCCATTGTTTTCTCCGGAGCGGATTGCTTGGTAAGGGTGGAACTGGGATGGGTTGAAACAAACGCCGTGTCACGTGACGCAATCGATCAGTGGTCGTCCTCGGCCAGGCTGAGGTAGACGATCGACAGCATCATGAAAATGAAGGCCTGCAGCGGAATCACCAGCAGGTGGAACAGCATCCAGCCGAGGCCGAGCACGCCGCCGCCGAGCACGCCCAGCAGGCTCGCGCCGCCAAGCACCCAGATCAGCAGGAACACGATCTCGCCACCGAACATGTTGCCGAACAGTCGCATCGCCAGCGAGATCGGCTTGCTCAGCCACTCGACGATGTTGAGGATCAGGTTGAACGGCACCATCCACTTGCCGAACGGCGCGAACAGGAATTCCTTCGACATGCCACCCAGGCCCTTGGCCCGCAGCGCGAAGAACACCGTCAGGAAGAACACGCTGATCGACAGGCCGAGTGTCGCGTTGACGTCGGCGGTCGGCACCGGCTTCCAGTAGTGCACGCCGAGCAGCTCGAGCGGCCTGGCGATGAAATCCGCCGGGATCATCTTCATCAGATTCATCAGCAGAATCCAGAAGAACAGCGTGATCGCGATCGGCGTCACCAGCTTGCTGGAGCCGTGATAGGTGTCACGGGCCTGCTTGTCGACGAACTCCAGGCAGATCTCTACGAACGCCTGCCACTTGCCCGGCACCCCGGCAGTTGCGTTGCGCGTCGCCAGCCAGAACAGCAACACCATCACCCCGCCCATGAGCAGCGCGGTGATCAGGGTGTCGACGTGCAGCGTCCAGAACCCGCCTTCGCCGAAGGAAACGGTGAGGTTCTGCAGATGGTGCTGGATGTAGCTGGTTGGGGTCAGTTCCGCATCAGCTGCCATAGATCGAAAACCTTCGCCTGTGATTGGTTCAGTGCCGGGCCAGAGGCCGGGCCATTGCGAGCAGCTGCGCGAAGAGCGCGACGATGACCCCGGCGAGCATGGGAACCGGCGGAAGACCCGCCTGACCCACACCCAGCAACAGCACGGCCAACACCACGACCCACTTCAGCGCCACTCCTGCCAGCAGCCGCGCGAGCGCGCCTGCCGACGGATTCACTCCGCCTCCTAGTGCCACCACGCTCGACAGCCAGCCCCCTAGCGCGATCGCCGCACCGCCGAGGCCTGCCGCCAGCGCCCACTCCCCGCCCTTTGCGAGAAAAGCCAGCGCGGTCACGGCGATCGCAATCGCCTGCCAGGCGATAGCGCGCTGTGCCAGCCGCCGACCGATGGCCACGGACGTCAACACTTCAGGATTCCAGCGTCTGGAGGGATACGGAAGGCGTCGAAACGCCCCCGTCGAGCCGCCGAAGTATAGCAGTAGAGCCATTTACGCCACAACCGGCGCAAGTCCCGGTCGGCCATCCTGCGTTGCCGTTGCCGGGTGGGACGAACGGCCCGCCAGGTCATCGGAAGCGCGCCGCGCGCGCATTCATGATTTTACTTGAGATCGTGCGGAACTTCCCCGCCGGATCGGAGTCCTACTGAGCGTGTCCGGTCTGCCGCCTTTCCTCGTCGGTCCGTCAGCAGATCGCCACCTGAGCCCCGGCCCGCCGCCGGGGCTCTTCTTTTTTTTCGGGCAGCGGCAATGGACGCACGTGGCGCGCGCGCGGGCTTCACATTCAGGAGACCACCGGTTGACCAGCATCTGCGCCCTCTTCCCCCAGGATGATTCCACAGATGCCACGACCCGCTCCCCGCTTCGCTGCTGCACTGCTTTCGACCGCCATCCTCGCCACGTTCGCGACGTCCGCACAGGCCCAGAGCGGCGAAGACCGTTTCGTGCTGCGCCTGAGCGCCTTCAATCCCGATGCCGATCTGCGTTTTTCGGGGGATGGCAGCGTGACCGACGGGAGCGATTCGGCGACGTTCGATTTCGACCAGAAGTTCAAGTCGGGACGCGAATTGCGTCCGCGCGGATCGGCGGGGTTCCGCATCAGCGACCGCCAGGCCATCGTCGGCAACTATTACGACTACCGCAGGGACGAAACGTGGAACTACGGCGGCACGGTCCTCGACAGCGGCACCATCATTCCCGGTGGCGAGCCGATCGAGATACCGGGCGCCCGCATTGACGGACGCATCGCGTTCAATCTGGCGAGCCTGAATTACGAGTACGCGGTCGTGCAGACCGAGAACTTCGAATGGGGCCTGGGCTTGGGCGTGACCTGGGCTGAGCTCGAGATCCGCGCCGACGGCGAGTCTGTCGGCACCGATCTGCTCGATCCCCAGTCCGACTCGGTCAACTGGAAGCGTGATGGCTTCTCGCCGGGGCTGCACACGCGCCTGACCTGGAAGCCGGCGGAGCGCTGGAGCGTGGGACTGGAAGCGCAGTACCTCGACACGCGCTGGGGCGACTTTCTCGACGAGCGCGGTCACTTCGAGCGCGGCGGCCTGATCGTGGAGTACATGGTCAGCGAGCGGGTCGGTATCCATGCCGGTTACGACTGGTTCCGCCTGAAGCTGTCGGACGACTACCGCGGTACCGCACGTGCACCCGATGGGATGGATGCCGGTCCGTTCCCGTATGGCGGCAAGGTCACCGGCGACCTCAACGTGCACGGGCCGATGGCCGGCGTCACGTTCCGCTTCTGACCCGCGCGCGGACGGTCAGGAAAAAGCCCCGGCATGGCCGGGGCTTTTCTTTACTGCAGCTGGCCGGCGGCCGCGCTTACGTCTTCTTCGGGATGTACAGATCCGTGATCGTGCCGTCGAAGACTTCCGCGGCCATCGCCACCGACTCGCTGAGCGTGGGGTGCGGATGGATCGTGTGGCCGATGTCGGCGACTTCCGCGCCCATCTCGATCGCCAGCGCCGCCTCGGCGATCAGATCGCCCGCATGCACGCCGACGATGCCGGCGCCGACGATGCGGTTCGTGGCCTCGTCGAAGATCAGCTTGGTGAAGCCTTCCGTGCGCCCGATGCCGATCGCCCGGCCGCTGGCAGCCCATGGGAACTTGCCGACGCCGACCTTGAGGCCCTTGGCTTTCGCTTCGGTCTCGGTGATGCCCACCCAGGCGATTTCCGGATCGGTGTAGGCGACCGACGGAATCACTCGCGCCACCCACTCCTTCTTCTCGCCGGCGGCGACTTCAGCCGCAAGCTTGCCCTCGTGCGTCGCCTTGTGCGCGAGCATCGGCTGGCCGACCAGATCGCCGATCGCGAAGATATGCGGCACGTTGGTGCGCATCTGCGCGTCGACGGCGATGAAGCCGCGCTCCGACACGCGCACACCGGCCTTGTCGGCTGCGATCTTGCCGCCGTTGGGCGTGCGGCCCACGGCCACCAGCACACGATCGAAGGTCTTCGTGTCCGGAATGCTTTCGCCGTCGAAGGTGACGTCAATGCCATCCTGACCCGGCTTGGCCTCGACAACCTTCGTTTTCAGATGCGCCGAGACGCCCTGCTTCTTCAGACGGTCGGCGAGCGGCTTGACCAGATCCTTGTCGGCGCCGGGCATCAGCTGGTCCGCGAGCTCGACAACCGTCACCTGCGAACCAAGCGCGTGGTAGACCGTGGCCATCTCCAGACCGATGATGCCGCCGCCGACGACGAGCAGCTTCTTGGGCGTTTCAGCCAGTTCCAGCGCGTCGGTCGAATCCATGACGCGCGGGTCGTCCCACGGGAAACCCGGAAGTTTGAGCGCCTGCGAGCCGGCGGCGATGATGCACTGCTCGAAACGCACGAGCTGGGTCTTGCCGTCACTGCCCGTGACTTCGATCTCGTTGGGCGACACGAACAGCCCTTCGCCGGTGACCACGCGCACCTTGCGCTGCTTGGCCATGCCGCTCAGGCCCTTGGTGAGCTGGCCGACCACTTTTTCCTTGTAGCCGCGCAGCTTGTCGAGATCGATCGTGGGCGCCCCGAAGTCGACGCCGTAGTCGCTGGCGTGGCTGGCTTGGTCGATGACCTCCGCCGCATGCAGCAGCGCCTTCGACGGGATGCAGCCGACGTTGAGGCAGACGCCGCCGAGCGTGGCGTAGCGCTCGATCAGCACGGTGTCGAGCCCCAGATCCGCGGCGCGAAATGCGGCGGTGTAGCCGCCGGGGCCGGAGCCGAGCACGACGATGCGACATTCGACGTCGGCCTGGCGGCCCGACGAAGGCGCGGCCTTGACCGCTTCGGGCTCGGCCGGCGCGCGATGCGAGCGGGCGACGGGCGGGTTGCTGCCGGGTGCGTCGTTCTTTTTCGCCGGTGCGTTTTCCTTAGCTTCGGGCGCCGAGGCCGTTGCCTCGGCGGCAGGCGCATCGGCCGCGCCTTCAGCTTCGGCTTCGATCACCGCGACCACGCTGCCTTCCGACAGCGTATCGCCGACCTTGACCCTGAGTTCGGTGATGACACCCGCGGCCGAAGCCGGCACTTCCATCGTGGCCTTGTCCGATTCCAGCGTGACCAGGCTCTGGTCCTTGGCGATCGTGTCGCCCACGGCGACGAGCACCTCGATCACCGGCACATCGTCGTATCCACCGATGTCGGGGACTTTCACTTCGAGGGTCTTGGCCATTACGGATTCTCCGGAGTCTGTTGCGTCGGGTCCGCAACCACCATGCGCGACGCCGGGCGGCGGGCCCAGGTCAGCGAATACAGGTCGTGGCGGCGGTCGTTGAGGTTCTGCACCGTGCCGGCGTTGCGGGCGACGACGAGGTCGTTGAGGCGCAGGTCGGCAAACGCGACCTGCTCGACGTTCGGCGTTGTGTCGGCGGCGACGCCATCGCGCGCGAACGGAAAGTCGCAAGGCGTGAGGATGCAGCTCTGCGCGTACTGGATGTCGAAGTTGTTGACGCCGGGAAGGTTGCCGACGTTGCCCGACAGCACGACGTAGCACTGGTTTTCGACCGCACGCGCCTGCGAGCAGTAGCGCACGCGCAGGTAGCCTTCGCGGGTGTCGGTGCAGAACGGAACGAACAGGATCATCGCCCCCTGGTCGACCAGGTGGCGGCCGAGTTCGGGGAACTCGCTGTCGTAGCAGATCATCACGCCGATCGGGCCGCAGTCGGTGATGATCGCCTGCGCGCTGTCGCCACCGCCGATGCCCCACCAGGTGCGCTCGTTGGGCGTGGGGTGCAACTTGTCGCGGGTATGCAGCGAACCGTCGCGCAAGGCGACGTAGCAGATGTTGCGCACCTTGGCGTCGGCGCCGGCGCTGGTACGCGTGGGGTGCGAGCCGCCGATGATGTTAATGTTGTGCCGCACCGCGAGCTCACAGAGCAGCGTCGCGAAACGCTCGGTGTACCCGGTCAGCGCAAGCATCGAATCCTGCGGCGACAGCGGCTTGTTCTCGACCGACAACAGCTGCAGCGTGAACAGTTCCGGGAAGACGACGAAGTCGGCGCGATAGTCGGCGGCGATATCGACGAAGTACTCGACCTGGGTCGCGAATTCCTCGAACGAGGCGACGCGGCGCTGCTGGTACTGCACCGTGGCCACCCGGACGGACTCGGGCAGCGGCCGGGCGGATGGACGCGCACCGGCGCGCGGGTCGATCTTGGGATTGCGCCACACCAGATGCGCGGCGTTGCCGCGCGACTCGGTATCGCTGGGCAGATAGCCCGGCAGCACGCCGATCAGTTCGAAACCGTTGCGCAGCTGGAAGCTCAGCGCGGGATCGCGCAGACGCCCGGCGCGGACCGCCTCGACGTAAGCGACGACGTCATTGTTGAATTTCTTTGCACGCCTGGCATATCCGGGCAGGCGTCCGCCGAACACGATGCCCTTCAGCCCCAGGTCCTGGCACAAGCGCTTGCGCATCTCGTACAGGCGCCGGCCGATGCGCAGGCCGCGGTGCGCCGGATCGACACAGACCTCCATGCCGTAGAGCCAGTCGCCGGTCAGCAGGTGACGCGAGGCATACCCGCCGCCGGAAATCTCCAGCCAGCGATGAGGCGCCATCGCCGTGCTTTCGTCGAGGCGGAACGTGGCGCAGTAGCCCACCGCGAGATCGTCGTAGAACGCCACGAACACGCCTTCGGGGAACTGCGCGATCTGCCCGGTGAGCATCTCGGCGGTGTAGCCGCGCTCCGGCCCGTAGACCCGCTCGCTGAGCGCAACGATCGACGGGATGTCGGCGATGCCCGCATGGCGCAGCGTCAGCCGTGCCCGCTCGCGCGTGGGCGCTTCGTCGTTCCTGTCCAACGCCGGGCCGCTTACAACAGCACCCGGCGCATGTCGCCGAGCAGCTGGGCGAGCGTCGCGGTGAAGCGCGCGGCGGCTGCACCGTCGATGACGCGGTGATCGTAGGACAGCGACAGCGGCAGGATCAGACGCGGCTGGAAGGCCTTTCCGTCCCATACGGGCTTCATCGCCGACTTAGACACGCCGAGGATGGCGACTTCCGGCGCGTTGACGATCGGCGTGAAGCTGGTCCCGCCGATGCCGCCAAGCGAGCTGATCGAGAAGCACCCGCCCTGCATGTCGGCCGGGCCGAGCTTGCCGTCGCGGGCCTTCTTCGCCAGCGCGGACATCTCCTGCGAGATCTCGAGCACGCCCTTCTTGTCGGCGTCGCGGATCACCGGCACGACCAGGCCATTGGGCGTATCGGCGGCGAAACCGATGTGGAAGTACTTCTTGAGCGTGAGAGTCTCGCCGGCCGCGTCGAGCGAGCTGTTGAACCGCGGATACTGCTTGAGCACCGCGACCGACGCCTTGATCAGGAACGCGAGCATGGTCAGCTTGATGCCGGCCTTCTCGTTCTCCTTGTTGAGCTGCACGCGCAACGCTTCGAGATCCGTGATGTCGGCATCGTCGTGCTGGGTGACGTGCGGAATCATCGCCCAGTTGCGGGCGAGGTTCGCCGCGGAGATCTTCTGGATGCGTCCGAGTTCCTGCACCTCGACCTCGCCGAACTTGGCGAAATCGACCTTCGGCCACGGCAGCAGGTTCAGACCGCCGCCCGCCGTTGCCGGCGCACCGGCCGCCGCTTTCGCACCGCCGCCCTGCATCACGCCCTTGACGAAGGACTGCACGTCCTCGCGCACGATGCGCCCGCCCCTGGCACTGCCCTTGAGCTGCAGCAGGTCCACGCCAAGCTCGCGTGCGAACAGGCGCACCGCGGGACTGGCGTAGGGCACCTTGTCAGGCAGAATCGCCTCGGCGTCGAAGCGCACCGGCGGCGCGCCACTACCTGGTACGCGATGCTCGATGGAAGCTTCGGCGATCCTGTCGGGCCTGGCCTGCGGTGCGACCGGCTCGACCGTATTGTCGTCCGTGCCCTTGACCGCCGCGGGGGCCGCCACGGGCGCGGCGACAGGCGCATCGCCCGCCGCCTCGATGATCGCCACCACGCCGCCTTCCGACAGCGTGTCGCCGACCTTGACCTTGAGTGCCTTGATGATCCCGGCGACCGCGGCCGGCACTTCCATCGTCGCCTTGTCGGACTCTAGCGTGATCAGACCCTGATCCTTCTCGACCGTGTCGCCCACCGCAACCAGCACCTCGATCACCGGTACGTCGTCGTAGCCGCCGATGTCGGGGACCTTCGATTCCTGCAGCGCACCGCCACTCGGCGACGCCTTGGCGGCCGGCGCCTTCGCGGCGGCCGGAGCGTCGGACGTCTTGGCCACGGGATCGGTCCTGGGGGCGGGCGCCTCGGCGCGGACTTCGCCGCCCTCCGCCTCGATGATCGCGACCACGCCGCCTTCCGACAGGGTGTCGCCGACCTTGACCATCAACTCCCTGATCACCCCCGCAAACGGGGCCGGCACTTCCATCGTCGCCTTGTCCGATTCGAGCGTGACCAGCCCCTGATCGGCCGACACCGTATCGCCGACGGCGACGAGCACCTCGATCACCGGGACATCGTCAAACCCGCCAATGTCGGGAACGCGTGCTTCTTTCAGGTCGGCCATGCGGCCCTCCGGGCATCTCGTGGGTCCCTATTGTGGGGCTCTGCCCAGTCCTGCGCCAACTATTGCATGGCGTATGGAGCGACACGCGGCCGCAGTCGCCGCTCGGCAGCTGGCGAGGACCACCGCACGGCATGCGCCCGCTAGCGGAACAGTCCGTCGCGGCCACGAGAGCCGCCATCCCGACGGTCGCTGAGAGGTACGCAACGGAGGCCTCGGATGGAACTCGTCAAGAACGACCCTGCGCCTGCGCTGAATCGTTGTGCGGCCTTCAGAATTAAACAATCAGTGATTCAGCAGGGACTTGCCAGCATGGCCCGACCTTCCCGGAGAGGAAGGTCGCGGCGCCGCGCCGTGACATATGCAGTCCGCCGAGCGGCAAGCTCGGCTTCCAATACGGAGTATCCCCCATGCTGAAGTCCAACAAGTGCGCTCTCGCCCTCGCCACACTGGCAAGCCTCGCGATTTCCTCGACCGCCTTCGCACAGAGTTCCGCCGACACCGCGTCGGGCAAGCGTTTCTCGGTCGTCGGCAGCGCGACCCTTCTGCAGCCCACCAAGCACAGCTCCAATGACGGTCTCGAGGTCGACGGCGGCCCGGCGCCAACCGCTTCGTTCTCCTACAACTTCACGGACAACATCAGCGCCGAGCTGTGGGGCGCGCTCGACAGCTTCGAGCACCGCGTCAGCACTGACGCCGGCAAGCTGGGCACGGTCGAGCAGCTCCCGATCGCGCTGAGCGGCCAGTACCACTTCGGCGACGCCGACAACACCTTCCGTCCGTTCGTTGGAGTCGGCTATCACTATTCCAACTTCAACAATGAAGATCTCAACCCCGGCGGCGAGCACATCAGCCTGTCGACGGCCAAAGGCGCGATCGGCACTGTCGGCGTCGACATGAACATCACCCCGACCTGGTTCGCCCGGGCCGACGCGCGCTACCTGCACAGCAATGCCGACCTGAACCAGGCCGGCGTCCCGATCGGGCAGGAGATCAAGCTCGATCCGTGGACCGTCAGCTTCGGTATCGGCGCGCGCTTCTGATCGCTCTCCCGGAAGTCGTGCACCAGGAAAGGCCCGCTTCGGCGGGCCTTTTTTCTGTGCGGTCGGACCGAGCTCCCGCGGCGCCCGCCCGCCCGCCCCGCCCCGGGCATGGGTCGCACATGCATGCGTCGGCAAGGCTCTTCCGAGGTGCGGACAGGGAGGTCCGTCGCACAGTTGGACAAGCGCGTGGTGCTTCAGCGCAGCCAGCGTCCCAGTCGCCACTGCAGCGCGACGGCGTACATGGCGTGATAGCCGATGACGAGCCCGGCCACCGCGAACAGGCCGGCAGGTTCCCCCAGCGGACCCCACGCCGCGAGTGCGGCCTGGCCACCGCGCATGCGCTCCCAGGCCTGCCAGATGCCGGCGAATACCCGCGCCACCACCAGCAGCGTCAGCGCCAGCACCAGCCAGCGGTTGGGCGTGTACCAGACCTGTCCCGGCCGGTGCTCGACGCGCGTGAGCAACCAGCCCAGCCCGCCCAGGACGAGTCCCGCCAGCACGCCCAGCGCGGCATACGAAAACGCGTGCGGCACGAACAGCTGGGCGATGCCCATGCCGGCGAGGAACAGCACGGCCGAAGCCGGGATCAGCCAGGCGTTGAGCCGGGTCAGCCAGCGCGGCGGGCGTCGGCGCGAGGTGCCGACGCGGTAGCGGTTCCACAAGGCCAGCGGCCACAGCAGCAGTAGCAGCGCGAACACGCCGAGCAGGACGATTGCGAGCAACAGGAGAGGCATAGAGGCGCGGGTGCGGACATCACGAAGGCGCCATGATCCCCGATCCGGCGGCCGGCGACGATGAAAAGCGCCGCTAGGGCGGCGGCGTCTGGTCGAGACGCTTGATCGCGGGGTCCACCGTACCGGCGTCCGACAGCACCTTCTCGCGACGGAACATGTACAGCCCGCTGACCACGATGATCGCGGCGCCCAGCCACGTCATGCCGTCGGGCAGGACCCCCCAGACGGTCAGGTCCAGCAGCACGACCCAGAGCAGCGCGGTGTATTCCAGCGGCGCCACCTGGCTGGCCTCGCCCAGCCGGAACGCATGCGTCAGACCCACCTGACCCAGCGCGCCGGTGACGCCGATCAGGGCCAGCACCCACCAGTGCTCGCGCTGCAGCGGCTGCCAGTCGGGCCATGCCAGCGCGCCGGCGAACACCGCCATCAGCACCAGGAACCAGAACACCAGGGCCTCGGGGCTGTCGCGCTGGGCGAGCTTGCGCACCGTGATCGAGGCGATCGCGTAGCACAGCGCGCCGCCCACTACCGCCAGTCCGGCGAGTGTCGCGACGCCCTCGCCGGTAGGCCGCAGCACGACCAGCACGCCGACCACGCCGAGTGCGATCGCGGTCCAGCGCCGCGGGCCGACCTGCTCGCCGAGCAGCGGGACCGCAAGCGCAGTGACCATCAACGGAGACACGAAGACGATTGCGTACGCTGTCGACAGCGGCATGCGCGCCAGGCCGTAGACGAAGCCGGCGATCATGCCCACGCCGAGCACGCCGCGCAGCAGATGCAGCGGCCAGTGGACGCGCAGCAGGCTGCTGGCGCGGCCACGCAGCAACAGCCAGCCGACGATCAATGGAAGGGTGGCCAGGCTGCGGAACACCGCAACCTGGAACGCGGAGTAATCGTTGGCGATCCACTTCATGCCAGCGTCCATGCCGGCGAATGCGAACACCGCGAACAGCATCCACAGGGCCGCGGCGCGGGCATCTGTCGGGCGGGCGGCGGCGGAACGTGACATTCGACGACTCGGCGGTTGGGCCGCGGCATCCTCGCACGGTCACGCGCCGGGCACCCGGCGCGCGGCCCGGCTCAGTTGGCGAACGTGGCGGTGTCGATCACGAAGCGGTAACGCACGTCGCCCTTGAGCATGCGCTCGTAGGCCGTGTTGATGTCGGCGATGCCGATGCGCTCGATGTCGGAGACGATCCCGTGCTCGGCACAGAATTCGAGCATCTCCTGGGTTTCGCGGATGCCACCGATCAGCGAACCGGTCAGGCGCCGCCGCTGCATGATCAGCGATCCGGCCGCGACCGGTGCGGGCTGCTCGGGCACGCCGAGCAGGATCATCGTGCCGTCCACCTTGAGCAGCGACAGATAGGCGTTGTAGTCGTGCGGGGCGGAGACGCTGTCGACGATGAAATCGAAGGTCTTGGACAGCGCCTTGAACGTGCCCGGGTCACGGGTCGCAGCGAAATCGTGGGCGCCCAGCTTGAGCGCGTCCTCCCGCTTGGATTCGGAGGTGCTCAGTACGGTCACGCGCGCGCCCATGGCCACGGCGAACTTCACCGCCATGTGGCCCAGGCCACCGAGGCCGACCACCGCGACCGCATCGCCGGGCTTCACCCCGAAGTGACGCAGCGGCGAATAGGTGGTGATGCCTGCGCACAGCAGCGGCGCGGCGGCATCGAGCGGCAGTGCGTCGGGCACCCGCAACACGTAATCCTGGTCGACGGTGATGCGGGTCGAGTAGCCGCCGTAGGTGGGCGCGCTGCCATCGCGTTCCATCGCGTTGTAGGTACTGGTCATGCCCTGCTCGCAGAACTGCTCCTCGCCTGCCTGGCACTGCGGGCACGCACGGCAGGAATCGACGAAGCAGCCGACACCCACCGCATCGCCGACCTTGAACTTCGTGACGCCCTCGCCGACCTGTGCCACGTGGCCCACGATCTCGTGACCCGGGACCATCGGGAAGATCGAGCCGCCCCATTCGTCGCGGACCTGGTGCAGGTCGGTATGGCAGACGCCACAGAACGCGATGTCGATCAGGACTTCGTTCGCGCGCGGCGCGCGGCGCTGGATCGTGGTGGGCGCAAGCGGCGAGGTGGCATCGGCGGCAGCGTAGGCGGGAGTCTCGAGCATCAGGGGGTCTCGTATGCGGTTCCGGGCCGCACATTCTGCGCCCGACGGTGCATCGGCGGCGTGGCTATACGGAAACCGTGCATACCGCCGGTGCGGTAACCTGCGCGCCTTCGTCCCACCCTGCAGGTGCCCCATGCCCTCCTTCGATATCGTCTCCGAGGTCGATACCCACGAGCTGACCAACGCCGTCGACCAGGCCAATCGCGAACTCACCACGCGATTCGACTTCAAGGGCGTCGAGGCGAAGTTCGAACTCGACGAGTCGACGATCAAGCAGTCTGCGCCGAGCGACTTCCAGGTCCAGCAGATGACCGAGATCCTGCGGGCCCGTCTGGCCGCGCGCAAGATCGATATCAAATGCCTCGAGTTCGGCGAAATCGAGACCAATCTGGCCGGGGCGAGGCAGACGGTCACGGTGAAGCAGGGCATCGAGCGCGAGCTGGCGAAGAAGATCCAGAACACGCTCAAGGATGCCAAGCTGAAGGTCGACAGCCAGATCAACGGCGACAAGCTCCGTGTGAACGGCAAGAAGCGCGACGATCTGCAGGCCGCGATGGCCCTGCTGCGCGGGACCGAGTTCGAACTGCCGCTGCAGTTCGAGAACTTCCGCGACTGAAGCCGGCGGACCCCGACATGCAACGCAGTGACGATCCGATCGCCGACACCCGTCTGTGGCTCGAGCGCGCGGTCATCGGCCTGAACCTGTGCCCGTTCGCCAAGGCGGTCGTGGTCAAGGACCAGGTGCGTTTCGTGCTGAGCGATGCGACCACGCCCGAAGCCCTGCTCGAAGAGCTGGGCGAGGAACTGCTGCGCCTGCGCAACACGCCGGCGGCCGACATCGACACGACCCTGATCGTGCACCCGCAGGTGCTCGGCGACTTCCTCGACTACAACGATTTCCTCGACGAGGCCGACGGGCTCATCGAGGCATTGGATCTCGACGGCGTACTGCAGGTCGCGAGCTTCCATCCCGCCTACCAGTTCGCGAATACCGCGCCCGACGAGATCGGCAACTACAGCAACCGCGCGCCGTATCCCACGCTGCACCTGCTGCGCGAGGACAGCGTGGCCCGCGCCGTCGACGCCTATCCCGAGCCCGACAGCATCATCGACCGCAACCTGCGTACGCTCGAGCAACTGGGCCACGCGGGGTGGGCGCGGTTGTTCACCGAGGCGAACTGAAAAGCGCCAGGCGTCGTCGCAGCGACGCTTCGGCACCTCCGCGCTCGCTGCCGGCTCAGTGGAGCAGGGTCGGCGGCCCGGCCGCAGCTCCGGTCCGTCGGGCCGCGCCACGCCCGGCACCGTTGTCGTGCCGTGATCGCGCGCTCCCGATTGCAAGGCCTGCGTCGAGGCGCTTGCCCAGATAGCGAAGGCGCGTCTGCGCCAGACCGGCGAATGCATCGCTGCCGGCGTGGACCCCGCTGACAATGGCACCGGCTACATGGCGCGAAGCGCGCCCCCGGTCGACCGAACGCGGTCCACCCGTGTGCATGCCTGCGCGCATCCAGCGTATGCCCTCCGGCCTCGACGCTTCCCTGCGCGATCGGCCCGACGGCGCAGTCGCGGATACGGGCACTGCCGTAGCGGCGCAGGAACCCTGACCCTGGCCCCTGCCAGCGCCAGCGCGAAGACATGCCCGTCCGGATCCGCGCCCGGCTCCGGTCCCCGGCCACACTTAATCAACATATAAAAACATGTTGATATGATCCACGCTCGTCCTCTGACGCTCCCCCATGACGCACCACGATCACAGTCACTCCAACCCGCACGGCCACGACCATGGCCATGACCACAGCCATGCACCTTCGGTTTCCGCCGCGAATGAACGCGTGGTGCTCACCGGGTTTGCCCTCACCGCGGGCTTCATGCTGGTCGAGGTGCTCGGGGGCGTGCTGTCCGGCTCGCTGGCGCTCATCGCCGATGCCGGTCACATGCTCACCGACGCGGCAGCCCTGTTGCTGGCCTGGGTGGGGTTCCGGGTCGGACGACGGGCATCGGATGCGCGGCGCACTTTCGGCTTCATGCGCTTCGAGGTGCTGGCGGGGCTGGTCAATGCGGTGACGCTGTTCGCGCTCGTGCTGTGGATCGTGTGGGAGGCGGTGCAGCGTCTGCGCAGTCCGGGTGAGGTGCTGGCCGGGCCGATGCTCGTGGTCGCGGTCGTCGGCCTGCTGGTGAACTGCCTGGTGTTCTGGATCCTGCATCGCGGCGACCAGTCGCACGTCAACATCCGCGGCGCCACCTTGCACGTGCTCGGCGACATGCTGGGCTCGGTCGCAGCCATCGTCGCGGCACTGGTGATCCATTTCACCGGCTGGATGCCGATCGACCCGATCCTGTCGGTGCTGGTGTGCCTGCTGATCCTGCGCAGCGCCTGGGCCTTGCTGCGCAATGCGCTCGACATCCTGATGGAGGCGGTTCCGCCGGACATCGACATCGCCGCGCTGCAGGCCCATGTGCGCAGCGCGGTGCCCGGCGTGGCCGGCGTCGACCACGTGCATGTCTGGTCGATCACCTCGGGCAGGGTGCTGGCGACGCTGGAGCTCACGCTGGCCGAGGACGCGGAGGCGTCGGAGGTGGTGCCGGCGGTCAAGCGCGCACTGGCAGAGCGGTTCGCGATCGGTCATGCCACCGTCGAGGTCGTGCACATGCCGCAAGCGCAGTGTGCGCTCGAGCAGCCGCGCAGCGACGACGCGCATGGGCATGGGCATGGGCATGGGCATGAGCATGAGCATGAGCATGAGCATGAGCATGAGCATGAGCATGAGCACGATCACGCGGAACCGCATCCCCAGGGCGTGGCGCGCGAACAAGGTCGCGCGGAATGAACGGGCCGGACGACACACGCCTGGCCTTCCTGGCCGAAACCTTCAGGCTGCTCGGGGATCCGACCCGCCTGCGGGTGCTGCTGACCTGTCTCGACGGCCCGGTCGCCGTCGGCGAGATCGCGCGGCGCACCGGTGCCTCGCAGCCGCTGGTCAGCCATCACCTGCGACTGCTGCGAGGTGCGCGCCTCGTGCGCGGACAGCGCCAGGCGCGGCAGGTGTTCTACGAAGCCGACGACGCCCACGTCCGCGACATGCTCCGGGACATGCTCGACCACGCCGGCGAGCACGACTGATCGCGCGCGCCTGCACATCGCGAGCAGAGGAGCTGCGCACGCAGCCGCCGGCGGCCTGCGCGCACAACGCCGGACGAATGCCTATTTCGCGGGCCTGGGAACTGGGTGACTGCCTAGCCAGGGCGCGATCAGGTCACGCGCGGCGTCGAGCGAATCGACGATGCGATGCCCGAGCGCGCACCTCGGCGAGCAGAACCGGCAGATCGGGTACCTGCACCACAGACATGCCGGCCGAGAGCGCGGCACGTACGCCGGCCGGGGAGTCCTCGAGCACCAGGCATTGCGCCGGCGCCACGCCGAGGCGTGCGGCAGCGAGGAGGTAGACATCTGCGGCGGCTTGGGACGGTCCACGTCGCTGCCGGTGCATACGACGTCGAAGTGCCCGAGCAGGCCGGCCGCTTCGGGCTTGCGCTGCGCCAGCGGCGTACGCGTCGAGGTTGCGACCGCACGCGGCATCGCGTGCGCGCGCAGCAGTTCGAGTAGGGCGACGATGCCCGGCCGGTGCGGCACGCCGGCTTCGGCGATCGCGATGTAGCACGCGTGCCCGTCGGACAACACCGCTTCGGCCGCGTCATTCTCCGATCAGCGCGCGGCACATGGCATCGCCGCGGCCGATCAGGCCGAGCCACCAGTCTGGATCGATGTCGAGCCCGTGCGCCGTCTCGGCGCGGCGCAGGCAATCGAGGATGGCGGGCTCCGAACGGGCATCAGGCCATCCATGTCGAAGGTCACCGCCGCCGGCCGCATCGCCAGTGGCGTCACTCAGCCGACCGTTGCGCCCATCAGCACGTCGATGTCGTCCGCGGACAGAATGCGCCACGCACCTTCCGGCAGGTCACCCAGCGCCAGCCCGCCAACCCGGCTGCGATGCAGCGCCACCACGTGGTTGCCGGTGGCGGCGAACATCCGGCGCACCTGGTGGTAGCGGCCTTCGGTGAGCGTCAGGCGCGCATGCGTAGCATCCACCACCTCCAGGGTCGCGGACTTGAGCGGCGTGGTTTCCGACTCGAGCATCAGCGTGCCGCTGGCGAACAGCGCCGTCTCGTCGCCGCGCAAGGGCTCGGCCAGCGTCGCTTCGTAGACTTTCGGCAGCGCCGCCTTGGGCGAGATGATCCGGTGCAGCAGCTGGCCGTCGTCGGTGAACAGCAACAGGCCGCTGGTGTCGCGATCGAGCCGGCCCACGGTCGAGAGCACCGGCGAACGCAGACGGAAACGCGGTGGCAACAGGTCGTAGACCAGGCGTCCGGTGTCCTTGGTCGAGCAGGTATAGCCGGCGGGCTTGTGCAGCAGCAGGGTCAGGCCCTGCGGCGGATCCAACGGTTCGCCATCGACGCGTACATCGTCATGGTCGACCTGATCGTCCGCATACAGCACCTCGCCGGCGGCGTCGGTGACGCGGCCTTCGCGGAACATCCAGGCGACCTGCTTGCGGCTGCCGTAGCCGAGATTGGCGAGCAGTTTGACCAGCTTCATGCACGCTGCCTCGCCGACGCCGCGCGCGCACGTACCGCGTGGATGACCTTGAACGCGCCGCTGGACGCCACCTCGCGCACCTCGCCGAAGCGCGCATCGAGCACGTCCTCGTAAGGCAGATGCCGGTTGGCGACCAGCCACAGCGCGCCACCGGGATTCAGTGCGGACGCGGCGGCGGCAATGAACGCGCGGCCGATGTCCGGCCGGCCTTCGCGGCCATGGGCGTGGAACGGGGGGTTGCTGACGATGAAGTCGTAGCGCTGCGGCAGGCCAGCGGTGACGTCGTGCCAGTGGTAGCCGATGAGCGCTTTCGCGCCGAGCGCGTCAAGGTTGTGGCGCGCGAGTGCCAGCGCGCGACCTTCGGCCTCGAACACATCCAGCGCAGTGATGCCCGCACACCGCTGCAGCAGCTCGGACGACAGGAATCCATAGCCGGCGCCGAGATCGGCGCCGCGGCCGGCCAGCGTGGCCGGCAGGTGCGCGGCCAGCAGCGCGGACGCCGGATCGATGCGATCCCAGGCGAACACGCCCGGCCGGCTGAGGAAGCGGCCGCCCAGCACCTCGCGGGGCCGGTCCAGCGCCGACCAGCTTTCCACCAGCGCAGCGTCGACGGTGTCGCCCGCCTGCGCCCAGAACACCCGGCACTTGTGCTTGGAAAGCGCACCGATGTTGCCGGCGATGCGCGCCAGATCGTCCTGCGCGGATTTCGCGCCCTCGTCGTTGGCGACGCTGGCCATCACCCAGCCCCCCGGCGTCACCGCCTGCAGCGCGCGCGCCAGCACCGCGCGCGATTCGTCACGCTGGCGCGGCGGCAGTACCAGCACCAGCGGCTTGCGCGGCAGCATCGGATCACCGGTCTCGGCCGGCAGCACCTCGAGGCCGCTGCGCTGCAATGCCGCGTGCAGCGGCTGGAAGCTCTGCTCGCATACCAGACCCGGCCAGCGCCCGCCGGTCGTAGGCACGCCAGCGCGGGCGCGCAGGAACAGCGCACCGTCATCTGGCCAGGCGATCTGGCGCTGTTCAAGCGGCAGGAAAAGAGCATCGAGAGCGGGATCGGACATGGAATGCAACGGAGCGGGACAACCGACGATTCTACCGGTCGCCCGCACGGGACCCGGTTCCAACCGTCGCATCCGGTCACAGTTCGCACCGCGTTGGTGCTGAACAACGCGAGATTGATGCGATCCCAACATGCGCCGCCGCAGTATGGACGGGCAGCTTCCCACACCAGAAGGAGACCGCGAATGCCCATCCATGCCCTGTTCGTCGGCGGCACGATCGACAACGGCGAGCTCGATCTCGACGGTAAAGAGCCACCGCAGCGTTATCCACCCGACACCGGCGGTGGGCAGTCGCGCTATCGGCTCCACTCCATCGGCCGCCGTGAGGACGAGATCGTGTATGCCGTCTACGGCGGGCCTGACATCGCACACGATGATGTGCAGCGGGTCAGCGAAGAGCGGGAATACGCGCGGCGGTTCGAGGCCAGCGAAACCATCGTGAGCTGAGTCCGCATGCAATCGCAGCCCCTGCCGCCGCTCTACATGGACAACGACTTCGGCAGCAGTCGTCACGGGGTGGGCGGCAGGCCGGTCGCGTCCGGCGACTGCGGCCTGCCGCTCTTCGTGCACCTGCCAGGTCAAGGAGGAAGTCCCACCGTGGCTGGAGCCGTGGAAGGCGCAGCCCCGCGCGCCTGGCGAGTCCGTGATGGAGAGATGAGATGGATTTCGGGTCGCAGGGGCCGGGCGCCGCCGCCCGCGCCAGCCGGGTGAGCGGCGCGCGGGCCGTGGTGGCGGTTGCCGGCATGTACCTTGCCGGCTGCGCCAGCCTGGCCCCGCCCGACTCCACTCCGCCGGCGCCGGTGGCGAACGCGTATCCGGCCGATGCCAGCGGGCCCGTCGGCGCAGACGCCCTGCCGGCGGCGGCACTCGCCTGGCGCGACTATTTCACCGATCCGGAGCTGCGCGGACTGATCGGCTTGGCGCTGCGCAACAACCGCGACCTGCGCATGGCCACACTGCGCGTCGAGGAGGCGCGTGCGGGCTACCGCATCCAGCGCGCGGCCCAGCTGCCGGCGTTCGGCGTTGAAGGCCAGGCCGCGCGTTCGCGCGTGCCCGGCGACCTCAACGCCAGTGGCCGGTCGCTGGTCTCGGGAGACTATGAAGTCGCGCTGGGTCTCGCGGCATGGGAACTGGATTTCTGGGGCCGCGTGCGCAGCCTCAAGACCGCGGCGCTGGAAACCTTCTTCGCCACCGAGGCGGCGCAGCAGGCGGCGACCGTCAATCTGATCGCAGCCGTGGCCGACGGCTATATCGGCCTGCGCGAACTCGACGAGCGCCTGCGCCTGGCCCGGCGCACCATCGCCTCGCGCGAGGAATCGTTCCGTATCTTCACCCGCCGGGTGGAGGTGGGCGCGACCTCGAAGCTGGAGCTGACCCAGGTCGAGGCCCTGCTCACCCAGGCGCAGGCGCTGGGCGCACAGCTCGAGCGCGAACGCGCCGCGCAGGCCCACGCGCTGGCGCTGCTGGTGGGCGCGCCGGTGGAGCTGGAGGCGCCACCGCCCGGCTCCACGGCGCGCGCCTTGCCGGCCCTACCCGCGCTGCGTGCGGGACTGCCCTCGGACCTCCTGCTGGACCGTCCCGACATCGTCGCCGCCGAGCACCAGTTGCGCGCAGCCAATGCCGACATCGGCGCGGCGCGCGCCGCCTTCTTCCCGCGCATCGCGCTGACCGGCAGTTTCGGCAGCGCCAGCGCCCAGCTAGGCGGACTGTTCGAATCGGGCAGCCGCACCTGGACCTTCGCGCCGACCATTTCCCTGCCGATCTTCAACGGCGGCCGCATCCGCGCCAACCTCGACCTGGCCTGGGTGCGGCGCGACATGGCCGTGGCCGAATACGAGCGCACCATCCAGGGCGCGTTCCGCGACGTGGCCGATGCGCTGTCGGCGCAGCACTGGCTGTTCGAGCAGGCGCGCATCCTGCAGGCCACCGTGGATGCGCAGACCGAGCGCGCGCGCCTGGCCGGCCTGCGCTACGAGAACGGCGCGGCCGCCTTCCTGGAAGTGCTCGATGCCGAGCGCGACCTGCTCGCCGCGCAGCAGCAACTCGTCCAGACCCAGGGCGCGCTGCTGGCCAGCCGCATCGCGCTGTACGCGGCGCTCGGCGGCGGGCCGCTGGATGCGCGCGCCGCCGATGCCGCCCTCCCCCCCGATCCGCGTCCTGGCCAATCCCCATGAAACTGCCCGACTTTTCCCGGAAGAAATCCATGGTCATCGCGCTGGCGGTGGTGGCCCTGGCCGCGATCGGCTGGTACGCCTGGTCGGTGCTGGCGCCAAAAGGACCGGGGCCGGGCTTCATCAGCGGCAATGGCCGCATCGAGGCTACCGAGATCGACCTGGCCACCAAGCAGCCCGGCCGCATCGAGGAGATCCTGGTGCGCGAGGGCGAGTTCGTGGAAGCCGGCCAGCCGCTGGCGACCATGCAGAGCGACGTGCTGCAGGCGCAGTACGACGAAGCCGAAGCCATGCGCCAGCAGGCCGAGTACGCGGTGGCCGCCGCCGATGCACAGATCGCCGTGCGCGAGAGCGACGTGGCCGCGGCGCAGGCGCTGGTCGCACAACGCGAAACGGAGCTCGATGCCGCGCAGCGCCGGCTGGCACGCTCGGAGACCCTGACCCGCGAGGGCGCGGCCTCCGAACAGCAGCTCGACGACGACCGCGCACGGGTGCGCGGCGCGCAGGCGGCGTTGGCGGCCACCCGCGCCCAGGTCACCGCGGCGCAAGCGGCGGTCGAGGCGGTGAAGGCGCAGCGCGTCGGCACGCGTTCCACCGTCACCGCCGCCGAGGCCACGGTGGCCCGCGTGCAGGCCGACATCAACGACACCGAGCTCAAGGCGCCACGCGCTGGCCGGGTGCAGCTGCGCGTGGCCGAGCCCGGCGAGGTGCTGGGCGCCGGCGGGCGGGTGCTCAACCTGATCGACCTGTCCGACGTCCACATGACCTTCTTCCTGCCCGAGACCGTCGCCGGCCGGGTCGCGCTCGGCAGCGAGGTGCGCATCGTCCTCGACGCCGCGCCCGAGTTCGTGATCCCGGCGCGGGTTTCGTTCGTGGCCAGCGCGGCGCAGTTCACGCCCAAGACCGTCGAGACCGCCAGCGAGCGGCAGAAGCTCATGTTCCGGGTGCGCGCGAAGATCGCGCCGGAACTGCTCGCGCAGCACCTGGAGCAGGTCAAGACCGGCCTGCCCGGCGTCGCCTGGGTCCGGCTCGACGACAGCCTGCCGTGGCCGCCGGAACTGCAGATCAGGCTGCCGGACTAGGCCATGCCAGGTTCCGCGTCCGCGGTCGTCCGTCTGCGCGGCGTGCGCCTGCGCTACGGCAGGACCTTGGCGTTGGCCGGCATCGACCAGGACATCCCGGCCGGCATCATGGTCGGCCTGATCGGCCCGGACGGCGTCGGCAAGTCCAGCCTGCTGTCGCTGATCGCCGGCGCGCGCGCGGTGCAGGAAGGCACGGTGGAGGTGTTGGGCGGGGACATGCGCAGCCGCGCGCATCGCGAGCAGGTATGCCCGCGCATCGCCTACATGCCGCAGGGGCTGGGCCGCAATCTCTACCCCACCCTGTCGGTGGAGGAGAACCTGCAGTTCTTCGCGCGGCTGTTCGGCCACGATGCCGCCGAACGCCGCCGCCGCATCGATGCACTCACCACCAGCACCGGACTCCAACCGTTCCTGTCGCGCCCGGCCGGCAAGCTGTCGGGCGGCATGAAGCAGAAGCTGGGGCTGTGCTGCGCGCTGATCCACGATCCGGACCTGCTGATCCTCGACGAGCCCACCACCGGCGTGGACCCGCTGGCACGCGCGCAGTTCTGGGACCTGATCGCGCGCATCCGCAGCGAGCGCAGCGGCATGAGCGTGCTGGTGGCCACCGCCTACATGGACGAGGCGCAGCGCTTCGACCGCCTGCTGGCGATGGACGACGGGCGCGTGCTCGCCACCGGCACCCCCGACGAGCTGCTCGCGCGCACCGGCAGCCGCTCGCTGGAAGAAGCCTTCATCCAGCTGCTGCCCGACGAGAAGAAGCGCGGCTACCAGCCGGTGGTGATCCCGCCACTGGATGTGGACGTTAATGACATCGCCATCGAGGCCAGGGACCTGACCATGCGGTTCGGCGATTTCACCGCCGTCGACCATGTGTCCTTCCGCATCCGCCGCGGGGAGATCTTCGGCTTCCTCGGCTCCAACGGCTGCGGCAAGTCGACCACGATGAAGATGCTCACCGGCCTGCTGCCCGCCTCGGAGGGACAGGCCTGGCTGTTCGGCCGCGAGGTCGACCCGCGCGACATCGAGACCCGGCGCCGGGTGGGCTACATGTCACAGTCGTTTTCGCTGTACGGCGAATTGAGCGTGCGTCAGAACCTGGTGCTGCACGCTCGCCTGTTCCATGTGCCCGAAGCGGAGATCCCGGCGCGCGTGGACGAGATGGTGGAGCGCTTCGGCCTGGGCGACGTGCTCGACGCCATGCCTGCCAGCATCCCGCTGGGGATGCGCCAGCGCCTGTCGCTGGCAGTGGCGATGGTGCACAAGCCGGAGCTGCTGATCCTCGACGAACCGACCTCGGGCGTGGACCCGGTGGCGCGTGACAACTTCTGGCGCTTGCTGGTGGAGCTGTCGCGGCGCGACAGGGTGACCATCTTCGTCTCCACGCATTTCATGAACGAAGCCGAGCGCTGCGACCGCATCTCGCTGATGCACGCGGGCAAGGTGCTCGACAGCGACGCGCCAGCCGCGCTGGTGGCCAAGCGCGGCGCGAAGACGCTCGAGGAAGCCTTCATCGGCTACCTGGTGGACGCCGGTGGCGGCAGCCCCGTGCAGGATGCGGGAGGCGCGGTCGACCCGGCGAAGATGGCCGGTGGCGCGGACCATGAAGGCCGCCACAGCCGCTTCAGCCTGCGCCGGCTGTTGAGCTACACCTGGCGCGAGGCGCTGGAGCTGCAGCGCGACCCGGTGCGCGCGACGCTGGCGCTTGGCGGCTCGCTGATCCTGATGTTCGTGATCGGTTTCGGTATCAGTCTGGACGTGGAGGATCTGACATACGCGGTGCTGGACCGGGACCAGACCACGCTCAGCCGCGACTACGCCTCCGGCCTGGCCGGCTCGCGCTACTTCATCGAGCGGCCGCCGATCACCGATTACGAGGACCTGGACCGGCGCATGCGCAGCGGCGAGCTGGCGCTGGCGATCGAGATCCCGGCCGGTTTCGCCCGCGACGCGCTGCACGGGCGCGAGGTACAGATCGGCGCCTGGATCGACGGCGCCATGCCCACGCGCGCCGAAACCGTACGCGGCTACGTGCAGGGCATCCACCAGCACTGGCTGGCGGAGCAGGTCGCCGAGCGCACCGGTGCCAGCCTCGCCGGCAACGCCGGCATCGAAACCCGCTATCGCTACAACCCCGACGTGCGCAGCCTGCCGGCCATCGTGCCGGCGGTGGTGCCGATGCTGCTGCTGTTGCTGCCGGCGATGCTGACGGCGCTGGCGGTGGTGCGCGAGAAGGAGATGGGATCGATCGTCAACCTCTACGTCACCCCAGTCACCCGCAGCGAATTCCTCATCGGCAAACAGCTGCCCTACATCGGCCTGGCGATGGTCAACTTCCTGCTGATGAGCCTGCTGTCGGTGACCGCCTTCGGCGTGCCGATCACCGGCAGCTTCCCGACGCTGGCGCTCGCGACCCTGGTCTTCGTCGTCATCGCCACCGGCATGGGCCTGCTGGCCTCGGCCATCACCCGCAGCCAGATCGCGGCGATGTTCTTCACCGTGATCGGCACCCTGATCCCCGCGGTGCAGTTCGCCGGCCTGCTCAACCCGGTCTCGTCGCTGGAGGGCGCCGGCCGCGCCATCGGCGAGGTCTACCCGGCCACGTACATGTTCATCATCAGCCGCGGGGTGTTCAGCAAGGGACTGGGGCTGGCCGACCTGCAGCAGTCGCTGTGGCCGCTGCTGCTGACGGTGCCGGTGATCATGGGCGCGGCGATCGCCCTGCTGAAGAAGCAGGAGCGCTGAGATGCACGCGTGGACGCGGCATCTGACCAACATCTACCGCCTCGGGGTCAAGGAGCTGTGGAGCCTGTGGCGCGACCCGATGCTGCTGTTGCTGATCGTCTACACCTTCACCGTGTCCATCTACACCGCGGCGACGGCGATGCCCGAGACGCTGCACAACGCGCCGATCGCGATCGTCGACGAAGATGGCTCGCCGCTGTCGCAGCGCATCGCATCGGCGTTCTACCCGCCGCAGTTCACGCCGCCGCAGATGATCACGCTCGCGGAAATGGACCGCGGCATGGACGAAGGCCGCTACACCTTCGTGCTCGACATCCCGCCGGATTTCCAGCGCGACGTGCTTGCCGGGCGGAGCCCCGCGCTGCAGCTCAACATCGATGCCACCCGCATGAGCCAGGCGTTCAGCGGCAATCTGTACGTGCAGCAGATCGTGACGGGCGAGGTCGACGAGTTCGTGCAGCGCTATCGCGGCAGCAGCGCACCGCCGGTGGACCTGGCGTTGCGCGCGCGCTTCAACCCGGCGCTGGAAAAGCCCTGGTTCGGCGGGCTGATGGAGATCATCAACAACGTCACCCTGCTGTCGATCATCCTCACCGGCGCCGCGCTGATCCGCGAGCGCGAGCACGGCACCATCGAGCACCTGCTGGTGATGCCGGTCACGCCGACCGAGATCATGCTGGCCAAGGTCTGGTCGATGGGCGCGGTGGTGCTGCTGGCCGCGGCGCTGTCGCTCAGCTTCGTGGTGCGCGGCCTGCTGCACGTGCCGGTGGAAGGGTCGGTGGCGCTGTTCCTGGTGGGCGCGGCCCTGCACCTGTTCGCCACTACCTCGATGGGCATCTTCCTGGCCACGCTGGCGCGCAGCATGCCGCAGTTCGGCCTGCTGCTGATCCTGACCCTGGTGCCGCTGCAGCTGCTCTCCGGTGGCATGACCCCGCGCGAGAGCATGCCCAAGCTGGTGCAGGACCTGATGCTGGCCGCGCCCACCACCCATTTCGTCGAGTTGGGCCAGGCCATCCTCTATCGCGGCGCCGGCATCGACGTGGTCTGGAAGCAGTTCCTGCTGCTGCTGGTGATCGGCACGGTGCTGTTCCTGCTGTCGCTGGCGCGGTTCCGCAGGACCATCAGCCAGATGGCCTGATGGCCTGATGGCGCTCGAATACCCGCACCGGTTCGGCCTCCTGCGCAACAAAGCTGCATCACTCGCGACCGCACGTTCCGCTCATCACGGTCCCTCGCGTCAATCCCGTTGCATCGCCGGCGCGCGCCCTGCGAATGCCAGGCGGTGTCGCCACGGCAAGCCTGAAATCGCAAGGCAGGCCCCACCGAGCAGCCCCCAGCGCAGCGCACCCTCCCCCAACGCCAATGCGATCGCCGCGATCCACGCTTCGCCGTAGGCGAGGGTGCACCCGGCGAGGCCGGCACCCATCGTAATGCCGAGTGCTTTCATCAGCAGCCGTTCGCCGGGATGGGTGAACCCGGCCGCGAGGCCTGCGCAAGCCGCGGCGCGGGCGACATCTGCGGCGAAATCGACCGGTGGTCTGGACGACGGCAGTGTGCGCAACGCCCGTCCCAGCACGGCATCGCCGTGATCCCGCGGCGCGTCCGTCACCCCGTGTTCCTGCGCCTGCCAGCGCGTTTCGTCCAGTCGAAAGTCCAAAAGACGGTTCATGCGGCGAACATTCCCTGGTGTGATTCCAGCAGTCCGCGCAACAGCTTGCGACTCCGGAACAGGTGGCTCTTGATGGTGCCATCGGCGAGTCCGGTGATGGACCCGATCTCACCGATCGACAGTTCGTGGAGGTGATAGAGCGTCAACAGCGTGCGTTGCAGCGGCGGCAACCGGTCGATGGCGGCGTGCAGGTGTGCGGCGGCCTCATGGTCGGAGGCCGACTGCTCAAGATCGAAACCGTCGGCCACCCGTTCGACCATCGACAGGCCCTCGGTATCTTCGGGCACGTCAGCAAGCGGTATGCGTCGGCGCTCCAGGTGCCGCTTCGCCACCGAGTAGGCGACCTGCGCGATCCATGACTTGAGGGCGCTGTCGCCGCGGTACTGGTGCAAGGCCTGGTGCACGCGCAGGAACGCCTCCTGGCACAGCTCCCGGGTGTCTTCCGGATGGCGGACCATGCGCTCGATCACGTGCCAGCAAAGGCCTTGATGCGTACGAACGAGCCGCTCGAATGCGCCCGGAGCGCCGGACAGCACCTCGGCGACCAGAGCGCGGTCAGCGCCTATCGCGTCATCGGATGGCGGAGTAGAAGGCATTGCAGACATGGATACGGCGGGCGGGACCACGGTTGCAAGACACCCGCGGCAGATCACGCGGTGGCTGGTGCAACCGGTCGCGCTTTCGCCGCATCCCTTCTTCGAACCGCGTCACCACCACCCCCAACGGAGCCCGTCCCATGGACTACGCCATCCTGATCCCGATCACCATGTTCGTCTGCACTTATCTGTCCATCAAAGCGGTAGTCGACGCGCGGACCCGGCGACAGATGGTGGCCATCAACGGTTCGGAGGACATGCTTCGCTCACTCCTCGACGGGGAAGAAGCTCGGCGCCGCCAGGCCTCCCTGCGCTGGGGCACGATTCTCCTTGCGCTGGCGCTCGGGTTCGCCGGCATTGAAGCCTTCGGTTGGACCGAAGCGACCCCGGGCGTGTTCGCCCTTCTGCTCGGCGCCACCGGCATCGGCAACCTCGTTGCCTTCGCGCTCGCGCGCCGAACCCGCTGAAGACGAGCCACGCCCCGGACAATCCTCCGGCGTGGAGGATCGCCCTGCACCCGGGACAGGAAATCACCGCGCGCTTCTCCGCCTGCCCGCAACCCACGTCGCTCACCAACGGGGTAAGCGGCAACCGAGCCCACCTTCATGCCCCCATCTCCTTCCGGTGCCCGCGCCAGACTCTGCTTTCGTGCCTGCTCCCTGGCCTCGCTTTTTTTGGCTGTACTGCTCGGCACGCGTGCTGTGCACGCAACCACGCCGCCGCCGGACGATGCTTGCGCACTGGCCACATCGCCGCCAACCGACGCACTGGTCGACGTGCCGTTCGATCTCGTCGACGGTCGCGTCTATGTCAATGCGCGGGTCAACGACGCGGGTCCGTACCGTTTTGCGGTCGACACTGGTGCCAGCGGAATTGCACGAGCGGACAGCCGGCTGACAGACGCGCTGCGCCTGCCGCGCGTGGGGCGTACAGCCAACTTCGATGGAGTCAGCACCGCGCAGGCTGAAACCACCCGGCTACGCAGCCTCGCGCTCGGCGCGCTGCACCATGGCGATGTCGTCGCGATCATGCGCGACTACAACGCGCACCAGTCCACCGCCGCAGCATTCGACGGCATCCTGGCGCGAGACTTCTTCGCCGATGGCCTGCTGGTGATCGACTATCCGCGCCGCATGCTGTCTTTCAGCCGGACCCGCAAGCTGTCCGCCGAGCACCTCAACACCCTCGCCTACACGCGGCCGTTCCGCATTCCGGTTGCGATCGGCGATCTCCAAGTCGAGGCGCAGCTCGATACCGGTGCCAACGTGGCGCTCGTGATGCCGCAGGCGCACTACGACGCGTTATCCAATGCTGCCGTGTTGACACCGGACCGCCTGACGCTCGCCAATGGCAAGGTCGATGGCGCGCGTGCGCGCTTGCGCGAGCCGTTGCGGATGGGCGCTCAGACGTTGTCGGGCATCGAAGTGCGGGTCTCGATGCGCTTCCCGGAGATACTGATCGGCGCGCACGCGCTGCAAGGCAGCGTCGTGCTGATCGACCAGCGCAGCCGGAGGGTCGCGATCTGCGCAGCGCCACCGGTGAGTCCGTAGGACCGAGCAAGCCCGGCAGTAGCGATTTCGTCCGCCATTTTTCCCTCACTCCTGCAGCGCCCGCAGCGTCACCGATGGCGGCGCGTCGAGTACACGGCGCGTGGCCCACAGGCCCGCGAGCAGGGTCATCAGCATGCCGATACCGCCGCCAGCGGCCGCCAGCGCCCAGTTCGGCGTCCACGGCAGATCGAAGACACGCACGGCGATCACGCCGGCGAGTATCGATGCGGCGATCGCCGCGACCAGGCCGGCAAGCAGGCCGATCGCCGCGAACTCCGAGGCCTGCGCGAGACGCAGCTGCGCACGCTTGCCGCCGAGTACGCGCATCACCCCGCCTTCGAGCAGGCGCTCGTCCTGGCTGGCACTCACCGCCGCCAGCAGCACCAGTACGCCCGCAGCCAGCGAGAACCAGAACACCACCTGCACGACGGTCGAGACCTGGTCGGCCGTGCTGCGCACCTGGGTCAGCACCGCGTCGATGTCGATCACCGACAGGTTGGGGAACCGCTGCACGAGATCGGCGGTGAACCGCGTGGCCTCGGGCGGGACCCGCACTGCCGTGATGTGGCTCGCCGGGAACGCATCCAGCGCGCCCGGCGAGGCGACGACGAAGAAGTTCGGACGGAAGCTTTCCCATTCGATGCTGCGGAAACTGGTGATCGGCGCTTCGAATCGCTGTCCGGCGATGTCGAAGGTGATGCGGTCGCCGATCTGCCAGCCGAGATCCCTGGCGAAGTTCTCCTCGACCGAGATCTCGGGCGCGGCCGGCGTGTCGCCGCCCCAGAACCTGCCTGCCGTCACCTGGTTGTCGTCGCGCAGATCCGTCTGCATCGACAGGTTGAACTCGCGTTCGGCGCGGCGCTGCGCCTGCTGGTCCTGGACCTCGTCACCGCTGCGCCCGGCATAGTCCTCGCCGCGCACCGGCTCGCCGTTCCGTTCCACCAGACGCGCGCGGACCATCGGGAACAGCACCGGGGCGTCCACGCCCTGCTCGGCGATGAAGGCGCGCAGCGGATCGAGCTGGTCCGGCTGCACGTTGATGATGAAACGGTTGGGTGCGTCCTGGCCCAGCGCGAGCTGCCAACGATCCAGCAGGTCGGTGCGCACGAAGGTCAGCAGCAGCAACGCCATCAGGCCAAGACCGAGCGCGGTGACCTGGGCAACGCTGGTCCCCGCGCGCCGGCTCACGTTGGCCAGGCCGTAGCGCAGGCTGCCGCGCAGCCGCGTGCGCAGCGCGCGCACCAGCAGGATCAGGCCCCAGGCCAGCAGCGCAAGCACGGCGAACGTCGCCGCGATGCCGGCCAGCATCGCCCCGCCCAGCGTCGCCGACCCGGCTTTCCACCACACGAGCGCGGCCAGGCCCACGAAACCCGCGCTGCCCACCAGCCAGGCACTCGGCTCGAAACCGCCCAGATCGCGCCGCAGTACGCGCAGGGCCGGCACCCGGCGCAGCGCCAGCACCGGCGGCGCGCCGAAGGCCATCAGCACGACGAGCCCGACGCCATAGCCCTGCAGCGCCGGCATCCATCCGGCGGCGGGGATCGACAGGCCCAGCAGCGATTCCAGCCAGCGGGCGATGCCCCATTGCAGGCCGAAGGCGATGGCCACGCCCAGCGTGCAGGCGATGACGCCGAGCAGCAGCAGCTCGCCGACATGGATGCCGACCAGGGTGCGCTGCTGCGCGCCCATGCAGCGCATCACCGCGACAGAAGTCAGATGCCGGGCGGAATGCTGGCGCGCGGCCATCGCCACCGCGACCGCCGCGAGGATCACCGACACCAGCGCGGCAAGGCCGAGGAAGCGACCGGCGCGATCGAGCGATGAGCGCACTTCCGGACGCGCATCGCCGATGGTCTCCACGCGCTGGCCACGGCCGAGATTGGCGCGGGCGATCCCGGTGAAGGTGTCGACCGCATTGGCGTCACCGGCGACGACCAGCCGGTAGCGGATGCGGCTGCCGGGCTGGACCAGCCCGGTGCCCTCGAGGTCGGCGCGGTGCAGGAACACCTTCGGCGCGACATTGAAGTAGTCGATCGACGCGTCTGGCTCCTGCAGCACCAGCGCCGCCAGCCGGAAAGCGGATGTGCCCAAGGTGACGGTTTCGCCGACCGAGGTGCCGAGCGTGTCGGCGCCGGCGCGGCTCATCCACACGGTGCCGGGCTCGGGCACTGCCGCGGCGTCGCGTTCGATGCCGTCCGCGCCGGCGATGCGGAACGTGCCGCGCAGCGGAAAGCCGTCGCCGAGCGCGCGCACGTCGCCGAGGCGCAGGTTGGCCGCATCGCCCTCGCCGACCCGGATCATGCTGTCGAGCTCGACCGTGTCGACCGTCTGCAGGCCCGGCGCCTGCGCGGCATCGCGGATCGCGCCTTCGATCGGTGCATCGCCGCGTACCACCGCATCGCCGCCGAGCAGGCGGTTGGCCTCGATCGCCAGCGCGCGCTCTGCCCGGTCGGTCACGAAGCCGACCGCGGTCACCGCGACGACCGCGAGCACCAGCGCGGCGAACAGGATGCGGATGTCGCCGGCCTTGAAGTCGCGGCGCAGCTGCCGCCACGCGAGCGCGGCCGTCCTCATGCGGGCATCGCCTCGTCGGCGACCAGCCGGCCGCTGTCGATGCGCAGCCGGCGCTGGCAGCGCTGCGCCAGGTGATCGTCGTGGGTGACCAGGACCAGCGTGGTGCCGGCATCGGCATTGAGGGCGAACAGCAGCTCGATGATCGACTGGCCGGTGGCGGTATCGAGATTGCCGGTGGGTTCGTCGGCAAACAGCAACGACGGCCGGGTCACGAACGCGCGGGCGAGTGCCACGCGCTGCTGCTCGCCGCCCGAGAGCTGGCGCGGGTAATGCCCCAGGCGTTCGGCCAGCCCCACGCGCGCGAGCACCTCACGCGCCGGGCCCTCGACCTCGCGGTCGCCGCGCAGTTCGAGCGGCAACATCACGTTCTCCAGCGCGGTGAGCGCCGGCAGCAGCTGGAAGCTCTGGAACACGAAGCCGACCTTCTCGCCGCGCACGCGCGCCCGGCCGTCCTCGTCGAGCGTGGAAATGGCCTCGCCATCGAGCGACACGCGGCCGCTGCTGGGCGTATCCAACCCGGCCAGCAGGGACAGCAGCGTGCTCTTGCCGGAGCCGGATGCACCGACGATTGCCACGGTGTCGCCGTGCGCGATGCGGAAGCCGACGTCCTGCAGGATCGTCAGTGCTCCGGACGGCAGCTCGACGCGCTTGCCCAGTCCGTCCACTTCGAGCGCATGGGCCGACCTGCGCCGCGTTTCAGCTTGCATGGGGGGGCCGTCGTGCATAGATATCCTTCAAATGAACACTGACCGGCGCCGCCCTGGAGTGGCGTCGGCCGAAACGGAGAAACCGGAATGACAGAGGGAACTGCGGCCGTGCGCCGCCGGATGCAAGCGCGGCTGGCCTATTGGCTGCTGGCCTGCCTGCTGGCGCTGCCCGTTCTAGCACAGGCGCAGCCGGCGCCCGCTGCCGCCCCCGCACAGTCCGGTGAGCGCACCGTGCTGGTGATGGGCGATTCGCTGTCGGCAGGCTATGGCATGTCCGCGGCCGAAGGCTGGGTGGCCCTGCTGCAACAGCGCCTGCAGCGCGAGGCGCCGGGCTGGCGCGTGGTCAATGCGAGCATTTCCGGCGAGACCACTGCCGGCGGCGCATCGCGGATCGTCGACGCTGTCGTGCGCGAGCGTCCTGCGGTCGTGATCATCGCGCTCGGTGCCAACGACGGCCTGCGTGGCCTGCCGCTGGCGGATGCGCGCCGCAACCTCGCCCGGATGATCGGCGCGTCCCAGCACGTCGGCGCGAAGGTGCTGCTGGTGGGCATGCGGATGCCACCGAACCTCGGCGCGGACTACACCGCCGGTTTCGAGGCGAACTACGCGCTGCTCGCCGACACCTTCGACACCGCGCTGCTGCCATTCCTGCTCGAGCCGATCGCCAGCGACCGGGCGAACTTCCAGGACGACAACCTGCATCCCACGGCCGAGGCGCAGGCGCAGATCCTGGATCACGTCTGGCCGGCGTTGCAGCCCCTGCTCGACTGATCTCCGGCCGGGAGGGTCGAACCCGCCGCTGAAGCACGCCGGCGTCCGGCCCGGACCACGGGCTGGCCGCTGGCGAATCACCTGCGGGCTGTCCCGCGCGGCGCGGACGGGCCCGTCGCGGCCCGGCCGCGCGTCACTCAGGGGATCGGCACGTCCGCGGCCCTGCTTCCGCCCAGCAGCGGATACGGATTGATCGGCTCGCCCGTCCACCATTGCCGGGCCGGGGTCAGCCGGAAGACGGCGAAATGCAGGTGCGGCGCGGCCGGATCGGCGTTGCCGGTACTGCCCACCGTGCCGAGCACGTCGCCACGCTTCACCTGCGCGCCCTCGGCGAGGCCCGGCGCATAGCCCTGCAGATGGGCGTAGTAGTAGGCGAAGCGACCACTCGGCTCGAACTGGTAGATCGTCAGGCCGCCGGCGTCGCTGGTGAACAGCTTCTCGATCGTCCCATCGGCCACCGCCACTACCGGGGTCCCGGCGGGCGCCATGATGTCGAGCGCCTCGTGGCGACGCTCGCTGCCGCGGGCTTCGTCGAAGGTGTCATGGATATCGGCAAGGGTGATGCCCTGCACCGGCAGCAGCAGCCCCTCCGTCGCGGGGGACGGGGTCGGGGCGACGGGGGGGGCGGACGGCGCCGGGGCAGGCGCGACGGCGAGCCGGTCCGGGAGCGGCGCGGGCGCCACCACGGCGTCCGTGGTCTCGACCTGCGTCGGGTTCCGCTCGATCAGCGGCGCACCCTGCCGCAGCCACCACGCGACATTGACCAGTACCAGCACCGCGACCGCAATCAACGCGATCCAGAGTCCAGGCCGACGCATGGTCTATTCCTCGAGGCTTGCGGCCATGCCCGGCTTGACCACCTCGGCAAGGCGGCGCGCGCTCCAGTTGGTCATGCGGATGCAGCCATGCGACTGGGTCTTGCCGATGTTCGCCGGCTCCGGGGTGCCGTGGATGCCGTAATGCGGCTTCGACAGGTCGATCCACACCCTGCCGACCGGATTGTTCGGGCCCGGCGGCAGCACCGCCTTGGCATGCGAGGGATCGGCATCCCAGAACAGGTCGGGGTTGTAGTGGAAGGTCGGGTCGGTCGCGACGCCTTCGATCTTCCACTCACCCACCGGCAGCGGGTCGTGCTCGGAGCCTGTGGACGCCGGGAACTGCGCGTACACCTTGCCGGCAGCGTCCAGCAGGCGCACCACGGAATCGGACTTGCTCACCACCACGCGCGCCGGCTCGGCCAAGGGAGCGGCGTCCGCGACGTTGGGCACGACGATGCGCGTGCCGGCGGTGAACTCCGCATCCGGATTGAGCCTGCGCAGCAGCGCGGGCGATGCATGGAAGCGCTCGCCGAGCGCCTCGGTGACATTCTCGTAGCCGAGGGCGTCCTGCTTCGACTGCGCCATCATGTCGTCCGGAATCTGCGCGAACGGTCCGGCGACATCCTCGGCGGTCAGGGTGTAGGGGGCCAGTGCAACCGCGTCGCCCTCGGTGAGCGCAGCCCAGGTCCGGTCATCGAGCTCACCGGTGGCCTCCAGGCCGCGATGGCGCTGGAAGCCGGCAATCGCCCGCGTGGTGTTGGTGCCGCCACGGCCATCGATCTCGCCAGGCGAAAAATGCATCCGATCGAGCAGGATCTGGACCCGCAGCAGGGCCGCATCGCCGGCATCGGGCGCTGCGTTATTGACGGCTTCGGCGGTCAGTGCGCCCGTCGGCTGCGTCTCCGACGGCTGCGAGGCGGGTGTCTGCGCCCCTGCCGGGAGTGCGGCGACGATGGCGAAACTGCAGACCAGTGTGGCTGCACTGCGAATCCATGGATGGGTCATGCGGGCTCCTCGGGTACGGTGTGCGCGCATCCTCCCGGGCGCACCGCGCCGGACGCGTGAAGCCGGCAGCTCGCATTCAGCCGTGCGGGCAGTTGAGCAGCGGTGAGTTCGCGCGCCAGTCGGCATCGGCGGCGTAGGCGAACAGCAGTTGGCCGTCCTTGAGCGAATCGATCACCACGCGCGCCACCTCGCTGCGCACCGCCGGACAGCCGAAGCTGCGTCCGAGCCTGCCCTGGCGCTTCGCCTGGGCCGGGTCGACGTAGTTCGCACCGTGCATAACGATCAGACGCTCGCGTGCACGCCCGTTGAATCCGGGCTCCAGCCCATCCATCCGCATCGAGTAGCCGTTGCCGCCGACGTAGGTTTCCGCGGTGCGGAACAGTCCCAGGCTGGACTTGTGGCTGCCGTCGACGTCGGAGAAGGCGGTGGCCAGATTCTCGCCACTGCCGCGCCCGTGCGCCACATGTTCGGCATGCAGCAGCCGCCCGGCCGCGACGTCGAACACCCACATCCTGACTTCGGTCGAGGGTCGCGAGTAGTCGATCACCGCCAGTCGCTCCCCGACATCCCCGCTGCGGGCCGCGCAGGTACGCGCCTGGAGCGCGAGTGCGAGCACCCGCCGGTCGAGCGACGGAGCCGCCTGGGAAAGCCGGTCCAGCGGACCGGCGGCCTTCGCCGGCGCCGCCATCAGCAGCGCCAGGAACATCAGGGTCGAACATAGAACAGAACGCATGGGGAGAAGACTAACGGGTGCCAGATGACCGCCCGCAGACCGGCCGATCCAATGCGCCCACGCCGCAGGGCCTGCACTGCCGCCCGCGCTGGGCTGTTGCGCCAGGCCGGCTCGGCCGATTCAGTCCCACCCCGCGGGGGCGCGGCGATGGATTCGACCGCGATTCGAAGGCCAGGCCGTGCACGAGGTCGCGGCCGGCGCGGTGCCGATCGAGCCGCCTGCGTACCGGTCGATGGGTCGCCGCCACGCCGTCACAGCGGCCGAGCCGCGCGTGCCGGGCAGCGCGGACGATGCCGATATCCCGCCGATTTGAGCACCTGTTAAGCGCCTCGGGCGCACAATTGGCGTCTGTCCGTGTTCCTGGACGCACGCCACACTGGGAGAATCCGGATGAACCGACGTTCCCTGTCCCTGCTCCTCGCCGCTGCGCTCACGGCCATTTCCGCGCCGGTGCTTGCCCGCAGCGACGTCACCGATCCCGATCTTCCACGCAGCCTGCCGGCAGACAGCCCGGTCGCGGTGCAGTGGACCGATCCCTCCGCGTTCTCCGACATCCGCCTGAGCGGCAATAGCTGGGAGGCGCGCCGGGGCGACTGGGTGGAACAGATCGCCTATTACATCCGCCAGCGCGCGGAACGCCAGCTGCCCGCGGGCGATACGCTGGACGTGACCATCCGCGACATCCGCCGCGCCGGCATGTACGAGCCGTGGCAGGGACCGCAGATGGACGATGTGCGGATCATCAAGGACATCTACCCGCCGCGGATCGACCTCGATTTCGTGCTGCGCGACGCCGACGGCAACGTGATTGCCGAAGGCTCGCGTGAACTGCGCGACCTGGCCTTCATGCAGCGCGGGCCCGCGGGCATGAGCAGCGACTCGCTGCGCTACGAGAAACAGCTGATCGACGACTGGCTGCGCCGGGACATCAAACCCGCGCTCGCGCAGCACTGAGTTACCCGACGCATGGAACGCGGCCGCGCGCACGTATGGATCCGCCGCGAATCGGGGCCCCGCTCGACGCGAATGTCCGCGCGATGCATGGGCCGGACCGCACGCGCGGCTATCATCCTCGCCGGGCGATGGGCCCGTGCGCAGGTTGGCCATGACCGTATATGTCGACGATGCGGTGCACCTCTGGCGTGGCGAACGCTGGGCGCACCTGATGGCCGACACGCTGGATGAACTGCACGCCTTCGCATCGACCCTCGGCATGCCGCGCCGGGCGTTCCAGGACCGCGCGAGCGGCGCGCACTACGACGTCACCGCCGCGATGCGCGATCGCGCGATCGCACTTGGCGCAGTGGCGATCTCGCGCCATCGCGACCGCGCACTGGTCCACGCGGTGATCGCCAACGCACGCAGGCAGGCCGGCGTCGAAACGCGATAGCGGCCGGGGATGAAGCATGCGCGCCGCGGCGGTATCCTGCGCGCACATTCCCAGTCGCCACCCAGACCATGACCGATACGCCGCCCGACCGCCTGTCCAACGATCCGCGCAGCCCGCACTACGACGAGGCCGCGATGAACCGTGGGATCGGCATCCGCTTCAACGGCAACGAGCGTCGCGACGTCGAGGAATACTGCATCAGCGAAGGCTGGATCCGCGTGGCCGCGGGCCGTGCGCTCGACCGGCGCGGCCAGCCGTTGACGGTGAAGCTGCGCGGGACCGTCGAACCCTATTTCCACCTCGACGCCTGACACCGTCGGCGCGCCCGGGAGATTCCGATGCAGTACCTGCTGCTGGTCTACACCGACGATGCATTGCTCGACGGCCTGGGCGAAGGTGAATTCGACACGATGATGCGCGGCTGCCTCGAGCATGCCGATGCGCTGCGCGCACAGGGCACCCTGCTCGGCTCCGAGCAGCTCGAGCACGCCAGCACCGCCAAGACGGTGCGCACCCGCGGCGGACGCACCCAGGTGTTCGATGGCCCGTTCGCCGAGACCAAGGAGATGCTCGCCGGCTTCAATCTGATCGAAGCCGACAGCGAAGAGGACGCGCTGCGCATCGCCCGCGAGCTGCCGTGGGCCCGCACCGGCAGCATCGAGGTGCGGCCGGTGCGTGATATCGCCCAGGTCCGCGCGCGCGTAGGCGCCTGATCCGCGTCCCGCCTTCCGCCGACAGACGGACCAATCCGGGCAGGCGCGACAGCAAGCCGCTGCCCATCCTGTCGCCGGATCCGGCGGCGGGACCTACAGCAGCCCGTCGCGCTTGATCGCCAGATAGCGTTGCACCAGCGCGGCAGGCAGCTCGTCCCCGGTCACATCGAGCACGCCGATGCGGTGGTTGCGCAGGGCATCGTGGGCGGCCTTGCGCTGGGCCAGATAGCGCGCGGTGGCACCGGCGCGGACCGCATCGTCGTGGTCGTGCACGTCGGCGTCGAGCATTTCGTCAAGCGCGCGCTCGCGCAGGGAGGCGACGACGACCAGATGCCGCTTCTGCAGCATGCGCACCGCAGCGAGGACGTCGTCGATGTCCTCGTCGCGCAGGTTGGTGACCAGCATCAACAGGCCACGCCGTCGCTGGCGCCGCGACAGCTCGGTGGCCGCGGCGAGATAGTCCGTCGCCACCGGCTGCGGTTGCAGGTCATGGCTGACCCGCAGCAGGGTATCGATCGCAGCCAGGCCACGCTGCGGCGCCATCCAGCGACGCTCGCCGCCGGTCGCCAGCAGGCCGACCGCGTCCCCCTGGCGCAGCGCGAGATACGACACGACCAGCGCTGCGTCGAGCGCCTGGTCGAAATGCGACAGCGCGCCGTCCTGGGCCAGCATGCGGCGGCCGGTATCGAGCACCACGACCAGCTGCTGGTTCTTCTCGTCCTGGTATTCGCGCGAGATCAGCTTGCGCGCGCGCGAGCTCGCCTTCCAGTCGATCCGGCGCAGGCTGTCGCCCACCCGGTATTCGCGCATCTGATGGAAGTCGGTGCCCTCGCCGCGACGGCGCTTGATGTGGGCACCGACCAGGCGCGAGGCGCGATCGGCGCTGAGCAGGGCGAAGCGGGTCAGCGGCGCGAAGTTCGGGAACACCCGCACCTGCCTGCGCGTGCCGGCCTCGCGCCGCTGTCGCCACAGGCCCAGTGGCGAGCGCAGCCGCAACTGCACGCCTTCGAACTGCGCCGGCCCGCGCATGTCCGGCTGCAGGGTGTAGTCGACGCGGGCGACGGTGCCGGGCACCAGCCGCAGCGCGCGCGGCAGGCCGTCGACGTGCCAGCCGGGCGGATGCAGATCGAACACTTCGACGTGCTGCGCCTTCGCCCCGCCGTCGATATGCAGCGACACCGGCCGCGCGATACCGATCGGCCAGGCGTCCGCCATCGAGCGCACGACATCGGGTGTGGGGCGGCGCACGAGCATCGCCAGGTCGGCGATCGACAGCAGCAGCAGCGCGCTTCCGAACAGCTGCCATGGCGGGATCGCCGGCGGCCACAGCGAGGCCGCGACCCCGCCCAGCCCCCAGACGGCGAGCAGAACGATGAGCGCCATCGTCGGCCTCATCCGCGCGCCTCCCGGCAGTGGCGGCGCAAGGCTGTCACCTGCGCGGCGCGTCCACCCGCGCGAGCAGGGCCTGCAGCACCTGGTCGGCGTCCTGGCCCTCGATCTGCAGTTCCGGGGCAAGCGCGATGCGATGGCGCAGCGCCGGCAGTGCGATCTCGCGGATGTCGTCGGGGGTGACGAAGTCGCGGCCCGACAGCACCGCCTGCGCACGCGCCGCGCGCACCAGCGCCAGGCTGCCGCGCGGGCCGGCGCCGAGCGCGATACCCGGCCAGGTGCGCGTGGCCGCTGCGATGCGTACCGCGTAGTCGATCACCGCTGCGTCCACGACCGTCGCCGCGGTGCCCCGCTGGAGCGCGACGATCTCGCCCGGCTGCAGCACCGTGCCGAGCCGGGAGAGGTCGAAATCGGCCGCGACCTTGCCGCTGCTGATTGCCGTGATCATCGCCACCTCGTCGGCGTGCCGGGGGTAATCGATCAGCACCTTGAGCAGGAAACGGTCGAGCTGCGCCTCGGGCAGCGGATAGGTGCCCTCCTGCTCGACCGGGTTCTGCGTGGCCAGGGTCATGAACGGCGGCGCCAGCTCGAAGCTGTGGCCCTCGATGGTCACCTGCTGCTCCTGCATCGCCTCGAGCAGCGCCGACTGGGTCTTGGCCGGCGCGCGGTTGATCTCGTCGGCCAGCAGCAGGTTGGTGAAGATGGGGCCGCGGCGGACCACGAAGGTCTCGCTCCGGGTGTCCCACACCGCATGACCGCTGACGTCGCTGGGCATCAGGTCGGGGGTGAACTGCACGCGGGCATAGCCGCATCCCAGCACCGCCGACAGTGCACGCACCAGCAGCGTCTTGCCGAGGCCCGGCACGCCCTCGATCAGCACATGGCCGCCGCCGAGCAGCGCCACCAGGATCTGGTCGAGCACCTCGGGTTGGCCGATGAAGGCCTTGGAGACCTCGTCGCGGACCGCGGCGACGCGTTCGGCGAGCGCATCGCCGGCGATCGGCGCGGGTGGAGGCATGGGCAGTTCGGTCATGGTCGAGCTCTCATGGGGTTCGTCCTCACAGGTTCTTTCGCATCTGGATCAGGCGGGCGATGCGCTGGCGGAAGGCCTTCGCATCATCGGGCGCCGGCGCCTGCAGCGCCTGGCGGACGTCGCGCGGCGCCACGCCGGTGCGCCTGGCGATGGCGTCGATGCCGGACTCGCCTTCGAGCGCCGCAGCGAGCGGATCGCGTCTGCGCAGCCGCTCGACGAATGCGGCGCGCACCGCGTCGTAGAGCAGCGACGCACGGCCGTAACGCACCAGGTGCGCGCCGCTGGCGGTGACATGTTCCAGCAGCGCACGCCGCGCGACCGGCGGCGCCGGCAGCATCGGGCCCAGTCGCTGGGTGCGCATCCACAACCAGGCGAGCAGTGCGAGCAGCAATGGTCCCCAGGCCATCCATCCGCGGGTGAGGATCTGCAGCCACAGCGGCGGCACGGTTGCCGCGTACACCAGATGCACGGTGCCCTCGCCCCAGTTGGGGCCGAGCAGCTGCCGGGTCAGCAGCGCGTGCGGCGGTTCACGCAGGTCGCCGTTGCGCATGAAGTCGAAGTCGGCGAGCACGTCCACCGTGCCCGCGCCGTAACCGAGACGGGCGAATACCAGGCCGTCCTCGCCGCCGTCGCCCCAGCTCAACTCGGGCTCCGCATCCACCAGCAGGAAGCGCCGGCCGCGACAGAACTCCACGTGTCCCTCCTGGCCGGTGACCAGCAGCGGTTCGCAGCGGGTCGGGCCCTCGACCGTGCGCACGCCCAACCGCGCAAGCAGATCCCGGGCGGGCGCGGCCTCCGCGCTGCGGCGCGGCAGGGGCGTACGAACAAGCAGATGGCCACCGCCGTCGACCCAGCGCAGCAGCGCTTCGATTTCCGATGGCTGCAGTGCCCTGGGGTCGCTGTAGAGCAGCAAGGTGTCGCGCGGCCCCAGCGGAACCCGCGCCAGCTGCAGCCGCTGGCGCGACTGTGCCGGCAGCCCTGCGGCGGTCAGCGATTCGCGCAGGGCATAGAGGGGGTTGTACGCGGCCTCGCCGCGCGGCGGCAGGTCCTCCGACTCGTCGACCCGCTCGTGGGTGTGCAGGAACCAGCCCACGGCCAGTGCGACGACCAGCAGGCCCAGCAGCCCCAGCCCGATGCGCGTCGGCCTGCCCATCAGCTGCGCCATCCGAAACGTGGGGCGAGGCGCGCGAGCAGGGCCTCGAGACCGGCCTCGTCAGGCATCCGCTGTCCGTACGCGGCCTGCTGCCAGACGCGCACCACGGCGGCGAACGCGTCGCGGTCTCCGGCATCGGGCATGCGCCGGGCCGCGCGGAGGCATTGCGCTTCGGTGGCGCCGGGCACCAGCGTGACCCCTGCACGCGTGGCCATCGCCTCGACACTGGCGCGATATAGCAGCGCCAGCGCGCGCCGGCGCCATCCGTCGTTCCACAACCGGCGCACCGAGGCGACCAGGTCCGTCGGCAGTGCCTCGGGCAGCAACGGAGCCTCCTCGACGACGATCTCGCGTGGCTCGCGCACCGGCCCGATGGTCTCGCGCATCCACGGCCACCAGTGGCGAGCGGTCGCCGCCAACACAGCGGCCAGGATCGCCAGCAGGATCCACAGGCCGTATTCGGCGAACAGCGCCAGCACCCGCGCGATCATGGCCAGTACGCCCGCATCGGGATCGGAGCCGGGGGCCTGCGCGGCCTCGTCCTTGCGCTGCCAGCGGGTGACGACACGCTTGCCGTCGAGCAGCGGATCGGCGTAGGCGCGCTCGACGGCGCCGGCGAAGGCAGGGTCGTCCTCGACCGTGGCGAAGACCTCGGGCAGCGTCGGCCGCTGCGCCTCGTCCTGCGCCTGGCCGGCGGCGCTCTGGCGGGCATCCGCGGCCAGTTCCCCGTTCCTGGTGCCCACGTCCTCGTCCGACCGGTGCGGTGGGGCGCCGATCGTTGGTCCGGTTCCGCCCGCCGCCCCGTCGCCCGTTGCCGGCGCCTGGGCATGCGAGGCCGACATCGGCGCCAACAGCAGACCGGCCAGCAGCAAGCCGAGCATCAACGTGCCCGCAGGCGCCAGGCGCGCGCGCAGACGCCGGAACGCGATCTCGAGATCCCAGGCCTCCAGCTGGGTGCGGCGGTTGAGGTAGAGGCCGAAGCCGGCGCCGATATAGAAGGGTTCGATCAGCCCCAGCGCCAGCCAGAACGCCAGGTTGCCCAGCAGCTGGATCCAGCGCGGCGGGTGCTCGCTGACCAGGGCCCACATCGCCCGCGCCGACTCCGACAGCAGTTCGGTCGGCACGAAGATCAGCACCAGCACGCCGAGTGACACCAGCAGGGTCAGCACGAACAGCTGGCAGATGACCGTCAACAGCAGCGCATGACCGCCGATGCCGTCGGCCAGCAGCCGGCGACGCTGCGCGAGTGGTGGCCCTGCAAGACCTTCCAGCAGATCGACCGGCAGGGTCACCGCCCGCCACGGACTCGGGCGCCGCCACGTCAGATGGCCCAGCAGGGGACGCCAGCCCCAGCGCAGCAGGGCGGCGCAGGTCGCGCGGACCCCGGGCGCGGGCCCGAACACCGCGCGCGACAGTACGAACAGCGGCGCGCGGTCGAACACCGGCAGCAACCACCACATCAGCAGCGCCGCAAGCCACAACCGGTCGAGCGCCCAGCCCAGTGCGTTGAGCGCGATGAACACCGGCAGCCCCAGGAGCAGCGAGGGCCCCCAGATCGCGCGCGCATGCCGGCGCACCAGCGCGTTGCCCAGTTCCATCGCCTCCCACGCGCTGCGCGGGCGCAGTTCGACCTGCACGCTGTCAACGCGCATCGGCCGCCCCGCGTCCGCCGCGCCACAGCCACAGCCCGGTCAGCAGCCACAGGCCGCCGCCGACCCCGAACCGGATCGGGTCGGGCATGGCAACGGTGGACGACCAGAACGCTTCGACGAACGCGGCGAACACCAGCATCGCGAGGATGCCCACGCACAGCCGCCCGCCATCACGCCCGGCCCGGACGAGCGCGTCGATGCGGCGCAGCTGGCCCGGCGCGACCAGTGCCAGCCCCAGGCGCAAGCCACCGGCACCGGCGATGACGATCGCGGTCAGTTCCGGCGCCGAATGTCCGACGACGAAGCGCCAGAACGGCCCGCCGTGGCCGATCGCCTGCAGGTGCCCGGCCACCGTGCCGATGAACAGCCCGTTGAAGATCAGCACGAAGATCGTGCCCACGCCCGCCAGCAGACCACTGGCGAAGGTGCGGAAGCCGATGCTGACGTTGTTCCAGATGTAGTAGCCGAACATCTGCATGTCGGTCTGGCTTTCGCGGGTCATGCGCGCGGCCAGGCGCGCCGGGTCGTACATGTCCTCGACCTGCGCCAGCTGCTGCGGCGACATCACGCCGTAGGCCAGTTCGGGCCACTGCTGGATCAGCACGAACATCAGCAGCAGCGGCAAGCCGAACAACGCGAGCGACGCCCACAGGCAGCCGCGTTGCGCGCGCACCAGGCGCGGAAAATCGGCAAGCAGGAAGCGCAGTGCATGTCGCCACGGCGTCGGCGCCGGCCGATAGAGCACGTTGTGGCCACGCTGCATCAGCGCCTGCAGCCGCGCGGTCACCTGCGGGCTGTAGCCGCGGCGCCGGGCCAGCGCCTGCTGCTGGCACAGCCGCCGGTAGTGCGACGGGACGTCCTCGTCCGCGAGACCATCCCACTCGCCACGGCGCCGACGCGCCCGGCGCGGACTGGCGGCGCGCGCATCGAGCCAGCGCTCGAACGCGTCCCACTCGGCCTGGTGCCGCGCGACGAATGCATCCTGCTTCATGCGCGCCGCCCCAGCAGCCAGTTGGCCACGCCGAGCAGGCGCCGCACCCCGGCCTCTCCGCGCGCGCCGGTCAGCGGCGCCACGATGTCGGCGAGTTCCTGCTGGCGCTCGCCGGTCAACGCATGGGCACGTTCGGCGAACGCGACCACCGCCACCTGTTCGTGCGCCTGCAGCGGCACCGCGGGCGCGCAGGGCGCGAATGCCGGCGCATCGACGTGCGTGCGCTCGCGCGGCGCATGGATCACCAGGGTGCCGGCGACCATGTCGCCCAGCCGGCGGCTCCACGGGTCCGCCAGGCTCGCCACCAGTCCCGCGCCGTAGCCGAACGGCAGCATGTCGACCGTGCGCATCAGGTTGCGGATGAAGCTGGCCATCCAACCGATCGGCGCGCCGTCGACCGACACCACGCGCAATGACAGTGCCCGCTTGCCCGGCGTCTGGCCGCTGTAGAGCGCCTCGAACACCACCGGATAGCCCCAGAACACGAGGAAGAGGGCGATCAGGTACAGCCCGCTGCCGAAGCGGCCCAGCAGGCCCAGCACGATCGAGATCGCCATCAGCAATGCGGCGCGGATCGCCAGGTCGATCAGCCAGGCCAGCGCGCGCGGCACCGGACCTGCCGCCGGCAGCCGCAATGCGACGCCTTCGGGCGTGTGCACCTCGCGGACGGTGTCGAGCATCAGGCGCCGCGGCTCCCTGCCGTCCTGCGCCCTCGCGCATCGTCCGTGTGGTGGCCCATGCCGTCGTCCCTGCCCTGCACCTGTGGCTCAGTCCACCAGCGCGCCGAGGTATTCGTCCTTGAGCCGCACGTAATGCGCGGCGCTGTAATGCAGGCCCTCGATCTGCGCGTCGTCGAGCCGGCGCACGCAGCGCGCGGGATTGCCGACCCACAGCTCGCCTTCGCCCACCACCTTGCCGGGCGGCACCACGGCGCCGGCCGCGATGAAGGCGTGCCGGCCCACCACCACGCCATCGAGCACCAGCGCGCCCATTCCGATCAACGCCGCATCGCCGATCGTGCAGGCATGGATCACCGCCTTGTGCCCGATCGTGACGTCACAGCCGATCAGCGTCGGGAAGCCGCCGAGCTTCGCATGCGGGCCCGCGTGACTGACGTGGATCACGCTGCCGTCCTGCACGCTGGTGCGCGCGCCGATGCGTACGTGGTTGACGTCGCCGCGGATCACCGTCGCCGGCCAGACCGACACGTCGTCGCCGAGCGTCACGTCACCGATCACCGTTGCGGCGGGGTCCACATAGACGCGCGCGCCAAGGGTCGGGGACTGCCCCCGGAAGGATCTGAGGTTCATGGCCGCAGTATGCCTCGCGCCCCGCAGCCTGGCTTGCCCGCGCCGCTAGACTGGGGCGATGGATGCCCCTCGCCTGCCTGAGCCCACGCCCGCCTGCACCCTGCGGCCGACGCTCGACACCCTGCGCGCCGCCTGGCGCGCGCGGCGCCCCGATGCCGCCCAGCGCCGCGACGATCTCGCTCGGCTGCGCGCCGCGTTTTCGCGTCGGTTCGACGACATGGCCGATGCGATCTCGGCCGACTTCGGCCATCGGGCGCGGCCCGAATCGCTGATCGCCGACGGCATGAGCGTGCTGTCGGAGATCGATGCGCTGCGCCGGCAGCTGCGCGCCTGGATGCGCCCGCGCAGGGTCGGCGCCGGATGGCGGCTGTGGCCGGCGCGCGCGCAGGTGCGGCACGTGCCGCTGGGCGTGGTCGGCGTGATCGCCCCGTGGAACTATCCGGTGAACCTGGCGCTGATTCCGCTGGCGACGGCGATCGCCGCCGGCAACCACGTGTTCCTGAAACCGTCGGAACATACCCCGCGCAGCAGCGCGTTCCTGTGCGAACTGCTGGCCGAGGTGTTCCCGGCCGACCGGGTCGCGGTTGCGCTCGGCGATGCCGACATCGGCGCCGCGTTCGCCGGCCTGCCCTTCGACCATCTGGTCTTCACCGGGTCGACCGCGGTCGGGCGCAAGGTCATGGCCGCCGCCGCGCCCAACCTCACGCCGCTGACCCTCGAGCTCGGCGGCAAGTCGCCGGCGATCGTCTGTCCCGGGTATCCGCTGGACAAGGCCGCGGCGCGGCTGGTCACCGGCAAGCTGTTCAATGCCGGCCAGACCTGCATCGCGCCCGACTACGTGCTGGTCGACGCGGCGCGCCGCGACGCCCTGCTCGAAGCGCTGCGTTTCGAGGTGCGCGGTCGCTACGCCGATCCCGCAGCGCGCGCCGCCGACTACACCCACATCGCCAGCGACAGCCAGCATGCGCGCCTGACCGCACTGGTCGACGACGCCCGCGCACGCGGCCTGACCGTGCTGCCGCTGCTCGAGGTCGAAGGGGCGCGCGCATTCGCGCCCACGCTGGTCGTGGACCCCGGTAACGATGCTGCGTTGATGCAGGAAGAAATCTTCGGCCCGGTGTTGCCTGTTCTGTCCTATCGCACGCTCGACGAGGCCATCGTCTTCGTCGAGGCGCGCGATCGTCCACTGGCGCTGTATCCCTTCGGCGATCGCGCGCAGGTCGAGGCGATCCTCGCGCACGTCGTCGCGGGCGGCGTCACCGTCAATGACACTTTGCTGCACTTCGCCGCGAACGGATTGCCGTTCGGCGGCGTCGGTGCCAGCGGCATGGGCGCGTATCACGGCCGCGCGGGTTTCGACGCGATGACCAAGGCGCTGCCGGTGCTGTGGCAATCGCGCATTGCTGTTACCGACCGGCTGCGGCCACCGTATGCGCGCGTCGCCAGGCTGGTGGACTGGCTGGTGCGTTGAACTCGGGCGGGTCACCGCGAGGAGCGTTGCCCATGGCTCGATGGGTTGCCATCAGGGTCATGGAGGCGCGAAGCGTCCGCTCGCCAGCAGGTGATGCAACGGGCGACGCCACATTGCCACCTCGCGTCCGTACGCCAAGCGCTGTCACTCGCTCGAAGCCAGGCGCGCCCGCGCCCGTTCCGCACGCTGGGTAGCGGACTCACCGGACAACCGGCTGAACAGACCCAGCGCACGCTCGCGTTCCTCGCTGAAGGCATACCAGGCAAGACCCATCACCCCGAACATCGCCAGCAGCACCGGGTGCGGCACGTCAGCGCGCATTCCCTGCCCGACCAGAAAGCCGCAGGCAAGCGTGAACAGGCACAACAGCAGCACCGTGCGGCCGACGCTGACCCCCGCATCGATCATCAGGTGGTGGATGTGGTTGCGGTCGGGATGGAAGGGTGACCTGCGCATGCGGATGCGCCGCACCATCACCACCAGCGTGTCCATCACCGGGACGGGCAGCAGCCACAGCGCCAGTACCGGGCTCACCGGATGGCCGGCGTTCTGCGTGAGGCGGAACGAGAACCAGGCCACCACGAGCCCGAGGAAGGCACTTCCACTGTTGCCCATGAACAGACGTGCACGTGGGTGCCATGGCGATCGCATGTTGAACATCAGGAAACCTGCCACCGCGCCCATCAGCAGCATCATCCGCTCGGCGATGAGGTCATTGCCCGCATACAGGGCCGCGGCCCCAAGCATCAGCAGCGCACACCAGACCAGGGCGCCGGCCAAGCCGTCGACACCATCGATCATGTTGATCGCGTTGATCAGGCCAACGGTGGCGAACACGGTGAACGGGACCGACAGCGCACCCAGCGCCATCGAATCCAGCCCCAGGGCCGGCCCCAGCTGCGCCACGCGCACGCCGCTGGCGTAGACCATGATGAGGGCCGCCACGACCTGTGACAGGATCCGCCAGTACCAGCGGACGTCGTAGATGTCGTCCAGCACGCCGATGCCGATCAGGACCGCGGCGGCGGCGGCGAAGCCCCAGAAACCATCTCCCACCACGGGCGAGCCGACCGCCGCGACCAGTACGCCGGCCACCATGGCCAGGCCCCCGGTCACGGGTGTCGGCATCGAATGATTCTTCCGCCCACGCGGATGGTCGACGAGTCGCAACTTCGGAGCCAGCGGTGTGAGCAACCACAGGGCAAGCGTCGTCGCGGCGAAGGCAGCGAATGCCGATAGCCAGTCGAGCCGTGCGACCAGATCGAATGCCACTAGCCAGCTCCTGACGGAGGCCTTTTGCAGCGCAACGTACATTCAGGACCGAGACGGTCGCGAGAAAATCAGGTTGCAACACCGCTATTTACCTTTTGATAATCCACTTAATGCGATCCGCCGCGCGCAGGATTAACCATTCAGTTGCCCGTGGGCGAGGACCTATTACCGGGCCGGCGGCCGGGCCTGGCCTTGCTTCAGCAGATATCGCGCCGCGACTGCGATCAACACGCCGCACACGCCGCCGGCCACGTTGAAGGCCGCGTCGCCAAAGCCGGCCTCCCGTCCGTCCGCAAGCCACTGCGCCAGTTCTGCGCCGATCCCAAGGCATGCAATCAGCAACAGTCCGGGCCAGCCTCGCAATCCTGCCCGGCCGACCCAGATCAGCAGGCCAAGCCACGCGAATGCGATGACGTGGATCCATTCCGGGGGATCGAGCGGCGTCGTCCGGGTCAGGGCATACAGGCGATGGACATGGTCCATGCCCACCCAATCACCCAGCATCCCGGTCGGCAGGAACAGAAGCGCCGACACCGCAAGCGCAGAGGCCACCAGCATGCAGGCGATCGCCGGATGGCTTCCACGCGCAAGCAGGACCGCCAGGGCGATGGCCATCACCGCCAGCAGGAGCTCGGCGGCAGTCACGGTGCGCGCCGGACGTCCCGATACACGGCCATCGTCCGTTCGATCACGATCTGTTCGTTGAACTCCGCCAGCGCCTTGGCGCGGGCCGCCTTGCCGAGCCGGGCCGCCAGCGCCGGATCATCGTGCAAACGCGCGATCGCGCAAGCGAGCGCCTCCGCGTCGCGCGCTTTCACGAGCAGACCGTCGACGCCGTCGGTCACGACCTGCCGGCAACCGGGGACGTCGGTGGTGACCAGCGGAAGTGCACACGCCGCCGCTTCGATGAGGCCCTTGGGCAGGCCTTCGCGGTAGCTTGGCAGCACCACCATGTCGACCGACGCAAACAGCGCGGCCATGTCGTCCACGTGACCCAGCCACTGGAGGACGCCTTCGGCGACCCATCCGCGCACTGTGGCCTCAGGCACTGCGGCTGGATTTCCGGCATCGGAATCACCTGCGAGCAGGAACTCGATCGCTCGCCCCTCACCCCGGAGACGGCGTGCGGCGGAAACGTACTCGGCCAGGCCCTTGTCCCATAGCAGGCGCGCGGCAAGCAGCACGCGCAGCGGCCGACCGGTCACTGGAGATGGCCTGGAGAGAAAGCGCGAGCAGTCCACGCCGGAACCCGGTATCAGGTGGACGCGAGCCGAGTCCACCAGGCCCGCCTCCGCAAACAGGGCCACATCGTCCGGATTCTGCAGGACCAGGCGAGCCCCCGGCCCGCCGAGGGCCAGCCGCAGCAATTCCCGCACCAGCGGGCGCAGCATCCGCGCCTTGAGGGAATCGCTGATGAAGACGTAGCCCATCCCCGCCACGGCATTCACCCGGCCAGGCACCCCGGCAAGACGGGCGGCAAGCGAGCCGTACACCGCGCATTTGATGGTGAACCCATGCACGATGTCGGGCCGCTCCCGCCGCAGCACGCGCACCAGATACATGAGCAACACCGCCTCGCGCAGCGGGTCCAGGCTGCCCCGATCCATCGGCACGGCCTGCCAACGCAGGCCGAGGGCGCGCAGCTTGTCGCCGTAGGCGCCATCCGGCGAGATCAGCAACACCTCGTCCCCCGCGTCGCGCAGTGCCAGCGCCAAGGAGCGTCGAAAGTTGTAGAGGTACCAGTCGGTATTGGCGAAGAGAACGATCCTGCGCCCGGGCATGTCGTGCGACATCAGCCTTGCTCTCCCAGTGCTGCGCGAGGTGACCGGAATGCCAGCAGCCGTGGCCGCCGGAGCGATGTTGCGCCGGCGCAGTTACTCGGAGGTATCAGCCAGCAACAGGTAATACGGCGTGACGGTCAACACCCGGGCGCGGCTGACCGGAGCGCTGCGATCGGAAGCAGCAGCATCTGTGTGGAATGTCGTGCCGATGACCAGCCGTCTTACGAATGTCCAGACCCGCTGCCGAGCGCATTCAGTCAATGCAGCGCAAGCCGGCGCAGCAACGTCCCGATTCTGTCGATGGCACGCTACCCGGGAGATGATGCTCAACGGGTGTGCGCTCCGCATGGATTTTTATCCTCGAGATCCTGCCGACTCATAACGGTCGGCAATATCGCGTCCGCGGCGGATCAGGGGATGCTCGAAGAACCTCCATGAGATTCTCCCAGCCATGAACGTGATGGCAGCGACCGCCACCGACAGCCCGAGCACACCCGCTGCGGAAGCCACTTGGGGAGGGAGGACTCTGACCAGCGCCGCGATCACGAAACCATGGAACAGATAAACAAAATAGGAAACCAGTCCCAGACTGGCGAACCATCGCGTCACCGGCCACAATCTGTTGTCTGGGCGGCCCACCACGCAAAGCACCAGCCAAGCCGAGGCGCAAGCAATCGCCGTGTAACCGACGGTAGCCACGAGCACGGTCTCGCGACTGATAAACGCACACGCCGCGACGACGGCGAGCCACGCGATCCATGGGATCCACACCGGCACGGTCAATCGCTGCTTCGTGTCTTGACGCAGCGTCGCCATCACGCCGCCCATGGCGATGGCATCTACCCTGCCTGGCGCGAAGTAATACAGCGTGATCGGCTCCAATGCGAAGAGGGCGATGCACACCACCCGAACGATAAGCGCGCATACCACGATCCATCTCAACAGCGTGGTGAAGGCCGGCCGGCTTGCGATGAAGAGTACGCCGAACAGCAGGTACGCGAACTCCTCTACTGAAACCGACCACGTGATCGTGTAAGGAACGCCATTCTCGCCCCAGAACGGAATCGCCCACGCGGTCAGGAGCAGGAAGTTGACCCATATCCTGTGGAGCACGCCATCCTCGTGTCCGACGGCGATCGCTGCAAGCAGGTACAACACCACCGCGACCATGTAGATGGGGACTATCCGGAAGAATCGCCGGATGTAGAAAGGTCGAAGCGATGCGCCCCGAGGGTATCGCAGGAGAATCGTCGTGATCAGAAAGCCGCTGATTCCGAAGAACAGGTCAACGCCGGCCCACCCGATTGCGGCAATGAGCTTCGCCACGACCGAATGTCGAGCTTCAGGGAACTGGAACCACACGTGATGGACTATGACCAGAGCGATGGCCACTCCGCGGAGGGCGTCCAGGGGCATGAAACGGCGTGGCTCGTTCGTTGCGGCCTCGCCAGTGGAAGGCCAGGTCCGCGTCACGCTGCCGTGCGGATCACCGATCGTCGCAGTCATTTCGGCAGGTCAAGCTCTGAGGAGCGAAGAAACAGCGCGTTCTGGTATGGAAAGTAGGTGAACGCCGTGTTGGAAAGTGCCAACCATGCGACAAGGACCGCTCCCAGGCCCACCGCGCAACCGATCCGCGCCAATGCCCGGCCAGGCCCCTCGCGCATCACTTGTGGAAGGTACGCGATGAAAGTGATCGAGATCGGGAAAAGATAGAGCGACATGCGACTGACCGCCACGGTCATGAAAGGCGAGAACGCCAGTAGTGCGAACGCGAGAATGCACAGCTGCTGGAGCAGGTGCCAGTCGCGGACAAGGCGTGACCAGCGCTTGCGGAAGGCAAGCATGATCCCTGCCGGCACCAGGTTGAGGAGCAGGTGGAACACCGCGCCTGGCGAGTACGCGCCGTGCGACTGCTCCACGTACACGGTCGTATACCTTTCCCACGCCCCCTCGGACTTGCTCAACAGCCACAGGCTGGCCACACCGAGGAAGGCGAGCAGGAGAATCTTTTTCAAACGGCTCATCTTGATGTCGGCCACTGCAAGCACGAGAAGCAGCAGCGCACTGACGTGGAACAACGCGGCAAGCAGAATCCATGCCGCCCTGCGGGCGATGCCCAGCCGCTCCCATTGGGACATGGCGTACATGACGATCCCGATGGCGATGCCCTGCCGGTTCGCGCTCATGACTGCAACAATCACCAGGAATGGCATCGCCGCGGCCAGCGCCAGCCATCGATTCGGTTGCTTTGCGCAGTAGGAGAACAGGCCGAAGACGAAGATCGCCGCGCCCAGCAGATTGACCCCGTAGACCCCCCAGCCCAGCTGCGCGGAAAGCCATGTCAGCAGCGAGTACATCGGCTCCATCATCCGAGCCGCCTCGAGCGGCGGCATCCCGTTGATGCGCTCCGTCAGCAGGATGTATCCAGACCAGTCGCCTCCAACCTCATGGCGCAGTCCGACAAAGATGACGAGGATCATGCCTGCAGCGATCCAGGCAGCCGGCTGCGTCCTGCGCCAATAGAAAATGGCAGGTATCGCAACGAGGCAGTAGACCAGTATGTATGCGGTCATGGATGCTCAGGCCCTTAGCCTGTCCTCGTTCCAAGCCTGGAACATCAGCACGGACCACAAGCGACTGCCGAACGAGCCTTCGCCGCGCAGGTGCCTTTCCCAGGTGGCACGGATCACGCGCGATTCGAGGTACCCCTCGCTGACAAGCCGGCTCTCGTCGAGCAATGCTTCCGCCCAATCACGCAATGGACCACGCAACCAGTCGTCGATCGGTATCGCGAAGCCCATCTTCGGGCGATCGATGAGGGCCCGGGGAACATGGCGATCAAGCAGGCCGCGCAGGATCCATTTTCCCTTGCCATGTCGCAGCTTCATCGACATCGGAAGCGTCCACGCGAACTCCATGACGTCGCGATCAAGAAACGGCGCCCGCGTTTCCAGCGAAACTGCCATCGCGGCGCGGTCGACTTTCACAAGGACATCGTCCGGCAGGTAGGTCATCGCGTCCAGTGCCATCATGCGAGCCACGGGGTCGGCGAGCCGGGGCCAGCGCGCGCGGTCTTCCAGCAGGTTTGGCGGGATCGGGGCCTCACGCGCGGGGAAGTCATTCCCCGGCCACTCGGTGACCAATGCCACGTAGAGGTCATCGATTCCCTGCACGTCACGCATCCGCTGTCCAAGCTTGTGCGCTTTGTCGCCTGGCAGCCCCACGCCGGCACGCTTCGTCAATGGCCCGATCAGCCTGTTGAGCAAGGACGCGGGCACGGCGGTCAGGCCCGCGGCCAGGACGGGCCTGAGTCGTGCCGGAATGCGCTCCATCTGCCGCCACACCGAAGGCCCCAGGAAGTACCTGTTGTAGCCGCCGAAGAACTCGTCTCCCGCATCGCCGGACAGCGCGACCGCCACGTGCTGCCTGGCGAGCTTCATCACCAGATGGGTTGGTAGCTGGGAAGAGTCCGCGAATGGCTCGTCATACATGCTCGGCAACTGCGGTATCAGCCGGAGCGCATCGCCTGCCGACAAGCGCAACTCGGTATGCTCGGTACCCAGATGCGCGGCCACAGCACGTGCGTGCACCGCTTCGTCGTAGACCTTCTCGTCGAAGCCGATGGTGAATGTACGCACCGGCCGGCTGCTCTTGGCCTGCATCAACGACGCAACGAGCGACGAATCTATCCCCCCTGAAAGCAATGCGCCGAGTGGAACATCGGCCACCATCTGGCCCCGGACCGCAGCACCGAGGAGACGCTCGAGTTCGTCGAGTGCCTCGACCTCGCTGCCCGGGAATGGATCGGAGGTCCCGCGCTCGGCGACCTCCGCGAGCGACCAGTAGGCCACCGGGAGCACATGCCGCTCGTCGTGCCGCAGCCGGATCCAGCTTCCAGGTGGCAGTTTGCAAATGCCGGAGTAAATGGTGTGCGGTCCAGGAACATAGCTGTGGCGCAGCAGCAGCGCGAGCGCGCCGCGGTCCACGCCTGCGTCGAACGCCGGATGCGCGCGGAGTGCCTTGAGCTCGGAGCCGAACAGGAACGTATCGCCTTGCCAGCCATAGTAGAGCGGCTTCTCTCCGGCGCGGTCACGGGCCAGCCAGAGGGTGCACTCCCACCGGTCCCACAGCGCGAGCGCAAACATGCCGACACTGCGCCTCAGGGCCTCCTCGATACCCCATGCATTCACCGCGGCAAGCAACGTCTCCGTATCCGAATGACCGCGCCATGCAGGGGCGACGCCATCAGCCTCCAGGCGCCTTCTCAGGTCAAGGTGATTGTAGATTTCGCCGTTGTAGGCCAGGACCCACCGGCCACTTGCAGAGGGCATTGGCTGACGACCAGCGTCGCTGAGGTCGACGATGGCCAGGCGGCGATGCGCCAGCGCCACGCCCGCACCGGAATCTACCCAGACCCCCCCATCATCGGGGCCGCGATGGCGAAGGCGGTCGGCCATCGCCGCCGCGATGGCACCACTGTCCGTGCTGCTGGGGGAACGCGTCCAGAAACCAGTCAGGCCACACATGGTGTCCCTCCCTGTGCAGCGTTGCGAAGTGTTTCGGCCAGTATGGGGACGTGCAGATGCAGCGAGTAGTGCGCGACGGCGCGCTCCCTGCCGGCCTGCCCCATCTGCCGGGCGAGTTCGCGGTCGTCACGGAGCCGGCGGAGGGCATCAGTCCACTGCTCCGGCGTTGTCGCCAGGAAGCCGCAGCCCCCTTGCAGGACATCGGTGTTCGCGCCGACCGGGGAGCCGATCGCCGGGACGCCGCAAGCCATGTACTGGATCAGTTTGAACGCGCACTTCCCCCGTGCCCAGTCATCGTCCGGAAGCGGCATGACCCCCACGTCAAAGGTGTTGATGAGCTCGACCTCCGAGGCCTCGCTCCAGGGAATCTCGCACACGTCGACGCCCGCAATCGCGGGCGCCGGACCACCCACGACAACGAGCCGGACGGGCCCCTCCCGCCCCAGCAGGCTCAGCGGCTCTATGAGCTGATCCAGATAAGGCGCCGTGGAAGGGGAGCCGATCCAGCCCACCGTGTAGATTCGACTCGCCTGGCGCGGCGCCGGGACGTATCGATCCGTGTCCACGACCGTTGGCAGGAGCGTGCTGCGCGGATTCAACGCGGAGGCGTAGCGATGGAGCGTCCGGTTGCCGGCAGTGACCGCGGCGGCGTTCCGGACCACGACGTCGAACTTGCCTCCAAGCACGCGGTCGAGCACGCCGAGCCCGCCCCTGCGGTACTTCAGGTAGAACGCATCGTCGAAGTCATAGACATAGGGCGTGGACCCCAGCAGCCTCCGCTCCAACCAGCCCGGCATGAGGGGGTACAGCTCGCAGTGCAGCATCGCGACGTCGTGCCGCTGATCGCGCAGGTGGCCGAGGCGATGCAGACCCTTCGCCAGCATCCCGGCCAGCGGCAGGCGCCCACCGCTGAAGCGCCGGCGAAGGTACTCGTCATCGAGCAGCGACCTGACTTCGAGCGCGATGCCGTGCCCCGCCAGACCAGGCACGTACTGGCCAAGGCGATAGCGCGTGCTGGCCGCCAGAGGGCCGTACAACGCGAGGCCCAGGACGCGCATCACCGCTTGACCCCAACCGCGCACCAGTACGGCGCGTTGTCCGAGAAGCGGATGTCGACCAGGCCTGCCGCGACCATCATCCCCTCGACCTGGTCCCGGGTGAAACGCTGCTCCAGCGGGGTCCCGAAGCGATCCCTGGAGTCCGTCCGCATCGTGTACCAGCTGCGGCTCCGGTAGTAGGACAGGGGCACGTTCGACACGTCATACCCGAGCGCCTCCAGCAGCATCGAGGTTCGCGCCAGCGGGTAATAGACCAGCAGGGCGATCGTATCGGTGACCAGATGCTTCGGCGCTGGCGGCAGTCGCTGGACAAGGCGCCGCACGTGGTCGGAGCACTGCCACGCCAGCCGGAAAGCAGCGCCGCGGTTGTCCATGGCGTAGTACAGGTACACCAGGAATGGCGCACCCGGCTTGAGCATCGCGACACAGGAGCGGATGGCTTGGGCTGTGTCCGGAACATGATGGAGGACCCCGAGCGAGTAGCCGAAATCCTGGCTGCCTGCGGGCAGCACCCCGTCGTCCACCGACGCCTGGTGCAGGCTCACGTTCCCGACGGCGGAGAGGCGGCTGCGTGCAACGTCGATCGCCGACGATGGGTCGATGCAATGCAGGTGGCCGACACGCGGCGCCACGAGAGTTGCCCACCGGCCCGAGCCACAGCCCATGTCGAAGCCTGAAGCGCCTGCAGGAAGCGCATCCCATGGGAAGACGGAGAAGTAGTCCTGGAAGATCTTCCTTGCTTCTTCTTCCCCCATCGCCGACTGGTCGAACCTCGACCACTCGTCGCCGAAGCTTTGCACGGTGAGATCGTCGATATTTTTCTTCATCTGGCGTCGTCCAGCTGTCGATAGACCTCGGCGTACCGGGAGACGCCCTCGCCGAGCGAGAAGTGCCTATGGGCAGCGTCCCTGCAGCGCTCATGGATGTGCGGGTCGGAGGCGAGCGCGAGCAGATCGCGTACGCCGCTGGCAAGTGCGGCGTCGTCAGTGATGTCTATGGCCACTCCCACTCCAGCATCCTCGAGGATGGCCGCCATGTCCCCAACGCCGCGGTTGGCGAGGCAGGGAATGCCGCAGCCAAGGAATTCGCCCAGCTTTGTGGGCGCCGAGGCCTGTTTGGAGAACACCGGCTTGATGAAGAACACACCCGCATGCATCCGCGCCATCTGCGCCGGCACCTCGGCGTGGCTGACGCTGCGCAGCTCCACGTCGGCCAGCGATACCCCGCCTTGCTGGAGCCGCTCGCGGATGTAGTCATGCTCGTTGCGGTTGATCACCAGCAGACGCGCATCGCCCACCCGTTCGCGCAGCAGGCGGAAACTCTCCACCACGGCATCGAACAGGTACCAGGTGCCGGCCGAGCCGACATAACCCAGGACGAAACCCGGCCGGGGCGTATCCCCGGGCACGAAGTGGTCCAGATCGGCGCAGGTCGGAATGACGGTGACCGGCGGCATCCGCCCGCGCAGATAGTCGAAGCCGGCCATCTCGTCGACCGCCGCCCGGGTCAGCGACACCACGTGATCGGCTCCGAGCAGGAACCGCCGCTCGAACGCCTTCGCCACGCGGTAGATGGCGCCGTCGCGTGGCCACAGCCCGCCGTCCACCCGCTCATCTGCCCAGAAGCCGCGCATGTCGAACACGAACCGCGTGTCGGAGAGCCGCTTGAGTGCCAGGGCCATGACCCCCGGCACGTAGCTGCGGGCGTGGACGATGCCGATCCCGTGGCGCCGCACCAGCCCCAGACCGGCAACGGTTCCCACCCCGATGTCCCAGGCGGTGGCCACTGCGGAGGGGCGCTTGTGGTAACGCCGCGGATGCCAGTGGATGCCGGCGGCGCGGATGCGTGCGGCCGTCGACTCCCGCAGCGTCGCGTCCTGCCAGTCCTCGGCCTTCTCGAAGCTCAGCAGATGGATGTCCCGCTCGTCTGCCAGCTTTTCGAGATAGGCCAGCACCTGGGACTGCCCGAGCGGTTCAAGCATGCCGTCGTAGGCAATGTAGAGCAGCGGCTTCAAGCTGGCCTCCCTGCACGCCAGTCGGGCAGCAGCAGATCCAGGTATTCGTCGGCGATCTTCTCCACGGAAAAATCGCGGGCACGCGCCTTGAGCGCGGAGCGGTCGTGCGTCCCCCGCAGGGCCGCCTGCATGGCGGCCGCCAGCGCTTCGGGATCGCCGACCGGCGTCAGCGTACCGTACTTGCCACCCTCCAGAATCTCGCTGGGCCCGGCCGGGCAGTCCGTGCTGACGATCGGCACGCCGTACTCCATGGCCTCGACGATCACGTTGCCGAAGCCTTCGTAGTCGGAGGCCAGAACGAACAGATCGGCGTGGGCGTACCACGCTGACGGGTCGGCCACGTACCCGGGCATCGACACGCGGCCGTGCAATCGGAGATCACGCACCAGCGCTTCGAGGCGCGGGCGCTCTTCCCCCTCTCCAAGGATGCACAAGGTCAGGTCCGGCTCGGCCAGCCTGGCGAACGCCCGGAGCAGCAGGTCGTGGCGCTTCACCTTTTTCAGTGTCCCGACCGTCAGGACGACGCGGCCCGGTTCGCCCAGAACCCGTGGCCTCTGCAACAACCCGGTTGGTGCCCGCATCCCGGCGGCCGGATTGTGGACCACCCGGAAGTCGCTCCGGGGAAGCCCGGACAGCGCGGCAAGCCCATCAGCGACACCCGCGGACACACCGATGCGCGCATCGGCCCAAGGATATGCGAAGCGCGTACTGCCACGCAGCACTGCCCGGTGGACCCGGCCACGACCGGCGTAGGCAAGCGAGAGCGGCGAATGCTCGCTTATCGCGACGCGGCCGCGGAACCGGACCGCGCGTGCGGCGAGAGGGGCCAGCACGGTCAACGGCCACATCGCCGCGAGCAGGGCCTGCGGCCTACGGCCGCGCAGGTAGCGGGTCAGAGGCACGAACGCGCTGCGGATCCGTGGCGCGCCGAGGTCGACGAGCGACGCCCCTTCCGGCAGCTCCTGGAGCAGCTCGCCCGCCCGCCTGAGCAGCACGAATTCCACCGCGAAACCCCGCCGCAGCCAGATAGCCGCCATTTGCAGCCGCATACGCTCGGCGCCGCCAGGACCGAGATCAGGTAGAAGGATGGCAAGCGTGGCCATTATTATTCTGACTTCTCGGCCAACCAGTTGTTGCCATCCAACTTCCTAAGAGCGAATCCTGCATCCTCAAGCAACGCGCTTAAGGCATCCTTGCTGACACACCCCCGAGACCAAGCCTCATAGGCGATGAAATTTGTCTTTTTCAAGAGGCTCTTCGCGCCACGAAAGGCCTGAAGTTCGGCTCCCTCAACGTCGATCTTCATCAGTTTTACAGACGAAATGCGTTCGGCAACCGCATCCAGTGTTGTGGTTTGGACCGGAATTTCGCTACTGGTCTCGTGGCGCTCTGCACCGCCACTGATCGAGGCTTGCCCATACTTTCCGGCCTGGACCATCGCGATCACCACGTCCCCCTCCACGTCACTGATGGCATTCTTGACCACAGTGACATTGCGCAGATGGTTCATGTGGATGTGTGACTCCAATCGCTTGGCTGTGTCGGGCATCATTTCAATGCTGATCACCCGCCCGCCAGGCCCAACCAGGCGCGAGGCCAGCACCGTATAGATTCCGATGTTTGCCCCGGCATCGATGAATGCATCTCCGGGTCGAAGGACTTTTCGCGCCAGTTCCGCGATTGAATGTTCGCGCCACGGCAGAACATGCCAGAGGTCATCGGTGCGGGCGCGTAGCGAGAATCTTCCAAATCCTGGAACTTCGACGTTGGCGTCCTGCAGAAGGATAGGATCCTGCCAGTCTTGGATGTTGCACAAGCTCAAGAACGGGGCCGCCAGCGCCGAACGAATCAGCGTTAACTCATCGGCTGCGCTCTGACCTCTTACTTGCCAGAGAATTGGCAGCCAACGCACGAGACGCTGCGTGTAGTGCAGGAGCGCCCTAAGGGTGGCGCGAGCAGGGACGGGAAGGTACCGCTTTAGAGTTGCGCGCATAGAACCCTTCACCGGAATTAGTTCGCAGATTTACGCAGGAAGCCCCACACGCCCGTATCCAAGCCGAGCAAGCGCTGGCAATCACGCCACATCAATGCATTCCACAGGGCGGCAGAGGCAAGGTTGGAGTACGCCGCACCCATCATGCCGTAGTCCTTGATAAGGATCGGCGACACCACAAGCAATAGCGCTAACGCGAAAGCGGAGGCAGAGGTCACTTTTTTCTGATGGCCGGTCATGTTCAACAGCACGGCATTGATTCCAAACAGTGCATTCACTAAAGCGGCCACACAAAGTATGACCAGCGCTTGGTTTCCACTAGAAAATTCACGACCAAACACAAAAGCAAGCAACTGCTCCCCCGCAATGAAGAAGGGCAACGAAAGCAGTAGGACTCCAAGCACCATGCCGCCGGAAACTAGGGCCAGCATGCGCCGCAACTGGACACGCTGCTGCGTCGCATGCAGCTTGGCCACCAGGGGCATGCTCACTATGTTGAAGAGAGTCAGTGGCATAGCCACCAGTGCGGTGGTCGATGCCGCCACCCGGAACACCCCCACCTCCGCCACCGACACCATAGCGCCAAGAAGGAGGATTAGCAGGTGAGATTGCAACAACCGCATACCTTCGGTCATTGCCATTGGAATTGCGCTAAACCACCACTGCCTGGAGCTCGTCTCTGGCTCGTTCGCGCGCACTTTTGGCGTCATGGCACGCATCAGGAGGCGGTGGGCGACCATCAGGGAGACGGTGGCCGCAATCACGCCCAACCACATCGCCAAGGCCGGTGTCATTGGGAACAGGCCCAGCGGAACTCCAAACAACAGCAGAGAATGGAGGCCGGGACGCAGGGCGGCCTCCGCGAACTGACCTCTTATGATCTGCTGCGTTCCGCGTAGCGCAGCCGAATGTATCGACAGGAGCGCCACCACGGGAACCAGGGCGATGCCCGGCAACAACGCTTTAGCCAGCGCGCCCTGAAGCTCGCCATTCCATATCAACCAAGCAAGAAGGCACAGCCCAACGAAGGCTGCGATGGTCATGGATGCGCGCGTGGCCCATCGCAGGACGCCCCGCAGCCTTCCCCACTGCTCGTTCGCGTAAGCTGCGGCCACCTCTCGTGTCACCAACTGTGGGAAACCAAACTCCGTGGGGACCGTCAACAGCGCGATGATCGACATCGCCAAGCCATAGACGCCGTAGCCCTCTGCGCCTAGTCCACGCGCGAGCTGGACGCCGACTAGAAAGCCGAAAGCAAGACCCACGACCCGTATACCGGCGCTTCCAGTAATGGCCTTCGCCAGTGTTGGACCTAGGCTATCCCGCGCCAGGTAGTCGCGTAGTCGATTAATCAAGGCACTGGCTTCAGTAGTGCGTTAAACGGAGCGGCTGCACAGGAAGCTCTATGCTCACAGCCGCCCATCGGCGGCTTCCTTGGGCAACACGTATTTCACGTCATACAGCACGGCGCTCGGCTTGCCGTAAGCCCGGATACCAGAGGCGCCGAGAGCTCGGAACTCGTTATGCCCCACCGCAATCACGATGGCGTCGTATTCGCCCTGTCCGGGGACGCTCAGCCCTAACCCATACTCGTTCCAAGCCTCTGCTACATCCACCCATGGATCGCACACATCGACTTGCGCGCTATAACCCTTTAGCGCCGCGATTATGTCCACTACGCGCGTGTTCCGCAGGTCCGGGCAGTTCTCCTTGAAGGCCAGTCCCAGGATCAGCACGCGCGCCTGCACCGGGTTGATCCCGTTGCGCACCATGAGCCGGATCACCTGGTTCGCCACGTACCCGCCCATGCCGTCGTTGGTGCGGCGCCCGGCAAGGATCACGTCCGGGTGGTGCCCGACCTCCTGCGCCTTGTGGGTCAGGTAGTAGGGATCGACGCTGATGCAGTGCCCGCCCACGAGACCGGGACGGAACGGCAGGAAATTCCACTTGGTACCTGCGGCTTCGAGCACTTCGAGCGTGTCGATGCCCAGTTTGTTGAACAGGATCGCCAGGTCGTTGATCAGCGCGATGTTGAGATCGCGCTGGGTGTTCTCGATCACCTTCGCGGCTTCGGCCACCTTGATGCTGCTGGTCTTGTGGGTGCCGGCAGTGATGACGCTGGCATACATCGCGTCCACGAAGTCGGCTGTGGCCGGCGTGCTGCCACTGGTCACCTTGAGGATGTTGGTGACGCGGTGCGCCTTGTCGCCGGGATTGATGCGCTCGGGGCTGTAGCCACAGAAGAAGTCCCGGTTGAACGTCAGGCCGCTCCCCTGTTCGAGGATCGGCACGCACACTTCCTCGGTGCAGCCGGGATACACGGTGCTTTCGTACACCACGGTATCGCCGGGTTTCAGCACCTGGCCCAGCGCTTCGCTGGCACGGCGCAACGGTACAAGGTCCGGGCGACGCGCGATGTCGATCGGCGTCGGCACGGTGACGATGTACACGTTGCACCCGGCGATGCCCTCCAGCTCGCTGGTGAAGACCAGGCCGACGGCTTCCGCCAGCAATTCCGGCTCCACCTCCAGTGTGCTGTCGCGGCCGTCCCGGAGCTCGGCGATGCGCCTCTGGTTGATGTCGAAGCCGACGGTGTCGTACTGCTTGCCGAACTCCACCGCCAGCGGCAGGCCGACGTAGCCGAGACCGACGACGGCGATACGGGTGTTGGTGGGGCTGGGCAGGTTGGCCATTCGACTGGTATCCATGACGCGGCGGAGGTTGCGGAAAGGTGCCGGCAGGCAACCGGGCTAAACGGCCCGGTTGCGGACGTACCACGGCATGGCTTCACCGATGCCGGCCGCCAGACGATGGGTGGGCGCGTAACCGAGCAGGCGCCGGGCCTTGCTGGTGTCGGCCTGGCTGTGGCGCACGTCACCGGCGCGGAATTCCCGGTAGCACGGCGTGGCAGCGAGCGCGACACCGTGCTCCACGAGGTTGTCGCGCAGCAGGGCGAACAGGTGATTGAGCGTGGTGCGATCGCCCACGGCGACGTTGTAGACCGCGTTCTGCGCCTCCGCGTTGGCCGTCGTTGCGGCCAGCAGATTGGCCTGCACGGCATTGGCCACGTAGGTGAAGTCGCGACTGGTTTCGCCATCGCCGTTGATCCACACGACCTCGCCCCGGAGCAGCGATCCCGTCCATTTGGGGATCACGGCGGCATATGCGCCGTCCGGGTTCTGGCGCGGCCCGAATACGTTGAAGTAGCGCAGGCCGATGGTGTTGAAGCCGTAGTTCCCCGCGAACACGTCTGCGTACAGCTCGTTGACGTATTTCGTCACGGCGTATGGACTGAGCGGCTTGCCGATGCGCTCCTCCACCTTGGGAAGCGCCGGGTGGTCGCCGTAGGTGCTGCTGCTGCCCGCGTAGACGAAGCTGCGCACCCTCGCATCGCGCGCGGCCACGAGCATGTTGAGGAAGCCGCTGATGTTGGCGGCGTTGGTGTTGGCGGGGTCGGCAAGGCTGCGCGGCACGCTGCCAAGCGCCGCCTGATGCAGCACATGCTCCACACCCTGGCAGGCGCGGGCGCAGTCCCCGGGGTCGCGGATATCACCCTCGATGAAGGTGAAACGCTCCCACTGTTCCGGCGTCACCAGCCCCTGCACTTCCTCCAGGTTGTGGCGGAACCCGGTCGCGAAGTTGTCCAGGCCCACCACACGCTGGTCCAGCTTCAGCAGGGTTTCCAGCAGGTTGGAACCAATGAAACCGGCTACGCCGGTGATCAGCCATGACCGCGGATGTGCCGGCAGGACTTTACGAAGGTGCTGGTAAGCAGTCATTGCGGGCAAGCGTCCTGTTCAGCGGTGATGCGGACCATCGGACGTGTTGTGCACGCGGCTCCAGGTGGAGGCCTGTGCATGGATGCGTGACAGTCAACCGCTCATGACCACCCCGGGGCGCGCGAACGAGGCGGAAGCCGCGATGCCCGCCAACGCTGCAGCGATTGCCAACAGGGCGGGCGTACGCAGCGGATAGTCCACCAGCGAATGCGCTAGGACGACGAGCAGCCCCAGCAATGCGGACTGGCGCAGCATGCGATCACCCGGCGGCTGCCGCTGGATGGCGACGAAGGTCGCCACCAGTAACATCGCGCCCGCCAGCATCAACGCGATGGCGACGAATCCCGCTTCCAGCGGCCACTGCACATATTCGTTATGTGCGTGATTGACGTACTCGCTCATCAACAGGCTGCGTGGCGCCTCCTGCTCGAAAATCGGGACATAACTGCCCACGCCACCGCCCAGCGGCGAGAAGCGGGTGGCGAGTTCACTGGTGGCAGCGCGCAGCGGCGCGCGCAGCTCATCGACAGCATCGACCCGCATCCAGCGCAATGCCGTCAGAAGCCCGGCGATGGCCACGGCCAGACCCCCGGCCAGTGCAAGCCGGCCTCGCCGCGAGCCGCGCCAGTGCGGCCACTGCAATGCAACCACCATGCCGAGCGCGAGGATCACAAGCACGATGCCCGCACGCGAGCCGGTCAGCGGCAAGGCGGTGAGCGAAAGCAGCATCGCGACCACGCAGGCCAGCACGGTCAGCGCGCGCCGTGGGCGGCCCGGTTGCCAGTTGACCAGCGCATGGGCGGTGCCCGCACATGCCAGCGTGGCGGCGATCACCAGCAACGTGGCCTGGTGATTCGGATTGGCGAAGAAGCCGTTCATCGCCGGCGCCCACTGCGGGTAGGGGTTGAGCACGCTTTCCTGGGGGGCGCCGAGCTGGGCGACGCCGAGCAGCAGGCTGGCCATCGCAAGTCCCACGACCGCGGCCAGGACGGCGCGTTGCCCACGCGTCCGCAGGCTCAGGGTCAGCACAAAAACCGCCGCGGCGGGCAGGAGCGACAGCATGGCGGCCGTGACGGCGCCCGGGGCCAGGGACCAGCGGGCCGACTGGGCAACGCCCAGTGTGGCCAGGTCGGCATTCAGATCGCGACGCCCTTCGCCACCCCAACCAGCGGGCAGAGGAAGAAGTTGCAGCAACGGAAGTACCGCCACCAGCGCGAGCAGGGAGAGCCACGCGGTGGGCGCCGCAGCGAATGCGGTATCCAGCCAGCGCCACACTCCCCATGCCAACAACGGCACTGCCATTGCGGCGGCTAGATCAAGACCAAGACCGGCCTGCTGCGAGCTTCCGCCGCCAAGCAGGGCCACCGTCAGCAGAGCGCAGACGGCGCCCGTGGCGGCGACATCGCCAGCGTCAATGGCGACATGCGAAGTGTCCATTCGGCGCATTGCCTCCCCCTAACGAAACGGGACGGCTGCAATCCCGTCCCGTTGGCTCACGACATGGGGTGCGTCAGCGGCTGACCGGCGGCGGCGGCGCCCCCCGTAGCGGCTCCTGCGGCGGATCCGAATCGTCCAGAGTGCCCTCGGCGATCGCCACGATGGCTGCCACGCTGCCGCCAATGATACCAACGGCGCCCCATTCGACCCCGCTCGCACCCACAGGCCCGTAGACATTGCTCCTGCTCGAAGCGGCCACGCACGTGGAAGGCACGCTGTACACGCCTGCGGAAGACAACGGCTGCGAGCAGCCATTGGGATAGACGAGTGTCGCGCGGCTGCCTTCCGCCAGCATCACGCGGCTCCCAGCGGGAACCTGGGTGCCGGAGGCCGCGGGAGTGAACTCACCGCCCTGGCTGATCATTGCGCTACCGGAGTCGACCTGAAGCGTTGGCGCACTTTGGCCTTGAGCAATGGCCGGCGCCGCCACAGCGCACAGAAGTGCAGCGAAAAATAGAGGCTTGTTCATATGACGTCCTTCCGAATTTGGGGGGAGCATGCGACCGGACAGTTCGGTATTGAGCATAGGCCTCCCCGCCCTGCATAGCAACGTCTTATCGAAAAAAAACACGAATAAAATCAGTCAGATATGTGATTTCTACGTGCATTTAATGTGACAGAGGCGCCGGTCCGAGCGGTTTCTCCTATTCATCGCCAGGCATCGACTAGCAGAGTTAATAAAAAAAGCTCCAGCGGGATTACGGTCTGGCTGCTGGCACGATCCGCACGTCCGTGACCATCAGCTCACCACGCAATGCCTGCGCGACCCCGCGAGACGCCGGATTGACGAGTCGCAGCCATTGGCCGGTGCAGTGGTCACCCTCCGGCACTTCGAACCCAAGGCTGAAGTCGTTCCATGTCCTGGACTCGCGCACGCGGGCTCCGTCCGCGATACGGGTGCGGTTGTCGCCACAGGTGAGCGTCCATTCCAGTCCACGACTGGCGCGCAGATCGGCGGTGCGCATGCGCACGCGCAGCACATGCGGGCCTGGTGCCAGCAGCAGGGGTTGCTCGAGTCCGACGGCGGCAACAGGTCGGCCCAGGAAGGTGAAGCGCATGGCGTGACCGCCCGTCGTCGCCACGCGCTGCGCCACGACGCCGGGCGTGCGACGAAGATGCCAGTCGAAGCCGACCGACGTGGGCGCGTTGGCGAAGGCGCCGTTCCAGGGTTGCGGCACGCGTTCCGGCAGTCCGGGGAGCGTGCCAACCCAGGCGGCATAGGCCTCCCCCCAACGCCCGCCGCGGATCAGCCCGGCAAGCCAGCGTGCGACATCCGACTGGTCGAGCTGGCCGTGGCGCCCGAGCGCGCCGTGCAGGGTATCGAGCGCCCCGGGAGGGCCATCGCTCTCCAGATATCGCAGCAAGCGGCCACGCCACTGCGGGCGGTCGACGAAGTGACGTGCAAGTGCGTCCGCAAAGTCCGGATCGGCGACGAGCTGCCCCAGTGCTGCCATTGCCGCATCGCGATAGCGCGGCGAGACGGTCATCAATGCATCCAGCTGGTCAGCCGCGCTGGCGTAGTCACCATGTCGCAGGGCGTGGACGGCCAGCCAGCTGCGCACGTGGGCGTCGCGCGGCGCACGCCGTACCGCGACCTCGTAGCGCGCCAGGACCTCGGCCGGCGTGCCGGTGCCGGCAAGCGCTGGCGCGAGCAGCGCGAAGGCTTCGCCGCGCAAAGGCTCACGCGCCAGAACCTGCCGCGCCAGCGCGGCGGCCTGTGCCCGCTCGCCCGCTGCGAGATGCGCGCGTGCGCGGGCGAGGTCCGACTCGAGCGCGTCGGCGGCACCCCGTGTTGCGAACAACCACAAGGACAGGCTTCCGAGACTCAACACGAACAGGACGAACACGATCCTGCGTGCCATTGTCATCGCGCCGGCTCCAGCTGCACGGTCGCCACCTGCCAACCGTCCAGTCCGCGCTCCAGGCGTACCTGCATCAGTCCCGTCTCCAGCGTGCTGCCTGCATGTTCCAGCTGGTAGGCCGTGTTGAGCGTGGCGACGTCGCTGCCGAGGAGCCAGTTGGGGGTGTCGAGTGAGAGCTCCGCCTGATGGATGCCCGTCACCCGTGCCTCCAGCGCCGTGCGCAGTTCACGCGCGCTGCGCTCCACTTCTGGGCCACGCCAGCTGGGCGGCGCGACCTCGGGTGACGCCAGGTACTTCGCCAGATGCGCGACCGCGGCATCGGCTTCGCGCAGGAGCTGGAGCGGATCGGGTGGAACCATTTCGGGCTCATCCGCCACGACCACATTCTCCAGAGTCGCCGCAGGCTCGACATAGGCGATCAGTGGCAACGCCTCCAACGTAACGTCGAGTCGCGCGCCAGCCTCGATGTCATCTGGCTGCTGTGGATTCGTCGCGTTGGACTCGAGGGGTCGGGCCGTTGCGTAGTCGTCGAGAATCGGGGCGATTGAGAGGGGCGCCAGGGGTGGCGAAGCATGGGTGGGCGACAGGGAGGCGACCCGCCGGCCCGGCTGGTCAGGGTCGGTCTGTTCACGGGAGACGGGCGCCGCGGTCGTCTCTACGGCGGGCGCCCCCACTGCAGTCGGAGCGATCGCTCGCTGTACCGTGGCGGGCGGATCCCGGTGGTCAACCCACCGGTCGCCGCGCACGGCGAGCCAGGCCAGCAGCAGACAGAGCAGACCAAGCAGCAGGACCAGCCACGGAGCAAGCCGCGACCCGGGCTCGTCGACATCGGATAACGAGGTGACGCCGGCGGCAGGCAGCCGTGCCCCGACCGGACGGCTCCGCGGCCCGACGACCGTGGTGGCCAGCATGTCGTCGTAGCTGCGCCGCAGCACCGGCGTGCGCACCTGGTTCCAGGCCTGGTTGACCCGATGCGCGAAGGTGGTTTCCCACGCCAGCGCGCCCGGGTTGTGGTCGGGATGCAACCACCGCAGCAACAGCCGGTGATGCCTTCGCAGCAGCGAATCGGCGGCGCCCGCATCGGCACCAAGGATGCGATACGCATCGCTGCGATCGGTGAACAACACCTGCTGCACGAAGAACCGTGCGGCTTCCTGCAGGTGACCGGGGCTGGCACGCATGCGCCCGGCCGCCGACCGCTGCGCGGCGACGGAGCCCGACGCCACTTCGAGCAGCTCGGTCATCCCATCCGGCAGCGGGCGCCCTTGCAGCACGCGGCGATGTGCGGGAGACCGCAGCAGCCCCAGCGCAAGGTCGAGCGCCTCTCCGCCTGCGGTCATCGCACTGCTCCTGCGTCAGCCCTTGCCGATCTTCGGCGTCGTGCCATAGGCGTAATAGGACTCGTAGTTGTAGCCGTAACCGGCCACCTTGGCATCGTAGTGAGTCAGCACGCCGCCGATGATGTGCGCACGTGCGGCGGCCAGGCGCTTGATCGCGGCCTGGGCCGTCTTGATCCGCGTCTTACCGGAGTTCACCACCAGCAGGGTGCCATTCACGACATTCGACAGGATCGGCGCATCGGCGATGCCGAGTACCGGCGGGCCATCGATGATCACCTGGTCGTACTTCTCGGCCGCGGTCGTGAGCATCGACAACAGGCGGCTGCCCGACAGCAGTTCGGCGGGGTTCGGCGGCAAGGGGCCGGCCAGGATGACCTGCAGGTTGGCCTCGTCGGTGTCGCGTACCACTTCCGAGATATCCGCCGCGCCGGCGAGCAGACTCGACAGGCCCTGTTCGGCGCGAACGCCCATCACACGATGGAGCGAAGGATTGCGCAGATCGGCCTCCACCAGCAGCACACGCTTGCCGAGCTGGGCGAAGTTGCGTGCGAGCGTGAGCGCGGTGACCGACTTTCCTTCGGCGGCGCTCGCGCTGGTCACCAGCAATACCTTGGGCACGCCGTGATCGGTGGAGAACTGCAGCGCGGTCCGGACCGAGCGGTAACTCTCGGAGAAGGCGGAACGCGGGTCGGCAATGGCCTCGGCAACGTTGCCCTTGCGGACATTCGGCACCACTCCCAGCAGGGGCAGGCGCAGGTGCTGCTCCAGGTCCTCCGGACTCTTGATGGTGTCATCCACGAATTCGAGCGCGAAGGCGACCACGACGCCGAGTATCAGGCCGAGCAACGTGCCGATCGCGAGGTTGAGCAGCAGGTTGGGCTTGTAGCGCCCGGTGGGCACCATGGCGCGGTCGACGATGGACACGTTGTTGGTGCCGACCCCTGCGCCCGCCGCTACACCGACTTCCTTGTAGCGCTGCAGCAGGCTGTCGTAGAGCTGGCGGTTGGTATCGGCTTCGCGCCGCAGGATGTTGTAGTCGATCGAGCGGTTGTCGACGTCGAGCGTGCGCGTGCGCAGGGTGTTGAGCTGGGACACCAGCATGTTCTCCCGGGACTGCGCGGCGCCGTATTCCGCCTGGATCGAAGCACGCACCGAAGCGCGCTCCTGCCCGATCTGCCGGTCGACCTCCTCGATCTGTCCCTGCAGCGCCTGCATGCTCGGATACTCCGGCTTGTAGGTCTGGAGCTGCTGCTGGTATTGCGCGTTGAGCGTTGCACGCTGCTGCTGCAGCACGTTGAGGATCGAGTTGCTGATGGCGCCGGCCGGCAGTGCCCCGCCACCCGACACCTGGCTCCACGCCGCCTGCGCGCGGATGCGGTCGTCCTGGGCGGCGGCCAGCGCCTCGTTGAGCGCGCCGAGGTTCTGGCTCTCCAGGCTCTGTCCGCCCTCACCACTGGCGACGATGTTCTCGCGCGCCGCGAAGGCGACCAGGGCGCGCTCCGACTCCTCCAGCCTGCCCTTCGCCAATGCGAGTTGCTCTTCCAGGTAACGGCTCGCATAGGACGACGCATCGAACTTGCGCTCGATGGCATGGGCGATGAAGCCATCCGCGACTGCATTCACCACACGCGTGCTGAACGCGGGCAGCGTCGAGTCGAAATGCACGCGCACCAGTCGGGAATTGCGCACCGGCTCGACCGTCAGGCCCTCGCGGACGATCGCAACCGCCTGTCGAAGCGCGGCGAGCTGATCGGCTTCCGCCTCGGGTTCATCGGCATCGCTGTCGGCATCGCTCGCGCGCGGACGTAGCACCGCAGTGGCGCGTTGCCACCAGCCAGTGGCATCCAGACGTTCAATCGTCGCAGCGTCGATCGCCAGTTCGTTGGCGACGCGCTCGGCGAGGGAACGACTCCGCAACAGCTCGTACTGCGTGGTCAGGAAGTCCGGCGCCGCAGCCTCGGCGTTGCCGACCCCCTCCACCTGGAGGATCTGCACCGATTCCCGATCGATCTGCAGCACTGCGGTGGCCCGATAGATCGGCGGCATCATCAAAGTGACGATCAGCGCCAGCGCGACCACCGCCGCGAGAATGCCGAGTACCAGCCAGCGGCGCTTGACGAGGAGGTGCCAGTACGCGACCAGATCGATCTCTTCGCTGTCCTGGCTGCGCTTGTCGTCGAACATGTCCACCGCAACCGAACGGGGATCACTCGACTGCAGCGATCTGTTGACGTTGGTCGGCCGTTTGCGGCCGTCGTCGTCGGGTGGAATCGGAAGCTGATCGTCATCCATTGCCGTTTATCCTCGTGAATCGGTTCAGAGGGCAAAAAACAGGCCGAGTGCTGGAACCACGCGCAGAAACTCGCGGAAAGCGGACTTGCTGCCGGAGCGCTCGATCACGATGACGTCATCGCCGTAGATCTGCGGGTCGGGCATGTCGCCGCGCCGCACGGCCGCCACGTCGAAGGCCGCCGCCATGCGCTCCCCGTTGACCTCGCGGAACAGCACCACGCCTTCCAGATCGGCGAATTCATCCAGGCCCTCCGCCATCGCGATGGCCTGCAACAGGCTCGTGCGACCCGTCAGCGGATAGATGCCGGGCTTCTTGACCGCCCCCTCGAGCGTGACGCGCTGGCTGGTGTACTCCTTGACGAAAATGCTCACCTGCGGGTTCTGCAGATAGCCTTCGGCGTAGCGCTTCCCAAGTTCCTGCTCGAGCTCGGGAATGGTGCGGCCACCCGCCATCACGCTGCCGACCAGCGGCACGTTGATGAGCCCATTGGAGTTGACGCGGGCCTGATGCTTGAGTTCTTCCACCCCGAACACGCTGATCTCCAGCAGGTCCTGGGCACCGACCCGGTAATCGGTCGCGCCCTCGTAAGCCCCCGAGGCGGTGGTGGTATCGGGCGGCGGCAGCACACGTCCCATCTTCTCGTTGTGCGCGGCACGGTTCGAAGATGCGCACGCGGACAGCGCGAGGGCGAACAGCAACGCCAGCAGACCTCGGGACATGCCTTTCATCGAACACCTCGAAGGGATCGGGGGGTATCAACCGGTACGCAGGAACCTGCCCAGAAAGCCACGCCGCGCGGGGGGCGCCGCTGGCGCCTGCAGTGGCGGCAGCGCGTCGGGCGGGCGGTTATCGAGGATGCCGGAGGGCCGGGTCTCCACCATATGCACGGCCTCCTGCGGGCCGACCAGCTTTTGAGCTGCGTCCCGCGCCTCGGCCAGAAGCGGCGGGCGACGCCTCGGATCGTGGGCATCCGTTGCCAGGATGTGGCAATGGCCTTCACCGACAAAACGATCCGCCCAGTATTTCGGCCGGCGCCCGTGCCGCCCCGTGAGCGCGCCCGCGGTCACCTGGATCCAGGCGCCGCGGCTCGCGGCCAGAAGGAACGTCTCGTAATGCTGCTCGACCCACGACAAGCGCTCCGGATGCGTGATGACCGGGACGATTCCCGCAGTCAACAGCGCGAAGAGCGTGTCGTCGAGCCGCGGGGGTGCAACGTGGTGCGGCGGTTCGAACAACAGGTAACGCGAACCGGCCAGGGTCGAAATGCGTCCGCTGCGGACACCTTCGATCAGGCCGTGATCGAGATGCACGTCCGCCCCTTCCACCAGACGAAGCGCGATGCCCTCGCGATCGAGCTCGGCCTGCAGGGCGAGGATTGCGGCGCGGATGCCCGGCCCGGTGTTTTCGTAAAGGCCCGGGTAGATATGGGGGGTGCATGCGGTGACCCGGATGCCGTCCGCCACGGACATGCGCGCCATCTCGAGCGACATGGAAAGGCTCGTCGCCCCATCGTCGATGCCGGGGAGCATGTGGCAGTGCAGATCGAACATGAATGGCCATCCGCAGCCCGCGTCAGCCCATCATGGGGTCGGCATGAAAAAGCGGGGTGAACGCGGCTGCGAGGACCTGTTCACGATGGACCGCCAGCTAGACGTGCTCAAAGCTGATCTACGTCGCGCTTGCTGCCGCGTGCCGTAGGCCGCGGCTTCGTCACGACCGTGCGCCGTGCGGTGTCAAGCCCGGGGCCGACGGAGGCCTGATCGGTATTGAACCGCCTGGCAGTTGCGATACGCCACGACGCCTGCGGGATGAGGCAGTCCACGGGCGCCCGGTGACCGGCCGGCCTCTCCAGAGTCGCCCACCTCGGATGCTCGGCGACTGCCCGCTTCCCTCTCGGCGCTGCGATGAGTCGATGACAGCAGCAGGTCGAACTGCAGCGCTGAGACACTGGCCCGGCTTGCGCCTCAGTTGTTCCGACGCGTCGCGCGCGAAGAACCCGGTTTGCCGAAGCTCGAGGATGGTCGCGGTTCGCGAGCTGTGATCTCACGAGCTCCCCGCGATCGCGGCAGATCACCGGCGGCATCGGCGTGCATGCAGTTGGCGCGCAACCATGCCGGAGTCGATGGACATGGCTCCTACAATGGGCGGACCTGTAGAGGACTTCATACGTGAAAATCGCCAGCTGGAACGTCAACTCGCTCAATGTCCGCCTGCCGCACCTGGAGCAGTGGTTGCGCGATGCGCAACCCGACGTCGTTGGCATCCAGGAGACCAAGCTCGAGGATGCGAAATTTCCCGATACCGCGCTCGCGGCAATGGGCTATCGCAGCGTATTCGCCGGGCAGAAGACCTACAACGGCGTTGCGCTGCTCGCCAAGGACCGTGCGCTCGATCAGGTGCAGATCGGCATTCCCGGCTTCGAGGACGAACAGAAGCGCGTGATCGCCGCGACCATCGACGGCGTGCGCGTGATCAATCTCTATGTCGTCAACGGGCAGGATCTCGGCACCGACAAATACGCCTACAAGCTGCGCTGGCTCGAAGCCGTGACCGCGTGGGTGGCGAGCGAGCTTGCCGCGCATCCGCAGCTGGTCGTGCTGGGGGACTTCAACATCGCGCCCGATGCGCGCGATGTGCACGACCCCGAGGTCTGGAACGAATCCCACATCCTGACCTCCGCGTCGGAACGCCTGGCGCTGCAGCGCCTGCTCGACCTCGGCCTGCACGATGCGTTCCGCCTGCACAGCGCGGACGCCGGCGTCTTCAGCTGGTGGGATTACCGCCAGGCCGCGTTCCGCCGCAACCTGGGCCTGCGCATCGATCTGACCCTGGTTTCCGATGCGTTGCGCGGGCGCGCCGTGGCTTCGGGCATCGACCACGAACCGCGGACCTGGGAGCGGCCCAGCGACCACGCGCCGGCATGGGTCGAACTGGGCTGACACGGCTGCACACCGCGCCATGGCATCGGGGCGCCACTCGCAGTGCGCGTTGGCAGCGCATGTCGTTCGATTGATTGCAGCGTCGCAACGCGATCAGCAGAAATGCCCCGCCGGGCGGCGATGCGCTCCTGAGTAGCCAGCGCGTGGGCAGCCTGCCGGCTGCCTAGTCGACGTGGACCAGAGCTTCCAGCGCGGCGCGCGTCAGCTTTCCGGTCTCGTTGCGCGGCAACGCCGCCACGCGCCGCAGACGCCGCGGCAGGAACACCGGATCCAGGCTGCAGCGCAATGCGTCGAGCAGCATCGCATCGGTCAGCGCGGCGTCCGCGACGACGATCGCCTCCACGCGGCGCACGCCGCATCCGTCCGCCGCCTGCGACTGGACCGCCACCGCATCGCGTACGCCTTCGATCGCGAGCAGGCGACGGGTAATGTCCGCCAGCGAGGCACGCTTGCCGGCGATCTCGATCATGTCGGCCTGGCGGCCGCGCAGGACGAACCGGCCGGCCTCGTCGAGTTCGACGATGTCGGCAAGCAGCTGCGGCTCCGCCAGGTGCGGCGCGTGCACGAGCGTGCCGTCGGGGACCGGCTGCAGGCGCACGCCGGGATAGGGCGTCCACGCCGTTTCGATCGCGGAACGACGACGGGCGAAGATGCAGGTCTCGGTGGAGCCGAACAGTTCGCGCACCTCGCAGCCGAAGCGCGCCTCGGCGGCCGCAGCCAGCTCGCGCGACAAGGGCGCGGTGGCGGTCGCGATCGCCGCGAGCGGCGGCAGCGCGACGCCCGATTCCACCAGGGTGCGCAGATGCACCGGCGTGGTCACCAGCAAGGCGGGGCGCGGGGCATCGCGCAACGCGGCGGCGATGTCCTCGGGAAAGAACGGCCGGCCCAGGTGCACGGCCACGTTGCCGAGCAACGGCAGCAGCACCGACATCTCCATGCCGTACATGTGCTGTGGCGGGACAGTCGCGACCACCGGCAGCGTCGCCTCGCCGTGCAGGTCGGCCAGCGCGACGAGGTTCTGCAACGTGCCGCGGTGGAAGCTGGCCCAGGTCTTGGCATTCGCGCCCGGCACCCCGGTGCTGCCGGAGGTGAAGCCGATCGCGACCACATGCTCCAGCGGCAGCTCCGGCGCATCCCCATCGGCCGTCGGCAGCACATCCGGCAGGCGTACGTAATGCGGCGGCTCGGGCGCATGGCCGGCGTCCTGCAGCGCATCGCACCCGCAATCGTCGCGGTCGCCGATGCAGTAGCTGTGCGGGTGGCGCGCGCGCACATCGTCGATCGCCCCGCGCGTGCGCGCCGGCGGCAGCAGGGTGGTCTGGCCGCGCAACGCGACCGCGCAGAACGCCACCAGGAAGCGGTAGCGGTCTTCGCACAGGTTCAGCGCGAACGGCGCATCGGGCAGCAGCGCGGCCACGCCGTGCACATGGGCGAGAAAACGAGACAGCGGAATCGCGCCGTCGCGGCCGAACGCGATCACGCGCGACGGAGCGCCCTCCACCAGCGGCCGGCGTTCGCCCGCGTCCGCTGCGTCATCCCCGTGCCCTGTCCCCTGCTCTCGAACCACTGCCGACATCGTGCTGCCACTCCAGAAAGGTGTTCCGCAAGCCGTGTCCGGCGCGCGGAACAGCTGTTTTAGCTTACGCTGCACGCCCTGTCCGGGTGCGGATGTGCGGCGCGGAATGTTCAGCGAATCAGGCAGCCTCGGCGTGGGGCCAGTGCAATGCGCCTGGCGGGACTACCGCCGCGGCCAGTCCGCCGAAGCCCTGGTGCGCCCGTGGCTGGCCGGGGAACTGGGCGTCGCTGCCGACGCCATGGCCCTCGAACGCGATGCCCGGGGCCGCCCGCGCCTGCACGTGCCCGGCCGCGCGGGACTCGACGTCAACTGGAGCCACAGCGGCGAGGCCCTGCTGATCGCGCTTGGCGAGGGCGTGACGGTCGGCGCCGACATCGAATGGCTGCGCCCGCGCCCGCAGGCCATGGCACTGGCCCAGCGCTTCTTCGTCGCCACCGAGGCGACTGCACTCGCGAAGCTGCCGCCCGCTGCCGCCGAGGCCGCCTTCGTGCAGCTGTGGTGCGCCAAGGAAGCGGTGCTCAAGGCGCACGGACACGGGCTGTCGTTCGGGCTCGACCGGCTGGAGTTCGCCGCACGCGACGACGGCTGGGCGCTGGTCGCGTGCGATCCCGCGCTCGGCGCACCCGGGGACTGGCACCTGCGCGCGTTCGCGCCGCTGCCCGGGTATCTGGCGACCGTGGCGTGGCGACCGATGGATTGACCCGGGCGGGCACGCGGCCTGCCCGACTTCGATCTGCGGCGTGACGCATCCCCGACCGAGCTTCGCCGGCAAAGACTGCGGTTGCGGCTCGGCAGCCCACCATCCCGCGATCAGCGGCCCGGGCCATCCGCCAGCTTCTACAATGCGCGCCATGGACATCACCGACGACACCGCGCTGCGCGACGAACTCGATGCCGGGCTGCGCGCGCTGGGGCTCGCCCCGGCACTGGCCGCGCCGCTGCTGGCCTATCTGGCGCTGTTGCTGCGCTGGAACGGGACCTACAACCTCACGGCCGTGCGCGACCCGCGCGAAATGGTCACCCGCCACCTGCTCGATTCGCTGGCGATGGTCGCGCACGTCGAAGGCCTGGCCACGCTTGCCGATCTCGGCACCGGCCCCGGCCTGCCCGGCATTCCCCTGGCGATCGCGCTGCCGGAGCTGCGCGTGACCCTGGTCGAGTCCAACGGCAAGAAGGCGCGCTTCCTGCGCGAGGCGGTCCGCCAGCTGAAGCTGTCCAATGCCGAAGTCGCCGAATCCCGGATCGAAGCCCTAGACCGGCCCGGCGGGTTCGACGCGATCACCGCCCGCGCGCTCGCCACGCTGCCCGACATCCTGAGCGTCGGCGGCCACCTGCCGAAGGCCGACGGCGGCCGGCTGCTGGCCATGAAGGGCATCCACCCGGTCGACGAGATCGCCGCCCTTCCAGCCGGCTGGCGACTCGTCGCGGTGACGCCGCTGACGGTGCCCGGCCTCGATGCCGAACGGCATCTGGTGGTCATCGAACGCGCCTGAGCCACCGGCCGACGTAGGCCGCGCCCGCATGGCCGCACGTGCCCCGACCCGCCGATGGCGGATGCGATCGGTTACCCCTCGCGGGTCTTGGGGGGCATAATCCCCCGTCCGGCCACCGCCCTGCGGCGGCCGGCTTCCTTCCCGAACCGCGACGGAGCCCATGGCCCGCATCATCGCCATTGCCAATCAGAAGGGCGGCGTCGGCAAGACGACGACGGCCGTGAACCTGGCCGCGGCCCTGGCGCGGGTGCCCAAGCGCGTGCTGCTGGTGGACCTGGACTCGCAGGGCAACGCCACGATGGGCTGCGGCATCGACAAGGGCGCCGTGCCGGTCAGCACCTGTGACGTGCTGCTGGGCGAAGTGGAAGCCGGCGATGCGGTCATGCAGACCGAGGAAGACGTCGACCTGATTCCCGGCAACACCGATCTCACCGCTGCCGAGCTCGAGCTGATGGGCGTCGACGGCCGTGAACACCGCCTGCGCGTCGCGCTCGAGCCCCTGCGCGCGCGCTACGACTTCATCCTCATCGACTGCCCGCCGGCGCTGTCGCTGCTCACGCTCAACGCTTTGACCGCGGCCGATTCGGTGCTGGTGCCGATGCAGTGCGAGTACTACGCGCTCGAAGGCCTGTCGGCGCTGCTGCAGACGATCGACGCGATTCGGCAGAACCTCAACCCGAAGCTCGAGGTCGAGGGCGTGCTGCGCACGATGTTCGACGTGCGCAACAACCTCGCCAACGCGGTCTCGGCGGAGCTGACCAACCACTTCGGCGACAAGGTGTTCCGCACCATCGTGCCGCGCAACGTCCGCGTGGCCGAAGCGCCCAGCCATGGCCAGAGCATCGTCGGCTACGACAAGGCGTCGCGCGGCGCGATCGCCTACCTCGGCCTCGCAGGCGAGGTGATCCGGCGCCAGCGCGAACGCGATGCCGCCCGCACCCAGGACGCACCCGCCATGGAGACTCCGGCATGACCGCAGCGAAGACGCCGGTAAAGAAGCGTGGCCTGGGCCGGGGGCTGGAAGCCCTGCTCGGCCCCAAGGCCGCGGCCGAGGCGCCCGCGAGCCTGGAGGCGACCGAACAGGACACCCTGCGGCTGCTGCCGATCGATGCGCTGAGCGCCGGCAAGTACCAGCCGCGCAAGCACTGGGATGCCGACAAACTCACCGAGCTGGCCGAGTCGATCAAGGCGCAGGGCGTGATCCAGCCGCTGGTCGTGCGCGAGCGGCCCGACCGCACCTTCGAGATCATCGCCGGTGAACGCCGCTGGCGCGCGTCCAAGCAGGCCGGCCTGAGCGAAGTGCCGGCGGTGGTGCGCAACGTCGAGGACCGCACGGTCGTCGCGATGGCGCTGATCGAGAACATCCAGCGCGAGGACCTCAACCCCCTCGAAGAAGCGCAGGCCCTGCAGCGGCTGATCGAGGAGTTCGACCTCACCCACGCGCAGGCCGCCGAAGCGGTGGGACGCTCGCGCGCCGCCGTCTCCAACCTGCTGCGCCTGCTGGAATTGCCGCCCGCGATCCGCATCCTGGTCGAGTCCCGGCAGCTGGAAATGGGCCACGCCCGCGCGCTGCTGACCCTCTCGCCCGATCTCGCCAGCAAGCTTGCCAGCGACGCCGTCGAACACGGCTGGTCGGTGCGCGAGGTCGAACACCGCGCCCAGCAGTTCGCCGCCGGCCGCGTCCCCGGGGGCGACACCCGCACCATCGCGCGCAACAAGGCGCGCCCGCAGGCCGACATCGTCTCGCTGGAGAACGAACTGTCGGAGACCCTCGGCACCCGCGTCTCGATCGCCAACGGCCGCGGCAACAAGGGCCGCCTGGTGATCCACTACGGCAACCTGGAAGCCCTCGACGGCGTGCTGGAGCGACTGCGCGCGCAGCGCCCCTGAGGCGGGAACCGCACGCGCGGAGTTCGGAGCGCACATCGGACCCGACGGTGGTCGGCCGCATTGTAAAATCGCCGTCTTTTGCGCGCCCCTTCCTTGGATTCCCCGCCTCGCCCCGCCTTCCGCGGCCCGACCTTCATCCGGCTGCTGGCCCGCTTGACCGACGACACGCTGCCGCAAGGCGGCCCGGCGCCGGCCGAGCGTCTGAGCCAGTGGATCGACTGGACACGGGCAGTGGCGCTGTCGAAGGTGCTCGACGCGAAGGCGCCCGCAGCTGAACAAGGCGCGCAAGTCATTGATCGCGACGACGCAGCCGTGTGCGCGAAGGCGCGGGCGACGTTGCTGGCGTCGATCGTCGAAGCGCCGGAGCTGGTGATCCCGCAGCCGCAGGCGGCCGGGGCCTCGGACGATGGCGACGCCGAAGCCGCACCCGAGGCTGCGATCGACTTCGCGCCGTTCCGCCAGCGTCACCTGGCGCTGCAGCGCTCGATGCAGATGGCGACCGGCCGGCTGCGCGGCGATCTGCGCGACCGGCTGGCAGAGCGTTCGGCCGAGATGGCGCGGCTGGCCGAGGTGGATGCGGTCATGGAGGGCGTGCTGAGTCCGCGCGAGCACGCGTTGCTCGGCGCGGTGCCGGCCCTGCTCGAAGCGCATTTCGAGCGGCTGCGCGCCGCCGCGGGTGCGTTGGCCACGGATCCGTCCGCGGCCTGGCTCGATGGTTTTCGCAGGGACATGCGGGGCGTGCTGATCGCCGAGCTGGATGTCCGTTTCCAACCGGTCGAAGGGCTGCTCGCAGCGCTTCGCACCCACTGACGCAGTGCCCATGTCCCCAAGCAGTCGCAATACCGCCCTTCTTCCCGCGCTCGCGTTCGCGCTCGGCCTGGCCGTGGTCGGCTGGATCGCCATCGGCTACGTCGGCTCGAACACGGCGGCATTCGCCGTGTCCCTGCTGATCGGCGTGGCCTACGTCGCAGGCGGACTGGAACTGCTGCGTTATCGCCGCGCCACGTCCACGCTGTCCGAGGCGACCGCGGCGCTGTCCGCGCCGCCGGCATCGCTCGCCGACTGGCTCGACCGGCTAGACCCCACGCTGCGCAACCCGGTGCGCCTGCGCATCGAGGGCGAGCGCGTCGCGCTGCCGGTGCCCGCGCTGACCCCCTACCTGGTCGGCATGCTGGTGCTGCTCGGCATGCTCGGCACGCTGCTGGGCATGATGGTGATGCTGCGCGGCACCGGCATGGCGCTTGAGACGGCGACCGACCTGCAGGCGATCCGCGACTCCCTGGCCGCGCCGGTCAAGGGCCTGGGCTTCGCGTTCGGGACCTCGATCGCCGGCATCGCGACCTCGGCGATGCTGGGCCTGGCTTCGGCGCTGCTGCGGCGCGAACGCGCCCACAGCGTGCAACTGCTGGACGTGGCCGCCGCGACGACGCTGCGCGCGCACTCGCAGGCCCATCAGCGCGAGGAAACCCTGCGGCTGCTGCAGCAGCAGACCGAAGTGATGCCGGCCCTGGTCGACCGTCTGACCGCGATGATGGCGACGATCGAGCAGCAGAACGCCTCGGCGGACGAGCGCCACGCGGCGAGCCAGGAGGCGTTCCATGGACGCACCGAGGCCGTGTATGTACAGCTCGCTGCGTCGGTCGAGCGCGCCCTGCAGACCAGCGTCGCCGACAGCGCGCGCGCCGCGACGGCCGCGCTGCAGCCGGTGTTCGAGACGACGATGTCGGCCCTCGCGCGCGAAACCGCGGCCCTGCAGGCCACCGTCGCAGAGGCGGTCGAACGCCAGCTGCAGTCGCTCAACGCCGGCTTCGAGGCCTCCACCGCGACCGTCGCCGAGCGCTGGCAGCAGGCCGTGGATGGCCAGCAGGCATCGAACGAGACACTGGCGCGCGACCTGCGTGCCACGCTCGACGACTTCGTTGCGGCGTTCGAGCACCGCACCGGGGGGCTGCTCGGCGAGGTCACCACGCGACTCGACGCGGCGCACGCCCAGGCCGGCGCGCTGCACGAGACCGTGACCGGCGCCGTGGACCGCCAATTGCAGGCGCTCACCGCCGGATTCGAGGCATCGACGGCCGGCGTGGCCCAGCGCTGGGAGCAGGCACTGGCCGCGCAACAGGCAGCGCAGACCGCGCTGACGTCCGAACTGCGCAGCACGCTCGACGGCGTCGGCGTGACCTTCGAGCAGCACGCGACCGCACTGGTCGACGGGGTCGCCAGCCGACTCGATGCGACGGCCGGCAGCGTGGGCGCGGCATGGACCGATGCACTGGCGACACAGGCCGCGACCAACGCGGCGATGAGTGCGCAGCACCAGCAGGCGCTGAGCGCGGCTGCCGCCACGTTCGAAGCGCACTCCGCAACGCTGCTCCAGAAGGTCGATGCCTCGCACGCCGAGCTGCACACAGCGCTGGCCGCACAGGATGCCCAGCGCCTGGCCGCGTGGACCGAGAGCCTCGCCGCAATGGCCGCCGTTCTGCGCGACGACTGGGCCCGGGCGGGCGCCGACACCACGCGCCAGCAGCAGGCGATCTGCGACCGGCTGGCCACCACCGCCGACACCATCGGCGCGCAGACCCAGGCCCATGCCAGCGCGACCATCGCCGAGATCTCGCGCCTGGTCGACACCGCATCGGAGGCGCCGCGCGCCGCTGCCGAAGTCATCGCCGAGCTGCGCCAGTCGCTGTCAGAGAGCATGGTGCGCGACACCGCGATGCTCGAAGAGCGTACGCAGATGCTCTCGACGCTCGACACCCTGCTGCGCGCGGTGAACCACGCCTCCACCGAGCAGCGCGCGGCGATCGAGGCACTGGTCGCCACTTCGGCCGATCTGCTCGAACGGGTCGGCACGCGCTTCAGCGACCACATCGCGGCCGAGACCGGCAAGCTGGACACGATTGCCGACGATCTGCGCGTGGGCGCGGTGGAAGTGGCCAGCCTTGGCGAGGCCTTCGGCGCTGCGGTCGCGGTGTTCGGCGAATCGAACCAGGCGCTTGCCGGTCGCCTGCAGGGCATCGAGGAGACGCTGGCGAAATCGCTGGTCCGCAGCGACGAGCAACTGGCCTATTACGTCGCGCAAGCGCGCGAGGTCGTCGACCTCAGCGTGCTTGCGCAGAAGCAGATCATCGAAGAGCTGCAGCAGCTCGGCGCGACGCGCGCCGTCTCCGCATGAGTGTCGAGCTCGAAGGCGATGTGGAGTCGACCGCCCCGGTCTGGGCTGCGTTCGGCGATCTGATGTCGGTGCTGCTGGGCGCGTTCGTACTGATCCTGGTCGGCGTGATCGGCGTCCAGCTGCAGCTGGAGATGCGGCTGGATGCGGAGATCGCCCAGCGCGAGGCGGAAGCGCGGCGCCGCGAGACCCTGGAGCAGGCCCTGGCAGCGCCGCTTGCCGCCGGGCGCATCACCCTGATCGACGGCCGCATCGGCATCCGCGGCAGCGTGCTGTTCGCCCAGGCCTCCGACCAGCTGCAGCCCGAGGGTCGCGAGCTGCTGCAGAGCCTCGCCGGCCCGCTGGCCGGGTATCTGGCCTCGCGCGACGAAATGCTGATGGTCAGCGGCTTCACCGACGATCGCCTGGTACGCGACGGCAACCGGTTCTCGGACAACTGGGAACTCTCGGCGCAGCGCGCCCTGACCGTGACCCGCGGATTGATCGCGGCAGGTGTTCCGGCCGATTCGGTGTTCGCCGCCGCGTTCGGCGCGCAGCAGCCGGTGGGCTCGAACGCCGACCCCGAGGGCCGCGCACGGAACCGGCGCGTCGAGATGGCGCCGGTTCCGCGCCAGGCCGGGGCCAAGGCCGATGGTCGCTGAGGCCGTCGACATCGCAGGCCTGCTGGATGACTGGCACGCGCGGGGCGCGGACCGGCTCGATCCGATCCGCTTCCAGCACATCGCGGCCCTGCAGCGCCGCGCGGCAACATGCGATGGCGCCGTGCGACGCGCACTCGACGCGAAGCTCGACGCGCTGGTGGGCGCGTATGCGCGGAATGTCGAGCGGATGCCCGAGGGCAGCGCGAACGCAGTGCCCGGGCGCGGTGCACTTGCGTCGCTGATCGACGCCATCGCCGCGCATGCGCGCGCCGACACGGGAGCTGCCGGCCCGGACCGGGCCTACCCCGAGCTCCCTGCGGTCGAAGAATTCCGCGCGTTGTGGTCGACCCTGCGTACCAGCAGCCAGGTCCGCAAGTCGCTGGCCGAGGTGCCGACCGGCGCCGGCCCATTGAATTCCGCCGCTCTCGCCTACCGCTCGCTGGCCCTGATGGGCGCGACGTCGCCGGCCTATCTGGAGCGGTTCCTGTCTTATGTGGACACACTCTCGTGGCTGGAAACCCTGCAGGACGCGGCTGTGCTGACGGGCCGCGAACCGGCGCCGACCGCCAGCGGCAAACCGCGGACCAAGGCCGCATCGAGGAAGCGCAAGACCTGACGACCGGCCCGCACTGGGCGTTCAGGCGCCGGGCGCCTCCGGAGGGCCGCGTGGCGGACGCAAAGACGGACAGCCGGGTCCTTGGTACCCGGGCCGCTTCCGACCGAGCCGTCGGCAAGCCCGGCGGCGGGCCGGCAATCCGGGCCCGCAGCGAGCCGCCCCTTGCGCAGCAGGCCCCGTATCAGCACAATGGCCGGCTAGCTGCGTCCAGACCATGGCGACATGGCTGACCTGCCCTGCGGAAGCGCGATTCCCGGCAGTGCTGCAGCAGGATGTCCAAACCCACCCGCATCGCGCGATGGCACTGCCATCGGGGCCGCCATCTCCCTGGCTAAGGGCGATATCAAACACACTTCGAGGTGCGCAATGTCCCGAGTATGCCAAGTCACCGGCAAGCGTACGACGCATGGCAACAATGTGTCGCACGCCATGAACAAGACCCGCCGCCGCTTCATGCCCAACCTGCATGAGCGTCGCTTCTGGGTTGCCAGCGAGAACCGCTGGATCAAGCTGCGTGTTTCCACCAAGGCCCTGCGCACCATCGACAAGAACGGCATCGACGTCGTCCTCGCCGAGCTCCGTGCCCGCGGCGAAAAGGTCTGAGGAGTTAGAACATGGCAGGCAAGCGCGACAAGATCCGTCTGATTTCCTCGGCCAACACCGGGCATTTCTACACCACGGACAAGAACAAGAAGAACACCCCCGGCAAGATGGAGTTCAAGAAGTACGACCCCGTCGTCCGGAAGCACGTGATCTACAAGGAAGGCAAGATCAAGTGATGCAACGACCCGCGCTCGAGCGCGGCTGACGTTGCGTTACCCCGCGCAGGCGGGGATCGATCGCCTTCAATGCAGAACCCGCCGCAAGGCGGGTTTTGCGTTTCTGGGGGGTGAGCCCCATGAGCGCCTCTGCGCGCAGATCGGCCCGTCACGCCGACTCGTCCGCCCCGGCGGCTACGTAGCCCTGACAGAAGGGACGGAGCCACTGCAGCCGGGGGACGGCAGGGCCGACCGAGCCGGTTCACCCGCCCCCGCCACACCCCCATGCCACACTCGGCCGCATGTCGAATCACGACCTGCACATCGGCCTGTGGATCTTCGCCGCCGACTGGCTCATCCGGGTCGCGGCCCTGCTGTGGATTCCCGCGCGCACGCGCTCATCGTCCGCGCGCAGCTGGCTCCTGCTGATCGGCTTTGTGCCCTTGCTCGGACTCCCTGCCTATCTGCTGCTCGGCCATCCTTGGCTGTCGCGGCTGCGGCGCGAGCGGCAGGCGCGCGCATCGCGGCAGATCAGGCAGAGGCAGGCGGCGCTGACCGCGCTGCGCTGGTGTCCGCCCGATGCGTTCTCCGCGCCCGCGGATGTGACGCGCCTCGCCGAGCGGCTCGGCGATTTCATGCCCACCAATGGCAATGCGGTCGAGCTGCTGGACGATTACGCAGGCTCACTGCAACGCCTCGTCGACGACATCGATGCGGCGACGCGGGAGGTGCACCTGCTCTATTACCTGATGCTCGACGACGCCAGCGGACGCTCGGTTGCCGGTGCACTCGAGCGCGCGGCCCGGCGCGGCGTGCGCTGCCGATTGCTGCTCGACGCCGTGGGCGCGAAACGCGGCCTGCGTGCGTTCCGACGCCCATTGCGCGATGCCGGTGTCTGCGTGCATGCCACATTGGCGGGAGGACTCAAGTGGCGGCGCAGCGCGCGGATGGATCTGCGCAACCATCGCAAGATCGCGGTGATCGATGGCCGCCTCGCGCTGACGGGTTCACAGAACCTCGCCGATCCGGACTTCGTGCCCGGCCATCCCAACCGCGAGGTCGTCGCGCGGGTGCGCGGTCCGGTCGTCGCGCAACTGCAGGCGCTGTTCGCCAGCGACTGGTACATCGAGACGGGTGAGGTACTGGAGGTCGATGCACCGCCGATCGCGTCAAGCGGCCATGTGCCGGCGCAGCTGCTGCCGAGCGGCCCGGCGTATCCGTTCGAGAATGCGCGCGATGTGTTCGTCGCGCTCGTGCAGCGCGCGCGTCGGCGCGCGGTACTGGTGACGCCCTACTTCGTGCCCGACGAGGCCACGCTGGGCGCCCTGCGCGTCGCCGCGCTGTCGGGCGTGTCGGTGCAGCTGATCCTGTCGGCGACCAACAACCAGCGCGTGACCGCCTGGGCCCAGGCCGGTTTCTACGATGAACTGCTTGCGGCCGGGGTGCACATTGCGCTCTACAGGCCGCATTTTCTGCATGCGAAGCATCTGAGCGTCGACGACGACATCGCACTGGTCGGGTCGAGCAATCTCGACATCCGCAGCTTCATGCTCAATGCCGAGGCGGGCTTGCTGTGCTTCGACCCCGGCGTCGTGGCGCGGTTACGCGAGATCGAGCAGGACTATCTGCGCGAATCGGATGTGCTGGAAGCGGAAGCGTGGACGCGGCGACCGACCTGGCGACGCAGCGTGGAAGGCATCGCACGGCTGGCGGATTCGTTTCTATGAAGCGCCGCGCGCGCCCTGCATCAGAAGCCGCCACCCGCGTCGAGCCAGGCCTGCTCTTCGGGTGTATTGATGCGGCCGAGCACACGGTTGCGATGCGGGAAACGGCCGAAGCGTTCGACGACGTCGAAATGCGCCTGCGCGTACTTGCGATACTCGGCGTTGTCGACGTCGGCAAAGAGTTCGATCGAGCGCTGCTGGTCGGCCGGATCTTCCGAATGCTCGAACGGCAGGTAGACGAAGCCGCGCAGGTCGTCTGCGAATACGCGGTCGTGGCCGGCGGCGATCATCCGCTCGGCGTAATGACGCGCAAGGGAATCGGTTGCGAACGCATGGGCGCTGCCACGGAAGATGTTGCGCGGAACCTGATCGAGCAGGATCAGCAGCGCGAGCCCGCCCTCCGCCGTGTCGAGCCAGTGCTCCAGCTCTCTGCGGGCCGCGACGAAATGCACGTCCCGGAAGCGCTGGTCGCATTCGCGGTCGAAGGCAGCGCCGCCTCCGAACCACTTCTGCATACCAGCCTGCTGCCAGAAATCGACGACGTGCGCGGGTTTGATCATCTCCATGGCCACAGATTAACGCGGCTGCGGCGCGGCGCATGCGCCTTCCCGGTGACCGGCCCATACTCGGGCGATCCCTGCCTCGAAAACGCTCCATGATGCGTCGTCCGACCCGCCTGCTGACAGCGCTGCTGGCACTCTCCGGCCTCGTGCTGCTCGGCGCCTGCCAGCACGCGGATGCCGACATGGCCCTGCTGGAGTCGCCCGCTGTGGGCGATATCTATGCCGCGCAGCTCAGCGGGTTCTCGCGCCATCCATTCACCGACGATGCGCGCAAGCCGATCGATCCCGCCTACGGCCTGATGCAGGTGGTCTCGACCGATCCCGACGGCGTCGTCGTCGTCACCCAGAACACTGCATCGGCCGAGAAATCGCTCTCGCACGACGACATTCGCGGCGACCTGGCGGATATCGAGTTCGACGAGGGCGAGCAGATCGCGATCGGCGGGGCCGAGCTGGTCAGGGCGCATGCCGATGGACTGATCTTCGCGGTGAAGCGGCCCACCGAAAAGTAGGCCGCAATCGGGCGCGCGCGGGCAGCGCGAGCCACGCGCGCGTGCAGCGGGCGGATTACTCGTCGAACCGGAGATGCCGAACCGATTTGCCGTGGCGACGGATCAGCTTCAGCGCCTCGATACCAATGAGGATGTGGCGCTCGACGAAGTCCGCGCTCACCAGTGCGTCGGAAGCTTCCGTCTTGACCCCGTCTGGAATCATCGGCTGGTCGCTGACCAGCAGCAGCGCTCCCGAGGGAATGCGGTTGGCGAAGCCGGCGGCGAAGACCGTGGCGGTTTCCATGTCGATCGCCATGCAGCGCATCGCGCGCAGGCGCTCCTTGAAGGCGTCGTCATGCTCCCAGACCCGGCGGTTGGTCGTGTAGACGGTACCGGTCCAGTAGTCGTGGCCTAGGTCGCGGATCACCGTCGAGACCGCGCGCTGCAGGGCGAACGCCGGCAATGCCGGCACCTCCGGCAGGAGATAGTCGCTGCTGGTGCCCTCGCCGCGGATCGCCGCGATCGGCAGCACCAGGTCGCCGAGCTGGTTCTTGCGCTTGAGCCCGCCACACTTGCCGAGGAACAGCACGGCCTTCGGCGCGATCGCCGACAACAGATCCATCATCGTCGCGGCGTTGGGACTGCCCATGCCGAAGTTGATCATGGTCATTCCATCGGCGGTGGCGCTGGGCATCGGCCGGTCCAGGCCGACGATTTCCGCGCCGGCAATACGCGCGAAATGGTGCAGGTAGCCGCCGAAGTTGGTCAGCAGGATGTGCTCGCCGAACCGGTCGAGCGGCACACCGGTATAGCGCGGCAGCCAGTTTTCGACGATCTGCTCTTTCTCTTTCATCGTCATGCTCCTCTTCTTCGCGGCCATTCTCGCATGCGCGCCGCGCGTGCCTGGAACGCGCGGTCTGTCTCAGCGCGCGCGCCGGACCCACGGGTACACTCGAACTTCGCCCGCGGCGGGTCCTGAACGCCGCCGCGGACCGTCCAACGTGTTCCGGGGATCTTCGATGTCTCGTCTACTGACGGCCGCGCTCGCGGTCGCCCTGTCGGGTGGCTGCGCCACCCATGCCTCGTCCGACAAACCGGCCACCGGCGCCAGTGGCACCCATGTCGGCGCCAGCGCCTATGCAAGCACCTATACGCCCATCGCATCGCCGCCAGTGCTGATCACCAACGCGACCGTACTGATCGGTGACGGCCAGCGTCTGGAAGCGGCAGACGTGCTGCTGCAGGACGGGCGTATCCAGGCGGTGGGTGCGGCGCTCGCCGCGCCCGCGAACGCGCAACGCATCGACGGCACCGGCAAGTGGATCACACCGGGCATGATCGACGTGCATTCGCACCTGGGCGTCTATCCGAGTCCCGGCGCAAGCGCGCACAGCGACGGCAACGAGATGACCGCGCCGAACACCGCCCAGGTCTGGGCCGAGCATTCGGTATGGCCGCAGGATCCGGGTTTCGGCGCGGCGCTCGCTGGCGGCGTGACCTCGCTGCAGATCCTGCCCGGCTCGGCCAACCTCGTCGGTGGCCGTGGCGTGACGTTGAAGAACGTCGCCGCGACCACCGTCACCGACATGAAGTTTCCCGGCGCGCCCTATGGCCTGAAGATGGCCTGCGGCGAGAACCCCAAGCGGGTCTACGGCCAGAAAGGCGGGCCGGCCACGCGCATGGGCAATGTCGCGGGCTACCGCGCCGCGCTGATCGACGCCGCCGACTACCGGCGCAAGCAGGGCGGCGACTCGCCCGGCAAACGCGACCTCAAGCTCGAGACGATGGCCGGCGCGATGGATGGCGACATCCTCGTGCACATCCACTGCTACCGCGCCGACGAGATGGCGCAGATGCTCGATCTGGCGAAGGAGTTCGACTTCAAGGTCACCGCCTTCCACCACGGCGTGGAGGCCTACAAGATCGCCGACCGTCTCGGCGCCGAAGGCGTCTGCGGCGCGCTGTGGGCCGACTGGTGGGGCTTCAAGATGGAGGCCTTCGACGGCATCCAGGAGAACATCGCGATCGTCGACCGCGCCCCGGGCGGCTGCGCGATCGTGCATTCCGATTCCGACGAGGGCATCCAGCGCCTCAACCAGGAGGCAGCCAAGGTGATGGCGGCCGCGGGCCGTGCCGGCATCGAGATCACGCCCGAACATGCGATCCGCTGGCTCACCGAAAACGCGGCGAAATCGCTCGGCGTGCTCGAGCAGACCGGCACCCTGACCGCCGGCAAGATGGGCGATGTGGTGCTGTGGAATGGCAACCCGTTCACCGTCTACGCCCTGGCCGAACACGTCTGGATCGACGGCGCCCACGTCTTCGATCGCACCGATCCATCGCGCCAACCGGTCTCGGACTTCATGCTCGGCCAGGGCGCCGCAGCCAACGGAGGTGCACGATGAGCCGCCAAGCTTCGAACCGGCGTGGAGCGCGCGCGCTGTCGCGTCTGCTGGTTGCCGGCGCCCTGCTCGCGGCCACCCTGCCCGCCGCGGCGCAGTCGGTCCTGATCCGCGGCGCAACCGTGCATACCGCCGGGGCGCAGGGTTCGCTGCAGAACACCGACGTGCTGGTGCGCGACGGCCGGATTGCCGCGATCGGCACGGGACTGTCCGCAGGCGACGCACCGGTCGTCGAAGCCATGGGGCGGCCGTTGACGCCGACCCTGTTCGGCGGCGTGACCGGCATCGGCATCGAGGAAGTCTCGGGCGAACGCGGGACGCGCGACGACCGCCTGTCGCTCGGCGAGGCCAAGGACATGGCCGTGCGCCCGGAGTTCGACGTGACCCTGGCCTTCAATCCCGACTCGATCGTGATTCCGGTCGCGCGCGTCGAGGGCATCGGTTTCACCCTGATCTCGGCCGGCAGCGCCAGCTCGATCATCGGCGGCCAGGGCGCGATGATGCGCCTGGACGGCAGCGTCGATCCCGCCGGGCCGAAGGTGCTGTACCTCGCGCTCGGAGCGGACGGAGCGGACCAGAGCGGCGCCTCGCGCGCCGCGCAATGGATGCTGCTCGACCAGCTGATCGACGAGGCGCGTGGCCGCCTGCCGGCCGACTCGCATGTCGCTGCGCTCACCCCGGCCGGCAAGCGCGCACTCGCACCGTATCTCGACGGTCGCGGCACGATCGTGGTCGGCGTGAACCGGGCGGCCGACATCCGCCAGCTGCTGCGCTGGTCGAAGCGCCATGGCCTGCGGATCGCGATCCGCGGTGGTGCCGAGGGCTGGCGCGTCGCACCGGAGCTCGCGGCGGCGAACGTGCCGGTGTTCGTCGACCCGCTGGTCAACCTGCCGTCGAACTTCGACCAGATCGGCGCGACCATCGAGAACGCCGCGCGCCTGCAGGCCGCGGGTGTGCGCGTGGGCTTCGCCCAGGCGGCCGACGCCTCGCACAACGCGCGCAAGCTGCGGCAGCTGGCCGGCAACGCGGTCGCCCATGGGCTGCCGTGGGAAGCGGGCCTCGCGGGCCTGACCCGCGTGCCGGCGGAGACCTTCGGTGTCGGCGAGTCCATCGGCACCATCGCGGTAGGCCGCACCGCCGATCTGGTGCTGTGGTCGGGTGACCCGCTGGATGTGACGAGCAGCGCCGTGCAGGTGTGGTTCGACGGCCGCGCGATCGAGATGCGGTCGCGGCAGACCGAACTGCGGGACCGCTATCTGCAGCCGCAGGCCGAAGGTGGCTTGCCACGGGCGTATCGCGCGCGGTGACGTCCCCAGGCCCTCCCCCCGACCGGGGAGAGGGCCTGTTCTGCGCCCCGGCTGGGCGCACGCAAGGCCGATCCGGCTCATCGCCGGCGAACGCATCCCACGCGCATCGTGCGGGGCCGATCAGACATCCGCCTGTGCGCACTCCCCGAATGACGGCGCGCGACGCCGTGCGGACACCGCAGTTCTTCAGCGCGCGTCGGCGGGAATCTCGTCCGGATCGGGGTCCACTGCGAGCTTGCCGGCGATCAGCACCGCCTGGGTGCGGTTCGATGCGCCGAGCTTGCGCAGCACGGCGGTCATGTGCGCCTTGACGGTGGCTTCGGACACACCGAGTTCGTAGGCGATCTGTTTGTTGAGCATTCCGTCGCCGAGCATCTGCAGCACGCGGAACTGCTGAGGCGTGAGATCGCGCAGGCGCGCCGCGACGTCGTGCTCGCGGGGCGTCACTCCGGCCGCGGAGGCCGCCGCTTCGGGCACGAAGCGGTCGCCATCGAGCACCTGCGCCACGGCGCGGGCGAGGGTCTCGGCATCAGCGGACTTGGGCACGAAGCCCGAGGCGCCATGGTCGAGCGCGCGCCGCATCACCGCGGGCTCCTCGCGCGCAGACACCATCAGCACCGGCAATTGCGGGAACTGCGCACGCAGGTGCACCAGGGCGCTGAAGCCATGCACGCCGGGCATGTTGAGATCGAGCATCAGCAGGTCGGCATCGGGCTCCGACTCCACCATGGCGTAGAGCGCATCGACGTTGTGCGCCTCCCGCAACCGTGCCTCGGGCAAGGCACGGGCAATCGCGCCACGTAACGCTTCGCGGAACAGCGGATGGTCGTCGGCGATCAGCAGGGTGGTCATCGCGGGTGCCGGCGGCGTCTCGGAAGAAAGAAGGTGCATCGGTCCATCGATAGGAGAACGGGTCCCGCGCCGGTCCACGCTCGCGGTACCGGCACGGGGCGTCAGGCAAGCATCAGCCGTTCGGGATGTACCGCTCCTTCACCAGCGAGTCGACGACCGAGGGATCGGCGAGCGTGCTGGTGTCGCCGAGCTGGTCAGGGGCATTCTCGGCGATCTTGCGCAGGATGCGGCGCATGATCTTGCCCGAGCGCGTCTTGGGCAGGCCCGGAGCCCACTGGATGTGGTCGGGCGACGCGGTCGGCCCGATCTCGCGGCGCACGTGCGCGACCAGTTCCGTGCGCAGCGCCTCGCTGTATTCCTCGCCCGATTTGAGCGTCACGTAGGCATAGATGCCCTGGCCCTTGATGTCGTGCGGAAAGCCGACGACGGCTGCCTCCGCGACCTTGGCATGCAGCACCAGCGCGCTTTCCAGTTCCGCCGTGCCGATGCGGTGACCGGAGACGTTGATGACGTCGTCGACGCGCCCGGTGATCCAGTAGTAACCGTCCTCGTCGCGGCGGCAGCCGTCGCCGGTGAAGTAGCTGCCCGGGTAGGCCTTGAAGTAGGTGTCGATGAAACGCTGGTGGTCGCCGTAGACGCTGCGCATCTGGCCGGGCCAGGAGTCGGTGATGACCAGGTTGCCGGCGGCTGCGCCTTCGAGCACGGTGCCGTCGGCGTCGACCAGTGCCGGCTGCACGCCGAAGAACGGCAGGGTCGCCGAACCGGGCTTGGTGGCGATCGCCCCAGGCAGCGGTGAGATCAGGATGCCGCCGGTCTCGGTCTGCCACCAGGTGTCCACGATGGGGCAGCGGCTGTCGCCGACGACCTCGTAATACCAGCGCCAGGCTTCCGGATTGATCGGCTCGCCGACGCTGCCGAGCAGTCGCAGCGAGCTGCGCGAGGTCTTCTTGACCGCCGCCTCGCCCTCGCGCATGAGCGCGCGGATCGCGGTCGGCGCGGTGTAGAAGATCGTGACCTGATGCTTGTCGATGACGTTCCAGAAACGCGAGACGTCGGGATAGTTCGGCACGCCCTCGAAGATCAGCGAGGTCGCGGCGTTCGCGAGCGGGCCGTAGACGATGTAGCTGTGGCCGGTGACCCAGCCCACGTCCGCGGTGCACCAGTACACGTCCTCGTCGCGCAGGTCGAACACGGCCTCATGGGTGTAACTGGCGAACAGCAGGTAGCCGCCGGTGGTATGCAGCACGCCCTTGGGTTTGCCGGTCGAGCCGGACGTGTAGAGGATGAAGAGCGGATCCTCCGCGTTCATGCGCTCGGGTTCGCAGGTGTCGGGCTGGCCGTCGACGACGGCGTCGTACCAGCGGTCGCGCGGCATCTGCATGTCGACCGCGCCGCCGGTATGGCGCACGACAAGCACGGTCTCGACGGTATTGGTGCCGGGCAGTTTCAGCGCCGCGTCGACGTTCGCTTTCAGCGCAACGCGCTTGCCGCCGCGCAGGCCTTCGTCGGCGGTGATGATGAGCTTGCTGCCGCAGTCGGACACGCGGTCGGCAATCGAGTTCGGCGAGAACCCGCCGAACACCACGCAATGCACCGCCCCGATCCGCGCGCAGGCCAGCATCGCCACTGCCGCCTCGACGATCATCGGCAGGTAGATGGTGACCCGGTCGCCCTTGCCCACACCCAGATTGCGCAATGCATTGGCCAGCCTGCAGACACGCGCATGCAGGTCGCGGTAACTGATGCGAAGCGCCTCGGTGTCGGGACTGTCGCCTTCCCAGATCAGCGCGGTCTTGTCGCCGCGTGTCGCCAGGTGGCGGTCGAGACAGTTGACGCTGGCATTGAGTTCGCCGTCCTCGAACCAGCGGATGCGGAAATCCGCCAGGTCGTAGCTGACGTTGCGGATCTTCGTCGGCGGCTTGAACCAGTCAAGCCGCTTTGCGGCATCGCCCCAGAAGCCATCGGGATCCTGCACGGAGCGGGCGTACTCGCGTTCGTACTCGGACGCGCCGATGGTGGTGGGGCCGGCGAACCCGGGCGGAACCGGGTAGAGCTCTGCGGTGTTGGACATGAGGGGAGCCTCCTTCAGACGCGTCGGGGCAGTTTGACGGATTCGTCGGTCGGGACGCCTAGACCTTCGTCTAACCGCGCCGGCCCGGGTATCGACCAATGGCGAATGTGCGCGGCCCCCGCATCCGTGCAGTCTGCATTGCGAACCGGTCGGCGACCGCCCGCTGTCGCCGCTTTTTGTTCAACCCGTGGGAGGGGAGCAATGACTCACATACTGAAGGCGCGTCCGCGTCTGCTGGCCACGGCGGTGCTTGCCGCCCTGACCTTGCCTGGCATGGCGTTCGCGCAGACCGCAAAGGAGCGCGAGCTCGAAGCGCGTGTCGCCCAGCTCGAGCAGATGGTGCAGCAGCTGGTGGCCCAACAGCAGCAGACCGAAACCGTCGTCACCGAAGTCCGTACCGCCCAGGCCGCGCAGCCTGCACCGGCGCCGGTCGTCGCGGGCACCGGCGCCGCTGCGCCGATCCAGACGACGACGATCACGCCCGGCGCCAACCCCGGCACCAAGTTCACCGTCGGCGGCATGGTCCGCGTCGATGGACTGGTGACCAAGACCACCGACGGCGACATCGCCAAGGGCACCGCCGGCCGCGACTTCTACGTCCCCGGTGCGATCCCGGTCGGGGGCGACGGGCCGGATACCTATTCCGATGCGCACGTGAAGTTCTCGCGCCTGTGGTTCGACGCCAGCACCGTCCTCGATTCCGGCGACAAGCTCGGCGCCCGGATCGAGCTCGACTTCTTCGGTGGTTCCCTCGGCAACACCGCGGCCACCAACACCTATGGGGCCACGCTGCGCCACGCCTATCTGACCTACAACAACTGGCTGGTCGGCCAGACCTGGTCGAACTTCATGGACACCAATGCGCTGCTCGACTCGGTGGACTTCGTCGGCCCGACCGACGGCGTGGTCTTCGTCCGCCAGCCGCAGGTGCGCTACACCAGCGGTGGGTGGGCGGTCTCGGTCGAAAGCCCTGAAACCACGGTCCAGCCCTTCGGCGGCGGCGCCCGCGTGATCGCAGGCGACAACAGCGCGATTCCCGACGTGATCGCCCGCTACACCCACAAGGGCGACTGGGGCCACGTCAGCTTCGCCGGCATGGCGCGTCAGCTGAAGTACGAGCCCGTGGTCGGCGCCGAAAGCACCGCGACCGGATTCGGCGCCCAGGTCAGCGGCCTGGTCAAGCTCGGCGACAGCACCGACATCCGCTACCAGCTCAGCGGCGGCGACGGCATCGGCCGCTACATCGGCCTGGCCACGATCCAGCAGGATGCGATGGTCGATTCCGCCGGCGACATCGATGCGCTGGGCGGGTGGGCCGGCTATGTGGGGCTGCGCCAGGTGTTCAGTCCAAAGGTGCGCGGCAACCTCTTCTACGCACGTTCGCAGTGGGACAACGAGGCTGCCTGGACCGGGATGGGCGTGACCCGCAAGGTCCAATCGATGCACGCGAACATGATCTGGTCGCCGGTGCCCAAGCTCGACTTCGGCGTCGAGGCGATCTGGGGCGAGCGCACGCTCGAATCCGGCGCCGATGGCGAGCTGATCCGCCTGCACACCATGGCGCGCTACTCGTTCTGATCCAGCGGCGGGGACGGCATACCCGTCTCCGCCGCGTTCTCGCCGCCGCGTGCAAGCGGCTCCCACCCGCACAACACCTGATCCGCGACCGCATGCAGCACGTCTGACCGGGTGATCGGCGCTCGCCGGCCCCCGACCACATCACGAACGCTTCGGAGGGGAAGCTTCCCATGTCCAGCACGACCGCCAATCCGGCACCCAAGCCCGCGCTGACGAAGGGCCACAAGAAGGTCATCTTCGCGTCCAGTCTCGGCACCGTCTTCGAGTGGTACGACTTCTATCTGTACGGCTCGCTCGCGATCATCCTGTCGCGCCAGTTCTTCAGTGGCGTCAACCCGACGACGGGCATGATCTTCACGCTGCTCGCGTTCGCGGCGGGCTTCTTCGTACGCCCGTTCGGCGCGGCGTTCTTCGGCAGCCTCGGCGATCGCATCGGCCGCAAGTACACGTTCCTGATCACGATCATCATCATGGGCGTGTCGACCTTCCTCGTCGGCGTGTTGCCCAGTTACGCGACGATCGGCATCGCGGCGCCCATCATGCTGATCGTGCTGCGTCTGGCCCAGGGTCTGGCGATGGGCGGCGAGTACGGCGGCGCGGCCACCTACGTCGCCGAACACGCGCCGCCGGGCAAGCGCGGCCTGTATACCGCCTTCATCCAGACCACGGCGACGCTCGGCCTGTTCCTGTCGCTGGCCGTGATCCTGCTGTGCCGCTGGCTCCTCGGTGTCGAAGCGTTCGAAGACTGGGGCTGGCGCATTCCGTTCCTGGGTTCGATCGTCCTGCTCGGCGTGTCGGTATGGATCCGCCTGCAGCTGGCCGAATCGCCGCTGTTCCAGCAGATGAAGGCCGAGGGCAAGGGCTCCAAGCAGCCGTTCCGTGATTCGGTCAAGGGCGGCAACCTGAAGCTGATGCTGCTGGTGCTGTTCGGCGCCACCGCCGGCCAGGCCGTCGTGTGGTACGCCGGCCAGTTCTATGCCCTGTTCTATCTGCAGAGCATGCTGAAGGTCGATCTGACGGTGTCCTACCTGCTGATCGCAGCGGCCCTGTTGCTCGGCACGCCGTTCTTCCTCTTCTTCGGCTGGCTGTCGGACAAGATCGGGCGCAAGAAGATCATCATGGCCGGCTGTCTGATCGCGGCGGTGTCCTACTTCCCGATCTTCAAGGGGATCACCCACTTCGCCAATCCGGCGATCGAAGAAGCTGTCGCCAATTCGCCGGCCGTGGTCGTGGCCGACCCGAACACCTGCAGCTTCCAGTTCGATCCGGTGGGCACGCGCAAGTTCACCAGCTCCTGTGACGTGGCAACCGCTGCGCTCGCACGCGCCGGCGTGCCGTACAACGTCGAGCCGGCGCCGGTGGGTTCGCTGGCCCAAGTGCGGGTGGGCAACAACAGCGTCGCGTCGTACGAGGCCGAAGGCCTGGTTGGCGATGCGCTCAAGACCCAGCAGGGCAGCTTCGGCACCGAACTGCGCGGCGCGCTCAATGCGGCGGGTTATCCGGAGAAGGCGGACACGGACCGGATCAACATGCCGATGACGATCTTCCTGCTGTGGATCCTGGTGATCTTCGTGACCATGGTCTACGGCCCGATCGCGGCGTATCTGGTCGAACTGTTCCCGACACGCATCCGCTACACCTCGATGTCGCTGCCGTATCACATCGGCAACGGCTGGTTCGGCGGCTTCCTGCCGGCGATCTCGTTCGCACTGGTCGCGGCCACGGGCAACATCTACTACGGCCTGTGGTACCCGATCGGCATCGCACTGATGTCGCTGGTGATCGGTACGATCTTCCTGCGCGAAACGAAGGACGTCGACATCACGAAGTAAGCGGGGTCATCCGCACGGGAACCTGATTCCCGTGCGCCCCGATGGACGCCGGCCCGGAAGGGTCGGCGTTCCTCTTTTCAGGCATCCTGTTTCGCGCGACTCGCCGAGGCGCCGGGGACGCGCCGGCCGCGACAACGCTGCGCACGCATTCGTGCGTTTTGCACGCGATGACGACGAGCGCGCCCATCAGCGCTCTCGCATCGGTCCGCCTGCAGCCGGAAGATTCGCGCCTACTTCTGCGGTGGCGCGGCCAGCTCGCGCGCGTCGAGATAGCCGTCGCGGTTGGTGTCCTGCCGATTGAACGTCGCCGCCAGTTTTGCCAAGTGTCCGGCCAGCGCCACCGGACGGCCCTTGCCCCCGGGCAGCTCGTCCGGCGTCAGCACGCCGTCGCCGTTACGGTCCATCCGGTCGAACCCGTAGCGCATCCACGCCTGGTACTCGGCGAGCGAAACCCGCCCATCGCCGTCGGTATCCATCTCGTCACGGTATTCGGACGTGCGCGTGACCTGCGCGCCTGCGGTCGTGGTCACGATGAGCGCGCATAGCGCGCACGCAACGCGAGCGGCGCGTAGCCGGACCCGCGATCGGGATGTGATGGAAGCATGCGGTTTTCCAGGCATGCGCCCCTGCAGCGGACAGCTCCGCATGGCCGTCCTGCCCGACTGGAGCAGGTTGCCGGAGAGAAAGTCGAGAATTGCAGAGGTCATCGTCGCGCCTTGAAGCGTCAGCCCCGCCATGATGGCTGCATCGCTGGATGCTTTCCATCCTCGGCAGATCGTATGGAAGGCCGACCGGTGGATGCGACACCCACACACTGCAGCACGCCCCGTCTGCCCGCCTCCACACGGCTGTGCCATAGTCGGCGCGCACCACCCGCTGCACCGCTGTTTGGTCCTGGCATACCGACTCTGGGAGGGGTTTCCATGCTTGAGCAACACGGTCTGTGGCTGGCACTGGTCTGTGCCGCCATCGCGATTCTCTACGGCGTCGTTTCCGCCGGCTGGATCAACCGGCAACCCGCCGGCAATCAACGCATGCAGGAGATCGCCGGGGCGATCCAGGAAGGCGCGCGTGCCTATCTCAACCGGCAGTACCTGACGATCGCGGTCGTTGGTGTGGTGTTGTTCGTATTGATCGGCATCTTTCTGGGCTGGGCGACCGGCATTGGTTTCCTGCTTGGCGCGGTGCTGTCGGGCGCCGCCGGCTACATCGGCATGAATGTCTCGGTGCGCGCCAACGTGCGGACGGCCGAGGCGGCGCGCCGCGGCATCGGCCCTGCGATGGATGTCGCATTCCGCGGTGGCGCGATCACCGGCATGCTGGTCGTCGGCCTCGGGCTGCTCGGCGTCGCCGGCTACTGGATGCTGCTGCCCCGTTTCGGTATCGCCGGCGAGGCCGCACTGCATGCGCTGGTCGGCCTGGCCTTCGGCAGCTCGCTGATCTCGATCTTCGCGCGGCTTGGCGGCGGCATTTTCACCAAGGGCGCGGACGTCGGCGCCGACCTGGTGGGCAAGGTCGAGGCCGGCATTCCCGAAGACGATCCGCGCAACCCGGCGGTGATCGCCGACAACGTCGGCGACAACGTCGGTGACTGTGCGGGCATGGCCGCAGACCTGTTCGAAACCTATGCCGTCACGGTCATCGCGACGATGCTGCTGGGCTTCCTGATGGCGCCGACCGTCGGCGCGAACGGCGTGCTGTATCCGCTGGTCCTGGGCGGCGCGTCGATCCTCGCATCGATCGTCGGCACCTTCTTCGTCAAGGTGAAGACAGGCGGCTCGATCATGGGTGCGCTGTACAAGGGCGTCATCGTCTCCGGCGTGATCGCGGCCGCGCTGTTCTGGCCGATCACCACGCAGCTGATGGCCGACAACAGCTTCGGTGCGACCAATCTGTACTGGTGCGCGCTGATCGGGCTGGTCCTGACCGGCGCGATCGTCTGGATCACCGAGTACTACACAGGCACCCAGTACGCGCCGGTGCGGCACATCGCCCAGGCATCGACGACCGGGCATGGCACCAACATCATCGCCGGCCTTGGCGTGTCGATGAAATCGACCGCAATGCCGGTCATTGCCGTGTGCTTCGCGATCTGGGCGTGCTTCTCGCTCGCCGGGCTCTACGGCATCGCGATCGCAGCCACGGCGATGCTGTCGATGGCCGGCATGATCGTCGCGCTCGATGCCTATGGCCCGATCACCGACAACGCCGGCGGCATCGCCGAGATGGCCGACCTGCCGCCGGAGATCCGCGCGATCACCGATCCCCTCGACGCGGTCGGCAACACCACCAAGGCGGTGACCAAGGGCTACGCGATCGGCTCTGCGGCGCTGGCGGCGCTGGTGCTGTTCGCCGACTTCACCCACAACCTCGAAGCGAAATATCCGGGCACCGAGTTCCGCTTCGATCTTGCGGATCCGGCGGTGATCATCGGTCTGTTCATCGGCGGACTGATCCCCTACCTGTTCGGCGCGATGGCGATGGAGGCGGTCGGCCGCGCGGCCGCTGCCGTGGTCGAGGAAGTGCGACGCCAGTTCCGCGAGATCCCCGGAATCATGGACGGCAGCGGCAAGCCCCAGTACGACCGCGCGGTGGACATGCTGACCCGTTCGGCGATCAGGGAAATGATCGTGCCCTCGCTGCTGCCGGTCCTGGTGCCGGTCGTGGTCGCGCTCGGCATGAACGCTCTGATGGGCCCCGGCGCCGGCATCCGCGCACTGGGCGGACTGCTGATCGGCACGATCGTGACCGGACTGTTCGTCGCGATCTCGATGACCACCGGCGGCGGCGCCTGGGACAACGCCAAGAAATACATCGAGGACGGAAACTTCGGCGGCAAGGGCAGCGAAGCGCACAAGGCCGCAGTCACCGGGGATACCGTCGGCGATCCCTACAAGGACACCGCAGGCCCGGCGATCAATCCGTTGATCAAGATCATCAATATCGTCGCGCTCCTGCTCGTGCCCCTGCTCTGACGGAGGCGGCCCACGCGGCATCGTTGCCCCTCTCCCGCACCGGAGAGGGGCACAGGTGAGGCGCCGGAGCTGCGATCAGGTCCACTTTTGACGCGAGGCGCGCGAACACGTAGGCGCACATCACATGGTGAGCCGTCGCGCCCGTTATGCCTCGAAGGTGCCGCTTTCCATGTCGAACCACGGCGTACACAACACCTGCTGGTCGTCGGCATAACCGAAGTCGGCCTGCCACACCTGGACCTCGCCAGTGGCGTCGGGTGAAAACATCCGCTGCTCATCGGCCACGCCGATGCCGACGCACCACCGCACCTGCCTGGGGCGCGCGGACAGCCAGCCGGAGAAGCCGAAGCCGCCATCCACGCGCGTACCCGGATCGACGCGGCGCGCAAGCGGGGTGGGTGGCACGGTCGGCGGCGGCACAGGCAGGGCGCGCGCGACGTGCAGGAGCGTGGCCCGACCGCCCGGGTCTTCTCGCAGCGCGGGCACGCCCACGGCGCCCGACAGCTGGCGCCGCGTCAGCACCGCGTGGCGATCACCGCGGTCGAATACGAGCAGCGGCACCGCCCCGGTATTGCGGATCCGGTAGTCCACGCGGACGCCCTGACCCTCGCGGCTCAGCGCCACCTCCAGAGCGACACCTTCTCCCTCGATCGTGGCGCGGGCGATATCGCTCACTGGCATTGCGGGCCTCGGCAGGTGGCGGGGCGGTGGGCTGGAATTCGCCGGCGGGGATACCAGCACGCAGGCCAGGCCGGCTGCGGCGAGGGCACAGCCCAAGCCTACCCGGAGAGACACGCGTGGACGTGGAGGTGATGGAAGATCCGCGGGGCGCGAACGGACAGTCATGGTGCGGCATACCCGAAGTCGTTTTCACGACGCCCGATCAGCAGCCCCGCCGGCAGGGCCGCGCACGCACGTGACGGCCCCCTGCCTCACCTCCGCCGGTCAGAGCGCGTAGCTCGGCCGGTCGGGCATGCCCAGCTCGCGGCGGATGCCGTTCTCGGTCAGATGGATGGGGTTGTGCGTCAGCGGCCCGCTACCGTCGAAGTCGTAGGGGGTGGCACTGGTCTCAAGGCCCACGGCCTGTCGCTCCGCATTGGGCACCCGGCCACTGTCGGGACCGGTGCCGCGATACGTGCCCTGCAGGAAGGTGCCGTTGACGCCGTTATAGGCATGCGACATCTCATGGAACAGGACCACCGACGGCGCCGGGAACGCGTCCATGTGGAAGGACGGGTTGTAGCTGATGGTCACGTCGCCGCCCGCGCCCGGACGGCCGTTGATGATGTCGGCATCGTTACTGAAGGTCTGGGCGTAGCCGTTGTCCTCGTTCGCCAGCTCGCGGATCGTCACTGTGTTGCCCTTCGCCTCGGCCGCCTTGTCGAATTCGGCCATCATCTGCTGGCCGTTCGGCGAGGCGCGGAGGAAATCCAGCTCCGACTGCATGCGCTGCACGAACGCGTCCGACCCCTGCACGCGGACACCGCGGTCGCCGACGGTGTTGTCGATCTCGACGTTGACCACGGTCGGCCGCGCGCCGATCGCCGCATTGACGATGTCGCTGGCCTGCGAATAGACGGTGGTCTGCGCATGCGCGCCGCCGATCGTGTCTGCGCCAGCGCCCGCATACACGGTCGTCCGCCCCTCGCCGACATTGACGACGTCGTCGCCACTGCCGGCCGAGAGGATGTCGAAGGTGCCGCCGCCGTGGATCACGTCGTCGCCGCGGCCGCCTTCGATGTAATTGGTGCCGCTGCCGGCATGGATGGTGTCGCTGCCATCGCCGCCGTAGATCACATTGACGCCACTGCCGCCGAAGATCTCGTTGGTGCCGCCGGTGGTGTGGATGTCGTTGCGGCCGCTGCCGCTCACGCGGATGGTGTCGTCGCCGTCGCCGCTGCTGATGCGGTTGTCGCCATCGCCGGCGATGTCGAGCTGGTTGTCGCCCGCGCCCGCATCGGCGATGACATTGACCTTGACGTTCGACGCCACCTGGATGGTGTCGTTGCCGGCGCCCGTGCGCAGCGTCAGCTCCTGGCCTTCGGTCAGGCGGACCTCGTAGCTTTCGCCGTTGATCGATACGTCGAGCGTGCCGTCGTCGCGCTGGGTGACCCCGACGTTATCGTCGCCGGCGCCGGTGGTGAAGACGACCTGGTCGCGACTGACATATCCCTGGGCGACGGTACGCTCGCGGGCCACGTCGACCTGTCCATCGCTGTGCAGCGGATCGATCTGGATCGGCTTGCCATCGGGCGTGCGCCCGGTCGTCCGCTCGGCGGTATTGCTGCTGCCGCCGTCGATGCCGATCGCGCCGTCTGGCGCGCGGTCCGGAGCATCAAGCGTCGAGACCTGCGGCCCGTCGGCCAGTCCCTCGATGTGCGGTGCGTGACCCACGTCACCGGCGTCCGGGCCGCCATGGTTGTGCGGATCGTTCGGCGCCAGCGGGTTCTGCCAGTAGCCCTGGGCGGTCGAGGGGTTGGCGGTCGGGGACAGCGAATCGAGCATGGTCATCGTAAGCGGTCTGCGTCAGCGGAAGTCGGCACCATATGTACGCTGTAGTACGGCCCGACCATACTGGGGCGTACCCTTGGTCCGTGCCGGCGTACGCCGTTTCTGCTGAAACCATCCGGGCCGACGCTGCGTCGCAACATCAGATGGCCGTAAAATGGCCGAATCACCGACCACTGGAAGTACACACACAATGGGCCTGGACTCCGTCCCCACCGGCAAGAATCCGCCGGACGAAATCAACGTCATCATCGAAATCCCGAAGGACGCCGAGCCGGTCAAGTACGAGGTCGACAAGGAAAGCGGGGCGATCTTCGTCGACCGCATCCTGTCCACGCCGATGCGCTACCCCTGCAATTACGGCTATGTGCCCAACACCGTCTGCGGCGATGGCGACCCGGCCGACGTGCTGGTGGTACTGCCGCTGCCGCTGATCCCGGGCTCGGTGATCCGCTGCCGTCCGGTGGGCGTGCTGAAGATGACCGACGAGGCCGGCAGCGACGAGAAGATCCTCGCCGTGCCGGTGGAGAAGGTGTTCGCCGGTTATGCCCATGTCGACGATCTCGACAAGGTCTCGGCCCACTGGCTCGAGCGCATCGGCCACTTCTTCGAGCACTACAAGGATCTCGAGAAGGGCAAGTGGGTGAAGATCAGCGGCTGGGGCAATGCGGCGGAAGCCAAGGCATTGCTCAACGAGGCGATCGCCGCCTACGCCGCCGAATAAGGCACCGGGCGCAGCCATCGTCACACTTCGAGACACCGCGCCGGCTTCCGGCGCGGTGCGCTTGCTACTATCGGTTCACGCCGGCGCCGTGATGTGCATGCCGCGGCGTTCAGGGGATTCCAGATCGTGCGTATTCTGTTTGTAGGCGGCGAAGACAGCCTGCCGTCGGAGCTTGTCGCCCTCGTCGGGGACATGGATGACAGCTGGCAGGTGAAGCGGGCTGGCGATGGCGCCACCGCGATTTCCCTGATCGCGGAGGCCCCGCAGGATGTCCTGGTGGTGGCGCCGACGCTGCCCGACATGTCGGTGGCGACCCTGCTGGGACAGATCCGCACGTTGCGCCCGGAAACCTCGCGTATCGCCGTCATCGGCGGCCAGCCTGCCGCACGCGTGCTTTCGCTCGCGCACCGGTTCCTGCCCTTGCCGGTGGGCGAGGCGCAGCTGCTCGAGGCGATCGGCAGTCTGGAAGAACTGCGGGAACTGCTGGACAACCCGGCCCTGCGCGAATCCATCGGCCAGATCGAGAAGCTGCCCTCGCCGCCGCAGACCTATCTGGCGCTGGCCCATGCACTGGAAGCCGACGAGGACACCAGCGCCAACGACATCGCACAGCTGATCGCGGGTGATCCCGCCATCGCGGCCAAGGTGCTGCAGCTGTGCAATTCCGCATATTTTTCGACCGGGCGCGCCATCACCGATCTGCGCGCGGCGGTCACTCGCCTGGGCATGGCCACGATGCGCGACCTCGTGCTGGCCAGCGAGGTATTCGCGCACGGGGCTCGTCCCGACCTCGATCGTGCCGGCATGCAGCAGCGCGCCCTGATCGCCTCGCAACTCGCGCGGCGCATGCTGCCCGAGTCGAGCGCGGAGCTCGGCGCGACCGCGGCGCTGCTCGCCGACATCGGCCTGTTGCTGCCGGGCATCCGCGACGAGCGTGCTGCGCCCGACACCCAACCCGTCGATGCACCGGGCCATACCGAGGCCGGCGCCTATCTGCTGGGCCTGTGGGGCCTGCCGATGCCGATCATCGAAGCGGTCGCGTTCCAGCGTTGTCCGGCGCGCAGCGGTACGCGCAGCTTCTGGGTCACCGGCGCCGTGCACGTCGCCACCGCCCTGGCCGCAGGTGAGACAGTCCATGAGGACTACCTGCAGCGCACCGGCGTGCTCGACAAACTCGACGGCTGGCGCGGTCACGCCGACCGCCTGCTCGGCCTCACCGACCCGCAGACGGCCTGACCCGCCGGGCCTGCACCCAGGGCACCGCGCAAGCCGCGGTCGCCCGCATGCGGTAGTGACCCGCGCCGGCCACGCCAGGCCCGCGCCGCCCCGCAGCGCTGGATAGCCGCGCCACCCGATTGAACGATGCGCCGCCGCGACCGCGAGCGGTCGAGCGTCCGCGTGCCCGCACGTCGCGCGACTGCTCGCGGGCACGACTGCGACGATCCAGGCGCGTGCGCTCGGCCCGAGCGCGCATCCCACCCGCGCACGGCGCGCCGCGCACAGATCGTCAGAACGCCCGCCGCCTGTCACCAGGCACAAAAAAACCACGGCCCTTGCGGGCCGTGGTTCAAGAGCTTCGATCGTTAGCCGATCAGAAGCGCTGGGTGTAACGCATGTACATGAAGCGGCCGATGTCGAACTCGGGGTAGTACGGGAAGCCCGTGCTCACGTTGCCGCCGCTGAACATGATCGCAGCCTCGCGATCGAACACGTTGTCGACGCCGACCGAGATCGTGCCGTCCCACGGTGCGCTGTAGGACACCTGCAGGTTGTGGAACGTGTTCGAACCCAGACGGTTGCGCGGTGCGGTTTCGCCGACCTGGTAGCGGTCAGGATCCGAGCACGGACGGTTGGTGACGCAGCCGTCGTTGATGCCGGAGTAGTAACGCATGTTCCAGGTCACGTTCCACTCGTCGTTGACTTCCCAGTTGGTGCTGAGGGTCGAACGGACGCGGAACAGGCCCGGGTCACCGGCGCCGCCGATGAACACGTTCTCGCCGGCCGAGTTCTGGCCAAGCGAGTCGTACTGCGACAGGTAGCTCGTCTGCCAGTCGAACGTGAAGCCGCCGAACGCGGTGTCGGCCATGCGGTAACGCGCGCCGAAGTCCCAGCCTTCCGTTTCCAGCTGGCCTAGGTTGGTCAGGCCGTAGAACATGCCCGAGATGTGGCCATCCGCGGCGCGCGTGATGCCGTCGCAGCGGCTGGCATCGCCCAGCACGTAGCAGTCACGCAGGATGCGGTTGACGCTGTCGGAGATGATGTAGTTCGACAGCTTGTAGTTGTACCAGTCCAGGCTCAGGGTCAGGCCGTCGGCGAAACCGGGGCTCCAGACGATGCCGGCGGTCTTGCTGATCGACTCTTCCGGGCCGAGGTCCGGGTTCGAACCCGAGATGAACTGGTCCGGGGTCTGGCACGGCCACGAGGTGCAAGGCACCAGGCCCTGGCCCAGCTGCACGTAGGTCGGCGAGACGCCGGCCGCCGTACAGGCCGCATTGCCGGCAACGCTACCCGAGACACCGACCGAGCACGGGTCGGTGTAGCTCTCGAAGCTGCCGCCGATGCCGCCGTAGAGGTTGTCGATCGAAGGCGCGCGGAAGCCCTGCGCCCAGGTGCCACGCACCGCGAGCGACTCGATCGGACGCCACAGGAAGCTGCCCTTGGAGTTGGTGGTGTTACCGAAGTTGCTGTAGTCCGAATAACGCGACGCGAAGTTCAGGGTCAGTTCCTGGGCGAAGGCCATGTCGGCCAGCACCGGAACATTGAGCTCCACGTAAGCTTCGTTGACGTCGTACTCGCCCTGGGTGGTGGTCGCCGGCAGGCCGGTCGAGTTGCCACTCTGGTTGAACGCGTCCGGCACGAAGCGGCCCGTCTCTTCGCGGCGCTCGATGCCTACTGCGAAGCCGAGGTCGCCGGCCGGCAGCTCGAACAGGCCGCCGCTCAGGTTGGCCGAGTAGATCTTGCTGCTGGTCGTACCGGTGTCGGTGTAGGTCGGGAACAGGAAGTTCTGCACATCCGCATTGCCCAGCGAGCCGGGACCTGCAACGCCCGCGGGCAGCAGCGGGTTCCAGGGCGTGCAGCCCGCGATCACGCTGCCGACGGTGCCGCAACGCGCAACGCCATTGGCATCGATGAACGACGGGCCGAGGGCCGGCGCGGTCGCCAGCAGGCTGGCGTCGCCGTGACCGGTCTTGGTCACTTCATTGCGGTTGTTGGCGTAGCTGACGCCCCAGTCCCACGGACGCTCGTTGACTTCGAAGTAGCCGGTGAGGCCGGCAACGACACGGAACGTGGTCAGCTCGCTGCGGGTGGTGCGCGGCACTTCCCAGAGGCGACGACGGAAGTCGATGTCTTCGCCGGTCGGGTTGAACGCGCTGTCGCCCGAAAGCATGGTGTCGAACGCGGCCGACTGATACGGATAGCCGGCGATCTGCTGGTCCGTGGTGCGCTTGTTGTAGAGGATGTCGCTGTTGAAGGTGATGCGATCGGTCAGGTCGTAGTTGATGTTGGTGAACACCGACTTACGTTCCAGACCCGTCTGCACCATCATCTGCTGGTTCGAGTTGGCGTTGTACTCGGCCGTGTGCGGCACGTAATCGCCACGGTTGGCGGGGTTGCCGCCTTCGCGCAGCGTCAGCCACGTCCCGGTCGCCACGTCGTACCACGAACCGTTCTGGCTGACCGGGCTGAAGCCCGAGCCCGGATAGTCGGGGCCGGCGTCGCCGAAGGCGCTGAAGAAACGATCGCCGGCGAAGACCGGGTCGCCCTCCATGACTTCGGCCGAGACCGTGATGCCACCGCGGTCGTTGGTGGTGCCGAAGGTCGCCGAGTAGATGGTTTCGCCGCCGTCGCCATCGGTGTACTGGCCGTACTGGACCGAAGCCTCAGCACCGTCGAAGCGCGAACGGGTGATCACGTTGACCACTGCGGCAATGGCGTCGGAGCCATAGATCGAAGAGGCGCCGTCCTTGAGGATGTCGATGCGCTCGATCGCCGACACCGGGATCTGGCTCAGGTCCTGGAAGCCGCCGGTGGTCGCACCGAGACGGACGCCGTTGATCAGCACCAGGGTACGGTTGGCACCGAGGTTGCGGATGTCGATGTAGTAGCCACCGACGTTCTCGCCCGACGCCAGGGCGTCGGCGCGCGAGATCGCCGGCGAACCCGCCGACGAGATGTTCTGCAGCAGGTCGGCGACCGTCGCCTGGCCCGAACGCGCGATGTCTTCACGCGACACGGTGAGGATCGGCTGCTGGTTTTCGATTTCGACGCCGCGGATGCGCGAGCCGGTGACCTGGATGCGGTCGAGCTCAGTGGTGCCGCTCGCGGGTTGCGCCTGGGCGAAGCTCACCGCCGGTACGACGGCGGCCATGATCGCGGCCGGCAGCAGGCCCTTCCGCAATGCGGGAGTGCGAAGGTTCTTCAAAGTTCTCTCTCCAGAGTGTGAGCGTTACTGACGCGTTAAAAACGCCATCCGCACGTTACGTCCCTAGAGACCCGCACCGCCTTGCCACCATCGCCGCCTGCGTTTGCCGAATCTGGCGCCTGGAGCAAAAATCCCTATACAGCCAGATCCGGTTCACTCGCCATGTTAAGCGGCGCGCATAACAGCCTTGCTCATGCGGCCGCGCCGCGATGGGTCTCGCTGCGGTAGCGGCTGGCCGAGACGCCGTGGTGGTTCTTGAAGGCACGCGCGAAGCTGCAGCAGTTGTCGAAGCCCGAGGCCGCAGCCACCTCCCCGACCATCATCGACGTGGTCCTGAGCAGATGGCCTGCGCGCTCGAGCCGGAGGCGGACCGACAGCTGCTGCGGGCTCTCGTCGTAGAGCGCATGGAAGGCCTTGGAGAAGTACCAGCTGGAGAAGCTGGTGAGGTCGGCGAGCTCGCTGATGCGCACCACCCGGTCCGCGTTGCCTTCCAGATACATACGCGCGCGCTGCATGCGACCGAAGACCTGGCGCTTGCGGCTCCGCGACCGGCCGGGGCACCGGCGCACGCGCGCGGCGAGCTCGCGCTGGACGTGCGCCAGCTGCAGCAACAGAGGCCGTACCGCGAGCGCCTCGCCACCGGATCGCGCGGCCTCGCGCCACAGCCGCAGCAGGGAGCGTAGTTCGCGTGCCGGCATCCGGCCACGCCCCGCATAGAGGCTGCCGTCGCTGAGCACCTGCAGCGCTTCGAGCGCACTGGCGTCAAGCGCGATGCCGATACAGAGCCCGTGGGCGTCGCTCTGTACCAGGGGCGTGGACTCTTTCTCGAATGCCATCCAGTCGCCTCGGCGCATGCGGAACCGCCCTTCGCGCGATTCGATCCAGCCCTGCCCGCGCAGCTGCACCCACAGATTGAACACGGGCGCGGTCATCTGGATGCCGCCCAGGCGTGCCACGCCCAGGCAGTGCGCAGGTGTGCTCAGGGTTTCGAACGGAAGCATCTGGCCGCGCGCGGCCCACAGGCAGGTCGACATGGGAATTGGGACGGGAATGGGGGGAACCCTTTGTGCCGTCCGGCCTGCTGCCTTGCCCGAAGTCGCGCCTAGGCTTTGCCGAATTCGAGGCGAATTCTTGCCGAAAAAACTACGAAGCCTTTTTCCTGATTGAAATCAGCCACTTGCTGAACGCGTCCGGCTCGTAAGGAGCAGGCGGCAGGGTCATGAAGCCGATGTCGCTGCCATCATCGGAGGCCAGCGCAATGAGCGCTGCGTCCTTGTCCACCGAAAACCCGTTGGTCGCGCTGTAGATGACGGAGTCCACGCACACCTCTTCGTCGCCACGCATCGTGGCGTCCTCGATCAGGAAATGCCGGAGCCGCGTCCGGCATGAGGGTGTCGCATCCAGATAAGCGAGATGTCCTGTCTGGGTCACCGTCCAGCTGCGATAGCGCCAGCGCGAAGGGACGGTATCGCTGAGCCGGACCGTGTCGGCGGCGTCCAGCGAAAGCGGTGCCGACCACAGCCCGCTAGCGTCGAGGCGGGTGTACAGCACACGGTCCCGCGCCAGGTCCAGCCGGACCTGCGACACGTCCGCGATGCGGCCGAGTGGCCGCCAGGAGGTGCGTTCATAGGCCACCAGGGCGGTCCCGCCGTTCCCCATCTCCTCGATCACCAGAATCGAATCCCCAGGGCCGTAGATCGCCTGCGCGGGGCGTTCGCTGGGCACATCCAACCGTTCCACGCGCCCGCGACGCGGATCCACCTCGAGAATCATCGGGGCATGCGCCTCGTCGAGCGCGGTCAACAACAGGCGGCGCCCGTCCGCCGACCAGGCCGGGGGCTGCCGCGTATCGGGCCGTACGCCTTCGATCGGCCGCAGCGAGCCCGGATCGTCGAGACGCGCCCACCACAATTCGAAGCGGCCTGCCCGGTCGGAGGTAAAGACCAGTTGATCGCCGTCGGGCGCCAGCGTGGGCTGGGAATCGCGGCCCGAAGAAGTGAACAGGCGCTGCCAGTCGCCGGTCTCGGCCTCGATCCGATACAGGCCGAACTGCGGGCGCCGGTGCACGAAAGCCATCTGGCCCGTGCGGGTCGCGACCGATGGCGACTGCGCATCCTCGATCCCGAGGTCAACGAGCCGGCCCGATCCGACGCTCACCCGGTACAGGCGCGCCTCGCTGTCCACACGCAGGCCGAACACCATGCCGTCGCCGTCGGGCGCCCAGCTCCAGCCGCGCATCTCCGCCCCCAGCCGCGTGATCTGCTGCGGGGTACCGCCGGCCACCGGAATCCGCCACAGATCGCCCATCTGCGGGTTTCGGATGAAACCGATCCATTGGCCATCGGGGGAGATCTGCGGCGCGAAGTCGACGTCCCCCGGGGCGCCGGGATAGTCCAGATTGCGCCAGCGTCCCGTGGACGCGTCCAGGATCCGCAGCCGCCCCCCGTCGGCGACCCCGGTCATCGTACCGAACAGCAGGCCGCTGCCGTCGGGAAGCCAGTCGAAACTGAGCATGTCGCTGCCGTCGCAACGGGCGATCTCGCGCTCGTCGCCAACCCCGGTGGCGGCGATCAGCAGCACGCGACAGGCGCCCCCCGCCTCCCGGCGGGCGAATGCGATCTCGCGGCCGTCGGGCGACCAGGCCGGCAGGTCATCCTGCGCATCGGCAGGCGGGCGCGACAATTGCCGCGGCGCTGCGGTCGACGTGGTCTGGACGAAGATCGAAGACCGCGAAGCCGCTTCGCCTATTCCCGAGCCCGCGTACGCGACCATCGAGGCATCCGGCGATAGGGAGGGCGACATCTCGAATCCCACCGCATCGGTGATGAGCCGGTAGGGACGGCTCACCGGCGCCGGACCGGCACTGCCGACCTCCACGTGGTCCGGCAGGCGGGTGAGCTGGACGGCGGCCCACACGCCCAGCCCGGCGACGAGCGCGAACAGCGTGGCAAGAGCCGTCAGCCGCAGGCCCTTGTGATGGCTCGGGGGCGCAGGCTGTGCGGCGGGCGCCGGCGCGTGGATGGCCTGGAACGCCGGATCGGTGGTCCTGACTTCCGACGGCATCGCGGCAACCGGCCCCTGCTCCAGAACCTCCACAGGGACGGTCAGGCGATAACCGCCCTTCGCAATGGTTTCGATGTAGGTCTTGCCGGCCTGAACGCCGACCGTGCCGGCACCGAAGGCCTTCCGCAGTTGGGTGACGGCCTGGGTCAACACGTCGTCCGTCGGCAGCGTATCGGGCCAGACCTCGGCCAACAGCTCCCCCCGCCCGACCACCGCGCCGGGGACGCGCGCGAGCGCCCGCAGGACACCGATGGCTTTCGGCGTCACGCGTCGAGGACTTCGCGTCCCGGGCATCTGGATCTCACGCGTGGCGAGATCGACGATGCCATCACCCACACGCAGACGGTTGGGGGCCGCTGCGTCGGAAAACATCGGATCGGACATCAATAACCCAACAGGCAGGCGAGCGAGAGTAGTCAACACACACTGAATGAAGCGCAGCTTGCGGCCTTATTCAGCAAACACGCGCGTGACACAGGTCACGCATGCCTCTGGACCCTCGGGTCCGCCCGAGGCTGTGCAGGCGACCTGCGCCGTCTAGTGTCCGGGCCTCCCGTGACAGGACATCCAGCCGCGATGGACACAACCGCCCTGCCCTACAGCGGCGCGCACCACTGGTCGGCGTTGCCCGGCCTCGCACCCGGACCCGCCCGCGACCTGGCCGCGTTTTCGCGCGACGCCCTGGACACGCACATCGCCCAGCGGATCGACGCCGGCGACCTCGAAGGCTTCCTCGCCGAGACCGAAGCCGCGGTCACGCTTGCCGAGCGCAGCCCGGTCTTCGCCGAGGAGCTCGCGCCCGTGCTCGGCGGGATTCGCGATGCGCTTGACGCGGTACCCGGGCAGTCGCTGTCGAGGGTCGAACGCGACGCGCTGGAGGCCACGGTGGCCCGCATCGATGCTTGGCTCGAGGGCGTGCAGGGGCCCGAGGCCCCCGACGGGGCCGGCGCCGTGCCCGGTGGCGGACTCGAAGCCCACGAAGACGCCGGCGGCCACCTGATCGAGCGCCACGTCGCCAAGAGCGAGCAATGGCTGCTCGACCGGGTGAGCCGCGACAACATCAGCGCAGCGTCGAGCTTCCGCGATATGCCCGAGGCCGAGCGCTTCGTGTCGGCCACGATTGCCGACCACCAGGCCCGCGTCGATGCATGGGTCGAAGGGAGCGGCGGCAACCGACTGGTGATCGACTCCACGTTCGACGCCAGCACCGGCATTTCGGTGAGCCGCGGCGACACCCACGCGGTCGACGTCTTCTCGGTACGGCTGGTGCTCGAGCGTTCGAGCCAGCTGGATATCGGCTATAGAATCGTGACCGGCTATCCCAGCAAGCCCTGACGAGTCCACGCCCCGCATGCGCGACTATCCGACGCTCGAGAATTTCTTCGCCGCCTATTTCCACCAGGACTGGGCAGTCGAACACGGCAGTGCGGACGAGGTGATCGCGTATTACCGGAGCAGCGAATCGCCCGACCAGGTGGCGCGCGCGCGCGGGGAAGCCCAGGCCCTGCTCGACGATGGACTGGACGATGCCGCGCTCGGGGCGCGCATCATGGCGCTGGGCAGCGAATACGATCCAACGCGCGACGGCGCGACGTGGCGCAGCTTGCTGCAACGGCTTGCCGCGGCGCCCGGCGCTCCGCCCTGATTGCCGGGACATGAAAAAAGCGGGCCGATCGGCCCGCTTTTTTTTTCGTCCGCGTCGTCCCGCCAGGCTTACATCGCCTGCGCGCGCGTCCCGGCCCGGTACGGATATTTGGCGAAGATCTCCGCGATCGCCGAATTGATCTGCTGCGCGCGCTGGTCGGGCCTGAGATTGGCGACGCGTCCCACAGCCACGCCTTCCCATACCAGTCGCTTCTGGCGTGCGTCGACCAGATCGATGTTCATCGTGCCCTCGGTGTAGCGGTACACGGTGGTGCGGTCGTTCCAGTACGGCACCGCGAAGTAACCGCGATAACGGTAGCTGTAGTAGTACCCGTAATCGACCGTCGGCACGCTGCTGACATCGGTGCGGCGTTCCAGATAGGCATTGATGTTCACCCACAGGTCCGGGTTGGTTTCGCTGTAGATGTAACCGCGACGTTCCATCTCGGCGCGCACTGCAGCCTTGGCGATCTCGCTGGTCTGGGTCTCGTAGCCTTCCTTCTCGATCGCCAGCGGCGTGTAGAACGACCAGGTGCGGTACACCGAGAAGTCCACGCGCGGATCCGCTTCGGTGGTAACACGGGGGCCGGTGGCACAGCCGGCGAGCAGCACGAGGCCGCACAGCGCCACGAGCCAGGTGGCAACGCGGGACGAGGTCTTCATGTCGAGTCTCCCTGTGGTCTGGCGAATCGTGACCGGCGGTCCCGATACCGGTCCTGAACATACCCCGACCCTCGTGCAATACATGCGAGGGCCGGGGCGAATGTTCAGCCGGGGCGATAGACCTCGGCGCCCTGGGCGCGGAACTCGGCGGATTTTTCCGCCATGCCCGCAGCCAGCGCGTCGACTGCGGTGACGCCCTGCCCCGCGGCGTAATCGCGTACGTCCTGGGTGATCTTCATCGAGCAGAAATGCGGACCGCACATCGAGCAGAAGTGCGCCGCCTTGTGCGCGTCCTTGGGCAGGGTCTCGTCGTGGAAGGCTTCGGCCTTTTCGGGATCGAGCCCCAGGTGGAACTGGTCCTGCCAGCGGAACTCGAAGCGCGCCTTCGACAGTGCGTTGTCGCGCACCTGCGCCCCCGGATGGCCCTTGGCGAGATCGGCCGCGTGGGCGGCGATCTTGTAGGCCATGATCCCGTCGCGCACGTCCTCACGGTTGGGCAGGCCCAGATGCTCCTTGGGCGTCACGTAGCAGAGCATCGCGCAGCCGTACCAGCCGATCATCGCCGCGCCGATCGCGCTGGTGATGTGGTCGTAACCCGGCGCGATGTCGGTGGTCAGCGGCCCGAGCGTGTAGAACGGCGCCTCGCCGCACTCGCGCAGCTGCTTGTCCATGTTCTCCTTGATCAGCTGCATCGGCACATGGCCAGGCCCTTCGATCATGGTCTGGATGTCGTGCTTCCACGCGATCCGCGTCAGCTCGCCCAGCGTCTCGAGTTCGCCGAACTGGGCGGCGTCGTTGGCATCGGCAATGCAGCCAGGACGCAGGCCGTCGCCCAGGGAGAAGGCCACGTCGTAGGCCTTCATGATCTCGCAGATGTCCTCGAAGTGTTCGTAGAGGAAGCTCTCGCGATGGTGCGCCAGGCACCATTTGGCCATGATCGAACCCCCGCGCGAGACGATGCCGGTCACGCGGCCGGCGGTCAGCGGTACGTAGCGCAGCAGCACGCCGGCATGGATGGTGAAGTAGTCCACGCCCTGCTCGGCCTGTTCGATCAGCGTGTCGCGGAAGATCTCCCAGGTCAGCTCTTCGGCGCGGCCGTCGACCTTCTCCAGCGCCTGGTAGATCGGCACGGTACCGATCGGCACCGGCGAGTTGCGCAGGATCCACTCGCGCGTCTCGTGGATGTGCTTGCCGGTCGACAGGTCCATCACCGTGTCGCCGCCCCAGCGGATCGCCCAGACCAGCTTCTCGACTTCCTCGGCGATGCCCGAACTCACCGCGGAGTTGCCGATGTTCGCGTTGATCTTGGTCAGGAAGTTGCGGCCGATGATCATCGGCTCGCTTTCGGGGTGGTTGATGTTGCTCGGCAGGATCGCGCGGCCGCGGGCGATCTCGTCGCGCACGAATTCCGGGGTGATCACCTGCTGGATGTGCGCGCCGAAGGCCTCGCCCGGGTGCTGCTGGCGCAACAGTGCATCGCGCACCAGATCCAGGCGCTGGTTCTCGCGGATCGCGACGTATTCCATCTCCGGCGTCACGATGCCGCGGCGCGCGTAATGCATCTGGGTGACATTGGCGCCGGCGTTCGCCACGCGGGGCAGCGTCCGCGCCGGAAAGCGCACATGGTCGAGCCGGGGATCATGCTCGCGGCCGCGACCGAAGGCCGAACTCAAGGCCGGCAGCAGCCGGGTGTCGCCACGCTCCTCGATCCAGCGCGCGCGCAAGGGCGCCAGCCCGGCGGCAAGGTCGATGGTGGCCTGCGGATCGGTATACGGCCCCGAGGGGTCGTAGACGGTGACCGGCGGGTTGTCCTCGCCGCCGAACAGGGTCGGCGTGCGGGTCTGCACGATCTCGCGCATGGCCACGCGCAGGTCGGGGCGCGTGCCCTGCACGTGGATCTTGCGGGAACCCGGAATCGGGCGTGTCACCGATCCCGAGAGCTGGTCGGTCTGCTGCTGCAGCGTGGATGGCTCGGCATTCATGGCATTCGTCCTTGTGGCGTGTTCGCTGGGAACGGGACGAAGCGGCGGCGCGGCCCCGAAGGGCCCAGGCCGCACGAAGGGTGCGGACGACGGGCGCCAGGCGGGTGCTGCGAAGCTCCCTACGCCGGTATCAACCGGATCAGGTTCGAAGGGACTGTCTCAACCGGCGTGATGCCGGTACCCCCGCTTCCCGGGCATTAGATCGCGAAGCGGCAGGCGGCGCCAGCCACGGCGCCACGCGCGCGCCACGTCGCGCCTACTCCAGGCTGTAACCGACCCGGAACCCGCCCCAGTGCCGGCCGGCCACGAACACCGGCACCGACAGGTCGAACATGATCTGTCCGGTGTCGCGGCGGTAGACCTGCAGCCGCCACGGGTCGGTATGCGCGCCGACGCTGCGCCCGACGCGGTCCTCAAAGATGCGCTTGGTGCGGTTGCCGACGAGATCGCGCGCCGGATCGCCGGTCAGGGGCTGACTGAAACGAAGGTTGTGCGTCGGCACGTAGCCATCGGGGTTGGCGCAGATCGCGAACACGATCCATGGATGCGCCGAAGCCACCGGTTCCTGCAGCGGCGGCAGGACCACATCGCACAGCGCATCGAAGCTGGTGCTGTATTTCGCCGGCGAGACGCCGGGCACCGCAGCGTAGTCGCGCGAGAACAGCGCTTCGGTATCGATCTCGCGCCGGGCGATCGCCGCGTCCAGCGCATCGCCGATGCGCGATGCCGCGGTCTGCGCCAGGTCGCGCACGCAGGCATGGCGCGGCGTCGCCATCGGATCCGCAGGCAGGCGGAACAGGCGCACGCCGTCGTGCAGCGTGGCGGCATCACGGCCCAGGCCCTCGCTGCGCTCGGCGACCTGCGCGGCATGTTCGAGGTTGCTGCGTCCCAGCGTGACCACCTGTTCGACGGCGCGATCGATCGCGGCGATCTCGCCGCTCTGCGCGTCGACGCGGGTGGCCACCGAGGCCATCGCGCGGCCCGCGCCGCCCAGCAGTTCGCCGATGCCATCGAGCACCTCGCCGGTGTGGCGTGCGGAGGCGGCACCTTCGCCGAGCGCGGAGACGGTCTCGCCGATGATCCCGCGCACGTCGCGCGCCGCGCTGGCAGCCTGGTCGGCCAGGCGCCGGATCTCGCTGGCGACCACTGCGAAGCCGCGCCCCGCTTCGCCGGCATGCGCCGCCTCGATGCTGGCGTTGATCGACAGGATGTTGGTCTGGAACGCCACCGTGTCGATGACCTCGATCACGCTGTGGGCACGGGCGGAGCGCTGCTGCACGGCGGCCATCGAGTCGGCAAGTGCCCGCGCCGCCTCGATGCCCTCGCGCGCACGGGCGTCGGCGCTGCCAGCCACCTCGCGCACGGCCTGCAGATCGCCGGCCACCGCCTGCAGGTCGGCCAGCAGACGCCGGCTCGCCGCCTGCACGGACTCGAGCGCCTCCAGTTGCGCCTGCGACTGGCACACCAGGTCGTCGTTCTCCCCGACCAGATGCGGCACCTCGTCGGCGATGCCGACCGACAGGGCAACGGCCTGGCGGATGGCCTCGGCCAGGTTGCCGAAGCCGGCGGACAAGCGCCGCGCCAGCGGGCGGTCGTCGGTGGCGTCGCACAGCGATGCCAGGTCCAGGTCGCAGCGGCTCAACAGGCCGCCGATACCATCAAGCAGGTGGTGCGCGGCCGCAGCCTCCTCGAGCTGGCACGCAAGCGGCTGCAGCACGGCGAGCGCAGGCGCGGGTCCATCGCCACCGGCGAGGCCAGCGACCTCGCGCAGCAGCGCCGCGGTCTCGGCATGCGGCAGCGACAGCACCCAGCCGCCACGTTCGCTGTCGGCCTGGTAGCGAACCCGCGCGGCGGGGTCGTTGCCAGGCGCAAGCCAGATGCCGTCGCGCCCGGTCAATGCATCGACCGTCAGGCCCCAGGGCAGGCCCCGGGTGCGCCCATCGAGGGCGGCGCCGGCAAGGCCCAGCAGGTCGATCGCGGCGCGGTTGGCCTCGATCAGGCAGCCGTCGGCATCGAGCCGCAACAGTCCGACCGGCGCATCGGGCAGATCCCCGCACCTTCCCGGAACGGTGGCTCCGGCCGTGGCCTCTGCCCTCGCCTGCATGTCCGTCATCGCCCTGTCCCCTGCCGATCCCTCTGTTTCTGTTAGCGGCCATGGAAGCGGGATGTTGAGCACGGCCCTTGACGCAGCGCACCATCGAGGGGGAAGCTCGGGCCATGCCATTGGCCGCCGACTGCACGCCGTTCGCCTCCGCAAGCTGCCGCTGCAGCAGGCGATGCGATGGGTGCGCGGACGCGTTCACCACCATCACGACCGGCACCACCCGAACCCGGGTGCGGACTGGCGTGTCCGACTGACAGCACGCCGCTCCGCACCCGATCCGGGTGCGGCTGTACCGCCGACCTGGACCGAGACGCGGGGCCCCATCCCAAGGAGCCCACGATGTCCGCCCGCCCGTTTCCCGTCTCGTCCCTTCCGCTGCATCTGCACAAGTTCGGCGGCAGCAGCGTCGCTGATGCCGCTCGCATCGAAGCAGCCGCGCGGCTCGCGGCCCCAGCGCACGACCAGTGCAGTGTCGTGGTGGTCTCGGCGATGCGCGGAGTCACCGACGCCCTGGTCGAACTGGTCGAGGCCGCACGCAGCGGCGCCCCCTGGCACGACGGTGCGCAGCGGCTGCGGACGCGCCATGCCGACGCCGCGCGCGCATCCGGGGCCGCGTGTCGCGACAAGCTGCTTGCCGCACTCGACGCGCAGGCCCAGGCGCTCGGAGCCGATCTCGAGGCGCTGGCCCAGGCACGTGGCGCCGTGGCCACCCGGCTTGCCGAGCGCATCTGGGGACATGGCGAGCTGTGCAGCGCCGGGCTGATGCACGCCGCACTGGGCGGTGAGGCCGGCGGCTGGGCGTGGCTCGACGCGCGCGAGGTGCTGGTCGTGCAGACAGGCGAGATGGGCATGCACATCGATCGCGAGGCGAGCCTGCAGCGGTTGGCCGCATGGCGCGCGCGGCATCCGCAGCGCAACGTGGTCGCGACCGGTTTCATCGCGCGCACCGCGGATGGCCACGCGACCACCCTGGGCCGCAACGGCAGCGATCACTCGGCGGCCCTGCTGGCCGATCTCTTCGACGCGAGCGCGGTGACCATCTGGACCGACGTCGATGGCGTGCTCTCGGCCGACCCGCGGCTGGTGCCCGACGCAGTGCGCCTGGACGCGCTGTCGTATGCGGAAGCCTGCGAGCTCGCCTACTTCGGCGCCAAGGTCCTGCACCCGCGAACCATCGCCCCGCTGCAGGTGCGCGGCATCCCGCTGATGATCCGCAGTTCGCTCGACCCCGCCGCGCCCGGCACCCGCATCGACAGCCGCGGCGAACCGGCGCGTTCGCCGGTCAAGGGCCTGAGCATCGTCGACGACATGGCCGTGCTCGAGCTCGTCGGCAGCGGCATGGTCGGCGTGCCGGGCGTGGCCGAGGTGCTGTTCGCCGCGCTGCACGGCGCTGGCGTGTCGGTGACGATGATCTCCCAGGGCTCGTCCGAGCATTCGATCTGCTGCGTGGTACGCGGCAGCGAAGCGGCGCGCGGACGCGCCGCGATCGAGACGGCGTTCGCCGGTGCAATCGCCGCGGGCCAGGTCGAAGGTGTGCGCATGCAGACCGGGCTGTGCGTACTGGCCGCCGTCGGTGACGGCATGCGCGGCAACCGGGGCGTGGCCGCGCGCTTGTTCGAGGGGCTCGCGCAGGCGCGCGTGAACATCCGCGCGATCGCCCAGGGCGCGAGCGAGCGCAACCTGTCGGTCGCGATCGCGCAGGACGATGCCGCGCGCGCGCTGCGCACCGCGCACGCCACTTTCTGGTTGTCGCCGCAGACGGTATCGGTCGGCCTCATCGGCCCCGGCAACGTGGGCCGGGCACTGCTCGCGCAACTCGATGACGTGATGCCCGGCCTGCGGGCGCGTGCCGGGGTCGACCTGCGCCTGCGCGCGATCGCCGGCAGCCGTCGCATGCATCTCGCCGGCACGGCACTCGCGCCCGCGTCGGCGGCGACCCTGCTCGGCGACGATGCCGACCCCTGTGACCTCGACGCGTTCGCCGCGCATGTCCGCGCCAGCGACCTGCCGCACGCGATGATCATCGACTGCAGCGCCAGCGACGCGGTCGCGGCGCGGTATGCCGAATGGCTGGCCGCCGGCATCCATGTCGTCACTCCGAACAAGCACGCGGGCAGCGGCGAGTGGTCGCGGTACGCCCGTATCGCCGAGGCGCGCGTGACGGGCCACAGCCGCTTCCTGTACGAAGCGACGGTCGGCGCCGGACTGCCGGTCATCGCCACGCTGCGCAGCCTGATCGATACCGGCGACACCCTGCATGCGATCGACGGCATGCTGTCGGGCACGCTGGCCTGGCTGTTCAACAGTTTCGACGGCAGTCGCCCGTTCTCGGCGCTGGTCCGCGAGGCACGCGCGCTCGGCTACACCGAGCCCGACCCGCGCGACGACCTGTCGGGTCTCGACGTCGCGCGCAAGCTGGTGATTCTCGCCCGCGAGGCCGGGCGCACGCTGTCGCTGGCCGATGTCGAGGTGGAGAACCTGGTGCCGGAAGCCCTGCGCGAGCTGCCCCTGGATGTCTTCCTCGACAGCCTGGAGGCCCTCGACGCCCCGATGCGGGCGCGTCTCGACGCGGCGCGCGCGCAGGGTCGCGGGCTGCGCCACGTCGCCCGGCTCGACGCCGCGGGCCGCGCGACTGTTGGCGTATCCGCGCTGCCGTCGGATCATGCATGCATGCACACCCGCCTGACCGACAACCTCGTCCAGTTCACCACCGCGCGCTACGCGGACAACCCGCTGGTCGTGCAGGGCCCGGGCGCGGGTCCGCAGGTCACCGCCGCCGGGGTGTTCGGCGACGTGCTCGCGATCGCCCACGCACTCGGCGCACGCGCCGGTTGGCGGCAGGCATGACCGCGTCCGTTCCGGATGGTGTTCGGGCACCGGTCGCAGACGGCGCCAGTGCCTTCGCCCCGGCCAGCGTCGGCAACATCGGGGTCGGCTTCGATGTGCTGGGCCACGTGATTGACGGGCCGCGCGACATTGCCCACGTGCGCCGCATCGCCGAGCGCGAAGTGCGCATCGAAGCGATCGGCGGCGCTGTCGCCGGCGCGGACCGCCTGCCGCTGGCCGCCAGCGACAACACCGCCGGTCGCGCGCTGCAATCGATGTGCGAGGCGCTGTCGCTGCCGTTCGGCTTCGCGCTGACGCTCGAGAAGGGCATTCCGCTCGGCTCGGGGCTGGGCGGATCGGCGGCGTCGTGCGTGGCGGCGCTGGTGGCGGCCAACGCCCTGCTCGATGCGCCACTCACGCGCGCGGCGCTGTATCCGTTCGCGCTCGATGGCGAATCGGTCGCGTCCGGCGCGCGGCATGGCGACAACGTCGCGCCGATGCTGCTTGGCGGCATCACCCTCTCCACGCCCGAGCAGGCGATTGCGCTCGACGTACCCGCCTGGCTGCACGCGGTGGTGGTGCACCCGGACCAGACCCTGGAGACGCGACGCTCGCGGGCCGTGCTGGGCGCGCCCTACGGTCTTGGCGACGTGGTCGCGCATTCGGCGCACCTGGCGTTGTTCCTGACCGGGCTGCAGCGCGGCGACGCGGCGCTGATCCGTGCGGGCCTGCGCGATGTCCTGGTCGAGCCGCGGCGTGCCCCGCTGATTCCCGGCTTCGCTGCGGTCAAGCGCGCGGCGCTTGAGCACGGCGCACTGGGCGCGAGCATCTCCGGCGGCGGGCCGAGCGTGTTCGCGTGGTTCGAATCCCGCGCCGCTGCGGAGCGCGCGGCGCCGGCGATGCGCGCCGGCTTCGCCACGGCCGGCTTCGACGCCCGCGCCTACGTGTCGCCCGTCGCCGGGCAGCGCGCGGAACTGCTGCAGGCACCACCGGCATGAAGTTCGTCAGTACCCGCGGCCAGGCGCCGGCCGTGGACATCGACGCGGCGCTGGTGGCCGGCCTCGCGCCCGATGGCGGCCTGTATGTCCCGGACACGATTCCAGCCGCCGATCTGGCCCGCCCGCGCGACTCGCTCGCCGACACCGCGTTGGCGACCCTGGCGCCCTGGTTCGCCGGCTCGAGGATCCAGTCGCAGCTGCCGGGCCTGTGCGCGGATGCCTTCGCCTGGCCGGCGCCGCTGCGTGCGCTCGCGGGCGATGGCGATCATCTGCTCGAACTCTTCCACGGCCCCACTGCGGCCTTCAAGGACTACGCGGCCAGGTTCCTTGCCGGCGCGCTGTCCGCGCTGCGCACGCCGCACGCGGCCGACAGCACGATCCTCGTCGCCACCTCGGGCGACACCGGCGCTGCAGTCGCCTCGGCCTTCCATCGCCGCCCCGGCTTCGCGGTCGTGATCCTCTATCCCGAAGGACGCGTGTCGCCGCGCCAGGCGCACGGCCTCGAGTGCTGGGGCGACAACGTGCGCGCATTCCGCATCGACGGCAGTTTTGACGACTGCCAGCGGCTGGCCAAGGACGCCCTGTCGGATGCGGACCTGCGCGCCCGCAGGCCGCTGACCACTGCGAACAGCATCAGCCTCGGGCGCCTGCTGCCGCAGGCGGCCTATTACGCACACGCGGCCGCGCACCATTACGCAGCCCATGCCCGACCGCTGAACGTCATCGTGCCCACCGGCAATCTGGGCAACGCTTGCGCGGCCTTCATCGCGCGCGCGATGGGCGCGCCGCTGGGCGAGATCCGCCTGGCCTGCAATGCCAACGACACTCTCCCGCGGTTCTTCGGCGGTGCCGGCTACCTGCCGCAGCCGACGCGCGCCACGCTTGCCAATGCGATGGACGTGGGCGCGCCGAGCAACTTCGAGCGCCTGCGCCACTGGCATGGCGACGATGTCGCGCTCCGCGGCGCGTTCGTGGCCCGCTCGGTCGACGATGCCGCCATCCGCGTGACGATCCGCAACGCGGAAGCGCGGCACGGCATCGTGCCCTGTCCGCATACCGCCGCCGGGCTGCATCTTCTCGAGGCCTTGCGCGCCGACGGCGACCGGCGCGACTGGGCGGTCGTGGCGACCGCGCACCCGGCGAAGTTCGATGCCATCGTCGAACCGCTCGTCGGGCATGCCGTGCCGGTACCGCCCGCGCTCGCCGCGTGTCTCGCGCGGCCGGCACAGGGCGCCCGCCTCGGGCTGGAACCTGACGCGCTGCGCCGGAGGCTCCTCGACGCCTGAATCCATGGCGACTCGTCGCGATTGCGAGCGCGCCAGGCAGGTCGCGCCGACCCCGCCGCGGGCAAAAAAAAGGCCTCCCGGCAGGGAGGCCTTTTCAACACACCAGGCGCGTCAGTTGTTGCCGGCGCTGCGGTTGCCGTTCTTGCCGACCTTCAGCTGGCTGGTATCGACGCGCTGCACACCTTCGATATCGCGCGCGATGGCAGTCGCCCGCTCGATCTGGCCGCGGTTGTCGACATCGCCCGACAGGCTGACGATCCCGTTGGCGGTCTCGACACTGATGTCGAGGCCGGACACGTCGCTGCTCGCGAGCAGATCGGCCTTCACCTTGGTGGTGATCCAGGTGTCGGAGACCGGCTGGTTGGATTCGGTGTTCGCCGCCACGGTGCGGTCCTTGCGATCGTTGTCCGCGTTGCGGTCGCCGCGGTCCCTGTGGTCGTTGCGATCCGCTGCAGCGCCGGTGTTGCGGTCGCCATCGGCGTTCGTGGCGCGGCGATCGGCGGCGCGGTCGCGCGACGCGTTGACGGCCAGCTGCTTGGTATCGACGGCGCGCACGCCTTCGATATCACGGGCGATCGCGGTTGCGCGATCGATCTGATCGCGGCTGTCGACATCGCCCGACAGGCTTACCGTGCCGTTCGCCGTTTCCACGGTGATGTCGAGTCCGGACACGTCGCCGTCGGCAAGCAGAGCGGCCTTGACCTTGGTCGTGATCCAGGTGTCCGACATCGGCTGGTTGGATTCGGTCTGCGCGGCGGTGGTGCGGTCGGAACGATCGGACTGCTGGGCCATTGCAGCGCCCGCGAACATCATCGAACCCGCAATCGCGGCGGCCAGAATGGTCTTGCGCATCGTCTTCATGGCGATACTCCTGATTGGGTGTGCAGCGAGTGTGGGAAGCGACTCGTGCCCGCGGGGTGAAGCGCGCAGCGTCCTGTTCACAATCCACTGATCGAGCGGTTGCTATCCAGCCGCTGATGAAATCCACGGCCGGCATGGCGGGCGCCCAGCCCGATCACCAGAATGTCCTCGCCGCGCGCGAGGCCGGACTGCGCTGGGTCTGCGACGACCAGCCGGGGCTCAGTCGCCATCGCGCCGGCAAGGGCTTCTGCTACCGCGATGCCGATGGCCGCGTCGTACGCGATGGCGCCACGCTCGAGCGGGTGCGCAGGCTGGCGATTCCGCCGGCATATCGCGACGTCTGGATCTGCACGCTCGCCAACGGCCACCTGCAGGCCACGGCGCGCGATGCGCGCGGGCGCAAGCAGTACCGCTATCACCCCGACTGGAGCGAGGTGCGCGGGCACGGCAAGTTCGACCGCATCGTCGCCTTCGGCACCGCGCTGCCGCGACTGCGCCGTGCGCTGGGCCGTGACCTGAGGTTGCCGGATCTGCAGCGCGACAAGGTGCTGGCAATCGTCGTGTCGCTGATGGCGCAGACCTTCGTTCGTGTGGGCAACGACAGCTACACCCGCAGCAACGGCTCATACGGCCTGACCACATTGCGCAACCGGCATTTCAAGCCACTCGGCGCCGGTCGTGCACTGCTGCGGTTCCGCGGCAAGAGCGGCCAGGAACAGGAGATCGAACTCGACGACGCGAAACTGACCGTGCTGGTACGCAAGGTGCAGCAGCTGCCCGGGCAATCGCTGTTCCAGTACATCGGGGATGACGGAGAACGGCACGGCATCGATTCGGGCATGGTCAACGACTACCTGCGCCAGGCGATGGGTGGCGCGTTCACGGCCAAGGACTTCCGCACCTGGGGCGGCACGCTGATGGCATTCCGGCGCTTCGCTTCCATGCCCCTGCCGGAAGACGGCAACGGCGGCGCGCCGAGCGAGCGCGCGCTGGCCACCCAGGAGAAGATCGTGATCGCCGACGTCGCCGATGCACTCGGCAACACGGTCGCGGTCTGTCGCAAGGCCTACATCGATCCGGTGCTGTACGCGGCCTGGCGCGACGGTGGCCTGCAGCGCGCTGCAGGCAATGCGCGCGGCGAACGCCAGTGGGAAGCCGCGGCGCTGAAACTGTTGCGGCAGCGGCACCGCAGGCGCCCAGCGAAATCGTTGTCAAAGTAACTGTTGACGCACTGCGCGAGCCCGTGCTTTTCTCGACCCATGACGCAGCGCAGCAGCCACTCGCAGACCGCAATTTCCGCACGCCTTGGCGCGCGTGACACGCGTCTGCCGCTCCTCCTCACCTCGGCCCTTCTCCTTCTCGTACTCCTTATTACCGTCCAGTCCGGCGCGGGGATGGGGTTCGTGTAGCGAATACGAAACCCAAGGTCGAAAGAACCTGAACCCCGTGCCGAGAGGCACGGGGTTTTTGTTTGCCCGGCCCTCGCAAGACCGCACCGAACGCGAGCCCGCCATGTCCGCCAGCCACTGCCCCGATCACGCCACCCACCGGACTCGCTTTCAAGCGCGGCATTGCGCCGGGCCGCGTATCCGAGCGCCAACGGGACTCCGCCACCGCCTCGCCTTCGCCAGCCGGACGAAGCCCGATATCGCGATCGGCCGCCAGCGGGTCGCAGCTCCCACCGCAGCGGATCGCATGCAACAGCGCCTCTTCCCAACCCCACAGATCGGACATCAGCGCCCATGACCAGCAACGGCAAACCCTCCATCGCCATCGTCGGCTACGGCAGCCAAGGCCGCGCGCATGCACTGAACCTGCGCGACTCCGGCTTCGACGTCACCGTGGGGCTGCGGCCCGGCGGACCGACCGACCACAAGGCCAGGGCCGACGGCTTCGTTCCGAGACCGCCGGCAGATGCGGTCGGGGCCGCCGACCTGGTCGCCGTGCTCACCCCCGACATGGTGCAGCGGCAGCTGTATGCCGACGTGCTGGCCCCGCACATGAAACAGGGCGCCTGCCTGCTGTTCGCGCACGGCCTCAATGTGCACTTCGACATGATCGCGCCGCGCGCGGACCTGGATGTGGTGCTGGTCGCGCCCAAGGGCCCCGGCGCACTGGTGCGCCGCGAATACGAGATCGGCCGCGGCGTGCCTTGCATCTACGCCGTGCACCAGGATCCCACCGGCCGGGCCGAGCAGCTGGCACTGGTCTATGCCACGGGCCTTGGCGGCGCGCGCGCCAACATCATCAGGACCACGTTCAAGGAAGAGACCGAGACCGATCTGTTCGGTGAGCAGGCAGTGCTGTGCGGCGGTGCGTCGTCGCTTGTGCAGGCCGGGTTCGAGACGCTGGTCGAGGCCGGCTACCAGCCCGAGATCGCGTATTACGAAGTGCTGCACGAACTGAAGCTGATCGTCGACCTGTTCTACGAGGGCGGCATCACCCGCATGCTGGAGTTCGTGTCCGAGACCGCGCAGTACGGCGACTACGTCAGTGGTCCGCGGATCATCGACGCCAGCGTCAAGGCGCGCATGAAGGAGGTGCTGAGCGACATCCAGGACGGCACCTTCACCCGCAACTGGGTCGCCGAGCATGCAGCCGGCCTGCCGAACTACCGGCGCCTGCGGCAGGCGGATCTGGACCATCCGATCGAGCAGGTCGGCCGGGCGCTCCGGGAGAAGATGGTGTGGCTGCAGGACGCGTCCGGCGCTGCTGCGACAAGGCCGGCAGCGCAGGCGCACACCCCCGCCGAAGACCTGCGGCCAGAGGCCGCCTGATGAACGGCGCCCGCTGGCTGGTGCACGCGCTGGAAGCCGAGGGGGTCGGGACGATCTTCGGCTATCCGGGCGGCGCGATCATGCCGTTCTACGACGCGCTGCACGGCGCGGCGCTCAGGCACGTGCTGGTTCGCCACGAGCAGGGCGCGGCGTTCGCAGCGAACGGTTTCGCGCGAGCTGGCGGGCGCGTCGGTGTCTGTGTGGCGACCTCCGGCCCGGGCGCCGCGAACCTGATCACCGGCATTGCCGATGCGATGCTCGATTCGGTACCGATGGTGATCATCACCGGCCAGGTGGCAACGCCGCTAATGGGCACGGACGCCTTCCAGGAGCTCGACGTGTTCGGCATGACCCTGCCGATCGTCAAGCACAGCTTTCTCGTGCGCCATGTCGACCAACTGCCCGACGTTGTCGCCGAAGCATTCCGCCTCGCGCGCTCCGGGCGTCCAGGCCCGGTGCTGATCGATCTGCCCAAGGACGTGCAGACCGGCGATGCCACGCACCTGCGCGCGCACGTGCCCGGGCAGGTGGACACGATGCCGCCCTGCGCGGACCACGCCCTGCATCAGGCCGCCGCGCTGATCTCCCAGGCTCAGCGGCCGGTGGTCTACGGCGGCGGCGGCATCATCCTGGGCGATGCGCTGGAGGCGTTCCGCGAGTTCGCCGATCTGACCCGGATCCCGACCGTGCTGACGCTGCGCGCACTTGGCGCGCTCCCGTCGGCGCATCCGGCGAATCTGGGCATGCTGGGGATGCACGGCACACGCGCGGCGAACCTGGCGGTGCAGGAATCGGATCTGCTGATCGTCGTCGGGGCGCGCTTCGACGATCGCGCAACCGGCAAGCTGGCCGAATTCGCACCGCTGGCGCGCATCGTGCATCTGGATGGCGACAGCTGCGAGGTCGGCAAGCTGCGCGCGGCGGATGTGCCGGTGTGCGGCGACCTGACGACGAGCCTGTCGCGCCTGGGCGCGCCTTGCGCGGCGCAGATGCGGGGCCGGCACGCCGCGGCGCGCAGCGCGTGGTGCGAGCTGTGCGCGCAGCGCCGCGAAACCTTCGCCGCGCGCTACGACGCGCCGGGCGACAAGGTCTTTGCCCCGGCGCTGCTCAAGCGCATGAGCGAGCTGGCACCCGACGCGACCGTCGCCTGCGATGTCGGCCAGCACCAGATGTGGGTCGCGCAGCACTGGCGCTTCGACCATCCGCGCAAACACCTCACCAGCGGCGCGCTCGGCGCGATGGGCTTCGGCCTGCCGGCTGCGATCGGCGCGCAGATCGAAGACCCGTCGCGGCGCGTGATCTGCGTCAGCGGCGACGGTTCGTTCCTGATGAACGTGCAGGAGCTGGCCACGCTGAAGCGTTACGGCGTGCCGGTGAAGATCATCCTGCTCGACAACCAGGCGCTGGGCATGGTGCGCCAGTGGCAGGAGCTGTTCTTCCAGCGCCGCTATTCGGAAGTGGACCTGTCCGACAACCCGGACTTTGCCGAGGTCGCGCGCGCATTCGGCATCCAGGCGCTCTCGGTAGACAAGGCTGCCGATGTCGAGTCCGCACTGCTCGCGTTGCTTGCAGCCGACGGCCCGGCCCTGCTGCACGTCGCCATCGACACCGCCGCCAACGTCTGGCCGCTGGTACCGCCCAACCACAACAACGCGCAGATGCTCGATGCCGACGAAATCACTTCGCTCGATGTCGGCACATCCGTCGCGCCTGTATCCGAACCCGTAGTCACCACGCCATCCGAGGAGTCGAGCCATGCATTACCAGTGTGAGATGACCCTGCGCCGCGCCGAAGGCGCGCTGGTGCGCGTGCTCGGCACGACCGAGCGCCGCGGCTTCCGCCCGGTCTCGTTCGAGGGCGACACGCACGGTCACAGCGAGCACTGGAAGCTGCGCATGACCGTCGAGGGCGACCGCCCCGCGGGCAGCTTGCAGGGCCAGCTGGCCAAGCTCTACGACTGCGTCTCGGTGGAGGTGTCGCAGTGTCGTTGAACGCCACTGCCGAAGCTGCGCAGGCGCCGCCGCCATCGATCGCGGAGCCGGCGGTACCCGCGCGTCCACAGGTCTGGTTCGACGGCGTGCTGTGCGATATCGATGCGCTGCAGGCCGGCCTGACCACGCATGCGATGCACTACGGCAGCGGCGTGTTCGAAGGCATCCGCAGCTACGCGACCGCCGATGGCGCCGCGGTGTTCCGCCTGCCCGAGCACATGGCGCGCATGCGCGAAGGCGCGGCGCTGCTGGGCATGCGCTTCGATCCCGCGCAGGCCACCGACGCGGTACTGGCAACGCTGCGCGCCAACCGGCATCGCGATGCGTATATCCGCCCGTTGACGTGGTTCGGCGAAGGCGGCTTCGGCCTGGATGTCGAGGGCCACGCCGAACACCTGATGGTCGCGACCACCTCGACCCGGGTGCACCTTGGCGGCACCCGCGCGCGACTGGGCATCAGCACGTGGCGGCGCAATCCCGCCGACTCGCTGCCGCCGCTGAAGCTGTGCGGCGCCTACGTCAACTCCATCCTGGCCAAGCGCGAGAGCAGGTCGCGTGGATTCGACGAGGCGCTGTTCACCGATGCCGACGGCTTCGTCGTCGAATGCACGGGCGCCAACGTCTTCATCGTCAGGGCAGGCCGCGTCACCGCGGTCCAGCACCGCGACGCGCTGCCCGGCATCACCCGCGACACCCTCATCCGCCTGAGCGGCGCGGAGTCGCGCACAGTCACCCTCGAGGAGCTGTTCGACGCCGACGAAGTGTTCGCCTGTGGCACCGCCGCCGAAGTCGCGCCGGTGCACGGCGTCGAAGGTCGCAGCTATGGCGACAACCCGGTGACCCGCGAACTGGCCGCGTTGTATGCGCGCGTCGTACGCGGTGAAGCCGAGGCTGCGCGCGGCTGGCTGACGGCGGTCTGAGCATGAGCCGATCCGACGCAGGCCATGCCCCGCAAACGAATGCCGGTGATGCGCCGGCCGGGCGTTTGCGGCTGCGCCAGCTGGCCGCAGGCCGCGCCGGCGGCAGGCGCAGGATCGCGTTCGGCAACCCTGGCGCAGGCTTGCTGACGTGGCTTCGGTCGAACGTGCATCCAGGCCCACTGCAGTGGCCGCGTCGCTCCCCGCGCGCCACCGCGGCCGGGACGGCGGCACTCGCGCCGCTCGCGTCCGCCGCGCGCGCGGCGACCCCGCGACGCCGCAACGACCTCGCTGCACGCGCGCCGCCCGGGGGCGGCGAACCGCGACTTCGACCCGCGCCTTGTCCCCGCGCCGCATGCCCGCCACACGCACTTTCCAGGGAACTCCCCGCATGACCGCTTCCGACACCATCCGGATTTTCGACACCACCCTGCGCGACGGCGAACAGTCGCCCGGCTGCAGCATGACGCCGCAGCAGAAGGTGGTGATGGCGCGCGCGCTCGACGCCCTGGGCGTCGACATCATCGAGACCGGCTTCCCGGCCAGTTCCGAATCCGATCGCGAGGCCGCACGCCTGATCGCGCGCGAGGTCCGCCGGCCGACGCTGGCGGTCCTGTCGCGCTGCCTGCCGGCCGACATCGAAGCGTCGGCGCGCGTACTGGACGGCACCGCGAATCCACGCCTGCACGTCTTCATCTCGACCAGCCCACTGCACCGCGAGCACAAGCTGCGCATGAGCCGTCAGCAGGTGCTGGACATGACCGCGGCGAGCGTGGCCCATGCACGGCGCCTGATCGGCGATGTCGAGTTCTCGGCCGAAGATGCCACCCGCACCGAAGACGACTTCCTGGGCGAGGTGATCGGCGTTGCGATCGCCAACGGTGCGACCACGATCAACGTGCCCGACACGCTGGGTTACGCGACGCCGGAGGAAACCAGGGGACTGTTCGCGCGCCTGATCGGAACGATTCCCGGCGCGCGCGAGGTGATCTTCAGTGCGCACTGCCACAACGATCTGGGCCTGGCGGTCGCCAACTCGCTGGCAGCCATCGAGGGCGGCGCGCGCCAGGTGGAATGTACGGTCAACGGCATCGGCGAGCGTGCCGGCAACTGCGCGGTCGAGGAGCTGGCGATGGCGCTGAAGGTCCGCAACGCGTTCTACAACCTGGACACACGGATCGACACGCGCCGCCTGGTCCCGACCTCGCAGCTGCTGCGTCGCCTGACCGGCATGGCCATCCAGCGCAACAAGGCCATCGTCGGCGAGAACGCGTTCGCGCACGAATCGGGCATCCACCAGCACGGCATGCTGCGCCACCGCGGCACCTACGAAATCATGAATCCGGCCGATGTGGGCTGGCCCGATTCGAAGCTGGTGCTTGGCCGCCACAGTGGCCGCGCCGCGGTAGGCCATCGCATCCGCGCGCTCGGCCACACGCTGGACGAGCCGCAGCTGGAACAGGTCTTCGCCGCGTTCAAGGCGTTGTGCGAGCGCCAGCGCGTGGTCGATGACAACGATCTGGAGGCACTGCTGCACGGCGACGTGCACGGGCGGGGCTGGCGGCTGGCCTCGATGACCGTCAGCGACCGCGGCCAGCGCGCCAGCGCCCAGGTCGAGCTGTCCGATCCGGAAGGCGGCAAGGTCACCGAAAGCGCGCTTGGCGATGGCCCGGTCGATGCGCTGTTCGCCGCACTGGCCGCCGCGACCGGGGTCGAACTGGCCCTGGAAAGCTATCAGGTGCACAGCGTCGGCGTGGGCCGCGATGCGCGCGGCGAGGCCAGTGTCAGCCTGCGCCACGGCGACGACGTCCATGAGGGTTCCGGCACCAGCCGCGACATCATCGAGGCCAGCGCGCTGGCGTGGCTCGATGTCGCGAACCGCATCCTGCACCGTCCGCGCGCCGCGGCGCCGCAGGCCGCGCATGCCTGACCGGTCCAGCCTTTGCCGGGCGCCGGCTGGCGCCCGAAGCGCCCCCACTGCCCGCGTCTTCTCGCGCGTCCGCGCGCGCCACTCCGAATCAAGCATCAAGAGCCCGCAATGACCGCCAGCACGCCACGCACCCTGTTCGACAAACTGTGGGACGCCCACATCGTGACTCCCGAGACCGAGGCCGCGCCCGCGGTGCTGTACATCGACCTGCACCTGATCCACGAGGTCACCTCGCCGCAGGCCTTCACCGAACTGCGCGCGCGCGGCCTCAGGCCCCACCGGCCGGAGCGCACCAAGGCGACGATGGACCACTCCACGCCGACGCTCCCCCGCGATGCGCAAGGCCATCCGCGCTACGCAAGCGATGCCGCACGCGCTCAGGTCGAGATGCTCGCGGCGAACTGCGCGGAGTTCGCCATCGAGCTGTTCGACATGGACTCCGACCAGCGCGGCATCGTGCATGTCGTCGCCCCCGAGCAGGGCTTCACCCTGCCCGGCATGACCATCGTCTGCGGCGACAGTCACACCTCCACGCACGGCGCGTTCGGCGCGCTGGCGTTCGGCATCGGCACCAGCGAAGTGGGCAACGTGCTCGCGACGCAATGCCTGCTGCAGCGCAGGCCCAGGACCATGTCGATCACCATCGACGGTGCGCTTGCGCCGGGCGTCGGCGCCAAGGACGTGATCCTGCATGCGATCGGGGTCATCGGCGTCAACGGCGGTACCGGCCACGTGATCGAGTACCGCGGCTCCACCATCGAGGCGATGGACATGGAGCAGCGCATGACCCTGTGCAACATGTCGATCGAGGCCGGCGCGCGCGCCGGAATGGTCGCGCCCGACGACACCACGTTCGACTGGATCGCGCGCACCCCGCGCGGGCCAAAGGGCGCCGATTTCGACGCTGCGCTCGCCCGCTGGCGCCAGCTGCGCAGCGATGAAGGCGCGCACTTCGATGTGGAGATCCGCATCAATGCCGCTGACATCCGTCCAACGCTCACCTGGGGCACCCACCCGGGTACCGCGATCGGCGTCGACGTGCCGGTGCCGGTCGCGACCGATGCCGCCGATCAGAAAGGCCAGGACTACATGCGCGTCATCGCCGGCCAGTCGCTGGCCGGCATGCCGGTCGACGTGGTGTTCGTCGGCTCCTGCACCAACGGGCGCCTGCGCGACATGCGCGAGGTCGCCGAGGTGCTGCGCGGCCAGCGCGTCGCGGCCGGCGTGCGCATGCTGGTCGTGCCGGGCTCGGAGATCGTCAAGCGCGAGGCCGAGGCCGAAGGCATCGACAGGATCGTCCGCGATGCCGGCGCCGAATGGCGCGAGCCGGGCTGCTCGATGTGCATCGCGATGAACGGCGATCTGGTCGCGCCCGGCCAGCTGGCGGTGAGCACCAGCAATCGCAATTTCGAAGGTCGCCAGGGCCCCGGCGCGCGCACGCTGCTGGCCTCGCCGGCGACGGCTGCGTGGGCCGCTGTGCGCGGCGTCGTGGCCGACCCACGCGAACGCTTCGCCGACCGGCGGGAGGTGGCCTGATGTCCACCGCCCACGTTTCGGAATTCCCGGTCCGCTCGGCCAGCGTGGTGCTGCCGCAGACCAACATCGACACCGACCAGATCATTCCCGCGCGCTTTCTTTCGACGACCGAGCGCAAGGGGCTCGGCCGCTATGCGTTCAACGACTGGCGCTGGCGCGAGGACGGCAGTCCCAATCCGGACTTTGTCTTCAACCAGGCGCACAACGCCGGACGCTCGGTGCTGCTGGCGGGCCGGAATTTCGGCTGCGGCTCATCGCGCGAACATGCGCCGTGGGCGCTGCGTGATCTGGGCTTGCGGGTCGTGGTCAGCAGCGAGATCGCCGACATCTTCCGGGGCAACGCCTTGAAGAACGGCCTGCTGCCGGTCGTGCTGCCCGAGCACGTGGTGCAGGACCTGACGACGCGACCCGACGACGTGCTGACCGTCGACATCATCGCGCGCGAACTGCGAACACCGGACGGCAGCGTCCATGCATTCGCGCTCGATGCGTTCGCGCGGACCTGCCTGCTCGAAGGCGTCGACGAAATGGGCTTCCTGCTTGCGCGCAGGGCCGACATCCGCAACTACGAGGACACCCACCATGCACGCTGACATCGTCGTTCTGCCCGGAGACGGGATCGGACCCGAGGTGACCGCGGCCGCGGTCGACGTGCTGCAGGCGGTGGCGACGCGCTTCGGCCATCGCTTCTCCCTGCACGAGCACCTGATCGGCGGCGCTGCGATCGACGCCACCGGCACGCCATTGCCCGACGACACGCTCGCCGCGGCGCGCGATGCCGACGCGGTGCTGCTGGGCGCGGTGGGTGGCCCGAAGTGGTCCGATCCCAATGCCAGCGTGCGCCCGGAACAGGGCCTGCTGGCGATCCGCAAGGCGCTGGGGCTGTATGCGAACCTGCGCCCCACCAAGCCGCATCCGGCCGCGCTCGGCGCCTCGCCGATCAAGCCGCATCTGCTCGCCGGCGTGGACCTGCTGGTGGTGCGCGAGCTGACCGGCGGCATCTACTTCGGTGACAAGACCCGCGATGCCGACACCGCCAGCGACCTGTGCCGCTACAGCGTGCGCGAGATCGAACGAGTGGTGCGCCGCGCCTGCCTGCTCGCACGCGATCGACGCGGCCACGTGACCTCGGTCGACAAGGCCAACGTGCTCGAGACCTCGCGGCTGTGGCGCGATGTCGCCAGCCGCATCGCACGCGACGAGTTCCCCGACATCACCCTCGAGCACCAGCTGGTGGATTCGATGGCGATGCACCTGCTGTCGAAGCCGCGTGCGTTCGATGTGATCGTGACCGAGAACATGTTCGGCGACATCCTGACCGACGAGGCTTCGATGCTGGCCGGCTCCCTGGGCCTGCTGCCTTCGGCCTCGCTCGGCGATGACGCGATGCCCGGCGCCGGTTCCACTGCGTCGGGGCGTGCCCGAGGCATCTTCGAGCCGATCCACGGCTCGGCGCCCGACATCGCCGGCCGAGGCATCGCCAATCCCTACGGCGCGATCCTCAGCGCCGCGCTGTTGCTGCGTCATTCGCTCGACCTGGCGCGCGAAGCGGCCTGTATCGAGGCCGCCGTGGACGGCGCGCTCGCAGCGGGCGTGTTCACTGCGGACCTGGCGCAGGCCGGCGCGGCAGTCTCGACCGGCGAAGCCACGACGGCGGTGCTCTCGCGCATCGAGACCGCGTGCCAGGTCGCAGAACTGCGCGACTGACCAGACGGTGGCGGCAATGCCGCCCTCCCTTCGAACCAGCGCCGGCACATCCGGCGCGCCAGGACCCGCGATGCCCGAGTACCGCTCCAGAACCTCCACCCACGGCCGCAACATGGCAGGCGCCCGCGCCCTGTGGCGCGCGACCGGCATGGGTGACGAGGACTTCCACAAGCCGATCATCGCGGTCGCCAACTCGTTCACCCAGTTCGTGCCGGGCCACGTGCACCTCAAGGACATGGGCCAGCTGGTGGCGCGCGAGATCGCGCGCGTGGGTGGCGTGGCCAGGGAGTTCAACACCATCGCCGTGGACGACGGCATCGCCATGGGCCATGACGGCATGCTGTATTCGCTGCCGAGCCGCGAGCTGATCGCCGACGCGGTGGAGTACATGGTCAATGCCCACTGCGCCGATGCGCTGGTGTGCATCTCCAACTGCGACAAGATCACCCCCGGCATGCTGATGGCCGCGTTGCGGCTCGACGTGCCGGTGGTGTTCGTGTCCGGCGGGCCGATGGAAGCCGGCAAGACGCGGCTCGCGGACGGCAGCGAGGACAGCCGCAAACTCGACCTCGTGGATGCGATGGTGATGGCGGCCGACCCGGCGGCGAGCGACGCCCAGGTCGCCGATGTAGAGCGCAGCGCCTGCCCGACCTGCGGCTCGTGCTCGGGCATGTTCACCGCGAACTCGATGAACTGCCTGACCGAGGTACTGGGGCTTGCGCTGCCCGGCAACGGCACCCTGCTGGCTACCCACGCCGATCGCGAGGAGCTTTTCCTGCGAGCGGGACGCACGATCGTCGAGCTCTGCCACCGCTGGTACGGCGCCGGCGACGCGAGTGCCCTGCCACGTGGCATCGCAACGTTCGAGGCCTTCGAGAACGCGATGACACTGGACATCGCGATGGGCGGTTCGACCAACACCATCCTGCACCTGCTCGCCGCGGCGCAGGAAGCCGCGGTGGACTTCACGATGGCCGACATCGACCGGCTGTCGCGGCGCGTGCCGCAGCTGTGCAAGGCGGCGCCGAACTCGCCCGACTACCACGTCGAGGACGTGCACCGCGCCGGTGGCATACCCGCGATCCTCGGCGCGCTCGCGCGCGGCGGCCTGCTGCACACCGGGGTTGCCACGGTGCACGCCCCGACCCTGGGCGACGCGATCGCCCGGTGGGACATCGATGCGACCGACGACCCGGCCGTGCACACGTTCTTCCGCGCCGGCCCCGCCGGCATTCCCACCCAGACCGCCTTCAGCCAGGCGACGCGCTGGCCGTCGCTCGATGCCGACCGCGCCGGCGGCTGCATCCGCGACACCGGCCATGCCTACTCCCCCGAAGGCGGCCTGGCCGTACTGACCGGTAACCTCGCCCCGGATGGCTGCGTGGTGAAGACGGCAGGCGTGGACCCGTCGATCCACATGTTCGAAGGCCCCGCGCGGGTCTTCGAAAGCCAGGAGGACGCCGTGGCCGGCATCCTCGGCGACGTGGTGCAGCCGGGCGAGGTCGTCGTGATCCGCTACGAAGGCCCCAAGGGCGGTCCCGGCATGCAGGAAATGCTGTATCCGACCAGCTATCTGAAATCCAGAGGACTGGGCGCGCAGTGCGCACTGCTGACCGACGGGCGGTTCTCAGGTGGCACGTCAGGCCTGTCGATCGGGCATGTGTCGCCGGAAGCCGCTGCCGGCGGTGCAATCGCCCTGGTGCGCGATGGCGACCGCATCCGGATCGACATTCCCGCGCGCACGATCAGCTTGCTGGTGGACTCCGCGGAACTCGACGCACGCCGCGACGCGCAGCATGCCCGCGGCTGGAAGCCCGCGAACCCGCGCCCCCGCCGGGTGAGTACCGCGCTCAAGGCCTACGCACTGCTGGCCACGAGTGCCGACAAGGGCGCGGTACGCGATCGCGCCCTGCTCGGCGATTGAACAGGCGCACATCTCACGTGCCTGGCCAGGTTGCCGCGCCAGTGGGCAGCCGATCCAGCGGGCTCGCCACTGCGGATGCCCCGCGGCCCAGGACATGGGTATAGATCTGCGTCGTGGCGACATCCTTGTGCCCCAGCAGCTCCTGCACCGTGCGGATGTCGTAGCCGGCCTCCAGCAGATGGGTGGCAAACGAATGCCGCAAGGTGTGGCAGGTGGCCGGCTTGACGATGCCCGCGCGCAGGCGTGCAGCCTTCACCGCACGCTGCAGGACTTCCTCCGACACATGGTGGCGACCGGCGCGACCGGTGCGTGGATCGATGGATATACGCGCCGACGGGAACAGGTACTGCCAGCCCGGCTCGAGATCCGCGCCCGGATATTTACGCGCCAGCGCGTGCGGCAGATGGACACGCCCGCCCCCGCGCTCGCGATCGGCGGCATGCTGCAGGAGTGCGCGGGCGCGCTGCCGCTCCAGCTCGGGCAGCAGGCTCGCGGGCAAGGGCACGCGCCGGTCCTTGCCGCCCTTGCCATCACGCACCACGATCTCGCCGCGCGCGGCATCCACATCCTTGATTCGCAACCGCAGGCACTCGAGCAGGCGCATGCCGCTGCCGTAGAGCAGGCCGCCCATCAGCCAGCATGGCCCCTCCAGCGCAGACAACAGGCGCGCGACCTCCTCCTGCGACAACACCACCGGAATACGCCGCGGACGCTTGGCCCGCACCAGGCCCTCCATCCACGGCAGGTCGATATCCAGCACTTCGCGGTATAGAAACAGCAGCGCCGACAGCGCCTGGTTCTGGGTGCCTGCCGAGACCCGCCCCTGCGTTGCCAAGCCGCTCAGGAATGCCTCCACCTCGACCAGCCCCAGCCCCCGGGGATGGCGGCGACCGTTGGCCAGCACAAAGCGCCGGATCCACGCCACATAGGCCTGCTCGGTACGCAGGCTGTAGTGCCGCAGGCGCAAACGCGCCCGCACCTGATGCAGCAACCGGGGCGCCTGCGCGCCCGTTACACCCTCGTTTCCGCCGATGTAACTCATACGCCCGCTTTTTGGTCGGATAACGCAGGCAGCCTTACCCGCTTCCGGCGACACCGACATCCGCCAAGCTGTTGATGCTCGGTCGGATTTCCCCTCTTCCCGCGCCCGCCCCCGTGCCCGATACTCGGTGCAACACCGCGTTTAGGCGGTCCAATAGTTGTTTGACCCTGCTTGGAATATCCTATGGTCGTTCTGAATCTAGTTCCGCATTCGGGCGCCGGCCCAGTCCTTCTCGGGAGCTCGCGCGGACAGGCTCGCGAGGCGCTCCTTGCGCTGGGCTTTCCATTGGAGTGGTCTCGTGACTCTACGGATTACTTCTGCGAGTCCGCGATCCAGACCGATTGCGGGCCGGACGATCGGGTTTCTTTCATCGGCCTCGGCTGCCATGAGCGTTTCACGGTCGAGTACCAAGGCAAGAATGTGTTTGCGCTATCTGCGCCGGAGGTTTTTGCGCTGATTTCCGCTTCGGAGAGCTCCGACTCACACACGTACGAAGATTACGAATACTGCTTTCCCGACCAGATCATTACGCTGTGGGATGCGGATGAGCAGTATGACCGCCTTGGCAACGAGAGCCAGCCGGTTTGGGCCCAAGTGGGCATGGGTGACCAAGCTTATGCTGCGGCAATTGCCGCTATCCGTGGCAAGGTCTAACGATTCATTCAAGCCGACGCCGCTTCGCGGCGCGGCTTAATTCAGGTGTTAGGCGGCCCACGGAGCAGCATCGCGACGTGCAACAAGCAATTGCCCATATCTCGCTTCTGGTCCGTGATTACGACGAGGCCATAGAGTTCTACGTCGGGACACTCGGGTTCCGCTTGGTTGAAGACTCGCCGCGGCCGGAAGAGGGCAAGCGCTGGGTGGTCGTCGCTCCGCCTGGAAGATCTGGCACGTCACTACTACTCGCTCGAGCTTCGGGCACAGATCAGCTGGCGGCAGTTGGGGGCCAAACCGGTGGCCGGGTCTTCCTGTTCCACCAAACAGATGATTTCTGGCGAGACTACGAGCGGTATCGGTTGGCCGGCGTCACCTTCGTTCGCGTGCCCTCCGAGCAGCCTTACGGCACAGTGGCGGTGTTCCAGGACTTGTATGGCAATCTCTGGGATCTGCTGCAATACAACGGGTCGGTCCCGTATCGTCTCGGGGCCGCCTAACAATGCGTTCAAGCCGAACCGGTAGTTCCTTCGCTTTAGTGGACACCCTGACCTAACTGTCAGGAGCGCCCCATGGCAACACCAGGCCCCAGAACAACCTACCGTTACACCGAC
>NZ_RPFN01000007.1:0-150030 GCF_003813845.1 Luteimonas sp. 100069
ACGCTGACCTGCCGCGCACTTGCTGCGGCTCTGCGCACGCGTAAGCCCGCGCAGGGCACATTGTTCCATAGCGATCGCGGCATCGAGTTCATCGCTGGCGAATTCAAGCGCCAGTTACAGCGCGCAGGCTTCGCCCAGTCGGTCAACCGCCCCAAGCGCATGAACGACAACGCGCACATGGAGTCCTGGAACAAATCCATGAAGTCAGATCTGTATCACCGGCAGACCTTCGCCAGCGACCAGGACCTGCACGCTGCCATCCGCAGCTACGTCGACTTCTATAACCACCAGCGCCTACACTCGGCGCTGGGTTACACCGCACCCGCCGCGTACGAGCGCACATGCGCCTAACCAACGGGTGTCCACTTTATCGAAGGAAGTCCCAGCCGCTTCGCGGCGCGTTTAACTTAAGTGCTAGCCCCTACAGAGAGGTTCCCGCAAATGGGTGAAAACAATCCATTTTCCCGCGCGCTTGCCGCATATGTGGAGGCCGTTCTCGCCAAGGATGTTGACGCATTCGCCGCACTCTATGACCAGGACATCCATGTCTTTGACATGTGGGGCACATGGTCAATTCACGGCCTGGCGGCATGGCGTGAGATGGCTGCGGGCTGGTTCTCATCGCTCGGGGATGAGCGTGTTGTTGTTAGTTGCGACAGTGCCGATTCAACTGTGTCCGAAGACCTGGCTATTGGCCATGCCATTCTCACCTACACTGCGGTGGCGCCTGACGGCACAGCGCTCAGATCTCTCAGCAATCGGGCCACCATGGCCCTGCGCAGGACTGGAGATTCATGGAAGATCTTCCATGAGCACACATCGGCACCCATCGATCATCAGTCACAGCAGGCAATCCTGCGTCGCGACGACGGCTGACAGTTCATTCAAGCCGCACCCGCTTCGCGGCGGGGCCTAATTCAAGCGTCAGCACTCCGGGAAAGTTCGATGCGGTTTGCAGCAATTGTGGGCGCGGCAATGCTTCTCGCCGCAGGCGCGCTGAGCGCCCAAGACCATCCGAAGATTCCAGACCGACCGGCACCGCTGAAAGCGCTGGACGGTGACTGGGTCATGTCTGGAGATGTCATGGGCGAGCCGGTGACTTACCGGATGGTCGCGGGGCCTACGCTCCAGGGCGCTTTCACCGAAATCCACATGAATGATGTGCAGGTGCCCTCGCAGTACGAAGCTCGGGTTCTGATCGGTTACGACACCGAGAGCGGGACTGTCATCGCTCATTGGATGGACAGTTTTGGGGCAAAGTACTCGGTACCGCACGGTAGCGGATCAGTTTCCGGAAACACGGTGCAGTTCACCATTCCTTACGAGAGCGGCGCGTTCCGCGATACGTTCACCTATAGCCCGGACACGGATACGTGGCTGTTCGTCCTGGAGGCTGCTCAGCCCGATGGCAAATGGAAGCACTTCGCACGCTACACGGCTCACCGTCCGTAGCTGAGTGGCAGCAATTCATTCAAGCCGCACTTCGCGGCGTGATCTGGTTCCAGCGCTGACCCACGCAGGAGCGGCCATGGGCAGTCGCAAGTCTCCTTCCGCAGGTTCCGTGGCCGACTACATTGCCGGCCTGTCCCCGCCACTGCGGGGGGACGTCGAAGCTTTGCGCTGCGCGATCCTTGCGTCCGCCGACGACATCGGGGAAGAGATCAAGTGGAATGCCCCCAGCTTCTGCACCGGCGAACACTTCGCCACCATGCGCTTGAACGGCAAGGTTCCCCTCCAGCTCATCCTGCACCTGGGCGCCAAGAAGAGTTCCATCGCGCACGACTCGATTGAAGATCCGCAACGCCTGTTGCAATGGCTCGGCCCGGATCGCGCCTGCATCAGCTTTCGGTCTCCCGGCGCTGTTGCGAAGCAGGTTGCTCCGGTCCAGCACATTGTTCGGCAATGGGTACACCATGTCCCGGCCCGGGCCGCGGGCTGAGAATCGTCCTGTCAGCCGACAAAGACAGGCTGCCAGGCGCGCTACTGCGGACCGATATCGCCTTGTCGTATGCCGGCCCCGATCTGCCCCCCTGCGTCGCGTGATCTGACGCGCGCGACGAGCATGACCACCCTGCCGGGTCCGCAGTGGCGATCACCCGTGGCAGCAGCGGATTGCGACGCCAAGGTGACATGTCCACGCATGCGGGCGGCGTCCGCCCGGCCCGAGGTTCCGGGCGCGTTGCATGTCCGCCGCCCCGTCGCGACTTGCCGACGGCGCACCGCGAGCGCAGCCGCCCTCACCGCGCCGCGATCCGTTTCCCGGTTGAATGCGCACATGCCGGAATCCCGATCAGCCTCCCCCGCCGCTCCAGCCGCACGCCCGCGAGATCTCACCCATGGTGCGATCGCGCCCACGCTGTTCGCGTTCGCGCTGCCGATCCTCGGCGGCAACGTCATGCAGTCGCTCAACGGTTCGGTCAACGCGGTCTGGATCGGCCGCTTTCTCGGCGAGGACGCGCTGGCGGCGATCGCGAACGCCAACAACATCCTGTTCTTCCTGCTGGGCGCGGTATTCGGGGTGGGCATGGCGGCGTCGATCCTGGTGGCACAGGCGATCGGCCGCAGCGACCTGGCCGGCGCCAAGCGGGTCATCGGCACCAGTGCGACGTTCTTCCTGAGCGCATCGGTACTGGTCGCGCTGATCGGCCTGCCGCTGTCGCGGCATGTGCTGGTGTGGATGGGCACGCCGGCAGGGGCGTTGCCGCACGCCGAAGCCTATCTGAAGCTGATCTTCCTGGCGGTGCCGTTCCTGTACGCGTTCGCGTTCCTGTCGGCGATCCTGCGTGGCGCCGGCGACGCACGCACGCCGTTCCTGTTCCTGCTGCTGGTGGTGGCGCTGGACATCGTGATGGTGCCGCTGCTGATGCTGGGTATCGGCCCGTGGCCGGCGATGGGCATGGCCGGCGCGGCCATGGCCAGCCTGATCGCCAACGCGCTGGGACTCGCCGCCCTGCTCGGCTGGCTGCGTCACCGCCGGCACCGGTTGTGGATCCACCGCAACGAGCGGAATCTCTATCGGCCCGACTGGGCCATCGTGCGTGCACTGCTGGTCAAGGGCGTGCCGATGGGCCTGCAGATGGTGATGCTGTCGGCGGCGATGATCGCGATGATCTCGATGGTCAATGTGCACGGCGTCGACACGACCGCAGGCTACGGCGCGGCGCTGCAGTTGTGGACCTATGTGCAGATGCCGGCGATGGCGATCGGCGCGGCATGTTCGACGATGGCCGCCCAGAATGTCGGCGCCGGGCGCTGGGACCGGGTGTCGCGCATCGCCGGCACCGCGGTGGCGTTCAACCTGCTGTTGACCGGCGGGCTCATCACCCTGCTGCTGCTGCTCGACCGCGCAGCGCTGTCGCTGTTCCTCGGCGATGCCAGCGTGGCGCTCGACACCGCGCGCCACCTCAACCGCATCGCGATCTGGTCGTTCCTGTTCTTCGGCGTGACCTTCGTGCTGTTTGGCGTGGTGCGCTCGACCGGCGCCGTGCTGGCGCCATTGCTGATCCTGGCGGGCACCCTGTGGGGCGTGCGCGTGCCGGTCGCCACCCTGCTGCAGCCCAGCCTTGGCATCGACGCGATCTGGTGGAGCTTTCCGGTCAGTGCCTTCGTCGCGATGCTGCTGGCGATCGCCTACTACCGCTGGGGCGGCTGGCGGCATGCGCACATGCTCGATGGCGAGGAGCGCGAGCCGGTGGCGATTCCCGCCGAAGTGCCCGGACAGCCGCCGTCGCCCGTCGCCGAGCTGGAACCCACGGATGCGGCAGGCGACCGGTCAGGGCCCGCACCCCGACCGCCCCTGAATCCACGGGGCGGCGCGGCTTGATCCAACGCCACCGGAGCGGCATCTGTCAGGCAGATGCGCGCCATGCGCGGACTTCCGGATTCCCATGCGAAGCGTCACCTTGCTGATGACCCTGCTGCTCGCCGCCTCGTTCCCGGCGCTTGCCCAGCAGCTGCGCAATCCCGCTGAACCACCCGCACGTGCAAGCGGCAGCTTGCGCCCGGTGGATGCGCCGTCGCGCCTGCCCGCGCAGATCGAGACCCCGGCGACGCGGGATCCCGCTCGCGAGCGCTGCCTGCAGCAGGCAGCGCGCACCATCACGCCGACCAGCGATGCGCGCATCCGCAGCGCGCAACGCCGCGCGGCCGCGATCGAAACGCAGCGCGCCGCGCGTGGCGGCGATGCGGCCGACCCCGCGGACCGCAGCGGCCTGCGTGCCAGTCGGGACGCGCAACAACGGGCCGCCGCGCGCGAGCGCAACGCCGCCAATCAGCGCATGGCGATTGCCGAGGCCAATTGCCGCTGAGGCGTCGCACTCTTCGCGCAACGTGCCCGCGCACAACGTGCGCCCGCGCCAGCTGCGCGTGATGCGGCAGCCGTTGCCAGCCGGGGATGCGCAGCGGCGCCGGTCGCGTTTCGGGACCGCGCAGCGCGCGGCTCGCGGGACCGGGATCGGTCAGAGCCGCGGATTCCTGCGGTGGCCCGGCTCGGCCGGGCAAGCGGGGCGGGCCTTCCCGCTCAATTCCACCCGGGCAGTCTGGTCCGGTCCAGACCCGCAACCTCGAAGACCGCGGTCCGGGTGCCGCCGGCCTTGACCGGGAACTCGATGGCAACGGTGCTGGCGCCGTCGAGCAGGCGCCACAGCGCGCGCTCGTCGTCGATGAACATCGCGATGGCTTCGTCGGTCCGGGGCCGGTTCGCGGCCATCCGGCGCGGCTCGCCGTCGTCGACACGCACCGAAACGCGGCAGCTGGGATAGCAGTCGAAATCGCCGGCCTGCAGCACGAGGTAGCTGCTGCGACCCCAGGATGGATGGTCGCGGAAGATCAGCCGCACCTGCTTGGCGCCGCTGCCGTCGACATCGACCTCGTCGCGGGCGTAGATCGCCGCCGAGAGCTGCTGGCCACCCTCGACATTGGCCGTGTTGTAGGACCACAGCGCCTGCGTGCGCGCCTGCTCGCGCACCGCGTCGCCCTTGGCCTTGACCTCGTCGAACTTCGCGCGCACCCGGGCCGCGGCCTCGGTGTCGGGATAGCGCGCCAGCAGCACGTCGGCCTGGGCCTTGGCCAGCGCCCAGTTCTCGGTGGCGACTGCGGACTCGAAATCGCGTTCGCTCGCTGCGGCCTGCGCCTCGTTCGTCGCGGCCTGCGCCTGGGCCTGGGCAGCGGCGCGGGCCTCCGGATCCTGGCAGGCGGTCAGCGCAAGCAGTGCTGCGGTCAGACCGGTGGCCAGCAGGTGTCGGGTTGTCATGTAGATCGTCCTCGTTGCAGCGATGCGCCGCGGCCGCGCGGCGAGACCATCAGGATGTTGCGTCCACTGTTCGGGCTGGCGGGTTCGCGCGCGGCGCTGTGCAGCCTAGCGCGTCACCGGGCGCGGATCGAACGACCCTCGCGCGGCAGCGCGCTTGCCGGCCTCGAAACGCACGCGGCCGCCACGAGGGCGGCCGCGCACGGATCCGATCGCCTGCAACTCAATTCGCGGGTGCAGGCTTCTCGTCTGCGGCCGCATCAGTGGCCGCAGGGGCCACCGGTGCGGGCGCCGGCTTGGCACCGGCGATCAGCGCTTCCACCGAGCCGGTGGTGATCGGGTGGTAGCCCGGGCGCGCGGTCTCGAAGATCTGCCTGGCGAGCGCCAGGCCGGGCTCGGTCTGCACCAGCGCGGTGTAGATCGGCATGATCAGCTTGCGACGGCCGACGCGCGCGGTGAACTCGGCCAGTGCCTCGTTCGCCTGCGTGTAGCCACTGCGCACGGCGAGCGGATACCAGCGCATCGCGATCTCGCCGTTGTCGGTCCCGGTGAAGCCGTAGGCTTCGTCGAGCTGGGCCAGCTGCTCGATGGTCAGGGTCGGCGGCAGGCTGTCGAGGAAGTGCAGCCATTCCTGCGTCGACCAGGCATCGGTGATCTGGCGCGGGGGCAGCTGGCCACTGCCCAGCCATGCCAGGCGCGCGGAATCGACGATGCCGAAATTGCGCGACATCACCTGCGGCGCGGAGGCCGGAATGCCCGGTGCATAGATCCACTCCTGGATCTCGGCATCGGTCACGGTGCCGGGGAACTTGTCGAACAGGTGCTCCTTGGCATAGGCGAGGAACTGCTCGGTGGTGACGCTCTGGAAGGCGAAGTGATCGAAGTAGCCGCGCAGGAAGGCGTCGAAGTTCTCACGGCCGAAGCGCTGCTCCAGGAACTGCAGGAACCACGCGCCCTTGTCGTAGGCGACCGCGCTGAGCGCGTCGTCGGCGTCGAGCTCCGTACCCGGCTTGACCGCCAGCGCCTGGGTGGCCTCGGGCATGCCGGCGATGTTCTCGCGCAGCGCATTGCGCGAGATCACGTACTCCATGTCGCTGACCTCCTTGCCGTACAGCGACTCGACGATGCGGTTCTCCACGTAGCTGGTGAAGCCTTCGTTGAGCCAGCCGTGCTTGGCGCTGGAGAACGTGACCAGGTTGCCCGACCAGCTGTGCGCGAGCTCGTGCGCGATCAGCGAGACCAGCGACTTGTCGCCGACGATGACGGTGGGGGTGATGAACGACAGGCGCGGGTTTTCCATGCCGCCATACGGGAACGACGGCGGCAGGATCAGCAGGTCGTAACGCCCCCAGCGGTAGGGGCCGTAAAGCTGCTCGGTGACCTCGATCATCTTCTCGGTGTCGGCGAACTCGGCGACCGCGCGGTCGACCATCGCCGGCTCCGCCCACACACCGGCGCGATCGGAGATCGGCTTGAACACCAGGTCGCCGGCGGCGATCGCCATCAGGTACGACGGGATCTTCTGCGGCATCTTGAAGGTGTACTCACCGGTGCGCTGCGCGGCCGGATCGTTGTCGGCGCTCATCAGCACCATCACGTCCGGACTCGTCGTGACACGGGCGGTGTAGGTGTAGCGGATCGCCGGGGTGTCCTGCAGCGGCACCCACGAACGCGCGTGGATCTGCTGCGACTGGCTGAACATGAAGGGCAACTGCTTGCCTTCGGTCATCTCCGGGGTGAGCCATTGCAGGCCCGAGGCCTCGGGCGAGGTCTTGTAGGTCACGCGGACCTTGGCGTTGCGCTCCGGGGTCTCGATCGTCAGCTTGCTGCCGAGCGTGGGATCGGCCTCGGCCAGCGTGTACTGCAGCGGCTGCCAGCCGTTGGCGGTTTCGCCTTCCACCTTCTCGATGGTCAGGTCGCGGGTATCGAGCACCAGCTGCGTGGCCGAGGGGTCCTTCCACTGCAGGGTGTAGGTCGCGGTGCCGGCGATGGTGCGCGCGTCGAAATCGAGCGCGATGTCCAGGGCGAGATCGTCGGTGACGACCTTGTCGGGCTCGGCATAGGAATGCTCGTCGCGGTCCGCCGCGACGGCGGGTGCGGAACCGGGCGCGGCGTTCACGGGATTGGGGTCTCCGGATTCGCGCTGGCAGCCAACGGCCAGCATGGCGAGCAGCAACGCCGGCAGGAACCGGCGGATATCCAGCTTGGATCGCATATTGGGGTTCGACAACGGACAGGGACGTACAGTCTAGCGCGCGGCCAGCGGGCGACTTTGGCCCGTGTATGCGGCGACCGGCATTTGGCACGCCGCCGGCCGGCTCGTATCCGCGCTTGCACGAAGCCGGCTGCAACAGTGCCTGCATCCTCTCGACCCGCATTTCCGTGAACGCCGTCAGGTTTTCGAACGTGCATCCCCGCGTGGACCCGTCAGACAGCGCCGCGCCTATGGCGAAAGCCCGCCGATCGCGGACAATGCAAACGTGAATGGACAATTTCAGAGCGCCGCGCTGCCCATGAGCCCGCCAAGGGCTCCGACGGCTGATGTGACCGGGCAGGCGAACGCAGGCCGGTCGGGCGGGTGCCGTTGGCCACCGGTGGCCATGTGTCGCCCGCAGGCGGTGCAGGCGCGATCGGGCACTCGCCCGTCCGCGTGCCTGCCCACCCGTCGGGCGCCTCAGGCCGGCGCGCGCCTTGCCCCCCGCCGCGGCGTGTGGCGGGGGCCTGATCAGCTCGAGCTTCGGCGCCGGGCACATGAGGCGATACGCCGCGTCACCGGACGTCACGCCGCGACTCCGGTGTGCACCCTCGATGCGGAGGCCGCATGAACGTGTCTGCCGACCAGACGGCGCCCGAGGACGTCGAAGTACGGTTCGACACGCCCCGTGCGGACGAAGATCCGCTGACCGGCCTGCCCAATCGCGCCGGCCTGCTGCGCGCGCTGGATAGGCGCCGGGCGCAGCACATCCCCACCGCGGTCGCCGTGCTCGGCATCGACAACTTCCACTCGCTGGGCGTGACGCTCGGCCCCGGCATGGCCGACATCATGCTGCAGGTGATCGCCGCGCGCCTGCTCGCGCGCCTGCCCGACGATGCGTTCCTGGCCCGCCTGGACGGCGACGAATTCGCGATCGCGCTGTCGGTCCGCGGCCAGAAACCGCGCGGGACCGAGGCCCTGCTCAACGCCATCCTGCTCGACCTCGCCCAGCCCTGCGAAGTCGACATGCACCGCGTGCACCTCGATGCCTGCGTCGGGGTGCTGCTCGACGCCGCCGACGACGACAGCGGCGCGACGCCCGTCGTGCCGGGCACACCCGACGACACCGGGGCCACCGACAGCCTGGAACTGGTCGCGCGGGCGCAGCTGGCGATGCATTACGCCAAACGCAGCCGCGGCCAGGTGCTCCGGCGCTTCGAGCCGAGCATGCGGACCGCCGCCATCGATCGCCGCCGGCTCGACCTCGAGCTGCGCCGAGCGCTCAACGAGCGGGAATTCGAACTGCACTACCAGCCGCAGATCCACCTGGAGACCGGACGCCCGGCCGGCGCCGAGGCGCTGCTGCGCTGGCGCCACCCCGAGCGTGGCCTGGTGATGCCCGCGGGCTTCATCGATGCGCTGGCGATGAGTGGCATCGCCGCGCTCGTGGGCTGGTGGATCCTCGACCGCGCCTGCCGCGACGCGGTGACATGGCCGAGGATCGACGGCCGCCCGATGTCGGTAAGCGTGAACCTGTTCCCCTCGCAGTTCGGGCATGCGGACTTCCTGCACCATGTCGATGCCGCCCTGCGCGACAGCGGCCTGCCGCCGGAATGTCTGGAACTGGAGCTGACCGAAACCATCGCACTGCGCGATGACGGCGCCGCCGCCGCCACGCTGCAGGCGTTGCGGCAGCGCGGCGTCCGCGTCGCCTACGACGATTTCGGCACCGGCTATGCCTCGCTGTCGATGCTGCGCCACCTTGCCGTGGACCGGGTCAAGATCGACCGCAGCTTCGTCTGTGACGTCGTCGACGATCGCGGCGATGCGGCCATCGTGCGCTCGATCCTGATGATCGCGCGCAACTTCGATATGCAGGTCACCGCCGAAGGCGTGGAATCGGCGCCGCAGGCCGACTTCCTGCGCAAGCTGGGTTGCGATGAGGTGCAGGGCTTCTATTACGCGCCGGCGCTGCCGCTGGCGCAGTTCGGCAGCTGGCTGTCGGACTACGAGCGCCACCGCGCCCGGGTCATGGCCATCGGCTGACCACCTGCGCTGCCGCGCTGGCATCGCGAGCATCCACGACCACCGGCACGCGGTCGGCAGCGCGGCGCCGATTGCCGCCGCGTGAGCCCGGTCGGTCGCGGCATCCACCCGGGCCGCGACGACAGGCGCATCCGCGGGCGTCACGCCCGGCCGCGTGCGTGCGCGATTGCCGGCAGGCATTCAGCCTCGTGCCGCATTGCTATGATTCCGTTCTTCATGTCGCGCAGGGAAATGCCGTGCATCTTGTCTTAGCGTGGGATCACGGTGACGAGGTCACGCGTTTGCAGAACGAACTCGCGACGCGCGGACTCGACTGGCGGGTCAGCTGGCTTCCGCCCGGCGTCGATGCGGGCAGTTCCGCCGCCGCGCTCGAGCCCGATGCATTCGTGTGCTCCGCCGACAGCGACTGGCCCCGCTGCAACCGTCTGCTGGACGAAGTCCGTGTCCGTCGTCCGCATGCGGTGCGCATCGTGCTGATGGAGTCCGGCGACAACGCCCGCGCGGTCGAGGCACTCGAATACGCCCAGCGCGTGCTGGCCGAACCGCTCGACACCCGCACCATCGCCGCAGCGGTGCAGGGCATGCAGGATCTCCAGCGCCTGCTCGATGATCCGGAACTCAAGCGCGTGATCGCGGGCATCGGCACCCTGCCCGCCGCGCCCCGGCAGTATCTCGCGCTGACGCGCCTGCTGCGCGACCCCGAAGCCGGCCTCCACGCGATCACGGCGATCACCGCGCAGGATCCGGCGCTGGCGGCGCGCGTGCTGCGTCTGAGCAATTCGGCCTACTACGCGGCGGGGCGCGAGATCTGCGATCTGCGCACCGCGGTGGTCCGCCTGGGCAAGGAGGCCCTGCGCCGCATGGTGCTGGTGAGCGAGGTGTTCGCCTCCGGGCCCGAGATGGATGGGCTGCGCGAGCGCGCCCTGCGCACGTCGTGGCTGGCCGGACAGCTCCTCCCGGGCGTTGGCGCCGGCGTCGCCGCGACCGCGGGCCTGCTCGCCGAAGTGGGGCGCCTGCTGCCCCAGGAAGACCTGGGCGAAGTACCGCACAGCGTCGCCGGGGCGTACCTGCTCGGGCTATGGGGCCTGCCGACGCCGATCGTCGAAGCGGTCGCCTATCACGACCAGCCCACGCAGATGTCGGGCGCGTTCTGGATCACCGGCGCGGTGCACGTCGCCGCGGCGCTGGTCCGCGGCACCGAGGTCGATCACGACTATCTGGCCCGCGTCGGCGCGCTGCCCATGCTGCCGCACTGGCGCGCGCTGGCGGCCGCGTCGCCCGGGGACGCCGGCACCGCGTCCTACTGACGCCTTGCGCGGCGCAGCGGCGCCGCGCGCTCGATCAGGCCTTGTAGCCGTCGTGGATCGCGACGATGCCGCCGTTGAGGTTGCGGTAGCGGCAGCGGGCGAAGCCGGCCGCCTCCATCATGGCCTTGAGCGCGTCCTGCGGCGGGTGCTTGCGGATCGATTCGGCCAGGTACTGGTAGCTGTCGGCATCACGCGCGAACAGCTTGCCCAGCCGCGGCAGCACCTTGAACGAATGGAAGTCGTAGATCGGCCTGAACCAGTCGGCCTTCACTTCCGAGAACTCCAGCACGCGCGCCTGGCCGCCCACCTTGAGCACGCGCAGCATCTCGCGCAGCGCCGCGTCCTTGTCGGTCACGTTGCGCAGGCCGAAAGCGATCGTGACGAGATCGAAGCTGTTGTCGGGGAACGGCAGCGTCTCGGCATTGCACTGCACGTACCCGAAGCCGCGCACCTGGCCACGGTCGGTCATGCGGTCGCGGCCGACGCGCAGCATCGAGGCGTTGATGTCGCCGAGCACCAGCTCGCCCGAGTCGCCGACGCGCTCACGCAGCAGCGCGGCGATGTCGCCGGTACCGCCGGCGAGATCGAGCACGCGGTCGCCGGTGCGCACCTGCGCGGTGGCCACGAAATACCGCTTCCAGACCCGATGGATACCCAGACTCATCAGGTCGTTCATCAGGTCGTAGTTGCCGGCGACCGAGGAGAACACCTCGCCGACGAGCTTCTGCTTGTCCCCGGTGGGCACGTCGCGGAAGCCGAAATGGGTGGTACCGGGCTTGCTGGATTCGTCGCTCATGGGCCGATTATCCCTCATCCGGCAATCGCGTGATCCGCAGCTTGCCCACGCGCCGCCGTTCCAGCGATTCCACACGCAGCAACTGGCCTTCCACGCGCAGTTCATCGCCTTCGACCGGCATGCGGTCGAGCAGGTGCAACACCAGGCCCGAGAGGGTCACGTAGGTCGCATCGCGCGGCAGGGTGATGCCCGTCGCATGCTCCAGGTCCTGCAGCGACATCGAAGCGTCAACCAGCCAGACCCCGTCCTCGATCCACTGCGCACCGTAGTCCGCGTCGCGGGTGTCGACCAGATCGCCGGCGATCGTCGCCAGCAGGTCGTTGGCGGTGACCATGCCTTCGATGCTGCCGTATTCATCGACCACCACGGCCACCGGGATCGGATGGGCGCGGATCTGCTCGAGCACGCGCAGGGTCGACGTGCCTTCGGGCACCACGAGCGGCTCGCGGACGAAATCGGTGACGTTCAGCGCGCGGCCCTGCAGCACGCTCGAGAGCAGTTCGCCGCTCTGCACGAGGCCCAGCATCTGGTCGAGCTCGCCGTCACAGACCAGCAGGCGCGTATGCGGCGATTCGATCAATCGGGCGGTCGCATGCTCGATGCCGCGCGTCGCGTCGATCCATTCCAGGTCGCTGCGCACCGTCATCACGCTCGACACCGGCCGCTCGGCCAGGGTCAGCACGCTGCGGATCATGTCGTGCTCGGCGGCCTCCAGCTGCTCGCCGCCGTCGCCGCGCGGGGCCTCGGGGGTGCCCGGCTCGAACTGGGTTTCCGGGCGCGTGCCCAGCAGACGCAGCACGGCGTCGGCGGTGCGCTGGCGGAACGGCAACTGCTGGACGTGCCGTTCGCGGTTGAAGCGCGACCACTGGTTGAAGGCCTCGACCAGGATCGAGAACACGATCGCCGCATACAGATAGCCCTTGGGGATCTTGAAGCCGAACCCCTCGGCGACCAGGCTGAAGCCGATCATCAACAGGAAACCCAGGCACAGCACGACGACGGTGGGATGCTTGTTGACGAAGGTCGTCAACGGCTTGCTGGCCAGCAGCATCACCGCCATGGCGATCGTGACCGCGGCATACATCACGCCGAGGTGCTCGACCATGCCGACCGCGGTGATCACCGAGTCGAGCGAGAACACCGCATCGAGCACGACGATCTGCGTCAGCACCACGCCGAACGAGGCGTAGACCTTCTTGGTATTGCTCTGGCTCTGATGCCCCTCCAGCCGCTCGTGCAGCTCCATCGTCGCCTTGAACAGCAGGAATACGCCGCCCAGCAACAGGATCAGGTCGCGTCCCGAGAATGCCTGGCCCCAGACCGTGAACAGCGGCGTGATCAGCCCGGCGATCCATGCGACCAGCGCGAGCAGCACCAGCCGCATCAGCAGCGCCAGCGTCAGGCCGATCACACGCGCCCTGTCGCGCTGCTCCGGGGGGAGCTTGTCGGCAAGGATCGCAATGAACACCAGATTGTCGATGCCCAGGATGATCTCGAGGACCACCAGGGTCGCCAGACCCATCCATATCGTCGGGTCGGCCAGCCATTCCATAGGTGTTCTTGCGTCACTAAAGGGAGGGGCGCGGATTCTGCCACGCAGTTGTTAAAAATTCGCAGCCTCGACCCGGCCCTGGACCAGGGGCAGACTGCGCGTCCGCATCCAGGAGACCGCTCCGATGATCAGCACACCCGACTACCGCGCCCTGCTCGACACCGCCATCGCCGAGGCCCGGAAGGGCCTGGCCGAAGGCGGCATCCCGATCGGCGCCGCGCTCTACCACCAGGACGGGCGCCTGCTCGGCTGTGGCCACAACCGCCGCGTGCAGGAGAACGACCCCTCGGTGCACGGGGAAACCGACGCCTTCCGCAAGGCCGGGCGCCAACGCAGCTATCGCGACACGATCATGGTCACCACGCTCGCGCCCTGCTGGTACTGCAGCGGTCTGGTGCGCCAGTTCGGCATCGGCACGGTGGTGGTGGGCGAATCGGTGACCTTCCAGGGCGGTATCGACTGGCTGCGCGAGAGCGGCGTCGAGGTCGTCGACCTGCAGAGCCAGGAATGCGTGGACCTGCTCGGCGGCTTCATCGCCGCACATCCGGACGTCTGGAACGAGGACATCGGCGAGGACTGAGCCGCGTCGCGTCCGCTAGACTGCGCGCCCCGTGTCTCACCCAGCTGCCCCTTCGATGACGACCACGCCACCATAGCCTCGACGTCGCGCCGCCCGACCGGGCTGGCCGCCTGCTATGCGTGCATACCGTCATTCCGCCGGCCGCGGGTTCCGCGTCCGGCCCGTCAGGGCTTTTCCCCATGCAATCGAAGATTCCGCTGCGCCAGCAATGGTTCGGCAACATCCGCGGCGACGTGCTCGCCGGACTCGTCGTCGCGCTGGCGCTGATTCCCGAGGCGATCGCGTTTTCGATCATCGCCGGCGTCGACCCCAGCGTCGGCCTCTACGCCTCGTTCTCGATCGCGGTGATCACCGCGATCGTCGGCGGCCGCCCGGCGATGATCTCCGCCGCGACCGGAGCGATGGCGCTGGTGATGGTCACCCTGGTGCGCGACCACGGCCTGCAATATCTGCTGGCGGCGACCATCCTCACCGGCCTGCTGCAGATCGCGGCCGGCGCATTGAAACTCGCGACGCTGATGCGCTTCGTGTCGCGCTCGGTGATCACCGGTTTCGTCAACGCGCTGGCGATCCTGATCTTCATGGCCCAACTGCCCGAGCTGATCGGCGTGCCGGCCCTGGTGTATCCGATCGTGATCGCAGGCCTGGCCTTGATCTACGGCCTGCCATGGCTGTCGCGCCGGCTGTTTCCCGGCATCGGGCAGATCCCGCTGGCCGTGGGGCTGGCGCTGGGGATCGCGAGCCTGGGCGACGGCCTGCTGTTGCCGGCGCTCGGCCTCGGCCTGTCGGCGGTCGCGGTGCTGCTGCGCTGGTCGCGTGGCGTAGCGGTGCCGCCGCCACTGGTTGCGATCGTGCTGCTGACCGGCGCGTCCCTGTACTTCGGCTGGGTGATCCCGACCGTCGGCGACAAGGGCGCCCTGCCCGACAGCCTGCCGGTGTTCCTGCTGCCGCAGATTCCGCTGAACTGGGAGACGCTTGCGATCATCTTCCCGGTATCGGCGACGCTGGCCGTGGTCGGCCTGCTCGAGTCGCTGATGACCGCGCGCATCGTCGATGACATGACCGATACCGCCAGCGACCGTCACCGCGAATGCGTGGGCCAAGGCACGGCCAATGTCGTCACCGGTTTCCTCGGCGGCATGGCGGGCTGCGCGATGATCGGCCAGTCGGTGATCAACGTGAAATCGGGCGGGCGCGGGCGCCTGTCGTCGCTGGTGGCCGGCACAGTGCTGCTGGCGCTGGTGGTGTTCGCCGGCGCGTGGGTGGCGCGCATCCCGATGGCGGCCCTGGTCGCGGTGATGATCATGGTCTCGATCGGCACTTTCAGCTGGCAGTCGCTGCGCGACCTGCGCCGGCATCCAGCGGGCTCGAGCGTGGTGATGCTGGCGACGGTCGCCGTCACCGTGGCCACCCACGATCTGGCCAAGGGCGTGCTGACCGGCGTGCTGCTGTCGGCGCTGTTCTTCGCGCGCCGCGTCGGGCACCTGCTCGATGTCGAAACGATGCAGGACGCCGACGGCACGCGCCGCTACGTCGTGCGTGGCCAGGTGTTCTTCGCGTCGGCCAATGCCTTCGGCGATGCCTTCGACCTGCTGGAGCCGGTGCAGCGCGTGGTGATCGATGTCAGCCATGCGCACTTCTGGGATCTCAGCGCGATCGGCGCATTGGACACCGTGGTGATGAAATTGCGTGCGCGGGGCGTCACTGTGGAGGTCCTCGGGCTCAATGCCGCCAGCGCCACCCTGGTCGAGCGGTTGGGCGTGCACGACAAGCCGGCTGCCGAGCCGCCGCCGCTGCACTGAAGGCCGGGCGGCGCAAGGACGCGCCACCTTCCGGGAGCAGAGCCGGCGATGGGCGGACGCCGGATACCGCTGCCAGCTGCGAGAAACGGCAGGTCAGGGCGCGCTGTCGAGCGCGGCTTCGAGCAACGGTTTCGCCCAGTCGGGCGTGGCCGCCAGCGCCTCGAGGTCATCGGCATCCGGCACCACCAGCGCGCCGCCGACCATCTCCAGAAGCAGCACCGGATCCGGCACCGACTCTCCACGCGCGACGTCGACGCTGTTGTCGTAGACCTGCAGCTGCGCGAGCACCGGCATCAGTGCAATGAGGTTCTCGCGGGCGCGGGTCCAGCGCGCGCGGATGCTGGCCTCGGGAATGTCGTGCCCGCCGGCGGCGACGCGGGCCTGCACACGGGCGATGTGCTGCTCTGGCGAGGCCAGGCCGCAGAACCACATCAGCACGTCGTGGGTACGCGCGGCCTGCGCGATGCGCGCCGGCACGGTGTTGCCGCCGAGCGTGGTCTCGAACGCGTGACTGCGGCCCGCCGCCAGTGCGATATCGAGCCGGCGCATGCCTTCCTGCCAGGCTTCGGCATTCGCTTCGGCCATCGTGCAGCCGGTGACTGCGGCGAGTTCGCGCGCGAAGGTGTCGGGGTTGAACCAGGCCATGCCGGCGCGCTGCAGCAGGTAGCCGCCAACCGAACTCTTGCCGGCGCCATTGACGCCGGCCAGCACGTAGAGGACCGGGCGCGTCACGCTCAGCAGGTCGCGCCGGCCTTGACCTTGCCGTCCAGCCGCGCCGGCCCGGCCATCACCGCGCGCAGGCGCGCGCCGGCGTCGTCGGCCTCCAGGGCGGCCAGGCGCTCGTCGAAGCGTGCGCGCAGGGTGTCCAGCGCCGAGCGCTGCGAGGCACCGGCCGCGTCGAGCGCGCGCAGGATCGCGTCGTACTCGTCGGCCGAGAGGATCACCGCCTCGGGGGTGTTGTGGTTCGTCACCACGACCTTGCCGCCACGCGCTATGGTCTTCATCACGCCGCGCCAGCCGAGCTTCTTGACGTCGGAGGCCGGCGTACGCGGCAGCGCATCGAGGGCATCGAGCTTCAGGGACATCGTCATCGCGACCACTCCGCGCCAGGGTGATGGCCAATATACCCCAATTGGCCCTTGCAGCCCTCACGCCGACACCGCGTACGGCCTGGGCCTTCAGCGCCGCGCGAAGCGCAGCACCAGCCAGAGCACCAGGGCCAGCAGGTTGACCCCGAGCACCGGGGTCGATGGGCCCGCCACCGCCAGACGCAGCGCTTCCGACGGCACCGACCAGTCGAGATCGAGGACGACGTGTCGCCCGAACCGCAACTGCAGCGGTACGGTCGCACCGACATGCCAGGCATAGCTCAGCCAGGGCGTGGCGATCACCGGAATCTGCAAGGCCAGCGCAATCCGCGACAGGCGTTCGCCAAGCGCGTCCCCCTCGAGCAGCAGCACGCCGGCGATCATCGCGAACGTCGACAGCAGCAGGCCGATCACCAACACCAGCACCGCACCCCCGCCACCCTGGCCGGAGGCGAGCCGCAGCAACGCATCCGCCAGGCCGTAGAAACCACCGGCGATCTGCAGGATCGCGACGAGTCGAAGCAACAGGGACATGGAAGATGCGCCAGGCAGGGCGCGCGATTGTGGCAACGACTTCCGGCAGGCTCAAGGCATACCGGCGGCCGGGTCGGCCACGCGCCACAGCACCGGCCAGTCATCGGGGGCCAGGCCGCCGCATCGCGTCATCTCGGCGTAGTGCGAGAGCGCGAAGCCCCGGCCGTCGAACTGCCATCTGGCGTGGTACCCGCAGTCGCCGATACCGCGCCCGCGCGCGTGTTGCGACAGTGTGCCGGTGCGCGGATCGTAGCCGGCGCCGACCAGCAGGCTGAAATCCTCCCGAGGCTCGGAGTCGCCGGACAGCCGAGGCGCCGGCAGGATCAGGCGGGTGGCCTCGGTGCCGTCCCGGGCGGCGCGGAACACAAGGGCGGCGCTCTGGTAGGCACCGCTGTAGCAGGTCACGAAAACCAGCGCCTGCGTCGCATCGAGCGGGAGGGCCGCGTCCTGGCGCGACACGTCGAACGCGCCGCCGGGGGCGTCGCATTCTTCGGCATGCAACGCGGCGGCCTGCGCCTCGCGCACGCTGCGGATGAGGCGCCCGGTTTCGTCTTCCGGGAGCGCCGGAGGCGAGGCCGCGGATTTCGCCAGCACGGGCAGCGCGGGCGCTGGAGGTACGGCCGCGTCATCGCGTTCGCCGCGTCGCGCCCATGCACCGGGGGTGTCGAGGCGTTGCTGGTGTTCGTCGATGTAAAGCAGCGCCGCATTGAGGCCCGACAGCGACACGCTGCGCTCCGCGCCATCGCCCAGATGCGTGCCGTCGCGGACCAGATCGATGAACCGTGCGATCGCCGTCGGGTCCTCGATGCGCAAGATGGCCGACTCGCGACCGTCGCGCTGCCAAGGCAACGCGACGATCGCCGGTGCAGCCGCGCCGTCCAAGGTCATGCCCGAGGTGTCGACCGTGCCTCCAGGTGCTTGCAGCACCAGCGCCTGCTCACCGTCCGCGCCCGCATCGCGGCGTAGCGACAGCACCAGCCCGGACGCGCCGTCGCCAACGCCGATGGCTGCGCAGCGACGGACGTTGTCGCAGGCCACGACGACATCGCGGAACGTCCGGTAGACCGGCTCGGCCGTCGTTCCCGCAGGGACTGCCCGCACATCGGACGACTGCGCGGCGGGCGCCGGGGCGGTGTCGGGTCGCGCCGCAGTCGCCGATGCATCCGGCACTGCCGCATCGCGTGGCGTGCAGGCAACCATCGATGCCAGCAAGGCACTGGCGGCGAGAAGCTTCGGTGCAGGGCTCGACATCGCGGCGCGACCACAAGAAAAAGGGCCCGCAATGATGCGGGCCCGATGGTCGACCGTGGTGAACGCTGTGCGGTCAGAGAATGTAGCGGCTGAGATCCTGGTCCTGCACCAGATCGCCCAGCTGCGCTTCGACATACGCGCGATCGATGACCACGGTGCCGCCCTTGTCCGGCGCCTCGAAACTCAGCGAATCGAGCAGGCGCTCGAGCACCGTGTGCAGGCGCCGCGCACCGATGTTCTCCTGGCGCTCGTTGACGTGCGCGGCGATCTCGGCGAGCCGCTCCACCGCATCGGGCGCGAAGGTCAGGCTGACACCTTCGGTCTTGAGCAGCTGCACGTACTGGGTGGTCAGCGCGGCCTTGGGCTCGGTGAGGATGCGGACGAAATCGTCCTTGGTCAGCGCGGTCAGTTCCACCCGGATCGGGAAGCGGCCCTGCATTTCGGGAATCAGGTCGCTTGGCTTGGCGAGGTGGAACGCGCCCGAGGCGATGAAGAGGATGTGGTCGGTCTTCACCGAGCCGTACTTGGTGCTGACCGTGCTGCCTTCGACCAGCGGAAGCAGGTCGCGCTGCACGCCCTCGCGGCTGACATCGGCGCCGCTCGCGCCGCCCTCGCTGCGCTTGGCGACCTTGTCGATCTCGTCGATGAAGACGATTCCGTGCTGTTCGCAGGCCTCGATCGCGGCCTCGCGCACCTCGTCCTCGTTGACCAGCTTGGCGGCTTCCTCGTCGATGAGTTGCGGCCGCGCGGCACGGATCGCGAGCTTGCGCTTGTGGGTCTTGCCGCCGCCGAGATTGGCGAACATCTGCCGCAGCTGCTGCCCCATTTCTTCCATGCCCGGTGGGGTCAGGATGTCCATGCCCTGCCCGGCGCTGAGTTCGAGTTCGATCTCGCGCTCGTCGAGTTCGCCTGCGCGCAACTGGCGGCGCAGCTTCTGCCGCGTCTCAGACTCCTTCGACGACGGCTCCGCGCCGATGTCGACCGTTGCGGTCTGCGCGCCGAAGCCGAAGCCCGGCTGCGGGGTTTCGCGCCTGGGCAGCAGCGCATCGAGGATGCGGTCCTCGGCGCGGTCCTCGGCCTGCGTGCGCACGCGCACCTTGGCCTGCTCGCGGTAGAGCTTGACCGCGGTGTCGGCGAGGTCGCGGATGATCTGCTCGACATCCTTGCCGACATAGCCGACTTCTGTGAAGCGAGTGGCCTCGACCTTGACGAACGGCGCGTTGGCGAGCGTCGCCAGACGGCGTGCGATCTCGGTCTTGCCGACGCCGGTCGGACCGATCATCAGGATGTTCTTGGGCATGACTTCATTGCGCAGATCGTCGTCGAGCTGCGCGCGGCGCCAGCGGTTGCGCAGCGCGATCGCGACCGCGCGCTTGGCCGCGTTCTGGCCGACGATATGGCGGTCGAGCTCCTGCACGATCTCGCGCGGGGTCATGGTCGAGGAATTGACGTTGGTCATGGGAATCGGGTGTCCGTAGAAGCGTGGGCGGGTGCGTGCGACCGGCAGGCGCGTTCGACCCGAGAGGCCGCCACGCGCCGCCGCAGGTCGGTCACAGCTCTTCGACCACCACGTTGCGGTTGGTGTAGATGCAGATATCGCCGGCGATGTTGAGCGCCTCGGTCGCCACCGTGCGGGCGTCGAGATCGGTATGCGCGAGCAGCGCGCGCGCCGCCGACAGGGCGTAGGAGCCGCCCGATCCGATCGCGATGATGCCGTCGTCGGGCTCGATGATGTCGCCGTTGCCGCTGATGATCAGCGAGGTCTCGGCATCGGCGACGGCGAGCAGCGCCTCGAGCTTTCCGTAGCGACGATCGGTGCGCCAGTCCTTGACCAGCTCCACCGCGGCGCGCACCAGCTGGCCGCCATGCTGCTGCAACTTGCCTTCGAAGAGTTCGAACAGGGTGAACGCGTCGGCCGCCGCACCGGCGAACCCGGCGAGCACCTTGCCGCCTTCGCCCAGGCGCCGCACCTTGCGCGCGTTGCCCTTCATGATGGTGTGGCCGAGCGTGACCTGGCCGTCGCCGGCGACGACCACCTTGCCGCCCTTGCGGATCGACACGATCGTCGTGGCGTGGAAAACGTTGGGATTCTGGCTGGGGTCCATGCGGCCTCCGTGGATCGAATCCACTGGATGGGGCCGCGACCGCCCGGATCAAGGCATCCGGCGCTGCGTCATTGCGTCGCGTCGGCCGCAGGCCCGCGTACGTGGCGGTCCAGCCGGCGTCCGGCGCGCACGCCCAGCACCGTGGCGATGCCGGAGACGACGATCGCCATCGCGTTCACAACCGCCGCATCCGCGAACGTGAACTGCCCGCCGCCGAGGCGCTGCACGACGAGCACGCTCGACACCCAGCCCACCGCCCACAGCACCAGCGCCGCGCGCATGAACGGCTGCCGCGCCGCGAAGGCGCCACCGGTCGAGGCCAGCAATGCGATCAGGCCGGCCTGCACCGCGGTCGACACCGGTGCCACGCCGGAGGGCATCGGCGGAAACAGCGAGGCGGCCAGCAGGCCGAGCAGCATCTGCAGGGAAACCGACACGGCCAGGCCGATGACGATGCGCAGGTTCATGGGCAGCTCCGGTTGCGCTTCAGGACTTGCGCCGCGCGCGTGGATGCGCGGCGTCGTAGACCTTGGACAGATGCTGGAAATCGAGATGCGTGTAGATCTGCGTGGTGGCGATGTCGGCGTGGCCCAGCAGTTCCTGCACGCCGCGCAGATCGCCGGAGGATTCGAGCACGTGGCTGGCGAACGAGTGCCGCAGCAGGTGCGGATGCACGCGCTTGAACATGCCCTGGCGCTGCGCCAGCACGCGCAGGCGCAGCTGCACCGCGCGCGCGGTGATCGGCCCGCCGCCACGGCCGGGAAACACCGGCCCCTCGGAAGTGCCATTACTTTCGCGGCGCCACTCCGCAAGGGCGCGCAGCGCATGGCTGCCGACCGGCACGCTGCGCTGGCGGCTGCCCTTGCCGAGCACGGTCACCAGGCCGCCGTCGAAATCCAGATCGCGCCAGCGCAGGCCGACCAGTTCCGACAGGCGCAGACCCGACGAATAGAACAGTTCCAGCAGCGCGCGATCGCGCAGGCCCAGCGGCGCATCGACCGGCACCTCGACCAGTTGCGCCGCCTCGTCGACGTCGAGCACCTGCGGCAGCTTGCGCGGGGCCTTGGGTCCACGCACGCCGGTCGCGGGATTGGCGGTGACGTGCCCATGCCGGAGCAGCCAGTGGTAGAAACTGCGACAGGCCGAGAGTCGCCGCTGCAGGCTTTTCGGCGACAGGCCGCCACGATGACCGGCGGCCACGAAGCTGCGGATGTCCTCGCCCTGCAATGCGCGCAGATCGTCGCGTGCATGCGCGGCGGCCCAGTCCACGAGGGCACCGAGGTCGCGGCGGTAGGCGTCGAGCGTATGCACCGACACCCGCCGTTCGACCTGCAGGTGCGCCAGAAACGCCTGGACGTCTGAATGCATGAGCTGGGCCGCAGACAGGCGTCAGGCGGTCTCGAACCGCCGCATCGCCGTGGCGAAGGCCTCACCCATCATGCGCAGGAACAGTGTGCCCATGCCCGGATAGAAGCGGTTGGCATCGCGGCTGCCGACCGACACCAGGCCGATGCCCGCCAGCGGCAGCAGCGCGCTGGACTGCACCTCGTCCACGCGTGGCCCGTACAGCAGCGACTGCTTGTCCGGATGCAGGCGGCCGCACAGCGGCTCTTCGTCCTTGAGGCAGTCGGCGAACGGCTGCAGCGCGCGGTCGTCGCGCGCGACGATCTGCAGCCAGTCCTCCTCGAGCCCGGGGACCGGGTTGAACAGCACGATGCGCACCAGGTCGCCGTTGAAGTCCTCGGCCAGCGTCGCGGCAAGCGCACGCACGGTGGAGGCGGCATCGGACTGGCGCATCAGCGCAAGGGTGAGCTGGTGTGTCCGCACCGCAAGACGCTCGTTCTCCTGCGAGATCGCGAACAGGTCGCGCAGGCGCTTGGACAGTTCACGGTTCTTGTCGCGCAGCACTTCGAGCTGGTAGCTCGCCAGCGACGCGGCGGGACCATCCTCGCGCGGCACCACCAGGGTCAACGCGAGATCCGGAAACTGCTGCAGGAAACGCGGCTGGCGGCGCAGCCAGGCGGCGACTTCGTGCGCGCCGAGCTTGTCGGTGGTCTCGCTCATGCAAATTCCCCTTCGAATACGAATGCGGCAGGCCCGGCCATCGACAGCGTCGCGTCGTCGTCCGGCCAGTCGATATGCAGTGTGCCGCCGGGCAACGATACGGCGACGCTGCGACCGGTGCGACCACGCCGCGCGAGCACCGCCACCGCCGCGCAGGCGCCGCTGCCACAGGCGAGCGTCTCGCCGACGCCGCGCTCGAATACACGCAGGCGGATACGGTCGGCGGCGACGACCTGGGCGAAGCCGACGTTGACCGATTCTGGAAACCAGGACGAGGCCTGCAGGGCGCGGCCGATCCGCTCGACCTCGGCAGTATCGATGTCGTCGACCTCGATCACCGCGTGCGGATTGCCCATCGACGCCGCGCCGAACGCGAGCGTGCCGACGCCATCGACCGGCAGCGTATACAGCGACAGTGGCGCATCGACACCGGCCATCGGAATGCGCGACGGCGCGAACTCCGGCACGCCCATCGCGACGCGGTAACCGTCACCGGCGCGGGTGACGCCGTGCAGGCCGGCCGGGCTTTCGAGCACGAAATCGTCCGTAGCCGCGCCATCGCGCACCAGCCACGCGGCCACGCAGCGCGCGCCATTGCCGCATTGCTGCGAGGACGAGCCATCGGCGTTCCAGATGCGATAACGCGCCAGTGCACCGGCCGCGCGCGGGGACTCGATGGTCAGGATCTGGTCGCAGCCGACGCCGGTGTGCCGATCGGCGAGTGCCCGGCACAGCGCGGCATCCGGAGGCGCCACGTCGCCGCGCAGGTCCAGCACGACGAAGTCGTTGCCGGCGCCGTGCATCTTGCTGAAGCGCAACGGTGCTGCCCGACGGGACATCAGCGCGCCGACCGCGGAAAGCAGGCGCGCGGCGCGCGCGGACTCACGGCGTGCCCGTGGCCGGTGGCACGTCGAGGATCACCGGCACCGCCGGCGGGGTCGTGACCTCTTCGACGTCAACCTCCTCCACCTCTTCGACCTCGGCGCCCCGGTCGACCTCGACCTCGACTTCTTCGACCTGGTCCGTCGTCGCGGCATCGTCCTCGTCCCAGGCCGCGGCATCCTCGGCTTCGAGCTGTTCGCGGGTCGGAATCGACGACTTGAAGATGTAGCGCCCGCGGTCTTCCGGCGGCACCTCCCGCGGCTGCAGGAGATCGGCCTTGTTGCCGCAGGCGGACAACAACATGGTGGCGGCGAGGAGCGGCAGGAGGCGGATGTGCATGCGCGGAAGTGTAGCCGCGTCGGGATGCGGGCAACACCATCGGCTCCCGCAGATGCCGAACGATCACGGCCGACCAAGGGTCGACCCCAGATTGTCCGCCCCGGCCGCCACTCCCAGACTTTCCGCACCGCGCCGACAGGACCGAAGGATGGGCATTCTCGATGGACTGGGCAACGCCGCCTCGCAGGTTGGCGGTGTCTTCAAGGGCGCGGGAGAGGTGCTCTGGGAAACCGGCGAAGGCGCCCTCGCCCTCGGCGGCAACGCGCTGAAGGCCGGTTACGACCTCGGCCCTGCCGGTTGGGCGGTGGATGGCGTCACCGGACTCTACGAACACGTCAGCGGGGAGACGGTGGCCACGCCGGACTGGCTGCCGTCGGCCGTACGCGGCGGGCACCGCATGGAGGCGGCCGCCGAGGTCGCCTCGACCATCGCGCGCAACCCCGGCCTCCTGGTCGACGCGGTGGTCCAGCCCATCGTCGCCGACTGGCAGGCCGGCAACTACGGCGAGGCGATCGGCCGCGGCGCGACCGAACTGCTGCTCACCGTGGTCGGCACGAAGGGCGTCGACAAGGCCGCGAAGGTCGCGAAGGCCACGGACGTGGCGGATGCCGCCGATGCCGCGCGCGTGGCCGACCGCGTGGAGGCCGCTGGCGACGCGGGCGGCACCAGCGCCGCGCGCGGCGCCGACGAGGCCGCGCTTGCCGACATCCTCGCCAATGCCCGCACCGATCGCAGCATTGGCGGGCGCCCGGTGCTGGCGTTCGAGTCGATGGACGACTTCAACCGCGCCGCCAACACCGCCCGCCCCGACACCGTCTACGAGTTCGGCAACTACCGCTGGACCACCGACGACGCCGGCCGCGTGATCAAGGCCGAAGGCAGCGTGTCGCTCGAGGCAGCGGGGCGCAACGATCCCACGCTGCAGCGCGCGATCGGCAACGAGGGCTACGCCACCGATGTCGGCTTCCATCTGATCGCCGACTCGTTCGCAGGCCCGACCAACCGTCTCAACGTCGTGCCCGGCAACGGCAAACCGCTGGCCGACGGCACCAAGAACCTCAACACCGGCGCCTACGGTCATCAGTTCGAGGGCCAGATCCGCGCGCTCAAGCGCGAGTCCCCCGACCTGGACATCCAGATGCGGGTCGAGCCGAGCTACGACGCCGGCAACACCAGCAACCGACCCGACAGCTTCATCGCGGCCTACCGCCAGGAAGGCGGCAAATGGGTGGAATTCGATTTCGATAACATCCGCTGATCTCCTGTCCGGCCCCTACCTCCATGATCGACGCCGTCGCCATCCAGCAAGCCCAGCAACAGGTCGTGCGTGAAGTCGCCGCCTGTGTCACCGATGTCATGGACGGCGAATGGGGCAACCGGGAGTGGAAGCGCATCGGGCTGCACGCCGAGATCGACACCGAAGGCGGCAAGCGCATCAGCTCGCAGACATCGGCGATCGCCGCGGCGCCGGGCGAGCCACTGGAGGATGTGGATTTCCGCCTCTCGCGCGCGGCCAAGGACGCGCTGGTCGCGCTGCGCGAGGCCATGCGCGACGATCGCGGCGCCTGGTCGAGCACGCTGCTGACGATCGAGCCCAGCGGCACTTTCTCGTTCGACTTCTCCTACGAACCGCCGCGGCGCCTGGCCGGTGACCTGCTCTACTCTCCGCTCGACGGCTTTCTCGAGCAATACGAGGCCCAGACCGGCGCGCGCTGAGCGCTTCACCCCGGCGGCGGCTCCGGTCGCAGCCACAACCAGCACCCGACGGCGACCATGCAGGCGATCGGCAGCGCGGTCATCCACCAGCGGTGCGCGGGGATCCACAGCATCAGTCCGACCAGCACCAGGCCGCAGCCGGTCATCGCCCCGGTCGCGAGCCATTTGGCGCGGCGGGTGACCGCGCCATGCGCCTGCCAGTCGCGGATCACCGGACCGAAGCGCGGGTCGGCGAGCAGCCGCCGCCGCAGGCGTTCCGATCCGCGCGCCGCGGCCCAGGCCGCGATCAGCACGAAGACCGTGGTCGGCAGGCCGGGCACGAACACGCCCGCAATCGCCAGGCCCAGGCTGGCATAGGCCAGCAACCACCAGGCCCAGCGGAAGCGCGCACGTCGTTGCATGCCCGCATTCTATGCGTGGCCCCCGACCGGCCACGTGTGCGAAGCCGGCGCCCCCGCCTCGTCGCGAGGGCCGCGCGTACTGGAGACGAGGCGCGCGCACTGTCGGAGTGCCGGTCCGGCCCCTCTACGCGGGCATGCCGGCGCTGGCACGCGGGCACGCGGCCTGGATGGACTCGAATCAGCGCGCTGGCCCCGCGATGCCCGCTCCCTGCAACGGATCACGGTCGCGGAACGGGACCTCCGCCTGGCCCGGCGGAGGTGGGGCCAAGCGTCCGCGAGGCGTGCGCGAGACGGATCGGACCGATCGATGGCCCGCAGCCCGGCGATGCCGGTGCGCGCATGCAGGCCGATGTTGTCATTGCCCCGGCGCCGGCCACGCCCGAGAATGCCGCATGGACATCTTCAAGGTTTTCACCCTCGAGGCGGCGCACCGGCTGCCCAACGTGCCGCCGGGGCACAAGTGCGCGCGTCTGCATGGGCACTCGTTCCAGGTCGAGGTCCACGTGTCCGGCGAGCCGGGCCCCGAGACCGGCTGGATCATGGACTTTGGCGATCTGAAAGCCGCCTTCCGGCCGCTCTACGACCAGCTGGACCATCACTATCTCAACGACATCGACGGGCTCGAGAATCCGACCAGCGAGCGGCTGGCGATCTGGATCTGGGATCGGCTCAAGCCGACCCTGCCGGCGCTGAGCGCGATCGTGATCCGTGAAACCTGTACTTCGGGCTGCCGCTATACCGGCCCCTGAGCCCACCCGGGATGACGTTTCAAGCGCCGCAAGCCCTTGATACGCAATAGAACTGAATACGCGGGGACCGTTCGTCGGAACAATGTTGCGATGCAACATGGGCGCGTTATGCTGCATCGCACAACCCGGCAGAGTGCCGGCACACGCAGGTAACCGCCATGTCGTATCAGTTCAACGAGCAGTTCACCGCCGCGTCGCGCCAGTTCGCCGATGCCGCCTCCCAGATCAATCACTTGGCGCTGGATAACTTCCAGAAGATCATCGGCCTGCAGCTGACGACCTTTGCCGAGAACGCCAACGCCACGTTCGCCCTTGCCAACGAAGCACTCGACGTCCGCGACATGGACGGCCTGAAGGCGCTGTTCCCGAAGGGCGCGCAGGTCGCCCGCGAAAACACCGAGCGGTTCGTCAATGCCTCGCAGGAAGTGGTGGGCCACACGGTGAAGACGCACGAAACCATCGCCCAGCTCGCGAAGTCCCAGGTCGAGGCCTCGACGGCCGATGTCCGCGCCCAAGCCGAGAAGGTCGCCAAGAGCACCGCGAAGACCGCCCGGCGCTGAGCGCGCTGCGGAGTTCCGGCTCCGCGCAATGAACTCCGGGCGATCCCTCCCTCGCCCGTAGCCGACCCGGCAGCCCCCACGCTGCCGGGTTTTTTTATGCGCCGCCCACCGGCCCGGGCGGCAGCACCATGCGCGCCATCAGGCGCGCGCACAGCCCGTCGGGATCGTCGGTGCGGCCGGTGTGCACCGGCGAGACCTGGATCATCGAGCTGCGCCGCGCGGTGAGCCAATGGAAGCGCGCGCGTGCCGGCAGCGCGGCGATCGGCCCGCCATCGGGATCGCCGCGGCAGATGCGCACGATCGCGTCGAGATGCCGCTGCAGCGTGGCGATGTCGGCATGTGGATCCAACGCGTGCAGGCGCGACGGATCCAGCGCCACCGCGGCCGCGAGCGTGCGTGCCCCCTGGCAGGACACGATCACGCCCGCGTTGATGAATTCCTCGCGTTCGACCCGTGGCACGACCCGGATCACCGCGTAGTCATAGACCCGCTGCATGCGCACGCTGCGCCTCCCCGACGAAGACGGACCGGTGCGCCAGGCGCGTGCAGAAGAACTCCACGTAGGCCGCGCGGTGCGCGTCGGCATCGGCGAAGCGCGGCTCTCCCGCGAGCCACTCGTCGGGCACCAGCGCGACGATGCGGCGGATGTCGGCCTCGCTGATGCGCGCGGACAGCGCCGCATCGGCGGCGTCGAGCGCGCTTGCGAACGGCAGCAGCACGTGGTCGGCGATCCGCGCGAAGGGCCCGGTCGCGATGCGCGCCGCACTGTCCCAGTCGTGGTGGAAATACAACGCCGCGCCGTGGTCGATCAGCGTCAGGCGTCGATGCCAGACCAGCAGATTGGTGTTGCGCGCAGTGCGGTCCACGTTGCAGATGAAGGCATCGAACCAGACGATCCGCGACGCCAGCGCGGCATCGGGCCGGTCCACCCCGGGATCGAAATTGATCGAACCGGGCAGGTAATCCAGGGCCAGGTTGCAGCCTGCGCTCGCGCGGATCAGATGCTGGATTTCCGGGTCGGGCTCGGTGGCGGCCATGTCCGGATCCAGATCGATGAAGACGATCTCCGGCATCGGCAGACCCAGCAGACGGGCGAACTCGCCGCCGATCAGCTCGGCCACCAGTGCCTTCGGCCCCTGCCCGGCGCCGCGGAATTTCATCACGTACATGCCGTCGTCGTCGGCTTCGACGACCGCCGGCAGCGAGCCGCCCTCGCGCAGCGGTGTGACGTAGCGCGTGGCTTCGACCGCGCGGATCACGCGACGAGCTCCGCGCGGCGCGGCAGCGACCAGTCGATCGGCGCGATGCCGCGCTTGCGCAGGAAGTTGTTGGTCCTGGAGAAGTGCCCGCTGCCCAGAAAACCACGGTGCGCCGACAACGGCGATGGGTGCGTGGTGCGCAGCACGCAATGGCGATGGGTGTCGATGACCTTGCCCTTGGCCTGCGCGTAGCTGCCCCACAAGAGGAACACCAGATCCTCGCGCTCGCGGTTGAGCACGTCGACGACGTGGTCGGTAAAGCCTTCCCAGCCCTTGCCCTGATGCACGCCGGGCCTGCCCTCCTCCACGGTCAGCACTGCGTTGAGCAACAGCACGCCGCGCTGCGCCCAGGGCATCAGCCAGCCGTGATCGGGCCGCGCCAGGCCCAGATCGCGTTCGATCTCCTTGTAGATGTTGACCAGCGACGGCGGCACCCGCACGTCCGGTCGCACCGAGAAACACAGGCCATGGGCCTGGCCCGCCCCGTGGTAGGGATCCTGGCCGAGGATCACGACCTTCACCGCGTCGAACGGCGTGGCATCGAAGGCGGCGAAGATCTCCGGACCGGGCGGAAAGATCCGGGCGCCGGCGGCCCTGCGCGCGCGCAGGAACGCCGACAGGGCCTGCATGTCGTCGCGGCGCAGCCACTCCCCGACATGTGCTTTCCACGACGGTTCGAGTCTGATGTCGGACATGTTCGGTTGGACGGCCGGGGGGGCGCGACAGGGTAGCGCGCCCTCAGTCCCGAATTGCCGACAGGCGCAGCTGGAACAGGGCCTTGGTCGCCAGCACCCGTTCTTCGGCCGGCTTGACCACCAGGTCGTTGGCACCGGCTCGCAGCAGCGCGACCTGATTGTCGTGGTTGCCGTCGCCGGTCATCACCAGCACCGGCAGCTGGCGCTTGCCATAGCCGAAATCACGCCGCACCGCGCGCAACAGGTCGTGGCCGCTGAGCTCGCCCTTGAGATAGACGTCGGTGAGCACGAGGTCCGCGCCGGGTGCGGCCGGGCCGTCGCGATAGGCCTCCAGATACGCCAGCGCATCCTCGGCGCTGAGCACATGGGTGACGCGCATCTGCTGGGCCTCGAGCATGCGCCGGGTTGCCAGCGCCACCGTGCGGCTGTCCTCGACGTAGAGCACGTGCGCATCGGGAATCGGCTCCGGCTGCACGTAGCCGCGGATGAACTCGGCCAGGGCGCGATGGCCCAGCGCCTTGTCGAAATGGTCGGTGACATCGTCGGTGAAGCGCCGCGCTTCGAGGTGCGCCTGGGCGTCGGCCGACACCACGATCACCGGCACGTAGCGCTGTCCGGTGGACTCGCGAACGCTGCGGGCCAGCTGCAGGCCGTCACCGTCAGGCAGCGACAGCGCGGTGCTGACCAGATCGACCGGCGCGGCGGCCAGGGCCTGCGTCGCATCGGCGAGGCTGGCGCAGTCGAGGATCTCCACGCCGGGCAGCGACTGTCGCAGCACGTCGCCGATCAGCCGGCGCACCAGCAGGGAGCCGTCGGCGACCATCACCCGGGGCGTGTCGCCGCCGAGGTGGCGGAGGTCTTCCATGCATCAGGTCTCGGTGGGTCGCGTCTGGCGCAGGAAGTGCCCGGTGACGATGCCGCCGCCGAGCCAGCCCAGCAACGCCGCGCCGCCCAGCACCGCCAGTACGCCCAGGGGCCCGAAGCCACGCAGGGCGAACGTGGCGCCATAGCTTGCGGCGAGTTCGGCAAGTGGCGGCTGCAGTGCGCGCCCGGCGAGCGCCAGCAGGCCCAGCGCGACCGCGCCGGCTGCGAGCCCGTACCAGGCGCCCAAGTAGAGGAACGGCCGCCGGATGAAGCCATCGGTGGCGCCGAGCAACTGCAGCACGCCGAGTTCCTCGCGTCGCGACTGGATATCGAGCCGAACCGTATTGCCGACCACCAGCAGGGCGCCGATGCCGAGCAGGGCCGCGAGCACCCAGACCACGCGTCCACCGAAGCGCAGCCAGCCGTCGAGCCGCTCGCGCCACTGGGCGTCGTGCTGGACAAGCTCGATCTCGGGCATCGCGCGCAGGGCGCCCGCCAGCAGCATCTCGTCGCCGCCGGGGGTCACGATCAACACGTGCGGCAGCGGATTCTCCCCCAGCACGTCGATGGTGTCGCCGAACTCGCCTCGCTCGCGCAGTTCCGCCAGCCCCTCGTCCGGCGAACGATGCACGACGCTGCCGACGTCGCCGCGCCCGCGAAGTTCCCCGGCCAGCGCCTGTGCACGCGCATCGTCGACATCCTGCTTGAGGAAGACGCTGATCTCGCGCGAGGCATCGATGCTGCCGCCAAGGCGGCCGACGTTGTCGAGCACCAGCCACAGGCCGAGCGGCAGCGCCAGCGCGACCGCCATGACGCCGATCGTCAGCGCTGCCGACCACGGCTTCCTGAAAAGCCGGCCGAGGCTGGCGAGCACGCTGTAGAGATGATGGTCGAACCAGGTTCCGACCGGAGAGCTGCCGCTGCGCGCAGGCTGGTTGCGGGGCGCCTCAGGCATCGGCGAGATCCTCCGGCGAGATGTCGTCGGCGAGCGTGCCGTGGTCGAGGACCAGGGTGCGCTTCTTCATGCGCTTGACCAGGCCCAGGTCGTGGCTGGCGATCAGCACGCTGGTACCGCGCTCGGGCAACTCGGCGAACAACGCCATGATCTCCGCCGAGAGGGTGGGATCGAGGTTGCCGGTGGGCTCGTCGGCGACCAGCAGCCGCGGTTCGCCGACGATGGCGCGGGCGATGCCGATGCGCTGCTGCTCGCCGGCCGACAGCTGGGTGGGCAATGCGCGCTCGCGGGCGCCGAGCGCCAGACGCTCGAGCACGCTGCGCACGCGCTTGCCGATCTCGGGTCGACGCATGCCGCGCAGGATCAGCGGCAGGGCGATGTTGTCGAACACCGTGCGGTCGGCCAGCAGGCGGTGGTCCTGGAACACCACGCCGATCTCGCGGCGATGCAGGGCGACCCGGCGGCCGCGGACCTTGAGCAGGTTGCGCTCGCCGAACATCACCGCGCCGCGGCTGGGCCGCTCGGCCAGATGGATGAGTTTGAGCAGCGTGCTCTTGCCCGCACCGGAATGCCCGGTGACGAAGATCATCTCGCCGGCCGCCACTTCGAAACTGACGTCCGCCAGCGCCACGTGGCCGCCGGAGTACTGCTTGCTGACATTGTCGAATCGCAGAACGCTCATGCTCCGAAGTATCGCAGGGAAACCGTGCGTGGCGATGTCATGCCCCGCACGCGGCTGCGACGCGCATCGCCGGGCGGGTGCGCGCGAGCGGCTCGACCACGCCCATGCGCCAGCGCCCTCGGGAGACAGCGTTGCGCTCCATGCGGGAGCGCGGCATGCGGTATCGAGTGCGAAGTTCGCGCATCGCGCCGGCCCCGCAGCGCCAGGCCCGGACTGCCGTGGCCGCGCTGCTGGCGGCGCTGCCGTTCCGGGGGCCGCAAGCGCGGCCATGGCCCGCATGCGGGTGCGACCGCCGAGCGCGGCATCGGGTGGAGTCACCGGCGCGCGTTCCCGCCCTGCTCGGTGATCCGCGCGGGAACCGCCCGCACGAAAAAGCCCCGCCGGAGCGGGGCTTTTTCTTCGACGGCCAGGCGACGCCGGATCAGCGCGTGTCGCCACCCGAGACCAGACGACGCAGCCCGCGACCGATGCGGCTGAGCAGCGACGGCGCCGTGTCGGCCTTCGGCGTGGTCGTCGCCGGCCGCTGGGTCGGGCGCACTTCACGCGGACCCTTGCCGGCATCGCCACGCGGCTTCGCCGGCGCCTCGACGGCTGCGGCCACACCGGGCTGCGGCGCGGCCGCACCCTGGACCTTCTTGCCGCCCCGCCGGCGGCGCGGCTTGCGCGGCGGACGCGATTCGTCCGGCGTCGCCTGGGCGACTGCAGCCGCGGCATCGATGACGGGCGCCGCTGCTGCGGCCGGCGCAGCGGGCGCAGCGTCGGCTGCGGCGTCTTCAGGCCGGCGACGCGGCTTGCGCGGTCCGCGCTCGCCACGGCCCTCGCTGCCCGACGCGCGCGCGCCGGGACCACTGCGGCCGCCACCGGCACCGCGGCCGCCGCCAGCGCTGCGACCGCCACCACGCTTGGCATCCTCGACCGCGCGGGCCTCGCGCACTTCCTTGAAGATCTCGCCGATGCTCTCGCCGTCCTCGGGATCGAGTTCGACGCCCTCGCGCGGCTTGCGCGGCAACGCGGTCAGCAACTCCGCGGTGACCGGCTCCACCGGGATCTTCTGTTCGATGTAGGCCTCGATCTCGGGCAGGCTCTGCGCATAGCGCTCGCAGGCGAAGCTGATCGCGTCGCCCTCGGCGCCCAGACGCGCGGTACGCCCGATGCGGTGGACGTAGTCCTCGGCATCGAACGGCAGGTCGTAGTTGAAGACATGGCTGACGCCGTCGATGTGCAGGCCGCGGGCGGCGACATCGGTGGCCACCAGCAGTTCGAGCTGGCCGGCCTGGAACTTCTTCAGCAGGCTCTCGCGCTTCTTCTGCGGCACATCGCCAGACAGCACGCCGACGCGGTAGCCGGCCTTCTCCAGCGCCCGCGCGACCCGCTCGATGAACGCCTTGGTATTGACGAACACCATCGTGCGCGCACCCTCGCTGCGCGAGAGCAGGCCCAGCAGAAGCTGCAGCTTCTCGTCGTCGGCGGGGAAGTACATCACCTGCCGGACCTTGGCATTGGTGATGAACTCGCTTTCGACGACCAGCTTCTCCGGCTCGTTCATGTGCTCGTAGGCGAGCTCGAGCACGCGGTGGCTCAGCGTCGCCGAGAACAGCAGCGTCTGCCGCTCGGTACGGATCGGCATGCGCCGCAGCAGGAAGCGGATGTCCTTGATGAAACCGAGGTCGAACATGCGGTCGGCTTCGTCGAGCACGCAGATCTCGCAGGCGTGCAGGCTGACGACCTTGTGCTGCTTGACGTAGTCGATCAGACGGCCGGGGGTCGCGATGATGACGTCGGCGCCCTCGGTGAGGATCTGCCGCTGCTTGTCGTAGTCCACGCCGCCGTAGACCAGGGCGAACTTCAACCCGAGGTGGCTGCCGAACTTCACCGCGTCCTTGTGGATCTGGATGGCGAGTTCGCGGGTCGGCGCGAGGATCAGCGCGCGCGGGTCTTCCGGCTTGCGGTCGGCCAGCGCCGGCTTCGACAACAGCCGGTTGATCACGGCGACCAGGAACGCCAGGGTCTTGCCGGTGCCGGTCTGGGCCTGGCCGGCGACGTCGCGGCCGGCGAGCGCCAGCGGCAGCGTCAGCGCCTGGATCGGCGTGCAGCGGGTGAACCCGGCCTCTTCCAGCCCGGCAAGCAACGCCGGATGCAGGTCGAAGGACGAGAAGGTGATGTCGGTAAGAGGCTTGTCGCTCATGCGTAGGAAGGTGTCCGGGGCGTCGCCGACTGGAGGGCGCCGCGTGCTTGCGTGGGAGGCAGTCGCGACGGCAGACTGCCTGGGCGCAGGACGCTATGCCGTCCCGCAGGAGCGCCACCTTGATTCCGGTCGGCGATTCCCCATTTTACATCCATCCCGGCCCCGCTGCTTCAAGCGGGCGCCCAGCCACCGGAGACCCCCGTGACCGAAGCCGTCATCCATGCCAGCGATTCAGATTTCGAAGCCACCGTGCTGCAGTCCGACGTGCCGGTGCTGGTCGATTTCTGGGCGCCCTGGTGTGGCCCCTGCAAGATGATCGCCCCGGCGCTCGACGAGCTGGCGGGCGATTACGCCGGCCGCGCCAAGGTGGTGAAGGTGGACGTGGACCAGAACCAGGCCACCGCGCTGAAGTATCACGTGCGCTCCATCCCGATGCTGCTGCTGTTCAAGGACGGTCAGGTCCAGGCGACCCAGATCGGCGCCGTCGGCAAGCCACAGCTTGCCCAGATGATCGACAAGGCGCTCTGAGTCCGTTCAAACCGTCGGCGGACCCTGCAAGGGCGATGCCGACTGAACCGACCGTGCGGCGCCCGCTTGCCGCCGGTCGGGCGCAGTGCTAGGTTTGCGCTGCTCCGGCGTGCCATCGGCCCGCCGCACCCATCTGACGTCACTCCAGACCGTCCATCTTCCGCCACCGCCCGTCCCGGGCGCTCGCACCGAGCGAGGATTTTCCGCTTGTCCGACAATACTTCCGATCCCGGCACGCCCGAGGGCGACACCGCGGTGAAGCGCGTGCGTAAGCCGCGCGTGGCCAAGAAGGCCGCCGATTCCGCACCATCCGACAGCCAGTCGCAGTTGCCGCTGGCCACCCAGGACGCCCCGGCGCCCAGGCCTGCGGCGATCAGTGCGCCTCCGCCCCGGGACGCCGCACCACAGCCCGAAACGCCACGTGCCGACCCGCCCCGGGCGAGCAGTGAATCCGGCCAGGGCAACGGCGACACCCAGCGCGGCAACCCGGGCAGCCCCGGCAATGGTCAGCCCAACGGCGGCCAGCACAATGTCCAGCAGGGCGGCGAACCGCGCCAGCAGGGTGGCGGCCAGCAGAACCAGAACCGCGGCAACAACAACGGCAACAACAACGATCAGGGCGGCAACAACCGCCGCGACCGCTTCAAGAACCGGCGCGACCGTCCGCGCGGCGGTGGGCGCGACGACGGCCTGCCGCAGGACGGCGGCAACGACCACGTCCAGCGCCTGCCGCCACCGAACATCCCGGAAGGCTTCCCGCAGTACACGCTGAGCGATCTGAAGCAGATGCCGGCGCACAAGCTGCTCGACATCGCCGACCAGCTGGCGATCGAAGGCGTGGCCCGCGCGCGCAAGCAGGACGTGATCTTCGGCCTGCTCAAGGTCCTGACCCGCCACGGCGAAGGTGTCGTCGCTGACGGCGTGCTCGAGATCCTGCCCGACGGCTACGGCTTCCTGCGCGCGGCCGAGGCGAGTTATCTCGCCGGCCCCGATGACGTCTACATCTCGCCCAGCCAGATCCGCCGCTTCAATCTGCGCACCGGCGACCATCTGCTGGGCCGCATCCGCTGGCCCAAGGATGGCGAGCGCTACTTCGCGCTGTCGGTCGTCGACACGATCAACGGCGAGCCGCCGGAAGCCAGCAAGGGCAAGGTGCTGTTCGAGAACCTGACCCCCCTGTTCCCGCGCAAGCGCTTCAAGCTCGAGCGTGGCGACGGGTCCAGCGAGGACATCGCCGGCCGCATCCTCGACCTGATGGCCCCGCAGGGCAAGGGCCAGCGCGCCCTGATCGTCTCGCCGCCGAAGGCCGGCAAGACGATGATGATGCAGCAGATCGCCAGCGCGATTACCTACAACCATCCCGACGTGCACATGATCGTGCTGCTGATCGACGAGCGGCCCGAAGAAGTGACCGAGATGCAGCGCACCGTGCGCGGCGAGGTCATTTCCTCGACGTTCGACGAGCCGGCCGCGCGCCATGTGCAGGTCGCCGAGATGGTGATCGAACGCGCCAAGCGCCTGGTCGAGCACAAGAAGGATGTCGTCATCCTGCTCGACTCGATCACCCGCCTCGCCCGCGCCTACAACAACGTGGTGCCGAGCTCGGGCAAGGTCCTGACCGGCGGCGTCGACGCCAACGCGATGCACCGCCCCAAGCGCTTCTTCGGCGCGGCGCGCAACGTCGAGGAAGGCGGCTCGCTGACCATCATCGCCACTGCCCTGGTCGACACCGGCAGCGCGATGGACAAGGTGATCTACGAAGAGTTCAAGGGCACCGGCAACTCGGAAGTGCACCTCGACCGCCGCATCACCGAAAAGCGCGTCTACCCGGCGATCAACGTCAACCAGTCGGGCACCCGCCGCGAGGATTACCTCATCGAGCCGGACCTGCTGCAGCGCATCTGGATCCTGCGCAAGCTCCTCCACCCGATGGACGAAATCGCCGCGATGGAGTTCCTGCTCGACAAGATGAAGAGCACGAAGTCCAACGACGAATTCTTCTCGTCGATGAAGCGCTGACGAAGCGTCGTCCAAGAAAAAGCCCCGCATCGCGGGGCTTTTTTTCGACTGTCCGCCCGTCGGCCGGCCCGATACTGCCCGCCAAACAGCATCGGGATGTCGCGAGTGGAGCTCCCACCCGCGCTCCACGATCAGCCCTCGAGCGCCGTCAGCAGCTTGAAGCGCGAGGACTCGGGTGTCATGCCGCCGGCGACCAGTGTGTCGGGACTGAAGCCCAGAGGCGTGGGCGCCGCCCACGCCGGTCGCTGCACCGGACCCGGGTGATAGGCAATCCACTTGCCATGGGCGGTCTCTCCGCTGTTGTCCAGCCGGAAATCGACAGGCACGCGGACCACCCAGTAGTCGCGTCCGGCGGCTTCGCCCGCATCCGGCGGCGTGAAGACCCAATGCTTGCGGGCATTGTCCACGGCCGTCTTCGCCAGGGCGGTCCGGATCATCTCCATCTCCCGCGCGCTGCCCACTGCAGTGAGGTTGACCTGCTCGGCCACGACATCCATGGGCCTGCCATCACGGCCCACCTGGACCAGCAGGTAGACCGTCCCCTTGCCACCGATCTGCGCGATGTTCATTGGATAGCGCGGCGGACGCAGGTTCGACCGCCGCACGCTGGTGCGATCGCTGTCGGAGTATTCCTCGCCGAAATGCGCGCCCGCGATGCGGAGTTGCATATTGCCGTCGCCATCGCCGGTCGGCTTGGCCACCAGCCGTATGCTCATCTTCGCCCGTGCGAGCACCGGGGCGCCGTCAACGAGGATCGGTTCGAAACGCAGCGCCGGGAGGGCGCGCTCGACCAGGTCGATGACGTAGGGCGGTAGCTTGTCAGGCCGGTCGAGGACGTGCGCGCTGACCCGGCCATCGCGATCGATGTCGACGTGGCCGGTGACCAGCATGCTGGCCTCGACTTGCTGGCGCGCCTGGCGCGCGTTCTGGGCGTCGGCGACGGGCGCGGCGGCGGCAAGAAATGCGATGCCGAGCAAGGCGGAGAGAGTTCGGTGCATGGGTGCGTCCTGCAAGTGACCGGACCTCGACTGTGCCGGCCCGGCCCCTGTCCGGCAAGCCCCGGGCTTGCCGGCCGGCGCCTGGCTCAGCGCTGCTCGCGCAGGAACCGGGCCATCGACACGCCATCCCCGGCCTGGGGCGGGGTGAATTCCGCCGCCACGTCGATGAAGCCGCGCATCACCGCGATCTCGCGCGGGGTGCGGTTGAGCGTGTCGCGCAGGTCCGGGTCGGCACCCGCCCTGAGCAGCCGGCGCGCGATGCGCAACTGGCCGTGCAGGCCCGACAGGTGCAGGGGACCGAAGCCGCGCTGGTCGCGCGATTCGAGCGAGACGCCTTCGTCGAGCAGATGTTCCATCGCCGCCAGCACCACGTCCTCGTCACAGGCAGTGCCGGGCTCGGCGCGGGCGCCGAGCAGCAGCAGCAGCGGCGTCACCCCGCCGGCGGCCGGCGCATCGACCTCGGCACCTGCCAGAAGCAGGGTGTCGAACAGGGCGAGCAGGCGAGGCCGATCGCGCGAGGTGAAGCCGTAGAGCGCCGCGCAGTGCAGCGCAGTGAGGCCCTGGGCGTCGGTGGCATGGATGTCGGCGCCCGCGGTCAAAAGGCGCCCGGCCAGATCCGGCAGGCCCAGTGCCGCCGCGAGCATCAGCACGCTGACCTCGCCCGGCAGACGATGGTCGAGCGAGGCACCCGCTTCGAGGAGACGGTCGACGACGTCGGCATGACGCATGCTGACCGCCGCCGACAGCGGCGTCGCCCCCGACTGCGCGGGACGCGCGGGATCGGCGCCGCGCGCCAGCAGCAGGTCGACAACGGCGCGGTGCCCGCCACCGGCAGCGCGCAGCAGCGCCGTGCAGCCCTGCCCATCGGCGGTATCGACCGGGAATCCCAGATCGAGCAGCCGACGCACTGCATCGGCGTCGCCAGAGCTGGCGGCGACCGGCAGGTCCGTCGGCTCCAGCGCACGGCCCGGCAGTTTCCAGCCCCGCCAGTCGAGCCAGTCGGCGAGATCACGGCGACCGGCCGACAGGGCCACGCCCAGCGGCGTCTGGCCGTCGGCAGCGCAGGCCACCGGCGAGGCGCCGTGGCGGATCAGCACCTTCAGCGCACCTTCGCGTCCCAGCGCGGCAGCCAGATGCAGGGCGGTCATGCCGCGGCTGTCGCGCAGGGCGAGGTCGACGCCGTGACAGACCAGGCGTTCGATCAGATGCAGCCAACCCAGTCGGACCGCCAGCGCCAGCGGCGGATCGCCATTGGGCGCGGCCGCGTAGGGATCCGCGCCGCGCGCCAGCAGGTCCAGCGCGAAGCTCTCGAACGCGCGCCCGGCCTGGTCGTCCTCGACGCAGGCGGCGAGATAGCGGGCGAGATTGCCGGCGCCGCCCGGGGACGCGCCGTGGCGCAGCAACGCCTGGAGGATGGGCAGCACGGTCGGCGCCGAGGACAGCAGCGCGCACAGCGGCGGCCGGCCCTCGGCATCGGCCACTTCGACGTCGGCGCCCTGCGCGAGCAGCCACTCGATGCGCGCGAGCGAAGGCGGCATTTCCGGGTCGAGCAACAAGCCGCCCAGATCGCGCGGGCCGAGCAGACGCAGCACCGGGCCCTGGTCCTCGAAGCGGCCCTCGCGCAGGCTCGCGCGCAGCAACAGCACCGGCGTGCGATCGCCGCCCGGGGCGAGATCATCGTCATCGTCGAGACCGAGATTCGCCGGCAACGGATAGTCGGGGTCGAGCAGGCGCACGAGCGTCCAGCGTCCGGTCTCGGCAGCGCGGTCGACCGGCTTGCGCCCGTCCCCATCGACCACGTCGGCCGGCACCCCCAGATCCAGCAACCGCTGCACCAGGGCTGCCGACGGCAGCTCTGCCGAGCAGGCCAGCATCAGCGCGTTGCGGCCGGCGATGTCGACCGCGGCGACGTCGGCGCCCGCAGCCAGCAGCGCATCGAGCGCCGCGAGGCGTCCGCCACGTGCGGCTTCCAGCAGTGGCGTGCGACCGTCGCTGTCACGCCCGCGCACGTCGGCGCCAGCGGCAAGCAGGGCCGCGAGGATGTCGGCGTGGCCATGGAAGGCCGCCACGTGCAGCGCGCTGCGGCGCTGCGCATCGCGCGCGTCCACGCGCGCCTTGTGGCGGATCAGCAACTGCACGCCAGCGGCGTCGTCCTCGTCGCCGCCGGCCGCGGCCAGCAGCGCGGGGGTGCCGCCCTCGCTCTCCGCTCGGGCTCCTCGCTCGAGCAGGAATTTCGCCAGCCGCCAGTTGCCCACCGCGCAGGCCATGCCGAGCGGGGTCAGACCGTCGTGGTTACGGGCCTCGAGCTCGGCCGCCGCATCACGCAGCAGCGCGGCGACGCCCGGATCGGAGCTGCGCGCCGCCAGATGCAGCGGCGTGTTGCCCTCGTGATCAACGATGCGCGGATCGGCGCCGTTCGCCAGCAGGGTCATCACCGCATCCGGGCGACCGTGCCAGCTGTCGCGGGTCGCGGCCAGCAGTGGCGTCATGCCGGCATGGGCGGCGTTGACGTCGACGCCCGCTGCGATCAGCGCCCGCAGCAGGCGCAGGTCGGGCAGCACCGCCGCGAGCACGGCCAGGCTGCGCTGGTCGCGATCGCCGGGTTCCGGCAATGCACGGACATCGGCGCCCGCTTCGATCAGCGCCAGCGCGCGATCCACGCGCCCGGCGCGCGCGGCAGCATAGAGCGCGACGTCGGGCGCGGCGTCGAGCGGAGCTTCGGTCAGCGCCGCCGCCGGATCGCCCGGCATCTCGATGATCGGCATCGCCAACGCGGCGGGCGGGGCCAGCCCTTGCAGGACTGCATGCAGGCCGCCCCAGGCCACGATGGAGAAGACCGCAAGGCCGATCCGCGGACCGATACCGCCGGGCGGCAGCCACGCCGGCGCGAGCACCAGCGCCACGATGGCGGCGACGCAGAGCGCAGCGCCGACGCCGCGCCAGTGGCTGGTGTCGCGTTCGGCCAGGGTGCGCCAGTGCACGCGCAGATCGCCGCCATCGCGCTCGAGCGCGTGCCACAGCGGCCAGGTGCGCCAGAACGCGATGACCGCAAGGCCCGCGGCCACGCTCAGCACCAGCACCGCGCCGAGTTGTCCGCCCTGGCGCAGGGCCGAGAGCGGCCAGACGATCAGGGCCGCGGTCATCACCGTCGCGCCGCTCCACGCGACCGCGAGCGAGACCAGGTCGGTCTGCAGCGCGGGGCCGGGCGGAGCCGCGCGCGTCCGCAGCGCGCGGACGAACAATGCGAATGCCGGCTGCGCGAGCGCACCGGCCAATGCGGCGACCGGGCCGCCCACGACGGTCAGCGCGGCCAGCGCCAGGCCGGCCAGGAACACGAGACTCAGGGGGCGACCGGTGACGGACGAGAAACGCTGGGTCGACTCAGGCATCGGTGCCCCAGTCCTCCGTCAGCGGATCCATCAGCCCACGCGGCGGCATCTGCAGATGGAATCCCTGGGTGCGCAGGCGCTCGCGTACGGTCGAAGCGTCCTCGCGGGCGAGCCTGCGCTCGGGCGTGAGGGCGACATCCAGCACGAAGCTCAACGTGCCCAACTGCTCGCGTACTGCATCGGGCAGGACGTCGAACGCGTCGCGCTTGGCGAGGTACACGTAGGTGTCCGCCTTGCGCTGGCTTTTGTAGACGTAGGCGTGCATGGGCGAAGACCGCGGAAACACACGGGATTGTGCGGCATTCGCGCGACCTTGGGTATGGCGGGGACCGGGCTGCGGCGCGCGGCGATGACGCGGGGTTCAGTGATAGCCGGCGTCGGCGGCCACCTTGCCGCGGAAGACGCGGTATGACCACGCCGTGTAGCCGAGGACCAGCGGCAGCAGCACCACCAGCCCCGCGAGCACGAAGCCCTGCGACGAGGGCGGCGACGCCGCCTCCCAGATGCTCAGCGACGGCGGCACGATGTTGGGCCAGATCCCCAGCACCAGGCCGGCGAAGCCAAGGCCGAAGAAACTCAGCGTCAGCAGGAACGGGCGCGCGTCGCGGCCTTCGCGCATCGCCGCGCGCCACAGCCAGACCGCATTGACCAGCGCCAGCATCGGCACCGGCGACAACCACCAGAAGTTCCCGTCCTCGAACCAGCGCGCCATGATCCGCGAGTCGAGGAACGGCAGCCACGCGCTGACCAGGCCCATGAACGCCGCGACGACCATCACCAGCGGCCGCGTGAGCGTGCGCGCGATCAGCTGCAGCCGGCCCTCGGTCTTGAGGATCAACCAGGTACTGCCGAGCAACGCATACCCGAACACCACCGCCACACCGGTCAGCATCGAGAACGGACTGAACCAGTCGAGCGCGCCGCCTGCGTACTTGCCCTCCTCGAGCGGCATGCCCTCGACCAGCGCACCGAGGATCACGCCCTGCGCGAACGCCGTGAGCAGCGAGCCCACCGCGAACGCCGCGCCCCAGAAGCGCTTGCCGCGCCGGGCCTTGAAGCGGAATTCAAACGCGACGCCGCGGAACACCAGCGCGATCAGCATCAGCAGCACCGGCAGGTACAGCGCCGACAGCACGATCGCGTAGGCGCGCGGGAATGCCGCCAGCAGACCGGCGCCGCCCAGCACCAGCCAGGTCTCGTTGCCGTCCCAGATGGGCGCAGCGGTGGTCATCATGTGGTCGAGCTGGCTGCCATCCTCGGCGAAGGGCGCCAGCACGCCCAGCCCCAGCACGAAACCGTCGAGCAGCACGTACATCAGTACGCCGAATCCGATCACGCCGAACCAGATCACCGGCAGCACGGTCGCCATGTCCATCAGTCGTCTCCCACCGGACCGTCGGCGGCGGAGATCGGCCGCGCCGGTGTTCGCTCGCCCTCGTCGGAGTCCGGGCCGTCATCGAAGGGCTGCGGGCCCTTGCGGATCATCTTCAGGATGTAGCCGCCGCCCGCGCCGAACACCACGGCATACGCCAGCAGGAAGGCGCCCAGCGAGACGATCACACTGGTGTGGTCGATGTCGCTGACCGCGTCCGCAGTGCGAAGCAGGCCCTGGATCACCCAGGGCTGGCGGCCCATCTCGACGACCACCCAGCCGGCCAGCACCGCGATGAAGCCACTCGGCGCCATCAGCCGCCAGGCGTTGAGCAGCCAGGTCGACTCGAACAGCCACCGGCGCCGCCATGCCCACAGCGAGACCACGCTCAGCGCGAGCATCGCCAGGCCGATGGCGACCATGATCCGGAACGCATAGAAGACCGGCGCGACCGGCGGCCGCTCGTCGCGCGGCACGGCGGTCAGCGGCGTGATCGTGCCGTCCCAGCTGTGGGTCAGGATCAGGCTCCCGAGCCGCGGGATCGCGAACTCGAAGTCGTTCCGTTCCGCTTCCGCATCGGGCACCGCGAACACCACCAGCGGCACGCCCTGGCCCGGCGCGCTTTCGTGCCAGTGCCCCTCCATCGCCGCGAGCTTGATCGGCTGGACCTCGGCGGTATTGAGGCCATGCAGGTCACCGACGACGATCTGCACCGGCACGGTGATCGCGGCGAACGCGACGGCCAGCTTGAGCATCCGCCTGGCGCCATCGACATGTTCGCCGCGGCGCAGGTACCACGCCGCGACGCCCCCGATGACGAAGCAGGTGGTGATGAACGCCGCCAGCACCATGTGCGTCAGCCGGTACGGAAACGAGGGATTGAAGATGATCGACATCCAGTCGGCAGGCTGGAACACGCCGTCGATCAGCGCATAGCCGTCTGGCGTATGCAGCCAGCTGTTGGCCGAGAGGATCCAGAACGTCGAGATCACGGTTCCCAGCGCGACCAGGAAGGTCGACAGGAAGTGCAGCTTCTCCGACACCCGGCCCCAGCCGAACAGCATCACACCGAGGAAACCCGCCTCGAGGAAGAACGCCGTCAGCACCTCGTAGCTCAGCAGCGGCCCGAGGATGTTTCCGGCCGCGATGCTCAGCGCCGACCAGTTGGTGCCGAACTGGAAGCTCATGACGATGCCCGACACCACGCCCATGCCGAACGACACGGCGAAGATCCGCATCCAGAAGAAATAGAGCTCGCGCCAGACCGGATCGCGTGTGCGCAGCCACCGCCATTCCAGGAACGCCAGCCAACTCGACAACCCGATCGTGAATGCGGGGAACAGCACATGGAACGAAACCACGAAGCCGAACTGGATCCGCGACAGCAGCAACGCGTCCAATGTGGTCGTCTCCGATCATCGCGAACCAACGGGAGTCTGCGGCGCTCCTCGTGAAACGGGCGTGCGACCCGACGTGCATGCGACACCCGATCGCGCCACCGTGACCTTCGCCAGTGCTGGGGCCATGCCGGCGGCCGGTACACTCCGCGGTCCTTTCGTCCTGGAACCGCCGAATGCGTCGACTGCCGCTGAGCTGGGTGCTCGCCTGCGCCCTCGTGTCCCCTCTCGCCCTTGCGCAACCGGCGCAGCCGCTGACGATGGAGCGGATCATGGCCGATCCTGACTGGATCGGCGCCCCAGTTGAGCGTACGTGGTGGCGCTGGGACGGCCAGGCGGCGTACTACGCGCAAAAGCGCGAAGGCAGCAATGTCCGCGACACCTGGATGCAGCCGCTCACCGGCGGGGCCGCCACGCGTGTCGAGGACGGTGCGCGCGCCGAAATCGACGGCCAGGGCCCCATCTCCGATGCGACCGGCACGCGCATGGCCTTCCTGCGCAACGGCGACCTGTTCGTGCGCGACCTGCGTACCGGCGCGCTGACCCAGATCACCCGCACCGACGCGCAGGAGGCCCAGCCGCAGTGGACCCCGGCCGGCGGGCTGGTGTGGCGCACCGGCAACGACTGGTTCGGCTGGGACGCGCAGCGTGGCACCGCCCAGCTCGCGAGCCTCAAGGCCGAGGACGATCCCACGAAGCCGCCGAAGGCCGACGATCTGCGTGAGCGCCAGCTGCGCATGATCGAGACCCTGCGGGTCGAACGCGACCGCCGCGAGGAATTGCGCAGCCAGAACGAGGCCTGGCGCCGCGGCGATGCCACGCGCGCGCCCGGCCCGGTGTTCCTCGGCAAGGACGTGACGATTGCCGGCAGCGCGCTGTCTCCTGCCGGCGACCGGATGATCGTGGTCACCACCGCCAAGAGCGGCAACGCGGGGCAGGACGGCAAGATGCCCAGGTACGTGACCGAGTCGGGCTATGAGGAATTCGAGGACGTCCGCACGCGCGTGGGCCGCAACGATCCGCTGCCGCATACGCTGTGGCTGGTGGATGTGGCCAGCGGCCAGGTCCGCGAACTCAAGACCGATGCCCTGCCCGGCATCGCCAGCGACCCGCTGGCCGATCTGCGCCGCGCCGCCGGCAAGGATGCGCTCAAGGGCAACCGCCCGGTGCGCCTGGAACTCGATGGCCGCGGCGGCGGGGGCGGGGCGATCCGCTGGAGCGATGACGGCCGCAACGTCGCGCTGTCGATCCACTCGGTCGACAACAAGGACCGCTGGCTGGCCACGGTCGACCTCGCGAACGCCTCGCTGCAGAACCGCGACCGCCTGAGCGACCAGGCGTGGATCAACTGGGACTTCAACGAGTTCGGCTGGCTGCCCGACAACCGCACGTTGTGGTTCCTGTCCGAGGCCACCGGCTATTCGCACCTCTATCTCAACGACGGCAGCCGCTCGCGCGCGCTCACGTCCGGCAAGTGGGAGGTGTCCTCGCCGGTGATGTCACGCGACGGCACGCGCTTCTTCTTCATGTGCAACCGCCAGTGGCCGGGCCGCTATGACGTCTGCAGCGCCTCCGGCGGCAGCGTCGCCGAGGTCACCAATGTCGGCAACGTCGACGACTTCGCCCTCTCGCCGGACGAGACCCGACTGCTGCTGCGCACATCCAGCAGCTACACGCCGCAGCAGCTTGCCGTCGCCGACGTCGCGGGTGGCCAGGTGCGCGTGCTCACCGACACCCGCAGCGCCGAGTACAAGGCCTACGACTGGCTGCAGCCCGAGTACGTCCAGATCCCGTCCAAGCACGGCGCCGGCACCGTCTGGGGCAAGTTCTACGGCCCCAGAACCTACGAGCCCGGCCGCAAGTACCCGGTCGTGCTGTTCGTCCATGGCGCCGGTTACCTGCAGAACGTGCACGAGCGTTATCCGAACTACTTCCGCGAGCAGATGTTCCACAACCTGCTGGTGCAGCAGGGCTACATCGTGCTGGACCTCGATTTCCGCGCCTCCAGCGGCTACGGCCGCGACTGGCGCACGGCGATCTACCGGCAGATGGGCCACCCGGAACTCGAGGACTATCTCGACGGCATCGACTGGCTGGTCGACAACCACCAGGCCGATCGCGACCGCGTGGGCATCTACGGCGGCAGCTATGGCGGCTTCATGACCTTCATGGCGCTGTTCCGCGAGCCGGGCAAGTTCAAGGCGGGCGCGGCGTTGCGGCCGGTAACGGACTGGTCGCAGTACAACCACGCCTACACCGCCAATATCCTCAACACGCCGGACATCGATCCCGAGGCTTATCTGAAGTCCTCGCCGATGGAATACGCCGACCGCCTGCAGGACAACCTGCTGATCGCGCACGGCATGATCGACGACAACGTGTTCTATCGCGACTCGGTGATGATGTCCCAGCGCCTGATCGAGCTGCGCAAGGACAAGTGGGAACTGGCGAGCTATCCGCTCGAGCGTCATGCCTACCAGCATCCCGCCTCCTGGTACGACCAGTACCGCCGCATCCATGAGCTGTTCGAGCGCACGCTGAAATGACCGCGCCCGGCGCCCTGCCGGCGGTGGAGCTGCTGCGGCCGGCGCCGTGGAAGATGCTCGCGCTGCTGGCGATCAGCGCCGGCCTGGTCTGGGTTGCGGTCGGTCTCGCCGACCGCAGTCCGATGATCGCGTGGACCTGCGGTGGCTTTTTCGCGCTGTGCGGCCTCGTGGCGGCGGTGTCTCTGGTCCCGGGCGCCAACCACCTGCGGCTCGATGCGAACGGCATCGAGCTGCGCGCGTTGTTCCGGGTCACCCGCTGGCACTGGCGCGATATCGTGCGTTTCGGCCCCACGCGGGTCGGCCTGCACACGGTGGTCGGCATCGACTTCGCCGACCACGTCGATGCCGCGGGGCGGGTGCGACGCGTCAACCGCGGCCTGACCGGTTTCGATGGCGCGTTGCCCGACACCTACGGCCAGCGCGCCGCCGTACTGGCCGCGCGGCTCGATGCCTGGCGCCAGGCCTACAGCTGACACCAGGTCCTGCAGCCGGCGCTGCGCCGCCGACGCGGCCGATCGCTCCCGATCAGACGCCCCGATGCTTGTACGGACCCACGGGACCTGCGTGCTGGCGCCCGCCCGGGCGCGGCGGCACCCACCGGATAGGCCGTGCTTGCATTGACCACGATCAATGTTGCCGCGTACGCGCCGCCTACAATGCATGGCATGAACGATTTCGACACCATCCGCGACTACCTGACCGGCCTGCAGGACCGGATCTGCCAGGCCATCGAGGGCGCCGACGGACGCGCCCGCTTCACCGAGGACCTGTGGGAGCGTGCCGAAGGCGGCGGCGGCCGCACCCGCGTCCTGCGCGATGGGGCGGTCTTCGAACAGGCAGGCATCGGCTTTTCCGACGTCTCCGGCGCGGCATTGCCGCCTTCGGCGAGCGCCAACCGCCCCGAGCTCGCCGGCGCTTCATGGCGCGCCTGCGGCGTGTCGCTGGTGTTCCACCCCCGCAACCCCTACCTGCCGACCACCCACGCCAACGTGCGCCATTTCCGCGCGATGCGCGATGGCGAGACCGTGGCCTCGTGGTTCGGTGGCGGCTTCGACCTGACCCCGTTCTATCCGGTCGACGAGGACGTGCTGCACTGGCACCGCACCGCACGGGAGCTGTGCGAGCCTTTCGGCGGACAGGCGCGCTACGAGGCTCACAAGCAATGGTGCGACGAGTATTTCTTCCTCAGGCACCGCAACGAGACGCGCGGTGTCGGCGGCCTGTTCTTCGACGACCTGCACGGTGATTTCGACCAGGACTTCGCATATATGCGCGCGGTCGGTGACGGATTCCTCGATGCCTACCTGCCGATCGTCGCGCGCCGCAAGGACATGGCGTATGGCGAGCGCGAACGCGAATTCCAGCTCTACCGGCGCGGCCGCTATGTCGAGTTCAACCTGGTCTACGACCGTGGAACCCTGTTCGGGCTGCAGTCGGGCGGCCGCGCCGAATCGATCCTGATGAGCCTGCCGCCGCGCGTGCGCTGGGAATACGGCTTCACGCCCGAGGCCGGCAGCGACGAGGCACGCCTCGCCGCCTACCTGCATCCGCGCGACTGGCTGTCCGAACTCGCCTGAGCCGGTGACCGCCGGAGTCGACATGTGTCCGGAGGTCGCGCCCGGCGGCCTGCACGTACTGCATGTCGATGCGCACCTGCTGGCCTTCGACAAGCCCGGCGGCCTGCTGTCGGTGCCCGGCCGCGGTGCCGACAAGCAGGACTGCCTCGCCGCACGGGTGCTCGCGCAATGGCCCGACGCACGGGTCGTCCACCGCCTGGACCAGGCGACCTCGGGCGTCATCGTGTTCGCACGTGGGCCGGACATGCAGCGCAGGCTCGGCGCGGCCTTCGAACAGCGGCGCATCGACAAGGCCTACATCGCCATCGTCGACGGCTGGCTGGCCGAGGCCGCCGGCCTGATCGACCTGCCCGTAGGGGCCGACTGGCCGAACCGGCCGCGACAGGCGGTCGACCATCTGAACGGCAAACCGGCGCGTACCCGGTGGCGCCTCTTGGAGCACCTGCTGGCCGCCGATGACGCCCCCTGCACGCGTCTGGCCCTGGCGCCGGAGACAGGCCGCACCCACCAGCTGCGTGTTCACTTGCAGGCGGTCGGCCACCCTATCCTGGGCGACACCCTGTATGCGCCTCCCGAGACGACCGCCCGCGCACACCGCCTGCTGCTGCACGCCGAGGCACTGGTCTTCGATCATCCGCACACCGGGGAGCGCTTGCGCATCGCGTCGAGCGCACCGTTCTGACCCAGAGGTCCAGCCTCCTGGCAGTCGCACCGGTGCTATTCAAACGTCGTGTCCCGGTGTGCTTCGGAGGCCCGCCTCGAATCGCGGACATAAAAAAGCCCCGCAGGCAGGGGGGGCCTACGGGGCTCGGGAACCGGGCGCGGGGAGACGCCTGATGGTTCCGGCGATCGCTCCAGGGGAGGAAGCGATCTGCGACAGACCTTGCATCTGTCGAGGGACATAAGACCATTTGGCAGATGGATGGATCGTGAAGGAGCCGGTTAATTTTCCGTTGGATTCAGGGGCCATTTAGAAGGCTGCGGCCAGCACCCGGCTGCGGCCAGATTCGGCAAATCCGCCGGTCAATGTGCCTCGTCCCAGTTGTCGCCGACGCCGCTGTCGACGACAAGCGGCACCCGCAGATCCGCCGCCCCGGTCATCAGTTCGACGACCTGGGTACGCAACGTTTCCACGAAGTCGAGATCGGACTCGAAAACAAGTTCGTCATGCACCTGCAGGATCATCTTGGCGCGCGCCGCGTGTGCGGCGATCCAGCCGTCCACGCGGATCATCGCCCGCTTGATGATGTCGGCCGCCGTGCCCTGCATCGGTGCGTTGATCGCCGCACGTTCGGCGCCGGCGCGCTGCGAGGCGTTGCCCTTCTGGATGAAGTCGAGGGTCAGGCGACGGCCGAACACGGTTTCGACGTAACCGCACTCGCGCGCCTGCTGACGGGTGCGTTCCATGAAATCGCGCACCCCGGGATAGCGCGAGAAGTACAGCGCGATGTAGTCCTGCGCCTCGCCGCGGCTGATGCCGAGGTTGCGCGCCAGGCCGAACGCGCTCATGCCGTACATCAGCCCGAAGTTGATGGCCTTCGCCGCGCGGCGCTCATTGATCGTGACTTCGTCGAGCGGGCGGCCGAAGACTTCGGCGGCAGTGGCGCGATGGACGTCCACGCCGGATTCGAAGGCCCGGACCAGGCCGGGATCCTCCGACAGGTGGGCCATGATCCGCAGCTCGATCTGCGAGTAGTCACAGGCGATCAGCTTGCGGCCGGGCGGGGCGACGAAGGCGCGGCGGATGCGGCGACCGTCGTCGGTGCGGATCGGGATGTTCTGCAGGTTGGGATCGCTCGACGACAACCGGCCCGTAGCGGCGCCCGCCTGGTGGTAGCTGGTGTGCACGCGCCCGGTGGCGACGTTGACCATTTCCGGAAGCTTGTCGGTATAGGTGCTGCGCAGCTTGGCGAGGCCGCGGTATTCGAGGATCACGCGCGGCAGTTCGTGCTGGTCGGCGATCGCTTCGAGCGCTTCTTCGTTGGTGCTCGGCTGACCCTTGGGCGTCTTGACCACGGCGGGCAGGCCCAGTTCCTCGAACAGCAGCGCGCAGAGTTGCTTGGGCGAATCGAGATTGAAGGCGCGGCCGGCGAGTTCGGTGGCCTTCTGCTGGGCGGCGAGCATGCGCCGCGACAGGTCGGCGCTCTGCCTGCGCAGTTCGTCGCCATCGACCATGACGCCATTGGCTTCGATGCGCGCGAGCACCGGCACCAGCGGAATCTCGATCTCGCCGTACACGCGGGCGAGCCCCGCATCAGCTTCGATGCGCGGTTTGAGAACGCGGTGCAGCCGCAGGGTGATATCGGCATCCTCGGCGGCATATCGCGTCGCGTCGTCGATCGCCACCTGGGCGAACGAGATCTGCTTGGCGCCCTTGCCGGCGACGTCCTCGAACTTGATCGTGTCGCGGCCGAGATGGCGCCGGGCCAGGGAATCGAGATCGTGACGGGCAATGCCCGCATCCAGCACGAAGCTCTCCAGCAGGGTGTCGTCGGCGTAGCCGCGCAACTCGACGCCGTGCCGGCGCAGGACATGGATGTCGTATTTGCCGTGCTGGCCGAGCTTGCGCTTGCCCGGATCCTCGAGCAGCGGGCGCAGCGCGTCGAGCACTTCGGCGCGGTCGAGCTGCTGCGGAGCCCCGGGATAATCGTGGGCGACCGGGATGTAGGCGGCGCGACCGGGCTCCACCGCCACGCTCAGGCCGACGAGGCCGGAGCGCATGGCGTCGAGCGCATCGGTCTCGGTATCCAGCGCGAACTCGTCGGCCGCCTGCAGCTGCTGGACCCAGGCATCGAGACGCTCGCGTGTGGTCACGGTCTCGTACTCGCCGCCCCCCGACAGCGCGGGATCGAGCGATGCAGGCGCCGACAGCGGCGCCGCCGCCGCGATGGCGGGCGCCGAAGCGGCCGTCCCACCGTCGAGGTCGCGCAGCGCCTGGTTGAATCCGTAGCGCGCGTACAGCACGCGCAAGGCGTCGGTATCGCGCTCGCGCAACACCAGGGATTCTGCCGTGCAGTCGAGTTCGACATCGGTCTTGATCGTCGCCAGCTCGCGGCTCAGGGGCAGCTGCCCGAGCACCTCGCGCAGGTTCTCGCCGATCTTGCCCTTGATGTTGCCCGCATTCGCGATCACGCCATCGAGCGATTCGTATTCGACCAGCCACTTGGCCGCGGTCTTCGGCCCGCACTTGGCCACGCCGGGGATGTTGTCGATGCTGTCGCCCATCAGGGCGAGCAGGTCGGCGATCTGGTCCGGGCGGACGCCGAACTTGTCGACCACGCTCTGTTCGCTGTCCATGCGGCTGCCGCTCATCGTATTGACGAGCGTGATGCGCGGACGCACGAGCTGGGCGAAGTCCTTGTCGCCGGTCGAGATGGTGACGTCGATGCCGGCCTCGCTCGCCTGCAGTGCCAGGGTGCCGATGACATCGTCGGCCTCGACGCCCCCGATGCGCAGGATCGGAAAGCCCAGCGCCTCGACGATCGTGCACATGGGCTCGACCTGCGCGCGCAGTTCGTCGGGCATCGGCGGGCGATTGGCCTTGTAGGCGGCGTAGAGGTCGTCGCGGAACGTGCGGCCGGGCGCGTCGACGACAAAGGCGGCGAAGTCCGGCGCTTCCTTGATCGTGGCCCGCAGCATGTTGACGATGCCGAACAATGCGCCGGTGGGCTCGCCTTGCGCATTGGTGAGAGGTGGCAGCGCGTGGAAGGCGCGATACAGGTACGAGGACCCGTCGATCAGGATGAGGCGTTTCATGATGCGATTCTACCGCCGCACCCCGCCCGCCCCGTGAGACGCATCACTGCGATGCGACCGCCTGCCCCGCATACTGCCCGCCCACCGATTGCGCCGGAGACCGTCATGCACCGCTTCCGCACCGCCCTGCTCGCTGCTGCCCTGTGCGGCCTGACCGCTTGTGCGACGACCGGCGACGGCCTGCCTGAAGGCATTCCGGCCGACGCCGAGCAGGTGACCCGCAGGGAAGCCAATGGCGACCAGATCACCGAGTACCGGATCGCGGGCCAGCTGCGCGCCGTGCAGGTCGTGCCCTCGCGCGGCCCGACCTATTACCTGTACGACCGCGACGGCGACGGCAGCATCGACAACGAAGGCGACGACGTGCCGCAGACCTATTACCGCCTCTTCAGCTGGTAGCACAGGGTGGAGGACGGCCTGCTGGTGGCGCTGGTCGGCTACGGCCTCGCCGGGCGGGTCTTCCACGCGCCGCTGATCGAGGCGACACCGGGCCTGCGGCTGCATACCGTGGTGTCGAGCAACGCCGACAAGGTCCATGCGGATTTCGCAGATGCCCGCGTGGTCGCCGATTCCGGGGTGGCCTTCGCTGACCCTGCAATCGACCTCGTGGTGATCGCGTCGCCGAACCACACGCATGCGCCACTGGCGATCGCCGCGCTCGCCGCTGGTCGTCATGTGGTGGTCGACAAGCCGTTCGCGCTGGATCCCGACGAGGCCCGCGCGATGGCTGCAGCCGCGCGGCGTGCCGACCGCCTGCTCACCGTGTTCCACAACCGGCGCTGGGATGCGGATTTCCTGGCGCTGCGTGCGCTGGTCGCCGCAGGCGCGCTCGGCGATATCGCCGAGCTGCATTCGCATTTCGACCGCTTCCGGCCGCAGGTGCTCGATCGCTGGCGCGAACGCCCCGGCCCCGGCGCGGGGCTATGGCTCGACCTCGGCCCGCATCTCGTCGATCAGGCGCTGCAGTTGTTCGGCCTGCCCGATGCGGTGCAGGCCGATATCGCGATCCAGCGCGAAGCGGCCGAGGTCGATGATTTCTTCCACGTGGTGCTGCGCTATGCGCGCCTGCGCGTGGTGCTGCATGCCGGCGCCCTGGTGCCCGGCGCCGGACTGCGCTTCGCGGTGCACGGCACGCGCGGCAGCTGGTTCAAGCACGGGCTCGATCCGCAGGAAGCCGCGCTGCGGACAGGGGCGAGTCCAACCGGCGATGGCTGGGGCGTCGACACGGCGCCGGGACGACTGCTGCAGGTGGACGCTGAAGGCACACTTCGGGAGATGCCATCGCCCGCGCCGGCCGGCGACTACCCCGCGTTCTACGCTGGGGTCCGCGATGCGATCAGCTCGGGCGCCGCGCCGCCGGTCACGCTCGACGAAGCGCTCGCCGTGATGCGGGTGCTGCAGGCCGGGCTCGACAGCGCTGCGAGTGGGCGGGTCGTCAGGCCCTAGGGCGGAAACAGCGACGGCGCCCCGCAAACCAGGGCGCCGTTGCGGGAGCCGCGACTCGAATGCCTACTTCTGCAGCAGTTCCTCCACCACCGCATCCGCCCCGTACACCGACTTCAGCGACTCGATGATCGCCGCGCTGTGCACCGAGACCGTGCGGTTGAGGCGCGGGTCATACCAGAAGTTGCCGCCCAGCGAGTGGATGTTGCCGTCGAACGCCAGCCCGACGACCTCGGCATCGCGGTTGATGACCGGGCTGCCGGAATTGCCACCGATGATGTCGTTGGTGCTGACGAAGTTGAACGGCGTGTCCTGGGCGATCCGGCCCTGGGCGTCCAGCCAACGCTTGGGCAGCGCGTAGGGTTCGGCGCCGGTGTTGCGGGCGAACACGCCGCCCATCGTCGTGAACGGTTCGATCGCCTTGCCATTCTCGTCCCAGCCGGCGACATCGCCGTAGGACAGGCGCAGCGTGAACGTCGCATCCGGATAGACCGTGGTCCCGAGCTTGTCGAAGCGCACCTTGGCGATCTGCGTGGCCGCGCGCGACTCGATCGATGACACCTCCGATTCCTGGCGCTTGCGCACCGCGCGGGCCGGCGCATCGACAATGCGAGCGAGCCGGATGAAGGGATCGTCCGAGGCCTCGATGGCCGCCGCGCCACCGTTCCAGAGACGCTCGCGCTCGGCGACATCGGCCAGGCTCGAACCTTCGACCAGCGCGGTGGCCACCTGCGCCGGCGACTGCGTGCCGAGTACGGCCTTGACCAGCGGGTCGTCGGTGCCCAGCAACTCGCGGAACTTGGTCAGCGACCACGTCAGCTTGGCGATCTCGTATTCCGGATAGACCGGCGCCTTGCTCAACAGTGTCTGCTGCAGGCGGCCCTGACCGGCCTCCTGGTACTCGGGCAGGCGCGATTCGTTGGGCTTGGCGCGCTCGTCAGCGCCCCGCACCAGGGTGCGCGCGATGCCGAACAGGCGCGAGTCGAAACCGCGGCCCTGCTCGAGCAGCATGTAGGGGACCGCCAACTGGCGCGCGGTGGCCTGCGCGGCCTCGACCTCGTTCCACGGCGCGGCGTCGACGCCTTCGCGCAGGCGCGCTTCCTCGGCACGCTTGCCGGCGAAGACCTGCGGATCGAGCAGCGCCTGCAACTGGCCGCGGACAACCTTGTAGCTGTTGTCGGTGAAGGTGAGGTCCGACTGCGCCTGGCGCGCGGCCTCCTCGCTGCTGCGGCCGTACTGGCCGAGCATCGCCCGGCGTTCGGCCAGCCACAACAGGGTGTTGATCAGACTGACGTCGCGCACGGTCTCGAGCTGCGCCACGGTGAGCTGGCGCTGGGTGCGACCGGGGTGGCCGGTGACCATGACCAGTTCGCCCGCCTCGGCGCCTTCGGGCTTGATCGTGAAGTGATGGTCGACCTGCGCCGGCTTGCCGTCCTCGTAGGCGCGCAGCAACGCCGCGTCGAGGTTGTAGCGCGGGAAGTTGAAATTGTCCGGATCGCCGCCGAAGAAACCGACCGAGTACTCGGGGCTGAACACCAGGCGCACGTCGGAATAGCGGTGGTAGCGATAGAGGTGCTGCTGGCCGCCGTTGTAGAGCTCGACCACATCGCAGCGCGTCTTCGCCTCGTCGTCGCCCACGCATTCCGACTCGATACGGCTCTTCTCGGCATTGCGGGCGTCCACGTAGGCCTGGCCCTGCTTGCCGGCGGCCGCGCTGGCCAGACGCCCGCTGACGTCGGTGATCTCGCGCAGCACGTTGAGTTCCTCGGCGGGGCATTGCAGCTCCTCCTCGCGCGTCCGGGCGACAAAACCGTCGTTCTGCAGGTCGCGCTCGGCCGAGGACAGACCCTGTACGCAGCCGACGACGCAGTGGGCGTTGGTGAGCACCAGGCCGTCCGGGGAGACGAACGACCCCGAACAACCGCCAGCCAGTCGCACCGAGGCCTGCATCGCATGGTCGATCCAGACCTGGTCGGGCTTGAAGCCGTACTGCGACTGCAAGGCGGCCTTGGGCAGGTTGTCGAGCGTCCACATGCCTTCGTCGGCGAGGACCGCCGGTGCGCCGAGCAGGCCGCCGATGCACACGGCAAGCAGATGGCGGGAGCGGACGGGGCGCGATCGGGTGAACGCGGAAGCGGCAGGCGCCATGGGATCTCCAGTCGATGCGACCTCGACGCGGCCGCTGGGCCGCCAGCGTACGCCCGCCGAAGGCGCCTGCGAAGGCGGCAGCCCGGGCTCGCGGCCGGTTTGGCCGCAATTACCCCTTCACGTAGCATGTCCGATTGTGCGCGGCGCGCGCCGTCGCCTGTCACGACGCCCGAGGACCCCATGAGCCGCGAACGCCGCAGCCCTGCGCCGCCCGACACCGCCACCCTCCGCGCCGGCCTTACGCCGGCCCAGGCGAGTGCGATCGCGACCCTCGAGGTCTTCGGCTGGGAACTGCGCTTCGTCCGCCGCCCGTTGTTCCGCGATCCGGTGCCGGTACTGTTCGACAAGAGCGGCAACCGCTGGATCGTCGTGGATGGCGACGGCGCCCTGGAGGAGAACCCGGGTTTCGAAATCCGCGAATGATGTCGTTGGATCATTCAGCTGAATGCGGATGGCCCTCACATCGGCCCCGCTAGCATCCGCCGTCATTTCCATAGGAGCGGCCGATGTCTTCGTTCTCGATCTATCTGGTAGGCATGCTGGTACTCATCGGCGGCCTCGCCTACGGTGCCTATCTCGCCGGCCTGGCGCCGCAATGGATCGCGGTCGGCGTGGTCGTGCTTTTGGGCCTCGGCATTGTCAAGGCCGTTTCGCGGACACGGCGTCCGGATCCGCCGGCGGCCTGACAACCCGCGACCCTGCGCCGGCCTCAGGCCGGTTGCAGGTTCGCGTAAGCCAGCACCAGCCACTTGCTGCCGGCCTCGTCGAAATTGACCTGCACGCGCGCGTGGGCGCCATCGCCTTCGATGTCGGTCACGGTGCCGGCGCCGAATTTCGCATGGGTCACGCTCTGGCCCAGGCGCACACCGACCGAGGGCGCCAGGCTGGCGTGTCCGTAGCCGGCACGCTGGCGCTGCGGGAACGAGGCGCGCATGACCTGCGGCTTGGGCCGTACCTCGTGGAGCAGCACGGGTGGAATCTCGCGCAGGAACCGCGACGGAATGCCGAGCATGTCCTGGCCGTGCAGCCGCCGCGCCTCGGCATAGGTCAGCACCAGCTTCTGCCGCGCGCGGGTGATGCCCACGTAGGCCAGACGACGTTCTTCCTCCAGCCGGCCGCTTTCTTCGGCGGTGCGGGCGCTGGGAAACAGGCCTTCTTCGAGGCCGACCAGGAAGACCAGTGGAAACTCGAGCCCCTTGGCGCTGTGCAGCGTCATCAACTGCACGCCGTCCTCGCCGGCCTGGGCCTGGCCTTCGCCGGCCTCGAGCGAGGCATAGGCGAGGAAGGCTACGAGTTCGGTCAGCTGCGCACTTTCCTCATCGTCGCCGCGGGTGAAGCGCGAGGCCACCGAGACCAGCTCGTCGAGATTCTCGACCCGCGAATCGGCGCTGCCCTTGGATTCGTTGGCGTAATGCACGCGCAGGTTGGAACGCGCCAGCACATGGTCGATCTTGTCCTTGAGCGGCAGATCGGCCAGTTCCACTGACAGCTGGTCGATGAGCTGGGCGAAGCCGGCCAGCGCATTGCGTGCGCGTCCGGCCAGCACATCGCCCTGTGCGCATCGCAGCGCCGCTTCCCACAGCGGGATGCCGTGCGCGCGCGCCTGCTGGCGCACTTCGTCGAGCGTGCGCTCGCCGATGCCGCGCGGGGGCGTATTGACCGCGCGCTCGAACGCGGCATCGTCGTCGCGGTTGCTGACCAGACGCAGGTAGGCGAGCGTGTCCTTGATCTCGGCACGCTCGAAGAAGCGCACACCGCCGTAGACGCGGTATGGCACCTGCTCGGCGACCAGCTGTTCCTCGAGCGCGCGCGATTGCGCATTGCTGCGGTAGAGAATCGCGATCTCCCCGTGGCTGCCGCCGTCGCGCACCCATTGCAGCGCGCGCTCGACGACATAGCGGGCTTCGTCGATCTCGTTGTAGGCCGCGTAGAGATCGATCGGGTCGCCATCGCCGCTGTCGGTCCACAGCTGCTTGCCGAGGCGTTCGGGGTTGTGGGCGATCACCGCATTCGCGGCCCCGAGGATGTTGGCGCTGGAGCGGTAGTTCTGTTCCAGGCGGATCGTCTCGGCGCCCGGGTAGTCGGTCAGGAAGCGCTGCACGTTCTCGACCTTGGCGCCGCGCCAGCCATAGATCGCCTGGTCGTCGTCGCCGACGACGAACACCTTGCCGGTGTCGCCGGCCAGCACGCGGATGAAGGCGTACTGGATGGCATTGGTGTCCTGGAACTCGTCGACCAGCAGGTGGCCGAAACGCTGGCGGTAGTGCGCCAGCAGCGCCGGCGTGTCGCGCAGCAGTTCGTGCGCGCGCAGCAGGATTTCGGCAAAGTCGACCAGACCCGCCCGGTCGCAACGCTCCTGGTAGAGCGCATACGCCTTGCGCATGACGTCCGACCACTCGTCGGCGCCATCCTGGATGTGCTGCGGCCGCCGTCCCTCGTCCTTCTGGGCGTTGATCCACCAGGCGATCTGACGCGGCGGGAAGCGCGCATCGTCGAGCTCAAGCTGCTGGACCACGCGCTTGACCAGGCGCAGCTGGTCGTCGCTGTCGAGAATCTGGAAGCCCTCGGGCAGCTTCGCGTCCTGCCAGTGCAGGCGCAGCAGGCGATGGGCCAGGCCATGGAAGGTGCCGATCCACGCCCCGCGCGCGCCATGACGCAGTTGCGCATCGACCCGATGGCGCATCTCCGCCGCGGCCTTGTTGGTGAAGGTCACCGCGAAGATGCCGTGCGCAGGCACGCCGACCACCTCGTTCAGCCAGGCGATGCGATGCGTCAGCACGCGGGTCTTGCCGCTGCCGGCGCCGGCGAGCACGAGATAGTGGGAATCGGGCGCGGAAACCGCCTGGCGCTGGGCCGGGTTCAGCCCGTCGAGCAAATGCGAAACATCCATCGCCGCATTCTACGCGTGCACCGTCTAACGGGATGAGACCCCGCCGGTCAGTGGGCCACGTGCTCGCGCTTGGCGGTGCTGCCGGTCATCAACCGGTCGGTGTAGGCGATGCCGATCGCCGACAGGATGAAACCGCCGTGGATGATCGTCTGCCACATCACGCCCGCCGCGGTGACCTTGGTGCACACCGGCGCCGCCAGCGACAGGCCGCCGGCAATCGCCTGGGCATGGGCGACCGATGCGGCGATGAAGTCGCCCGAACCGCAGACCGGCAGGCCCACCTCGCCCGCGGCGATGAAGGTCTTCAGCAGGTGGATCGACGAAATGCCGATGATCGCCATCGCCAGCTTGACCTTCAGCACGCTGGCGTTGACGTGGCTCAGCCACTCGGGCTGGTCGGGATGGTTCTGCAGCCCCAGGCGCGAGACGAAAGTCTCGTAGCCACCGACGATCACCATCACCAGCAGGTTGGAGATCATCACCACGTCGATGAGCCCCAGCACCAGCAGCATGATCCCCTGTTCGGTCAGCGTGTTGGCGTCCTGGACCAGGTGGGTGAGTTCCTTGACGAACAGGAACACGTACACGCACTGGGCGACGATCAATCCGAGATAGAGCGGCAGCTGCAGCCAGCGCGAACCGAAGATGATGTAGGTCAGCGGCGCCTGGCGCGGCGGGTTCGGGGCGATCGACATGGGGCAGATTCCTTGGGGACGCGCGGGGGAGCGACGGCTCAGCGCCTTGCCGACCGCGATGAATGCCGCGATACGGTAGCGCCGCGACGTGCTGCGCTGCAACACCCGCGGACCGCAGCGTTGCGCCATGTGGCCGATGGCTGGACCGTCGCCGCGCGATTGCGATTTCGCGTTGACAGCGTTGTCATGCGTCGCTTACAAGTCCGCCCCTGGACCGCTCGGGTCTGCCGTTCTCGAGGACACAAGATGCATCGACAGATCTCCGCCCAAGCCGGTCGCTACGCATGAACGCACAGTCCTCGACGCTTTCGAAGCCGGCCGCGATCGCGGTCGTCAGCCTCATCTTCTTCACCTGGGGCGGCCTGACCAGCCTCAACGACGTGCTGATCCCGCATCTCAAGGCCGTGTTCTCGATGAACTACACGCAGACGATGCTGATCCAGTTCACGTTCTTCGGCGCGTACTTCCTGATGTCGATGCCGGCGGGCGCGCTGGTCGCGCGCGTGGGATACAAGGCGGGCATCGTCATGGGTCTCGTGGTCGCCGCGGTCGGCGCGGCGCTGTTCTATCCGGCCGCGCGCATGCCGTCCTATCCGGTGTTCCTGACCGCGCTGTTCGTGCTCGCCAGCGGCATCACGCTGCTGCAGGTCGCCGCCAATCCCTACATCAGCCTGCTGGGCCGACCGGAAACCTCGCACAGCCGGCTGAATCTCGCGCAGGCGCTGAACTCGCTCGGCACCACGGTATTCCCGCTGCTGATCGGCCCGCTGATCCTGGTCGGCGCGGTGCTGGGCGCCGACGAGATCGCGGCGATGGGCGCCGCCGAGCAGATGGCCTACCGCGCCGCCGAGGCGCGCTCGGTCGAGATGCCCTATCTGATGCTGTCGGGCGCCCTGCTGCTGCTCGCGGTTTTCGTGCTGCTGATGCGCATCCCCAGCCTGCGCGACGCCACGGAGGCCGGCCCCGCCGTCTACCACACCTATCTCGAAGCACTGCGCCAGCCGCACCTGCGCTGGGGCGTGCTCGGCATCTTCTGCTATGTCGGCGCCGAGGTCGCGATCGGCAGCTTCCTGATCAACTACATGGCCGAGCCTTCGATCGGCGGCCTGAGCGAAGCGGAGGCGTCGCGGTTCCTGGCCTTCTACTGGGGCGGCGCGATGGTCGGCCGCTTCATCGGCGCAGCATTGATGACCCGCATCGACGCGCGTCGCCTGCTCGGCTTCGCCGGCGCGATGGTCTGCGTGCTGCTGGTGACGACGATGACCACCACGGGCAGCGTCGCGATGTGGAGCGCACTGGCGATCGGCCTGTTCAACTCGATCATGTTCCCGACCATCTTCACCACCGCGATCGAGCGCCTCGGCACGCTGACCAGCAAGGCCTCCAGCCTGCTGGTGATGGCGATCGTCGGCGGCGCGGTGATCCCGCTGGCCCAGGGCGCACTGGCCGATCGCATCGGCATCCAGCTGGCGTTCGTCGTGCCGCTGGTCTGCTACGTCTACATCATCTGGTACGGCCTGCGCGGTTCGCGCCTGCACGGTTCGACGCCGGTCGGCGGCAGCGCAGTCGTGTCGCGCTCCGGGGCGATGCACTGACGCAGCCCTGCGGTCCCGGTGATGCCCCAGCGCGGGAGCGTGGAAGCAGTCGTTGGCCCGCATCCGCCGGACCGCATGCGGGCTCGCGGGCTCTCGAACCCCGCAAAAAAGCGGGGTCCCGCCTCGCAGGACGTCGTGTTTCGACGGCGAGATGCAGTGCGCAACCGCGCATCGCACTCGCCAATATCTGCTGCAGCGCAACAAGCGCAAGCGTATTTCCTCAAGGTTCCGCGCACTTGCAATGGCGAGTCGCCGTTTCATTGACAACGCTGTCAACCTGACTTCCAATTCCGCTGCCTCGGCGCGTCCGCACTGTGGACGACGGGTCCATCTTTAAAACCACATGAGAATTCCTTGGGAGGGGAAATCCATGAAAACCATCAACACTGCGCCCAGAAAACGGCTTCTGACCTCCGCCCTGCTGCTGGCCCTCGCGCCGCCGCTGGCCGCACAGGTCGCCGACGAGAACCAGACCGCGACGCCCTACACCACCGCCAGCTCCGATGACCCGACCGAGCTCGACGCGATCACCGTCACCGGTATCCGCGGCAGCCTGACGTCCTCGATGAACCTCAAGCGCGATTCGCAGGGCATCGTCGACGGCATCGTCGCCGAAGACATCGGCAAGTTCCCCGATACCAACCTGGCCGAATCGCTGCAGCGCATCTCGGGCGTGTCGATCGACCGCACCTCCAGCGGCGAAGGCTCGAAGGTCACGGTCCGTGGCGTCGGCCCGGATTTCAACCTCGTCCTGCTCAACGGCCGCCAGATGCCGGCCTCGAACCTCGGCCCGGGCGGCGGCGGCACGTCGAACTCGCGCGCCTTCGACTTCGCCAACCTCGCATCGGAATCGGTGTCGGAGATCGAAGTCTTCAAGACCAGCCGCGCATCGGCTCCGACGGGTGGCATCGGCGCGACGATCAACGTCAAGACCGCGCGCCCGCTCGACAACCCCGGTTCCGTCGCCAACGTGGGCATCAAGGGCGTGCACGACACGTCCGTCGACAACCTGCCCGACACGTATCCGGGCCAGTCGATCACCGGCGAACTGTCCGGCATCTTCAGCCACACCTTCGGTGACGACCGTTTCGGCATCGCCCTGAGCGGCAGCTACCAGGAGCGTGACTCCGGCTTCAGCCAGGCTTCGGTGGCCGATGGCTGGGCGATGTTCCGCGGCGACGACACCGACTCGTGGAACCGCCTGCCGGTCGCCGGCGAGCCCGGCTTCGACCGCATCACCAATCGCCCGGGCCCGGACACCATCTACGGCCGTCCGCAGAACACCGGCTACAGCGTCAACGGCGTGCAGCGCCAGCGCACCAACGGCCAGGCCACCTTCCAGTGGCAGCCGACCGACAACGTGCGCACCACGCTCGACTACACCTACGCCGAGAACAAGGTGCAGCAGCAGCGCAACGAACTGTCGGTGTGGTTCAACTACGGCCCCGGCGACAGCAGCTGGGCCGACGGCCCGATCGCCGCGCCGATCGTCTACGGCGAGGACAACGTGTCGTTCGACGAGAACGGCAACCCGGTCTACGCCGACATCGCGATGGGCGGCATGGAGCTGGCGACCCGCAATACGCTGGAATCCACGGGCTTCAATGTCGAGTGGGATGCGAGCGATTCGCTCAAGCTGTACCTCGACTACCACAACTCCACGGCCGAATCGCGCCCCGACAGCCCGTTCGGCTCGGCCGGCGTGCTCGGCACGGCGGCGTTCCGTCGTGCGTCCACGTCGGTGGACTACAGCGGCGACTTCCCGATCCTCACGATCGGCCTGCCGCCGGGCGTGGACCAGATCTCCCCGTCGGATGTCGTGGTGACCGGCTCGGTCTTCCAGAACAGCTACAACAAATCCGAAGTGGAGCAGATCCAGGCTGGCGGCCGCTTCACGTTCGAGAACTACTCCAACCTCGATTTCGGCGTGTCGATGACCCAGGTCAACAACCGCACCGCATCGGCCGTCATGCAGCGCGACACCTGGGGCGGCGTGGGCAATCCGTCGGACTACGACGACAGCATCTTCTACGCCGACGACATGGGCCGTTACTTCGACGCCTTCCGCGGCCATGACGATCCGCGCTTCACCGGCCGCTTCATGATGTTCGACTTCGACCGCCTGCGCACCCGTGCGGCCGAAATCGCCGGGGATGACGCGCTCTATCGCGCCCCGACCGAGTTCACCGAAGACCTGCGCACCGAAGAGAAGTCGAAGGCCGCGTACGTGCAGTGGAACACCGTATTCGACTGGTCGATGCCGCTGCGCGTCGCCGCCGGCGTGCGCTACGAGGAAACCGACGTCACGTCCGAGGCGCTGGCCCGCGTCGCCAACGGCATCAGCTGGGACTCGGCGAACGAGCTCTACGTGGTCTACGACGGTGAGCGCGACTTCATTTCCCAGACCGGCAAGTACGACCACTTCCTGCCGAGCCTCGACCTGAGCCTGGAAGTGGCCGAGAACATGGTCCTGCGCGGCAGCTACAGCCAGACCATCGGACGCCCCGGCTGGCAGCAGATCCAGGGCGGCCTGAGCCTGGCCAACATCGTGCGCGTGGACGGCGGTGACGGCTCGCAGGGCAACCCGGCGCTCGAGCCGCTCAAGTCCAGCAACTTCGACCTGTCGTTCGAGTGGTACTACGGCGAGGCCAGCTACGTGTCGGTGGGCTGGTTCCGCAAGAACATCTCGAACTTCATCAGCAACACCATCGTCCGCGACACGCCGTTCAACCTCCACACGCCGGTGGGCGGGGCGTACTGGAACGACGCCGTCGCCAATGGCTGCGGAACGTCCGATCTGGTCTGCATCCGCAACTACATCTTCATCAACCACGCCGGCGATCCGGGCGTCACCTATACCGGCATCAACGCAAACGGCGAGCGCACCGGCAGCATCGTCGGTCTGCCGACCGATCCGATCGCCGGGTTCGACATCAACACGCCGGCCAACCAGCGCTCCGATTCGCTTGACGGCTGGGAGTTCAACGTCCAGCACATGTTCGGAGAGAGCGGCTTCGGCGTAGCGGCGAACTACACCATCGTCGATTCGGGTCTGACCTTCGACAATCTCAGCCTCGGCGACCAGTACCCGATGATCGGGCTGAGCGATTCGGCCAACGTTGTCGCGTTCTACGACAAGAACAAGTGGCAGGTGCGTGCGGCCTACAACTGGCGCGACGAGTTCCTGTCGGGCATCGGTGGCCAGGGTCCGAACCCGAACTACACCGAAGCCTATGGCCAGCTCGACCTCAACATCAGCTACCAGGTCACGCCGCAGTTCTCGCTGCATGCCGAGGCGATCAACCTGACCGACGAGACGTACCGCACGCACGCGCGGCACACCAACCAGCTGCGGTTCGCCACCCAGACCGGTCCGCGTTACATGTTCGGCGCGCGCTACAGCTTCTGACGCGTCATGCCGCCGCGCACCTGCAAGGGGTGCGCGGCGGTCCCGTGGTCCACGCGGCGTTATGCTGCGCACGCGCTTCCCGCGCCAGGAACCGTCGGCACCCGATGACCAATCACGTACAGCTCGATCCGGTCGCGCATCGCGACCTGCGTATCGATATCCGCCATGCGCCCTCGCTCGGCGACGATGTCATGGTCGCCCCGACCTTCCCCGAAGAGTTCCGCGACCTGCAGCCGCATTACCCCGTCGTCTTCCGCGTCGACGGCGACCGCGTGCAACCACTGGCGCTGCTCGGCCTGCAGCAAGGCAGCAACCTTTTTCTCGACGCGTCCGGATGGGGCGCCCACCACGTGCCGCTTGCGATCGCGCGGCAACCTTTCCTGATCGGCATGAGCGGCGGCTCGTCCACGATCCACATCGACCTGGATCATCCACGCGCCCGCAGTGGCGAGGGCGAACCGCTGTTCCTGGCGCACGGCGGCATCGCGCCGCATCTGCAGCGCATCCAGGAGATCCTGCTGCGTCTGCAGGCCGGCATCGCCGCCCTGCCGGACTTCGTGGCCGCGCTGCAGGGCCATGCACTGCTCGAACCATTCACGCTCGACATCCGGCTCGACGATGGCCAGCCGCACCGGCTGAGCGGCTTCCACATCATCGACGAGGCTCGGCTGCGCGCACTCGACGGCGCTGCGATCGCGGCATTGCACACTGGCGGCCATCTCGAGCCGATCTACATGGCGATCGCCTCCATGTCGCGTTTCCGCGACCTCATCGACCGCATGAACCGGCGCCATGTCCGGGCCTGAGGCGATCCCCGAGCGTCACGACGTGCGTGCGGAGGCGCTGCCCGACGCACTCCTCGACGGCGACCGCCCCGTGGTGCTGCGCGGCGTGGTCGGCCATTGGCCGATGGTGCAGGCCGCCCGCGCAGGCGCGGCGTCGGCAGCGGAGTATCTACGCCGCTTCCTGCGTCCCGACGCTGCACCGGTCGTGGCTACGGTCGGGCCGCCGGAGATCCAGGGGCGCTTCTTCTACAACGACGACCTGCGCGGCTTCAACTTCCGCCGCGAGCACGTGCCGCTCGACGTGGTCCTGCGCACGCTGCTGCGCGAGGCCGCATCCGCGGCGCCGCCGTCGATCTATGTCGCCTCGACGACGGTCGATACCTGGCTGCCGGGCTTCCGCTCCGACAACCCCATCGGTTTCGGCCCGCGCGATCCGCTGGCGAGCATCTGGATCGGCAACCGCAGCCGCATCGCCGCGCACCAGGACGTACCGGACAATCTGGCCTGCGTCGTCGCCGGACGGCGCCGCGTGACACTGTTTCCACCCGGGCAGCTGCGCAATCTCTACATCGGTCCGCTGGACCTCACCCCGGCCGGCCAGCCGATCAGCCTGGTCGATTTCGCAGCGCCCGACCTGCAGCGTTTCCCGCGCTTTGCCGAAGCGATGCGCCATGCGATGGTCGCCGAGCTCGACCCGGGCGATGCGATCCTCATCCCCTCGATGTGGTGGCACCACATGGAAGGCCTCGCGGATTTCAATGTGCTGGTGAACTACTGGTGGCGCCAGTCGCCGGCCCGGATGGACACGCCGATGAACGCCCTGATGCTGGCGTTGATGACGGTGCGCGACCTGCCGCCGGCGCAGCGCGAGATCTGGCGCGACGTGTTCGACCACTACGTCTTCGGCGCCGATGCCGACACTGCCGGCCATATTCCCGAGGCGGCGCGCGGCCTGCTGGCACCGCTCGATGACGAGCGCGCGCGCAGGCTGCGCAGCCGCCTGCTGCAACGACTCAACCGCTGACCGGAGCACACGATGCAAGAGACCCCTCCCAACACGGCGGTACGCCGCGTCGTGATTGCCGGCGGCGGCACCGCGGGCTGGATGGCGGCCGCCGGCATTTCCCGCACCTTGGGTCCGATGCTCGACATCGTGCTCGTCGAGTCGGACGAGATTCCGACCGTCGGCGTCGGCGAGGCGACGATCCCGACACTGGTGACGTTCCACCGCGCGCTCGGGCTCGACGAGCGCGAGTTCATGGCCGCGACCCAAGCCACCTTCAAGCTCGGCATCCGCTTCGCCGACTGGAAGGCGCGCGGCGAGGAGTACGTCCATTCGTTCGGCACCACCGGCAAGGACCATTGGAGCGCGGGCTTCCAGCACTTCTGGCATCGCGGCCGCGCGCGCGGCCTCGCCGGCGATTACGGCGACTACTGCCTGGAACTGCGCGCCGCGCTCGAGGACCGCTTCGCACATCTGCCCGAGAACGGTCTCAACTATGCCTTCCACATGGACGCCGGCCTGTACGCGCGCTACCTGCGCAGGTTCAGCGAATCGCATGGCGTGCGCCGCATCGAGGGACGCATCGCCGAGGTGCAGGCCGACCGTGCCTCGGGGAATATCGAGGCCCTGGTACTCGCTTCGGGCGAGCGCATCGAAGGCGATCTCTTCATCGATTGCACGGGTTTTCGCGGCCTGCTGATCGAGCAGGCGCTCGGTGTGGGCTACGAGGACTGGTCGCACTGGCTGCTGTGCGACAGCGCGATCGCGGTCCAGACCGCGTCGGTCGGGCCCGCGGTGCCGTACACGCGCTCGACCGCGCGCGAGGCGGGCTGGCAATGGCGGATTCCGCTGCAGCACCGCGTCGGCAACGGCATCGTCTACGCCAGCCGCTACATCGACGATGCGCAGGCGCGCGAGACGCTGCTGGCCAACCTCCAGGGCGAGCGACTGGTGGAGCCGCGCACCATCCGCTTCCGGCCGGGTCAGCGCGAGCGTACCTGGCACGGCAACTGCGTCGCGCTCGGGCTTGCGAGCGGCTTTCTCGAACCGCTGGAATCGACCAGCATCCATCTGATCCAGCGCGGCATCATCCGCCTGCTCCAGCTGTTCCCCGCCGCCGGCATCAGGCAGACCGATGTCGACGAGTACAACCGGCAGTCGCGCGAGGAGATCGAGAGCATCCGCGATTTCGTGATCCTGCACTACAAGGTGACCGACCGCGACGACACCCCGTTCTGGCGCGCCTGCCGGGAGATGCAGGTGCCCGACTCGCTGGCGCATCGCATCGCCCTGTTCGCCGACAGCGGCCGGGTGTTCCGCGAGGGCTTCGAGCTGTTCGCCGAGAATTCGTGGGTCCAGGTCATGCTCGGCCAGGGGCTCGTGCCGCGCAGCCACCACCCGACGGCCGACCTGATGGACGATGCGGAACTCTCACGCTTCCTGGGCCAGATCCGCGAACGCGTGGCGCGCACGCTCGCCCAGCTGCCCGCGCACGAGACCTACGTACGCGGCTACTGCCCTGCCGCACCGGTCTGAGCCTGCAGGTCCGGTGCGCGCGTCAGGCGCGCACCGGTCCCGTCGATTTGCGCACCTGCAGCGCGTAGGGCAGCTCCAGGGTTTCGCCGGCGCTGCTGTCGCGGATCGCCTTGAGCAGTTCCAGGCCAGCCAGGCGCCCCATCTCGCGGCTGGGCTGGCGCACCGTGGTCAGCGACGGATAGATGTGCCGTGCGATCGGCATGTCGTCGAAGCCGCAGACCGAAACGTCCCTGGGGACCGAGAGACCGCGCTCGCAGATGGCGCAGATCGCGCCGGCGGCCATGTCGTCGTTGGCAGCGAAGACGGCGGTCGGCGGCTGCGGCAGGTCGAGCAGCCTGTTGGTCGCATCGAAGCCGGATTCGTAGAAGAACTTGCCGGCAACCACCAGCGAGGCGTCGTACTCCAGACCCGCCTCCTTGAGGCCATCGCGGTAGCCCGCCAGGCGCCAGCGGCTGGCGCCGTGCGCGGCGTGGCCCTTGATGTGGGCGATGCGCCGGTGGCCGAGCGATGCGAGATGCAGCACGACGTCGCGGGCGGCGCTGCGCTCGTCGACCACCGTGCCGATGCGGCGGTTCTGCTCCTGCGCCGAAATGCTCGCGTACGGGACGCCCAGTTCATCCAGCCGCGCCAGTAGCGAGGCATCGTCGGTGATCGGTGGCGTGAGCACCACGCCATCGAGCTGGGACTGCGCGATCATCGCCTCGACCTTGGCCACGATGTCGCGCGCGGTGTAGTCGACCGGCGCCAGCATCAGGTTGTAGTGCTGCGACTGGCAGGCATCGAGCACGCCGAGTTCGACCTCCATCAGGTAGTTGCTCGATGGATTGTCGTAGAGCATCGCGACCAGATAGGAGCGGCGGCCGGCCAGCAGCCGGGCCGATGCGAGCGGGCGGTACTGCAGCTTTTCCACTGCCGTCTCGACGGCGACGCGCGTGCGCTCCGAGACATTCGGCTCATGGTTGAGCACGCGCGAGACCGTCTTCATCGACACGCCCGCCGCTTCCGCGACATCCTCGATCCGCACCCGCATGCTGTTCAATCCGGCCATCCTCGTTTCGGTCCCGATTCTGCCAGAGTCGCCGCAGGATCCCGCGCCGGCGTGCATGTCGCCGTGCAGCAAGCGCCCGCGGGCTTGCGCCGGTATGCTAGCCGCCGCGTGACAACGCTGTCATCGCTGCGCCAGCGTGACAGCCCATCCTGCGGCCTCTGCCGCTTTCCCGGAGCTCTTCGATGATCGAATCGCGTCGCCCCGTCCGCCATGTCCTTCGCCGCGCACTGTTGCCGGCCATGCTCGCCGCGCTTGTCGTTGGCGTCGCCGGATGTGCGCGCGACGAGACCCCCGCCGCCCAGGCAACCGCACAGGCCGGTGCAGCCGATGCCGACCCGGGCGCCATCGATGCAGCGAACTGGCCCGATACCGCATGGCCCCTGCCGCACGACGCCGAGCTGGAGAAGAAGATCGACGACCTGCTGGCGACGATGAGCGTCGAGGAAAAGGTCGGCCAGATCGTGCAGGGCGACATCGCCGACGTCACGCCCGAGGACGTGCGCAAGTACCGCCTGGGGTCGATCCTCGCCGGCGGCAACTCCGATCCGGGCGGCCGCTATGACGCCTCGCCGGCGGAATGGCTGGCGCTGTCGGATGCCTTCTGGGAAGCGTCGATGGACACCTCGGGCGGCGGCAAGGCGATCCCGGTGATCTTCGGCATCGACGCCGTACACGGCCAGAGCAACATCGTCGGCGCGACGCTGTTCCCGCACAACATCGGCCTTGGCGCGACCCGCAATGCCGAGCTGATGCGCGAGATCGGACGCGTCACCGCGATCGAAACGCGCACCACCGGCATGGAATGGGCGTTCGCGCCGACCGTCGCCGTGCCGCAGGACGACCGCTGGGGTCGTACCTACGAGGGCTATTCCGAATCGCCCGACATCGTCGCTGCGTTCGCGCCGGCCGTGGTCGAAGGCATGCAGGGCAAGGCGGGCTCGCCGGAGTTCCTCAACGACCAGCATGTGATGGTCTCGGTGAAGCACTACCTGGGCGACGGCGGCACCGCCGGCGGCAAGGACCAGGGCGAGACCGCCGTGAGCGAAGCGCAGCTGCGCGACATCCACGGCGCCGGCTATCCGCCGGCGATCGCCGCGGGCGCGCAAGCGGTCATGGCCTCCTTCAACAGCGTCCACGGCCAGCGCATGCACGGCCACAAGCCGCTGCTGACCGACGTGCTGAAGGACCGCATGAACTTCGGCGGCTTTGTCGTGGGTGACTGGAACGGCCACGGCCAGCTGCCGGGCTGCACCACGACCGATTGCGCAGCGACGTTCAACGCCGGGCTCGACATGGCGATGGCGCCCGACAGCTGGCGCGGCCTCTTTGATAGCACGGTCAAGCACGTGCAGTCGGGTGAGATTCCGATGGAGCGCCTCGACGACGCGGTGCGCCGCATCCTGCGGGTGAAGTTCCGCATGGGCCTGTTCGATGCGCCCAAGCCCTCGGAGCGCGCGCTCGGCGGCAAGTTCGAACTGCTCGGCGCACCCGAACATCGCGAGGTCGCGCGTCGCGCGGTGCGCGAATCGCTGGTGCTGCTGAAGAACCAGGACGGCATCCTGCCGATCGCCGCGAACCAGCGCGTACTGGTGGCCGGCGACGGCGCCGACGACATGGGCAAGCAGTCCGGCGGCTGGACGTTGAACTGGCAGGGCACGGGCACCAAGCGCGCCGACTACCCCAACGGCGACACCATCTGGGACGGCATCCGCAAGCAGGTCGGCGCCGCCGGCGGCACCGCGGAACTCGCGATCGACGGCAGCTACCGGCAGAAGCCGGACGTCGCGATCGTGGTGTTCGGCGAGGAGCCCTATGCCGAGTTCCTCGGCGACCTGCCGAACCTGTTGTACAAGCCCGGCGACGACGCCGACCTCGAGCTGGTCAAGCGCCTGCGCGCCGACGGCATTCCGGTGGTCTCGGTGTTCCTCAGCGGCCGTCCGTTGTGGATGAACCGCGAGATCAACGCGTCCAATGCCTTCGTCGCAGCCTGGCTGCCGGGCTCGGAGGGTGCCGGCATCGCCGACGTGCTCCTGCGCGGCGCAGACGGTCAGCCGCAGCACGACTTCAAGGGCAAGCTCAGCTTCTCCTGGCCGCGCCGCGCCGACCAGTACGTCAACAACGTGGGCATGGAAGGCTACGACCCACTGTTCGCGTTCGGCCATGGCCTGACCTACGCCGATGACGGCAACCTCGCCGCGTTGCCGGAAGACGCCGGGGTCAGCGCCGACGACGGCAAGAGCGCCGGCTTCTTCGCCCGTGGCGTGCCGGGACCCGGCATCCGCCTGGTGGTCACCGGCGCGGATGGCCGCGGCGCCGACGTGCTGCACCCGCGCGTCGCCACGCCCGACGGCACGTTGACCCTCGCCGCGGTCGATCACCAGACCCAGGAAGGCGCTCGACTGCTCACCTGGACCGGCAATGCCACCGCCGAACTGCTGTCGCATTCGCCGGTCGATCTGAGCCGCGAGACCAATGGCGATTCGCTGCTGCTGGTGACGCTGCGTGTCGATGCACTGCCGGCCAGTGGCGACATCGTCCTGTCCGCCGGTTGCGGCGAGGCCTGCAAGGGCGAGCTGCCGGTGCGCGAATGGCTGGCCACGTTGCCGCGCAACGAGTGGGTGACCGCGGGCATCCCGCTCAAGTGCCTGGCGGGCGCGGGGCTCGACGCCACGCGGGTCAGCACGCCGTTCGCGCTGCGCGCCCCGGCCGGTCTGACCCTGGGTCTGGCAGAGGTGCGCATCGGCACCGATGCCACGCACCGGCTCGACTGCGCCGCGCAGTAAGGCCTGCCGCGGGAACCCCCTCCGACGCCGCCCCCCCCCCGGGCGGCGTCGTCATATGCGCGCTTGGGCGGCAACCGCAACGCACCGTGCGCGGCGTGTCGACGCCGCCCGACGCCGACGCGCCTAGACTCGAGGCACCTTCCCCGAGCGCGCATCCCATGATCGACCTCTACTACTGGCCCACCCCCAACGGCCACAAGATCACCCTCTTCCTCGAAGAGGCCGGACTCGATTACACGCTCCGTCCGGTCAACATCGGCAAGGGCGACCAGTTCAAGCCGGAATTCCTCGCGTTCTCGCCGAACAACAAGATGCCGGCGATCATCGACCATGCTCCTGCCGACGGCGGCGCGCCGCAGACCGTGTTCGAATCCGGGGCGATCCTGCTGTATCTGGCGGAGAAGTCCGGCCAGTTCCTGTCCACCGGGCCGCGCACGCGCATCGAGACGCTGGAATGGCTGTTCTGGCAGATGGCCGGCCTTGGCCCGATGACCGGCCAGTACGGCCACTTCAACGTCTATGCGCCGGAGAAGATTCCCTACGCGATCGAGCGCTACACCAACGAGGTCAACCGCCTGCTGCAGGTCCTCGACACGCACCTGAAGGGCCGCGACTTCATCGCCGGCAACGCGTATTCGATCGCCGACATGGCGGCCTATCCGTGGATCGGCGTCTACGACAAGGCGCCGATCGACATGACGCCCTACCCGCAAGTCCAGCGCTGGCACGCCGCGATCAAGGCGCGCCCGGCAACGCAGCGTGCCTATGCGAAGGCGAAGGAGGTCAATCCGGATGCCGGCAAGCCGATGAGCGAGGAGGAGAAGCAGCTGCTGTTCGGGCAGGGCCGGCGCTGAGGCACCGATATGCGTGGCGGCCTGCACCGCCACGCGCGCTTGCGTAGGATCGGTCGCCTCTCCGGATCAAGGATGATGTCCGATGCGAACGATCGCGCTTTCGACCGCGACTTGCCTGCTCGCCGCATGCGCGACGACGCCTGCATCCCTGACCGCCGACCCGACGCGCTGCGATGCACTCGCCGGCGATGACTGGCAACGCACGGCGGCGCCCGACGTGGCTGCGGAGCTGCTCACGCTGGCGCATGTGACTGCGGCGCCCGACCGCGCGCTCTGGTATCTGGCCCCCGATGGCGCGCGGGCCGCGTGCCTGCCGCCGGCCACAGTCGGCACCTGCGGCCATGTGCTGCACACCTTCCAGCCGCAGGTGCATCGCATGTGGGCCTGGTCGGGCGGCGCGACGCGCCGGGAAGCCTGCGCGGACTGAAGCGTCAGCGCGGTCTGCCCGCCCGATACACTGACGCCTTCGCTCCAATGGACACGCCATGCGCTCCGTACTTGCCGCTGCCGCCCTGATGATCGCCACGTCCTCCGCCCTCGCCGCCACCCCGCCCGCCTCCGGCGGTCTCACGCTCGAGGCCATCACCGGCGATGCGCCGCTGTCGGGGCCGACGCTGATGAAGCCGCAGGTCGCGCCGGACGGTTCGCGCGTGACCTTCCTGCGCGGCAAGGACGAGAACCGCAACCAGCTCGACCTGTGGGAGTACGACATCGCCAGCGGGCAGACACGGATGCTGGTCGATTCGAAGGTCGTGCTGCCGGGCGAGGAAACGCTCAGCGATGCGGAGAAAGCGCGCCGCGAGCGCCAGCGCATCGCGGGGCAATCGGGCATCGTCGATTACCAGTGGGCCCCGGATGCGCAGCGCCTGCTGTTTCCGCTCGGCGGCGAGCTGTATCTCTACGACCTGTCGAAGTCGGGCAGCGACGCGGTACGGCAGCTCACCGACGGCGGCGGCTTCGCGACCGATCCCAAGGTCTCGCCGCGCGGTGGCTTGGTCAGCTTCGTACGTGCGCGCAATCTGTGGGTCATCGATCTCGCCAGCGGCATCGAGCGACAGCTCACGACCGACGGCAGCGACGTGATCGGCAATGGCGTCGCCGAATTCGTCGCCGACGAGGAAATGGATCGCCACACCGGTTACTGGTGGGCGCCCGACGACAGCGCGATCGCCTTTGCCCGCATCGACGAGTCACCGGTGCCGGTGCAGAAGCGCTACGAGGTCTATGCCGACCGCACCGATGTGATCGAACAACGCTACCCGGCGGCGGGCGACCCGAACGTGCGCATCAGCCTGCACGTGGTCGCGCCGCAGGGTGGCGCGGTGCGCGACGTCGATCTTGGCCCCGATCCGGACATCTACCTCGCCCGGGTGCAGTGGCGCGATCCGCAGCGGCTGACGTTCCAGCGCCAGTCGCGCGACCAGCAGACCCTGGAGCTCATCGAGACCACACTGGCCACCGGCGCGCGGCGCACACTGGTCACCGAGCGCAGCCGCACCTGGGTGCCGCTGCACAACAGCCTGCGCTTCCTCGACGACGGCCGCTTCATCTGGTCGTCCGAGCGCGACGGCTTCCAGCACCTGTACCTGGCCTCGGAAGACGGGCGGCGCATGACCCCCCTGACCCGGGGCGAGTGGCCGGTGGACGAACTGCTGGCGGTCGACGAGGCGAAGGGCCTGCTGTTCTTCCGTGCCGGCATGGTGCTCGAAGACGGCAAGGCACGACCGCGCGCGACCGAATCACGGATCTACAGCGTCGGCCTCGACGGCAGGCAGGCCTACACCGCGCTGTCGGACGCGCCCGGCATGCATGGCGCGAGCTTCGCCCGCAACGCCTCGGTCTTCGTCGACAGCTGGTCCAACACCACCACGCCGCCGCAGATCGCACTGCGCCGCGCCGACGGCACGCGGCTTGCCACGCTGGTCGAGAACGACCTCGCCGCCGCCGATCATCCGTATGCGCCATACCGCGCCGCGCACCGGCCCACCGAGTTCGGCACGCTCACGGCCGCCGACGGTCGCACGCCCCTGCACTACTCGCTGATCAGGCCGGCGGACTTCGACGAGCGCAACACGTATCCGGTCGTCGTATTCGTCTACGGCGGCCCGGCCGCGCAGACCGTGCTCGACACCTGGCCCGGCCGCGCCGATGCGAGCTTCCACCAGTACCTTGCCCAGCGCGGCTATGTGGTGTTCTCGCTGGACAACCGCGGCACGCCGCGCCGGGGCCGCGATTTCGGCGGTGCGCTGTATGAGCGCCAGGGCACGGTGGAAGTCGAGGACCAGCTGCGAGGCGTCGAATGGCTGAAGTCGCAGCCCTGGGTGGACGGCCAGCGCATTGCGGTCAACGGCTGGTCCAATGGCGGCTACATGACGCTGATGCTGCTGGCCAAGGCACCCGAAGCCTACGCCTGCGGCATCGCCGGCGCGCCGGTCGCCGACTGGGCGCTCTACGACACCCACTACACCGAGCGCTACATGAACCTGCCCAAGGCCAATGTCGACGGCTACCGAGAGGCCAGCGTGTTCACCCACGCCGGCAACATCCGCCCCAACGCGCTGCTGCTGATCCATGGCATGGCCGATGACAACGTGCTGTTCTCCAATGCAACGCAGTTGATGAGCCAGTTGCAGCAGGCCGGCACGCCGTTCGAGCTGATGACCTATCCCGGCGCCAAGCACGGCCTGCGCGGCAAGGACGCACTGCATCGCTACCGCACCAGCGAGGCGTTTTTCGCGCGTTGTCTGGCGCCCTGATGTCCGCGGCCCCGCCGCCGTTGCCGCCATCGCCGGAGCCGGCCAGCGCGTCGCCTGCGCTGCGTGGCTGGCGGCAGCGCAACGGGAAGTGGCCCTCGCCCTGGGCGTGGCCAGCCTCGTCGTGGAGCTCGTGTGCATCGCCGTGCTCCCGGTTCGCGCCCTACTGCGGAACTCGGCGGTGTAGGCCGATGCCGTGGGACGCGCCCGCCTGCATCCGCAGGTGGCTGCGCGGCTGGGAACGCCGACCGAGCCGGGTTCATGCCGCTGGGCGACATCAGCATTTCCACCGACGGCGGTGGCAGCGCCGCCCTGCGCATTCCGCTGCGGGGGCCGCGGGGCGAGGCGCGCCTGGTCGCGGTCGCCGAGCGCCGAGGCGGTGTGTGGCGGTACAAGTCACTGACGCTCGATGACGACGACGCATTCCCGCTCGCCGTGCCGGGTACGTCGATCGGGGAGCCGCCAGCACCGTAATGACCTACCGCAATGACCTCCGGCCATTGCCGCGACGCGCGCGAACGCCTACATACGACATTCGTCCTTCGCCGCTGGTACCTCGATGAAACCACTCGTCCTCGCGATCGCCCTGTCCCTCGCCGCGCCGCTCGGCGCGTTTGCCCATACCGACGACGCCAGGGCGGCAGCCACGACCGCGGCGCCTGCCGCGTCGCCGGCCTGGGTTGCCCGCAGCAATGCGCTTTCACAGATCCTGATCGACGCGCAGGCCCCGTTCCAGCCCGAATGGGCCGGCTTCTTCGGCATTCCCGGCTACGACGATCGGGTCGCCGACCTCGGTCCCGACCATGCGGAACGCTACCGCGCTGCGATGGCCGGCGCGCGCGCCAAGCTGCAGGCCCAGCTGGAGGTCGAACGCGATGCGAACGTGCGCCAGGACCTGCAGATCCTGCTCGGCAGCATCGACGAGAGCATCGAGGGCAGCACGCTCAGCGAGCGTTACCTGTTGCCGTGGACCGATGCGCCGCAGCTGATCTTCGGCGGCATCAACGGCCTGCTGTCGGCGCAGACGCCACCTGAGCGGCGGGCGTTCGCACTCGAGCGGCTCAAGCGTTACGCCGGACTGGCCGAAGGCAGCACCCCGATCACCACGCTCGCCCGCCAGCGCTACGAGGAGCGCCTGACGAACCCCGACCTGTTGCAGCCCACGAAGCTCGAGGTCCAGCGTGCCATCGACAGCGCCGACACCTACGTCGCCGGCATCCGCAAGCTGTTCGAGGAATACGGAATCCAGGGCGCTGACGAAGCGCTCGACGCGATCGCCAGGGAGATCACCGCCTACGCCGACTGGACCCGCACCAACGTCCTGCCCAAGGCGCGCGAAGACACGCGCCTGCCGCCGGAACTGTATGCGTTCGGGTTGAAGCAGTACGGCACCGACATCGATCCGCAGCTGCTGATGCAGCGCGCGCAGCTGGCCTTCATGGAGATCCGCGCCCAGATGCAGCAGCTTGCGCCGCTGGTTGCGCAGGCGAAAGGCATCGACGCGACCGACTACCGCGGTGTCATCACCGCGCTCAAGCGCGACACGATTCCCAACGACCGGCTCGAGGCCAGTTACCGCCAGGTCATCGACGCGATCGATCCGATCATCGACCGCGAGGGGATCGTCGACGTGCCGCAACGCGAGATGCAGATGCGCCTGGGTTCTGCAGCCGAATCGGCTGCACAACCCGCGCCGCATTTCCGTCCCGCGCCGCTGGTGGGCAACACCGGACAGCAGGGAACGTTCGTGCTGCCGGTCGGCAATCCGGGCGGAAGCGGCGACGCTGCCGGCGATGCCTACGACGATTTCAACTTCGACGCGGTGCGCTGGACGCTGTCCGCGCACGAGGGCCGCCCGGGCCACGAGCTGCAGTTCACCGCGATGGTCGAACGCGGCGTGTCGCTGGCGCGTTCGATGTTCGCGTTCAATTCGGTCAACGTCGAAGGCTGGGCGCTGTATGCCGAGGCCGAACTGGTGCCCTACGAACCGCTCGACGGCCAGCTGATCGCGCTGCAGTTCCGCCTGCTGCGGGCCGCGCGCGCCATGCTCGACCCGATGCTCAACCTCGGCATGATCGACCGCGAACACGCCGGCCGCGTGCTGACCGAAGAGGTGATGCTGTCGCCGGCGATGGCGCGCCAGGAACTCGACCGCTACACCTTCAACGCACCGGGCCAGGCCACGAGCTACTTCTACGGCTACACCCGCATCCTCGAACTGCGCATGCGCACCGAACTCGCGCTCGGCGACAAGTTCGACCGACGCGCGTTCAACAACTTCCTGCTCGACCAGGGCCTGCTGCCGCCCGACCAGCTGGCCGAGGCGGTGGAGACGACGTTCATTCCGGCGCAGATGCAGGGCCCGCGCCAACCCCGCTGAGGGGCGCCAGCGCGCATCCGGACAAAAAACGACGGCCGCAGCTGCGGCCGTCGTGTCAGCTCAGGCGTTCCAGAAGCCGGCGATAACCGATCAGCCGCGCCCAGCGCGCGCCGATGTCCAGCCAGCAGACGTAGCCCGCCTCACCGGCGATGCGCCAGAGCGTGCCCGGCCGCCAGTCCAGCTTCGGCTCGGCTGCGCACAGTTCCCAGCGCAGGCCCAGGTTGCCGGCGAACAGCGCGCAGCGGGCGAGGTGATAGCGGCTGCTGAGGAGGGTGACTTCGCGCGTGGCTGACGCGGAATCGAGCTCCGCAGTCGCCAGCAGGCTGCGCGCGTTGCGCAGGTTCTGCAGGGTGTCGCGCGACGTATCCTCGAGCAGCAGTGGCGCGTCCGGTGCCACGCCCAGTGCCAACAGCGTCTTACGCGCGACCGCCGCCTCGGTCGGACTGCCCGCGGGGCCACCGCCCAGCAGCAGCACACGGCTGGGCGCATGCGAATCCCACAGCGCCGCGGCGCGCGTGAGGCGCGCGTTGAAATCCCGGTCGAGCCGTCCTGCCGGGGCGTGCTTGCCGAAGACCAGCACGCAGTCACCGCGCTCGGGCACGCAGGGCGCGTTGCGCGCAGTCCGCCACACGTGCAGGAAATAGCCCACGTACACCACTCCCATGCTGAGCACGCAGGCTGCGCCGGCCACGGCGAGCGCGTGCAGGGCATGCGCGTCTGTGAGCAGGCGCAGGCGATGGGCGATGTGGCTGACGGCCATGCCGGCCATTATGTCGCCTGCAGGTGAACGCATGGCGGGCCCTCCCGGTCCCGCCACGAGGCTGTCGTTATACTCGGCCGCCGCCCCGCCCCCGGATCCATCGCGTGCCCCAAATGCAGCCTCCGCCGATGCCGGCGATCGCCATCCGCGCCTTCACCGCGACGAGCGCACTCGGTCGCGGCAATGCGGCGCACGCGGCGGCGCTGCGCACGCGGCGCGGTGGCCTGCGGCGCAACGATTTCGGCCCGACGCCGCTGCCGACCTGGATCGGCCGCGTCGATGGCCTCGAAGACGCGCCGCTGCCGTCGGCGCTGTCGCGCTGGGAATGCCGCAACAACCGGCTGGCCTGGATCGCCCTGCAGCACGACGGCGTGCAAACCGCACTCGAGGCCGTGGTCGCGCGGCATGGCGTCGACCGCGTGGCCCTCGTGGTGGGCACGTCGACCTCGAGCATCGGTGCCAGCGAGGAGGCCTATTCGCGCGCGCAGGAGGATGAAACCGGCACCCGCCGGTTCCCGGACGATCTGGCCCGGCCCATCGTCCATACCCCGCATTCGCTGGGCGATTTCCTGCAGCACGCCACCGGCCTGCGTGGCCCGTGCATCACCGTGGCCACTGCGTGCTCGTCGAGCGCCAAGGTCTTTGCGCAGGCCGCCCGGATGATCGAGGCGGGCCTGGTCGACGCGGCGCTGGTCGGCGGCGTCGACACGCTCTGCGGCAGCGTGCTGTTCGGCTTCAACGCCCTGGGCCTGGTGTCGAGCGCGCCCTGCCGTCCGTTCGATGCCGCCCGCGACGGCCTGTCGCTCGGCGAGGCCGGCGGATTCGCGGTACTCGAGCGGGCGGGGCCCGCCGACACCGGCTTGCAGCTGCGCGGCTACGGCGAGTCCAGCGATGCGCATCACATGTCGGCGCCGCACCCCGAGGGCCTCGGCGCGACGCTGGCGATGCGCGCGGCACTCGACCGCGCCGGCATCGCGCCGGACGCGGTCGGCTATCTCAACCTGCACGGCACTTCGACCCCGGCCAACGATTCGGTCGAGGCGCGCGCGGTCGACGCGCTGTTCCCCGCATCGCTGCACGCCAGCTCGACCAAGGGATGGACCGGCCACACGCTCGGCGCGGCCGGCATCGTCGAGTCCGTGATCGCCCTGCTCGCGCTCGAGACCGGCGTCCTGCCGGGGATCCTCGAAAGCAGCGTGCGCGATCCCGCCTGCGGCCCGCAGATCCGCTTCGACAACGCCGAGGCCGATATCGGATTCGCGATGAACAACTCCTTCGGCTTCGGCGGCAACAACTGCTCGCTGGTGTTCGGCAAGGTGGCGGCATGAGCGCCGCCCTGCAGGACGGCCTGACGGCGACGATCGCCGGTGTCGGCTTCTGGACCGACGGCCTGCCCGACTGGCCCTCGGCGCGCGCCTTCGCGATCGATGGAACGCGCCCCGACGCAGCGCCCGCGCGCCCCTCGCCGCAGCTGCTCGCGCCCAACGAACGCCGCCGCGCGCCGGGCTCGGTCGCGGTCGCACTGGAAGTCGCGCTGGCCGCATGCCGGGACGCCGGCATCGCGCCGGAGACATTGCCTTCGGTGTTCGCATCCACCCACGGCGACCTGGGCATCACCGACTACATGTGCGAGACGCTGGCGACCGATGCCACTGCGATCTCGCCCACCCGGTTCCACAACTCCGTGCACAACGCCGCTGCCGGGTACTGGACCATCGGCACCGGCTGCACCGAGGCCACGACCGCGCTGAGCGCCTTCGATGCGACCTTCGCCCAGGGCCTGCTCGAAGCGCTGATGCAGCTGGCGACCGGTGCGCCTGCAGTGCTGCTGGTCGCCTACGACACTGCGTCGAGCGGCCTGCTCGGCACCGTGACCCATAGCGAAGGCCTGCTCGGCGCCGCCCTTGTGCTGGTCCGGGACGGCGGCGGCCCACGCCTGAGCGCGCGCCTGGGCGATGGTGCCGAGCTCGCGCCGCCCGGCCCGCTGCAGGCGCACGCCGCGAACAATGCGATGGTGCAGATGCTGCCGCTGTTCGACGCACTCGCCTCGGGCGCGGCGCGCACCCTCCTGCGCGCCGGCCCGCACCGCCTCCTGTCCCTAGAGCTCGCCCATGACTGAGCAGGTCCAGCTGCACCGCGGCAACGTCGCCGTGGTGATCCCGGCGCTCAACGAAGCGCTGCGCATCGATGGCGTGGTCGGCGATGCGCTGGCCCACTGCGAGCACGTGATCGTGGTCGACGACGGTTCCGAGGATGCCACCGCCGATATCGTCGCCGCCCTGCCGGTGACGCTGCTGCGTCACCCCCGGCGCATGGGCAAGGGTCAGGCGCTTCGAGCCGGTTTCGCCGAAGCGCGGCGGCGCGGATTCGCCGCCGTGGTGACCATGGACGGCGACGGACAGCACCGCGCCAGCGACATCCCCCGGATGATCGATGCCGCGAACCGCTATCCCGACTGCATCGTCAACGGGGCCCGGCTGCGCAAGCGCGACTCGCAGCCCTGGTACCGCCGCATCGGCAACGATTTCGGCGACTGGGGCATCTCCGCGGCCTGCGGCTTCGGCATGGTCGACACCCAGAGCGGCCAGCGCCTGTACCCGGCCGCGGTCCTCGCCCTCGACGACGTATCCGCCGAGGGCTTCGTGTTCGAGGCGCAGATCCTGATCAGCGCGGCCCGCCGGCTCGGATACCGGCTGGTGTCGGTGCCGGTGGAAACGCGCTACCACTGCGCGGAATCGACCGAGCAGTTCCGCAAGAGTCACTTCCGGCTGTTCCGCGATCTCTACAACATCACCTCGCATGTCGTGGTCCAGGCGCTGTCGCATGGTCATCCCATCGCCACCTACCGCAGCGCCCGCGCCCGGCCGCCGGTGATCTTCGATCCAGGTGCGGCGGCCGACGGCGCCGCACCCATGGCCGAACACGCGCAGGGCGCCGGCTGATGCGCGCCGAACCTGCGGTGGCCCGTGACCATCGGACCGATGTCGCGATCCTGGGTGGCGGCCTGTCCGGCCTGACGCTGGCGATCCAGCTGCGCCAGCGCCATCCCGACCTCGCGGTGACCGTGATCGAACGGCGCCAACATCCCGTTCGCGAAGCCGCGCACAAGGTCGGCGAATCCAGCGTCGAGATCGGCGCGCATTACTTCGCCAGCGTGCTCGGCCTGCGCGAGCATCTCGACCAGCAGCACATCCGCAAGTTCGGCTTCCGGTTCTTCTTCTCCGACGGCAGCGATCGCGTCGACCAGTGCACCGAGCTCGGGGTCAGCGAACTGATGCCGACCCCGTCGTGGCAGATCGACCGCGGCCGCTTCGAGAACCATCTGGGCGTGCGCGCGCGCGAACTGGGGGTGCGTTTCGATGACGGCGCGACGGTGCGCGAGATCGATCTGGCCGAAGACGATGGCGACCATGCGGTCCAGGTCGAACAGGGCGACTCCAGGCACACGGTGACCTGTCGCTGGCTGGTCGATGCCGGCGGGCGCGCCGGACTGCTCAAGCGCAAGCTCGGCCTGGCCATGGCCAACGGCCACGACGCCAATGCGGTGTGGTGGCGCGTGGACGGGTTCATCGATCCCAACAGCTGGTCACAGGACCCGCAGTGGCTGCAGCGCTGCGATCCACCGGATCGTTGGCGTTCGACCAACCACATGTGCGGGCCAGGCTACTGGTTCTGGCTGATCCCGCTGTCGTCGGGCGCGCATTCGGTAGGCATCGTCTGCGACGGGCAGATGCATCCGCTCGAGACCATGAACACCCACGCCAAGGCGATGGCCTGGCTGCGCCGCCACCAGCCACAGGTCGCAGCGACTCTCGACGGTGGTCAGCATGCCCTGCAGGACTTCATGTTCCTGCGGCATTTTTCCCACGGCGCCAAACAGGTGTTCTCCAGCCGGCGCTGGGCGCTGACCGGCGATGCCGGCCTGTTCCTGGATCCGTTCTATTCACCGGGCAGCGACTTCATCGCGATCAGCAATACCTACATCTGCGATCTGATCGACAAGGATCGCGCGGGTGCCGACCTCACGCCCTATGCCGATCTCTACCAGCAGCTGTACGTCTCGTTCTACGAGAACACCCTGACCCTCTATCAGGACCAGTACCCGCTGTTCGGCGATACGCAGGTGATGCCGCTCAAGGTGATCTGGGACTACACCTATTACTGGGCGCTGCTGGCGCCGCTGTTCTTCGCCGACCGGATGACCGACCTGGCCACGCTCGGCCGGCTGCGTCCGGCGTTCCAGCAGGCCGGCGCGCTCAATCTGGCGATCCAGCCACTGCTGCGCGAATGGGGCCAGCGGAACGCGGGGCGTCCGGTGCCCGGTGCGCGCCTGCTCGACCAGTTCCGTATCGACTGGTTCCGGGAGATGAACGGCGCGCTGTCGGATACGCTCGACACGGCTGCCTTCGTGGCGCGCATTGGCGCGAACGTCGAGCGCATGCGCTGGCTGGCCGCGGAACTGCTGCAACGCGCGCGCAGCGAGCACCCGGCGATCGGCGACCACGGTCTCGACGCCCTGCTCGGCGACACGTCCCAGCTTCCCGTGTCGCTCGACGCCAGCTGGTACGCCGACGCGGCCTGAGCCCCTCAGCGCTGGGGCGGCGACGTCACCTGTGGCGCGGTTTCGGGCGGCGGATTCGGCACCCAGATCGCGATGCCGTTGGCGTACTTCGGCCTCGGACTGACGTTCACGCCCACACCGGCCGACGAGAACCAGCGCCCGCTGCCGCGACCCAAGCCGCCGCCGACCCTGATGCCACCGTCGCGGTGGCCATCCGCGGTGCCCTGGAACAGCACGCCATTGGCGCCGAGCTTGGCCGCCTCCCGACGCAGCTTCTGCAGCGCCGAATCGATCTTGTTCTGGTCGCCATAGGTCAGCGCGCCACTGCTGGCGTTGAGGATGGCGATTTCCTCGTACTGGCCCGGCGGCGGGCCGTAGTAGATGCGGACCTGGGCCGGATCGATCGGCGCCCGCGGCGTCCCGGTCAGGACGTGGGAACTGGCGCACCCGGCAAGGGCAAGGGTGGCCAGCAGCACTACGGTGCGGAAGACGCGCATGGCGATTCCTTGGTCGGTCGGGACCCGGACGGGTACTGCGCGATCATCTGCCCGGCGACATAAAGCTGGCGTGGACACGACGCAGCCCGTGCGCGGGCGCTCAGCCCATGCCGCCGTTGATGCCGATGACCTGGCCGTTGATGTAGCCCGCCTGCTCCGAGCACAGGAAGGCGACCAGCGCTGCGACCTCGTCGGGAGTGCCGGGCCGGGCCGCCGGCACGATCTGCCGGATGGTCTCGGCCGGAAACACCTCGTCGGCCATGCTGCCGGCGATCACGCCCGGAGCGACCACGTTCGCGGTGATGCCGCGGCTGGCCATCTCGCGCGCCAGCGACTTCGAGGCGCCGTGCAGCGCCGCTTTCGCGGCTGCGTAGTTGGTCTGCCCCCGGTTGCCGGTCACCGCGGCCACGGACGATACGCTGACGATGCGACCCCAGCGCTTGCGCGCCATCGGCAGCAGCAGCGGCTGGGTGACATGGAAGAAGCCGTGCAGCGAGACATCGATCACCCGCTTCCACTGCACTTCCGACATGCCGGCCATTGGCGCGTCGTCGTGCACACCGGCATTGTTGACGACCACCTGGACCGGCCCGGCTTCGAGCAAGGCGTCGAGCGCGCCGCGGGTCGCGGCCCCATCGGCGACATCGAAGGCGATCGCCTCGGCGCTGCCGCCCGCGGCAACGATGTCGGCGACCACGCTTTGGGCACGTGCGAGATTGGCATTGGCGTGGACGATCACATGCAATCCGTCGGCCGCGAGCCGGCGACAGACCGCGCCACCGATGTCGCCACTGCCGCCGGTCACGAGTGCACGGCGCGCGGGCGCCTGGTTCGGGGATTCGCTCATCGGGTGATTGTAGCGAGCGCGCCGCGATTGCTCGCGGCATGGAATGCGCATCGGCCGTGGGCACTGCGATGCGCTCGATGTCGGCCGCACGCGGCAAGGTCGGAGCCGGGCGGATCACGCGGGTCGGGCTCCGGGCCATGGGACGATCAGCTGCATGCGCCCCGACTGGGCCCATGCAGGCGCCGGGCCCGATGACGCACGTCGCACATTGAAGCGTCCGCGGCGGAAGCGGCGCGCGGGAATCTGTTTCCTTGCCCGGACCGAAGCCCTCGAGCGGGACGTCTAGAGCGGCGCCGGCCCCAGCATTACCGCAGCGCGACCCTCGGCGAGGAGTACGCCGTCACACACGATGCGGAAGGCGTACTGCTGGCTGTCCTCCGATTCGACAAGCACCTCGGCGACGCATTCCACGTCGCCGGAAAGCGCGTCGATCCGCGCCACGTGCAGCTGCACGCCGCGCAGCGCCACCAGCATGCCGGGGCGCACGGACGCGCCGCTCGCACGCGCGCGCAGGCCACCGTGGACCGCCATTGCCTGCGCACCGTATTCGCACAGATGCAGCGCGCGCAGCATGCCGTCGCTGCGCAGCGGATTGGCCGGATCGCGATGGCTTGCGCTGCGCAGTGTGACGCTCGACGCATCCCACCCAGTCACCGCGTCCCACAGGCACATCGCACCCTGGTGCGGGATCATCGATTCGATGGTGTCGCGATCGACGAGCGTCATGGCACCGGCGCCGGTTCGGCGCGCGCCGCAGTGATCGCGGCCCGCCGGCGCGCGACCAGCAGCGACAGGACGAAGTTGCAGACCACGCCGAGCGCGACGGTGCTGCCGATCGCCCGCAGCACCGGGATCGACGAAAGCGCCAGCAGGCTGAAGACCAGCAGCGTCATCAGGCTGCAGACGAGCACCGCATGCAGGGTGCGGATCTGGTCGTCGCGATCATCGCCGGCGTGTTCGAAGAAGAGCGCGTAGTCCAGGCCGAGGCCGGCGGCGAGGATCAGGGCCACCAGATGGAACAGGGTCAACTCCACGCCCGCCAGCCGCAGCACGGCCACCACCACCACCAGGGTCAGCAGGGTCGGCAGCAGCACGCGCCAGACCCGGCGCGGCTGCCGGAGCGCGATCCACACCGTGACGACCAGCAGCACCAGCGCGACCGCCATCGCCGCCAGTACCCGGCCGCGGTACTCGATCACCAGCGATTCGGATGCGTCCTTCATGTCGAGCAGGCGCACATCGATGCCGGGGGCAGCCGCCTGCGCGGCGAGCGCGGCAACATCCGCCGGGTCGTCCAGACCGCTGAGCGAGACCAGGGCGGTCGAGCTGCCTTCCCCTTCCAGCAGCAGACCCGAGACCGCGGTCGCGAGCGGCGAGCCGTCGAGCGTGGCCCGGGTCAGCGGCGCCGCCGCCCTGGCCCGCGCGACGTCCTCGACGAAGGGCTCGAAGGCATCGTCGTTGAACGGCGAGCCTGCCAGCGCCTCGGCCAGCATCGCGCGCAGCGCGGGCGTGTCCGGCAGCGCATCCTGACGCGCGCGTTGCGTGGCGGCGTCGGGCAGGTAACGGGCCGCCATGTCGTAGCCGTCGAGGCGACCCGCGGCGACCAGCGCGTCCAGCGACGGTCGCAGCGCGGCGGTGGCACCGAGTACGGCGTCGCTGTCGTCGGCCTGTGCGACCAGGACATAACGCACGTCGGGCGCACCGAGTTCGGCGCGCAGTTCGGTGTCGCGCTGTATCGAATCCGGATCGACCGGCGTCAGCTTCGACAGGTCGTTCTGCCAGAACGCACCGGGGCTCAAAGCGATCGCCGCGCCAGCCGCGACGGCCAGCACCGCCAGCGACCACTTCGGCCGCGGCAGCGCTTCGATGCGGTGCCACAGGCGCTGCAGCCGCAGCGAACCCGCGAGATCCGGCGGCGAGGGGTCGACCAGACCCGGCAGCAGATAGCGCGTGGTCAGCGCGGCGACGGCCAGCGCGGTGATCGTGAACACCGCGAGCTGGCGCAGCCCGTCGACGCCGGAGAACAGGAACGTCGCGTACGCGATGCAGGTCGCGATGACGCCGGTCGACAACGCGGGCCACAGCCCGCGCACGTTCTTCCACGGCGACAGGCCGGCGCGCTGGTGGCTGAAGAAGTGGATCGGGTAGTCCTGCACCACGCCGATCAGGGTGAAGCCGAACGCGATGGTGATGCCGTGCACGCCGCCGGGGAACAGCAATGCCACCGCGGTGAGTCCGGCGATGCCCGCGCTCGCCAGCGGCAGCACGCCGAGCAGCGGCATCTTCCAGCTGCGGTAGGCGACGAGCAGCAGCAGGACCAACCCGATCGTGTCGACCAGTCCGATGCGCTGTGCCTCTGCCTGGGTGCGGCCACCGATATCGACCGAGAACGCGCCGGGCCCGACGACTTCGAGCGTCGCACCGCTCCCGCCCGCCTGCTGCGCGAAGGTGTCGCGGATCGTGCCGACCGCGTCGAGCTGGCCCGTGGGGTCGAAGCCGGCCGCACGCGTCTCCACCAGCAGCAGTGCCTGTTCGCCCGCGGCGTCGAACCACACGTCGTGCAGCCGCTGCGGCGCGCCCGCGGGCTGCCAGGCTTCGGCCAGCGTCAGGACCTCGAGCGTCGGGTCGGACGGGATCAAGGGCTCGACAAGGCCAGCGGCGGGCGAGCCGAGATCCTGCAGCCGCGCATCGAGCGCGTCGCGCAGGACACCGGCATCGAGCGGCGCATCGTCAAACGAGGATGTCAGCAGATAGCGATACGCCAGCAGGTCTTCGGGAAACGCGTCCAGCCCGGCTTCGCCGCCATTGGTGACCAGGGTGAAGCGCGGATCGCCGGCCAGTGCGGCATGCAGATCGCGCGAGCGCGCGGCGAGCACTTCAGGCGCATCGCCCGAGATCGCCAGCATCAGCAGGCGCGAGCCCGGCCCGTCGCCGAGTTCTTCCATCAGCAGGCGCTGCTCGGGCGTGCGCGCATCGGGCAGGAAGCGGCGCAGGTCGCCACTGAACTGGAGTTGCGAGGCGGCGATCGCACCGAGCGCGAGCAGGGCGAGCAGCCACGCGACCGCAAGCGTCAGCCGCAGGCCGGGACGCTGCAGCAGCGCATCACGCAGGCGCGGGCGCCCGCTCAACGCGGCACGTCGTGGCACAGCCGCTGCGCCGCTTCGAGCGAATCGAGGCCGGCCGCCGCGGTCGCGGCGCTGCCGAGCAGGGTCGGCTGCGGCTCGCCCTGCTTCGGGCGGGTCTCGATGCAGCGCAGTTCGCCATCACGGCCGCGCAGCACGATGCCGGCAATGCGCGCGGCGGTCCGCGGCTCGCGCGGGACCAGGGTCAGCGTCCAGTCGGCCGGCACGCCATCGGCCTCGACGGCATAGACGGTTTCCAGCGCCTTGCGGTCCCCGGCGAGCAGCGCGCCGAAGCTGCCCTGCAGCACCGCAAGTTCCGGCACGCGCGAGAGCGAGAACGTACGCGGGCTGCGGCCCTCGCGGGCGATCGTCGCTTCGCCGCCACGGATCGTCGTGGTCTCGACATAGGGCGTGCGCACTTCGCGCACCAGGGTATCGGCATCGGGGCGCCGGTACTCGCCCGACAGCAGCAGCGGCCGCTTGAGCATTGGGGAGACGCGCAACTCGACGAACGGCGTGGCGCTTGCCGCGCCCTGGGTCAGCCGATGCAGGATCCAGTCCGCATCGACGCTGCGCGGCGCAACGGCGGCCGGTGCCGGCACGCGGTCGCGCGACTGGCTCGCGCGCGCCGCCTCAGTGTTCTGCGCTGCGGCCCAGCCCGGCAGCAGCAGCGTCGCCAGCAGCAGATGCGTGCGCCTGGACCGGCGCCTCGTCGTCGCGTTTCCAGAAGTCATAGAAATTGAACCAGTTGTAGGGGGCACTGCGCGCGTGATGTTCCAGCCGCGCGGCGTAACGGTGGATAAGCGCGGCCACACCGGCCTGGCGTTCGCGGCGCGGCAGGTCGATGCCGTCGCTGAAGGGTTCGAACAACAGGTCGTAGCGGTTGCCGCCACGGTACAGGCCGAAGGCCAGCATCACCGGCACCTTGAGTACCGAGGCCAGCAACCAGGGCGCGACCGGGAACTGCGCCGTCTCGCCGAGGAAAGGCACGCCGAGGGTGCTGCCGCCCTCCTGGCTGCGGTCCACCAGCAACGCGACCATCGCGCCTTGTGCGAGGCCTTCCTGGATCGCCAGTGCGACCGCGGGCCCGCCGTCGCCGGCATCGATCACCGTCGCGGCAATGTCCGGATTGAGGGTCTCGAGCAGTTCGGTCATCGCCTGACCGTGCGCGCGGTCGAGGACGACCCGGATGGCGTAGTCCGGCCGCTGGCTCGCGAGTACGCGCAACACTTCGAAACTGCCCAGGTGCGAGCCGAACAGCAGCACGCCGCGACCGGTATCGAGATGGCCGTGCAGGATGTCGAGCCCCTGCGCGTGGACGTCGAAGCGGCGCGTGTTCTCGCTGAGCAGGAACAGCCGGTCGAGGATGGTTGCGGCGAAGGTCAGGAAGTGGCGGCCCACTTCGCGCAGCGTGGCTGGCCGGCCGAACATGCGCGTCAGGTACAGGCGCGAATCGCGACGCTCGGCGCCCCGCCGCAGCATGAAATACAACGCGATCGGATACAGCAACGCGCGTGAGGGGCCGCGGCCGAGGACCGAAGCGACCGCGATCAGGGTCCGCAATGCGATCCGCCCGCCGCCTTCGCGGCGCGCCTTCCACTCGCTGCTCATGCCAGCGCCGGGCCGTCGGCGACGAGTTCACCGCTGGCCAGCAACGCCCCCTCGCGCTCCACCCGGAAGCGCCAGCGCGGGGTGCCGTCACGGCGGGTGTCTTCGAGCACGATGCTCGCGCGCTCGCCGGGCCGCAGGGGCTGGACGAACTTCACCTGCGGCAGTCGCAGCGTGGCGAGCGGCCCATGCAGCGCCTCGACCGCGGCGACCACCCGGTCCAGGATCACCACGCCCGGCACCAGCGGCTGGCCGGGAAAATGGCCGGGCAGGCAGGGATGGGTCGCCTCGATCACGAACGGGTGCGTCGCCATCGTTCAGCGCCTGCCGAGCATCGCGGCCACGGCGTCCTGCGCCTCGCGGGCGAGGGCCTGGCGGCCGGCGGCGCCGATCCGGCCCTGGACCGGGATCGGCTTGCCCACCGTAGCCCGCATCGGGCCGCGGCAGGTGCGGAAGAAGCCGGTGGCCGGCAACACATCGCCGGTGCCATGCAGCGCGATCGGCAGTACGTCGACGCCCGCGTCGATCGCGGCCTGGAACGAGCCCGACTTGAACTCCCCCAGGCGCCCGTCGCGCGAACGCGTGCCTTCGGGGAACAGGCACAACGACTTGCCCGCCGCCAGCAGCCCGGCGACCTGGCGCCGCAGCACCGGCCCGGCGCGGCGATCCTCGCGGCTGATGAACAGCATGCCGGTGGCACGCGCGTAGCCGGCCAGGAACGGCACCCGGCGCATTTCCTCCTTGAGCAGGAAACGCAGCGGCGCCGGCACGGCCATGAACAGCACGCAGATGTCGAGCAGGGATTCGTGGTTGGCGACCACCATGTACGGACGCGACCAGTCCACCGCCTCGCGGCCTTCCACGGTCAGCCCGCCGGCCGGTCCGACCAGGCCCGGCGCCCAGTGGGTGCGCGCCATCGTCAGGGCGAGATCGCGCCGACCGGTCACCGCCTGGCGGATCAACGCCACGCTGATCCAGCCCGCCGTCCATAGCAGGGTGTAGAGACATTCCAGAACGTTGAGCGTCCGCGCGGACAGGGCCGCGAGCGCCGTCGCCCCGGTCTCGGCGCGGGTCTGTCGGTATTCCATGAGGCGCATAGGATATCCCGTGTGACGCGCGCTGATCGCGGCAGGTCCGTTCAGCAAGCCGATGGGGGCGGAGCGGCCTTCAGCGCAGCAGGTCGCGCCAGAACGTCGGGCCGAGATCGGCCAGCTTGCGCAGGAAATCGAAAAATCCGTGATATCGGCCCGGGAAACGCCGTTTCCGGATCGCGAACTCGATGACGAAGAAGCCGCCGATCACGCCGTAGTTCAACAGGTTCGCCCACCACGACCACTGCGCCTGGCTGATCGGCAGCGGCGACGGCACGCCGAGACTTTCGAGCAGGCCGGCCGGGCTGGCCAGCAGGGCGAGCAGCAGGTTGCCGCCGGCCATGCCCAGCAGCACGGCGGCCCAGGCGGCGGTCAGGCCGCGGGTGTAGCGCAGCAGGTCGGGCGCCAGTTCGGTCGCATCAGCATGGCCTTCGATGCCGATCACGATGCGGGTGATCAGCGCCGTGCGGCCGGGCCGCAAGGTGCGCGCGAAGATCCAGGCGATGCCGACCACGAACACCACCGGCACCAGCAGCAGCGGCAGGGCCGCATGGCCTGCGGCGTAGAGCGCCCAGGCGCCCCAGGCAAGCAGCGGCAAGGCGACGAAGGCCCAGGGCCGGCGCGCCAGCAGCGGCTCGACGACCAACATCGCGATCAACGCCGCGAGGGCGCCGAGGGCGAGACCGTCGTGATGCCGGAGACTGGCCAGGTGCGCCAGGGCCGTGTAGCCAAGCCCCAGCAGCAGTTGCAGCAGCAGGATCAAGTGGTGCGGTGCTGCTCGACGTGCGCCGACAGGGCGCGCAGCGAGGCGAAGATCTTGCGGTTCTCGTCGTTGTCGGAGCGCAGCTGGAAGCCGTAGCGCTTGCTGATCGCCAGCGCGAGTTCCAGCGCGTCGATCGAGTCCAGGCCGAGGCCGGCATTGAACAGCGGAGCCTCGGGATCGATGTCGGCCGCTTGCACGTCCTCGAGGTTCAGGCTCTCGACCAGCAGGTCGGCCAGCGCGCGTTCGGCTTCGGTTTGTGCGGACATCGGGACTTCCGTGGGGTGACAGGGCTGCAACGATCCGGCATCGGCCCCGCGGGCGCAAGGGCGGGCCGGGCGCCGCGGCGCTTCCGCTATGATGCGCGCCTGTTCGCCGCCCATTCCAGCTGGATGACACCGACGCCGCACGCTGCAGCCCCTGCTTCCACTGCCGATGCCGATCTGCGCGACATCGACGTGGTGGTCATCGGCGGCGGTCCGGCCGGCAGCACCGCGGCCACCCTGCTCGCCCGCGCCGGGCATTCGGTGGTGATGCTCGAGAAGGACGCCCACCCGCGGTTCCACATCGGCGAATCGCTGCTGCCGATGAACATGCCCATCCTCGACGAGCTGGGCGTGCTCGACGAGGTCCGCGCGATCGGCGTGCACAAGGCCGGCGCCGACTTCCCGATGCCGGGCGAGACGGGCCGCAGCCATGTGTTCCACTTCACCCGCGCGCTCGATCCGAAATCGGACTTCGCCGTGCACGTGCGCCGCGACCAGTTCGACCAGTTGCTGTTTGCGCATGCGCAGCGCAACGGCGTGGAGGCGCACCAGCGGACCCGGGTCACCGACGTCGTCTTCGGCGACGACGGTCGCCCCGCGCGGGTCGAGGCGGCGACGCACGACGGCACGCGCCTGCGCTTTGCCCCGCGCTACGTGATCGACGCGAGCGGCCGCGACACCTTCCTGGCCTCGAAGCTCGGCACCAAGCGCCGCAGCCGCACCCACCAGTCGGCGGCGCTCTTCAGCCATTTCCGCGGCGTGCGCCGGCAGCCCGGCGCGGACGCCGGCAACATCACCATCGCCCGTTTCGCGTCCGGCTGGGTGTGGATGATTCCGCTGCCCGACGACGTGATGAGCGTCGGCGCGGTGTGTTTTCCCGACTACCTCAAACAGCGTGGCGCAGGCCCGGACCGTCTCGACAACGAAGCGCTGCTGATGCGCACGCTGCAGGGCATCCCCGCGGTCCGGGGGCGCATGCAGGCGGCCGAGCGCATCGCGCCCGTGCACGCCACCGGCAACTATTCGTACGGCGCGACCCGCATGTGCGGCCCGGGCTGGCTGCTGGTCGGCGATGCCTACACCTTCATCGATCCGATCTTCTCGTCGGGCGTGTTCCTGGCGATGGACAGCGCGCGCCGCGGCGCCGCGCTGGTCGATGCGGCGCTGCACGCGCCCGAGCGCGAGGCCTCGCTGCAGCGCGCGATGCAGGCGCAGCTGCGGCGCGGCCTGCGCCATTTCACCTGGTTCATCCACCGCTTCAACACGCCGGTCATGCAACGCCTGTTCGCGGCGCCGCGCAACGCCCTGCAGGTGGAGCAGGCGGTGATTTCGATGCTGGCGGGCGATGTCTTCGACAATGACGCGGTCCGCTGGCGCCTTTACCTGTTCCGCATGATCTACGCCATGAACGCCATCGCGATCGCCCCCCGGGCGCTGCACGGCTGGCTGATCCGCCGCCGCCAGGGGCTGGCCGGCTTCCGCGGCGAGACTCTGCACGAGGGCAACCCATGAACCGTCCCGCCACGCATCCCTTGCCCCCGCTGCCCCGCCTGCGCGTCGATTACGTCGACGGCGTGTCGCCGGAGAGCTTGCTGGCGCAGGCCGATGTCCTCGCCGTGTTCGGGTTCGGCGACGCGGCCCCGGCCATCGACGACCCGCGCTGGCTGCGCGTGCCGCTGCAGCCTTTCGGGGCCTCGCTGCTCGAAGTCTGGCGCGGCCAGGCGCCGGTGCGGCACGGCCGTGACGGCAACATCGCCTGGTCGACCGATGGGGAACTGATCTTCGGCGCGATCGAGGTCGACGAACCCGAGGGCCACACCGGCGAGGGCGACCACTCCGGCATCCTGCTCGCCGCCGAGCAGGCCTACCGCGAGCTGACCGATTTCATCGGCGCCGGGGAATTCCCGCACCTGCTGCGGATCTGGAACTACCTCGACGCGATCACCCATGGGGACGGCGACAGCGAGCGCTACCGCCAGTTCTGCGTGGGCCGGGCGCGCGGGCTGGGGGCGTTCGACACCTCCCAGCTGCCCGCCGCGACCGCGATCGGCCGTTGCGACGCCGATCGCCGGATCCAGGTCTACTGGCTGGCCGGGCGCCTGCCGGGTACGCCGGTCGAAAACCCTCGCCAGGTCAGCGCCTACCGCTACCCGCGCCAGTACGGGCCGCAGGCGCCGAGCTTCGCCCGCGCGATGCTGCCGCCCGCCGGCAGCGAGATGCCGCTGATGCTGTCGGGCACCGCCAGCGTGGTCGGCCATGCCTCGCAGCACGAGGGCGAGCTGCTCGCCCAGCTCGACGAGACCTTCGCCAATTTCGATGCATTGATCGCCTCGGCGCGGCGGCACCGCCCGGACCTGCCGGCCGAATTCGGCCCCGGCTCGCGGCTCAAGGTGTACGTGCGCGATGCCAGCGACCTGCCGGCGGTCGCGGAGGCGTTCGAAACCCGCTACGGCGATCGCCTGCCGCGCCTGCTGCTGCATGCGGCGATCTGCCGGCGGGAGCTCGCGCTGGAGATCGACGGCGTCCACGACGCCGGCTGAGGCTGGCGCGCGGCCGCCCCAGGGGTTGGCAAACGTCGTTTCGACCGCCTGCGCCCGGCGCAAGCGGTCGCCGCGTCGCCCGTGACCGGCGCGACGCCGCCTCCTGCAGCGCCTGCCTGCGACCCCGCGCCGCAGGCCGCCGGGCGGGCGCACGCGTAGAATTCGCGCCATGACCCGACCCGATACCCGCATGCGGCGGATGCGCCGCGACGACTTCTCGCGCAGGCTCATGCGCGAGTCCACGCTGACCGTCGACGACCTGATCTATCCGGTGTTCGTGCACGAGGCCCGGGGCCGCGCCGCGGTGCCGTCGATGCCGGGCGTGGAGCGCCTGTCGATCGACGAACTCCTGCGCGTGGCCGAGACCGCGAGCGAACTGCGCATTCCGGCGATCGCCCTGTTTCCGGTCACTGCCCCGGACGCGAAATCGCTCGACGCCGCGGCCGCCTGGGACGACGAAGGCCTGTGCCAGCGCGCGGTGCGGGCACTGAAATCGCGCTTCCCCGGCCTGGGCGTGATCACCGACGTCGCCCTCGACCCCTATACCTCGCACGGCCAGGACGGCATCACCGACGACGTCGGCTACGTGGTCAACGACATCACCGTCGAGGCGCTCGTGCGCCAGGCGCTGAGCCACGCACGCGCCGGGGCCGATGTCGTGGCGCCCAGCGACATGATGGACGGCCGGGTGCGGGCGATCCGCGAGGCGCTCGAGGCCGACGGTCATGTGCATACGCGCATCCTCGCCTACGCGGCCAAATACGCCAGCGCGTTCTACGGCCCGTTCCGCGACGCGGTCGGTTCGGCCGGCGCACTCGGCAAGGCGGACAAGTCGACCTACCAGATGGATCCCGGCAATGCCGACGAGGCCATGCGCGAGATCGCGCAGGATCTCGACGAGGGCGCCGACATGGTCATGGTCAAACCGGGCATGCCGTACCTGGACATCGTGCGTCGCGCCAAGGACGAATTCGGCGTGCCGGTGTTCGCGTACCAGGTGAGCGGCGAGTACGCGATGCTCAAGGCCGCCGCGGCCAATGGCTGGCTGGACGAGCGCAGATGCGTGCTCGAGGCCCTGCTTGGGTTCAAGCGCGCCGGCGCCGATGGCGTACTGACCTACTTCGCGCTCGACGCGGCGCGCTGGCTGCGCGAAGGCTGAGCACCCGCAGGCGTCCGGCGCCGGCGCTGGACGCATCAGCGGCAGCGGGCCCGAAAGCGCCGGGCAATGCCCGTCGCCCTGCGTGGCCGGGACCGACTGAAGGTCCGCGGCGGCCCGGCGCCACCGCCAGCCGGGCAAGGGCCTTCGACTTGCAGTCGGGCCGGTGCCCAAAAAAGAACGCCCGGGCAAGCCCGGGCGTTCCCGTTGTGCGATTGCGCCCGGTCAGTTCACTGTCAGCACCACCGGCGCAGCCGCCTTCGGCGTCGCCGGATCATTGCTGCTCACGCACAAGTGACCGACGTGGCGCCCGGGCGACAGCCCCGCCGCGCTGAGCGAGACGCGGTTGGCCTGGACCGCACCGGCCTGCACCGTGCCCGAGGCCGGGGTGACGGCACCCATCCACGGCGCGCCGCATGCCACCTCGCCACGCACCTGCATCGACAGCCCCGCGTAGTTGTTCAACAGCGACCAGCTGCCCGCGCCAGTCGAGGCGATCTCGATGAACGCGAAGCTGCCGTTACCCGCCGGCGATGCGTACCACGCCCAGCTCGAGGCATAGGGCCCGCGGGTATAGGCGACCAGCCAGTACCGGCCCGGCTGCAGCACGACGTCCTGGCCCGCGGCACCGAAGTTGAAGCCGAGGTTGGTGCCCGAGACCTGCACCCCCGGGGCGTTCGGCGCACCGAGGAAACGCCACACCGCGGCGCCGGGCGTGGTCACCGGGTTGCCGGCGGGCACGCCATTGGCATCGGCGAAGATCGCCCAGCCCACCTGGGTGGCAGTGAACGTGCCACCGACCGCAAAGCCCTCGTTGAGGATCGCCGTCAGCCGCGTCGGCGATTCGACGACGAAATCGTCGGCCACCATCTGCGCCACCGGGCTGCCGGCATCGGAGCGGTAGATGCCGCGATAGCCGTTGGTCAGGGTGCCACGCAGGCGATCGACAAGCGCCAGGCTGCCGGCGCCGGTGTTGGCGACGCTGTAGGCCAGCGGCGAGCCGCCGACGTTGGCCACCGAACCGGTCGCGGTCCCGCTGCGGCCGGCCGCAAGGGCCAGCGAAATCGACTCGGGCAGCTTGACCACCGGCGCCTGGACCGCGATGGCGATCGGCAGCGTCAGCGGCGTGCGCTGCACGCCCAGGATCGGGCCGCTGGACTCGAGCCGCATCTCGCCGAAGCTCCAGCTGCCGTTGGCGGCCACATCGCGGGTGTTGACCGTGATGCGGACGGAGGCCGTACCGCCCGCAGGCACCTTGAGCGTCGACGGCGTCGCCGTCGCGTTGACGCCGCTGAAGCTGATGCGCCAGCTCGACGCGCTGCCGTGCGGGTTGCGGAAAGTGCGCACGAAGCTGCAGCTGCTGTAGCAACTGCGGTTGGCGATGCTCGGCTGGTTGAGCGTCGACTCGTCACCACCCAGCGCGGGATCGGCCGCGCGGTAGTTCGCGGTCGTTTCGTGCATCACCAGACCGGCGTTGATCGCGCGGTCCACCTGGACCCGGCCGCTGCCCTTGTCGAACGGCGTCGCCGGGGTGACCGAATCCTCCTTGAACACTTCGGTCTTGGCGGTCATCGCCAGCGCCGACTTGATCTCGGGGACGGACCAGCCCGGCCGCGCCTGACGGATCAGACCGGCGGCGCCGGCCTGGTGCGGCGACGCCATCGAGGTGCCGTTGATCGACTCAACCAGGCTCTCGAAGCCGGTGATCGTGGCTCCGGCGTAGGCCGCGAGGATGCTCACGCCGGGGGCGGTCATGTCGGGCTTGACCAGGTTGAACGTGCCTGCGGGGCCGCGCGAGCTGAAGGCGCCGAGCGCGTCGGCGGTGTTGGGCAGCGCGATCGGCGGGTACAGCACGCTAGCCGTCGCAGTCGGGTTGGCCCGCACGAAGTCGCGCAGCACGTCGGCATCGGCCTGGGGCATGCCGAACACCGGAATCGTGGCGCCGGGCACCGACGGAATGATGGCGCCGGCGGCGTTGTTGGCGATCACCACCGCGATCGCGCCGGCGTTGCGGGCATTGTCGGCCTTGATCACGAACGAGCAGGTGCCGCGGCGGACCACCGCGATCGCGCCCTGGAAGCTGCCGGCCGGGAACCCGTTGCAGCCGTCGTCGACGCTATCGAGCGTTGCGCTGACCCGCAGCGGCGTATTGCCCGGAATCGTCGCATTGAACGCCACGCCGCCCGAGCCCTCGTCGACCAGCACCGGACGCAGCTGCTCGGGCACGTTGCCCGGACCGGTCACCTCGAGGGCGAGTGCGAACGAGCCGCGGCCGTGCTGCGCCGCTGCCGTCGAGGAGACCCATGGTTCCAGATGCCCCATGGTGTTCGGCCCCGGGCCGCTGTTGCCTGCCGAGGACGCGACGTAGATGCCGGCATCGGTCGCATTGAGGAACGCCAGCGAGACGACTTCGGCCCACGGCTGGGCGCCGCCACTGATCGAGTAGTTGAGGACATCCACCACACCGTCGGCGATCGCCTGGTTGATCGCCGCGACCGCAGCGACGTTCGGGCACTGGCCCTGGCCGGTGGCGATGTTGGTGTAGCAGATGTCGTAGGCGACGAGGTTGCCGCGCGGCGCCACGCCCGAAATGCGACGCGTGTTGCCGCGATAGGACACGTCGCGGCGATTGCCGGCGACGGTCGAGGCCACGTGCGTGCCGTGGCCGTTGGTGTCACCGAACCCGCGCTCCTCGCGGAAGCTGGAGTTGCCGCAAGTGTTGCCCGGCGCTTCGCAGACGAAGTCGTAGCCACCGATGAGCTTGTCGTTGCAACGTCCCGCGTCGACGCCGCCGGCCGCGCAGCTGCCCAGATAGGTGCCGGCGCCCAGTGGATTGACGTGCTGGTAGCCGTCGATCGGATCCACCGCCGCGAACGAGGGCGAGCCGAAGTTGATGCCCGAATCGAGGATGCCGTAGACGATGCCCTCGCCCTGGAACTGGCCGGTTGCCCCGGTCCAGCTACCATCCCAGACCGCCTCGGCGCCGATCAGGCGCGGGCCGGTATCGGTATCGAGCGTGTACTCGCGATAGGCCTCGACCAGGCGGACATCGTCGAGCTTCTCGATCCTGCTGGCCTCGGTCGCGGTCAACTCGACGACGACGCCGTTGACCGCGTGCTGCATGCGCCGCTCGACGTCGAGCGGACGGCCGACGCGCAGGGCCATCGCCCCCACGAGGTCGGACTGGCGTCCCTGCAGATAGCTGACGTAGCTGCGCGCGCTGGCGCTCCTGACGTCCAGCCGCGACTTGCCGCGTGCGTCGACACGCCGTGCGGGTGCGGCCAGCCCGCCGAGGCCGCCCTTGTAGGCGGCCAGCGCCGGCTCTTCGAATACGACGATGTAGCGCTCGGGCGTACCCGGCTGCGCGACCCCGGGTTCAGCCGGCGCGCCCGTGCCGCCACCGCGGGTGACGGTTGCAGCGCCGCGCGTGTCGACCGGCGACGTGCCGCCCAGCAGGGCACCGATACTGGCCTTGGCGGAATCGACCGCATTCCCGAGGGCCGGGACACGGGACGGGAGCGCGGTACTGGCGACCGCGACGACAGCGAGGCCGAGCAGCGCGGACGCCGCTCCCACCTTTCGGATGCGTGACATGCGGATGTTCCCTCGTGGATGGACCTTCCTGACCCAGACGACGCCGCCGTCGAACGATCGACCCCAGCGTCTTCTCCCCCGGTGGCGGCACAACCTGACGCGCCACGCTCCGGCTCTGACGTTCTACACAACTTTCTGCCCCGATAGGGCATGCCGCCGCCATTTTTTTGCCATACCCCGGCGTCTGGTCCGGTGAGGCAGGCCTGCCTGCACGCCCCGTGTCCGCCCCCCCACTAGACTTGTCGGCACGCCAGTCCGGCGCGCCCGCCACCGAGGCTTCCATGTCCACCGCCCGCTACGCCGTGTTCGGCCATCCGGTCGCACACTCCCTGTCACCCCGCATCCATCAGGCGTTCGGCCGGCAGACCGGCATCGACCTGGTGTACGAGGCGATCGATGCGCCGCCGGCGACCTTTGCCGACGCGCTGGCGGCCTTCGCCGCCGCGGGCGGAGCCGGGGCCAACATCACCCTGCCGCTGAAGACGCTCGCCTACGACCTGGCCTCGACGCGCAGCGAGCGGGCCACGCGCGCCGGTGCGGTCAATACGCTCGTGCGCCGCGGGGAGACCTGGCATGGCGACACGACCGACGGCGTCGGCCTGGTCCGCGACCTGACCGACCGCCGCAGCCTCGACCTGCGCGGGCGTCGCACCCTGCTGATCGGCGCAGGCGGCGCGGCAAGGAGCGTGGCACCCGCGCTGCTCGACGCAGGGGTCTCCGAGCTCTACGTGGTCAACCGCACGCCCGCGCGCGCCGACGCACTGGCCGACGCGCTCGGCGAGCCCGGCGTGGTGCATCCGCGCTATTTCGAGCAGCTCGGCGAGATGGGCGAGTTCGAGCTGATCATCAACGCGACTTCGGCAGGCCGCGATGGCAGCGTGCCGGCACTGCCGCGCTCGCTCGTGGGCATGCGCACCGATGCGGTCGACCTCAGCTACGGGGAAGCGGCGGTGCCGTTCCTGGCGTGGGCGCGCGCGCACGGCTGCCAGGGAGTGATCGACGGTCTGGGCATGCTGGTCGAACAGGCGGCCGAGAGCTTCGAGTTGTGGCATGGCGTGCGCCCGGAAACCGATGCCGTGTTCGATGCACTGCAGGCGCGGAACATCTCGCTGACCACGGCCGACTAGGCTTCGTGGATGCCGCGTCCGTGTCGATGCCCTGCGTCAGCCCGCGCCACCTGACGGGCGGCGCGTCACTGCCCTGCGGGCGCTAGGCCGGTGGACTGCCGGCACCTCTGCGCCGCCTGCTGCATCGCGCCGTCGATCACCTCGCCGATCCCCGGCATGCCGCAGGGCAAGCCGGCGGGGGTGCCCTGCGTGCAGCTCGACGAGCACCTGCGCTGCCGTCTTTTCGGCCGGGCCGAACGGCCTGCATTCTGCGCATCGCTGCGCCCGGCGCCCGACATGTGCGGGGACTCGCGCGACGCGGCGTTCCTCTTCCTGGATACGCTGGAACGGCTGACGGCGCCCTAGAACGGAAAAGGGCGGCCGAAGCCGCCCATCCGACGCATCCTGCGCCAAGTTCAACGCTTCTTGCGCGCGTCGTCGCTGGCCTTGCCGACCGCGCTCTGCGCCTTGCCGGCCGTTTTCTGGACCTTGCCGGCGACTTCTTTCGACGTATTGCCGGTGACCTTGCCAGCCACTTCCTTCGCAGCGCCCTTGACCTGGTTCTTGGCGCCTTCTGTGCGGTTCTTGTCCATGGGTCTCTCCCGCCTGCGGAGTGCAGGGTGTGAGGGGATATGCCCGCGACCGCGCCACGCCGAAGTGAAGAAACGCGGCCGCGGTCAGTGGGCTACAGGATCGGCATCCCGCCAGTGACGGCGTAGCGGCCGCCAGTCATGTAGCTGCCCTCGTCGGAGGCCAGCAGCACATAGATCGGCGCGCACTCGGCCGGCTGGCCGGGACGCTTGAGAGGGGTCTGCTTACCGAAGGAGGCGACCGCATCGGGGGGCAGGGTCGCCGGGATCAGCGGGGTCCAGATCGGACCCGGCGCCACCGAATTGACCCGGATGCCCTTGTCGGCCAGCAACTGCGCCAGACCCGCGCTGAAATTGGCGATCGCACCCTTGGTCGCCGCATAGGGCAGCAGTGTGGGGTTGGGCTTGTCGGAATTGATCGAGCTGGTGTTGATGATCGAGGCGCCGGGCTTCATGTGCGGCACCGCGGCCTTGCACAGGTGGAACATCGCGGTGACATTGACCTGGAAGGTGTAATCCCACTTGTCGTCGGGAATCTCGTCGAGCGAGTCGTAGCTCATCTGATAGGCCGCATTGTTGACCAGGATGTCGAGACGGCCGAACGCATCGACGGCCTTCTGCACGATCGCCCGGCAATGCGCCGGGTCGGCGATGTCACCCGGCAACAGCTCGCAGCGTCGCCCGGCCTGGCCCACCCAGCGCCTGGTCTCGCGCGCGTCCTCGTCTTCGTTGAGATAACTCACCAGCACGTCGGCCCCTTCGCGCGCATAGGCGATCGCCACCGCGCGACCGATACCGCTGTCGCCACCGGTGATGATGGCGACCTTGCCTTCGAGGCGGCCACTGCCGCGGTAGCTCTGCTCGCCATGGTCAGCCTGGGGATCGAGGTTCTTCTCGACGCCTGGGACGTCCTGCTGCTGCGCGGGCTGATTCATCGCGGATGCTCCTGGCTGGGGGCCCGCTACGCTCGCGCCGCGCACGTCGCATGGCCGTGAATCCGCAGCCCGGGCGCGCAGCGCCGCCCCATGCGTTACCCGCACACCGGCGCCCGAATCACGCGCGGGTGGCGACAGCGACACCCGCTACACGTGATGATCGCCACGATACGCGCCCGCTCTTGCTATCCAAGGACTCACGATGCGCCTGCTGGCCGGCTGCGAGCTCATCGTCGAGGCGGATGTCGATTGCGCGGTCGTCGCGATGCTCCGGCCCCGCAGCGGCGACGCCCAGTGGCTGGTCAGCGAGCACTACGCATTCGACCCCCACGTGCGCCCGACGGAGTTCGTGGATTCCTTCGGCAACCTGTGCCAGCGCTTCGTCGTGCCCAGCGGGCGGATGCGCATCCGCACCGAACTGGAGGTCGAGACCGAGCGCAGCATCGCGGTGGCGCCGTGGTCGGCGCCGATGGCGCCGGCGTCGCTGCCCGGCCACACCCTGCAGTACCTGCTGCCGAGCCGTTACTGCCCGAGCGATCGTGCATTCGAGCGCGCGCAGGAGATCGTCGATCAGGCGGGGCCGCGTAGCGGCCAGGTCGGCGCCATCGTGGCGTGGATCCGCCGGCACATCGCCTACCGGTACGGCGTCAGTGACGCGACCACCGATGCACTCGACACCATCGCGCACGGCGCCGGTGTGTGCCGCGACTACGCGCACGTCGGCATCACCCTGTGCCGCAGCCTGCGCATTCCCGCCCGCATGGTGGTCGGCTATCTGTACGGCCTCGAGCCGATGGATCTGCATGCCTGGTTCGAGGCTTACCTCGATGATCGCTGGTACACCTTCGATGCGACCCAGGACGCGCCGCGCGGTGGACGCATCGTCATCGCCTACGGACGCGATGCCGCCGACGTGGCGTTCCTGACCAACTACGGGCTGCTGCAGACGGTGGAGATGCAGGTGTGGGTCGGCGAGAAGCAGTGAGGCGCGCGCAGCCCCTTCACTTCGAACCCAGGAACAGACGCATGCGGTCCAGCTCCTGCGCCAGCCCCTCGGCGAATACCGGGTCGCGTGGCGGCCGGCCTTCCACGTAACCCAACTCCACCGACAGCGCGCCGTCGACGACCGCCAGGTTGCCCCAGCCGATCACCCGCTCACTCCACAGCAGCGGCAGTGCGTAATAGCCCAGCCGTCGCTCCGGTGCGGGTGTGTAGGCCTCGAAGCGATAGCGCCAGCCCCAGAACAGTTCGAACCGGCGACGGTCCCAGACCACCGGATCGAACGGAGTCAGCAAGCGCACTGCGGCGTCGGCCCGCCAGCGTCTGCTGCGCGGCGTCTCGCCGGCGGGCCAGAGCCAATCGACGCCATCGATCCGTGCCCCGTCCAGGCGCGCGCGGGCGCGGTCCAGCGCCGCGGAGCGTGCATCGCGCCATTGCGGGACGCCGCGTGCCAGATACGCCATCAGCTGCCGCAGGCTGGCCTCGGGCAGCGGCGCGTAGGTGCGCACCAGCAGGTCCAACAGCGCGTCCATGCGGAATGCGACGGCGTCGGGATCGGCTGGCGCCGGCAACGGTGCGCGGACCGCATAGACGCGTGTGCCGTTGTGCCGGCGCGCCACGCGCAACAGGCCGCGGTAGTGCATGTCATCGAGCAGTCGCGTGCTGGCATTGGACGAGCCGCCGAACCAGTTGACGACCTTGCCGTGCGCGAAGTGCGCGTCGACCTCGCGCGGATGTGCGCTGCCACGTTCGGCAACGAACGCAAGGACCGCCTGCGCCTGCCGTCGACGCGCGGCCGTCCAGTCCTCCCGGGCGATGCGCGGGTGCATCAGCGCCTGGTGCGTGCGGTGAAGGAATCCGTAGTTGACGAAGAAGTCCTCTTCCAGCGGCAGCCGCGGGTAGCGCCGCTCCAGATCCCCGGCGCGATAGCCGATCACGCGGTGGCGCAGGCTCAGATCCTGCGCGCGTGCCGGTGCACGGATCGGATCGGCCTGGACGAAGCCGACCCGCTCGATCGCGCGCATCAACGTGGTCGGCTTGAACAGCGAACGCGCCAGGGCATAGCGACGGAGCTGGTCGAGGGTCAACGGCGACATGCGCCGATGATGCCAGCGCCGCGCGGGTCCAGCGCTGCGCCACATCTCCCGCGGACGCGACAGACTGGTTCGCCTTCCCGGGCGGAGGCGAAGTCCCTCCTGCACGGTGCAGGCTCGACGACCCGCCAGCGCAGAAGCAAGAACGGGCGCCTTGCGGCGCCCGTTCGGTCACGCACGCGCGAACACGTCGATCAGAACGCGTATTCCGCGGTCAGGCCGAGCAGCGCGGTCGAGCGCTTGGGACCTTCGAAGCGCACACCGCTGACCGGATCACGCACATCGCCCGACTTGGCGCGGTAGTAGTCGTAGTGGACACCGATGCTGAAGTTCTCGGTGGCGTTCCAGCCGGTGCCGATACCCGCGTACCAGCTGTTGCGGCCGTCGCTGCCGCCGCTTTCCAGACCGAGATCCTGGCCGACCGAGTTGTAGTAATCGATGTTGTTGTCGGACGCGCGGAAGAAGCCGCCGCGGCCGCTGATGTACCACTCCGGCGTCACGTTGAGGCGGGCGTTGCCGCCGACCTGCCAGCCGCGCAGCGCGTTGCGGTCGCTGCGCTGGTTCACGTCGTCGCCGTTGTCGATGTTGCGGACTTCGATGTTGCCCAGATCCGTGTAACCACCCTCGACACCCAGGCCGAAGTTCTGCGAGAGCTTCCAGCGGTAACCGCCGACCAGGCCGTAGCCGGTCTTGCGGCCGTCGCGGCTCTCGAACACGTTGAAATCACCGGTGCCGAAGCGGCCGGCGGTACCGCCATCGGTGCGGCCCACGTTGCCGGCCACGAAACCGTTGCCTTCACCGACCTGCAGGTCCGGGCGATAGGTGTCGCCGGCGGTGCTCTGGGCGAACGCGCTCGGCGCGCACAGCGCGGCCGCAATCGCGGCGGGAATCAGAAGCTTCTTCATCGGGGGGCTATCCTTTCTGGTCTTGGATGCGCGGGGGCGCATCTGCGGGGGAAATGTCCCGACACCCAGCGGGCGTCGGGGGCGCAGTAGAGACGGCCGCACCTGAAGCGCACACAAACCTTCACATGGCCTCCACGCATTCGCGCGGTTTCCGTTCAAGCGAGGTTTACGGCTGTGATGAATACGATGCCGCCCTCTCCCGAGTGCCAGCCTGTTTCTGTGGGCGGATGCGCGGGGCGCAGGTTACGATGCGCCGCCGCGTACGCCCCACCCCTCATGCCCCAGGTCCCCCGCCCCCTGCTGACCCGTGCGACCGTCGAGGCGATGCGCGCGGCCCAGCGTGACGGGCACTCCGCTTGGACGGGTTCGCTGGACCTGGGGCGCACGACCACCACCGTGACCTTGGCACCCGACCACTGGCTCTGGGAGGGCACCCGGCAGCCCTGGCCCGACGCGCTCAAGGACCGCACGATCTACGTGCGCGAAGGAGATGGCTGGGCCTCCGTCTCGCGCTACGGCGGGTCACTGATCAAGCTCGTGCCCACCGACTGGGGCCCGCCGACCTTCGAGATCGACGGCATCAAGATGCTGGTGTCGGCGCGGATTTCGCCGATGGACGATGCCCGGCAGAAGGTCGCACTGGTGGCGCCGCGCGGCAAGACGGTGCTCGACACCTGCGGCGGACTGGGCTACTTCGCCGCATGTTGCCTGGAGTCTGGCGTCACCCGCATCCGCTCGTTTGAGAAGAACGAGGACGTGCTGTGGCTGCGCACGCTCAACCCGTGGTCACCAGATCCGGACGCTGCCGAAACCGCAGGACGCCTCGAGCTCACGCACGGCGATGTCTCGCAGGCGATCCTCGGCATCGCCGATGCCAGCGTCGATGCCGCGCTGCATGATCCGCCGCGCTTCGGCATCGCCGGTGAGCTGTACTCGCAGGCCTTCTACGACCAGCTTGCCCGCGTCCTGCGTCGTGGCGGCCGGCTGTTCCATTACACCGGCGCGCCGAACCGGCTCACCAGCGGCCGTGACGTGCCGCGCGAGGTCGCGCGCCGCCTGGAAAAGGCGGGGCTGCGCAGCGAACTCGCGCTCGACGGCGTGCTCGCGAGCAAGCGCTAGGCATCGCGCCGGCCGGCGCGGTCGTGTCACGCGCGCGACCGTGGCTCGTGCGCATGCTGGCGAGCGCAACGGATGAACGCGGGTTCTGCCGGCCGCCGCCTGTGGGGGCAAACCCCGGCGAAAGTCACGCATGGCTCACCCGCCGCGCTCTAAACCTGACGCCCCTTTCCCATGCGGATTTCTGCCATGAAGATTCTGAGGATCGTCGCCGCCGGTGCGCTGAGCTATTTTGCCTACAAGGCCTTCTCCAAGCGCACCGCACAGGGCGGGTCGCGCGACAAGGACACGGACAACGCAGCCATCGGCGACTCGCGTGAGCGCGACTCCAACGAACGTATGAGCTCTCGTGCCCCGCTCGCAGACGAAGGCGAGCGCACGACGCCCCATGGCGACCCGCTCGCCCAGGACATGATCGACGACGGTGCCGACGTGGGGGGCAGCCCGCAGTCGAGCCGGAGCTTCGGCGAGAGCTGATCGCTGGGATCGGCGCCGCAGCGGCTCGCTGCGGCGCAGTCCTCGGCGGGCGCGTGCCCGGCGCCGACGGGGCCCCGTTCGGTGCGATGTTGCGGCTCCAGTCTCGCCCACGCCCTGCGGAAGGCGGCGGTGCCGACGTTCGCCCGATCGCATGAACACGCATCCGGGTCGACGTGGCGGCGCGCCGCAACAGGCCAGCTCGCTCGGCTTCGGATGGCCATGCAGCCAACCTGGTGCCCCTGTCTTCCAGTCCTCGCCCCTGCGCGTAGACCCGTCTTCTGCTCCGGCAATCTCATGTACGGCTGACGGCGCAGCGATGGCGCCGGGGGTGAAGCTGGTCGGTGCGGAATCTCCGCGAAGCTGCGCATGAATGCCGCCACCTCGCCCGGAGTTCACGGCCTCCAGCGCAGCGTACGCCCTCCAGCGAAGGCGGACCCGCATGAGCCACAACACGTCACCCGACCGCGATACCGACGTTACCCGTTCCGACCAGGCCCAAGGTCGCGAGCGCCAGCAGGCGGGCCAGACCGGCGCTCCTCGGCCGGACGCCAACCCAGCCACCACCGACGTCCCCGGCGACGAAGTCTCGCCCGGGACGCCCGACTGAACTCTTCTTTTCACCCACCACCACAGGAGACAGATGCATGGGACTTTTCAAGATGGCAGCCGTTGGCGCAGTCGGTTACTTCGCCTACCAGGCCCTGCAGCGCAAGCAGGCGAACAGCGCGCCACTCGGCAATGACCGCAGCGAGGGCACGGCCCAGCGACTGGTGAGCGATATCTCCGATGCATCCGCCGGCAACCCGCAGGGCAGCATGCGCAGCAGTCAGGGCAACAGCGCACCCTGAGCAATACCGTGTTTTCCCGCTGCGCGTCGGAGACGGCGCGCAGCGGCCGCTTTTCCCTTACGGAGATTCCGATGGATTCGATCAATCGTGACCAGCCCGAGCACAATCGCCAGGATCTCTCGGCAGCCGACGCCGTGGCGCGAATCCAGGACATGTCCGACGATGCGGACTCGTGCTTCTTCTGCACCACTGCGCTGGCCGACAGCCCGACCGGCGGTACGCGTCCCATGTCGATCAAGAAGGCCGACGAAACCGGTGCGCTGTGGTTCCTCAGCGCGGCCGACAGCCACAAGAATGCCGAGATCGCAGCCGACCCTGCGGTGCGCCTGTTCCTGCAGTCCTCCAGGCACTCCGGGTTTTTGGCCCTCCATGGCACGGCGACGATCAGTCGCGACCGCGATCGTATCGAGGAACTCTGGAACCCGATCGTGAAAACATGGTTCACCGAGGGCAAGGCCGACCCGCGCATCACCGTGATCAAGGTGACGCCGACCGACGGCTATTACTGGGACAACAAGCATGGCGACTTCGTCGCCGCGACGAAGATGATGATCGGTGCCGCGGTCGGCAAGACACTGGACGACTCGATCGAAGGCGCGATCGCGCCCTGAGGGAACGGGCGTTCGTGTGGGCACTGGCCCCGGACCCACCGTGCGGCGACGGATGCGCTGTACGCAACTCCGCATTGCTCCAGCACGCAGTACCCGAACCGGCTCCGGCGGAGGCCGTGCACTGCCGGGCTCAGGGTCGGGCGTCTACGTTGCTCCAGATTGCGCTGATCCTGGCCTCGATGGCCAGCGCGTCGTCGGGCTCGAGTTTGCGGAACGCCTCGGCCCGCAGTGGATCGGCGAAGCTGTCGAACATCTGCCGGGCGTCCTCGCCGGCGTCGGCCGCCGCCGCAATCAGGTCCTGCATGTCGGAGAGCCGATCGACCCGCCCCTCGAAATAGGTCCTGCGCGCCTCGCGCACCGATCTTGGATTCAAGGCCGCGGCGAGTTCCCGCATCAGGGCGATCGTCGACGGCTGGATCACGATCGGCGCCATGTCGAACTGGCAGAGCAGGCCGAAGATCGCGCCGCTCTCCACGCACAGGGGCAAGCTGCAATACGCCTGGACGAGCGCGGCAAGCGGATGCTCCACGCAGGTGAGATCGGGCGATGCGTCATCCCCCGCCGGCATGTCCGCCATCGCTTCGACGAAGCTGCGGCAGAGTTCGTGCCGCTGCATCCACTCGGCCGTCGGGCGACCGGAATCATCACGGTCCACAAGCAGGAAATCACCGGTGGCGACGCCGGCGTAGCGGTACAGCGCGGTGAAGCGCAGTCCCGATTGCAGGTTCAGATGCTCCAGCGCCGCCTGCAGATTGCCCGAGCTCACCAGAAACCTGAGCTGGTCGAGAAATCCATTCGAAGCACGCTCCATTGCGGGACGATAGCGCCGTACCGTGCCCGCCTGCGTGCGCTAGCAAACATATATAGCTCCGGGACGTGGAGAATCTTCCGCAGGCGGACGGGCGATCAGACGCCGCGCAGCATCAGGAAACTCTCACGCACCGCATTCAGCAGTTCCTTGAGATTGAACGGCTTGGGCAGCATGCCCATGCCGTTGCCGAGGAAACTCTGGCGGTTCTGCGCGTTCTCGGCATAGCCGGTGATGAAGAGCACGCGGATGTCGGGCAGGCGTTCGAGCACCCGGTCAGCCAGTTCCCGGCCGCTGATGCCGGGCAGGCCGACGTCGGTCAGCAGCAGATCGAAAGGGCGGTCCGCGGCCTCGACCGCGGCCAGCGCGTCGCTGCCGTTGGCGCAGGCGACAACGTCGTAACCCGCATCGAGCAGCGCCTCCATCGCCATCGCGCGCACCATTTCATCGTCATCCACGAGCAGGATGCGCTCTGCGCCGCCGGCGGGCGCCTGCGGCTCGACAGCAGGCTCGGTCTGCGGCGCCTCGCCGCGGGGCAACAGCACTTCGATCGTCGTGCCCTCGTCGACCACGCTGCGGATGCGCGCGGTGCCGCCACTCTGGCGGGCGAATCCATAGGTCATCGACAGGCCGAGCCCGGTGCCCTCGCCGATCGGCTTGGTGGTGAAGAACGGCTCGAACACCTTGTGCACGATCTCGGCTGGAATGCCGGGGCCGTCGTCGGTGACGGTCAGGCTGACGTACTCGCCGGCCTCGAGATCGGCCGACTGCGCAAGCGACACCGGCCGCGCGGCAATCGTGATGCGTCCCGCGCCCTTGAGCGCATCGCGTGCATTGATCGCCAGGTTCAGCACGACGTTGTCGAGCTGGTTGGGATCGGCGACCGCGATCAGCGGCGCCTGCGGCATGTCCAGCGACAGCTGGATGTTCTCGCCGATCGACTGGCCGAGCAGCGCCGACACCGCCTCGATGCGCGCGCCGACATCGAAAGCCACCGCATCGAGCGATTGCTTGCGGGCGAACGCGAGCATGCGCTGGGTCAACGCGGCCGCCCGCAGCGCGGCGCCCACGCCCAGCTCCACATAGCGCGGAACCCGGTCGAGGCGGTCGCGTTCGACCGCGGTGCTGATCATGTCGAACGCACCGATGATGCCGGTGAGCATGTTGTTGAAGTCGTGCGCGATTCCGCCGGTCAGCTTGCCGAGCGAATCCATCTTCAGCGCCTGCTGCAGCTCGATCTCGGTGCGCTCGCGCTCGGCGATCTGCAACGCGAGTTCGCTGTTGGCCGAATCGAGCTGGCGACGCTGCGCCTGTTCGCGTGCGTGCTGCTCGGTCTGGTCGTCGACATACAGCAGGCCGACGCCGGGCTCCTTGTAGGGGGTCACCCGCCACTCGGTGACGCGCACGCCGCCGGGCATCTGCAGCCGGAAGGTACCGCGCCAGCCATCGTCGCTGCGCAGCGCGTCCTGCAGCTCGGACACCGGCTGGTCGCCGAACAGGGCCGACAGCGTCTGCACGCCGGCCTCGTCCATCAGGGCCTTGAACGCCGCGTTGGCCTCGCGCACCTGGAGGTCGGCGGCGACCGCGGCGATCGGCGCACCGATATGTTCGAAGATCTCGCGGAAGCGGGCCTCGCGCGTGTGCAGCGCATCCTCGGCCCGGCGCACGCGCAACAGCGTACGCAGCGTGGCCATCAGCACGTCACGGTCGACCGGGTGGATCAGGTACGCATCCGCGCCCGCCTCCAGGCCGGTGATCAGGTCACCGGTCGCGATCGATGCCGCCGATACGTGCACGACCGGCAGCAACGCGGTGCGTGGCGAGGCCCGCAGCGCGCGCACCACGTCGAAACCGCTCATGTCGGGCAGATTGACGTCCAGCACCAGCGCGTCGTAGGCCGCATCTGCCAGCCGTGCCAGGCCTTCAGTGCCGGTACCCGCTTCGTCCACCTGGCAGCCGTGGAACTCGAGCACGCGACGGATGGAATATCGCGTGGCGACGTTGTCGTCCACCACCAGCACACGGTCAGGCGCCATCGTCGGATACCCCCGGTTGGAGCTTGATCGGCAGGGTCACGAAGAACTCCGAGCCTTCTCCGAGCTCGCTGTGCACGCCCACGGAGCCATCGAGCAGTTCGGCGAACCGCCGGCACAGCGCCAGGCCCAGTCCGGTGCCGCGCAGGCGCTTCTGGATCGGCGAATCCACCTGCACGAAATCCTCGAACAGCGCGCCGAGCATGTGTTCGGGAATGCCGATACCGGTATCGCGCACGCTGAAGCGGATATGCCCCTCGTCCTCCATTCCCGCCGACACGGTCACCTTGCCGTTCGGGGTGAACTTGAGCGCATTGGAAATGAAGTTGCGCAGGATCTGCGCGAGCTTGGTGTCGTCGGTGTAGAGCATCGGCAGGGACGGCGGATCCTCGAACACCAGCTCCACGCTGCCCGCGCCCTCGACCAGCGGCCGGAACATGCCGCGCAGCGCCGAGAACAGATCCATCAGATCGAACCAGGCCGGCGAGATCGAGATGCGGCCGGCCTCGATCTTGGCCAGGTCCAGCAGGTCATCCACCATGTCGCGCAACTCCACCGCGCCGGCATTGATGAAGCGCACCTGCTTGAGCTGTTCGGCATTGAGCGGACCGTCCAAGCCGTCCTCGAGCAACCTGGTCATGCTGAGGATCGAACCCAGCGGCGTGCGGAATTCGTGGCTCATGTAGGACAGGAACCGGCTCTTGAGCTCGGAGACTTCCCTGAGCTGCTCGGCCTGCTGGTCGAGCTCGGCGTACAGCGCCAGCACGCCCTGGTTGGTTTCGTCGAGTTCCGCGCGCAGCGCGGCGTTCTCTTCGAGCGCCCGGGCCAGCTCGGCGGCGGTTCCTTCGATGTCGCTCATGCCCGTCCTCCCAGGCGGATCGCGAGAATTCCCGTGTCGTCCCGGCCGCGGTTGAAATCGCGATGCAGCACCGCCGCCACCAGCGCAGGATGCCGATACGCCAGTCCTTCGTACCGGGCGAGGCTCCAGCGTGCCTGCAGCCCGTCACTGTGCATCAGCAGCAGAGCATCGGTGGGAACCTGGAACCCGAAGGCCTGCACGCGGCGGTAGTTGCCGCCGACGATACCCGGATGCGACGGCATTCCGCGCGAGGCGCCGCCTTCATGCACCGCGGCCGAAATGTTGCCGATACCGGCGAACTGCCCCAGCCGGGTGTCCCCGTCGAAGCAGAACACCGCCGCGGCGCCGCCGCGCGAGCGGCTCATCCGTGCATGCATCCGGCCGATGATGTCTTCGGCCGCCATGTCGCCTGCATCCGCCGCCGCAGCGACACCCAGTTGGGACGCTTCGCTGGCCGGCAGGCCGTGGCCGAGGCCGTCGACCAATGTGGCGACCAACCGCGGTCCGTTCCACTCCAGGTGCCAGCTGTCGCCGCACACCACTTCGTGGCGCATCGGGATGCGCAGCGCGCCGTAAGGCAGGTCGTTGTCCTTGGCGCGGGCGCCGTAGATGCGCGCCAGCACCACCGCGCCGGCATCGTCGGACCACACGTCCAGCACCGTGGCCTGGCGCTGGATCGCGCCCAGCCCCTGTCCCTGGCTGCCGCCGGTGGAATAGCCGTCAGGCAGGCAGCGCGCGAGCGAGAAGCCCGGCCCGCGGTCGACGCTGCAGATCTCCACGCCCTTGCCCGCCGCGCCCTGCACCAGCGACAGCAGCACGCGCCCGCCCAGCCCGTGGCGCAGCAGGTTGGTAGTGATTTCGGTGGCGGCCAGCGCCACGCGTCCGGCATCGGTCTCGTCGAAATCCGCCAGCGTCGCCAGGCTGAGCGCCTCGCGCCGCACCTGCCCCACCTGCGACGATTCTTCTACCGGTATGACACGCGTGATATGGCCGGAAAAACTTATGCCCATTTCGTGATCGTCACGCGCGTGCCCCGACCGGGCGCGCTGTCGAGCTCGAACACATCGACCAGCCGGCGGGAGCCCGACAGCCCCAGCCCCATGCCCTTGCCGGATGTCCAGCCGTCGGTCAGCGCCTGCTCGATGTCCGGGATGCCGGGTCCCTCGTCGGCGAATTCCAGGCGCACGCCCTTGCGCAGCCCGTCCTGCACGATCGTCCACTGCATCAGTCCGCCCCCGCCGTACACCACCGCGTTGCGCGCCAGTTCGCTCGCCGCAGTGATCAGCTTGGTCTGGTCGACCAGGCGCAGGCCGCAGCCGACCGCCGCCTGGCGCGCGGCTTGGCGCGCCAGCACCACGTCCTGCTCGGTGCGGACCGGCAACTGGCCGCTGGTGTTCATGCGTCGGTGTCGCCGATCTGCTGCAGCAGCTTCATGCCGCGATCGACATTCAGCGCCGTACGCACGCCCGCCAGGTTGAGGCCCAGCTCCACCAGCGTGATCGCGACCGCCGGCTGCATGCCCACCACCACGGTGCGCGCATCCATGATCCGGGCCAGCGCCGAGATCGTGTCGATCATCCGGCCGATGAAGGAATCGACGATGTCGAGCGCGGAGATCTCGATCAGCACGCCGCGCGCGGACGTGGCGCGGATGCGTTCGGTCAGATCGTCCTGCAGGGTCAGCGCCAGCTGGTCGTGCATGTCGACCTGGATGGTGACCAGCAGGATGTCACCCATCTGCAGGATCGGAATGCGCTCCATCTCAGGCCGCCTTGTTCACGGTCACGCCGGTGCGCTTGAGTGCCAGCGCCAGCGCGTCGGCCAAGTTGGCCTTCGTGACGATACCCTGCAGGTCCAGGCCGAGGTGCACGATGGTCTGGGCGATCTGCGGCCGCACGCCGCTGATGATCGCGTCGGCGCCCATCAGGCGGATCGCGGTGACGGTCTTGAGCAGGTGCTGGGCGACCAGGGTGTCCACGGTGGGCACGCCTGTGATGTCGATGATCGCGATTTCCGCGCCGGTCTCGACGATCCGCTGCAACAGCGACTCCATCACCACCTGGGTGCGCTGCGAATCGAGCGTGCCGATCATCGGCAGCGCGAGCACGCCATCCCACAGCTTCACCACCGGGGTGGATAGCTCGAGCATCTCCTCCTGCTGGCGCTGGATCACCGCCTCGCGGGTCTTCTGGAACGCGGTGATGGTGTACAGGCCCAGCGCGTCGAGCAACTGCGAGATCGCCCACAGTTCCTGGCCCAGCTGCTGCGGCGCATCGGCCATGCCGGCCTGAACTGCCTCGAACAGCGGACGCTTGAGCGAGAAGATGAAGGTCGCGGTCTCGGTCGAGTTGAAACCCTTGAGTACGCGGTCGCGCGAGAAGTCCTCGAGGAAGTTGCGGATATCCGCCCACTCGCGGCCCTGCAGATCGCGGGGCTCGCCGGCGTCAATCGCCTCGAGCAGCAGCTTCCAGAATTCGCGGACCTGGGCGTCGAGTTCCTGGCGCGACGTGCGGCCGTCGCGCGCCTCGGCGACGAGATTGTCCAGCCATGCCTCGCTGATGACGGCTTGACGGTCATTGACGAGCGCGATCGTGCGTTGATTCAGTGCGGACATATGAAAGACCCCTGCCTGGAGATGAGGCGGCCCCGTCAACACGACGTACCGCCGGCCAAGACCGGAAATCCTAACTGAATTCAGTGATGGTCACCGGCGGTCGGGCGGGGTGGCGCAATTGCTGCGCGATCATGTTTTGCGAGTCCTCGCGGTGCCGCCCCGGAGACGGATATACGGAGCGATCGACTGCCCCGGCACGGCCGCTGGCCTCCGTTGCTGCAGCGCACTCACGGTTGATGGCATAGCCTGCCGTAGCGGACTTTCCCCACCGCCTGGTAGCCAATGTGAAAGCCTTCGAGAAGCTCGTTCGCCGCTTCGGCGCAGCCTTGCCCGATTCGCCATTGCTGTCGAGGATCCGGCCTGGGTCCGAAGCGGCGCAGACCGCGGCCGCGCGGGCGCAGGACACCCTGCGGCGCGCCTGGAGTTCGGCCGGCCTGGAGGGCGACGGCAGTCCGGCCGCCACCATCCGCAGGACCATCGACGAGGCCCTGGCGAGCGCCGGACTTGCGCCCGCAACGGGCGCGCGGGCCGACGCGCCGACCGATACCGCGCAGGCGCGGGGCGAGCCAGCCCGGGAACAGACGGAGACCGCACGCGGGCGCGGAACGTCGAGCGTCATCGCGTTCCAGCACCCGGCCGGCGCGCGCACCTACACGCTGTACGTACCGCCTGGCCTGGACGAGACCACAGGCGACGGCGTGCCCCTGATGGTGATGCTGCACGGCTGCACCCAGACGCCCGACGATTTCGCCACCGGCACGCGCATGAACGCACTGGCCGACATCCATGGCGTGCTCGTGGCCTATCCGGAACAGACCGCGCGCGACAACGGCTCGCGCTGCTGGAACTGGTTCCGTGCCCAGGACCAGCAGCGCGGCGACGGTGAGCCCGCCGTGCTGGCCGGCATCGTCGAAGACATCGCGCGCCGCCATCGCGTGGACCCGCGGCGTGTGTATGTGGCCGGCCTGTCCGCCGGCGCAGCGATGGCGGTGATCCTCGGCCGTACCTATCCGGACGTGTTCGCTGCCGTCGGCGCGCATTCGGGCCTGCCGTTCGCCGCCGCCCGCGACATGCCCGGTGCGTTCGCCGCGATGCAGGGACACGGCGCCACGCGCCGGACCGATTCCGGCGCCCAGGGCACGCGCGTGCCGACCATCGTGATCCACGGCACCGCGGACCGCACCGTCGCCGTCGACAACGGCCGCGCCATCGTCGATGACGCGATCGCCGCCGGTGCCGGCGCGCGCCCATTGCAACCGGCCACAAGCACGCGCAGCACGATGGGCGGCCGCGATGTCACCCGCACCGGGTACCGCGACGAAGAAGGCCGCGAGTGGGTCGAATACATCGAGATCGAAGGCGCCGGCCATGCCTGGAGCGGCGGCGACCCCACCGGCAGCCATACCGACGCCACGGGCCCGGACGCGTCGGCACTGATCCTGCAGTTCTGCCTCGCGCAGACGCGCTGAGGGCGGGGCATCCATTCCGGCAAGGAAAAGCAGCATGTTGGAGCGACCGGAGGCAATCCTGCGGCAGGCCAATGCGGCCATCGCAGACGGCGACATCGAAGGATTCCTGCGCCATTGCACCGATGACATCCGTTGGACGACGGTCGGTGAATCGACGCTGGAGGGCAAGGACGCGGTGCGCCGGTGGATGGCGGTGGCCTATGCGCCGCCGCCGGACTTCACCGTCACCCGCTTGATCGCCGATGCCGACCATGTGGTGGCGCTGGGCGAGCTGAAGGACAGCGACGACAAGGGTGCTCCGACCATCCGCGCCTATTGTGATGTCTGGCGGTTCCGCGACGGCAAAATGGCCGAGCTGCAGGCCTTCGTCATCTGACGTTTGCGGGCGTTCGCGGATCCGGTGTCACGTCCGGACCGCCCCGCGCCGCGCGGAACCGATGCAGGGCCGGCACCATGCGCGCCGCACACCGGTGTTTCCCGAAGCCCGGTCGCACAATGCATCGGCCCGGCTGCATGGCCACCGGGCTCAGTGGTCGTATTCGCGCAGGAAGGTATCGAGCGGCATCAGTGCCGGCGGTGGCAGGTCCTCGTCGAGCAGCGGAGCGAGCTGGCGACGCGCGGCCAGCCAGCGGCTCATGAAGCGTCTGGCCTGGGCGGCGGATGCCGCAGTGCCGGCGTGCTGCCTGCGCCGCCATTTCAGCCAGTAGCGTCCATCCTGATAGACCGCCCCCACCGCCTGCCCCTTCCACATCAGCATGGTCATGCCCACGCAGGGGCACCAGCGGTAGAGCATCGGGATCACGGGGCGCGCCCGGCGCGGCGCCTCGATCTCCTCCCGCAGCAAGGGGTTGGTCTGCCATTCCATCGGCGCAGCCTGGCCTGTCGGTGCCTCAGCGCCTGAGACCCGGGGCGGCCCGTGCGGTGGCTCGACGCGCACGCGCCGACCGGCGCCACCCCGCAGCCCGCGGATCCGCGTTCGGTCGCGCGGCTTCAAGCTGCGCGCGGCGAAAAAAAACGGACGCGTCGGCACGGCTTGCAGGTGCGTAACCGTCACGTTTCCGGCACGCCTCCAAGCCTAGATTGACGGCGCGCTCCGGCGATATTCGCTCAGGAGGACCTGATGGGTACGCACAGGACGTTGGCGAAGAGCGCGGCATGTGTCGGTCTGCTGGCCTGCATGTTCACCGCCTACGCACAGGACGCTTCCGGGAACACCGCACAGACGGACTCGCGCACGGTGCTCTGGCGCACGGACAACACCACGGTCAACTGGCACGCGGAGGGCGGCCTCAACCTGGTGGCCGAGTACAACCTCTTCTGGGACCTGTCGCGCGTTTACGACCCGCAGGCGAACTTCGGCCCGGACACGCACTGGCTGGAAGGATATTTCAAGCCCGGCCTGAGCTTCGTCCATGAATCCGGCAACCTCGACGTGTACGGCATGGCCTCGGTGGTGGGCTCGTTCACGCGCGGCACCGACGCCTTCGACGCGACCAACAAGGGCGCCACCACGATCGAGTCGGGCTATATCGGCCTGCGCACCCAGGGCGCAGACCCGACCTGGGACGTCTCGGTAGGGCCGCGCGAGCTGCTGCTGGGCGACGGCATGCTGATCGCGACCGGCGGCGAGAGCGGCTTCGAGCGCGGCGCGCTCAAGTTCGGCCCACGCAAGGCATGGCGGCATGCCGCGATCGCCCGCTTCAAGACCGGACCCGGGTATCTGACCGCATTCCGCATCGCGCCCAACGAACTGAAGTCCAACGACGGCCACAACCGCCTGGCCGGTCTGGACTGGCGCTGGGACGGCAAGCCAGGCAACTTCGCCGGCGCCAGCTACATCCACGTGCTGAAGTCGACCTCGCCCTACATCCAGGCCGCGCCCGAGGGCATCGGCCCCTCGACGATCATCCCCGGCGGCCGCCATGGCACCAAGGCGCTCAACCTGTATTTCCAGCTGACGCCGACGACCGGGCACCTGCGCAACTGGCTGCTCTCGGCCGACCTGGCCGTCGAGCGCAACCACCGCATCGACCTGCGCGCCTGGGGCGGGCGCGTGCGCGTGGGCTACACCTTCCACGACGTGCACTGGACCCCATCGCTGACCTGGACGTACCAGACCTTCTCCGGCGACAACCCGAACACGCGCGCGCTCGAGCGCTTCGATCCGCTGTATTACGAAGGCTCGCCCGGAAACTGGGCGTCGGGGTCCAAGTCCTCGATGGTGTTCATCAACACCAACGTGCGCAGCAACGAACTGGCGCTCGCGGTCAATCCGACCCAGCGCGATTCGCTGACCGTGCGCCTGGCGCGGCTGGATGCCAACCAACTCAACAGTCCGCTGCAGTTCGGCCAGGCCACGCGCCTGGAACGGCTGGGCAGCCGGCTGGCGGTGGTCAATGGCGTGCCGTACACGCACCTGTCCGATGACCTGCTGCTGGAGTACGTGCGCATCATCAATCCGCACGTGTTCCTGACCCTCGGCGCCAGCGTATCCAGACCCGGCAAGGGCGTCCGCGCGTTGAGCCAGGGACAGAAGACCCCCGACTGGCACGATGCCTTCGCCACCCTGTTCTTCACCTACTAGGGAGCCGTCCGTGACCGGCAGCCCGACAGTGCCTGGCGACGATGCTCCGCTGACCGCAGCTCAATCCGACCCGACCGTAATGGGCTGGATGCAGGGCTTTCCGCCGCCGCCCGACAAACGGATCACCCAGCCCGACAGCGTGTATTTCAGTTTTCCGAAACTGCGCTGGTCGGTGTGCCACATGCGCCAGCTGCTGCCGAGCGTTGAGGTCAGCCGCGGCCTGGGCAACGCGGTGCCACTGGCGTATGCACCCGGCTCCGAGCGGCAGCGGATGGAGGCCGAGATCGACGCGCTGGTGTTCAAGCCGCTCGACGAGCGCGCGCCGATGACGTGGGAGGAGTCGCTGGGGGTGAACTACACCGACGGCATGCTCGTCTTCCACGACAACCGGGTGGTGTACGAGCGCTACCTCGGCTGCCTGGCCGAGGACGGCCAGCATGCGGTGATGTCGATGACCAAGTCGCTGACCGGGCTGTTGGCGCAGATGCTGGTGGCCGAAGGCGCGCTCGACGAACAGGCGCTCGTGGTGGACCTCGTCCCCGAGGTCGCCGGAAGCGCATTCGCCGACGCGACCGTGCGCCAGGTGATGGACATGACCACCGGCCTGCACTACTCGGAGGACTACAGCGATCCGGAGGCCGACATCTGGAAGTACTCGGCGGCGGCCAGTCCGTTGCCCAAGCCGGCCGGCTATACCGGTCCCAACGGCTACTTCGAGTACCTGCAGCAGGTGCGGCCCGAGGGCCGGCATGGCGAGGCTTTCCACTACCGCACCGTCAACGCCGACATGACCGGCTGGCTGGTCGCGCGCGCGTCCGGCAAGTCGGTGGCCGAACTGGCCTCCGAACGCCTGTGGCGGCCGATGGGCGCCGAGCAGTCGGGCTACATGCTGGTCGACGGCATCGGCACGCCATACGCCGGCGGCGGCCTCAGCGCCGGACTGCGCGATCTCGGCCGGCTCGGCCTGCTGATGCTCAACGAGGGCGAGATCAACGACGAGCAGCTGTTCCCGGCCGAGGTGGTGCGCCACATCCGTGGCGGCGGCGATCCGTCGAAGTTCGGCACCGCCTATCCGGCGCTGATCGGCGGCAGCTATACCAGCCTGTGGTGGGTGTACCCGGGCGAGCACGAGGTGATTGCCGCACGCGGGGTTCACGGCCAGACGATCTACGTGGACTTCACCGCGCGGGTGGTGATCGTGCGCCTGGCCTCGTTCCCCAAGCCCTCCAATCCGCTGATCGACCCCACCTCCATTCCTGCGTTCCAGGTGCTGTGCAGGCATCTGCAGCAGCACCAGCGGCGCTAGCGTCGCGCGCGATGCCCACCACCATCCGCGGTTCGTGCGCCCGCACCGCCGTGAGCGCGGCGCGATGCAGTGCAGGCGACAGCCGAAGCGGCTTGACGCGCTGGATAGGATCGAAGGTGCTGCCACCCGGCGCGAAAGGCCCCGAGATGCAGTCCGACGAACTCGTTGCCCTGTTCGACCAGCAGGCCGCCGGCGACGACCGCCAACGGGCGACGACCGCGGCGATCCGCGACTGCATGTACCCGCTGCTGGCCGGGCTGCCCGACGCAGCGCGCATCCTGTGCGTCGGCGTAGGCACGGGGCCGGAACTTGCCCATCTGGCAAAGGCCTTTCCGCGCTGGACGTTCGTGACGGTCGATCCGTCCGGCGCGACGATCGAGGCCTGCCGTGCCCTGGCCCGACGGCTTTGACGGACGCTGTCACGGGTTCCTGGAGTCGCTGGCCGTCGACACGCCTTTGGACGCCGCGACATGCGTCCTGGTCTCGCAGTTCATCGTGGACCGCGCAGAGCGCGCGCGCTTCTTCTGCGGCATTGCCGCGGGCCTGCGCCCGGCCGACTGCTGGCCAGTTCCGACCTTGCCTTCGATACTGCATCGCCCGCCTACGGGGTGCTGCTGCCCGCCTGGCTGCAGATGATGACGATGGCCGAAGTCGCGCCCGCCGCATTGCAAGGCATCCGCGACACCTACGAGCGGGATGTCGGCGTGCTGCCACCTGCCGACGTGGCCGCGATCCTGCAGGCCGGTGGATTCGCGCGGCGGCTGCAGGTCTTCCAGCCCGGGCTGATCACGGTTGGCTCAGCCGGACACGGCCCGAGCCTTCTCGCGGACGTGACGCTGTTGCGCGGGATCGCAGACGGCGCGCCGGTATCACCGCAGCGGACCGCGAGGTTGGCTGCGACTTTCCGTCCAGTGCAGCGCCGCAAGGGTGTCCGGGCGCCATCGGACATGAATATTGCCGCGACATCCATCGCTTATGCTCTTACCCTGAATGCGTACGGGAGCGAATCAGATGAGACTTGCGGACTTCATTGAGGCCCACGCCCCGCAGATTGTGGAAGGCGCGGCGGAATTCGCCCTTTCCCAGGCCCCGGCGGGCGTCGAACTCAGTGCCAAGGAATTGCGCAACCATCTTCCGCAGATCCTCAAGGCCATCGTGCTCGATCTGCGAAGCACGCAGACCCGCGCGGCGCAGCAAGCCAAGTCGGAAGGTCGTGCGCCGCCGAGCAGCGGGCCGGAATCGGCCGCCAGTTATCACGGCAGGACGCGCGCCGCGGCCGGCTTCGGCCTGAACCAGATGGTGGCCGAGTACCGGGCGCTGCGCGCCGCTGTGCTGCGGCTGTGGGCTGACCACGGCGCGCTCGCGGAATCGGGCGCGGACCTGGTGCGCTTCAACGAGGCCATCGACCAGGCCCTGGCCGAATCCCTGGCTGAATACTCGGCAGAGGTGGAGTCCTGGCGCCAGATCTTTCTCGGCGCGCTGGGCCACGATCTGCGCGGCCCGCTCACGGCGGTCGTGCTCTCCGCCGACATGCTCATGCAGAAGACACGCGGCACGCCGTATGCGCCCTATGTCGAACGGATCTTGAGCGGCGGAGAGCGCATGTCGCAGCTGCTCGACGACCTGCTCGCCTACAGCAGGAGCAAGCTCGGCGTGGGCATGGATCTGCAGCGCGAGATATGCGATCTGCGCGCGGCAGTGGCCGACGAAGTGGAACTCCTGCGGGCCGCCCTGCCTGCCACTTCCATCCAATTCGACGCGGCCGGCACTACGCAGGGCCGGTTCGATGCATCGCGCGTCCGCGAAGCGCTGCACAACCTGGTCACCAATGCTGCCAAGTACGGCGACGCGGACGCAGAGGTATGGGTTGAAGTCACCGGCGATGCGGATTGCGTGCGGATATCTGTGCGCAATGCCGGCGCCCCGCTGACGGACGAGGCCCTGCTTGCGATGTTCGACCCGCTGCGACGGGGCGCGAAGAACGCCTCCGCGGGTGAGCACCTGAGCCTGGGCCTGGGCCTGTTTCTGGTGCGCGAGATTGCCACCGCGCATGGCGGCAAGGTCACCGGCGACTCCGCCGACGGCTACACCACGTTCGTGATGGCGCTGCCGCGCGACGCCTGAGCCGTGCACGCGCGCCTGCGCTGCGGGCGTCGATACGCTGCGATGGCAGGACAGAATGTCGGGCGCAGGACGAGCGCGGCGAGTGCGCGGGTCAAGGCTGCCCAACATTGTCAGCGTTTCGGGCAGTTCCTAGCCGCCACCGGCCTCGTTCCTTTTCCGCTCGTCCGCGTCTTTCTTCTCTTGCGCGTCTTTCTTCGCCTGATCGTGGTGCCACTTGATGGCGAAGAACATGCCCGTGCCGAGCACGACCACCTTGAACACGATGAAGACGATGGGGAACCAGTCGTACATGTCTGCTTGTTTCCGGGCGATGATCCGATACCACATGCCGTGAGGTGCGCCCACCGCCTCACATGATTGCCTCGACCGCATTTCTGCAGGCCATCAGAGACCCGAAGTGTGGACCCCTCTGCAGCCTACGCAACGCGACAGTTTGTCGCAGTCGCGGGCTTTGTACATCCTCGGCCGCGGTGCTCCGCCAATATCCGGAGCGAACGCCTGAGTGGCCACCAACGGTATGCGCTGGGCCCAAAGCCGAAGACCATGCCGCTGTCCCGGTGCCTCGTCGGCCACCGCGCCGGGAGCCGTCCCCGCGGCAGGGCCGTCGTCGACCAGGACCCGACCTGACCCGTCGGATCCGCGCATGGTGACCGCCAAGTGCACCTGTTCCTCGGGCGGACGCATGGTCGCCGGGCAAAGGTGAGCTCGACCCGTTATCGCCATCGGGAACCGCGCGGCAATGCGCCATATCCCGCTGCCGACGCCACGCCTTCGGATTCAAACGCGGGCGGTGGCTTTCCGGCCGGCAGTTTTGCCGCTCGCCGCTTTCGCTTTCGCTTTCGCTTTCGGCGCCGGCGATGGCGATGGCGATGGCAGGGCCTGCGCAATCGCTTCGCCCGCCAGTTCGGCCACTGCGACGAGGCGCTCGGCGCTCACGCCCTGGCGCGCCATGGCCGAAAGTCCCGCCAATGTGGTGGCGACCAGGTCGGTCACGCGTTCGGCCTGTTCGGGATGGCGTTGCGCGACGAAGCGGCGGATCGCGCCCTCGGCCGCCTGGTGGTGCGCTGCCGCCGCGCAGCGCGCATCCGGATCGTCGCAGCCCAGCCCTTCCAGCACCATGCAGCCACGTGCCTCGGGCTCGGCGGTGTAGCGCCGCGCGGCCTCGAGCAGCACGGCGGTGAGGGCCACGGCCACCGGCTGGCCATCGGCAAGCAGCTCGTCGAAGGGCACGCCGGCCTCGCGCGAGTACTTGGCCAGCACCTGGGCGAAGAACGCGGCCTTGCTGCCGAAGGCCGCATAGAAGCTGGGCGGGTTGATGCCCAGCGCCCCGGTGACGGCGGCAATGCCGACCGCGTCGTAGCCCTGCCCGTGGAACAGCCGCTTGCCCGTGGCCAGCGCCGCATCGGCATCGAAGCCACGCGGCCGGCCGCGCGGACGCCCGCTTTTTGTAGTCATCGCTAAATTTTCATTGACAGCTGCATAGGCTAATTGTAGCGTCCACTACACAAACTCACAAGGAGCGGTCAGATGTCGAGGTTCGAACACAAGCGAGTGCTGGTTCTGGGTGGCAGCCGTGGCATCGGCGCCGCCATCGTCCGGCGTTTCGCAAGCGAGGGCGCGCAGGTCGTCTTTACCTATTCCGGCTCGGAAGCCGCGGCCCACCAGCTGGCCTCCGAGACGGGCAGCAGCGCAGTGCGCTGCGACAGTGCCGACCGCGACGCGGTGATCGCCGCGGTCCGCGACGCCGGCCCGCTGGACGTGCTGGTGGTCAATTCCGGCATCGCCCTGTTCGGTGACGCGCTGGAGCAGGACCCGGATGCCATTGACCGCCTGTTCGCCATCAATATCCACGCGCCCTACCACGCCTCGGTGGAAGCGGCGCGGCGCATGCCCGAAGGCGGCCGCATCATCGTCATCGGCTCGGTCAACGGCGACCGCATGCCCCTGCCCGGCATGGCCTCCTACGCGGTGAGCAAGTCGGCCCTGCAGGGCCTCGCGCGCGGCCTGGCGCGCGACTTCGGCCCGCGCGGCATCACCGTCAACGTGGTCCAGCCCGGCCCGATCGACACCGACGCCAATCCCGCCGACGGCCCCATGAAGGACGTCATGCACAGCTTCATGGCGATCAAGCGCCACGGCCGCCCGGAAGAAGTCGCCGGCATGGTGGCCTGGCTTGCCGGCCCGGAAGCGGGCTTCGTGACCGGCGCGATGCATACGATCGACGGCGCGTTCGGCGCCTGACTCCAGATGCACGGGGCCGGCGTGCGCGCCGGCTCTGACACGCATCGCGGAAGCGATCCGGGCGCAGAACGCGATGTATCGGCCTGGGCCGCCGCTGAGCTGACGACAATCAGATTGCAGCCGCTCAACGCCACCGTGACGTCGCGCAGCTGCGCACGTTCCAGCAGTTCGAGGCAAACATGCGCCGTGCCCGGACCAGCGTCGCCAGCAGCGCGCTGCAAGACGTGGCCCGGGTGGCGATAGCGACAGCGACAGCGAAGCAACGACCACGCTCTGCTGCGCTACCGCTGCCCCCATCCCGTTGCATGGTCGACGCCGAAACGCATGCGCGGCGGCAATTGGAAGATGAAGTAGGGGTTGAGCGATGGCGGCCGGCTCGCGTCCTCCAGGCGTTGCTGCTGGGCTGCGGTCAGGGTGATGTCGAGCGAGGCGATGTTCTGCTGCAGCTGGCCGACGCGGCTGGCGCCCACCAGCACTGACGACACGCCGGGCTGCGCCACCGTCCAGGCCAGCGCCACTTCCGCCATCGACCGTTCCTGTTCGGCGGCCACGTCGCGCACCACGTCGACGATGTCGAAGTTGCGCTCGGTGAACAGCATGCCGCCGAAGGGATTGTCGCCATCAAGCCTGCCGTCATCGTCGCCGCGCGCGCTGTCATCCCCCGACGCGTCGACCGGCAGTCGCGAACTGCGCGCGGCATCGGCGAGTTTTTCGCGGCCGTACTTGCCGGTCAGCAGGCCACCGCCAAGCGGGCTCCATGGCACCAGGCCGAGACCGAGCGCGTCGCCCGCGGGCAGCAGTTCCAGCTCCACGCCGCGATCGAGCAGCGAGTACTGGTACTGCAGCCCGACCGGCACCGGCAGCCCGTGCGCCTGCGCCAGTGTCGCCACCCGGGCCACGTACCAGGCGGGCGTGTTGGAAAACCCGTAGTGCAGGATGCGCCCGGCCCGCACCGCGTCGGTGAGCGTCTGCAGCACTTCCTCGGGCGGCGTGATGCGGTCCCAGACGTGCATCCAGTACAGATCGATGTACTCCGTGCGCAACCGGGCCAGCGAGCCGTCGAGCGCGGCGCGCATGTTCTTGGCGCCGTTGCCGCCGCCGTGGGCATTGCCCTGCGTGCGTGGGAAGCCGGACTTCGTTGCCACCACCAGGCGCTCGCGGGTGCCCGCGTCCGCGATGAAGTCGCCGAGCATCGCCTCGCTGCGTCCGTCGCTGTAGAGATCGGCGGTATCGACGAAGTTGCCGCCCGCGTCGACGTAGGCGTCGAACACTGCGCGCGACGCCGCGGCGTCCGTGCCCCAGCGTCGCGCCCCGAAGGTCATCGTGCCCAGTGCGAGCGGGCTCACCAGCAGGCCGGAGCGGCCGAGGGTGCGGTAATGGGTGAGATCCATGGCGGTGTCCTGTGGCGTCGCCCCGCGGTGCGGGCTGGACCGACAGCCTAGAAGCCCGGGCCGCGCGTGATTAGCCATTGCCGGACGCATGGGCCTGTGAGCACACTGCAGCAATGCAGCGCAGCCAGCTCAACGATCTGTTCGCCTTCGCCGCCGTGGCCCGCGAGCGCAGCTTCACCCGCGCCGCCGCCGCACTGGGGATCTCGCCCTCTGCCCTGAGCCACGCGATGCGCGGCCTGGAAGCGCGGCTGGGCGTGCGTCTGCTGGCGCGCACCACCCGCAGCGTGGCGCCCACCGAAGCCGGCCAACGCCTGCTGCAGTCGCTCACCCCGGCACTTGCCGGCATCGAGGACGGCCTGACCGCGCTGGACGCCTGGCGCGACCAGCCGCTGGGCGCGTTGCGCATCACCACCTTCAGCTATGTCGCGCAGCGGGTGCTGGCGCCCAGGCTACCTGCCTTTCTGCTCGCCCACCCCGGCATACAGCTCGAGGTGGTGGTGGAGAACGGCCTGACCGATATCGTCGCGTCCGGCTTCGACGCCGGCATCCGCTTCGGCGACACCGTGGAGCAGGACATGATCGCCGTGCGTGTCGGCCCCGACTTGCGCACCGTCGTGGTGGGCACGCCGGAGTACTTCGCCCGCCATCCCCCGCCGCAGACGCCCGACGACCTGAAAGACCACGCCTGCATCGGCTACCGCCTGCGGACCTCCGGCGGCCTGCTGCCGTGGGAGTTCACGCACAAGAGCCAGGAGATCCGCGTCCGCACCCGCGGCCCGCTGGTCGTCGACGACGTGGAGGTGGCCTTGGCAGCCGTGCGCGGCGGCGCGGTGCTCGGCTATCAGATGGAACAGGACGTGGCCGACGACATCGCGGCCGGGCGCCTGGTGCAGGTGCTGGACGCGTGGTGCATGCCGTTCGCCGGCTGCCATCTCTACCACCCGAGCCGGCGACAGACGCCGCCTGCGCTGCGGGCGCTGATCGATGCGCTGCGCTACGAGGGCTGACGGTGGCAGTGCGATGCGCGGAGAGACAGGGCCGGCGCGATGTCGTCTGGCCTGTATATTCCGGGCGAGCTGACTTCGCCCGAACAAGTGAACCTGGGCACCGTGATCCCGGGCACCGTGATCCCGGGCACGCGCCCGCCCGGATTTCGCATTCACAGAAAAACGTCGCCGTTCGACGACACGTCTCAGCTCATGGTGTAGCCCCACATGCCGGCAACCCGCAAAATCGTTCTGCACTCCAGGAGCGGCCTTCGACCAGGATTGGACCTGCTCGTCGCCGAATGGATCCGCGAAGGCGTCCAGTACGTGGGCGTGGTTGGCCTCGACGCAGAGGACATCGTGGAAGCCATCGACTGCTTCTGCATCGGCGACGGCACCGATCCCTACGAGATGCTGACTGCATCGCACACGGCCCCTGAAACCATGGACGATGCCATCGCCCTGGCCAGCCAGGTGGACTTTCCGGGCGATGTGTCCATCGTCGTGTTCTAGCGCGGCCAAAGCCTTCTTTCCCGGCCACGGTGGCGCGCATGATCGCGGTGGGAACGATGCGATTGACACGGCCCTTGCCGCCCGTCAATTCCGAGCTGAAGCTGCGCAGGCCACCGGTCGCCCGCGACCCGATTACTTGTTGTCGATCGTCACTTTCGACGCAAACAAGTCACCTGACCCCGTTATTGCCCTCATGCACAGCTTCATGGCGATCAAGCGCCACGGCCGCCCGGAAGAAGTCGCCGGCATGGTGGCCCGGCTTGCCGGCCCGGAAGCGGGCTTCGTGACCGGCGCGATGCATACGATCGACGGCGCGCTCGGCGCCTGCGCTCATGGCGCGGCGCGCGCGAGCTCCACGCCCATCTGCAGCGTCGGAACAGGGTCCGAAGCATGAGAAGGCAATGCCCATTCCACGCGGTTGCGTCCGGCGTTCTTGCCGCGGTAGAGCGCGGCATCAGCGGCCCGCATTGCCCGTTCCCAGGACGCGTGATCGGTGAACCTCTCGGAAATGCCCACGGTAACGGTGCAGCGCAGGTCCTCGTATCCCGGCCCCTGCAGCATGGCCGCCGACTCGACGCTGCTGCGTATGCACTCGGCCACGCGCAACGCGGTCTCTGCGTCGCCCCCCGGGCAGATGGCGGCGAACTCCTCGCCCCCCATCCGACAGACCACGTCGTCCTTGCGCACGGCACCGCGCAGGATGCCGGCGACGGCGCACAGCACGGCATCGCCCACGTGATGCCCGTAGTTGTCGTTGATGCACTTGAAATGGTCGATATCGACCAGCAGTAGGCGCGCACCGGTGTTTCGCCGCCGGAAGCTGGCGTCCAACAGCTCGCCGAGACCACGACGGTTGAGCAGCTGCGTCAGCGGGTCGTGCGCGGCCACACCACGGAGCGTGTCTGTCAGGCGACGCAGCACGAGCCAGACGATGGCCGGCGGAATGATCGTCGCCAGCGAACACATGTAGACATAGAAGACCATCTGGAACCGGCCATCCATGCGCAACGCCGGAAGGCCCCCGGCCAGGAGCTTTTCGAGCTTGAGCACGTTCAACACGCAGATGCCGCCGATCAGCACGATGAGCAGCAAGGCCTCCCCGCGCATGTCGCGGGCGAAGCTGCGCATCCCCGCCGCCAGGGCCACCACCATGCACGCGAAGCTCAGAGCGCAGGTCGCCGACAACGCCGCGTAGCGTGCCACCGATCCCCACAGTGCATGCAGCATCCACTGCACCAGCGCATATCCCAGCGCAACCCCGATCAGTGGCCACAACAGCGGCACCTGACGACCAAAGAAGCGCGCACCACCCACGCTGTAGGCGAGCAAGGCGCACAGGGTGAACGAGTGATTCACCACACTCATCCAACTCCACCCGGCCGGGCCCTCCAGCAACTGCAGCACATACGCGAACCCGAGCAGCAGATTGCCCATCGCGAATGCGTCCGTCCCCATCTTCGCGGCGCCCAGGCGCCGGCTGATGAGCAGGAACATCGCTGTGAAGCTCAGCAGGTAGACGCACAGCATGCCGACGAGGAGGGTGGCGATCATCGGATGTTCGACAGGACCAGGGCGGAGGTGCCTGCCCGCACGCGAACGCTTGCAGCAGGACCCCGCGGCGGGAAGGGAAATCGCGGCGGCGAACGGTACACCGTCCAAGCGACCGGGTCACAGTCGCACCGGCGGGCCATGACGCCTCCACAAGAGCGGCGGCGAGTCCGAGAACTTGAGGCCCCATGGCCGGATGAAGCACGCGCCCGTCGAGGCACGTCGGCGACCACCGCGCAAAGGCGTGCGCACTGCGCCCGGGCCCTGAGGCGATTCGGCCCTCGAGGCGCTCGAGCACGCACATTGGCGCCTGAGGAGACCAGGCATGGCCGACGCGTCGGCCGGAAGCATCGCAGCGCCGTGATGGCATTCGGGCTACCTCGATCGGCAGAATGGCGATGGGTTGCCGGCGCACCCTTGAGCGAGACCGGCGCCAGCCGCGCGTGCACCGATTCGAGATCGTGCCGGTGTCGCTCACCAACGTCGAGAATGTGGGTGTATCGAGGCGCGACGCGAAAATGCGCGGCGGATCACCACGATCTCATCGCCTACCAGGGCATGTCTCCTCTTGATGGGGCGCGGAGCCCGTCTGGCGGTCACTTCCCGCCCGCGCAATCGGGTTCGTCCAGGCCGCCGTCACCGCGTCTGAAAGCACTTGTCGCGGCGGACCTGCAGGCATAGCGTGGAGCCCTGCACTCCAGTGGCCTGACCCGGGAGAACGCGCGATGAACTTTGGCATCAGCATCCTGTTCCGGGCCATCCCGCTGCTGATGGGCCTGGTCTGCCTGGGCCTGGGCTGGTACGTCTACAGCGGCGGCAGCGACGCGGATCACCGGGTCGCCGGGCACGTCCTCATGTCGCTCACCGCCATCTGCGTGGCGCTGTTCACGACCGCGGCAATGATCATCCGCCAGATCACCGGCACCTTCGCCCCGCGCTGGAAGGTGCTGCTTCCGATCCTGGGCTACAGCGTGGCGACGGCAACGGCGGTGTGGGGCCTGGTCGTGCGCGGCGGGCCGTCGGCGCCGGACTTTGTCGCCGGGCACATCATGTTCGGGGTGGCACTGATCGGCGCCTGCGTCACCACGGTCGCGGTGGCATCCAGCGTGTTCACCCTGATCCCCGTCAACAGCGCGGGACGTCGCGAGGACGGGCCTCCGCCGGGCGCCTATGGCCGCGAGATCGCCATGACGCTGATCTTCGTGCCCGTGGCCGCCGCGCTCGTGCTGGCGGTGTGGGCAGTGGTGCTGCTGGGCGACGCCTCGCAAGCGCCCAAGTACGTCGCCGGGCACGTGATGCTGGGGCTGGCGGCAATCTGCGCCTGCCTGATCTCGCTGGTGTCCACGGTCACGCGCCAGGTGCGCAACGAGTTCGGTACACGCGAGCGCTGGCTGTGGACGGCGTGGGTGCTGCTGCTTGGCAGCCTCGTGATTGTCTGGGGCCTGTTCGTGCTGTTCGGTTCCGACCGGCCCGAACGGCTTGCCCCGGGCTGCGTGCTGATCGGCCTGGGCCTGATCTGCTACAGCATCTCGTCCAAGGTCTTCCTGCTGGCTGCAGTCTGGCGGCGCGAGTTCGCGCTGGCCAACCGGGTGCCGCTGATTCCGGTATGCACCTGCCTGTCCTGCCTGTTCTTCGCCGCCTTTCTCACCGAGGCCGTGGCGACCCAATCAGGCCTGTTCGTCCCGTCGCGGGTGCTGGTGGGCCTGGGCGCGGTGTGCTTCACCCTGTTCTCGATCGTCTCGATCCTCGAGGCGGGCACCTCGCGCAAGGCCTGAGCGCTGCGCGGCATCAGCGGATTCGCCCCGACGCGAGACGGCGCTGCATACGCGCTCGGCCATTTGCCATGCAGCGCCTCATCAGCGGCCCCAGGGCGAGGCGATGCCTCGCCGCTATGCCGCTCCAGGGATCGTCAGGGAATGATCGCGATCTTCAGCACGCCGTCGCGCTGGTTGGCGAACAGGTCGTAGGCCTCGACGATGTCGTCGAGCCCGCGTTCGTGCGTCACCATGAGGCCCAGGTCGAGCCGGTTGGCGGCGATCACGTTCATCAGCCGGCGCATGCGTTCCTTGCCGCCGGGGCACAGCGCGGTGCGGATGGTGTGGTCGCCCAAGCCCGCGGCAAACTGCTCCAGCGGGATCGAAAGATCCTCCGAATACACGCCCAGACTCGACAGCGTGCCGCCCGGGCGCAGGACCTTCATCGCCTGCGCGAACGTGGCCTGGGTGCCGAGCGCCTCGATGGAGCCGTCGGCGCCCTTGCCCCCGGTGAGCTTCATCACCTCGTCCACCACGTCGACCTCGCGGAAGTTCAGCGCCACGTCCGCGCCCAGCTGCCGGGCGATGTCCAGGCGGTGGTTGTTGCCGTCCACGGCGATGATGGTGGTGGCGCCGAGCAGGCGCGCACCGGCAGTGGCGCACAGGCCGATCGGCCCCTGCGCGAACACCACCACGGTGTCGCCGATGCGGATGTTGGCGTTCTCCGCGCCCTTGAAGCCGGTGGACATGATGTCCGGGCACATCAGCACCTGGGTGTCAGTGAGTCCGTCGGGGATCGGCGCCAGGTTGGCCTCGGCGTCGGGCACCAGCACGTACTCGGCCTGGGTGCCGTCGATCCAGTTGCCGAAACGCCAGCCCGCGGTGGCCTTGTAGCCATGCGCGCCGCACTTGCCTTCGGGAATCAGGTAGCTGCCGTCCTGGCTGGGCACGCCGTCCTGGGCGGCATAGCTGTTGAAGTTCGGGCAGATGGCGCCGGCGATCACCCGCTGCCCTTCGCGGTAGCCCTTCACCGCGCTGCCGAGCTTCTCGATCACGCCGACCGGCTCGTGTCCGATCGTGAGCCCCGGCGCGACCGGATACTCGCCCTTGAGGATGTGGACGTCGGTGCCGCAGATCGTGGTGGTGGTGATGCGCATCAGCGCGTCGTTGGGACCGACGTCGGGGATGGGCTTGTCGACCAGTTCGATGCGCCCCTTCTCGATGAAGGCGGCGGCTCTCATCATGCGTGCCATTGGCGTGCTCCTTCCTGCCTGGATGTGGCGGGGTGGCGGACCATTCGAGACGCAGGTTGTCGGCACGCCGGGACCACTCTTAAGGCCGCGAACGTTAGGTCGCCGAGACGATCGGGCTGAATACTGCGGCGACAAAACAGGTCGCGTATTCACAGGCACGCGGCCCTTTTCGATCGCAATCGAAATCCGTCATATGCGGCTGGAAAGAAGAGAGGGCGTCGCGCGGATGCGTGGCAATCGCCGGGCGTGCCACGGGTTTCGTACTGCTGGTTAGCGCCGCGCGTCGCTTGACCGGGCTTCTCTTTTCCGCCCTTCGGTGCTCATGGCGCCCGCTCTGCTGCATCCGCCCCGGGCACGCCCTGGCGGATGGCACGCGAGAACTCGGCCGAGTCCGCATCCGCCAGCAGGGCGCGGGCGCGCGGGTTGATGTAACCGCGCTGCCTCAGTTCCTCATAGCTGTAGCCCGGCACGAGCGCGCCCAGCTCGTACGCATAGCGGGCGAAGTAGCCGGATAGAAGCAGGCGGTAGTCCATCGGGATCGCCGGCGTGATGCGGCGCGCCAGCTCGAAGATGATCGTCGTGCAATTGCTGACCAGCGTGTTGTAGAACGCAGGCTCGCGGCGAAGCGCGGCAGCCGCGTCCAGGTAGCCGACAAACAGCGCCCGCAGCGTCTCGGGCGGCAGGTTGAGACGGTACAGGTAGACATCCTCGCCGCGGGCGTTGCTGCGGGTACGCACGATGTCGTTTTCGTCAGCGGCGACCAGCACCTGCTCGAACTCGCGGAAGAAGCCGCCGAGCGCCGAGAACGATTCCCCGCGCTCCTTGCGGATCTCGAGCGAGAAGACCACGCGCTGCCCGTCCGCGAAGCCGAACGAGACCAGGGTGTGCGCGATCGCCGGACCCATCCAGTACGACATCACCAGGTCGGCCGAGACCAGCTGGTCCAGGTCGTACTCGCGGGTTTCCCAGCGCGGCGTGTAGTCCTCGGGCGTGCGCCAGTCGAAGTTGCGCACGTTGCGCAGGGTGACCCTGCTGCCATCGACCTCGGACTCCAGCAGACGGGCGACGTCATCCGCCCAGTCGCGCTCGTGCGAAGGCGTGAGCGTGCTCCACCACGCCAGGAGCGCGACCAGGGCGAACCCGAACGCAGGCAAGGCCCATCGCCTCCGGCCTTCCCTGCGGCGGATGCAGGCCGCCAGCCCCGCCACGCCAAGCAGGCACCACGCGAGCACCACCACCACCCGCACCGGACCCGGCCCGGGCAACTGGAACCACAGCGCCATGGCGCCCCACGCGGCGGCCAGGACGATGGCGGCCGCCAGCGCGAATGCGGCAACCCGGCGGGGGAGGCTCATGCGTCTCAAGCCGCGAAGTCTAGCGATGATTTCCAGCCGGGTGCCACGGCAGGATCAAGCCTCGCCGCGACGCAGCGCGCCCGCGCGGGCATGGGTCTTGTCGATGGTGGTCGACGGTGACGACGACGGCCATGTGGACAATCCGCCGCGCCGGAGGCCCAGCGCTTGGCGCGACCGCAGACGCTTAGCAAACGCGCGATCGCATCAAGGGACAGGTGAACCTGACCCTCTTCTCCCGTTCCGGCGCAGTGCGTGCAGCAGCGTCGCCATGGCGGCGAGCGTCGACGCCAGCGTCAGCCCGATCTGGATGGACAACCCCGCCCTGGATCGCACGAGTCGGGTGCACGCGCTGCTCTCGGCGCCATACAGCGCTGCAACGGCATCGTGCTGCAGCGCCAGCCGGCAGTCGGCGGAAAACAGCGGGAAGGTCGCCAACAGCAAGATGAAAATGCCGGCGACGGTCAGCGTGTCCCGCACCGGATGCGCGCGGTCGCGATAGCGCACGTACAGGAACGCCCCGAAGCACACGCCCATCGCGATTTCGAACAGTGCATAGCCCATATGTCGTGCCCCCGAGTCACGCCCGACAGAACGCACCCGAATGGATGTGCATAGCCGTTGCACGCACTAACCGATCCCGCACTTCTGATTCCTCGGCCGCAGGTCAGCGCGACGGGTATGTCACTTTCGCCCCATCGATCACGATGCGTTGCGTGTCCTTGAGGCTCTGAAGCACTGCATCAATGGCCTTCTCGTCAAGCGGCTTGAGCCACGACCTGATCGAAGCTCGCAAAGCAGACACCGTGCCCGGCTTCGTGGACTTCGCCAGCAGGGCGAGTACGGACTTGGCATGCGCGGCACTGGAACGCGTCTGCACTTGGGGCAAGGACGTGGGAGCCGGTGGATCGACGACGATCTTGATGGGCGGCGCCTTGGCCGGCTTTGCGATGGCCGGCTTCGCTGCAGCGGAGACTGGCGCAGCAGGCACGGATTTCGCCTCGCCCGGCTTCTTGACGCCTAGCCCCCCTGCTGCCGACTTCGAGACCGGGCCGAGCTCTGGCACTCGCTTGCAGTCGACGCCCTTCGCCACCAGATGCCGCACCAGTGGATCGAAACCGGTGTCCTTCGAGACGATCCGGAACGATGCTCCGGGCTCCCGTGCGGACAGGCACCCGATGTAATAGGCGATATGGAAATCCACGGCGTCAGGCCCGCTGCCGGCGATCTGGATGTACTCCGCATCCGTGCCGAATGGCTGCAGCGCCTGCGCCAGGTCGAGCATCACCTTGTTTTGCTGTGCGCCCAGAAACACCTTGATCCGCGATGCCCCCGGCTCGAGACGATCGAGCGCCTTGGGCTGCACGTTCTCGAAATCGATCAGGTAATACGGCTTGTCCATGTGCCCTCCCCTTCGCCGCGATTCTGCCGCGTGGCGTGCGCCGCGGGAAGCGGGGACGCGCATCCCCTGCAGGGCGTCACGCGGGCGACCCCGCTATCCTGGTGCGACCCCGCAGGAGCGCGCGCATTGGATAACGTGGACGGCGAAACCGGATCTCCCTGGACCGATGCAGAGATCGAGGCGACGGTCGCCACCTACTTCCAGATGCTGAGGACGCAGGAGCTCGGCCAGACGCTCAACAAGGCGGAGCACAATCGCCGCCTGCAGTCCCGGATCCCCGCCCGCAGTCGCGGCGCCATCGAGTTCAAGCACGCCAACATCAGCGCTGTGCTCATGGAGGTCTACGACGCGCCGCAGCTGCGCGGCTATCTGCCCCGCTTCAACTACCAGAGCGATCTGGTGATCCCGGTCGGCCGCGCGCTCGCTGCAGACCGCGTCCTCGACGAGGCGGCGTTGCGAAACGTGCAAAGTGCCGTGGAAACACCGCTGCTCGACAGCTATGACGCATTCGTCGTCGATGTGCCGCTGCGCGCGACACGCAGACTTCGCGAGCCGCTGAAGGACTGGTCCACCGTCGTGCCGATCAAGCGCGACTACCTGCAGCGCGAAGCACTCAATCGCTCGCTCGGCCTCGCAGGCGAAGCGCTCGTGCTGGAGTACGAAGCGCGCCGCCTGCACGCCCTGGGCGCGCGCGGATTGGCCGATCGTGTCGAGCATGTCTCGCAGACCCGCGGCGATGGCCTGGGCCACGACATCCTCTCGTTCGAGACCGATGGGCGCGAGCGCTACATCGAGGTCAAGACCACGGCGTACCTCGCCGAAACGCCTTTCTTCATCTCGCCGAACGAGGCGGCGTTCTCGGACGCCCACGCCGAACAATTCCATCTCTACCGCGTGTTCGACTTCAGGCAATCGCCGCGCATGTTCGTGCTGCCGGGCGCGGTCGGCGCGCATTGCCGGCTCGATCCGGTCAGCTTTCGTGCGACGCTCCTGGCGCGCTGAGCCGCAAGCCAATCCAACCGCTCCAGGCTGCTCATTCTCATCGCGCTCTTGGTGATGCTTTGAGACAGCCGGGGCAAGACTGGCGTCCTCGGCGTCACCCAAATCGAGCAATGTGAGCCCTCCCCTCGTCGCCAGTTGGACGCCGCCCTCGCCCGGGCTGCGGCTCCGCGCGCATGTTGCAGCGTCATCGCCAGGGAAGTGGCAACCTGCGCAGCGTGCCGGCGCCCTGCGCCACAGCCTGGAATGGAACCCAGCGCACTCTTCGCCGCTCCAGCCCCAGTCCCCGACTACGAGTCCGCCACGTGCCGCCATCCCCCGACCGACCCGCCGTTGCCCGCTTCACCACCTTGAAGTGCGGCCCCGGCGCCGCCCTTGCCCTGGCACTGGCCGCCGCGTTGGGCGCCACGCATCCAGTCCTTGCCACAACGCCGGAGCGGCCCGTCCAGGCGTTGGTCGCTGCGCCCATTCCGGAGCCGATCGACCGCGCGTTCGCCGGCACCGTCGAGCTGCATGTGGACGCGACCGATGTCGCGCGCAGGATCTTCAATGTGCGCCTGCGCATCCCCGTCCAGGCCGCCGGCCCGACCATGCTGCTGTACCCGCGCTGGGAGTCCACCAGCCACGGCCCAAGCCTCAGCGTCAGCAATCTCGCCGGGCTTTCGCTGTCGGCCGATGGCCAGCCGCTGCCCTGGCGGCGCCACCCGGTCGATGCGCACGCCTTCGAGCTGGACATTCCCGCTGGCGCACGAGCGCTCGAGGCGAGCTACCAGATCATCGTGGGCGCCGACGCGCTGCACCCTGACCTGGTGGTCGTGCCATGGCACCGGCTGGTGCTGTATCCCGCCGGCTGGTACGCCCGCAAGCTCATGGTGAGGCCCAGCGCCACGCTGCCACCCGGGCTGGCGCCGGTGTCGTCGCTGGATGTCGAGGCCATGCAAGCCGGAACGATCGACCTGGCGCCGGTTCCGCTCGACACCCTGCTCGATTCGCCACTCCATGCGGCCCGCCACCTCAGCAGGATCCCGCTCGACTCCACGGGCGATGCGCCGATCACCCTCAACCTCATGGCCAGCCGCGCCGGGGATCTCGACCTGCCGCCCGAGCGGAAGGCGGAACTCGGACGCATGCTCGAACAGGTCGCCGCGGTCTTCGGGCCCGCACCCTTCGAGCGCTATGAATTCCTGGCGCGACTGGAGGACGATGCATCGACCGGCGGCGCCGAGCACCGCAGCTCCAGCGAGATTTCGCTGCCATCGAACTACTTCCGCGACTGGCCGGCCCAGCTCAACGGCCGCGACATCATCCCGCACGAGCTGGTGCACGCCTGGAACGGCCTCTTCCGCGTGCCCGCCGATCTGTGGACCCCCACGCCCAACGTGCCGCAGGGCGGCAGCCTGCTGTGGGTCTATGAGGGGCAGACCGAATTTTGGGGCCGCATCCTGGCGGCGCGCGCCGGGCTGCGCAGCCCACAGGACACCCTCGACCAGCTCGCGCTCGATGCCGCCGAAGTCGCCAACCGTCCGGGCCGTGCCTGGCGCAGCCTGTCGGACGATGTGCGCTACCCGGCCTTCATGCTGCAGAAGGCCGTGCCCTGGCGCGACTGGCAGCGCCGCAAGGACTACTACCGCGAAGGCGTACTGCTGTGGCTGTGGGTGGACGCGCTGCTGCGCGAGCGCAGCGAGGGCCGCCAGGGCCTCGACGACTTCGCACGCGTGTTCTTCGCCGTGCCAGCGTCCGATGCACCCGCGCGTACCTACACGTTCGAATCCCTGTGCGCCGCGCTCGCCGCCATCGCCCCGCACGACTGGGCGGGCGAACTGCGCGCCTGGGTGGACGTCCATGAAGAGCTCGACACCACGGCGGGCCTGGTCCGCCACGGCTGGCAGCTGGCCTACACCGACACCCCCAGCGCCGCCTTCCTGCAACAGCAGGACGAGGACGGCGTCATCGACCTGTCCTACTCCATCGGCCTGGCGGTGAACGACAAGGGCGTGGTGAGGGTGGTGAACTGGAATGGCCCGGCCTTCGCCGCCGGCCTGGCGCCGGGCACCCGGATCGTGAGCGTGCACGGCCAGCCCTTCGACGGCGCACGCCTCGTGGCCGCGGTCCGCGATGCAGAACGGTCACCCATCCAGTTGCTCGTCGAGCAGGACGGCGAACGCGTCGAGCGGGCGATCCCTTACCGCGGAACGCTGCGCTACCCGCACCTCGTCCGGGTGGCGGGCAGGCCGGACACGCTCACACCGCTACTGGCGCCTCGCTAGATCTGGTCAATCTGCATGAAGTTCCAGCTGGCTCTTTCGGCTTCGCTTCGCCTCTCCAGCTGCCATCCGCGCTTCTCGAAGTGAACCTGACCCCGTTAGCGCTGACTCCAAAGCAACCTGCTACTCAATTGCGGGGGGACGTCGCCATTGTCCGAGAAACCCAGGGCAGTCCAACCTGACCCCGTTACGGCCGTTACGCTGCCGACACACCTATCCGCCCCTCAGGGCATGCACGGCTCCCCGGTCTTGGAAGCAGGCTCGATGCGCCACGATTCAACTGGTGCGCCGCGAGGGAGGTAGTCGACCTGTAGCGGCTTTCCTGCCCGCTCCAACTGCAGTGTCATGCGTGCGTCAGGGTCGTTTCTTACGATCGACAAGGGCGTGTACCCGACAATGATGTCGTCTACGAGAACACCTGCGCGCTCGGCAGCGGAGTCCGGCTGCAGATCCTTGACCACGCCCATACGCATGGGGTCAAAACCGAGCACGAATGGACTGTACGATGCCGGGACCGCGCGAAAACAGCCCAACACGTGAGGCTCGGGAACGATGTGCGTACCAGCCATCACTGCGTCGAGCGCCTCGCCGGCAGCGGCGCCGAGCTCGCCGATGACCATGGCACGCCATTCCGACAGGCCCACGTGCTCACCCGCGCGCTGGCGCCTGAGGACATCCAGCACAAGCGTGTCCAGCGAGCGCGCAACGCGTCCACGCTCGCGCAGCTGTGCATCGAGGTTCATCAGATAGATGAAGCCGCGCAGGTATGGGACGCGCTGGGCTTGGCTGTCCGTCCATGCTTTCTCAGCGGCGTCATCAATCGACAGATTGACGAAGGGGTTGCCGTAGTAATCCTCCAACTGCTTGTTGACCGACGCCAGGAACGCATCCTGGTTGGTCACTCCCGACCTCAGAAGCAGCAGAAGCGCGTAGTAATCCGCAGCGCCTTCGTTGTACCAGTACACGCGGGAGGCCTGATAGGTGTCGCCTGCGGCGCCGGCAGGCTGCAGCCTCGGCCAGGTGTGCACCATTTCGTGAGCGAGCAGATCGTCGGGGTTGGTGGCCCCGCTCTGGCCTTCGTTGCGGAATCCGAACATGAAGGAATGCCCCAGACTGGTGCCACCGCTGCCCGGGTGCGGATTGCTTCTCGCGAAAACACGGAACTTGGCCTCTTCGTCCTCAAAGAACGCCGACATGAAGACATACAGACGCGAAAGCGAGGCAGCGAGCGTGGGGGCATCGAACGGCGGCGTGTCCATCCAGTAGAAATGGAAACGGGCAGCAGGATCCTCCGGAGCACGCTGCATAGTGCCGACTGCGTAGAAGGCGTAACGGAGCGCCTCGACCGAAGCAGTAACCCGCTGGTCCCCTTCGCCGAAGCTCGACACACCGCGCGCGTCCTCTGGCAGCGCGGCCAGATCCCAGCTCAGCTCGATCTGGCGCGGCGCCCCATCTGGCGGGAGTGCCATGAAGTAGACGCCCGCGCCCATCAAGCCCCCAGTCTGCGACCGCAGATCGAACAACGGACCGTTCCTGGTTTGGGCGTCGACCTGGCGCGGCGCGCTCGCATAGACCACTTCGACATCGCCCCGTGTCGCCCGAGTGGCGACATAGTTGCGGAACTGCCCGGACGGCGTCGGCGCTTCGTCATGCGCGCGCAACGCGATTTCGCCTAGTGAATCTGTGGCTAGGATGTCTTGGGGCGCATACGCCGCAGTGGGTGTCGACACCCGCTCGACCGGCATGCGCAACAAGGGGTCACCGGCCGCGATGCCGGGGTCAGAGAGCGATAGGCGCACCTGCAGGCGATCGATCTCGCCGTCGTCGGCGATCGGCGTCAACACAACCTTCAACGACGCTTCGGGGGGAGACGCAGCGGCCGGCGAGACAGCGAGCAATGCCAGTCCGATGCAGAACAGGCTGGCCAGCAGCGGCCGGAAATAGGGAAGCGGCACTGAAAAACGTCCTCACCGAAAGCGTCGGCATTTAGATATCCATGGTAGATCGACGCCCCCAACCTGACTATCGATTCCCCATCAAAATTTGCTCGGGCCGAACGCCGGGCCCTCCACCTATTCAACACACGCGACTCGCACAGCCACCAAGAGTGGCCGCCACGCTAGGCGAGTCATACATCAAAAGCATCCATGCCGAATCGGCACATAACCAGGCGGCCGACGTCGCGGCTTAAGTGAACCTGGCACCGTTAGCCTCCTCGAAGTGAGCTCGACCCGGTCAGCTTTCGTGCGACGCTCCTGGCGCACTGAGCCGCAACCCAATCGGTCCCCGAGCTTGCTCAGCACACTTCGCCACAGAAACCTGCGTCGCAAGTTGCCGCCTACGCGTCAATCTGCAGCGCCTTCAAGGGGCATCTCTGGAGGTGACAGATGCCAATGCAGCCGCGTCAGCAGGCGATCGCAGACCGGCGGATCGCGGTTGCTGAGGCACACCATGGTCATGTCGTTGGTCGGATAGATCGAAAGCGCGGCGCTGTTGCCGGGCGCGCCGCCGCCGTGGCCCCAGTGCGGGAACTCGGTCGGGCCTGACGAGATGAAGCCGTAGCCGTACCAGTCGGTTTGCTGCTTGATCGCCTCTTCAAACAGCGGCAGCGGGATCAGCTTGCCAGCCCTGAGCGCTTCGACGAATCGCACTTCGTCGTCGGCGGTGGTGACGCCGCCACCCGCGGGCGTGCCGCGCCATGGCAGCTGATCGGCGCTCGGCAGCAATGTGCCGTCATCGGCCTGAGTGTATCCACGCGCGACGCCGTCCATTTCTTCCAGCGTCGGGTAGCGCGTGGCCGTCATGCCGGCCGGCGCGAAGATGTGCTCGGCGACGTAGTCGTAGTAGCTCTGTCCGCTGACCGCCTCGACCACGGTGCCGAGCAGCAGGAAGCCGTAGTTCGAGTACTCGAAGTCCGATCCTGGCGGGAACGCCGGCGCACGATCGCCGTTGAGCTTGATCAGATCGGCGATGGAACGCGCCCAGACGCGGTTCGCGCCCTCATCCGGTTGCAGCACGCCGATGTCACCGGTGCCGCCCTGATGCGAGAGCAACTGCCGGATGGTGACGGCCGTCATTGCCTTGTTGGGGTAATCCGGCAGGAACTTGCCGATGGGATCGTCCAGGCCGACTTTCCCGGCACCGACCAGCTGCAGCACCGCCACGGCGGTGAACATCTTACCTTGCGATGCGAACAGGAACGGCGTGTCCAACTGCACCGGCGTGTCGTCTTCCCGATTGGCGAGTCCGAACGGCTTGGCGTAGAGCCGCTGTCCGTTCTGCTCGATGACCAGCACACCCGAAAAGCGATCCGCTGCCGCCAATTGCGTGGCGAAGACATCGAATGCTTCCAGCGCTTTCGCCTGCGGAATCTGCGATGGCTCCTGCGTGATGTGTTCCAGACGCCCCGACGCAGCGTCCTCGACCTTCACGGTGATGCGTCGCTGGACAGGAAAGCTGCGCTCCTGCGTCAACGCGACGAACTCCAATGGTGCGCTCCGCTCGACGGCGACCACATCCAGGCCGCCGGTCTCTTCGCGGCTGTCGAGCAGGTACTCGATGTTGTGCTCGGGTTCGCCGAATCGTCGCGCGTTGAACTCGGTCAGCACAGTGCGATCGTTGCGGTTGAATGCGTCTAACCACTCGTCGAAAGCTGTCTCGGCCGGAAGCTTGGCCAAGGCCGGCGTCACGAGGCATAGCAGCAACGCGACCGTCTTCAACGAGATCCGCATGAGCCCTTCATCCTTGCCGGTCACCCCAGCAGCGAGTGTCGCCCTAATCGAGCCGATAAGTGAACCTGACCCCGTTATCGCGTATCCAGATGGCTGGACCGCATACGATCACTGCCGCCGGCCGTCCTCAATCAGATGGTCTTGGCGTCATAAAAACGTGGGGAACCCTTAGAACCTGACCCCGTTACCGCTTTCCAGCTGCCGCTAGCATCTGGCAGGGCTTCCCATCGCCTAGTCGCACGGTATCCTGGGCCGCATGCCTCGGCTGCAGCTGCCCACAAACCTGCCTTTCGAAGTCGGCGCCCTTTATAACCGCCGACAACAGATCCATGGACTGCTGGGCGGACAGCAGCAGGGCGGCATCTCCACACCCAACAACTCGCCTTTCGTGATCCTTTTCACCGGGGAAGCGGGTTCGCAGCATGGCTACGGGGACCACTGGGAGTATGAGGGAGGGGAGAACATCCTTCACTACTACGGCGAGGGCCAGGCTGGGGACATGCAGGACAGCCGGGGCAACCGCGCGATCCGGGAGCATCTGCACCACAATCGCATGCTGCTCATCTTCCAGAGCCTAGGCAAGAGCCAGCCCTACCGATTCCTGGGCGAGTTCCGTTTCATCCACGCCTACGAAGAGCACGGCGTGCCGGACACGAGTGGCGCGCTACGCAAAGCCATCGTCTTCAAGCTCAAGCCGGTCGAGGACGACTTCAATCCGTTCCAGAAGGAGGTTGCAGACAGCGTCCTGCCGGAGATTGATTTGTCCACGACGGTCTCACAGCAGGTGCAGGAGATCCGCGTCAAACAATCACTGTTCAAGCGCAGGCTGCTGAATGTGGAGAAGCAATGCCGCCTGACCGGCGTCGCGGACCTGCGCTTCCTGCGGGCAAGCCATATCAAGCCCTGGTCCAAGTGCAGCAGTGGCACCGAGCGCGTAGACGGCGCGAACGGCTTGCTACTGACGCCCCACGCCGACCTGTTGTTCGATCGAGGCTGGATCACCTTCGAGGACAACGGAGCGCTTGTGCGCTCGTCCCACCTTCCCTCCGACGTCGCTAGCCGGATCGGCTTGGACCTCAGAAGCGGCCGCCGCTGCGGCGGGTTTGATGCAAAGCAGAAGACCTATCTCGAGTACCACCGGAACGCGGTCTTCGAGACCACCTTCAAGAAGATCGACGACCCACTCTCAGACCTGGTCTCTCCGGCGCTGTACTAGCCCCGGCACGCTGACCGTGAGCGGAAGATCTGGGACGCCAACCACTCCCCTTTCCACAAAGCATCCTCGCTCCTCTCGACTTCGGACAGTCGACTGGGCCCCCGCTTCTCGGAGGGCCGCATCTGCCCTGCTTCCTATCCCGATAAATGAACCTGGAGTGGCCCGGCTAATTCGGACACCTGATAACGGGGACAATGGTCCCGGAGGTGTTCCATGGTCAAGCGTCAGCAGTTCACGGCCGAGTTCAAACTTGAAGCGGTGCGGCAGATGCGAGTAGGCAGCAAACCTATCGCCCAGTTGTCGCGAGAGCTCGGCATTCCGCGTAACCGCTTGTACAAGTGGAATCAGGCTGTGCAAACACATGGCGAGCAGGCGGCATTTCCCGGCTCAGGCCGTCGCTCGGTGGAGCAAGCCGAGCTGATGCGATTACGGGGCGCGTTGGCGCGAGCCGAGCAGGAGCTCGAGATCTTAAAAAAAGCGGAGGCGTACTTCGCGAAAACACCAACGCGCGGTACGCCTGGATCCAAGCGCAGCAAGCGGCCTACCCGGTGACTGCGCTGTGCCGTGCCTTGAGCGTGTCGCGAAGTGGCTTCCACGCATGGCAACACCGTGTACCCAGTGCACGCCATGAGGCCGATGCGCGGCTGGCGCTGGTGATCCAGGCCACGCACATTGAGTATCGGCAGGCGTATGGAACGCGCCGCCTTTGGCGCGTACTGATTGATCGTGGCGAGTCATGCGGGCGGCATCGCGTTGCACGCCTGCGGCGTCGACATGGCGTGGTCACGCTTCGACGCCGGCGTTTCCTGCGTGCACGCGCTCCCTACGCGCGTATACCTGCCGCTCCGAATCGACTGAATTGGCCCTTCTCAAGCGCTGCTCCCGATCGCGTATGGGTCGGCGATATCACGCACATCCCAACGCGGGAGGGCTGGCTCTATCTCGCCACCGTCCTGGACGTGTGCAGCAGACGCATCGTTGGCTGGGCGATGGCGTCGCAACAGACCCGCGACCTGGCCGGACGCGCCCTGGAGATGGCTATCGTCCATCGACGTCCCGCGGCGAATGTGATCCTCCACCACGATCGCGGCAGCCAGTACACGAGTGCCCGCTACCGTGCGAAAGCGGCGGCAGCACACATGGTGCTGAGCATGAGCCGGCCGGGCATGCTTTATGACAATGCGATGGCAGAAAGCTTCTTCAGCACCCTGAAACTGGAACTCGTACCAGACAAGGCCTTCGCCTCACGAGACGCCGCCAGGCTCGCCGTGTTCGATTACATCGAGACCTTCTACAACCGCACCCGCATGCACTCTGCGCTGGGTTACCAATCGCCCGATCAATACGAAAAGCAGTTAAATCGCCTAGGGTATGTGCCTTAGGCTACTTGTCCGAGAAACCCGGGGCACTCCAACCTGACCCCGTTATCCCGCACGTTCCGATATCTGGAAGCACTCGGACTTCCGAAGCTTTAGCCTTCAGCCCATGGCCGCAGGGACGAGTCTGTAACGCCACACTAAGAAGTGAACTTGGCAGCGTTATTCCTCCTGCTGCCCTAACCGTCCTAAGCGAATAGGCCGGGATCTTCCGCCACACCCATTTCGTTGAAGACTGTCACGCGGACAACGCGAAGCATCCTCGGGATTCCGCTAGACGCCCCTTCGCCAAAGCCGGAAACCTCGACGTGGCGGCCCGCAAGCGTTTCAAGATTGATCATTGCATCTGGCAAAAGCTGGCATCGAACGGAGGCGGTCGGATCAAGGGTGAGGCGGCGCAACTCAAAGCGGCGGAAGTCGAGGTCAAGTTCGCGGACATCTCCCCGGATAGAAAACTGGGTCGGACCGGTCTTGTCCTGCCTAAGTTGATGCCGAAGTTCCTTGCGCAGCTTCGGAGTCAATGGCGAGCCGACCTCGCTTCGCTTCTCATCGGACGAGGCAATAGTCACGCGAGCAATACCCGACTTCGTGGTCGGCGCGAGGCGGGCAACCGCTACCAACGCAGCATCACGCACCTTCGCATCCGGGACTTCTTCGCGCGCTTCGATTGAATCTTCGTCCAGATACTTGCTGATGATCCGAATGGATCGCATCGCCTCGCGCGTTGCGCGCAGGATCGGGTCATCGGCGCCCAGCATGTGTTGCTGACCGTCGTGCCGCTCGGGCGGCTCCGCCTTGATGCCGATATAGAGGCTGCCGGGTGCCAAGGCAGACAAAGACAGTTCAACATCCTGGTCGGAAATGTTTGCGTCATCTCTAAGCTGCGCGACCGCCTTGGCAACGCTGAACACCTGCTGCCGAATATTCGAGAAGATCGCTTCGATCAGCTTGAGCTTGGGCGTATGGTCACGCAGTGCTGGCCCTTCCAGATGGAAAACAAGGTCTGACTCGTCCATCGCCTTGGCAAGCGGGAATTCGGTTTCATAAAGTTCATCGACCTTGCGATACAGCTCGCGGCAGAGCGCGTCTGAGTCGACGCCCGAACGTTGAGCAAGGCGGCGAGCATTCTCGATTTGACCGAGAAGGATATGAGCCTTTGAGTGGACCTCTGTAACCCAGGTCATGGCTGAATCCTCAGAATGCCTTTGCGCGTATCAGGCGGCAGTTGTCGTTGCTGTAATTCCTCGACTCTGACGTACTGGAAGAATTGTCTTAGGTCTTTATCTGCGTCTGGGTGAAAGAACCAGAAGTCAACCTTGAAATCGTGCTTGATCGCTGCCTGATGGAACGTGAAAAGGGTCAAAGCGGTGCCAATCTGCGAATCGGTGGCATTGGTGAGGTCAAGCACGAAATCAATGTCACTCGGAGCATCCTTCGCCGTGGTGTAGCTGCCATCCACGAAGTAAGGAAGGTCAAGGTCGTGATCGTCGCGAAGCCACGTCAAGAACTCCCGGAACTTGTCCAGCAGCCCGACCCTGTGGTCATTAATCCCGAAGGTGTTTTCAACCTCGCCTAGATCACAGTCGAATTCGCCAGCTGGCAGATATCCGTCCACCGTCAACGCAGGAATTGGCACTCCGTCCCCCTGACACGCTCCCCCAACCTGCGAGTTAAGCACTCGAGAGGGCATGGGGCAACAAGCCGGAGGAAGTGGATCATCGGCGCCGGCTTTCGCGCAGGCTGCTTCCACCACGCGCGTTGAGACAGAAATTGCCCCAGAACGAACGGTGCCAGGTTCACTTAAAAAAAAGGCGGCCAGATGGCCGCCCTTTCTTGTATTCCATCGACTGGAATCAAACCCCAACCGGATTCACCTTCTCCGGATCGATCTTGTACAGCTTGATCGCCCGGGCCACATCCTTGCCGGTCATCTTGCCGTCCTTCATCAGGCCCTCGATCGCAGCCTGAGCGATGTAGTAACGATCCACTTCGAAGTGACGGCGCAGGTTGGCGCGGGTGTCGGAGCGGCCGAAGCCGTCGGTGCCGAGCACGGTGTACGTGGCCGGGACGAAGGCGCGGATCTGGTCGGCGAACGCGCGCACGTAGTCCGTGGCGGCGATGACCGGGCCCTGGCGGCCTTCGAGCAGCTGGGTGACGTAGGCCTTGCGCGGGATCTTGGCTTCGGGGTTGAAGCGGTTCCAGCGCTCGGCATCCCAGCCGTCGCGACGCAGCTCGGTGAAGCTGGGGCAGGACCAGATGTCGGCGGTGACGCCGAAGTCCTTGTCCAGCAGCTCGGCGGCGGCGATGGCCTCGCGCAGGATGGTGCCCGAGCCCAGCAGCTGCACGCGCAGCTCGCCCTTCTTGGGCTTGCCGGCGTCCTTGAGCAGGTACATGCCCTTGATGACGCCCTCGGCCGCGCCCTCCGGCAGCGCCGGGTGGCTGTAGTTCTCGTTCATCAGGGTGAGATAGAAGAACTCGTCTTCCTGCTGGTCGAGCATGCGCTGCATGCCGTAGTGCAGGATCACGGCCACTTCGCCGGCGAAGGTGGGGTCGTAGGCGCGGCAGTTCGGGATGGCGCCGGCCAGCAGGTGGCTGTGGCCGTCCTCGTGCTGCAGGCCTTCGCCGTTGAGCGTGGTGCGGCCGGCGGTGGCGCCGAGCAGGAAGCCGCGGGCGCGCATGTCGGCGGCCTGCCAGGCGGAGTCGCCGATGCGCTGGAAGCCGAACATCGAGTAGTAGATGTAGAACGGCAGCATCTGCACGTCGTTGGTGCTGTAGCTCGTCGCCGCCGCCATCCAGCTGGCGAACGCGCCGGCTTCGGTGATGCCTTCTTCCAGCACCTGGCCGGCCGCGTCCTCGCGGTAGTACGAGAGCTGGTCGCGGTCGACCGGCTTGTACTTCTGGCCCTGCGGGGCGTAGATGCCCAGCTGGCGGAACAGGCCTTCCATGCCGAAGGTGCGCGCCTCGTCGGCGACGATCGGCACCACGCGCGGGCCCACCTGCTTGTCGCGCAGGATGATGGAGAGCGACTGCACGAACGCCATGGTGGTGCTGATGCTGCGCTCGCCGGTGTCCTGCATCAGGCGGTCGAACACCTTGAGTTCGGGGGCCTTGAGCGACTCGGTGCTCTTGCGGCGGCGCTGCGGCAGGAAGCCGCCCAGCGCCTGGCGGCGCTCGAGCATGTACTGCACTTCCTCGGAATCCTTGCCCGGGTGATAGAACGGAATCTCGCCGTCCTTGAGCGCCGCGTCGCTGACCGGAATCTTGAAGCGGTCGCGGAAGGTGCGCACGGCCTCGTCGTCGAGCTTCTTGGTGTTGTGGGTGGGGTTGAGCGCTTCACCGGCGCTGCCCAGGCCATAGCCCTTGACCGTCTTGGCGAGGATGACCGTGGGCTGGCCCTTGGTGTCCATGGCGTTCTGGTAGGCGGCGAAGACCTTGTGCGGATCGTGGCCGCCGCGGTTGAGGCGCCAGATGTCGTCGTCGCTGAGGTTGGCGACGAGGTTGGCGGTTTCCGGATATTTGCCGAAGAAGTGCTCGCGCGTGTACGCGCCGCCGAAGGCCTTGCAGTTCTGGTACTCGCCGTCGACGGTCTCCATCATCAGCTTCTTGAGCATGCCGTCCTTGTCCTTGGCAAGAAGCGGATCCCAGTAGCTGCCCCAGATGGTCTTGACCACGTTCCAGCCGGCGCCGCGGAAGCCGCCTTCGAGTTCCTGGATGATCTTGCCGTTGCCGCGCACCGGGCCGTCGAGGCGCTGCAGGTTGCAGTTGATGACGAAGACCAGGTTGTCGAGGCCCTCACGGCCCGCGACCGAGATCGCGCCGAGGCTTTCGGGCTCGTCGGTCTCGCCGTCGCCCATGAAGCACCACACCTTGCGGTCGGACTTGGGCATCAGGCCGCGCGCTTCGAGGTACTTCCAGTAGCGCGCCTGGTAGATGGCGGCGATCGGGCCCAGGCCCATCGAGACCGTGGGCACCTGCCAGTAATCGGGCATCAGCCAGGGGTGCGGATAGGACGAGATGCCCTGGCCATCGACTTCCATGCGGAAGTGTTCGAGCTGGTCCTGCGTGAAGCGGCCTTCGAGGAACGAGCGGGCGTAGATGCCCGGCGAGCTGTGGCCCTGGGTTGCGACGACATCGCCCGGGTGGTCGGCCGACGGCGCGCGGAAGAAGTGGTTGAAGCCCACGTCATACAGCGTGGCGCTCGAGGCGAAGCTGGCGATATGGCCACCGAGGTCACCCGGCTTGCGGTTGGCGCGTACCACCATCGCCATCGCGTTCCAGCGGATGATCGAGCGGATGCGCCATTCGAGCTCGGCGTTGCCCGGCATCTTCGGCTCGAGGTGGGCCGGGATGGTGTTGACGTATTCGGTGGTCGGGGCGAACGGCAGGTGCGCACCGGCGCGGCGCGTCAGCTCGACCATGCTCTCCAGCAGCTGATGGGCGCGCTCGGGACCGCCTGCGTCAATGACCGCTTTGAGCGACTCGACCCACTCACGGCTTTCGGTCGGATCGGGGTCGTTCTGCAGGACGTCGTTCAGCCAATTCATGTGCGCTCCGGCGCGGCACGCTTGGCCGCGGTGTATGGGGTCGATCGGACCCCCGATTCTAACAAAGCTGACACCGGGTACCCGACGGTGGCGCACGGTCCATTGCCAGTCGTGCCGGGCCTCGGCCATGATCCCGTGTTCAGGGGAACATGCGGCATCATTGCGCGCCCTGAATGCCCGCGCCCGAGCCTACCTGCCGATGCCGAACTCCGCTGTGCTCCTGCCTTTCAGCCGCTGGCGCATGCCCGTGCTCGGGCTGCTGGTCGCGCTGATCGTGATCGGCCCGTTCCTGATCATCCGCGCCGCGACGCTCGAGGCCGAGGAAGCCACGGCCGACGTGGTGCACACCCGCGAGGTCGAGACCCTGATCCACTGGGTGGCGGCGGATGCACGCAGCCTGGAAGGCGCAGCCGTTGCCCGCAGCCGGGGGATCGACACCCCCATCCTCACCCGGCGCATCGAGGAGTCCCGCGACCGGGTGATGCCCAACCTCGATCTCGTGGTAGAGCTGACTCGCGACAATCCGGCGCAGCAGGTGCGCCTGGGCGCGCTGCGCAGCGCGCTGGAGCAGCGGCTGGAGCGGATCGACGCGGTGCTGCGCGCCGGTCCGGCGGCCACCAACCGCCAGATCGACGACATGATCATGCTCAATACGATCCAGCAGCAGGTGCAGGAGATCATCGAGGCGGAGGAAACGTTGCTCGCGGAGCGCCAGAACGCGGCCGCCCGCGCCTCGCAGCAGGCCACTCTCGCCAGCTGGACGGCGATGATCGTGCAGTTGCTGCTGCTGCTGGGAACCGGCTATTTCGCGGTGCGCCAGCAGTCGGGGCGCGTGGAGGCCGAACGCCAGGCCAGCCAGGCCAGTGGCCGGGCGGCGGCGGTGCTCGACAGCGTGCGCGAGCCGATCGTGCTGATCGATGCCGAGCAGCGCGTGGTGATGCACAACGCCGCGTTCTCCGAGCTCTACGCGGTGGACGAGCAGGTCCGCGGACGCAAGCTGGCCGACATCGGCGATGGCGCGTGGAACGACGCCGACACCCTGCGCCGACTGCATGACGTGCTGGCACGCGGCCGCGAGCTGTGGGACTACCGGCTCACCCAGCCCACCGTCGACGGTGCGGAGCGCACCATGCTGCTCAACGCGCGGCGCATGCCGCTGCCCGACCGCGACGATGCGGTGGCCCTGATCACCGCGTCCGACATCACCGCCCAGACCATCAGCGAACGCCAGATCCGCGAGCTCAACCGCCAGCTGGAAGGCAAGGTGGAGCAGGTTTCGGACGTGAACCGCGAGCTGGAGGCCTTCAGCTACTCGGTCTCCCACGACCTGCGCGCGCCGCTGCGCCATATCGCCGGGTTCGCCGACAAGCTGGGCCGGCACCTGGGCGACCAGGCGGACGACAAGACCCGGCACTACCTGGGCGTCATCGGCTCCTCGGCCAAGCGCATGTCCGCGCTGATCGACGATCTTCTGGTGTATTCGCGCCTGGGCCGCAACGCCATGCGCCTGCAGAGCGTGGACCTGCAGTCGATGGTCGCCGACACCCGCGCGATGCTCGACAGCAACGCGCACGCCGAGAATCCCCAGCACCGCATCGAATGGTCGGTGGCGCCGCTGCCGATCGTCGTCGGCGACGAGAACATGCTGCGCCAGGTGTGGCTCAACCTGCTGGGGAATGCGGTCAAGTACAGCAGCGGCGTCGAGCCGGCGCGCATCCAGGTGGAGTGCAAGCGTCTCGATGAGGGCGGCTACGAGTTCCTGATCCGCGACAACGGCGCCGGCTTCGACATGCAGTACGCCGGCAAGCTGTTCGGCGTGTTCCAGCGCCTGCACTCGGCCACCGAGTTCCCCGGCACCGGTGTGGGCCTGGCCAGCGTGCGGCGCGTTCTGGGACGCCATGGCGGCCGTATCTGGGCCGAATCCGCCGTGGGCCAAGGCGCCACGTTCCACTTCACCCTGCCTGCGTCCGCGCATGACGCCGGCGTCTCTTCCAAACCCGGAAAAATCCTGACATGAGCGAAATCCGCACCATCCTCCTCGCCGAGGACAGCCCGCACGATGCCGAGATGGCGATCGATGCCCTGCGCGAGGCGCACCTGGCCAATCCGATCGTGCACGTCGAGGACGGCGTGGACGCGCTGGACTACCTGCTGCGCCGGGGCAAGTTCGAAGGCCGCAAGAATGGCGATCCCGCGGTGCTGCTGCTCGACATCAAGATGCCGCGCATGGACGGCCTGGAAGTGCTCAAGCAGCTGCGCGAACACGAGTCGCTGCAGCACATCCCGGTGGTGATCCTGTCCTCGTCGCGCGAAGAGAGCGACCTGGCGCGCAGCTGGGACCTCGGCGTCAACGCCTACGTGGTCAAGCCGGTGGATGTGGACCAGTTCTTCGACGCGGTGCGCACGCTGGGCAAGTTCTGGGCCGTGCTCAACGAAACGCCCGTCGAAGAGTGATGCCCGGGCCGGCGCCGTTGCGGGTATTGATCGTCGACGACTCGCCCGACGACGCCGAGCTCACCGAACTCGCGCTGCACGATGCGGGCATGGACGTGGAGTGCCGGCGCGCTTACGGCGAAGCCGGCCTGGCCGACCTGCTGCGCGAATTCCGGCCGCAGCTGGTGCTCTCGGACGTCAACCTGCCCGGATTCTCCGGCGCCCAGGCCATGGCGATGGCGCGCACGGCCCTGCCGGATGTGCCGGTGGTGTTCCTCACCGGCTCGGCGATCGGCGTGCCGGGTGAAGAACTCCCGGTCGGCGACGCCCTGGTGTTCAAGGACGAGCTGACGCTGCTGCCGGACATCGTGCGGCGGCTGATGGCCGCATAGCGCGAGATTCGTGGAACGGCGCGTGCGCGTGCGCGTGCCGGAGTTGGCTGGATGCTTCGTTGCATTGCAGCGGGTCGGCTGCGGCCGATGGCGCCTGCAGCATCTGTCTTTGGCATCCCCACGGTGCGCATCCGCGCGCGTGCTGCCTGGTTGGGCCTCCCGGCCCTGCTCCGGCGGCACGGGAGTGTGAGCTTTGCGGCGCCGGGCGCTGCCCTCACCCCAACCCCTCTCCCGGGGGGAGAGGGGCTTGAGAGTTGCGGGGGCCGGACGCGGGGCGAGAGGCGATGGGCTTCAAGTCCGCGTCGCTGAGCCGCCCGCGCCGCGCCGCGCAGAGCCCCTCTCCCTTTGGGAGAGGGGCTTGAGAGTCCGGGGGGCCGGACGCTGCGCCGGGGCTGCCCTCACCCCAACCCCTCTCCCGGAGGGAGAGGGGCTTGAGAGTTGCGAGGCCGGACGTTGCGGCGGGGGCGGCCCTCACCCCAAGCCCTCTCCCGGGGGGAGAGGGGCTTGAGAGTTGCGAGGCCGGACGCTGCGCCGGGGGCTGCCCTCACCCAAGCCCCTCTCCCGGGGGGAGAGGGGCTTGAGCGTCGTGGGGGCCGG
>NZ_RPFN01000008.1:0-110080 GCF_003813845.1 Luteimonas sp. 100069
AGTCCTCGAGAATGAGGTGATCAAGGACGTGCTGCGAAAAAAATGGTGAGCGCACCGGCCCGTCGCGAGCAGGTGCGCTACATGGCAGGTAAAGGACTCAGCGAGCGGCGCGCTTTGCGCGTGGTGGGCATGAGCGCCAGCGCACTGCGCTACACACCTCGTCCGGATCGCAATGTCGAACTGCGAGAGCAGATCCAGGCATTGGCGCATCGGCACAGGCGCTACGGCGTGGGCATGATCTATCTCAAGCTGCGGCAAGGCGGCCATGCCGTGAATTACAAACGCGTGGAGCGGCTGTATCAGCAGGCCAAGCTGCAGGTGCGGCGACGCAAGCGCAAGAAGGTGCCGGTGGGCGAGCGGCAACCGCTGATCCGTCCGGTTGCGGCCAATGAAGTGTGGTCGAGGGACTTCATCTTCGACCGCACAGCCGACGGCCGCGTCATCAAGTGGCTGGTGATCGTGGACGACGCGAGCCACGAAGCTGTGGCGATCGAAGTCGAACGCGCGATTTCCGGGCACGGGGTCAGTCGTGTGCTCGACCGCCTGGCCCTCAGCCGTGGCCTGCCGAAGATAGTCCGAACGGACAACGGCAAGGAGTTCTGCGGCAAGGCGATGGTGGCTTGGGCGCACGAGCGGGGCGTGATGCTGCGCTTGATCCGTAAGCTCCCCCGTCAAGCAGACACTTCAAAAGTAGACCTTCGGGCGTGTTGATTGCGGTACTCGGCAGGCGTCAGTCCGCCGAGCGAGTCGTGGGGGCGCTCTTCGTTGTAATCGATCATCCACCAATGGGTGGCTTCGCGGATATCGTCGAGGCGGGCGAAGAGATGCTGGTCGAGCACTTCTTCCCGGAAGGTCCGATTGAAGCGTTCGATGAAGGCGTTCTGGTTCGGCTTGCCGGGCTGGATGTACTGGATCGCCACACCATTGACCTTCAGCCAGCTGGTAAATGCCTCGCCCAGGAACTCGGGCCCGTTGTCGGAACGCACGACCTGCGGCAAGCCATGATCGTGCTTGATCTGCTCGAACACGCGCACGAGACGATGCGAGTTGATCGACGTGTCGACCTCGATATGCAGCACCTCGCGGTTGAAGTCGTCGACCACGTTGAAGGTGCGGAAGCGTCGGCCACAGGCGAGCGCGTCGCTCATGAAGTCGACCGACCAGACCGTATCGGGGAGCCTCGGGACGTACAGCGCGACCCGGGCGCGCTTGGGCAGGCGCCGCTTTGCGGCGCGACGCAGGTTGAGTTGCATGGCCTTGTACACGCGGTAGATCCTTTTCGGATTCCAGTCGCGCCGTGTCCTGCGCAGCACGTCGCTACATTTCCAGAAGCCGCGGCTGGGCCGATCTTCGACCACGCGTGCGATGGCCGCGATCAACTCGGCATCGCGCACTGTCCAGTCCAGCGGCGGCGCGTACCACGCCGCACGCGCAAGCCCGACGCATGCACAGGACCGGCGCAGCGGCCGCGCGTGCACCTCGATCAGGTACCGCACGGCCTCGCGCTTGCGCGCCGGCCCTAGAGTTTTTTTGCGATGAGATCCTTCATCGCCGCGTTGTCGAGCGCCAGCTCGGCGTACATCCGCTTGAGTTTCGAATTCTCGGCTTCGAGCTCCTTGACCCGGCGCAGCTCGGATGCCTCCAGGCCTCCGTACTTGCTCTTCCACTGGTAGTACGTCGCTGTGCTGATACCGACTTGGCGGCAGATGTCCTTGACGGGCACGCCTGCGTCGGCCTGCTTGAGCGTCGCGACGATCTGCGTCTCGGTGAACTTCGATGTGCGCATGGAACCTCCTGGCTGGGGAAACGATGCCAGAAAGATCTACTTATGCGGTGTCTGTCAGGCGGGGGAGCTTACGCCATGACTCGCTCGGTAAGCCGACGCATATCGAGTGACTGTAACAACACCGCCGAAGTTCTACTTTTGAAGTGGTGGCTTGGCGGAGTAACTTTCCGACTTACCACCACCGCTTAAACGATTAATGGTGCTACCCGGCACAATATCTGACTTAATACCACAATGCTCAGACAGAAAAATCTGGATTCTGAACTTCCGATCTCGTGGCTGATCAGCTATCGAAGCCCCACCGAGTGATGCTTGAACTACAACTTTCTCGCCGGGAGCCAAATCAATCCATGCTACTCGCCTATTGTACTCATCAAGATTCACCGTGTAAGCGCTCCAAGTTCGTCCATTGTCGTCGCTAAACTGAGTCTCCACAAACCCGGGATGAACCTTATGAGTTGCACCAACAAAACTTGGGAGACGCAATACTGAATTCCCGACGTTTCTGATGTCAAATGAAGCTTGATCAAACTCCGGAGACATGTGCGACTCCCCTTTCCATAGAACCTCGACTAAGGGGCAATCGACGTGACCAGCACTATTGGCTACATTATTAGTTGAGCAGCCAGAAATAAGAGCTAAAGCCACACTAGCAATAAATCTCATTGGGCACCCCGTATTTTATTAACAGCTCGGTGCAGAGTGTTTCAAAGAGATATCCCACTTCGCCTTAGACGCACGGAATGCCGCCTCAACCGTCGACTTAAGCGACGCATCTAAATCTTCTTCGGAGGCAATTTTACACTCGCTCTCTGTAGCAAACGATCTGCGCTTCATTTCAGCTTCGATTCTCTCACCTGTCTGGCGTTCGCTGCTCACCCAGTCGTCTAGATCATTCACATGATCCATTTCATCTCTTCGGGTAGCTCGCCGTGTCGCTGGCGATTCAAAACGGCTCTTCATAAGAACAATGGGGGAAAAAATCGCTTCAATTTCGTCAAGAATAAACCCGCCTGGTCCACACACGCAGCGCGCTGTAATTGACCAATCCAGAGTCGTTCTCGCGCATGTGTCCTGATTGAACGCGCCTTGGTTAGCACCAGGATAGGAAGTTGTGGGCATGCCAGGAACAAAGCCACCTATCCACTGCACACTTTCGAACCTCCATACCAGCAAACCCAGCGGATCTATGGCGGTTAATGGTGAAGAACCTGAGTAAGCGTAAGTCGCCACACCTCCACGCAATCCAATCGGATCACTCTGGATGTAGCGCCCCGTCTCAGGCTCGTAATCCCGGTGATAGTTGTAGAACAGCTTTGACCCAATATCAAACTTTTGCCCCGGAAAACGCAGGTCGAATCGCAAGTTCCTGCCACCTTGGTCAGGATCTTGATCTGGTGGTGTCGAACCGAATGCTTCGCCCAAAGAACTCCATCTCCAGATCGCTTCATTCCTTTGCCTTTCTATGACGACACGAGGCGTCGCCAAATGATCTGATTGAATTAGATGGATTACTGCCGACGCCCCAGAACCCTCGACCAGCGCCACAGGCCTATCATCCAGCCAAATAAACTGAGAATGATCGACTCCAGCCTCATCAGATAAGCTCAAATACTTACCAAATTCATCAAAGTTAGCGACCTCGACCTCACCTTCCCAAGTTGACCTTATTCTCTGACCAAACGCATTGTAGTCATACGAAGCCTTGGTTACTCCAGCCTCGCGGTATACTTTAAGCCGACCCACCGTATCATAATAGAACTCACGATCCGAGCCGCCGATGCTGCTTAAGTTTCCAGCGGAATCGTACTCCCGAAGGACACCATTAACCGAAGCCAATTTATTGGATTGAGAGCCGTATATGTATGCAGATACTGCATTGCCGTGGGAAAATGCCTCTCTATTTCCCGTCAGGTCATAAGCGTAACTCTCAATACTAACATTTGTATCACCATCCATTGCCCCTGTTAATCTACCAGCCCCATCGTACTTATATCTCAAAAATGCAGCAGGTAAAGGCCCGTCCCGCAAGGCGGCCAACTCGCCAGCTGCGTTGAAATCCATTTCAAGCCAAATACCTCCATCGACCGAGTCTTTCATCGAAATCGGGCTTAAAGATTGATCGTATACCGTCTTAACGGAGCGGCCGCCCGAATAGTCAATGGGTTCTACCCCGTTTCCGCGGACGGTTTGATTAAGGCTGAAAACGCCCGGTCACGGCGGGCTACTCTACGGCGCATGCGCGGGTTGTGGAACCGCTCGAGGTAATCAAACAAGTCCGCACGCGCCTCGTCGCGGGTTCGGTAGTGTCGGCGGTGTACGCGCTCACGCTTGAGCAATCCAAAGAAGCCTTCGCATGCGGCGTTGTCGGCGCAGTGACCCACTTTGCTCATGCTGCTCACCAATGCGTTTCCGCCCAGGAACTTCTGGTAGGTGCCGCTGATGAACTGGCCGCCGCGATCCGAATGCAGGATGACTTCGGCGCTGCTCTGCCGTTGCCACACCGCCATCTGCACCGCACGCACGACCATGTGGCGGTCCTGCCGGTGATGCATCGACCAGCCCACCACCAGCTTGCTGTAGAGATCGACCACTACGCACAGGTACAGCTTGCCTTCCACTGTCGCGATCTCGGTGATGTCGGTGACCCACTTGGTCTCCGGTTCGCTGGCATTGAAGTCGCGATCGAGCCGGTTCTCGATGCCCACCGGGCGTGCACCCGGCTTGCCGCCGAAGCGACGCTTCCTGCGCCGGGGCCATCCCTGCAGATTGGCGCCCGCCATCAGCCTGGCGACGCGATTGAGGCTGATCTGTTCGCCCTCGTCGACCAGATCCTCGTGCATGCGCGGCGCGCCGATCACGCCGCCGCTGTCCTCGTGAATCTGCGCGATACGCGCAAGCACACGTGCGTTTGCGCGCGCCCTGGGCCCCGGCTTGCGGCCGGCCCAGCCATAGAAGCCACTGGTCGACACGTCCAGGCAGCGGCACATCATTCCGATGGAATAGTGGCTGCGGCAGCGCTCAATCACCGCGTACCGTTCGGTGACTGCTTCGCGAAGTACGCTGCCGCGTCTTTTAAAAAATCCCGCTCCTTCGTCACCCGTGCCAGCTCGCGTTTGAGCCTGGCGATGTCTTCATCGCGGGGTGTGCCGCCGCCGGGGAACGCCTTGCCGCCCTCGGCCTCGGCTTCGCGCACCCACCGGGTGAGCATGTTCGGATTGACCCCCACTTCCAGACCGATCTGACGGCAGCTCGTCTTCGATCGCCGGACCAGATCAACCAGCTCTCGCTTGTACTCGGGGCTGTAACGCTTGCGCTTCGACATAGACACTCCTTTTGCTCAGTGTGAGCCTTGATGGATGTGTCCGCGAAATCGGGGTAGAACCCGAAGAACGTCTTCTCGAGAAAGGCTCGTGATCTCGCCGTCGGCCAGGATCACTCCGTCGTCCCGAACCAGGTAAGGCCGTCCGCTCTTGGAATCTCGACCCATGCGGGCGATGGGACTGATTCCGACCTTGTCCGCGTGTTTGGCCATTACAGCGCGCTCAAACCAGCCCAAGACGTCTTTCTTCCTAGCGCCGCCGTTGGGGGCCTCAAACGGGTGAGGGCCTCGTCCAAGCGCCTTCTTGAAGGTGGTCGGGCTCATGCGGAGGTAAAACTGAGCCGTCGATCGCTGCATCCAGAACCCATCGTCGGCCTTGTCCAAGGCTGCACGAACGCCTCGGTAAGCATCTGGATCGTCGAAGCTGCTCTCGAGCTCTTGCCGTTTGCGCCTTGCCTCTGCCCGCTCTTTCGGCGTGGGCGCCAACGCTTCGTCGAACAAGGCCTCCACCGCTTTCAAGTAGCCCGACTGATGGGCCTCCGTCTCCGACGTCGCCATGCTTTAGACGTGATCCTTCGTGAGGATCAGGTCGTAGGACAGCGCTTTCAGTCCTGGCGAGTGAGGCCCCAAGCCATCCAGCTTCTCTCGCACGGAGAAATCCCGGCTGTAGGTGCCGTGGTGCTCGTCGTCAAGCTCGTGCCCCACGATTTGGGCCCGAAGCTCGGAGACCACGCCGATGCCCTGCAGCTCTTGGATCAGGGTCTTGCGCAACGAGTGAAACCCACGCTTGGCGGCGGGCCACCCCTTACCCACGTCACGCACATGGCGGCTGTAGGCTTTGGAGATCCAGTTGCCCTGCCCGTTCTTCGCATCGGCCTTGGCTGCAGGGAACAACCGCGTGTGCTTTGCTTGGCGCAGGCCTTGGACCCACTCCAGGAAACCCAGTCGAATCAGCTCTGGGTGCAAGGGCACGGTCCGAAGACTAACGTCTGTCTTCACTTTCTGATGCTCGCCCTCGTCCGAAATGCGGATGCACGCCACCCCGTCGATCTCCAACACGTCGGACACGAGCAACTGCCCGACCTCCGATGCTCGCGCCCCCGTGTAGAGGCCAATAAGCGACGCCCAGCGGGCTGAGGCCGACAGCCGCTCGAAGGCCGCGGGTGCGAAGAGCGCTTGGACCTGATCGCGATCAAACGCTTTGAAACCGAGCTTGCGGCGGGCACGCTTCTCCCGCGCCGAGTAGCTGACATGACCGCTGGCAGGGTTGTCGCCTTTGGGGTAGTAACCCGATGCAATGGCCCAGTCGAAAAAGCCCCCTTTGCCGCCCACATAGCTTTGCTTGTTCGTCAGCGTGGGTGTCGATGCACCAGCCGCTCGCATGGCCTGATACCAGCGCGCCAAGTCCGATCGGGTGATGCTCGCGACACGGGTCTTGTCGCCCAAAAACTTCACCAAGGCCTCGATGGCCGTCTTCTTGATCGTGTAGGTTTTGGGCAGGGTGCTTCCCTTGAGCGTGGCCAACCACGCATCCCGCGCTTTCCCCAGCTGGATAGGCTCTAGACCGCGATGAGGACGGGGCGGCGAAGGCGCAGGCTCGATGCCGTCCAGCATGTCTTGGATGGGATCGTCACCAACGCGGCGCTGCTGAATCTTCTGAAAGAGCAGAACATCTTTCTCGTCGTCGATCTGCCAGCGCTCGCTCACGGTCCCATCCGGGCCCAAGGTGCGATGGAGCGTTAGGTCCCTGAGGTTGGTGGCGCCGCTCAAGCGTTCGATCAACGCATCCGCATCTTCCCTGGACAACTTCGCCACGCGTCGATCCCTCAACAAACCGAAGAGCCGAGCATAGCTGGCGGCGAGTAGCAGGGCGCGCACGCGGGCCTGCGGAAGGTCGTTCGTGAGCAACGAGCGTTTGAGGAGACGGCAGCCTAGAACCGGCTGCAGGTCGAGAGGGACACGCTGGCGGAACGCCCAGCGCCCCGAGGGGGAGCGGCTCATGTGATGAGGAATACGCATCGGGTTGTGACCCGATTTGTGTCCTGATTTGCCAACCTCGGAATCGCCATTTATCCAATAAAATCAGATAGATGGAATAGATTGGCGGAGAGAGTGGGATTCGAACCCACGGAAGGTTTGACCCTTCGGCGGTTTTCAAGACCGCTGCCTTAAACCACTCGGCCATCTCTCCGATGTTCAACGCCCCGCCCTGCTGCAAGCGCGCAACAGGACCGATCACCCCCAGGAGCGGCCGCCACGCACTCGTGCGCGGCGCGTCGGAGTCAGGCCATTGTCGCACGCACCGCTTCGCCCGAGATACTCGGCGGCGGGACCGCGCCTGCCACCGGCCGCCTGTCGCAGTTGCGGCAGTCGAGACTCGAGGCTTCGATGAGGGGAGGCAGCTTTTCGGCGAGGAAATCGATGAAGACCCGTACCGCCGGCAACAGGCCGCGACGCGACGCGAATACGGCGTGTGCGATGCCTTGCGGCAGATGCCAGTCCGGCAGCACCACTTCGAGTTCGCCATTGCGCACCGCTTCGGCGCACAACGTCTCGGGCAGCATCGTGATGCCGAGTCCCTGCTTGGCCAGCGCCATCAGCATCGGAAAATCGAAGCCGGCGACGCGCGGCTTCAGTTCGACGCGGCGGGTGGTGCCGTCGTTGGCCTGCAGATCCCAGCGCTGCTTCACCTCGTCCTCGCCCATGCTCATGGTCGTGTGCTGGCCGAGCTCGTCGGGATCCTTCGGTCGCCCCATGCGATCGAGGTAAGCGGGGCTGGCCACCAGAAGCTCCTGGATCTGGCCGAAGCTGCGCATCACCAGGCTGCCGTCGTCGTCGAGCTTGGAGCGCACCCGCACCGCCACGTCGAAACCTTCGTTGATGACATCGACGCGCCGGTTGCTGACGTGCAACTGCACGCGTACCTGCGGGTAACGCGCAAGGAACTCCGGCAGCATCTGCGGAATGGATTGCTGGGCGATGCTCACCGGAACGCTGACGCGCACCAGCCCACGGGGCTCGGCGCTCAGGCGATCGACCACCTCGCGCGCGGCCGTGGCCTCGGCGAGCATCGACTGCGCGTGGCGGAACACGCTCTGGCCGACATCGGTCACTGCGAAGCGCCGGGTCGAGCGCTGCAGCAGGCGCACGCCCAGCTCCGTTTCCAGCTGGCTGATGCGCCGGCTCAGGCGTGATTTGGGAATCCCGAGCGCGCGCTCGGCGGCCGCGAAGCCGCCGTGCTCGACGACCATCGCGAAATAGTAGAGATCATTGAGATCCTGCATCGGGAAGCCCTGCCTTCAGAACAATCCCCAGCATTCCACCACGCATATTCCACCAGTGCAACAGACGCGCTGCCGGTCGCGCGGCCTCGAGGCCCTGCGATCAGGCGTTCCCTGATGGGATCAGTCGAGACGCTCTACGCCACCCATATACGGGCGCAGCACCGCCGGGACTTCGATGCTGCCGTCCGCGGCCTGGAAGTTCTCCATCACCGCAATCAAGGTGCGGCCCACGGCCAGGCCCGAGCCGTTGAGCGTGTGCACCGGCTCGGGCTTGCCGGTCTCGGGGTTGCGCCAGCGCGCCTGCATGCGGCGGGCCTGGAAATCGCCCGTGTTCGAGCACGATGAGATCTCGCGGTAGGTCTGCTGCGAAGGCAGCCATACCTCGAGATCGTAGGTGCGTCGCGCAGCGAAGCCCATGTCGCCGGTGCACAGCAGCATCCTGCGGTACGGCAGGCCGAGCTTCTCGAGCACGGTCTCGGCGCAGCGGGTCATGCGCTCGAGTTCGGCGTCGCTGTCCTCCGGGCGCACCACCGACACCATCTCGACCTTCTCGAACTGGTGCTGGCGGATCATGCCGCGGGTGTCGCGGCCGTGGCTGCCCGCCTCGGAGCGGAAGCAAAGCGAATGCGCGCTCATGCGCAGCGGCAGGCGCTCGGCATCGACGATCACATCGCGCACGATATTGGTCAGCGGCACTTCGGCCGTCGGAATCAGATAACGCGTTTCGTCGCCGAACGGCGTCGCGAACAGATCGTCCTCGAACTTGGGCAGCTGACCGGTGCCGCGCATGGTCTCGGCATTGACGATCAGCGGCACGCTCGTTTCCTCGTAGCCATGCTCCTGTGTATGCAGGTCGAGCATGAACTGCGCGAGCGCGCGGTGCAGGCGGGCCAGCTTGCCGCGCAGCACGGTGAAGCGTGCGCCGCTGAGCTTGGCCCCGGCCTCGGCGTCGAGCCAGCCATGGCGCTCGCCGAGTTCGACGTGGTCGCGCACCGTGAAGTCGAAACTGCGCGGCGTGCCCCAGCGCGACTGCTCGACGTTGTCGGACTCGTCGCGCCCCACCGGCACGCCGGGATCGGGAAGGTTCGGCACGCCGAGCACGATCGCCTCGATGTCGGCCTGGATCGCCTCGAGCCGCGCCTCGCTGGCCTTGAGCTCGTCACCGAACCCGGCGACCTCGGCCAGCAGCGGGGCGACATCCTCACCCTTGGCCTTGGCCTGTCCGATCGCCTTGCTGCGGGTGTTGCGCAGGTTCTGCAGCTCCTGGGTGCGCACCTGGATCTGCTTGCGCTCGGTCTCGAGAGACTCGATGCGCGAGACCGGCAATTCGAATCCGCGGCTTTCGCGCAGGCGCGTGGCGGTCTCGGTGAGGTGCTGGCGCAGAAGGTTCGGATCAAGCATGGCGGCTGTTCGTCTATCGCTGAGCGGACCGGCATTATCGCCCGGATCATCCCCGCACGCGTTCGCAGCGGGCGCGCCTGGCGGCGGGAAACCGTATGCAAGAATGCGGCGCCGCCCCCGAGATGCCGACGATGCCCGCTCCACTGCCGATCACCACCCGCCTGCGTCGCGGCATGCGCGACGCGATGCCCAGAGGTCACGCATGGTGGACCGTGCTCGGGGCATGCGGTCTTGGCCTGCTGTTGTTCATGAGCGTGTTTATGGGTCGCGGGCCTGCGGGAGATGACGGCGGCGACGCGAATGGCGAGGTGGGGTCGGAGCAGGTGCTGAACGATCTCCCCGCACCGCTGCCCGCGGCCGCCACTGCAGAGCGCGGATTCGACTATGCGGGTGCGCCCGGCAGCGCCGCGCCGGTCGCGATGGACAGGGAGCTGCCGCAATCAGGCGCGCCCGCCGCGCCGGCAGCGGCCACGACGCCGCCCACGCCTGCGCCTGCGGCAGCGGCACCCGCCCGCGCGGCTTCCAGCGATCCACGCCCGATCTCGAGCCCGTCCCCGCAGTATCCCCGGGCATCGCTGCGCCGCGGCGAACGCGGTGACGTGGTGGTACTGGTACGGGTCGGCGCGAACGGGCGCGTCACCGATGTCGAGCTGGTCAGCAGCAGTCAGCATCCACGCCTCGACCGCGCGGCCATGAGCGCCGCTCGGCGCTGGCGGTTCGAGCCCGCCATGCGCGACGGCCAGCCGGTGCCGGGCGAGCTTCGCATCCCGTTTTCGTTCGTCCCCGAGGGCGGATAAGCGCGAAGCTGCACGCCGCATCCACGCATTGCATGGGAGCCTCATCCCTCCCATTCACAATAGGGTGCGCCATGTACGATCCGGCCCAGCGTCCCGCTGATCCCCCGCCCCACGACCGGGATCGCCGGCGCAAGCGCTCAAGCCCGCTCCTGTGGATCCTGCTGCTGGCCCTCCTCGTCCTGATCGGCTGGTATGCGCTGACGCAGCGGAGCGCTCGTGAAACGGTCGAACTGCCGCCGACGCCGATCATCGGCGACCCGGATACACCGGTCGCGGAACGTGAACCCGAGAGCCGCCCGACCCGCAGCGCCCCGGCGCCTGCACGGCCCCCTGCCCAGCCGGCCGACCGCGCGGCGCGCCCCACCGCGCAGCCGGAGATTCCCTATCCGCCAGCCGCCGCACGCAATCGTGAGGAAGGCTCGCTGACGCTGCTGGTGCAGGTGGACGCGGACGGCAATGCCACCGACGTCAGCATCGCCGAGCGCAGTGGATCGCGCGATCTGGATCGCGCCGCGCAGCAGGCCGTGCGCTCCTGGAAATTCGAACCCGCCATCAAGGGGGGCAAGCCGATAGCGAGCGAAGTCCGGGTGCCGATCGACTTCAGCCTCCAGCAACCGCGCTGACCGCTCGACCCTGACGCGCGAGCCGCAACGCCCGCATCGCAAGGTGCGGGCGTTTTTCGTGCAGCTGCTACACAGCCTCGCGAGGCATCTACGCCAGGCAATGGGCGCGCGCACCCCCGCCGCGCGGATCAGTCCTCGCGCAGACCGAAGCCGGCGGCCTTCGCCATCGGCACGAATCCGGGAAACGAAGTTGCGACGTTGGCGGTGTCGTCGATGATCACCGGTCCGCGAGCACGCTGGCCGGCAATCGCGAAGGACATTGCGATGCGGTGGTCGCCATGACTGTGGACGCCGCCGCCGGCAAAGCCATCCGCACGCCCGGCGATGTGCGCGCCATCAGGTGCCTCTTCGATCGCGACCCCGAGTGCGCGCAGGCCTGCGGCCATGGTCGCGATCCGGTCCGACTCCTTGACCCGCAGCTCCTCCGCGCCAGTCACCCGGGTCACCCCGGCCGCGCAGGCAGCGGCGATGAACAGCGCCGGAAACTCGTCGATCATGTCCGGCACGTGCTGCTCGGGCACATCGATGCCGCGCAGCGGCGCATGACGCACGCGCAGGTCGGCAACCGGTTCGCCGCCCTCCTCGCCCACCTTGGACTCCACGATGTCCGCGCCCATCAGGCGCAACACGTGCAGCAGGCCGGTACGGCGCGGATTCATGCCGACGCGGTGCAGCAGCAGATCCGAACCGGGCACGATCGACGCGGCGACCAGGAAGAATGCCGCGGACGAGAAATCCGCCGGCACGCGCACATCGGTCGCTTGCAGGCGATAGCCGCCACGCAGACGTGCGAGGCCGGGTGCGAAGTCGACAGGCCAGCCGAAGGCGGCGAGCATGCGCTCGGTGTAGTCGCGGGTGGGACGCGGTTCGTGCACGACCGTCTCGCCGTCGGCATAGAGCCCTGCGAGCAACAGAGAAGACTTGACCTGCGCACTGGCCAGCGTGTTGTCGAACTCGATGCCGCGCAGTGCTTGACCGCCGTGGATCCGCAGCGGTGGCGTGCCACCCGCGCCGGTCTCGATGCGTGCGCCCATGGCCGCCAGCGGCCCGGTCACCCGCCGCATCGGGCGCTTCGACAGCGAAGCGTCGCCGATCAGCGTGCTGTCGAAGGCCTGGCCTGCGAGCAGGCCGGCGAGCAGGCGCATGCCGGTGCCCGCATTGCCGCAGTCGAGGGGTCCGTCGGCGCGCCGCAGTCCGTCGATGCCGACGCCGTGCACGATGCGCACGCCCGGCTCGGGCGCCTCGATCCCCGCGCCGAGGCTGCGGAAGATCGCCTCGGTCGCGCGCGCATCCTCGCCCTCGAGAAACCCATCGATGCGCGAGGTGCCGTCGGCGATCGACGCCAGCATGATCGCGCGGTGCGAAACCGACTTGTCGCCCGGCACCCGCACTTCGCCACGCAGCGGCGCGCCCGGAGCCGCGGTCCATGACGCTTCGCTCATGGCACTGCGACCGGATAGGAGCCGAGTACACGGACTTCCCCGGCGAACGCGTCGATCTCGCCCAGCGCGTCCTTCAATGGCGATTCGTCGACATGGCCGTTGACCTCGATAAAGAACGCGTACTGCCACAGCGCCCCGTGGGCCGGACGCGACTCGATGCGGTTCATGCTGATGTCGCGTCGCGCCAGTGGTTCGAGGATGCGGTACAGCGCGCCTGGCTGGTCGCGGATGAAGACCATCAACGAAGTGCGGTCGTTGCCCGACGGTGGGAACGCGCCGCGACCGATGACCAGGAAGCGCGTGGTGTTGTCGCTGCGGTCCTCGATAGGACCGGCGATGACCTGCATGCCGTAGACGTGCGCGGCGTTCTCGCCGGCGATCGCGGCAGCGTCGTCGGACTTCTTGGCCCGGCGCACCGCCTCGGCATTGCTGACCACGGCATGCTTCTCGACGCCGGGCAGGTTCTCGCGCAGCCATTGCTTGCACTGGGCCAGCGACAGGCCGTGCGAGTACACGCGCTCGATGTCCTCGATGCGCCCCGTGCGCGACAGCAGGTACTGGTGCACCCGCAGTTCCACTTCACCGCAGATCTTCAGCGGCGAGGTCAGAAACATGTCGAGCGTGGACTGGATGGTGCCCTGCCCGGAATTCTCGACCGGCACCACGCCGAAGTCGGCATGGCCCGCGGCGACCTCGTCGAACACTTCCTCGATGCTCGCCAGCGGCAGTCCCTTGGCCGAATGGCCGAACTGCTTGTGCACGGCCTGCTGCGAGAACGTGCCTTCGGGCCCGAGATATCCGATCTTCAGCGGCTCCTGCTGGGCCAGGCAGGCCGACATGATCTCGCGGAACAGGCGCACCAGCTCGGCATCGGAAAGCGGGCCGTCGTTGCGGTCCACCACGCGGCGCAGCACCTGGGCCTCGCGTTCGGGGCGGTAGTAATCGACGGCCGCGGCGAGCTTGCCCTTGGCCTTGCCGACCTGGCGCGCGAACTGCGCGCGTTCGGCGATCAGGGTCTGGATCTGGCGGTCGATGCCGTCGATCTGCGCCCGTACCGCGTCGAGATCGGGCTTGGCGATGCCTGCGGTGGCCGCGGCCTTTGCAGCTTCAACCCCTGCCGTCGGCTTCGTCGCTCCGGAAGCCGCCCGTGTCCTCTTCTTCGTATCAGCCATTGCGCTTCTGGAAATCCTGCATGTAGGCGACGAGCGCGCGGACGCCCTCGACCGGCATCGCGTTGTAGATCGAGGCGCGCATGCCGCCGAGCACGCGGTGGCCCTTGAGGCCGATCAGTCCCGCCTCGCGCGCACCCTCCAGGAACGCCGCGTTGCGGGTGTCGTCAGCGAGGAAGAACGGCACGTTCATGCGCGAGCGCACCGCCGGATCGACCTCGTTGCGGTAGAAGCCACCAGACCCATCGATCGCGCCGTAGAGCAGCGCCGATTTCTCGTCGCTGCGACGGTCGAACTCGGCGGTGCCGCCCTCGTCGAGCATCCAGCGGAACACCAGACCGGCGACATACCAGTTCCACGTCGGCGGGGTGTTGAGCATCGAGCCGTTCGCGAGGTGGGAGCTGTAGTTGAAGATATCGGCGCGCGGCTGGCCGGCGCGCGCGAGCAGATCACGGCGCACGATGACGACGGAGATTCCGACCGGGCCGAGGTTCTTCTGCGCGCCCGCATAGATCACGCCGTAGCGGGAGATGTCGATCGGCTCGGACGCGATGCTGGAACTGAAGTCCGCGAACAGCGGCACATCGCCCGTATCGGGCGGGACCGCTCCCCAGGCCGGTCGGTACTCGACCCCGTGGATGGTCTCGTTGGCGGTGACATGCACGTAAGCCGCGCCGGGCGTCAACTGCCAGGACTCGCGCGCGGGAATCGAGCGATACCCGCCTTCCTCGCCGCTGGCCGCGATGTTGATCCGGACCGCCGGCGTCAGCTGCCTGAGTGCGGTCTTGCCCCAGTGACCGGTAACCACGTAGTCGACCGTGTCGCCGTCACTGGCGAAGTTCAGCGGCAGCAGCGCCTGGGCCGTGGTCGCGCCGCCCGCCATGAACAACACCGCATAGCCGTCTGGCACCCCCAGCAGCGTGCGAAGATCGGCTTCGGCGCGCGTGGCGACCTCCATGAACTCGGGGCCGCGGTGGCTCATCTCCACGATGGACGCGCCGGCATCGCCCCATTCGAGCATGTCCGCCTGCGCCTGTTTCAGCACGCTTTCAGGCAGCGCGGCCGGTCCCGGAGCAAAGTTGTACGCGCGCGTCATTGCAGACTCCACAGGACGTATGGTCAGGGTCGGCAAGTATGCCGCAGCGCAACAGTTTGACGTGCCCGCAATGGTTGCGCTGGCAACGTATGTCGACCGGTCCACAACGGGCGCGCCCGCGCCGAGGAGCACCCATGTCATTGCGCGATGCGTTGCGGATCCGGGCGGCGGACATCACCGAAGAGGCGGTCTATCGCGATCGCCGCCGCCTGCTGGCCCTGATGGCGGCGGCGCCGGCGCTCGGACTTGCGGGATGCGCCGAGGCCGAGCCGCCGCCGGCCAGCACCACCCGCATCACGCCCGCGCAGGCGAGCAGCGGATTCCGCACCGAGGAGCCGCTGACCCGCTTCGAGGACATCACCACGTACAACAACTTCTACGAGTTCGGAACGGGCAAGGGTGATCCGTCGAGCGCGGCGAAGACCTTGCGCACCTCGCCATGGACGGTCGAGGTCGGCGGCGAATGCGCCAAGCCCGGCCGCGTGTCGCTGCAGGACCTGCTTCGCGGCATCGCCAGCGAGGAGCGGATCTACCGGCTGCGCTGTGTCGAGGGCTGGTCGATGGTGATCCCGTGGGACGGCGTTCCGCTGGCATCGGTGCTGCGCAAGTTCGAACCGAACGCGAATGCCAAGTACGTCGCGTTCACCACGCTCGCCGATCGCGAGCAGATGCCCGGGCTGCGCTTCCGTTCGATCCGCTGGCCGTACCGCGAAGGCCTGCGGATCGACGAGGCCATGCACCCCCTCGCCTTTCTTGCCACCGGGCTGTACGGCAAGCCGCTGCCGCAGCAGAACGGTGCGCCGCTGCGGCTGGTGGTGCCGTGGAAATACGGCTTCAAGAGCATCAAGTCGATCACCTCGATCCAGTTCGTCGAGCGGATGCCCAGCACTGCATGGAACGATCTGCAGCCGTCGGAGTACGGCTTCTTCAGCAACGTCAATCCGGCCGTCGACCATCCGCGCTGGAGCCAGAAGACCGAGCGGCGGATCGCCGGCACCGGCAATCGCCTGCTGGCGAACCGGATCGAGACACGCCCCTTCAACGGCTATGCCGATCAGGTGGCGTCGCTGTATTCGGGGATGGACCTGCGCAAGTGGTATTGAACCGTGCGGCGCCAGCGCAGCCTCGGCGCGCGACACCCGGCGGCATCGTTGCGGCCAAGGTACTCGTGCATCTGGCATGCCTGGCGCCGCTCGCCTGGCTCGCCTGGCGCGTCTGGCTGGTGCTGGGCGGCGCGAATGTCGACGCGCTCGGCGCCGAGCCGGTGGTCGCGATCGAACACGAGCTCGGCATCGGCGCGTTGCGACTGCTGCTGATCACGCTGGCGATCACCCCGCTGCGCCAGCTCACCGGCTGGCCGGCGCCGCTGCGCTTCCGGCGGATGCTGGGTCTCTACGCCTTCGTCTATGCGAGCCTGCACTTCGGGGTCTGGCTGGCGCTCGACCTGGTCGGTGACCTTTCGCAGGTCGCGACCGAGATCGCACGACGCCCCTTCATCACCGTCGGCTTCCTGGCGTGGCTGCTGCTGGTGCCCCTGGCGATCACGTCGACCAAGGGCTGGATGAAGCGACTCGGGCGCAACTGGGGTCGGCTGCACCGGGCGATCTACCTCATCGCAGCGCTGGCGGTCCTGCACTTCTGGTGGATCGTGAAGTCCGACTGGCGCGAACCCGCGCTCTACGCCGGCATCCTCGCGCTCCTGCTGGGCTGGCGCGCCTGGAAAGCACTGCGCCGGCGCGCGATGACGCACCAGGGGCAGCGGCGCGTGGACGCGCGCGCGGGTTGATCCAGGCGCCCGCTGCGTGCTGGCGGCCTGCAATTCCCCCTCGCGCCCTCAGGCAGCGCCGAACAGCAGCAGCGCCGCGAGCAGCCCTGCCAGTACCGCCGCCGCCAGAAGCAGCCAGGGCAGCGGAAGACCAGCACGTTGCCGCGCAATTCCATCGTCGATCAGCGGCTGCGGGTCGGGCACGCGGTCGTAGCCGCCCGTGTGCGCTGGACGCGCCGGCGCTTCGACGACGAATCGATGATGCGCATCGAACACGACCTGGTCGCCGGCCAGCAGCAAGCCGTCGCGCACGGCTTCTCCGTTGACGAGGCTGCCGTCGGCCGAGTCCAGACCGGTCAGGCGTACAAGGGCGCCGACGCGCTCGAGCCGGGCATGCCGGTCGGCGAAGCCCGGCTCGTCGATGCGGATGTCGGCCTCCGCGTGGCGGCCGACGAGCTTCGGGTGGTCGAGGGTGAAGCTGCGGCCGTGATAGCGCCCACCCACGCCGCGCAACACGATGCGCGGATCGGGCCCGTCTTCGGCGGCATCGAGCGTCGCGTCAGCGGAATGCGGCGCGACAGCACGCTCGGCGACCGGCACGGCCGAGACCAGCCGGAGCTCGAGGCCATCGACGAAGATCGCGTCCCCGGTCCGCAGCATCGCCATGCGCCGGATCTGCCGACCATTGACGTGCACACCGCCGACGCCCTCGCCGACCGACAGCCAGACGCCACGACGGTCGACGTTGAAGCGGACGCTCGGCGCCTCGCCTTCGGAGACAACCGCCAGGTTCCCACGCGCGCCACGGCCGATGCAGTGCACGCCGATATCCAGCGGGAGATCGGCTTGGTCGGGGGTCGGGAAACGCAGCTTGAGCGCGGTCATGCGGCGGCAATCTAGCACGGGCCCACATGACTGCCGCACGCTCACTTGGTCGATGCGGAGGCGCGACGCACAATATGCGCCCACGACACCGGCAGACGCGCATGGCAGGCATCGACATCATCCACCCCCACTCCCTGCCTCCGGCAGACGCCCGCAGCGCCGTCGAGGCGGTGGCGAAGAAGCTCTCCGAACGCTTCGACATGAAGTACGGATGGGAAGGCGACCGGCTCAATTTCAGTCGCTCTGGCGTGGACGGTGCGATCGCGCTGCAGCCCGACCAGCTGCACGTCACCGCGAAACTGGGCTTTCTGCTCTCGGCGATGCAGGGGCCCATCGAGGCCGAGATCCGCCGCATCCTGGCCGAAAAATTCTGAGCGATCCACGCCGCCGCGACGGCCAGGCCGTTCCGATCCGACGCCAGCAGGCATCGACTGCAAGAGGTAAGCGGCGGCGTGCATTCGCGGCGCCGCGTTCGCGTGCACGCCTGCGCAAGCACGCATCGTTCAGATCGCGCTCGGCTATTCTTCGCGGCTGCACGTGTACACGGACACCGGCATGACCACGCAGTGGCTTGGCGCGATCGGGGTGGCAATCGTCATCGGATTCGCGATTTCCTTCTATTTTCTCGGCTTCCAGCGCCGCCGCGACGAGGCCGCCGCCGGCATCGTCGCGCTGTCGGCGATTTCCTGGCGCGGCTTCATCGGCATGGTGCTCCAGGCACTGCGGCGCCGGGGCTATGTGCAGGTGGTCGATCGCGAGGACGTGTCCGGGGACCGCGACTACATGCTCGAGCGCGATGGCGCACGCTGGCTGTTGTCATGCAAACACGGATCGACCTATCTGCTCGGCCGCAACGCGGTCCAGGCGCTGTCGAGCGAGGTGCTGCTCAAGAGCGCCGCCGGCGGGTTCCTGGTGACCCAGGGGCGGATCGACGATGAAGCCCGCAGGGCGGCCGGAAAACAGCGTATCGAGCTGCTCGATGGCGCGACCCTTTGGCCCGAACTGCGCGACCTGATGCCGGCCGACGAACTCGAAGCCATCCGCGCGAAGACCGGTGCGGTCGCCCGTCAGCGCGTGTTGCTGGGATGGTTGTTCGCACTGCTGGCGGGCGTTGCGACGTACCTTGCCCTGCCCGCCCCCGAGCCGGCTGCGACGCCTTCGGCAGCCGGGGAAACCAGTGCCCCCGCCGAGCCGGTGCGCATCGAGGCTCCGCCCCCTGCGCCGGTGGAGCAGCAGCGCAGCGACCTTGCGCGCGCACTGGTCACGCTGCCCGGCGTGGATCGCGCGATCTGGATCACCGGCTCGACCCTGCAGGTGTTCGTTGCCCGCGTCGACGACCAGGCCACCGTCGATGCGGTCTGTGCGCTGGTCCTGCGCCATCCCGATCTCACGTCATCGCGCCTGCAGCTCACGCCGCCGGCGAACAGCGATCAGCCGACCCGCTTCCGGCAGTGCCGAAGCTTCTGAGACTCTATGGCGGGCCGCACTGCGTGCGCCCCGAGGCCGATCTTGTTCCAGACGCTTGTCGCCGCGCGCAATCGCCCGTAGAATTCGCGTCCCGATCGCGCCGCCCTTGTTGGCCGGCGCAGCGGAGACGGTCCGGAAACATGTGGACGCTCCGAGAGATCCGGGCGGTTAGCTCAGCGGTAGAGCATTGCCTTCACACGGCAAGGGTCACAGGTTCAATCCCTGTACCGCCCACCATTTGCACATCGCGTGTACGACAAGCCGGCCCATGGGCCGGCTTTTTCGTGCACCCGGCGTACGCCCGGCCCTGCACCGCGACTCGCGGAATGCTCCGGAATTCAGCGCGCCCTGGGCAATAGCGCCGGCTCCGTGCCTCCACGTCGGCTGCACGATCGCGCGCCTAGTCTGGCGCACCTTCAGGAACTCTTCCGCATGCGCGTCCAGGCTGGCTGCGAACTCTCGATCGAAACCGATGCGGCCAGTCCGGTCATCGCGATGCTCTGTCCGCGCGACGCATCGGCACGATGGCAGGTCAACGGGCGCCCGGGCTTCGAGCGCAGCCTGGGCTTCGACGAGCACGTGGACAGCTTCGGAAACCGTTGCCAGCGTTTCGTGCTGCCCGAGGGCCTCACCCGGCTGCGCATCGATGCGACCGTCGAGACCACGCCCGACATCCGCGTGGCCCGTGGGGCACCCGCGGTTGACCCTGCGGCATTGCCGGCCGACACGTTGCAGTTCCTGCTGCCCAGTCGCTATTGCCCCTCGGATCTGGCGGCGATGTGGACGCGCGCACGCGACATCGTGGGGGCCGCCGCGCCGGGCTACGCGCAGGCCGAAGCGATCCGGCAATGGATCGCGACGCACCTCGAGTATCGCTACGGTGTCAGCAACGCCAGTACCGATGCCCAGGCCACGCTGGCCGAAGGGGCCGGCGTCTGCCGTGACTTCGCCCATGTGGGCATCACACTTTGCCGTGCGCTCGACATTCCCGCACGCATGGTGGTCGGCTGGTTGCACGATCTCAAGCCGATGGACATGCATGCCTGGTTCGAGGCCTACCTCGGCGGCAGCTGGTACACCTTCGACGCCACCCAGTCCGCGCCGCGCGGCGGTCGTGTGGTGATCGCATATGGCCGCGACGCTGCCGACGTAGCCTTCCTGACCAGCTATCGGCCCCTGCGCACGCTGTCGCTGCGGGTATGGGCGGATCTCGACGATCGACCCGGCTTCGACGAAGACCTCGGCCACGCGGCCTGATCCCGGAGCGACCCTGCGATGCAACTCTTCAAGTGCTCGCATTGCGAGCAGGTGCTCTACTTCGAGAACAGCGAGTGCCTGCGTTGCGGCAAGACCCTCGGCTTCGTCACCGAAACCCTGACCCTGGAGGCGCTCGATCCCGACGGCGACGCCTGGACCACCGCCGCGCGGCCCGACCGACGCTACCGCTTCTGTCGCAATGCCAAGCATTCGGCGTGCAACTGGCTGCTCCCCGCGGACGACGCGCAGGCCTACTGCCGCGCCTGCCGCCACAACCGCACGATCCCCAATCTCGACAGCCCCGAGCGCCTGGGCGCATGGCAGAGGATCGAAGTCGCCAAACGCCGCCTGTTCTACACCCTGCTGCGTCTCGAGCTGCCCACTCCCACGCCCGGCAGCGGGGATCCGCAGCCGCTGTCCTTCGATTTCCTTGCCGATCCCGCGACTGGCGCCAAGGTGCTGACGGGACACGACAACGGCCACATCACCATCGCCCTGGCCGAGGCCGACGACGCCGTCCGCGAGGCCACGCGCCTGGCCATGGGCGAGCTCTACCGGACACTGCTGGGGCATTTCCGTCACGAGATCGGTCACTACTACTGGGACCGGCTGGTCCGCGATGCCGGGCCGGCCGAGCTCGCCCGCTGCCGCGCCCTGTTCGGCGACGACCGGCTCGACTACGGGCAGGCACTGCGGCGCTACTACGAGCGAGGCGCGCCCGGCGACTGGCAGGCGGCCCACGTGAGTCCCTACGCGACGATGCATCCCTGGGAGGATTGGGCCGAAACCTGGGCGCATTACCTGCACATCATCGACACGCTGGAGATGGCGTCGGCCTTCGGCATCCGCATCGCGCCCGACGTGACCGACGATGCGACGATGGAAACCGACATTTCCTTCGATCCCCACCGCGTCGCCGACATCCATCGCCTGGTCGATGCCTGGCTGCCACTGACGTGGGCGATCAACAGCCTCAATCGCGCGATGGGCCATGCCGACATCTACCCCTTCGTGCTGGCGCCGCCGGTGGTCGAGAAGATGGCCTATATCCACGGCCTCGTCCGCCAAGCCCGGCACACCGCAACGGGAGGCCGGGCGCCGCGAGGCGATGTCGGCCAGGACGCGGAGCGCGCCTGACTGATCCGCCCCACCTGCGCCACAATCCGGTTTCCCATGCACTTGCCGCGTCTGCAGCGGCGCGTTCCGGAGATCCCATGCCCACACGTTTCAGCGAAATCCTGCGGCAGTCCTGCGAGACCACCTGGACGCGCGCGATCGAGCATCGTTTCGTCCGCGAACTGGGCACCGGTGGGGTCGCCGACGACGTGATGGCGCGCTATCTGGTCCAGGACCACCGTTTCCTCGACAGCTTCCTGGTCCTGCTGGGCGCGGCGATCGCCAGCAGCGACCGCTTCGAATCGCGGCTGACGCTGGGCCGGTTCACCGGCATGGTCAGCGGCGAGGAGAACACCTATTTCCTGCGCGCCTTCGACGCTCTGGGCGTCGACGCGGATGCACGCATGCGCACGCCGGACACGAAGGCGACGGCCGGCTTCAAGGCGATCATGCGGGAAGCTGCCGCTACCCGCTCCTACGCGGCCACGCTGGCGGTGCTCAATGTCGCCGAGGGTCTCTACCTCGACTGGGCCCAGCGCGCGCCCCGCCCACTGCCGCAAAGCTTCGTGCACGCCGAGTGGATCACGTTGCACGACAACGCGATGTTCGCGGATTTCGTCGCCTTCCTGCAGGCCGAACTCGACCGCGTCGGCCCCGACGAGGCTGCGGGCGCCGCCGACTTCTTCCGCCGGACCGTGGATCTCGAACTTGCGTTCTTCGATGCCGCCTACGCACGGAGCGACCGCTGATGACGCTGTTCGAGCGCCTCAAGGCCGCAGCGCCGGATGCATGGCGCAGCTACGTCGCCCACCCGTTCGTCGCAGCGATGGGGGATGGCAGCCTGCCGGAGCACGCGTTCCGGCGTTACCTCGTGCAGGACTACCTGTTCCTGATCCAGTTCGCGCGCGCCCATGCGCTGGCCGCCTACAAGAGCCGCACGCTGGCCGACCTGAGGGCGGCCAAGGCTGGGCTGTCGGCGATCGTGGACATGGAACTCGACCTGCACCTGCGCCTGTGCGCACGCTGGGGGCTGTCGCCGGCCCAGATCGAGGCAACGCCGGAGCATCGGGCCACGGTGGCCTATACCCGCTTCGTGCTCGACTGCGGCATGTCCGGCGATCTGCTCGACCTGCATGTCGCACTGGCGCCCTGCGTGCTCGGGTACGCCGAGATCGGCCGCGCGCTCGCACCGGCGGGAGTGGAGGCACTGCACGCGCATCCGTATCGCGAATGGATCGGCGAATACGCCAGCGATGCCTACCAGGACGTGGCCACGGCCGCGTCGCGGCATCTCGACGACCTCGGCGCGCGCTATCTGGGCGCCAACAGGTTCGACGAACTCGCCGCCCTGTTCGCCAAGGCCTCGCGGCTGGAGGCGGATTTCTGGCAGATGGCGCTCGACGTCAGCGAGGCCTGAGGGCCGCCGAGTGCCGGGCCCGCCCGTCGCGACGGACGGCGCCGGCATGGGGATCGATCGCCCCGCCGGCAGATGCACCTATACGGCCGGCCGACTTTCACCCAGCCGGCGCGTGCGGTGATCGCCTGCCCCGCCGCACGGCGGCGGCCCATGCGTGGTGATCCCGCTCATAGCGCGGCCTGGCGCAGACCAGGCCGCGCGCGGCACTTACTCGCCCAGACCGGCGACCTGGCCGACCTGCTTCTCTTCCTCGGATGCCTCGCGCACGTCCACGATCTCGATCGCGAAGTGCAGGGTCTTGCCGGCGAGCGGATGGTTGCCGTCGATTGTGACCTCGGTCTCGCCGACCTCGACCACGGTGACGAGCATCGGGCCGGCGCCGCCGTGGGCCTGGAACTGCATACCCGGCTCGATGGTGTCGCTGCCCTGGAACGCCTGCTTCGGCACGGCCTGGACCAGGCTGTCGTTGCGCAGGCCGTAACCCTCTTCGGGCTTCACATCGACTTTCAGCGAGTCACCGGCCTTGCGGCCCTCGAGTGCATTCTCCAGGCCCGGCACGATATTGCCGCCGCCGTGGAAGTAGGACAGCGGACGGTCTTGGGGCGACTTGTCGATGACGTTGCCGTCGTCGTCGGTCAGGGTGTAGTGGAAGGTGGCGACGCGCGCAGCGACGATGTCCATGGATGGACTCCTTGGATGGAAGTGAAGGGAGGATGTGCTGCGAGTGCACCGGCGAAACCCACGGTGAGCAGCGATGGAACGCGGACCACGATACCGGCCAGCCCCGATGCGCGCAAATTGCGGGCAACAGTTTCGGCGGCGAGACGCCCGATGGGCGCCCTGCGCCCGGCGACCCATGGACTGACTGCTCGGCGGGCGTCACACCGGTTTCCTCCCCGCCGCGCTGCGTGAACATCTCCGCACGGCATTCATCAATCTTCCGCAGCGGATCGCGGCCATGTCACGCCCCGAGTAAATGCAATCGGCCGCCGATGCGTGGGCGCCAGCGCGGCTCGGGCACGGCCGGAGCCGCAATGCGGTCTAATACCCGCATGTCACATCCCAAGTCTTCTGCCAGGCCGCAGCTGCTGCATCCGCGCAACCGTCACCAGGGTCATTACGACTTCAAGCGGCTTACGCGCGTGTCACCTGCCCTCAAGCCATACCTGCTGCGCACGCCAGCCGGCGACACCAGCATCGATTTCGCCGATCCACGCGCGGTGCGCACCCTCAACCAGGCACTGCTGAAGGCCGACTACGGTGTCGCCCACTGGGAAATCCCGGAGAGCTACCTGTGTCCGCCGGTGCCCGGCCGCGCGGACTACATCCACGGCCTGGCCGACCTGCTGGCCAGCGACTGTGGCGGCGAGCCACCGCGCGGGCCCTCGGTGCGCGTGTTCGACCTGGGCACCGGCGCCAATGCGATCTATCCATTGATCGGCCACGCCGAGTACGGCTGGCGCTTCACGGGATCCGACATCGACCCCACCGCCCTGCGCATCGCCGACGCGATCGTCCGGGGCAACGGCCTGACCGACGCGATCGAACTGCGCGCCCAGACCTTGCGCGGGCATCTCTTCCACGGCGCCATGCGTCGCGAGGAGCGTTTCGACGTCACCCTGTGCAATCCCCCGTTCCACTCCTCGGCCACCGAAGCCTCGCGCAGCGGTCGGATCAAGCGCGCCAACCTGGCCGCGCACTCGGACGGTCCGCCCCGCGCCTCGCGCAAACTGCCGCTGAACTTCGGCGGGCGCGACGGCGAACTCTGGTGTCAGGGCGGCGAAGCCCGCTTCGTGCGCAAGATGATTCGCGAAAGCGTGGATTTCGCGGATCAGGTCCTGTGGTTCAGCAGCCTGGTGTCGAAATCTGCGCACCTGCCGGGCCTGCGCAGTGAACTGCGCAGGGCCGGTGCCGGCGAAGTCCGCGAAGTGCCGATGGCCCAGGGCAACAAGCAAAGCCGTTTCCTGGCATGGACCTTCCACGCCTCCGATGCCCGCCGCGCATGGTGGGCCGACAAGGCTGGCGACCGGACGCCGCCGACCCCGGCGCACGGAGACGCCTGACCCCAGCGCCGGCAGATGCCCGGCCCTGCGCCCGCCCCGCGCTGTCTAGGCTGACCGCTCCCTCCGAAGGACCGGACCGATGCCGAGCGCTCCGAGACTGCGCAGCCTCCTGTGTGCCATGGGCCTTCTCGCGGCGGGCGGGGTCGCCCATGCGCAGACCGGCGAGCAGGGCCTGATCTGGCGTGCGGGCGATCCATTCGTGTTCTGCCGCTACGGCCTGGACCAGACCCCGAAAGCCTGGTTTCCGGTGCCCGACTACGCCACCTCGATCCCCGCGATCACCCCGGGGTATTGCCCAGCGCCGACGACGTTCTGCTACTACCAGACTGGCTGGAGCCTGGAGGAGATCGCGGCCTACTTGACCTATCTGCGCATCTGCCCGCAGGCGGAGCGCTCCGGGCGCTGGGAAGGCACCGGCGACGGCACCCAGGCGCCGATCGCGCACTGAAGCGGTTGTTCACCGCGCGCGGCTGGAACCACGCGACCGGACCCGTTCCGAGCTGCGGTGCCCCCACCACAGCTGCAACTGCGACCCGACAAGGGGCTTGCCGCGACATGCTCCGCGGGCCCGCGTGCCGTGGGCCGCCGCCTTTGCCGGCGCGAAGGCTGTCCCGATCCGCGCGCCCCTGTCCGAGGGCGAGGAATACCTGTCGGGCCGCGCACTACGGTTGCGTGAGGAATACCTGTCGGGCCACGCACTACGGTTGCGTTTCGACGCGGTGCGCGACGACGGCGGGTTCACTGCCGCGCTGGCCTGATCAAGCACTTCCCGGGTCCGCCCCGTCCCACGAGGTTTTCCGATGGCTCTGATCCACTCGATCCTGATGGGCGCCGTCGCCGGCATGCGCGCGATGACGCCGCTGGCGGCCGTTGCCAACGCTGCGTGCAACGGCACCCTGCCGGCCGGTAACGGTGCACCGCGCCTGCTCGGCAACCGGCTCGCATCCACCGGCGCCAAGCTGCTGGCGGCAGGCGAGCTCGCCGGCGACAAGATGGAAAGTGCGCCGGACCGTACCGTTGCGGCGGGCATGCTGGCGCGCATCGCGACCGGCGCCATCGCCGGAATGGCCCTGGCACCGCGCGAGCAGCGTCCGCTGGCCGCAGCGCTCGGCGCCGCCGCCGCGGTGGGCGCAGCCTATGTGACGTTCAACATGCGCATCCGCGCGATGCAGCGCTTCGGGCAGAAGTCGACCGGCGCTGTCGAGGATGCGATCACCGTGGGTTGCGCTGCACTGATCGCCAGGAGCGCGGCCAAGTCCTCCCGCCGTTTCCCACTTCTGCGCCGCCACTGAGCCCGGGCTCCGGCTCCGCCCGCCGGGCGCACGCTCGCCTTTAGCGGGCAGGCGTCAGCCGGGCGCCGGCGCCTGGGTGTCTCGCGCCTTCCGTGGCGGTGGCTTCAGCCTCCCTGCAATAACAGCACCGCCTGAAATTGTTGTCCGTGCCATCACGAATGGCTGATCGCCCCGATCGGAGACTGCGGGCCAGAGCGAGGCGCCCACGATGCGGATCCACCACCTCAATTGCATCTCCACCTGCCCGCTCGGCGGGCACCTGATGGATGGCCGCACGCATGACCTCGTACGCGGCCATCTGACCTGCCACTGCCTGCTCGTCGAAGCACCGGACTGCCTCGTGCTCGTGGATACCGGGCTGGGGCTGCGCGACGTGGCGCATCCGCGCGCGCGCCTGAGCGCATTCTTCCTCGGCCTGCTGCGCCCCGAATTCCGCGCCGAGATGACGGCCGTACGCCAGATCCAGCGCCTCGGTTTCCAGCCGGCCGATGTCCGCCACATTCTGCTATCGCATCTGGACTTCGATCATGCCGGCGGCCTCGACGACTTCCCGCAGGCGACCGTGCACATGCTGGCGCGCGAACGGGATCACGCGGTACTGCAGAAGAGCTGGCTGGACCGCCAGCGCTTCCGCCCGCAGCAATGGGCCAGCCGCGGTCGCTGGCGCACCTACGAGCCGGGCCGAGGCGAGGCCTGGATGGGCTTCGACGGCGTGCCCGATCTCCAGGGCGTGCCACCAGGCGTGTTGCTGGTGCCGCTGCCCGGCCATACGCATGGGCATGCCGGCATTGCGGTCGACGCCGCCCCGCGCTGGCGCCTGCTTGCGGCGGACGCCTATTTCCACGAACGCGAAATGGACGCATCGCCGCAGTGCCCGCCCGGCCTGCGCTTCTATCAGTGGATGATGGAACTCGACCGCGGCGCCCGTCTGCATAACCAGCAGCGCCTGCGCGAGCTGCGCCACAGCGCCGCAGACGTCGACGTCTTCTGCTCTCACGACCTCGCCGAGTTCGAACGGCTGAGCGGCCGCTCGGCGCGCCTGCCGGCGCACGCACTGGCATGGCCCGCCTGAAGCCTGCCTGCGGCCGCGAGGCGATCGCCTGCCCCGGTCTCGGCATCCGGGAACCGTCGCCTCTACAATGCGCGCCCCCCGAAGCGGTCGCAGCGCATGAACATCGTCGTCCTGGAAGAACTCAAGGCCTACATCGACCCGTTGACGAGCGACGAGTACGAGGCCCTGGAGCGTAGCCTGCTGGCCGAAGGCTGCCGCGACGCGCTGGTGCTCTGGGGTGATGTGCTGGTCGACGGGCACAACCGCTACGGCATCTGCCAGAAGCACGGAATCCCGTTCAATACCCTGCAGAACACCCGGTTCCAGTCGATGGAAGACGTGCATCTGTGGATGATCGAACAGCATCTGGGCCGTCGCAGCGTGTCCGACTACCAGCGCGGCGTGCTGGCGCTGCGCAAGCGCGACATCATCGCGGCGCGCCAGCAGGCGCAGCGCACGGCGGCTGTGGAGCAGGCCGGCTCGGCCGATGTCGCCGATGCGCAGACCGATGATCGCCCGCCGTGGGACGATGCCCCCGCCCCGGTGAGCCGGGCCGAACTGGCACGCGAGGCCAAGCTCAGCAGCAACCAGGTGCTGATGATCGAGCGCATCCACTCGCAGGCCACGCCGGAAGTGGTGGGGGCGCTGAAGGCCGGGGAGATCTCGCTCAGCGCCGCAGCGGCGGTCGCCAGTCTGCCGGCAGACGAGCAGCGCAGCGCTGCCCAGGCGGGCAAGGAAGAGCTCAAGCAGGCTGCGCGACGCGCGCGCGAGGCGAAGAAGCGGCCGCGGCCGGACCAGTCCGGCGAGGGCGAGGACCCCGCGCCGGACGCGAAGTCGCTGCAACGCCGGGTTACCCAGCTCGAGCGCGAGAACGCGGAGCTCCGCGCCCAGGTCGAAGCCCTGCAGGCCCAGGTGCAGCGCCTGCGCAGCTGATCCAACCGGGGCCGGGGAGAAGTCGCCAGCCTCCCCGCGCCCCTGACGCCACGGCTGCCGACCAGACCCTGAACGGGCCAGCGGGCGGATTTGCGCCGTAGATGAGACAATGCGGCGCTCAATCGCATAGGAGTCTCCGTGGCCAAGCCCAATTACTCGTTCGAAAAGCGTCAGCGCGAACTCGCCAAGAAGAAGAAGCAGGACGAGAAGGACGCCAAGAAGCGCGCAGAGCGCGACGCCGCCAAGGGCGCCGCGACGCCCGCGGAGTAATCGACCTGCCACGCAGGTCTTGAGCCTCGGGAACCCGTCGCGCCCGTCCCGGGCCTGGTGGGTCCCGCTCCCGGCAAACAAATGGAATGCGCGCCCCGCGCCAGATTCCACGGACGGCTTCGCGGCAGTCGGGCGCCGGTCACCGCCATCGCGCCGTCGTCCTCATCGTCCGATCAGTCGGCGTTCTCCATCCCGCTCCGCAGCGTCGGCGTCGGCGTCGGGAAGCGCACTCGGCATGAGCTGTCCGCACTGACCTGCGCCACTGACCGCCCTGGCCGTTCCGCTTTCGTGCGCCGCGATCGCGCAAGTTGGCCTCCGGCACGTTGCCGCACGCCGGCAGCAATACTCTTGCGGGGTTCGCAACAGGCACCTGCGCCCCGCGAACGTGGATGCCTGCCGCCGTGGGCCTCGGCCCATGCGCGCGCGGCGGCACCATATCTTCGCGGCGGCCACACCCGCGCAGCCTGATGCTGCGGTCATGCCTGAAGGTCCATCGATCGTCATTCTTCGCGAACTTGCCCAGCAGTTCGTCGGCCGCAAGGTGCTGCACGTCGAAGGCAACAGCAAGCAGGACATCGCCCGTCTGCGCAATCGCACGTTGCGGGCGGTGCGCAGCTGGGGCAAGCATTTCCTGCTGGAGTTCGACGGCTTCAGCGTGCGCATCCACTTCCTGTTGTTCGGCAGCTGGCGCATCAACGAGACCAAAGCCGCAACGCCGCGGCTGGGCCTGGGGTTCAGCAAGGGCGATGCGCTGAATTTCTACTCGTGCTCGGTTCGCTTCATCGAGGGCGACCTCGACGCCGCCTACGACTGGGGTGTCGATGTGATGAGCGAGGCCTGGGACCCCGCGCGTGCGCGCCGCACCTTGCGCGCGAAGCCGGACGCCCTGGCTGCCGATGTCCTGTTGGACCAGGACGTGTTTGCCGGCGTGGGCAACATCATCAAGAACGAAGTGCTGCATCGCATCCGCGTGCATCCCGAAAGTACCGTCGGCGCCCTGCCCGCGCGCAAGCTCGGCGAGCTTGTCGCCGAGGCACGCGCCTACAGCTTCGATTTCTATCGCTGGAAACAGGCGTTCCAGCTCAAGAAGCACTACCAGGTGCACACCAAGACCACGTGCCCGCGGGACGGCACACCACTGAGCTATCGCAAGCATCTGGGTCGGGCGCAGCGCCGGGCGTTCTGGTGCGACACCTGCCAGCGGCGCTATGGAACGACCGAAGCATCGATGAGTGTCGCCGACGAGGCAGCGGCAGGCTGAGCGCCCGCGCTGCGGAGTGGCTTCGGAGAGCGGCGATGCCAAACGCCGCGCAGGCATCGCCTAGGCGACTGCGGCGCTCCGGCGCTCCACCCTGAAATCGATCGGCTTGTAACTGAAGTTGTTCGATTGTCCCGCCGAGCACGCGGTCATCGCGACGACCATCGGCATCTCGGCGCGCAACCGCACGAAGTCCCCGGCGCGGCTCAGCGGGGGCAGGACACTCACCACCCCAGCTTCGTCGAAAGCGACGTGCATGAAGATGTTGAAGGCCACCGGGATGCGGTCGATCCCGATGCCATAGGGCGCGAGCGCTGCCGCGAGATTGCCCTCGCAGCCCGGGCGTCCTTCCTCCTCGCCGTAGAGCATCTCGAACATCTTCTTGGAGCACGGCGTCAGGGTGAAATCGTGGCGGCCGCAGGTGTCCTCCAGAATGGTGAACATCGGCGTGCTCCGGTTCGAGTAGAGCAGATCGCCGGTGCTCAGCCAGAGCTTGGAGGCGTAGTCGATCGAGCGGCCGGATGACAGGTACTCCGCCGTATCCGCAAGCGAAAACGCGGTCAGATCACTGACCTGCTGGCCCATCGGATCGATGACGATCAGCTCGTCGCCGGTGTCGAGTTCCACCGCGCGCCCCGAGCACGGGGCGATGCGTTCCACGCTGCCCACCGCCATCAGCGCGGGCTCCGCACGCGGAAGGGACAGGTCCAGCCGGCCTCCGCCTTGCGGCCGCTGTACTGCCGGGTCTCGGCCGCTGCGCCGAAGTCGGCCAGGTTCGGGTTGATCCCGCCCTGCAGCGCGGTGTCGCGCTCGCGCGTCGCGGCCTGCATCTTCTGGTAGCGGCCGTCCTCGCGCAGCCGTTCGAACTGGCGATGCGAATTGAAGACCATCGCAGGCCAGGCGAAACGCCGCGCGATGCGCGACGCGCCCGGATGCAGGCCGATCACGAAGAAGGGATGCCCCGCCAAGCTCAGGCTGAAATGCGGGTCGTCGGGATTGCGGCTGACGTCGGCCGCCCATCGCGTGCCGCGACGCACGTCGAGGTCATGCAGCCGCTGCAGCTGCGACCACAGCAGCGCCTCGAAGCGCTGCTCGTCTGTGTCCTGCGGCCCGTCGAACAGGGCGACGAAGGAATGCACCGTGCGGTCGGCCTGCGGCATGCCATCGACCATCGACGCGAAGGCGCCGAGCGCGTCGAGGACCGGCGCATCGTTGGCACGGTCCCCGAGCTTGCCGAAGGTATGGGTCTGGATCGCACCCTTCGCCAGTGCCGCCTTGGACCCGACGCATGGAAAGGTTGGCGCGTCCACGAAGGCCAGAAACTCCTCCGCGACCACAGTTGACGGCGCTGTCTCTGGGGCAGCTGCGGCGGGCGCCACGTCGGCGCGGGAGGCATGGGGACAGCGCAGCGCGCTGGGACGTGCATTGGTCATTGAAGAAACCTTGGACTACCGCGGCTCGCGGACGTGTACGCAAGGCTAGATCCCGCTGCCGCACCGGCACGTGTAGGCGGCCCCGGTCAGGCGATGTTGCATTCACGCCGGATTGGCGGATGTGTGGCCCGCGTCGTTTTGCCGAGGAGAATGCGGGGCGCCCGGGTCCAGTCTCGCTACACTGCCCAGCCCACGCCGCCGAACTTCTCCATGTCAGAACCCGTCCGCCTCGCCAAGCGCCTCGCCGAACTTGTCCAGTGCTCGCGCACCGAAGCCGAGCAGTACATCAAGGGCGGATGGGTGACCGTCGATGGCCGGGTGGTCGAACTGCCGCAGCACATGGTGACCACCGAGGTGGTGGAACTCGATCCGGCAGCGCGCCTGGCCGCCGTGGAGCCGGCGACGATCCTGCTGCACAAGCCGGCCGGTTATGACGCCATCAGTGGTCCGAAGATGGCGGCAGGCCTGGTGGTGCCTGCGTCGCGCTGGGACGAGGACCCGTCAGGCGTGCGCCTGCTCGAACGTCATTTCCAGCGACTGACGCCGCTGATGCCGCTCGACAACGAGGCCACCGGCCTGATGGTGTTCTCGCAGGATGGCCGCGTCTGGCGTCGGCTGACCGAGGACCGCGACGAGATCGAGCAGGAATTCGTCGTCGAGGTCAGCGGCGAGATCGCGCCCTACGGCCTGCGCAAGCTCGCCCATGGTCTGCAGTACGGCGGTCGCGACATGCCGCCGTGCAAGGTCAGCTGGCAGAACGAGGTGCGCCTGCGGTTCGCGATCAAGGGCGTCCAGGGCGGCCAGTTGCGGCACATGTGCGCGCAGGTGGGGCTCGAGGTGGTCGCGATCCGGCGCATCCGCATCGGCAAGGTCCCGCTTGCGAAGATGCCGGTGGGTACCTGGCGCTATCTGCCGGCCGGCGAGCGCTTCTGAGGCTGCTGCGACCGCGCTTCTGAGTCCCGCCCGGCCTGACCGGGCCAGGCCGACCGGAATCCCGGGCCGACCGGCAATCGCTGTCGCCGCCCGCTCAACCGTAATAGTCGACGCCGATCAGTGTGCAGATTTCCTGTTCGTTGTAGCCGTGGAAGCGACGCCCGCGCGTGGTGTGCTGGCGTGCGAAGAGCTTGCCGTTGGCCTGGTTGCGCTCGCGCTTTTCCTGCACAAGCCACTTCGCGTAGTCGTGGATGAGGTTCCGCTCCCGGGTGGGGTCGCGCTTCAATCGGGCCATCGTCTGCATTCTCGTCGGCTGCGGTCCCGGCGCCAGCGCCGGATATGCGGCGCACAGGATACGCGGCGCTGGCGTTTGCGGGGACAATGGGCCGCCCGCGCGCGATGTCGCGCGCTCGCGGATGACCGGAACACGCATGAGAACCTTCGTACTGCGGGCGCGCGCCGCGCCCACCGACAGCCAGGCCCTGCTGGCATCCATCGGCAAGGACGCCCACAGCGAGATCCTCGCCCATACGCTGATGAACGCCGTGTTCGTGGCGCAGTCGCACCGGCGCGACGTCATCGTTTACCTGGTGCTCGAAAGCACGCGCGATTTCTCGCGCACGGTCCGTTTCGAGGTCGACGCGATGCGCGATATCGGCGGCTTCGACGAACGCGCCCTGCTCGGCAAGATCGCCGCCGCGCTCGATGCGTCGCGGGGCATGGCCAAGGACGAGACGCGCGAAGTGGAACCGGGCGTGGAAGTGCGCACGACGAGTTTCGAGCGCCTGGTGCAGGGCCTGGCAGCGGACCACCAGCTGTTCCTCATGGACCCCAAGGGCACGCCGATCCGCGAGCAGACGTTCGCCGACAACCCCTGTTTCCTGCTCACCGACCATATTCCGATGCCGAAGAAGGCGGTACCGGGCCTGGAGCGGATGGGCGCGAAGAAGATCGCGCTGGGCCCGCAGATGCTGTTCGCATCGCAATGCGTGGTGCTGATCCATTACGAACTGGACCAGCGCTGAGCCGGCACTCCGCAGCTCCGACGGACCGCAGGGCGGGACGACCGAATCAGGCGCCGCGCACCCGCATCGTCAGGCCCTTGAGGAAATTGCGCAGCAACTGGTCGCCACAGGGGCGGAAGTTGCGGTGTCCGGCCTGCCGGAAGAGTGCCGACATCTCCGGCTTGGAGATCGGAAAGCCGGCGTCGGCGAAGATCGCGTGCATGTCGACATCGGTGAGCTCGAACGCCACGCGGAGTTTCTTCAGCACCACGTTGTTGCTGATACGCGCCTCCACCGGCCGCGGCGGCTGGCGGTCGTCGCGGCCGCGACGCTGCACGATCAGGCCGTCGAGCACGTGGGCCAGCACCGCATCGCTGCAGGGCACATGGCCGGGCTCGTCCTCCTTGAGCAGCAGGGCGGGCACCTGCTCCTTCTCCAGCGGGAACGCGGGATCGGCCAGGTGGGCCAGATCGACCAGTTTCTGGTCGCTCAGGTCGAGCATGTAGCGGATGCTGCGCAGGACGTCGTTGTTGATCATCGAAAGCCGGGTTGCGGAACGGGAGCTGCAGTCTAGCGGCGCGGCGGCGCCGGGGACGGATCCGCCGCGGAAATCGCAGCAGATACGCGCCTGCGATGGCGACCGACGGCGGCTCCCGCTCCGGGCCGCCGTACCGACCCATCAACTGTCGACGTCTTCCGCCTGCGACCGCTGCGGCGTATCGACCAGCCTGTCGACGGGGTAGCCCATCGCGCGCGCCTGCTCGATGAGCCGGGCGCGCACGTCCGGATCGAGCTGCGGCGTGCGCGACAGGATCCACAGGTATTTCCTATCGGGGGCCCCGACCATCGCCCAGCGGTATTGGGACTCGTCGAGCGCGATCACCCAGTAGTCGCCCCAGACCATCGGCAACCACGAGAGCCATCGTGGTGCGAAGCGGACCTCCAGCGTGGCGCTGTGACCGCCGACTTTCCGCGCGACGCCGCGGGCCTCGTTGAAGCTGCCATCGGCCCTGCGGCAACGGTTCAACACCGCCACCGTGCCGTCGGCCTCCAGGCTGTAGTGCGCGGTGGTGTCGCCGACGCACTTGCGCTGGAAGAACATCGGCAGGTGCGCCTGCTCGTACCAGGTGCCGGCGTAGCGCTCGAGATCCACTTCGGCAACCGGCACGTTGGGCAGCGCAGGCGGCGCGGCGCCGGCGCTTGCGGCGGCAGACAGGCCGGCGACGACAAGCAGATGGGCGATGGGAAGACGCATGGGCCGCTCCGGCAAAAGCCGATTGTCCGGGCGACGCGCGTACGCGTGGTGTGAGACGTCGCCGCGCCGCCCATCAGACGACCCGATCCGGCCGGCCCGCTACGCGGCTTTAACCGCCCTGCCCGCCTACTGCCGGCACCGCTCGGGAGCACCCACATGACCGTCAGGAACACCATCTGCCTCTGGTACGACGGCGGCGCCCTGGACGCCGCGACCTTCTACGCACAGACCTTTCCCGACAGCGCCGTCGGCGCTACCCATCGCGCACCCGGCGACTTCCCGTCCGGCCGACAGGGCGACGTCCTGACGGTCGAGTTCACGGTGATGGGCATCCCCTGCCTTGGCCTCAACGGCGGGCCAGCGCACCGCCACAGCGAGGCATTTTCCTTCCAGATATCGACCGAGGATCAGGCCGAGACCGACCGCCTGTGGAATGCGATCGTCGGCAACGGCGGCCAGGAAAGCGACTGCGGCTGGTGCAGGGACCGTTGGGGACTGTCCTGGCAGATCACGCCGCGCGCGCTGATCGAAGCGATCTGCGACCCCGACCCCGCCGCCGCGAAACGCGCCTTCGACGCGATGATGACCATGCGCAGGATCGACATCGCGGCGATCGAGGCAGCCAGACGCGGCTGATCCGGACCGCGTGAGAACCATGCTGCGGAGGCGGAGCCGGCCGGCGCTACCTGCGCGCACCGTCTGCGATTCGCTTACGCCCCCAGCGGTATAGTCCGGCGCTGTCGGGTACGTTGCCCGTCCACGAAGTGCAGGGAGTTTGTCATGGGTCTCGTACAGGCGGTGGCGGGTGCGGTCGGCGGGGTGCTGGCCGACCAGTGGAAGGATTTCTATACGGTGCCGGCGGGGCTGCCGCCCACGGCAGCGCTGTTCGCGGCCGTACCGCAGAACACCAATTCCGGCCGCGGCTCCAACACCCGCGCCTCGTCGAACATCATCACCAACGGATCGAAGATCGTGGTGCCGGAAGGCTACGGCCTGCTGCTGCTCCAGGACGGGGCGATCACCGCGTTCGTCGCCGAGCCCGGCGGCTACGAATGGCGCTCCGACGACATCAACTCGCAGTCGGTCTTCGCCGGCGACGGCATCGTCAGCCCGCTGATCCGGCAGAGCTGGGAGCGCTTCAAGTTCGGCGGCCAGCCGGGCTCGCAGCAGGCGGCGTTCTTCGTCTCGCTCAAGGAGCTGCCCGACAACCGTTTCGGCACGCAATCGGAGATCTACTGGGACGACGGCTTCCTCGGCACCCAGGTCGGTGCCATCACGCGCGGCTCCTACACGCTGAAGATCGTCGACCCGATCCTGTTCGTGAAGAACTTCGTGCCGGCGCGTTATCTCGCCCCCGGGCAGGTTTTCGACTTCACCGACATCGACAACGCCGCGGCCAGCCAGCTCTTCAATGAAGTGGTCGGGTCGCTGGCACCAGCCTTCAGCCTGTACACGAACGATCCCGGCAAGGGCAATCGCATCACGAAGCTGCAGCAGGATTCGCTGGGCTTCGCGCAGAGCCTGTCGGCGGCGGTCGAGCAGGCCTACCACTGGAAGGCCGACCGCGGCCTGGCCATCGTCAAGACGGCGATCGTCTCGATCGAGTACGACGCGAACACGCGCGAACTGCTCAAAACCGTCCAGCGCGCCGATGCGCTGGCCGGGACGCGCGGCAACTCCAACCTGCAGGCCAGCGTGGCCCAGGGCATGCAGTCCGCGGGCGAGCACAGCGGCGCCGCCGGGCTGGTTGGCCTGGGCATGGCCTCGGGCATGGCCGGCGGGATCGGCAGCCTGCAGCAACCGGCGACGCCTGCTGCGCCGGCGGCGGACGATCCGGTCGCCAGGCTCAAGCAGGCCAAGGAAATGCTCGATCTCGGCCTGATCACCCAGGACGACTACGACGCGCTCAAGGCGAAGGCGCTGGGCCTCTGACCGGACGCCCACCCATGTCCGATCCCAAGCCGCCACCCCCGGCGCCGGCCCGTCCCGTGGACGGGCCGGGCTCGCCCCACGACGTGCCGCCCCTGCCCGGCACGTTTCCGGTCGATCCGCAGACCCTGCCCGGCCCGATCCGTGACGAGCTGGAAGCACCCGATCCGGTCGCCATCGACACCGCGTCCGAGGAACTCAAGGACGGGCTCAACCGATGCCCCAAGTGCGGGGGCACCGACATCCGCCAGCGCCCCGGCACCGACGTGCTGGTCTGCCTGTACTGCCGCAACGAGTGGCATGGGGAGCGGGCCGAGGAGGCGTTCGGCTTCGGCGAGGGCCTCGACAGCCTCACCGGCACCGTCATGGCCTCGGGTGCGCGCGACATCGATGCCGACGCCGCCAGCCTGATGAGCTTCAAATGCCCCGCCTGCGGCGCGGAAGTAACGATCAATACCGAGAACGCGATGACGGCGCGCTGCCACTGGTGCCGGCACGTCTTCGGCCTCAACGAGCAGGTCGCCAATGGCGCGGTCCCCGATGCGGTGCTGCCCTTCCACATCCGCAAGGAGGATGCGGTCGCGCGCATCCGCCAGTTCGTCGACAAGCGCCGCCTGTTCGCGCTCAAGGCGTTCAAGGAACAGTTCACGCCCGAGAACGTCGTCGGCGTCTACCTGCCCTACATGGTCGTCGATGGCCGGGCGAGCGCGGCCGTGGCCGGCAAGGGCGAGATCAAGACGCGCGAATACACCCGCACCCAGGGCAAGGACAAGACCACGTACTACGACGCGGATGTCTACCAGGTCGAGCGGCGCGTGGACTTCACCGTCGACGACCTGCCGCTGGAATCCTCGAGCGAGCGCGGCCATTTCGATATCCGGGTCAACACCAACAACATCATCAACACCATCCTGCCGTTCGACACCAAGAATGCGGTGAAGTGGAACGCCTCCTATCTCGCCGGCTTCACCTCCGAGAAGCGCGACAGTGACATCGAGCAGCTGCGGCCGCGGCTGGAAGACCAGTTGCTGTCGATCGCCCGCGCGCAGGTCGAAGGGTCCATTCGCCGCTACGACCGCGGCGTGCGCTGGGAACAGGAACAGCTGGACGTGCACGGCACGCGCTGGGTATCGATGTACCTGCCGGTCTGGCTGTATTCCTTCCACCAGCCGGGCAAGAACGGGGGCCTGCTGCACTACATCGCGGTGAACGGCCGCACCGGCGAAACCATGGGCAGTGTGCCGGTGCAGCAGTGGAAGCTGCTGCTGGCCGCGCTCACCGTGGGTACGTTCCTCGAAGGCCTCGCCATCACCTATCTGGCGACCATGTCATGAACGATGAAAGTGCACTGGTACTGCTCGCCGGCCCGATCGGCGCGACCGCGCTGTACTGGGCCCTGTACCGCTACTACCGCAATACCGACAAGTCGCATGCGTTCGAGCGCGAAACCACGGTCGAGGCCAAGCCCGTGACCGGTTCGGACCGCAAGGTCGGCACCGTCACCGGCACGCGGGCGCGACGCATTGCCGGCGACAACTCAGGCGCCTACCGGGCGCGGGTGCAGCGCATCCGCAATCCGGGTCAGACCGGGGCGGCGCCGAGCGCCGAGGACGTGCGCTAGCCCTCGGCGTCGCCACCGGCTGCGCTCGATGCAGCCGCGGCCGGCCGCCCAGGCGCCCGCGAGCACCCCGCGCGCTCACGCTGCCGGTGGTAGATCTGTGCATCCGCGATCCGGAGGTGTGCCGTGGCTTACCGCGTCAAACACAAGGATTCCGAGGCCACGGCGTCGCTCCGCCGCATCGCCCGCGACCAGGTCACCGCCGCACTGCGCAGCATCGACCACGCCAATGACGACACCGCGTCCGCCATCCATGAGGTGCGCAGGCGCTGCAAGAAGATCCGCGCCCTGCTCCGGCTGGTCCGGCCATCGTTCGATGGCTACCGCGACGAGAATGCGGCCTTCCGCGACATCGCGGCGACACTCGGACCGATGCGCGATGCCGACATCCTGATCGCGGCCTTCGACCAAGTCGTCGGCGCTGCCGGCGCGGAGGGAACCGGCGCGCCGGACCCGATTCGCGCGCAGCTCCACGCGCGCCGCGAGGAACTCGAACACGAGGCAGACAGCCAGGCGCTGCTGCAGGACGCTCGCGAAGCACTGACCGCGGCGCTGCAACGCATCGAACACTGGCAGCTCTCACGCACGGGATTCGGCGCGTTCGAAGCCGGGCTCGAGTCGACATATCGCCGCGGGCGCAAGGCGATGCGCACGGCCTGCCGGAATGGAGAAGACGCAGCCTTCCACGCGTGGCGCAAGCGCTGCAAGGAGCACGGATTCCATCTGCGCCTGCTGCGACCGATCTGGCCCGGCCCCATGCGCGCCGAGCACGACTGCGCCTCCGAGCTCGGCGAGCTGCTCGGCCTGCACCATGACTTCGCGGTACTCGCGTCGCGTCTGCGGGCGATGCCCGGCATCGACCCGGCCATGGCCGAAGCGTTGTCCGATCGCATCGCGACGCAGCAAGAGGAACTCGCCAGCCGTGCCTGTTCGCTCGGCGCGCGCCTGTACGCACTGCCACCTGCTGCATTGGCGAAGAGCTGGCGCCGTCGCCATGCTGCCTGGCGGCGCGATCCGGATCCGTGCTGAACACCGGTTGCGATCGAGTGCGCCGAACTGGAGCCCGCTTCACGCAAACGGTGCAGCACGGATCGTTAGGCTGGTTCCACGCAATCGTTCACAACGCAGGAGTCACGCTTTGAAGATCCAGTTGAACACCGACAACCATATCGATGGCAGCGATGCACTGGAGTCGCGGGTCAACGCGATGCTGGAGCAGCACCTGGGGCGCTTCTTCCCGCGCCTGAGTCGGCTTGAGGTGTTTCTGTCCGATCACAATTCCACCAAAGGTGGCCCCAGTGATCGTCGCTGCGCTCTGGAAGCACGCATGCAGAACGACGATCCGATCGGCGCGAGCCATGACGATGAAAATACGGAGAAGGCGATCCGCGGCGCCTGCGACAAGCTCAAGGCACAACTCGAGTCACGCATCGAGAAGCAGCGCGGATACTGAGCGCGCCGCGCGCAAGCGCGTCCTGATCGCGCCACTGCATCATTCAAGTGACAGCGAGGCCAGCACGCGATGCGATGCCGGCTCGCCCCCACCAAAGGCCCCGCACATGCGGGGCCTTTGGTCTTGTGGGCAGCGGTCAGGAGTGGACCAGCGATTTTTCGCTGGACCTGCCGCCGCAGCAGCAAGCTTCCCGAACCCCGGCAGTGGGGTCAGTCACGCGCTGAAGACAGCGCCGCCCAGTGCCGTGACCTGCCGGTGCTCCCTCAAGGACCTTGGCGTTCTGCGGCTTACTGCGCGACGAAAAACGCCCGAATCCGGGAGATCGGACCTGCGCTCTCGATCCGACGAACGCCCGGACATTCACCAGTGCGAGGTCCGTGGCATTGGCGGCCACCGCGCTTCCAATCGGATTGACGGCCCGCCGCGCTGCCCGTCCAGAACTGAGTACTGTCGCCTCCGGCGTACCGACGCCGACATCCCCACACTCGACGCGCAGGTCGATCCGCGCGCCGGAGTCGGAATTTCGAGCGACCCCGGAGGTAGAGGACGCAACGCAGCGGGAGGCCGGGCGACCGCCGCTCGCGCCCGGCGGTCGCCCGGTCCGGCTCACTCTTCCGGCGCGGCGAAAGTCCCGATCACGCGCGCCTTGCCGATCACGTGTCCGCGCATGGCCTCGAGCACGGTGTCGCGGTCCGCGCCGGGGGCCACGTCGAGCGGCGCATCCAGCGCGAACACCTGGAAGTGATAGTGATGCACGCCGGTGCCCGGCGGCGGCTTGGGTCCGAAATATCCAGTCGAGCCATAGCTGTTGCGGCCCTGGCGCAGGTCTTCGGGCTCGGTCAGCCGCGGATGGGTGACCAGGCCTTCCGGCAGCGACGTGATCTGGCCCGGCATGTTCCAGGCCACCCAATGCACGAACGGCTTGGGCATCTCCGCATCGGGATCCTCCATTACCAGCGCATACGACTGCGCGCCCTCGACGGCCGACCAGCGCAGCGGCGGCGAGACCCCTTCGCCGTATTCGCTGTAACGCAGCGGAATGGCCTGGCCATCGGCGAACGCCTCCGTTTGCAACGACGACGACGCCCCACCCCGCTGCCCGGTCTCGGGCCGATCGAACGCCAGCGGCACGCCATGCCCCTGCCTGGCCTGCCGCTCCATCGGACCAGCGGGGACCGGCGCAGGCGGTTGATTCTGGCGCCCGGCGCGCTGGGTACCGCCGTTGTAGGCGATGCGATAGATCATGCCGTTGCCGTCGTCGCTCATCAGCAGGGCGCCGTCCGGCATCACCGCCAGTCCAACCGGCCGCGCGATCTGCGCATTGCCGCCATCGACGAGAAATCCGCTGGCGAAGGATTCGATCGCCTTCGGCTCACCACGCTCGAAGCGTACCCTCGCCACCTCGTAGCCTGCTGCAGGCTTCCGGTTCCACGAGCCGCGCATCGCGACAAAGGCGTCGCCCTGGTATTCGGCCGGGAACGATGCGCCCTGATAGAAGGCCATCTGCATCGGCGCGGCATGCGCGGTGTAGCCCATGACCATCGGCACGCTCAGGTCGCGCCACTGCGCCTTGGTGATGCCCCCCGGCGGCGTGGTCTGCGGATGCAGGCCGCCGTCGGCGAACACGTGCGGCCAGCCATACTGCTTGCCCATTTCGATGCGATTGAGCTCTTCGGGATGCTGCTCGTCGCCGAGGCTGTCGATGTTGTGGTCCATGCCCCACAACTCGCCGGTGACGGGCTGCCAACCGAATCCGATCGTGTTGCGCAGACCGCTGGCGAAAATGCTGCGCGAGCTGCCATCGGGCTTCATGCGGAGAATCGTCGCGTGCTCTGGATTCGTTTCGTTGCAGGCGTTGCAGGTGGAACCGACGCTGAGGTAGAGCATGCCGTCGGGGCCGAACGCGAGCGTGCGGTTGGGATGCTGGCCACCATCGGGCAGATCGTCCACCAGCAGTTCCAGCTCGCCCAGCGTGCCGTCGGGCTGGATGGGCGCCCGCAGCAGTTCCTTGACCGTCACCACATACAGATGGTCGCCGTGCACGGCGAGGCCATGCGCCTGCGGACGGTGCAGCACCTGCGTCGGCGCGCCGTCTGCGCGGCCGTCGCCGTCGGCATCGTGCAGCAACAGCACATCGCCCTGCTCGCGTCGCGACACGTAGATGTGGCCCGCCGGGTGCACGGCCAGGATCCGCGGATTCAGCAGCCCGGAGGCGAATACGCCGATCTCGAAGCCTTCCGGCAGCTTGATCTGCTGCAGATGCGCGGGCGTGGGCTCGAGTGGACCGGGCTTGAACACCGTGTTGCGTGCCGCGGTATCGGTTCCGTCGGCCTGCTGGGCAAACGCGGGCGTGGCGCCGGCCAGCAGGCCGACGATCGCGATGGAGAGAAAACACGGGCGGAATCTGCGCGCTGACATCATGTCGTTGCCTCGGAACGCCTGGAGGAACCGGCACGCTAGGGGCGCAAACGTGGTGCCAGCGCGAAGTCGTCGACCGGCCCGGTGTTTCCTGGCGCGCTGCACGGGCGCCGGCAGCGCTTTCAGCCTGCTTCCGCGCAAAACGCAAGCACGTCGATCCGCAGCACGCGGCGGGATGGCGGACCGGGGTATGCACGCCCGACCCGCTGGAGCGGGCGCCGCTGGCCCGCTGCGGCCTGCGGTGAGCTGCCGCCCTTTTTCGCGACGTCGCCCGGCCGCTGTCTACACTGCCGCGATGCGGAACGGCATCGAACACGAAGGCAGCCCCGATCCCGGACACCGGGCACTCAGCGACGACCGTCAGCTGTTGCGAGGCGTCCTGGCCCACGACATGCGCCGCGACGTGCGCCGCCACCTGCGCCCGATGCTCGCCTGGTATCTGCTGTTCACAGGCTTCGCCACGGTGGCCGCGGCGCCGCTCACGACCTGGTCGCTCGCCGCACTGCTGCATTGGATCGAACAACCGCTGGCGGGTGAATTCGACGGCCTCGCCGGCCTTGTGCTGGCACTCGTCTGGCTGATGCTCGCAGGTGCGTTTTCATGGTTCGTAGTCTCGCTGCAGCAGGCCGGAATGCTGCTGGTCTCGGCGAGCCACGGATGCCGCTATCGCATCGCGGCGGCTGCGCTGCGCGGCATGTTGCGACGCGCCGGACCACTGGCAGCGCTTGCGGCCTGCCAGGTCATCGCGCATGCGCTGCTGGCGCTGCCATGGCTGTGCATCGGTGGCGCGCTCTACATCCGGCTGCTGGGCGGACTGGACCCCTATTACGTGATCAGCGCGCGTCCGCCTGCCCTCTGGTGGTTCCTCCTGGCCTTCGGTCCCGTGCTCGCAATGGGCCTGGCGCTGCATGCGACGCTCTACTTCCGCTGGTTGCTCGCGACGCCCGCGCTCGTGCTCGAGGGACGATCGCCACTGGCTGCACTGGCGCGCAGCCGCGACCTCACCCGTGGTCGCCACCTGCGGATCGCGATGCTGGTGGTCGGCGTCGCACTGGGCGTCGCGGCGATGCCCCTGCTCGTCAACGAACTCTACGCCCGCGCGGCCACACCGCTGCTCGACTGGCTGCCGGACTCCCGGCTGCTGGTGAATGCCGGCATGGTCGTCTACCTCACGGTCCATGCCGCCACGGTACTCGGCGCGCTCTTTCTGGGCACCACCGCCAATGCGCTGCTGGTGCGCGCGCTCTTCCTGCGTCTGGGCGGTCAGCGCGGGACGCGCAGCGTCGATGCGGCGCCGGCCCGGCCGGCGCGCTTCGTGTGGGCCGCCGAAGCAGCCTTCCTGGTTGTCGCGGTGGTACAGGCGGCGCTCGCGGTGGCAACCATGAACCTGCGTAGCGAGCCCACCATCACCGCGCACCGCGGTGCCTCCACGGTGGCACCGGAGAACACCCTCGCCGCGTTCCAGGCCGCCATCGATGCCGGCGCGGATGCGATCGAGTTCGACGTGCGGCTGAGCGCCGACGGACAGGTGGTCGTTTTCCACGACAGCGACTTCCGCCGCGTGGCCGGCGACCCGCGTGCAGTGGAGCAGATGCGCCTGGCCGACATGCGCGACGTCGACATCGGCAGCTGGTTCGACCCGGCGTTTGCCGGCGAACGCATCGCCACCCTGGGCGAAGCGCTTGCCTTCATCGACGGGCGCGCGATGGCACTGGTCGAGCTCAAGCCGGACGCCCGCAATGCCCAGGCGCTGCTCGACGCGACGCTGGCGGAAGTCGCGCGCAGCGATGAGCCGGACCGCGTGATGCTCGCCTCGCTCTCACCCGACCTGGTACGCGCGGCACGCGCCGCAGCACCACAGGTGCAGGTCGCGCTGTTCGCCAATGCCGCGCTACCGGGCACGGCCCGGCGAACCGATTTCGACATGCTCGGCCTCAACCACCTGCAACTCGACTCCGGCGCGGTCGCCGATGCACGCCGCCGCGGATACCGGCTGCAGGCCTGGACCGTCGACGATCCGGTCCGCATGGCCCGTTACCTGGATCTGGGCGTCGACGACATCAGCACCAACCTTCCGGCCGAGGCGGTGAGGGTCCGCGATGACCGCGCCGCGTTGAACGACGCCGAGCGTCTGCTCGCCCGATTGCGCAGCTGGTTCCGCCGCTGACGGAGGGCTCCGCCGCTGCGCGGACGCCCGCATTCTGCGCGCGAACGCGAAAGGCTGTGCCCGACGCATCGGTGCCGCTGCCCCGTCCTTGCGCGCAACGACGCGTGGCTTCGGCAAGCCCGGAGCGACCACGGCACCCTGACCGCAACGTGGTCGAGGGGCGCGTAGTCCGCGCACTTCGACGCGGTGCGTACCGCGAACGGCAGCGCTGGCCGCGATGCCTGCGCGTCGCGCACACTTGCAGCCCCTGCCGCCCGTCGTCGGTCGCGTCCCTGCCCGTCATGCATCCGACCCACCGCATCCGCTGCGCACCTGCGCTCCGCGTCCGCGCAATGCAGGCGCGGGCCTGCGTTGCCGTGCTTGCGCTCGCGGGCGCGCTGCTCGGTGCGGGCTGCGCGAGTACGCAGCTCCCAGCACAACGCGCGGCTTCGGCAACTGCGCCCGTGGATACACCCGGGCGTTCCGGTGGCTTGTCGCGCCTGATGCCCGGCAGCCCGACAAACGCCGTGGGCGCGATCCGGTTCGTCGGCCCGCCGTTCGAGTACCACTACGCAGTCCCGCAGTCCCCGGAACTTCGGGAGATCTACCTGCGCGTGCGCGAGGCCGACCTGTTGCGGTATCTGCCCGAACTCCAGGCGATCGACGGCGTGTTCGCCCTGCCGCGCCGGCTGCGTTACGTCACCGCCGAATGCGGCGAGTCCGGCGCCTTCTACCGTCCGGCCGACGCGGACGTGGTGCTGTGCTACGAGACCCTGCGCACGCTGTACGAGCGCGGGCAGCACCACCAGCGCTTCCTCGGAAGCGACGACGATCATCCACTGCGCTATGTCCGCGCCAATGTGCGCTTCATCGTCCTGCACGAAACCGGGCATGCGCTCGTGGATCTGCTCGATCTTCCGGTCACCGGCCGCCAGGAGGATGCGGTGGACCAGCTCGCGGCCATCCTGATGCTGCATTTCGCCGACCTCGACGAAACCACCGAGCAGGTAACCGGCAATCTGCGTCTGGCCGCGAACTGGATGCTCTCCGACAGCACCGGTGCCTACGATTTGCATGCCTATGCGGACGAGCACGCGCTCGCCGAACAACGCTTCTTCAACCTGCAATGCCTGATCTACGGCACCGATCCCGCGCGCTTCGCCAGCATCATCGACGCCGGCGATCTCACCGCCGCCCGCGCCCGTGGCTGCGTACGCGAGACGCAGCGCCTGGAGCGGGCCTGGCTGCATCTGCTGCTGCCTCATGTCGCATCGGAACACGCGATGTCCGAAGCGGAGGCGCTCCACTACCTGCGACAGCGCAATACCAGGCCAGCGCCTGGCCCGCTACCGACGCCAAAGATCCCGTGAGCCATCGGCGGCGACCACGGGCGTCGCTCCATATCCCCGCACACAGTGCCCAGTCCCTGAACCGGGCGCATGAAACATCGCGCCCGAGGCCTCTCCGGAAGGGCCCAAGCCAGCACTAGGCCGGCGCCGGCATCCCTGCACTCCATACCCCGGGACCGGCCTTGCAATAGGACGCGATGAACGTCTGCTGCGAAGGCATCCCCGCGGCCGCGTGTGCGATCTGCGCGCGGATGCCAGCGAGCAGTTGTCGCAGGGCATCGTCGCCCAGCCCCCGCACCAGCGGATGCGGGGGACCCGGCTGCACGCCCTGCCCCATCAGCACATGCGCCCAGGAATCGACCCGGAACAGTTCGTCGCCGAGCTGCCAGGCATGCGCGCGATCGCGCCATGCGCGCAGGCGCTGCTCCAGCGAGGCCGGGAGTTCCATTTCCCGGCACTCCGCCCACATCGGCCCGTCGCGTCGGGTGGCGTGGTAGTGCAGGATCACGAAGTCCCGCACGTGCTCTGCCTCCGCGCGGCCGAGGTCGTTGAACCGATCGACCAGCGCGGGCGAGATGCCCTCGAACGGAAACAGCTGGATCAGGCGCACGATCGCGCTCATGGTCAGGTGCAGGCTGGTGGACTCCAGGGGCTCGACGAAGCCGCTCGTCAGGCCAAGCGCCACCACGTTGCGGTTCCAGGTCCGGAGCCGACGCCCCGTACGGAACGGCACCAGCCTCGGCTCCCTGAGCGGCCGCGACTCCATGTCGTGCATCAGGCGCGCCTGGGCCTCGTCGTCGGACAGGTAGCGGCTGCAGTACACAAGGCCGTTGCCGACCCGATGCTGCAGCGGAATCTGCCAGCGCCAGCCGGCCTCGTGCGCGATCGCACGCGTGTACGGCACCGGCCCGCCCGCTGACTCCGTCTGCACGGCGATCGCACGGTCGCAGGGCAGCCAGTGGCTCCAGTCCTCGTAGCCGGTCTCCAGGGCCTGCTCGATCAGCAGCCCGCGAAAGCCGGTGCAGTCGATGAACAGATCACCCTCGAGCCGCCGGCCGTCATCCAGTACCACGGCCGCGACGTCGCCGCTGTGCGCATGCCGCTCGACCTCGCCGATCTTGCCCTCGACCCGCACCAGCCCGTGGCGCTCCGCAATCCCGCGCAGGAACCGCGCGTACAAGCCGGCGTCCAGATGGTAGGCGTAGTTGACCTGGGGCCGGGTGTCCAGCGAGAACCGGTCCGCCAGCGCGGCGACACCCTCGAGGCAGAAGTCCGCCAACGTCGATGGCGGCATTCCGCGGCGCCGGCTGTCGAGCCAGAAATGGTGGAACGGCGTGGCCCAGGTGCCCTGCCCGGCCGGCCCGAAGGGATGCAGATAGCGATCGCCCGGCTGACCCCAACCTTCGAACGAGATCGACAGCTTGAACGTGCCTGCGACCGCGCGCAGGAATTCCTGCTCGTCGATCTGCAGGAAGCGGTGGAAGTTGCGGATCGGCGGCACCGTCGACTCGCCGACGCCGATGGTGCCGATCTGGTCGGATTCCACCAGGGTGATGTCGAGCAGGTCGCGGAACTGGTGGGCCAGTGCGCAGCCGGCCAGCCAGCCGGCCGTGCCTCCACCGGCGATCACCACCTTGCGGATCCGTCCCGGTGCCGCGTGTGCTGTATCCATCGATCGATCCCCTCAGCGGTTGAGCCAACCGATCAGACGCGCGCGGATGCGGCGCGCAAGCGTCTCGTCGATGGGCCCCAGAATGTCGCGCGCCTGCACGGGCAGGTGTTCCCCCGCCCGCGTGCCCGGCCCGAAGACGTAGTACTCGAACACGCCGGCCCAGGCGCGCTTCTCGCGCTCGGGCAGGTCGCGCAGGGTCCACAGCGCATGGTGGAGCGCGGGCAGCGGCGAGGCGAGGTAGGCCGGCGAGCGGCGCCACCAGTAGTTCACCAGCACGTTGAATGGCGCGAGGCTGCGCACGTGATGCCACCACATGCCGGGGATGTAGATCGCATCGCCGGGTTCCAGCAGCGCGGTCTGCGCCATCGCCAGCGCATCGCGAAAGCGCGGATGGCGCTCGAAATCGGGCTCGTCGAAATCGACCAGACTGACCACCTGTCCGCCCGGGGTGGGATCGAGCGGACCGGGGTAGAGGTTGTCGATCTGATCTGGCGGGAACACGGTGAAGCGGCGCTGGCCCACGGCGCAGACGGCAATGTTCTCGGGCGCATCGAAGTGGCAGGACGCGACCACCCGGTTGCCGATCCAGATACTGGGAGGCGCGCCGATCCCCAGCGCCGCCAGGTCGAGGTCGTTCTCGTCGCTGAAGCCCGGCAGGGCGGCGGCCAGGGCCAGCGACGCGACGTAGTACGTGGGCGGTACGGCATCGTCGAGGTGGTCCTCGATCGAACGCAGCACGTCGTCCAGGCCGCCGCGTCGCACTTCGAAATTCAAAGCGGTGAAATCGTCGTTGTAGAACGGACGCCCGCCGATCGAGGGGTCACCGTACGAGTACTGCAGGGGTCGGCCGGCGTCGAAGCGGCGCAGATGCGCCATCGCCTCGGCGCTCGAGTCCAGGCCCGCACGCACCAGGCCCCAGTCCCGGGCCACGCCCTTGAGCAGCACGGGCGTGCCTTCGGCGAGCAGTTCGTCGAGCGGCAGCGCATCGGCGCGGCAACCGTGGATGGTGCGCATCGGCGCGGGCACCGCGCTCACGCGCTCAGCCCCGGCCAAGGGGCGGAGCCGCGTCCTGCGCGCGCAGGCGGCGTTGCTTCTCCGCCATCAGGCGGCGCACGTTGTGCAGCGAGGCAAGCACCAGGTATGCCCCTTCCAGGTAGCCGGCGCGGTTCAGGCGTTCAAGCGAGGGACCGTCGAGCGCGGCCAGCGCCTCGCGATCGATCCCGTGCAGTCCACTGACGTCGATCCGGTGCTGGGCGTCGAGTTCCACCGCAAGCGTGAGCGGCTGGATCAGACCCAGCGCATCGAAGGCGGCGAACATGTCCGTGGCGAACTGGGTGCCATCGCGGATGCCGCGAAGCACGCCTGCGATGTGTTCGAGGTAGGGGCTGTTGCCGCCTTGCGGCAGGAATACCGCCTCGCCCTGCGCGTTCTGGACACGCGGGTGATCCAGATCGACGTGGATCACCGGTTCCTGACGGAGCTCGCCATCGACCACCTGCTCCTGGAAGCCGATCAGGAACGGACCCTTGGCCGCAGCGCCCGGTAGGTAGGATGCATTCCAGCGGCCGTCGCGCAGGAACAGGTTCTCCCGTTGTTCGAATCCCAGCAATGCCACCGAGCCCCACTGACCATCCGTGTCGCGACGGAAGAAGATCGGATATTCGCGCTGCAGCTCGGCGTATTCGCTGGGATAGGCCGGCACCATTCCCACGTCGTCGCCGAACTCGGGGCCGAAACCGGTGGCGACGCGCAGATCCCTGTGCGCCACGTTGTTGAGCAACTCGTAACGTCCCATCTCGTCTCCAGGCCCCGATAGCGCCGGCCGTCCCGGCACGATAGCAAGCAATGGCGGCACGCCGCCTGCCCGTACCCCCGTGCGCCGCACCGGGAACCGCTGCTCGCGCAGCGGCCCCCTTCACGACCTCCGGACCTCTACTTGCGGTCAGAACCGGTAGCGCACACCCAGCATGTAACGCGGGCTCTGGTCGACCAGCCGCACCATCTGCTCGTCGGTACGGGCATGCCAGCGCACGTCCTCGCCGGTGAGGTTGATTGCCTCGAACCCGAACGACCAGTGATCGTCCAGCGCGTAGTTCACGCTGAGATCCCACTGATCATAGGGCTCGACGTAGTAGGGATTGCGACTGCCTCCCTGGTTGGCGAGGATCAGGTACTCGTCGCGCCAGTTGTAGGCGAGGCGCACCGACCAGCCGAACTTTTCGTACATGAACACCGCATTGGCGGTATCGCTGAGACCGGTGAGCGAGAACTGGTCGATGCCGGGGTCCCCGGAGTTGTCGTAGCCCACGTCGCCCTTGACGATCGTGTAGTTGGCGAGGATGCCAAAGCCGGAGTCGGCGAAGAAGTACTGGCCGCCGATTTCCCAGCCGTGCAGTTTGGATGCGTTCTGATTGACCGGCCGGTTGACGTTGAACAGGTACAACGGATCGTCAGCCGCGCCGTAGACGTCGTACGCCGCCTCGAGTGCCAGGGCCTGGGCCGACGTGCCGTTGAACGCGCCCAGACCCGCGGGATCGTTGCGCAGCAGGGCCATCGCGCTGAACAGCGAGGTGTCATTGCCCGAACACGCCGCTGCATTCGCCGCCCCCACCTGTGCAACGCAGGCCGAGCTCTGCAGGAACGCCAACGCTGCCTGCGCATCGGGGCCGGAGGTCGGGTCTCTGAGGTCGTACAGCGACTCCTGCGAGATCGTGTTGCCGATGAAATTGTCGACAGACTTCCTCCAGTACGTCACCGCGAAGTAGCTCGCTTCGGCGAAATACCATTCGAGCGCCAGGTCGAGATTGTCCGATTCGAGCGGCTTGAGGGCCGGATTCTGCGAGTTGCCGCTGGCACGCGTCGAAGGATCCAGCAGCACCGAGCCGGAAGGTTGCTGCGCACCCGGTCCCGCATAGAGATTGCCGAATGGCGCACGCGCGATGCTCTTGCTGAAGGACGCGCGGCCCTTCAGCTGGTCGGTGAAATTGATGCTGAAGTCCAGGTTGGGCAGGATGTAGCTGTAGCTGGCGCTCTCGCTGAAAGGCTGGAGCTCGTCGGACAGGTCGATGCGGAAGTCGTTGTTGGACTGCCATTCGATCCGCTCCGGAATGGCGATGACCGACGTGGAGGTGACGTCCGTCGTCTCGTAGCGCACGCCGATGCGGGTATTGGTCGACATGCCGCCCAGTTCGCCTTGCAGGTCCACCTGCATGTACGCCGCGTGAGTCTTCTCCTCGACGCGGTTGTCGGCCGAGTTCTGCGGGCTGACGCCCAGACCGACGCCGTACTGCGCCGCCGCCCACTGGGCCAGCGCCCCCGCGTCACCGCGCCAGGCGGGAAAGCTGGAGATGCCGTAGTCGTCGAACAGGCCCACCAGGTTGAACGGCTGCAAAAGGTTCATCAGCCCGCCGGCCACATCGGAGTCGACGTTGGCCACGCTCCAGTCGCCCAGGGCGGAATACGCCTCGGCCGCCTGCAAGCGATGCATGGTGGACTTGCTGGTATCCACGCCGAATTGGAACCGGCCCTCCTCGAACATCCACTCGCCGTCGAGGCGTGCTGCCTTGATCTCGCTGATCTGCGTCTGCGCATTGATGCGCAGCACCTGGGATCCGATCTCGCCTGCAACGAAGCCTGGATTGACGACGCCGTTGGTCCCGGCGGCCGCGTCCGCGTCGGTCGGATACCAGATCTGGGTACCTACTGGCAGGCCTCGGTTGAAGACCAGTTCCTGCACCCAGCTGCCACCACAGTGCGGACCCGTGGTGCAGTTGTTGGTGCCGGCGATGCTCGCGAAGATCGCGCCGCCACCGGTCAACGGATCGTTGGGCCGGCTCTCGTTCTTGGAGTTGTGCGCATCGAACGTCAGCCGGAAATCGTCGTTGACATCCCATGCCGCGTTGAAGCCCAGCGAGCCGAGCTTGTATTTCTGCATGTTGCGCTGCTGTTCGAGGCCGAAATCCTTGATGCCGGCGATCTCGCGGATATAGACGGGCGTGGCTACCGCCCCCGAGGTGTCGAACTCGACGTTGGTGTAATTGCTGTTCTGCAACCACATGCCCTGCTCGCCGCGGTTCTCGGTGATCTCGTTGGTGGAATAGGTGTAGTCGAGGGTCAGCGTCACGGCATCGGTCGGTGCGAACTGCACCACCGCCTGGCCGTTGATGCGCTCGCGTTCGAAGTCGGCGAACGCGTAGCGCAGGTCGTTGGGGCGAGCGTAGAGCTCGCCGACCGCCGGCGCGTTCACCACTACCGGATTGCCCGGCATGGTGCCGGTCCAGGGCTGGATGTTCCAGTAGTTCTCGGTCGCCTGGACGGAGCCACCCTTGCGCTTCTGATAGCTGGCGCTCAGGCCCACGCCGAAGGTCTTGTCTGGATTGGTGTAGCTGAAGATGCCCGACAGTTCTGGCGTCAGGTCGTTGTCGAACGGCTGGCTGCGGTCGGACCCGACCTTGGCCCCGGCGCTCGCCACCACACCGGTGTGGTTGAACGGACGGTCGGTGAGGATGTTGATCGTCGCGCCGATGCCGCCGCTCGGCACATTGGCCTGGCTGGTCTTGTAGACCTCGATCCCGCTGACGGCTTCAGCCGCAAGCTGGGCGAAGTTGAATGCCCGCGTGCCGCCATCTACACCGCCGATGGCGACCTGCCCGGCTGCACCGAAGGCGTCGGCGCCGGGTATCTGGCGACCGTTGAGGGTGACCAGGTTGAACTGCGGCCCGAAGCCGCGCGCGGTGACCTGCGCGCCTTCGCCGTCGCGGCGCTCGATCGAGATGCCGGTGATGCGCTGCAGGGACTCTGCCAGGTTGGTGTCGGGAAACTTGCCGATGTCCTCGGCGCTGATCGCATCCACGATGCCGGGCGAATCGCGCTTGATGTCCATCGCCTGGGTGAGGCTGCTGCGCATCGCGTTGACCGTGATCGTGTCGAGATCCGTGGCCTCCGGCTGCGACGTCCGTGGCGAGGTCTGCGTCATGCCGCCGGCCTGCGGCTGTGGCGGATTCTGCGCGAAGGCGGGGTTGATGATCAGCACGCCGCCAACGAACGTGAACATCGCCGTCGACTTGAAACGCTTGAACTTCAGGTTCATTGGCTCTCTTCCTTAGCACCGAGATTCGAACGACCGCGAGCAGACGCTCCCGGCACTCATCACGCATCACCCCGCTGTTGGCGCCGACATGACGGCACCGCAGGGATCTTTCCTTCCAGCGTTCTCCTGAACCACACCGCCGTTGGCCCGTGCACGCGGCTTCGACGTCCCTCACCCCACGACGTACACCACCGCCTCCGACAGGGTCCGGGCGGTGTGCGAATGGCCGCACATGCCGTCCAGGACCCGCGGGCTGCCCCCTGAAGGACGCCGTGGTGATAGCGCTACCACTTCATGGCCGCAGGTTTATAGCGGTTCCGAGGGTTTGTCACTGTGCAATGCAACACGGCGTCTGCAGCTCCAGACATCGCCCGCGCACTTCCTGCCTGCCACGGGCCGACCGGCGACAGTGGCTGGCTGATCGGAAACCCTTTCGGGCAGCGCAGCCAGGGAAGACACCCGCAGCGCCAAGAAGACTGCGCCTCCGCGGTGCTTAGCGCTGGCGCCTAGAACGCGTCCGGCAAGCGCCAGGCCAAGTCGGCACGGCAACCAGGCGGATCATTCTGGCGGGAACAGGCCCGCCCCGGCCTCGCGCATGAAGATGCCCAGCGTCACCGGCCCCACGCCCTTGAAGGCGAGCAATCGCCGCTCGAAGCCCTCGCGTCCCCCGGCCTTCTCGGCGATGCCACTGATGCGCCCGTCGTAGTCGGCGATCAGCGTGCGGCACACCAGCGACAGCCGTGTCGCCGTGGATTCGTCGTAGCGCCGGTAGCCCCCCTCGCCCAGCATCCGCACAAGCCGGGCATGGCTGCAGGCGCCCAGCTTGCGCGGCGTGTCGTGGCCATGCACGTCCACGATGACGCGCCAGGTCTCCGCGGCGATGGCCTGCGAGATGCGGTTGCCGAACAGGAAGCTGGCGAGGAACCACTTGAACAGCGAGGACTCGTCGTGTGGATCGACCGCGAAGCCGAGGTCGGGTGGCGACAGCTGGCGACGCATGCGTGCACGTGCTCCGGGGATGCGTGGATGGCGAATCCTGCCGCCGAGGCCGCGCATGATGGCTGGCACAAGGGAAACGGCCGGTCAAAACTGCAGGCGCGCGGTGGCGAAGGAATGGATCCCGTCGAATGACGAACCTGCGATCGTTTCGGCCATGGTCGGTCGCCCTGGCACGGGCGCCTGGTCGGGGCCCGCTGCGGTGCGCCCCTTGCCGGGCCATCCGGCGGCCACCTGGCCCAGGTCATGGCGTGGCCGGACGCCCACGCGCCCGCAGTGCTCGTGCAATCGCCACCCGCCGCCGCGTCGCCGGTCCGGCCTCGACCGCCCAATCCAGGTCGGTGCGGCGAGGCATCGGGTAGCTGCCTGCATGGGTATCTGCGACGCGCCCCATGGACGTGTGCACCGCTGCGGCAGCTTCGACCTACCCGGCAATCCGCACGCGCTCGCCGCCGCTGCGTACCGACGCAAAGGCCGCATCAAGCACGCGCATGTCACGTAGGCCCTCCTCGCCCGGCGCACGCGGCGGCCGGGCTTCGAGGATGGCGAGCGCATCCTGGTCCATCTGTTCGGCCTGCATGCGCGGACTGGCGCCGAGCTGCGCGGTGAAGCGCGTACCGTCGCTGGCGCGGCCCACGTTGCCGTCGTAGGACTGGAACGGCGACAGCTCGTACCAGCCACGTTCGCAGTCGACGTGCAGGGTGTTGAGGTCGCGGCCGAAACTGGTCACGCATGCGGCGGTGATGTCGCCCGGGAACTCCAGCGTGAAGCGCATCGTCTCGTCGACGCCCTGGAAGATGTCGCGACGCGTGGTTTCGTCCCAGGCGCGCACGGCCACCGGCTCGAGGCCCGTGCTGTAGCGCGAGGCATTCACGCAGTAGACCCCCATGTCGTACATCGCGCCGCCGCCGCGCGCAGGGTCGAGGCGCCATGCGTCATCCGCGCCCTGGCGCCAGCCGAACCAGCCGGCATCCGCGCGCAGCTGCACGATGCCCCCGAACGGCTGCGTGCGCGCCATCTCCATGAAACGTCGCGAATTGGGCTCGTGCTGCATGCGGTAACCGATGGCCAGTTGCACGCGATTGTCGCGGCAGGCCCGGATCATAGCTTCGCCCTCGCCAGCATCCATCGCCATCGGTTTCTCGCACCAGACATGCTTGCCGGCGTTTGCCGCGGCCAGGGTCAGCGGTTTGTGCAGATGGTTGGGGGTGGCGATGTAGACGACGTCGATGTCGGGGTTGTCGGCGATGCGATGGATGTCGTCGTAGCCGTAGATGGCGGCATCGGGGACGCCGTAGGTTTCCTGCCATTTCGCGATCTTGTGCGGCGAGCCGGTGACCAGGCCGGCCAGGCGGCAGTGCCGGGTGAGCCGAAGTGCGGGCCCAAGCAGATCGGTGCTGTAGCCGCCCAGACCGACGAGGGCGACGCCGAGCCGACGCGCGGGGGTGGCCGCCGCGGTGCGGCGCGGCAATGCTGCTGCGGCGCCGGCGAGCGCCAGGGATTGCAGGGCGCGGCGGCGGGACATGCCGCTGGACCAGCGATTGGACTCCATGCCACCTCCGCTGCCATCAGGAGCGCCTGATCGTAGCAGCGTGGCCGAGATCGGATGCATCTGCGGAACGGCAGTCCTCCCATAGGTCCTCCTGGGCAACGGAGTCGGCGCCGTGGTGGCGTGCCCGCTTGCGTCGATGACTGGCGGCGATGCAGGGGGAGGCGGTGACTGGCACGGCCGTCGGATCCGCTTCCCGGGCGCGTCATCCGAACCCCGCATCGGATGAAGCCGCCCAGCGCGATGTCCATCACGCGCAGGTGCCCCATCCACCGGCCGACCAGGCATTATCTCAGGGCACCAGGTTGGTGGGGCCGCCACCGACACGCCGCGCCGGGGATATTCTTTGGCGCCCTGTCCCGGTGCCTCCCATGCGCGCTCGTCCCATCCGCCACGCCTTGGTCCTCTCCGCTCTGCTGCTCGCTGCCTGCGGCGGACCGCCGCCCTACACCGGCGGCGATGTCGACGCGTTGCAGCGGATCGACGTGACCGTCGGCGAAGGGACGCCAGCCGCCGCCGGTGATGAGGTCGCGGTGCACTACACCGGCTGGCTCTACGACCAGAACGCCGCCGACAAGCGCGGCGCGCAGTTCGACAGCTCCCACGATCGCGGCCAAGCCTTCGTGTTCGAACTCGGCGCCGGCCGCGTCATCCGGGGTTGGGACGAGGGCGTTGCCGGCATGCAGATCGGTGGAACGCGGGAGCTGCACATTCCCGCATGGCTTGGTTACGGCACGGGCGGCGCCGGCAAGGTGATCCCGCCCGGTGCGTCGCTGGTGTTCGAAGTGGAGTTGCTCGACATCAGGAAATAGGAAGCGATCGATACATGCCGAGCCTCCGGAGGCAGCGGTCGTCGGCGGCCAGATCGCCGAGGTGCCCGACGCATCCTGCGATGTCGTCGCCCAGCACCGCGCAACAGCGCTCGCCGACGGCCAATCCGGAGCCGCCGACCAAGGCCGGATTGGCCGAACGCGCCGTCGATGAGGTTCGGGAAGCCCCCGACACCGGATTCACACCCGCCCCCGGGTCTTCCGCGCAGCGCCTTCGGCTCGCCGCGTCAATTGGTTCTGGAGCGCAGCGCGGATCGCCACGCATGACCGGCATCGTCGTCGATGGCCGCGGCCGTCTTCTCCGGCGCGCCGATCGGACTTCAGTACGGCGGCGCCCGGCGCGTCTTCTGCAGGCGCGCCGCCTCGGCCCACCAGACCAGGTCATCGGCGAAGCGGGCGAAACTCTTCTCCAGCGACTTGCCGGCCTCGCCGACAGGTTGCCCCTGCTCGTCGAGTGTCCTGGCGATCGGCCCGACGTTGACGGCGCTGGAAATCACCACCATGCCCATCTCCGACAGCGTGCCCAGCCACGCGACGTTCGCGCGGGCACCGGCCAGACGTCCGGCCGAATAGCTGACCACGCCTGCGGGTCGCCAGAACCACTCCTCCAGGAAGTGATCCGTGAGGTTCTTCAGGCCCGGCTGCACGCCCCAGTTGTACTCGCCGGTGACGAACACGAAGCCATCGGCAGCCCGGATCTTCTCTGCCAGCACTTCCATTGCCGTGGGAGCCTGGCCTTGCGGATATTCCTTGTACATCCGGTCCAGCATCGGCAGGTCAACTGCCTTCGCGTCGATCAGCTCGACGTCGTGACCCCGGGCCAGCAGTGTCCGCACGCAATAGTCGGCCAGCCGGATGCCCATGCGGTCGGCGCGATAGGACCCGTAGAACACCAGGATGCGTTCGGACATGAGCGTGCTCCGAAGGTGGCGGCGACAGTGGACCTTGATCATCGCACCGTTCGTGCAACGGTATGCAACGCGGACTTACGCTCCGAGGGAACAACGCCGTACAAACACGAGGTGCCGCCCCACCGGAGCCCCAATGGCGGACGCAGCGCAATCGCTGCATTCGAGGCGCCATCACCCGTGGCGGTCGCGCACGGTCCGGCCGGATAGTCCCGGAACGCCGGCACCAGATGCATCAGGGCATGCCGAGCGGCCCGATCCAGAAGATCTCGCGTAACGATCGTGCGCGCGCCTGATGCGCCGACTGCTGGAGGCCGGACCCACCATCAGCGCGCCCGATGGAATCCTGCGGTAGCTGCAACGGCAGGCGCTGCGCCGGTCGGGGTTGGACCGGACGTCCCTGTCATCCGAAGTCGCGGTGCAAGCGAAGAGCGCTCCGCTCCCCATCCACCGCCATCGATGCGTGCACGCAATTAAATTGATTTGCAATGCAAATCATATGTCTCTAGGATTCGTCGATGATTGCTTTACCTTCGGCATCGTCCCCACGCGCTCGTTTCGGAATCCGCTTTGCCGTGCTGGCACGTCGCTGGCGCCAGGTGCTCGACAGCGAACTCGTTGCTGCCGGGCTCACCGATGCCACCTGGGTCCCGCTGGTGCACCTGCACGAAAGTGGCGACGGCATCACCCAGAAGGCGCTCGCGGCACGTATCAACCTGGACGGGTCCAGCCTCGTGCGCCTGCTCGACATCCTCGGCCGTCAGGGGCTGGTGGAGCGCCGCGTGGATCCGGCCGACGCCCGCGCGCGCCGGGTGTACCTGACCGCCGCCGGGCGGATGCGCGTGCAGGCCATCCGCCGCACCCTGCTGCGGCATGAGACCCGCATGCTCGAAGGCATTTCCGATTCCGATCTGGCCAACATGCTCGGGCACTTCGAACGCATCGACGAACGTCTGCGCGCACTGCAGGACAGCGGCGCCGAGCCAGCGCCATGAATCCGCCCCCCGGCACCACGTCCGCCGCGCGCATCCGTCGTCGCGACGCAATGCGCCAACTGCTGCAGGGCTACCACCTGCGCGACAGCGTATCGCTGGCACCGCGCGCGCCCATCGGCGATGCATTGGCCGCAGGCACACAGGCCGCCGTCGCGGCCCTGATCGTACTGCCGCTTGCCCTGCTCTCGCCCTGGCCGCACCTGATCGGCTTTGCTTCGCTGGGCGCCCTGGTGGCGCTGTTCGCGCGCTTCGCTCCTGCCGCGCAACGCCGTGCCCAGATGTTGCGGGTGGCCCTGCTTCAGGTCGGCTCGGTCGCGGCCATGTCCATGGCTGCATGGCTCGGCCTGGGTTTGGAACTGCAGTTGCTGGTGCTGGCGCTGCTGTGCGGCGTGTTCTTCCTGGCCTGCGAAGCCGGACGCTTCGGCGCGCCGGGGCCACTGATCTTCGTGTTCGCGGCGAGCGCGTCGATGTCGCCGGCGCTGTCCACTACCCAACTCCTGGAACGGATCGCGGTCACCGCCGTGGCCGCGCTGGTCGCCTGGCTGGTCTGCGCCCTGTCGGACCCGGCACGTCGACGCCGCCTGACCATGGCCTCGCCCGCGCCAGGTGCACCCGCGCAATGGCGGTTCGTGCTGGGGCGGATCATCGTCGGTACCGCGGCCGCTGCCTTTGTCACCCATGCAGCAGGCGCGGCATATCCGGGCTGGGCGGCGATGGGAGCGCTTGCGGTTCTGCAGGCCACACGGCTGCACTTCGGCCTCCAGCGGGCGCTGCAGCGCGTGGTGGGAACGGCGATCGGCGCGCTGCTGGTGGGGTGCCTGCTGGCGATGCAGCCGTCAGCGTGGACCATCATCGGCGTGCTCGCGCTCATACAAGTGGCCACAGAACTGGTCATCGGCCGCAACTACGCGATCGGCCAGGTCCTGGTCACGCCGATGGCGCTGCTGATGACCGCACTTGCAGCGCCCACGGCCGCGGGCAGTGGGATGGTGGCCGAACGCGTCGTCGACACCATTGCCGGTGCCGTCATCGGCCTCACTGTCTTGGTGCTGCTGTCGTCCGAGCGCGACCGCCTGCATCTGCAGCTCCACCACAGCGAGCAGACCTCTGGCCGGCACTGAACACCCCGCATCGTTGAACACGGACCGGTGCCATTGCGAACGCACCGGCCTGCGCAGCGCCTGACCGCCGCCGCGACTGATCCGGGATACGGCGTGGCCAGCCTGGGGCAACAGTGGGGACAACGCGGCCCAATGGCCTGCCACAGCCGAGAAACGGGTGCGTGCGCTTGACCCGGGGCGCGGCGCCGCGTGCTGTCCACGGGCGACACGCGCCCAATGATTCCGCCCCGCTGATTACCAGGGTTGCCCGGCAGGCCCCACGGTGAACTCGTTGATCGTGGTGTCCTCGGGCTGGTCGATCGCGAATGCCACCACGCTGGCGATACGCTCCGGCGGAATGCCGTAACGATCGTAGACCGCCTGCATCTGGCCGAGTGCGCCTTCGTCCCGGATCGTCGTGAGCAGTTCGGTATTGATCGCCGCCGGATATATCGTCGTGGTCCGGATGTGGGTGCCCTCGATCGCCGACTCCATGCGCAGCACCTCCATGAAATCGCGCACGAACCACTTGGTGCCGCCGTACACGGCGCCGCCGGGATACGCCTTCAGTCCGGCCACCGATGAGGTGGCAACGACATGCCCCCATCCCTGCTCCAGGAAGACCGGCAACACCGCGGCCACGCCGTTGAGCACGCCCTTGATGTTGACGTCCACCATGCGGTGCCACTCGTCCGTACGCAGCGCGGACAACGGCGCATTGGGCATCAGGCCGGCGTTGAGGAACATGACATCGACGCGCCCGAACCGTTCCATCGCCAGTTCGACGATCTGCGTGTTGGCGGCCTGGTCTGTAACGTCGAGTGGGTGATGGATGGCCTCGCCGCCCTCGCGCTGGATGTCCTCGACAATCCGCAGCAGCCTGTCTTCCCGACGTGCGCCGAGGACAACCCGGGCCCCCTGCGCGCCCAACAGCCTGGCAGTGGCCTCGCCGATGCCCGCCGACGCACCGGTGACGATGACGACCTTGTTTCCGATCATGACGTTCTCCAACGGGAAGGCGCGTCGCAATCACCCCGCGCGACGAGGCCCGCGTGCCGCCGCCCGACCGTCGGACACGCGCAACTCGCGCATGAAGATCGGGCCGCGCCGGGTGCGGCTCCATGCCGACGATTGAGCACCCCGAGGGCGGAAACGCGACGTCCCGGCCGGGGCCGGGACGTCGGTTGCGAAAACACCGCTGGCTGCAGGCCTGCGGCGCGCCGCGGTCAGGCGTCGTGCGATGCCTTCAGCGAACGGGCCATTTCCAGATGACGCGCGATCATTGCCCGGGTCTGTTCGAGCTGCGCTTTCACCGCCGGGTCGGTTGCCTTGGGGATGTCGCGATCGAGCTTCGTCAGCGCGTCCTCATGGCTGCGGATCATGTGGTCCACCCACGCCTTGGCGTAGGCATCATCGGCCAGCTCATCGAGGCGACGCACGTCCTCGTCGAATTTCTCGCGCATCCGATGCAGGTCGGAATCGTTGTCGGTGGCGGCATCCGCCGTACCCGTGGCACCGGTCGAACCAGTGGACGTCATTCCCAGGGCGCGACGCGAACTGCTTGTCTTCCCGTCTGTGCTGCCACCCAACAGCCGCTCGGTGGCCTCGAGATCGCGGGTGTGGTCCGCAAGCAGGGTTTCCGCATAACTGCGCACGGCTTCTTTCATGTTCTTCTTGTTCAAAGCATGCTTCGCGGCCGCGATCTCATGGCGGTCGATCTCAGCCACCTCCCGGAGGGCCTTGCGATCGGACTCCGACAGCGTGCCGTGCGCGGCAGCGGTGGCATCGTGTGTCGCATCCGCCGTCGTGCTGGCGCCAGTCGTTGCGGTGCCTGCGTCCGCGGCGGTGTTCGCAGCGGTGTTCGACGTATCGGTGGGTGGAGCGGTGGCACCACTGCCGGCGGTGGTGCTTCCGGCGGCGGAGGTGCCGGTACCGGCGGTGCTGTCGGCAGACCGATCGTTCTTTTTGTCATCACATGCGGAGAGGACCAACGCGAGAGCTGCAGCAAGCAGGGTCGGTGCGATATTCATGGGGGATTCCCGGGCCGGAAGGGGGGTATAGCGAAGGTAGTCCGGCAAATGCTATGGCACGGTGAATACCCGGACCCGGTAGAAACTCCTGGATACCAGCGTGGCCGTTCCGGGGCCCGGACAACCGGTGTGCCTGCCAGGCTGCGCCGCCAATCGCCTCCCTTCCGAGCACTAGCGCGCACGCGCCCTGTGCCGCCCTGCAGAATGATGGTCCGGCAGGGCGGGCCAACACAGCGGACGGACCGACCAGGCGGTCGGCACATTCACGATCGCGACTGCCCAGGTGTCGGGCGCGGGGGCGTGCGCGCGCCGGTGACAGCGTCGCGCAACTGGTCCAGCGCCAGCTTTGCCTGATCCAGCGCGTCGCCGTAGGAGACGACCATCTGGTCATCCGCGGCGGAGCCACCCGGCGGTGCGACACGCGGCAACCGTGCCGCGGCCTGGACCACACGTCGGCTGTTGGCGGCCGGCCCGCCGTGGCCGAATTCGGCTGCGAGCTCGAGGAGATAGGCACGAATGGCCTCGCCGACCGCCCGCAGTCCGGCCGCGACGTGGCTGTCCCCATCGCGGAGTGCACGGCGCCACACCCTGTGCAGGCCGGATACCGCAATGCGCAGGTGGCGCAGCGCATGATTGACCCTGTCCGGATCGACCGCTCCGCCGTGCTCCCGGCCGAACCGCTCGGCCTCGGCCTGTTGACCGAACGCGTCCAGGCGGGCGAACGCCTCGTCGAGCTTGCCGTCGAGCGCGGCGTTGGCGCCGTCGCGGGGGGCGACGATCACCTGGCCCAGCAACACCAGCACCTCCGCCACCTCGCTGCGCAGCAGCGTCTCGGCGCGGCGCGGAAACACCAGCAGCTGCACGCCGATCCCGATCAGACAACCGATCAGGATCTCCAGCACCCGGTGCCCGGCGGAAACGACCACGTCGGCGTGGCTGGGCGCGGCGACCAGCATGATCGCCGCGGTCATCGGCGCGATGCGCAGGCTCGGGTAGCGCACCGCGAAGATCGCGAGCCAGCCGGTGGAGATCACCAGCGCGACAAGCGTGCCCCACTCGCCCGAGGGCGTGACCATCGCCAGCAGGAAGCCGATCGCCGCACCCGCAAACGTCCCCACCAGGCGGACGCGGACGGCCTGCACTGTCGCGCCCATGGTTTCCTGGGTGATCAGCACCGCGCTGATCACCGCCCAGTAGCCCTGCGGCAACGAGAACGCCTCGGCGAACAGGAAGGACACCGCGGCCGCCACGGCGGTACGCACGCCCTGCTTCCAGGCCCGGTCGTCCCTGAGCACGTCCACGATCGCCATGCCGTTCTCCTGAGCGCAATCGACGGGCAACGCATTACGCGGGGCACGGCCCGGTGGACACCCAGCGCCGCCAGCCACGAACGCCGTTGGCGCAGCAGCCGATGGAGGCAGCGCTGCATCAAGCGCAAGAGGGTGACGGCGCGGCCTGAGCTGTCGGGCCATTGCTCCGGCCCGGGCAACGGTCGGAAGTTCAGCCCGACACCGGTACGGCCGTGTGAAGCCGCCCCACGCCGTGTCGCAAGCATTGGCCGCGCGGCGTCGCAGCGCGGGCGAGCATCCACCGCGGCGCGCGGCCAGTCCTGGACAACGTCAGGAACGATCGCAGAGACGCGCGCGTGACAAGCGACATTCGGGCCGGCGATCGCGGACAAGCTCAGGCTGGGGCGAGCAGGACAGACCGGAATGGCTGGAAACGGAGCTCCGCCTGCCCCCGGCGCACAGGACGGATCCGCCTTACCCGGCGTCAGCCATCCGCACCTGGTCGCGACCACCGTGCTTGGCGGCGTACAGGGCGGCATCTGCCTTGGCAACCGCACGCGAAAACACGCCACCGGCCGGCCACGGCGCCCCGCCGATGCTGATCGTGACCCGCAGGCAGGTGGCACCGAACGCGAACGGCGTGCCGCCCACCGCCTCGCGCAAGCGCTCCGCAGTTGCACCGGCCTCGTCCAGATCCGCCGGGTCCAGCAACACCAGGAACTCCTCACCCCCCCAGCGGGACAGCGGCGTGCCCGCCGGCAGCGCGCCGCTCAGGCGGCCGGAGACCGCTCGCAGCACCTGATCGCCGCGCTCGTGGCCGTGGGTGTCATTGATGCGCTTGAAGTGGTCGACGTCCAGCAGCACCACCACCGGCTGACGCCCGCGTTCGAGCACATCCGCCTGCCACTTCCCTGTGCACTCGTTGAGCGCTCGACGGGTCAACAGACCGCTGAGCTCGTCCGTACTGGCTTGCCGGCGCAGGCGGCGGTCCAGGCGCGCGTTGGCCAGGTTGAGCACATGTGCGCCCACCAGCAGCGGCAGCAGTGCATAGCTCACGCCGTACGCGGCCAGCAGCGGTGGCTCGACATAGAGCAGGTGACGGTGCTCGGGTCCATCGTGCTGGAGGGTTGCATACAAGGCGAAGACCCAGGTTCCGGCGTAGAACAACAGGGTGGCCGCCATCGCGGTCTCCGCCGCATTGCGCGGCGCCAGCAGCGCCCGCCGCACCGCCCAGGTGAGGCCCAGCGACAGGGCCAGGCCCACGAGGTGGAATGCGAGCGCGAAACTGCGCGATCCTGCGGACCAGGCGACCAGCAACAGCAGGCACAGCGCAGCGATCTCGGAGAGTCGCCGGGGCCGGGGGATCGGCGGCACGCCCACCAGTTGGCGCAGTGCGCGATAGATCACCAGCGTCGCCACCACCGCCGACAACGCAAGTGTGAGGGTGGGCCATCGCGCAGTGCGCTCGACGAGGCCGCTGAGCACCATGCCCGCGCCAAGCACCGCGAATCCCAGCGCGCAGCGCAGCAGCACGTCGCGATGCAGACGGTCCCCCTGGACCGCGATCAGCATCATCAGGGCAGCAGCCCAGGCACCGAAGCCGCCGATCACATACGCGAAGAGGATGTCGATGGAGTCCATGGCCCGTAGCCTCCTGGCGCACGCGGCAGACGCGGCATCGGAAGCTTGTATCGGCCGGCGCCGGGCGGACTTGAACGCCTGCGAGGTCGGGCCGGGACGCCCCGACCCGCGCCAGGTCTACCGGGGCGCGTCGCATGCGCTCGCGGAACCTTCCCCCTATGCCTACCCGGGCATGGATAAGATACGCGCCGATGTTGGCCGGCCCGGCCTTCGCCATTGCACGAGAGCAGGATGAAACTGGTTTTCCCCGATGGCGAGCACGACCCGGTCCCGCTGAGCGCAGGGCTCCACCGCATCGGCGCGGCACCCGGCGGCGCGGTCGTGCTGAGCGCGGACGGCATCGCCGCTCTCCACTGCGAGATCCATGTCACGGTAACCGGCGCGAACGTGCAGGTGCCGCACGGCGGCGGCCCGGTGTCGGTCAACGGCAGGCCGGTTTCCGACCTCATGGCGCTGCGCGACGGGGACCAGATCGACATCGGTCCGGTGGCCGCGACGTTCGTCCTCAAGGAATCCGTGCGTGATCCCATCGCAGCGGCCGATACCCGCGAGCACAAAGAGGACGTCGGCGCCACCCGCGTGCGCGCGGCACTGCCCCGGTTCGTACTGCGCGGCGTATCAGGCGCGCTGTCCGACAAGGTCTTCCCGGTCACGGGGCCGGTGGTCATCGGCCGTTCGCCGGAGTGCGACATCACGGTGCCTGCCGAAGAGATCTCCCGACGCCACGCCATGGTGAAACCGGCCGGTGATGGCCTGTCGATCGAAGACCTCGGCTCGTCCAACGGCACCTACATCAATTCCAGACGCGTACAGCAGGGATTTCTGGGCCCGGGCGACGAACTCCGCCTGGACGCCGTACGCTTCGTCCTGGTGGCACCGGGCGTAGAAATCCCGAGGCAGACCGCGCCCGGGGCCGCGCCCAGCGAACCTGTGCCGCGGCTGCACGCCGCCACGCCGGTCCGCAGATGGGTGCCCATCATGCTCACTGCCGCGGCGGTGGTGGCGATCGCTGCGCTCGCGCTGGGCTGAGTCGTTCACGGAGCACTCCCTGCCGGGGAGCGGCACGTTCTCGCCCTCCCCCATCCTCCGGTGTGCGCGAAAGGACTCGGCGGCTCCTCCCCGGGGACGCCCTTGTGAGTTGCAAATGCCTGCTCCGCGGCCGCGAGTGCCGGCCCGCCAACGCTTGGCCGGATCCGGGACAGAACCACGTGCCGCGAATGCGGTCGTGACGTTGCGCCAGCAGAGTTCCAGCAGGACAGCGATTGCATGCCTCGGGTGAAGACGCGCCTCGCAGGATTCCCGGGCGCCGGCAAAAGGCGCCGGTGCCGCAGCCGCCTCCGTCTTCAGGGTGTCGGCATCATGCCGGGGGAGGCGCCCGGCTCACAGACAGAACGCCCGGCCGATCCGCCGTCAATCGCGCCTGAGACTGCGCGCGGCTTCCGCCGCCGACTGGAGAGCGCGGAGGTAGTCCGTGCGTGCCGCGGGGGCCTGGCTGGCCACGCTTTCCAGGCCATCGATATAAGCCCTCATCAACGCCGAAGCATTGAACTGGTCGGCCATTTCGGCCATCGAAGTGGTGACGGCGTCGCGCAGGTGCCAATCCACCTTGACGCCTTTCTGCGCTTCATTGGCAAGGTCTACGACGCGCAGCAGATGCGGCGTCACGAGGCCGACAACGGTGGCTCTCATTCGTTCCATCCTGGATTCAAAACATGGAAGGCTAACAGGGCCCGAGGCGTCTTTCGCGGATGCGAAGCAGGCGCACGCGCCTGTTCCGCCAGCCGCGGGTCACGGCACCTGCGCGGTTATCGGTTCTGCAGCCGCGCCTTCAGATCGGCGAACGGATTGGACGTGGCCGCGGCCGGGGCGTCCTCTGCATCCAGGGCACTGACGCCGGTATGGTCGAGCTGTCGGGAGTGCTCGTTGTCGTGGCAGTACACGCACAACAGCTCCCAGTTGCTGCCGTCGGCCGGGTTGTCGTCATGGTTGTGATTTCGATGGTGCACGGTCAGCTCGCGCACGTTGGCGCGGGTGAACTCGCGCGCGCAGCGGCCACAGACCCATGGGTACATTTTCAGCGCGCGCTCGCGGTATCCGCTGGCGCGCTGCTCGGCGCTGCGCCTGGCCTCGGCAACGATACGGTCGAGCCTGGCGTGATCGGGGGTCGTCATGGGCGGATTCTAGCCGGTGGGGAGGTCGCAAGAGACCGCGGCATCAACAACGCCCATCCAAGGGCGCGAAGAGGCCCGCACGCAGGCCAGGGACGGGCGCGGGTGGCGCAGACGGTGGCTCAGACGGGTGGCGCCGCTGTCGTGTCCGACGCGGGCGCCGGTTCGAGGATCGCACTGCCATAGGCGCCGCGCAGGCCCGGAGTCTTGATCCAGTCTGCGATCATGCGGAAGTAGCCATCGGGGTTGCGCAGCATGATGCGGTCGTCGCCATCCTGCTCGTACTCGTAGATGCCGTGGTCGGTGCCCGGAAAAACCGCCAGGTCCAGCGGACGCCCGCCCGCCTGCAGGGCGCGCAGCCGCCGTAGCGTCTCCACGTTCGGCGCTTGCCGGTCGTCGCCTGCGATCACCCACAGCTGCGGGACCACCAACGCCTGCAGCACCGGCATCGGCTCGTAGTCCCAGCTTGTGCCCACGTCCTGGCGCGCGGCAATGCGCCGCACCAGCCACCGCGGCGTCCACGCCGGGATGCGCATGAGCTGGCCAGTGAACTCGCCCTGCATCGCGTCGAACCAGGGCTCGCGGCCATGCCGTTCGTGGACAGCCTGGAGTTCGTCGAAGCCGCGGGTGAACCCCGATGCCATCAGCAGCGCGGTTGCATCCGTCGCCTCGCGCGCCTTGGCCAGAACATCGTCGCCGTAGCCCTTGGCGCGCAGGTCGTTGAGAACCTGTTCGCGATCCTCGGCCAATGCGTTCTCCGCCATGCCGTACAGCGCGACCACGTAGTCGGCATCGCTGCGCGATGCGGCAAGCGGCCCCACCCAGCCGCCCTGGCTGGTGCCGACGAAGCCGACGCGGCTGAACCCGTCCGGATGCAACTGCCGCGCATGCGCCAGCGCGGCGACGGCATCGGCGGCCAGCAGGCGGAAATCCTGGCTGTAGTCGCCATCCGAGCCGCCCGTGCCGCGCTTGTCGTAGACGAACACCGCCACGCCCTGGGCCGGCAGCAGGTGCTGCAGGGGATACTCGTCGAGGCCGGATTCCCTGCCCGAGCCGTGCACCAGCACCGCCAGCGGCACCGGCCCCGTGGCCTCGCCCGTCGGCAGCACCAGCCGCCCCTGCAGGCCCACGCCGTCGCTGGTGAAGCGGGTTTCCCGCTGGACCAGCGGAAGCCGGGTGGCGTCCTCGGCCGGGCCATCGCCAAGCTGGATCCGCATGCGCGCTTCGTCGCAGGGGGCGAAGCTGGCCGTGGCCACCACCGGGCCTGCGAGACGCCGCCCCTCGCGCGACTGCAGCGCATCGTCGGGGGCCCCGTCCTGCACCTGGAACTTGCCGCCACGCCCGTCGAGCAGACGCCAGCGCAGGCCGTCGTCCACCGGCAGCAGGGACACCACTGTGCCATCGGCGGTCACCCAGGCACCCGCCTGACAGGCCAGGGCTTCGGAGAGTTCGGCCTCAGGCTGCTCACGGCTGCAGGCGGTCACCGTCAGCAGCGCGGCCATGGCCAGGGCAAGAAAGCGGCATGCGGGCATGGCGGGCCTCCGGTGCGTTGTCGCGAAATGTATACCCGCCAACGAGGTCAGTGGGCCGGCAGCGTCAGGCGACGCTCGCTACAGCTCCCTGCCCCTCATCGTTCACGGATACAAGGCCTGTGCCGGCGCACAGTCGCAGGCGGCGGAAATACCGGCGCCACGTGCGTGAGCTGGATGGACATGCCCTGGTTCCGGAACGTCGCGCCTGACCGCGCTCCGCTGTGCTCGTGCTCTGCCCCCAAGCCGGAGACTATCGATGTCCACCGATCCCGGACGCATGGCAGAGGCGAGCCGCGCCGCGTCGTGCATTGCCTCCGTCGGCTTCTGCGGCCGGCGCGCCGGCACCGCGCTGCGGCCAATCATCGACGACCGCCTTCACCGCCTGGGCCTCGAACTGCGGGCATGCCCGGAGACGAGTTGCCTGCAGCTGCCAGAATTCGACACCCGCTTGTCCGGTCGCCAACCAACGCCTGGCCACCGGCCGGATCGCCAGTACCGGCCACGCTCACCGCGTTTGCGCGTGGCCGCCGTCGAAGCCGGTGCGGCCACGAGGCGCACAAGCGAACCCGCGCCGGCTGCTAGTCCAGATCGGTCTGGATCCAGCGCGGCGAGTGGTGGATGTCGATCGTCTGCAGGCGCCCGGGGCCGATATTTTCGAACCTGTGCGGAATACCCGCGGGCCCGAAAACGACTTCGCCCGCGCCTGCCTCGAGGACGGTCTCCCCGACAAAAACCCTCGCCCGGCCTTCAAGGACGATGAATGTCTCGTCATACGGATGGACATGAAGCCGCGGCCCGGCACCTGGCGTGTCCGTTCCGTATGCGAGCACCGTGACGGGGCCTCCGATGGCGATTCCTTCCACGGAGCCGCGCCACGGGCCTTCGGTTCCAGGATCGAACAGCCTGGCCTGCGCCGGAGGCCGGGCATCGGGCTGGAAGGTCGAGGGGTCGAAATCCTTGCGCGCCATGGGACCTGCTCCAGAGCCGGGTGGAGCAGGAACGATACAGGCCCGGGCCCGCGACCTTTCCCGGCCGTGCGACCCCGGCAAGGGGCCTGACCAGCGGACGCCGGCAGGTCGCGGCACAAACCTTCCGAAGTTGTTCCGGCCCATGCGGCGATGCCCCCAGTGGAGCGTGTAACGATGGACACGACCCCGCCTGCAGGATCGCCGATCGCGCGCCGCCGGGAGGCCCGCCGCCACATCGCGCTGTGCGCAGTCGTCGGTGTGATTGCCGGCGCGATCGGATCGGTGTTCCACCTCGCCATCGAAGCGGCCCTGCGCTGGCCGGCCTATCTGCGCCAGCTGATGGACGGCCCCCTGCTCGTGGTGTGCGCGGCCCTCATCACCATGGGGGTGACCGTGGCAGTGACGTACGTGGTACGCCATTACGTGCCCGAAGCCTCCGGGAGCGGAATCCAGGAAGTGGAAGGCGCGATGGCGGGTTCGAGGCAGGTGCGCTGGGCGCGGGTTCTGCCCGTCAAGTTCCTCGGAGGCATTGCCGCCATCGGCTCGGGCCTGGTGCTGGGGCGCGAGGGGCCGACGATCCACATCGCCGCATCCGTGGCCGCCATGTGCTCGGACTTCGCCCGTGCAGGCAGGACCCAACGCGCAGGGCTCCTCGCCGCGGGTGCGGCCGCGGGGCTGGCCTGCGCGTTCAACGCGCCGGTCGCCGCCATCCTGTTCGTCATCGAGGAGACACGGCGCGAGTTTCCCTACACCTACCGCACCTACATGGGCGTCATCATCGCGTCGCTGCTTGCGACGATCGCGACCGAATGGATCGGCGGCGTGGCCCCGGACATGTCGCTGCCCGCAACCGCGCCCGCATTGCGTACCTTGCCGCTCTTCGCACTGCTCGGCTGCGTGCTGGGCGGCGTGGGCGTGCTGCTCAACAGCGCCGTGCTGCGTGCACTGGCCTTCGCCGGAACAGCGCAGACCAGGGCGCCCTATGTCTACCCCGCCGTAGTCGGCTGCGTGATCGGTGCGCTGATGGTGCTCTACCCGCAGAGCGTCACCGGCGGGGAATCCCTGGTTCGGACGCTGCTGGCGCAACAGACCGCGCTGTTGCTCCTGCTGCTGCTCGCGACGGCGCGCTTCTGCACCACGGTCGCCAGCTACTCGTCCGGCGTACCCGGTGGCATCTTCGCGCCGATGCTGTCGCTGGCCGCATGCGTGGGCCTGGCGTTTGGCGCGGCCGTCAACATCGTCGGGCCCGACTGGGGCGTGACTCCCGTCGTCTTCGCGATCGCAGCAATGGGTGGCCTGTTTACCGCCTCGGTGCGTGCTCCCTTGGTCGGAGTGGTACTCACGCTGGAACTCACCGGCACCTACCCGCTCGCCGTTCCGCTCCTGACGACCTGCCTGGTCGCCAATCTCGTCGCGTCCTTCCTGGGCGGGAAACCGATCTACGACCAACTGCTCGCCCGGACACTGGCGTTGGCCGCGGCTGACGACACGAAGAAGCCGGGTTGATCCCGGTCACCGGCTTGTGCCGCCATCCCTCGGTGAGTCCTCGGTCCAGCCGACGCTCCCCGTATCCAGCGCTGGCCGGTGGCTACCCCGCCCCGCCTTGGCCTTCTTCAGCTGCCAAATCGTTGCCTGGGGAAGCCGCCCTTCGGCCACGGCCGATCGCGCGCCTCTTCCGGTCGATCGCCGCCTACTCGAGTGCCATCGCCGCAAGGCGGGTCACGGTGTTGATGTTGCGGGCCGTGCCGCGCGCGGCGGCGGGCAGTTTGAACCTGGACTGGCCCATTCCCTCGCCAAAATGGATGTAGAGCTCCCGGGTACCGGCGCGGGCCTCCTCGCCACCGGGCGCCACCATGCCCGCCTGCCAGTCGTCTGGCGGCGCCTCATCGAGAAAGACGACCACCGTGCGATTGGGCGCCTTCTCCGGGAACGGATTCGCGGCCAGCACCTCCGACATCTGCGCCGCGCTGCGCACCATCACCCCCACCGGCTTGCCCGCATAGCCTGCGAGCGCCTCCTCGAGTACGGCCTTGATCTGCTGCTCGGAGCTGTCGCTCTCCAGGACCAGATTGCCGCTGGCGATATAGGTCCGCGCCCGCTGGAAGCCCGCGCTCTTGGCCATTGCCACGAGATCGGACATGGGCAGTTTTCCGGTGCCCCCGACGTTGACGGCACGCAACAGTGCGACGTATGCGGGCATGTGGCGGCTCCAGCTCGGGACACGCGGCCCGGAGAACCCCGGCCTGACGGGAGCAGTGTATGAGGAAGAGGAGCCGTGGCGATCAGACCACTCCCTGCGGCTGTATGGGGCAGCGCCTGGTGTGCACGAGGGCACCAGGACGCACTGCGACCCCGGGCTGGCCTTCCCCCTGATGCGCCGGATGGCCGCGTGCTCATTGCATGCAAGGATGCCGATCCAGCGGGTCAGCCGAAACCTTCGTCGATCAGGCTGGAGACGAGGTCATCGGGCACGGAATCGTCCAGCAGGATGCTGATCCAAAGTGTTTTGTCCCTGCGGCATGCCGGGAGCCCCCCTCTGTCGAAGCGCGCGGACCTTTGCCGGGCGCCGCTTGACGTCGAGGACATCGATTTCACCGGCACCCGCAATACCACGTCGTTCGCGAGGCACGCTCATGATCAGCCCCTACCAATCACCTTCCTTGCCATGTCGCAGCGCGATACAGCTCGGGAACTGATGGAACGGGTTCGGCGCGGCGGAGAAACAGACTGCGATGGACGTTGGCCCTGGCGCCATTACTCCAGAGTTATCTCCGGTCCGCTTTCGGGAACGGTGTCATGGCCCGCCGTTTCATCCATACCAGGCCAGCCCCTTGGGGGCGCTCGAAAACCCGATGGCACGAAGCGCAGCGGCCAGCGGGCTCCTGGACGGGGACAGATCGTCCACCCGCTCCAGGGTGAAGGCTCCATGTTTTTCCCGTTTCAGGGCGGTTGCCAATGCGTTGAGGCCGGCGGCATGCGCCCTGGCCGTGGCGACGTCATCCGCATCGCCATAGCTGAGCAAATGGCGCCCGCCCTGGGCGAGGTAGAACATCAGGCGTCCGTCGACCAGCACCACGAAGGCCCCGGCGCGGCACGCTGGACGCGTACTCGACGGATGGGAAGGCCACGGCAGCAAGGTCCCGAAGGGATTGGCGGGGTCCACAGCGGACAGTGCCACCGCGACAGGCTCGCCAGGAGAGGTGGATGCAAGTTCGCGCAATCGGTCGACCGTCATGCGTTCGGCGAACTGGGCAGCCCCCAGGCCCTCGACGAAGCGTCCGCGCAGCACGCGGCCGGTGTCCTCCATCCCGCGAAACACGGGCCGCAAGGCCGGGAATCCCCCGGGAATGTCCTCAGCCATCGCCGCGCTGCGGGTGACCACGCCATAGCGGTCAAGCAGACCTTCGACCCGAGCGAGCGCCCGCGCCGTATCGTTCATCGGCTCAGGGGACAGCAGCGACCAGCGGCCTGCGAGCGTGGCATCGCCGAGTGTCGCGACAGATGTCATGGGCGAGGTCGCCGCCGACATTCGATCCCCGTAGGCCCTGCCGCGAAGTCCTGTGCGCCGCCGGGATGTCTGGATGGCGCGCGGCCGCCGTGTCGGGCGTGCGTTGCAGTAGGCCCGTACGGGCGACCAGGTGTCGGCGGTGACATGACCGCTCCAGACCAGGCTCCAGAGCGCCTCGCCGATATCCGAGGGCGTGGGCGTCGGCGCAGGTTCTCCCTGCCGGCGGGTCGCAGCCAGCGTCGCGAGTTGGCGCACGAAGTACGCGCCGCCGTTGGCGAGACTTCCGAGAAGCTCCTGCTGCAGCGCAGACAGATGGAATGCCGAGGCGGCGTCCGGTGGTGGCAACAGGGTCTCGGCTGCAAATTCGTGGAGGTGGAACGCCACGAGTCCATCGTTGTCGCCAAGCCGTCCATGCCCGGACCAGAGCACCGTGCCCGTGGCGATCAGTTCCTCCAGCATGCCGGGGGCGTAGTCCCGCACCCGAGCAGGAAGCACCTGGCTTTCCCAGAGGGAGGCCGGCAGCGCCACCCCTGCGAGTTGTTCGATGACGCGGACCACGCCGTCGATGCCTTCCAGCGCACCGCTGCCCGCGTGCGCTCCGGCGACGGCTGCGTTGCTCGCGGTCTCGGGCACCAGGTACTGACGCTCTGGCAGCAGGCGTGCGTAGGCCTGCTGCGGCACCGGCCGGGTCGCCTCGCGGGCGGCCTGCAGCGAGCGTAGTCGCAGGCGCTTGAACACCTCGTCGCCCACCCACTCGTGGCGTGCCCGCGGATGGATGCCCGTTTCAGGCGTCTGTGCTTCGAGCCGGCGCTCGACGCCGAAATTGCCCTTCAGCAGCTTGCCCTGGCTCGCCAACTGCTCCAGCGCTTCGTCCGCCACGGCCACGCCGAGGCCGAACCGGCTTGCGACGTCGCCGGTGCAAAACGCCGCATGGGTGCGGGCGTAGCGTGCCAGCAGATCGCGCAGCGGCGCTTGCGTCGGCTCGAGGAAGACGCCGGGCAGCCCGGCTGGCAAGGCGATGCCAAGCGCATCGCGAAGGCGCGCGGCATCCTCGACGGCAGCCCAGTGGTCACTGCCGGCGATCTTGACCCGGATGACGCGGCCGTCGCGCTCCAGATCGGCCAGGTAAGCACGGGCCTGCTCCCCGTCACCGAGTCGCTGTGACACGTCCTGCGTCGTCAGTGGCCCGAGTTGGCGCAGCAGGTCCGCCGCACCTTCCATCCCCCTGGCCTGATGGCTGGGCGCCAGACGTTGCAACTCCCTTTCAATGCGATCGACAACGGCCGGGTCGAGCAGTTCGCCCAGGTCGACCTGGCCGAGCAGGTCACTGAGCAGGCCACTGTCCAGCGACAGCACCGAGGTGCGCCGCTCGGCCAGTGGCGCATCGCTCTCGTACATGAACTCCGCGACATAGCCGAACAGCAGACTCGCCGCGAAGGGAGACGGCACCTCGGTCGTGACTTCGGCGATCACCACCGCGCCATCCTGCAGGCGCTGCATCAGCGCATCGAGCGCGGGCAGATCGTAGACGTCCTGCAGGCACTCGCGCGCGGTTTCGATCAGGATCGGAAAGTCCGGATAGCCCTGCGCGATCTGCAACAGCTGGCCTGCGCGCAGCCGTTGCTGCCACAGTGGCGAGCGACGGCCCGGCATGCGGCGCGGCATCAGCAGCGCACGCGCGGCGCATTCGCGGAAACGGGCGGCGAAAAGCGCCGAGCCAGCCACTGCGTCGGTGACGGTCTTGCGCAAGGTCTGCGGATCGCAGAGGAACAGCTCGGCCCCGGGCACGCGCCCGGCGGTGTCCGGAATGCGGGCGATGATGCCGTCGTCGCTGGCAACCACCGAAGGGTCGACCTTCCAGCGCTGGCGAATCCGCTCGGCGATGACCAGTGCCCACGGGTCGTGGACACGCCTGCCGAAGGGGGAATGCAGGATCGCGCGCCAGTCGCCTGTTTCGTCGCGGCAGCGCTCCAGCACCAGAGTGCGCTCGGTGGGCAGCACGCCGGTTGCCTCACGCTGCTCCGCAGCCAGCCTGAGCAGGTTGTGCATCGCATTGGGGTCGAGCCCGGCTGCCTTCAGCCGCCCCTCCAGGGCGGCGGTCATGTCCGGCGTGCCATCGCCGCTGCAAGCGCCCTCCAGCAGTCCGAGAAAAGCGCCGATGGCCTCGCCCAGCTCGGCGGGCCGGCCCAGCCCGTCGCCGCGCCAGAACGGCAGCCGGGCCGAGCGCCCCGGAGCCGGCACCACGACCACCTGGTCGTTGGTGATCTGCTGGATGCGCCAGGAGGACGTTCCCAGGGTGATGATGTCGTTGACTTTCGATTCGTAGACCATCTCCTCGTCGAGTTCGCCGACCCGGCGTGAGCCGGCCTGTTCCTCACCTTCGGGCAGGACGACGCTGAACATGCCCCGGTCCGGGATGGTGCCGCCGCTGGTGACGGCCAGTTGCTTGGCGCCGGGTCGGGCGCTCAGCAGGCCCGTGTCGCGGTGCCATACCAGGCGCGGGCGGAACTCGGCGAAATCCTCGGAGGGATAGCGCCCGGCCAGCATATCGAGCACCGCGTCGAACACGCTGCGCGGCAAGCTGTGGAACGGCGCCGCGCGGCGCACCGTGGCATACCAGTCGTCGACGTGCACCGCTTCCATGGCCACTGCGGCCACCGTCTGTTGCGCCAGCACGTCGAGCGGATTGCGAGGGGGATCGATCGCCTCGATGCGCCCGGCAAGCATGGCGTCGATGGTGACCGCAGCGTCGACCAGGTCGCGCCGGGTGCGCGGGTAGATCAGCCCGGCGGAGGTGCCGCCCACCTGGTGACCGGCGCGACCGACACGTTGCAGGGCACTCGCCACCGAGGGCGGCGCCGCAACCTGGATAACCAGTTCGACCATGCCCATGTCGATGCCCAGCTCCAGGCTGGAGGTCGCCACCACGCAGCGCAGCTCGCCCGACTTCAGCGCCTGCTCGATCTCGCTGCGCTGCTCCTTGGAGACCGAACCGTGGTGTGAGCGGGCGATCAGCGGTGCGGTCCCCGCGGAGCGGCCGCTGGTGCCGCCAGCGGTCGATGGAAAGTGGACCGCGGGATCGCCAGCTGCCGCCATTGCGCTGGCGTCCGCGTCCTCCAGGCGCTCGGCATAGAGCTCGTTGAGGCGCGCGGTCAGCTTCTCGGCCAGACCGCGCGAATTGGCGAACACGATCGTCGAATGCCGGCGCAGTACCTGGTCGAGGATGCTGGACTCGATGTGGGGCCAGATCGAACCTGCCCGGCCAATGGGGCCATCGTTGCGCGGCGGGACGTCGGTCATGTCCTCGACCGGCACGACGATGCGCAGATCGAACTGGCGACTGGAGGGCGGGTTCACCACCGCCACCGGGCGCGATCCGCCCAGGAACCGGGCCACCTGCTCTACGGGACGCACCGTTGCCGACAGGCCAACGCGCTGCGCCGGCGCCGCCAGCAAGGCATCGAGGCGCTCCAGGCTCAATGCCAGATGCGAACCGCGCTTGCCGCCTGCGACCGCATGGACCTCGTCCACGATCACGGTCCGCACGCCGCGCAGCGTCTCCCGCGCCTTGGACGTGAGCATCAGGTAGAGCGACTCGGGGGTGGTGATGAGGATGTCGGGCGGGCGCCGCAGCAGGCGTGCACGCTCGGCCTGTGGCGTGTCGCCAGTGCGCATGCCGACCATGATCTCGACGGCAGGATCGCCGCGCCGCTTGCGTTGCGCGACGATGCCTTGAAGCGGAACACGCAGGTTGCGTTGCACGTCCGTACCCAGCGCCTTGATCGGCGAGATGTAGAGGATGCGGGTCGCGACGTCGCGTCCACTGGCCGTGCCCGCCTCCTGCGCCTCGCGCTCCCGGAAAAGCTGGTCGATGGCCTGCATGAAGGCGGCCAGCGTCTTGCCCGAACCGGTCGGTGCGATCACCAGCGCGTTTTCGCCGGCGCTGATGGCCGCCCAGGCCGCAGCCTGGACGGCCGTCGGCGACGGGAACGCCGAACCGAACCAGGCGCGCGTAGCGGGCGCGAAGTATTCGAGCGATTCGGCCGTCGTGGTGTCGGGTGACAACATCGTCTGGATCAGTCCTTGGGGCTCTTGATTGCCGTGTGGTCGAGAGCGCCAGGACACCGGCAGTGCTGCCCCAGGCGAAGTCGATGTTACGTCGCGGGGTAGGCAGGACAGCCGGCACACCATCGCCCCCAGCGCGAAGCCAGGACCTGATCTGCAGCGGATGGAGACGCACACGCCGTGCGCTCGAGAGGCCGCGTAGGGCGCCCTGCACGCCACCCTGACGAAGCCCCCCTGCTGCTGAACGTCACTCGATCATGACTCGGCACGCATCGGGCCGGGCGCATGATCCGCTCGACTACAACGGCGCGGATGCGCCACACGGAGGCGGCAATGGACATCAGGAAAGTGCGAATACTTGCCCTGCCCGCGCTACTGGCGCTGGCAGCTTGCGCGTCCACCCCTGGCCTGAGCCAGAGTGAGAAGTTGGCCCTTTACCAGGCCAACGCCGGCCCGCCGGTACAGGCCTTCAGCATGGATGACTTCGATTTCGATGGCGGAATCGATGGCTGGACTGCGCTGGGCGACAGCGCGCTCGCCGTGTGGACAGGTCCCGGGGAAGCCTGGCTCCTCACCCTGAATGCCCCGTGCACCAACCTGGGCTTTGCACAGGACATCTACCTGACCAACTCCGGGGGCATGGTGTTCGCACGCCTGGACAAGGTAATCCCGCGTGGCATCGGCCTGATGCCCTCGCCCATGCCTTGCTACATCCAGCAGATCCAGCCGCTGGACGTGAAGGGTTTGCAGACGACGGAGAAGGAGCTGCGCCAGCTCCAGATGCAGGAACGCGCGGCGTCACAGGGGACGCAAACGTCTCCCTGACGGCACTGACCGCTGTGGTAACCGGGGGGCGGCTCATGTCGCCCCCGTTCTTTTGGGAGGTCGGCAGGCCTTCGCCGCTCCGCTCAGGCAGGCCACCCGATATGTGAGAGCGCCCGTCGCCGAACTTCGGCGTGAGATGCGTCGCGATCGGATCGCGCGAAAGCCAGCCGCGCCGGCGCAAGGCGGGCGGTCCCGATCTTCTGCTCTCGGCGAGCAACCGGAGATCTGCGACCACGGCCAGCGGCCAGCTCTCCTTCCGGCTATCCCCGGCCGATCCGGCCAAGGTCAGGTAGCTGCGCCGTGAGGCCGCTCCCGGTGCTTCAGTTCCGAACCCGCACGGCGCGACTCCCCAGCGGAACGCGCGCCTGCTCCTCGTCGATTTCCACCCAGCCGTCCTGCGCGGAGTATTCGACCGTCGCGACCGTCTTCTGGCGGCCCCACCACATACTCTGGGTCACCCGGATCTGGCCCCCATCCAGAAACTCGATGTCGCTCGTCCGCCAGGTCAACGTGACAGCGAGCAATCCTGCAGCAAGCACAGCAAGCAAAAGTCTGCCCATCCAGGACTCGAAGAAGGCCGCTGAAGCACCTCTGGCGACTTGCTCCGGCGAAGTGGGAATCGAGTGTTCGTCCGCTTTTGAATTCACTACATGGTTCCGTTCGAATACCGGGTGCACCGTGGCCGCACCGGGGGTGTGGAGCGCCCGCTTGCGTCTCCGGCGGGATTGCCAGCAACACATCGATGGCGGCATCTGTCTTGCGCTGCGTCTCGCACGCCTTGGCGATGCCGCTTCAGCTGATGCTCCAGCCGAGCCACCGGACCACCATGATGGCATCGTCCCCACGTTGCGCCACCGGCTTCAGACCATACCTCACGCCCCCGGCTCGCGCGTCCGGTAGCGCGGTGTGCTGGAGAACCTGCCAACGCGGCGTAGAGCGCGGCGCCCACGTGCCTGTGCTGTCGCGCCGGTCGGCAGTGGATCGCCCGGGACGGCCCGAAGCGGAGGTGCCACGACCGCCCCGGCGCGCCCCGCAGGCGTGAAGAAGGCTTTTCCGAACGCGCGCGCATACTGCCGCCCGGCTCCCCGTCGCGGTCCCCGTATCGCAAACCCCGCCACGGTGCGGGTGCGGCGATAACAGGCCCGACACCTTCGGTCAGGAACGGCGATGAAGGCAGGCACAGCGGCCCCCTCCGCTCAGTCCCGGGCAGGCCCGGGCCGCGGCCGGACGCCCGCCGCCACGCCGCCACGCCACACCGTCGTGTCCGCAACTCCTGCGCCACTGCGCGCCCGCATCCAGTCCGCCACGCCCGCGCCAATGCGCGGCCGGCGGCATCGCACCCGCGGGGCTCCGCCCTGCCTTTCCCCTGGCCGCGACCGCGCGACCGCTACGAAGAACGAGGTGCAACATGAAGTGGCAGCACATGCTCTATGCGCCGCTGGGCGCGATCACGCTCCTGGGCCCGATGCCAGCCGACGCCTGCACGGCGCTGCTGTACACCGACGCCAACAACCACACCTATGCCGGACGCACGGTGGAGCTGGGCGGGGAAATGCCCTACCAGCTCAGCTACGTCCCGGCCGGCAGGCGTTACACCTCCAGCCCCGACCAGCACCGCCCGCTGGAGTACACCTCGCGCTACGGCATGCTGGTGGTCACCTTGCCATTTCGCGCACCGACCCCGAACGCGCCGCTGGGACCGGCCGACCAGAAAGTCCTGGAAGGCATGAACGACCAGGGCCTGACCTTCAGCCTGCTCGCCTACGCCTCCGCCAAGGGCCCGCGCGACACAGTCGCCAAGACCCAGGAAGTGCTCTCGGCGCTGGACCTGGGCAGCTGGGCGCTGGGGCAGTTCACCACCGTGGCCGAGGTCAAGGCCGCGCTCGAGCGGCAGCCGGTCATCCTGGCCCCGCTCGCCCGGCTCGGCGGCGGCCAGCCGCCGGTCCATTTCATCGCCCATGACCGCAGCGGCGCCTCGATCGTCATCGAGTACGCCGACGGCAAACAGAACGTCTACGACAACGGCGTCGGCGTGATGACCAACGGCCCCAGCTTCCCGTGGCACCTGACCAACCTGGGCAATTACAGCTTCCTGGACAACGTCGACAAGCCAGAGACCACCTTCGGCACGTTCGTCGCCAAGCAGCCCGATGCGGGCAGCGCCACCTCCGGCCTGCCGTCGTCGGACACGTCGGTGGGCCGCTTCGTGCGCGCCGCGTACTACGCCAAGTTCGCGCACAAGGCGAATACCCCGGACGAAGCGGTGCTGACCCTGGCGCATGTCATGAACAACTTCGACCGGCCCAAGGACATCACCATCGACCTGCGCGGAACGGGCGCCGAAGGCGGCGGCACATCCGGGGGCAATTCCGGCGCCTCCACCGAGTACACCTCGGTCACCGTGCTCGGCGACCTGGACCGCACGCGGCTCTACGTCCGCGACTACGGCGCGCTCAACTACACCGGCTTCGACCTCGCCCGCCTGGGCGCGGCCGGCCAGGCGCGCACGGTGGCGCTGGCGGATGTGGAGAAATGGGGTCTGGACGGCACCGACGCGCTGCTGCAGGCCTCGGCCCCGTGACCGCAGCGCGCACCGCACGGCCAGTGTGATCAACGGGGCGGCCCTCGTGCACCTGCACGGGGGCCGCGCCTACGCCGAGGCTGCCCTCGTTTTCCAAACAGCTTGAGATCGATCCTGCCATCGAGGAGCGGGCACCCGACCGCCACGGAGGGGCGCTGCAGTGACGTCTCACGCCTTCAGCAGCGAAGCAATTCGACGTCCGGATTCACCGCCGCCAGTTGCTGTGTCCAGGCTTGCCGGGTTCTTTCGCCGTTGCAATCCATGGCGCACGCACGACCCCCCGTTTCAGGCATGTAACCCGTCGAAAGCTAGCGCCTTTGAACCACTCGGCTCGCAGACGAGCGTTGATGACGCGACGCAGGCGTTACCTCGCAGGTGACTGTTGCTCGCCTGCGATGCCTGATCCTCCCGTCCGTTTCAACGGATCTGGTCGCCGCCCGGGACGGGATCGGGCCTGCCCATCCGCCCGCCACGGGTTTGCGCCGGCGACGTGCATCGGCCCACGCCCGCATCCACTGCGCGCCGCGACCGGCGCGCAGTTTCCGTCCCGCAAAGCGGGCGGGCGTCCTCCGGCTACGCCAGGCCTGCTCAGAAGTCCCAGCGTCCGGACAGCGTGATCGGCACCGACACCCGCTTGCCGGTGTCGTTGATGCTCGACAACTCGAGCCCGCCGAGCGCGCTGTCGTCGTCGGTGAGGTTGGACACATAACGCACCCCACCCGACAGGGTCATGCTGAAGGTCTCGCCGAGGGGGACGATCACCCCGACGTTGGCACCGCCGGTCGCCGCCCAGCCCGACTCGTAGAAAGGCGCGTTCGGGATCGAGATGCCGCCGGCGGGGATGTCGAAGGTCGCGCTGATCTGGTGGGTCCTGGTGGCGCCCAGATAGCCGTCGATAAACGGGCGCGCAGTGTCAGGCGTGCCGAAGTAGTAGCGATAGCCCACCTGCGCCGACAGCGCTTCGTACTCGCTGAAACTGCCGTAGATCGGCAGCTCGGCCGACAGCGCCGGCACGAAGGCGTAGCCGACCAGCGCGCGACCACCGTCGGCGCGGGTCTGCCGGACCTGGCCGTAGATCTCGCGGCGATCATCGAAGGCGTAGCCAACCTCCAGGCCATAGGCCAGGGCGTTGTCGTAAATGCGCTCATGGCCGCGCGGACGGATGCGCAGTTCGGCAGGGAGCCCGGCCAATGCAGGGTTGAGGGCACCCAGGTCGGCGACGCGCGCGGTCGCGCCGCCATGGACGTCGCCGTTGACCGGCACGTCGATGCCGCCAAGGAGCGAGACCGACCATTTGCCGGCTTCGGGACCGGCGGCATGTGCGGTGGTTGCAATCAGGGCAGTGAATGGAAGGATCAGCCAGGTACGCATGGATAGCTCCGGAGCAGTCGGGGGAATATCGCCGCAAGCCGGCGATACAGATTCCTACGCGCCACGAGGCCGCTTGGATGCATCTGGGAGCGATTGATTTCAGGGCTGGGATCTGGCTGTCGGGAGGCCGCCCTGTACACCTTTCATACAGAGCCGCAATTGACCCATCGCTAACAGTGACGCGCCTAGCGTCCAGCCTCCCATGCCGTTTTCCCGAGGCCCGCCGGTGAGCGTCGCATGCAGGATCTCCCGCCGCAGTGATGTGCCAAGGATGGAACCAACCGACTGGTCGGAACTGATGACGCGCGTGGCGCGCACGCGCGATGCCGTCAGCTTCATGCGCATGTACGAGCATTTCGCCCCGCGCCTGCATCACTACCTGCTGGGCCTCGGCGTGCCCGCCGCGCGTGCAGAGGACCTGGTGCAGGACGCGATGCTGCACGCCTGGCGCGGCGCGCGGCAATTCGACCCCCGCCGCGCGACGCTATCGACCTGGCTGTTCCGCATCGCCCGCAACCTGCACATCGACAGCGTGCGGCGGGCCGCAACGGCCGCCCACGGCGATGAACTCGCCAGCGGCGACAATGCGGCCGTGAACCTGGCGCAGGTGCCCTCCCCCGAGGCCTATGCCGACCACGTCGGGCTCACCCGCGCTATCGACGCCCTGCCCGCCCTGCAGGCGCGGCTGGTGCGGATGTCCTTCCTGGAGGCCCGCAGCCATGGGGAGATCGCCAGCGAGCTGCACATGCCACTGGGCTCGGTGAAGTCATCGCTTCGACGTGCCTTCGCCCGGCTGCAGCACGGACTGACCGACCTGGCAGCGTAAGCGCCCCTGTTCCCCATCGGGATGTGGCCACGGTGCGATGTGGCCGCCGGGCGCGCTAGCGGGCTCCGATGAGGAATGCTTTCCGCGCGGGATCAGCAAGCGCCCGCGCGCTTCCCGCCGCGCATCGATTGCGAGCAGGCCTTCAAAATTGGCCGTGTGCCTGCACGGGCCACAAGCAGCGCGCGGCCCTTCGGCCTGCCTCCCCGGCTTCAGCCAGCCGCTGTCCGCTCGCGACGCGTCCGCAATGGGCGCCGCGCCGAGGCACATCGCCGGATGAGTTCCGCAAGCGACATCGGGTCGATCACCGCCTGGATCCGCGGCGACGCCACCGCTTCGGCCAGGTAGCGTGCATTGCCGCCGCCTACCCACACCGGCACATGCGGCTCGAGCGCCGCATCCAGCGCGCGCATCCCGGCCAGGGCCTGCGGTGCGTGGCCCGGATCGATCGAACTGACCGCCACCGCAGCCGCATCGAGGCGGCTGGCCACCGTAGCCAGCTCGTCGGCAGGCAATCCGGTGCCCAGATACAGCACCGAGGCGCCGGCGTCGTGCGCGTGCAGCCCGGCCCCGAGCAGACCGAGTTCGTGCGGTTCACCGGGCAGGGTCGCAAACAGCACCCGCGGACGGGCCGCGCCGGGGTGCTGGGTCAGCACCGACATCAGCCTTGACCGCAGCAGACTGCTGACCAGGCGTTCCTGCGCGATCGCCAGACGCCCGTCGGCCCAGCGCACCCCCACTTCGCGCAGCAACGGCGCGACCACACGCGACACCAGCACCGCCACCGGCAATGTGGTGATGGCGACTGTCAGGTCGCGATCGAACTCGTCGATGCGGTAATCCGCAATCGCATCGAGCATCTGCCCCGGCAACGCATCGAGCCCGCCATAGCCGGTATCGCGACTCGCTCCCGACAGGCGCTCCAGCGCGGCATCGTCGAGTGCGGCCAGATCGCGGATGGGATGGCCGCGGCCGGTGAGGCGATGCAGATGACACAGCCTGTCCACCATCTGCGCGTCGTACAGACGCCGACCGGCCGCGTCGCGAAGCGGCACAACCGCGCCGTGGCGGCGCTCCCATGCGCGCAGGGTCTCGGGCGTCAGCCCGGTCAGTTCGGCAGTGGCCTTGATGGGGAACATCGGTCACGAATGTACATGGTCCGTACACCCTTGTACTGGACAGCCGATTAACCGCGGCGAATGGAAGCTGGTGCTACATCCACAAGGGAGTTTCCCGATGAATCAGCCCACCGCCTCCACCCTCCGCTCGCTGACGATCGCCCTCGCGCTCGGCCTGGCCGCCCCGCTCGCCTTCGCGTCTCCGCCGTCGTCGGGCACCGCCGCGCCAGCGAAGCGCGCGTCTGCCGATATCGTGGACACCGCCATCGCCGCGGGCCAGTTCAAGACCCTGGCCGCCGCCCTCACCGCCGCCGATCTGGTCGACACCCTCAAGGGGCCGGGCCCGTTCACCGTGTTCGCGCCCACCGACGCCGCCTTCGCCGCATTGCCGCCGGGCACCGTCGCCAATCTGCTCAAGCCCGAAAACAAGGAGCAGCTTGTCGCGCTGCTGACCTACCACGTCGTACCGGGGCAGGTGCCGGCGGCGCGGGTGGTCACCATGGATTCCGCGACCACCGTCAATGGCGGGAGCGTCGACATCAGCGCCCAGAACGGCAAGGTGACCGTCGACGAGGCCAATGTCGTCACGCCCGACGTGATGGCCAGCAATGGCGTGATCCACGTCATCGACCAGGTACTGATTCCACGCTGAGCGTGGCCCCTGCGCACCCCGACGGTGCGGATGATCGGCTCACGCAGCAGCAACGGAGGGGCGTCCCGGGCGTGCCGTCGCGTCCGACCTTCTCCGGTCAAGCACCGGCGGGGGTGAGCCAGACCGAGCGGGCAACCCGACCTACTCGTCGGTTACATACAACCGCTTCGGGGAAGTGAACCGACCGGGCTTCTCCGGCCTGCACTACTCCGAGGACTACATCGATCCCGGGGTCTGGAAATATTCGGCGGCCGCCAGCACTGCCGAAGCCCGCCGGCTCCACCGGTCCGACCGCTACTTCGAGTACCGCCCCCAGGTGCGGCCGGAGGGCCACCACGGTGAGGCCTTCCACTACCGCACGGTCAACGCCGACATGGCCGGCTGGGCGGTCGCTCGCCTCGGGCATGTCGGTCGCGAAGCTGCCCTCGGAACGGCTGCGGCGGCCGATGGGCACCGAGCAGTCGGGCTACATGCCGGTGGACGCCATCGGCACGCCCTACGCCCGGCGATGGCCTCAGCGCCGGACTGCGCGACCTTGGACGGCTGGGCCTGCTGATGCTCACCGAGGGCAGGAGCAACGGCCGCCAGCTGTTTCCGCCGAAGGTGGTGCGCCATATCCGCGGCGACGGCGACAGGGCCAGTTCGGCACCGCCTACCCGACGATGATCGGCGGCAGCTACACCAGCCTGTGGTGGGTGTATCCGGGCGGGCACGAGGACATCCCCGCGCGCGGGGTGCATGGCCAGACGATCTACCTGGACTTCACCGCGTGCGTGGTGCCCGCGCGCCTGCCACGTTCCCGAAGGCCGGCAACCGACGCCGCTGGGCCACGTGGACGCGCCTGCGCCCCGGGTGGAACGCTCAGGCAGGAGGCTTCACGACCGCCGTACGCCCCAAGCGTACGCTGCCCGCTACCGCCTATTCGGCGGTGCCAACGGACCACCGGGCATGGGCAGGCTGGGCCGATACCTCCGGGTAGCGCTGCGCACAGGCGCGCTGGTCTGCGCCGGCGTCGCCTGCGCCAGTGGCGCGCAGGCGCAGGATCGCACGACCCTCTGGACCTCCAACGCCACCACGGTGCGCTGGCATGCGCAGTTCGGCCTGAACCTGGTGTCCGAACGCAACCTGTTCTGGAACCTCTCCAACACCACCAACCCCCAGGCCGGCTTCGATCCGGATACGACCTGGCTGGAAGGCTATGCCACGCCCGGGGTGAGCTTCACCCACCGCACCGGCAACCTCGACGTGTACGGCAAGCTGTCGGCGGTGGCCTCATTCACCCGTGGCACCGATGCGTTCGACGCCACCAACACCGGCGCGACCACCCTCGACGATGCCTACCTCGGCCTGCGCGAGGCGGGCGATCTCCCGCGCTGGGACATCTCCCTCGGCGGCCGCGCGCTGGAGCTTGGCAGCGGCATGCTGATCTCCAATGGCGGCTCCAGCGGCTTCGAACGCGGTGCGCTCAAGTTCGGCCCGCGCAAGGCCTGGCGGCATGCGGCCATCGCGCGCGCGCGGCTCGGCGACAGTGAGCTGACGGCGTTCCGCCTCGCGCCCAACGAGCTGCCGTCCAACGACGGCCACAACCGGCTCGCGGGCCTGGACCTGCGCTGGGACAGCGGCGATGGCAACTATGCCGGTGCCACCTTCGTCCACGTGCTGGAGTCGCGCTCGCCCTACGTGCAGGCCGCTCCGGACGGCCTCGGCCCGCCGACCATCCTCCCGGAGGGGCGGCACGGGACCCGCGCGCTCAACCTGTACCTGCGCGCCACCCTGCGTGAGGGCCCGCTGCGCAACTGGTTCGGCGCGGCCGACATCGCCATCGAGCGCAACCGCAGGGTCGACCTGCGCGCATGGGGCGGTCGCGCCCAGGTCGGCTATGTGTTCATGGATAAGCGCTGGACCCCGTGGGTGTCGCTGACCTACAAGACCTTTTCCGGCGACGACCCGCGGACGCGGGCGCTGGAGCGGTTCGATCCGCTCTATTACGACGGCGACCCCAGCACCTGGTCGTCCGGTTCGAAGTCCTCGATGGTGTTCATCAACTCCAACGTGCGCAGCACCGAGCTGGCGGTCGGGATCAGCCCGACCCAGCGCGACACGTTCAGCCTGCGCATCGCGCGGCTGGAGGCCAACCAGCTTGGCAGCCCGCTGCAGTTCGGCCAGGCCACGCGCGTGGTCGGTTCCGGCAGCGCCGCCAACCTGATCTCCGGCGTGGTGCGCCCGCACCTGGCGGACGACGTGTTCGTGCAGTACAGCCGCGTCATCAACCCGGTGACGTTCCTCACCACCGGCCTGAGCGCATCGTTCCCCGGCAGCGGGATCAGGCGCGTGGCCCCGGGCAGCACGCCCGTCTGGCTCGGAGCATTCGTCAATGTCGTCGTCAATTACTAGAACGTGGGTCCTGTTGGTCGGCATCGCCGCCGCGACGGGCGTGGCGGCGCAGGAGCCCGCCCCGCCGGAACCGGCGCCGCTCACCGCCGCGCAGTCCGATCCTCGCGTGATGGGCTGGATGCAGGGCTTCCCGCCGCCGCCGGACAAGCGCATAACCCAGCCCGACTCCGTGTACTTCAGCTTTCCCAGGCTGCGCTGGTCGGTATGCCACATCCGCCAGCTGCTGCCGACCATCGGGATCAGCCGCGGCCTTGGCGACCCGGTGCCGTTGCGGTACGTCGGCGACCGGGAGCTGGAGCGGCTGGGGCGCGAGATTGACGCGCTGAGCTTCACCCCGCTCGACGGTCGTCCGCCGATGACGTGGGAACAATCGCTGGCGGCGAACTACACCGACGGCATCCTGGTATTCCATCGTGACCGCGTGGTCTACGAGCGCTACTTCGGCTGCCTGGGCGACGACGGCAAGCACGCCGCGATGTCCATGACCAAGTCCCTGACCGGCCTGCTGGCGCAGATCCTGGTGGCCGAAGGCAGGCTCGACGAGAACGCGAAGGTGGTGGACATCGTGCCGGAAGTGGCGCGCAGCGCCTACGCGGACGCGACCGTTCGCCAGGTGATGGACATGACCACCGGCGTGCGCTACTCCGAGGACTACGCCGATCCGGACGCGGACATCTGGCAGTACGCCGCGGCGGCCAGCCCGCTGCCGAAGGGAGAGGACTACGCCGGCCCCAACGGCTATTTCGAGTACCTCGCGCAGGTGCAGCCGGAAGGTGAGAATGGCGCGGCCTTCCACTACAAGACCGTCGATGCCGACATGGTCGGCTGGATCGTCGCACGCGTATCCGGCAAGTCGGTCAGCGAGCTGGCCTCGGAGCGGCTGTGGCGGCCGATGGGCGCCGAGCAGGACGCCTACATGACGGTGGACGCGATCGGCACGCCCTACGCCGGCGGCGGGCTCAGCGCCGGCCTGCGCGACATGGGCCGCCTGGGCCTGCTGATGCTGCAGGAGGGCGTGATCAACGGCAGGCGCCTGTTCCCGGCCGCCGTGGTGCGCCACATCCGCGACGGCGGCGACCCGGCCAAGTTCGGCAACGCGTATCCGGCACTGGTGGGCGGCAGCTATACCAGCCTGTGGTGGGTCTATCCGGGCGAGCACGACGTGATCGCCGCGCGTGGCGTGCACGGCCAGACGATCTACGTCGACTTCAACGCGCAGGTGGTGATCGTGCGGTTTGCCTCGTTCCCCAAGGCACAGAACACGCTGATCGACCCGACCTCCATCCCCGCCTTCCAGGCACTGGCCGGCTACCTTCAGGCAGCGGCGGACAGATAACGTGCCGCTGGCGGCGGGCGCGTCCGGCGGTCACCCAGCTGGCCGCGGCAGCGGCCTGGGGTCGGCAGCGTCATGAATCGGGTTCACGGCGAGCCCGAGTTCTTGCAGGCCCCGCGCCAGGCGCCAGGGCGGCGACCTGTATTCCCCTGCAAAACAAATGTTAGCGCCGGTTGCCGGATCGGCCGTGCTTGGCCTTCAGCGCACGCGCCATTTCCAGATGATTGGCGATCATCGTGCGGGTCTGCTCCAGCTGGGACTTCACTGCCGCGCCAGTCGCGCTCGGAATCGCGATCCGGCCGCTTCAGTGCTTCCTCCTCGCCGTGGATGATGTGATCCACCCAAGGCCTCGGCATACAGATCGTCGGTCATCGCGTCGAGTTTGCGGAAGTCCGCTTCCAGCCGTCACGGGTGCGCCGATGCTCGTCATCGTCGGCCTTGCTGTCAGCACTGCTGGCAGCGCTGCGGGCAGTCGTGGTGGACGTCGTCCGCTGGTGGTCGACGCCGTTGTCGACGTGGACGCTGGGGACGTGGAAGCGTGGTCTTTTCCACCATCCTTGCTGGAGGTGCCCAGCAACCGCTCCGTCTCGGCCAGGTTGCGGGTGCTGTCGGCCAGCAGGGTCTCTGCGTAACTGCGCACCTCGGGCTTCATGTTTTTCCTGTCGAGCGCATGCCGGGCCGCCCTGATCTCGTGGCGCTCGATGTCCGCCACTTTCTCCAGCGCCTTGTGATCGAACCCTGGGAGTGCGCCATCGGCCGTGATGGTGATGTCACCCGCCGTGGCCTGAGCGGCCGTGGAACCGCTGTCGGCGGTAGCCGCGAGCACGGTACTGGGCAGGCGCGGTGCTGCTGGCAGCGGACGAGCCGGTGGGCAGTGGTCGGCAGTCTTGTCATCTCTCTTGCCATCACAGGCGACGAGGACGACCGCAATAGCTGCAGCAAGCAGAGTCGGTGGATCCGCAATTGCTAGGCCTCAGTGAAAATGGAGGCGTCCCGAATGCAGGAGCGGCGCGCCGAACGACGCGTGTGGTGGCGGCGGGCTTGCCGCCGATCCTGAGTCGTTTCCCGCGTTCACGACCCCGCACCGCAGGAGGCGCAAGATCGACACGCCCGCTGCTCGGAGGCCGCGTATGCATACCGTCGAGACCGTGCTTGTGGTGCTGATGCTCGGCGCGATCACCGGCATCGTCGCGCGCTACATGCGCGGCATCCCGCTGCCGCTGATCCAGATCGCGCTGGGCGCGGCGGTGTCGCTGCCGCAGCGCGGCCTGCACATCGCCTTCGATCCCGAGCTGTTCCTGCTGCTGTTCATCCCGCCGCTGCTGTTCTCCGACGGCCGCCGCATCCCCAAGCGCGAGTTCTTCGCGCTGTACAAGCCGATCCTGCTGCTGTCGCTGGGGCTGGTGCTGTTCACGGTGATCGGTCTGGGCTATGTCGTGAACTGGCTGATCCCGAGCATCCCGCTGTCGGTGGCCTTCGCCCTGGCCGCGGTGGTGTCGCCGACCGATGCGGTCGCGGTCAGCGCGATCACCCGCAACCTCGGCATGCCGTCGCACACCCTGCATGTGCTCGAAGGCGAGTCGATGCTCAACGATGCGTCGGGCCTGGTGGCGCTGAAGTTCGCGGTCGCCGCGGCGCTGACCGGTGCGTTCTCCTGGACCGAGGTCGCCCGCGACTTCATGTGGATCGCCATCGGTGGCCTGGGCATCGGCGCCCTGCTCGGCTGGGGGTTTTCGGTGGCCCGCGACCGGGTCACGCGGCGCCTGGGTGACCTGGCCGCAACGCAGATGGTGCTGCTGCTGTGGCTGCTGCCGTTCCTGGCCTACATCGTCGGTGAGCGCATCGGCGTCTCCGGGATCCTGGCCGCGGTGGCGGCCGGCGTCACCACCAATTTCACCGAACTCAACCGCAGCAACTTCGTTGCCGAACGCATGCAGTCGCAGGGCACCTGGACCATCATCGAGGCAGCCTTCAACGGCGCCATCTTCCTGCTGCTGGGCCTGCAGCTGCCGACCGTCATCGGCGTGACCCTGGAGGAGGCGGGCGCGCACTGGTGGCTGCCGATCGTGTACGCGGCATGCATCTCGATCGCGCTGTTGCTGCTGCGCTGGATCTGGCTCACCCTCGGCGTGCAGGGCAGCCTGTTGCGTGCGCACCTGGAGGGCAAGATGACCGAGCGGCCGTCGCGGCTGCTGACCGTGGTGTCGACCCTGGCCGGTATCCGCGGCGCGGTGACCCTGGCGGCCGCACTGTCGCTGCCGCTGATGCTCAATGACGGCCAACCGTTTCCGGCCCGCAATCTGGTGATCTTCCTGGCCACCGGCACCATCCTCTTCACCCTGGTGGTCGGCAGCATCGGCCTGCCGCTGCTGCTCCGGCGGCTGCCGCACCAGGGCGTACCGAGCGTGGTCACCGAGGAACGCAATGCGCGGGTGGCCGCGTTCAAGGCCGCGATCGCCAGCATGGTGCTGGACAAGGACCAGGTGCAGTCGGCCGATCCGCACTGGCTGGCCGAGTACCAGGAGTCGGCCGGCCTGCTGACCCAGGAGTACCGGCGCCGGATCGACATGCTGCTGCCCGAGGCCATGGACACCGTCGAGGCGCAGGCCGAATCGCCCGAGGTCACGCGACGGCGGCACGAGCGTTACGTGGTGGAGATGGAACTGCGGTTGCGGGCTCTGCGGGTGGAACGCGACGCGCTGTATGCCGAGCGCCAGAAGCAGCACATCAACGACGAATCGCTGCGCAAGCTGGTGTCGGAGCTCGACCTGAGCGAAGTGGCCATGACCAGGCGCCTGGCCATGGCGCGGGAAGCCGCCGCAGTCTCAGCGGAGGCCGCAGCATCCGACCAGGAGACCGACGCGGACAGCTGAGCGCCGGGTCCCCGGCGGGCCGACGTGGGCAGCCGTCAGGGACAACTCCACCGTTCAACGCCCGTCCCCTGGCCCGCAGTGCTGCCAACTTCCCGTGCGCTGCGTGACCACGTCGGGAGCCGACGGACCAGGCGCAATCCCCTCACGATGCACGCATCCCACCCCCGGACCTTGCCCGCAGGACGACCCGATGACCGCCACGCTCAGGCTGTACTTGATGTCGCTGGATCCCGGCGGGGTGGGATTCCGCATGGGCCTGCGCGTGATGCTGACCCTGGCGATGGTGTGCCTGGTTCTGTGGGCGCTGGATCATTGGATTCCCCTGCATGCCCCGTCTTATGTACTCGGCATGATCACGGCCATCCAGAGCGCCATCCAGGTCAGGGACCGGACGCGCGCAGACCGTGCCCTTACACGGTTCTACGCCGCTCTGGGCGGATTCGCTGCAATCGCCGGCATTGCGGCTGCGGGAGCGTCCCTGCTGCGCATCGACGCATTGCTGCTGGTGACCGTCTTCCTTGCCACCTGCGCACGCCGCCTGGGTCCCCGCTGGCAGGCGGTGGGCATGTTCGCCTTCATGTGCGCGGTGGTCGGCTCGTTCCTGAAAGCGCCGGAAGCGCAGCTGCCGCAGATCGCGCTGGTGCTGGGCGTGTCCGGGCTGGTCGCGCACCTGGTCCAGAGCTACCTGATGCCGACCCGGCCGCCGCGCGCATTCCGACGGGTGGTGACCGCGACCACCGACATCTCCCGGCAGCTGCGACACATGCTCGGAACGCTCCAGGCAGACCAGCGCGACCTGCACTGGAAGGAGGCCCTGCGGCTTGCCCGTCGGCTGCGCAGCGATATCCGCATGTGCCTGGACTACCTGCCCATGCAACTGGAGGGGCCCGGCGCCGAGGCAACCCGCGCTGTGACGCTGCGGCTGCTGGATCTGCAACTGGCACTGGAGAGCGCGCTCTACTGCGCATCGAACGAAGCCTCGCGCCGTCCCGATGCCCACGCAGCCGTCGCGCGGCAGTTGCAGACCATGCAGGAGGCGGAAACCGGGCTCGCAACGGCCGTTGCCACCTTGCCGGCCACCTTTCCCGACGGGGCGGGCCCGGCCGGTGGTGCCGCGGCCGGCGCCACGCCCTGGCCCCAGCGCGGCCAGTGGCTCGAGGACCCGCAGTTGCGCATCGCCATCCAGGCCACCCTGGCCTGCGCGATCGCCATGGTCGGCGGCCGCCTGATCTCCTCCGATCGCTGGTTCTGGGCGGTGCTGGCGGCCTTCCTGGTCTTCATGAACACGCAGAACACAGGCGCGGTCACGGTCCGTGCCCTGAACCGGGCGATGGGCACCCTGGCGGGCATCGTCGTGGGCATCGGGCTCGCCACACTGCTCGGCGGCGACCTGTACCTGACGGTGTTGCTGGTGGCGCTGTCGGTGTTCGGCGTCGTCTACCTGGCACGCATCTCCTATGCCGGGATGAATATCTGCATCAACGTCGCGATCGCGCTGGCCTACGGCCTGGTCGGCATCTTCACGCCCAGACTGCTGGTGCTGCGGCTGGAGGAAACGGTCATCGGCGCCGCCGCCGGCATCTTCTGTGCGCTGGCGGTCCTGCCGATCGGCACGCATCGCGCCGTGGAACAGGCCAAGAACCGTCTGCGGGCCGCGCTGCAGGAGTTGCTGGAAGCGCTGGCTGGCGTGGCTTCCGACGACGCCGCCAGAAGCTCCGTCCCGTCCGCTGCCCGCGCGGTGGACCTGGCCTTCGCTGCTGTCCTCAATGCCTACGAGCCGTTTCGCAGCGTCTGGCACTTCGGTACATCCCAAGCCAGCACCGACGAAGGCCTGCGGCGCAGCTATCTCCTAGCCCATGCCGCGCACCTGCTCGAACATGCCTTGCGCTATCGCGCCCCGACGCCCGCCGAAGCGCAGCAATTGCGCGCCGTCGCCGCGCGGCTGCAGGCCGTGCAGGACCCGGGGGGCACGGGGGACGCCGAAGCGTCCGCCGCCGCAGCCGAACGCCGGTTCGCCGAACGTCAGGCCGCCGCAGCGATTCCCGACGAGGCGGTCCGGCGTGCCCTCCAGATCCTGTCGGAGAGCCTTGAGGAGGATGGGGCGAAAGGCCGGGTCGGCCCACTCGGGGATAGGGGCAGTGTGTGAAAAGGGTATCAATGCGAAGGTGCCAGGGACATCACGCGCAAACGGGGGCAGCGAACGGCGAACGGGGTCGGATTCACTTCCTGCACTTCGCCTTGGCCTCAGCCGACCCATGGGTTCAGCACGCACCGGATGCGCATAAACCCGCGTTCGCAAGCTACGCCGACGGCAGGTGGATGACCCGGCTGAATATCGCTGGTCGAGCTGCGCGGCGAGCCTGGGGCTGCGGCCCCACTCCGCCCTCAACCCGCAACCGGCGTGGCTCGCGCTCGGCTCCACCCCGACTGAGCGGTCGCGCTGTTACCGGGCTCCCCTTCTCGGCGCGCTCTCCGAGGACGCCTTGACCGAGATCCGCAACTCCCTGCAGCAACAACGCGCACGGGGCCGGACGACTTCCGCGCCACGGACGAAGCCAAAACCCGACGCTTCGCCGGCATCCGGCCGGCACACCGCCCGCGTCGTAACCCAGTCGATTGGGGGAACCTGACCCCGTTAACCACCCGCTCCGGGGGCCGGCGCGAGCAGCTGATGGCTGGGTCCCGCCGTAACGAAGTGAACAGGTTTGGAGGTCCCTGACACCTTTTCGTCACGCTTCCCCACCAGGACGCGGTTGATAACCTGAGTCGTCATGGACGGAACAAGTTTGCCGGGCCAGACATTGTTCCAACGCGCCTGGTGTCACGACTACGGATCACGCGACTGCAGGCAATTCCTGCCGGTGATCGCTTGACGGCCGGTTCACCAGGACACCGGCCACTGTGAGCGTGCCGTGTCGCCAGTAAGCGGTCGCCCGCAACCGATATGTCCTGGATACGTTCCGTATTTGGAGCTCGTCATGCGCACGATTCCGTTGGCGTTGCGGTATGGACTGGGGCTGTTCCTGTTGGCGGCCACCGCCCTTCCGCCGGTGGCGCAGGCCTGCTCGCGCCTCGTCTATCTGGGCGCGGACGACCAGGTCGTGACCGCCCGCTCCATGGACTGGGACGCTGAAATGCCGACCAATCTCTGGGCCTTCCCTCGGGGCATGCAGCGGTCGGGCGAAGTGGGCCCCAATTCGATCCGATGGACCTCCCGATACGGGAGCGTCATTGCAGCCACCTACGAGAATTCGACCGCCGACGGGATGAACGAAGCCGGGCTGGTCGCCAACGCGCTGTGGCTCGAGGAATCCTCCTATCCCGCCTTTGAAGGCAGCCGGCCGGGCCTCAGCATCGCCGCGTGGGCCCAGTACGTGCTGGACAATTTCGCCACGGTCCAGGAGGCGGTCCAAGCGCTCCAGGCCGAGCCTTTCATCCTCGTCAGCGGCAAACTCCCCGGCCTGGGCGGTGTTGCCACCGTCCATCTTTCGCTCTCCGATGCAGGCGGGGACAGCGCAATCATCGAGTATGTGGATGGCCGGCAAACCATCCACCACAGTCGCGCCTACCAGGTGATGACCAACTCGCCCGCATTCGAGAAGCAGCTGGCGATGCAGGAGTACTGGCAGGAGATCGGCGGCACGGTCTTTCTTCCAGGCACAAGCCGGGCGGCGGATCGCTTCGCGCGCGCCTCCTTCTATGTGCGCACCATCCCGAAGACGCCCAACCCGGTGAAGACGATCGCGAGCGTCTTCAGCGTGATCCGCAACGTCTCCGTGCCCTTCGGCATCAGCTCACCCGACGAGCCCAACATCGCATCGACCCGCTGGCGTACCGTCTCGGACCACAAGCGGCGGCGTTACTTCTTCGAGTCTGCGATCACGCCCAACGTCTTCTGGGTCGATGTGACCCGATTCGACTTCTCGCCTGCCACCGGACGCCCACTGAAGCTCGAGCTGGGTCCGGAGGAAAGCAACATCTATTCCGGCATGGTCAATGCGCAATTCAAGCCCACGGCGCCCTTCCGGTTTGCCGGGTTTCCCTGACCTCCTTCACCGGCGCTGGCGCGTCGAGGGGAAAGTCGGCGGAGGCAATGACTGCTGGAGAACCCTCGACAGCGGTCGGTAAATGTCCCCGCGTGGCACTCGTCCAACAACGGCACCGGCCCCATGAACCAGGATGTCATCTATCTGCTGCTGATCTTCGCGCTGCTGGTCATTCCGCGTGCGATGCAGCGATTCAGTGTGCCGGCACCCTTGACCTGCCTGGGCTTCGGCATCGGCGCGGTGCTGGGGCTGGGTGGCCATGCCCATGACCCGGTGGTGGACGTGCTGGCCATCCTGGGGATCTCCTCGCTGTTCCTGTTCGCCGGGCTGGACGTCGACCTCGCCCAGCTGCGCAAGGGCCTCGGGCCATTGCTGCTGTACCTGCTGATCCGCAGTGCCGCGCTGGTGGTCGTGGCCTGGCTGGCCTGGCACTACGGCCACCTGCCCTGGCAGGCGGCCGGCCTGCTGGCGCTGGCACTGCTGACGCCCTCGACCGGCTTCATCATGGATTCCCTGCCGCAGCTGGGGCTTACCGGGGAGGAAGAGTTCTGGGTCATCAACAAGGCCATCGCCGGTGAACTGTTCGCGCTGGTGATGATGTTCGTGGTGATGCAGGCCGACAACCCGATGCATCTGGGCATGTCCAGCCTGGTACTGGTCGCCATGCTGGTCGGCTTGCCCCTACTGTTCATCGGCCTGGGGCGCTGGGTGGTGCCGCATGCCCCGGGCTCGGAGTTCTCGCTGCTGGTGATGGTGGGCATGCTGGCGGCCTACATCACCTACTGGCTGGGGGTGTCGTACCTGGTGGGCGCCTTCATCGCCGGCCTCGTGGCGCGCCGGCTGCAGCGCGGGATGCCCCTGCTGGCCTCGCACGAGAACCTGCACGCGCTGCGGCTGTTCTCCTCGTTCTTCGTTCCGTTCTATTTCTTCAACGCCGGCACCGAAGTGCCTGGCGATGCCCTGAGCCTGGAAGCACTCGGCTGGGGCGTGGTGATCACCCTGGTGGTGCTGCCGCTGCGCCTGGCCGGGATCATCCTGCAGCGCCGGCTGATCTTCGACGAGAGCCTGCGTTCCAGCATGCGCGTGGCGCTGGCGCTGTCACCGACCTTGATCTTTACCCTGGTGCTGGCCGCCGTGCTGCGCGAGCAGTTCGCCGTGCCAGAGGTGCTGTATGGCGCCCTGCTGTTCTACGCGGCCGTGACCACCCTGCTGCCATCGCTGGTGTTCCGCAGCGCGATGAGTGTGGATCCGCTTCAGAACGAGCGCAGCGGCGACAAGGCTGCTGCGCCGCCCAGGAAGGGCTGATGATGGACGGAAAGATCAGGCACGCCCAGGGCCGACACACGTTCGCGTCAATGTCGAAACCAGGACTCTGCATGTTGTGGGCATCGGGCCGGCGCACGGCCGCACCGGTCGACTGACTGGACCCGACTCGTTAGCGCCCACCGGACGACCTCGAGCGCGCCCAGCCTGCGTGCACCCGACATGCAACCGCTACTCGTCCTGCACCGCCGCGATGCGGCCGTCCGCAATCTTCCACAGTCCCTCTTCGGTGGTCACGTAGAGCGGTTTGCCGCTCCACAGGCTCCAGAACACGTGCACCTCGGTCGCGACCGGATCCAGCAGATGGGTCATGATCATCGCCGCCGCATCACGAGCAGGGCTGAGGGTGATGCAGGTGTTTGTATACCGGCGCCAGTCGACCATCTCTGCACCTCGTGTTTCCACGCGAAACGAGCCGCCGATCGGAACTGCACCGCGTGACGGCGTGCGCAGCAGATACACGACCCATTCGTTGTCCTTGCTGGAGGGCAGCGTGATCGTGCCGTAGTTGCGCCCGCACCGGGGAAGGTCCACGTTGAGCGCTGTGCTGCGCGCCAATGCGGCCGCCGCTTCAGTGGCCGACAACGGTGATGGCTCGGGCAGCGCTGTGAGCGGGGACACCAACGTGCCATCCGCCGCCACCGTGGCCCGGTACAGCGCCGCGGGTGTCGCGTCGATCACGGTCACCACGACCTGTCCATTGCGGCCTTCCGTGATCTCGCCCGCGATGCGGCGATCCCGAAGCATAGCGCGGTTCTCCTGCATCACGTCCTGCACGGTCGCCAACGCGCGTGCATGCTGGTACAGGACCCGACCATTGGCTTCAGCGGCCGCAATATCCGATGCGTAGGCGCGGTCGTCCACTTGCTGGGCCAGAACCGGCGCTGCGAGGGCCAGAAGCCCGGTCAGCACGGCCATCCCGAGCCATCGGTAGGTAACGGCAGCGGTGCACGGATCTAGTTGGGTAGCCATTCTCTTCCCCTAGTTGGATGTGGATGTTGGCAAGCGCGATGATGCCTGGACTTACATTTCCGGCGGGCGGCCGAACGGGGTCATGTTCACTTTCCCCGACGCGTCGATCGTTTGATCGGCCAGCCTTCTGCGGAGTCCACCGATGCGCGCGCCGCGTCCGGAGTGCCACGCTGACCCGAATGGCTCGCCTGCCCCGCCTCGATCTGCCCGACATTCCGCAGCACATCGTGCAGCGCGGCAACAATCGCCTGCCGTGCTTCCTCGACGATGGTGACCACCTGCGGTATCTGCAGGCCCTGCAGGAGGCGCTGATGGCGACCGGCGTGCAGCTGCATGCCTACGTTCTGATGGACAACCACGAGCATTTATTGGCCACGCCGACCACAGCTGGCGATATCGGGCGACTCATGCAGCGGCTTGGACGCCAGTACGCCGGTTTGTTCAATGCCCGTCACCGTCGCACCGGCACGCTTTGGGAGGGCCGCTACAAGTCGTGTCTTGTCGATAGCGAGCGTTACGTGCTGACCTGCCAGCGCTACATCGAACTCAATCCAGTACGTGCCCGCATCACCGACGATGCGGCCGCCTGGCGCTGGTCCAGTTGCGCCGCCCATCTGGGCCAACGCAACGGATCGATGCTGACGCCCCACCCGGCCTGGCTGGCACTCGATACCGATCCGTTAATGCGTGCACGCCGTTGGCGGGAGATGCTCGACGAAGCCGTGAACGGAGAAGACCTCACCGCGATCCGCGAGTACCTGCAACAACAGCGCGCCTGGGGCCGCGACGATTTCCGCGCCATGGTCGAAGCCAAAACCAGACGTTTCGCTGGCGTCCGTCCTGCTCATCGACCAAGCAAGACGGATAGGTGAACCTGACCCCGTTACTCCCCCGCTTCGCTCATCAAAGCGGAGAAGTGCCACCGGGCACCGTTGTGCGACGATCCGCCTTGCAGCCCGTGCCCGCTCGGCGCACCGTTGCAGCAGCGCAGCCATCATCCACCCGGCTGCAGACGCATACGACCCAAGAACCGTTTTTTCGAGGGAGACAGGCACCATGCAGATCGGAGTGATCGGCCTTGGCCGGATGGGCGGCAATATCGCGCGTCGTTTGATGCGCGGCGGCCACGACGTCGTGGGCTTCGACCAGAACACGGCAGCCACCAGCGCGCTGGCTGATGAAGGCATCGCAGTCACCAGGTCGCTCGACGAGCTGGCCGCCCGACTGCGGGAACCCCGTATTTTCTGGATCATGCTGCCGGCGGGCGCCATCACCGAGTCCACGATCGAGGCGCTGATTCCGCTTGCCGCGCCCGGCGACATCTTCATCGACGGCGGTAACAGCTTCTACAAGGACGACATCCGCCGGGCCAAGGCCTGCGCCATGCAACATCTCCACTATGTCGATGTCGGCACCTCGGGCGGCGTCTGGGGGCTGGAACGCGGCTACTGCATGATGATCGGCGGCGAGAAAGCGGTGGTCGAACGTCTCGATCCGATCTTCGAAACGTTGGCACCGGGCCATGGCGAGTTGCTCCGTACCCGCGGCCGCAGCGGCCCCGTCAAACCGTCCGAGCGCGGTTACATCCATGCGGGACCCGCCGGCGCAGGCCACTTCGTCAAGATGGTCCACAACGGCATCGAGTACGGCCTGATGCAGGCCTACGCCGAGGGCTTCGACATCCTCAAGGGCAAGGCATCGGAGAAGCTGCCCGAGGAGGAGCGGTTCGATATCGATCTGGCGGAGGTTGCGGAGGTCTGGCGGCGGGGCAGCGTGATCTCCTCGTGGCTGCTCGACCTGTGCGCATCGGCCCTTGCCGATGACCCGCGTCTCGCCGGATTCTCGGGAAACGTCTCCGACTCCGGCGAAGGCCAGTGGACGATCGACGCCGCGATGGAAGAGGCCGTGCCCGCCTACGTGCTGTCTGCCGCGTTGTTTGCCCGCTATCGCAGCCGCGTCGATACCACCTTCGGCGATCAGCTGCTGTCGGCGATGCGCTTCGGCTTCGGTGGGCATGTCGAGATGCCGCAGTAATCGACAACGGTCCAGGGACATGCCGGAAACCCGCACGGCACACGCTCACGCAGTAGCCCGGGCCCGGCGCATGTGACCGCTGAAGACGTGCGTCGCCATCTGGCGCGGCCCGCCGGACGAAGCGCTGGCCGGACAGCTGTTCGACGGGATCCGCGAGTCTCTGCGACCGCGCGCCAAGGGCCACGACGACTTCAGCGTAATCGTCGAACCCAGGACCCGCCGCGCTGCAGGTACCTGCGCGGCGCATCTGACGTAACGGAGCCGGGTTTACTTCTCAGACACAGCATCCGCATGTTCGACGCGTGCCAAGCGGGATTCGCTGATCAAAGCCAAGCAACTGACGCTTCACGCTGGCCGGCATGGCCCGCCTACCCCGCTTTGATCTCCCCGGCATTCCCCAGCACGTCGTGGAGCGTGGCAACAACAGGTTGCCGTGCTTTCTCGACGATGACGACCGGCTGCACTACCTCACCCTGCTGCGGGAAGCTTTGCTTGCCACCGGCGTTCAACTGCACGCCTACGTGCTGATGGACAACCACGTGCATCTGCTGGCCACGCCCGCAGCCGCCGGGGACATCGCCCGATGCATGCAGCGGCTCGGGCGGCAGTATGTCGGCCAGTTCAACGCCCGCCACCGCCGCACCGGCACGCTCTGGGAAGGCCGCTACAAGGCGTGCCTGGTCGACAGCGAGCGGAACCTGCTGACCTGCCAGCGCTATATCGAACTCAACCCCGTGCGCGCGCGCATCATCGATGATCCCGCCGCCTACCGATGGTCAAGTTGCGCGGCCCATCTGGGACAGCGCACCCGCTCGTTGCTCAGCCCACACCCCGCGTGGCAAGCGCTTGGCGAGGACACGCAAGCACGCGCCCAGGCGTGGCGGGGGCTTCTGGACGAAGCGATCGGCGACGACGAGTTGGCCGAGATCAGGTGCTACCTCCAGCAACAGCGCGCATGGGGCCGCGACGACTTCCGCGCCATGGTGGAAGCAAAGACAGAACGCTTCGCCGGCGTTCGTCCTGCTCATCGACCGAGCAAGGCGGATAAGTGAACCTGCTCCCGTTATTGGAAGGACAAATGAACCTGGCACCGTTACTTCCGCTATTCGCACTCACCCGATATCGGACGAGGTGGGCACGGACACCAGCCCGCCCAGCCGGCACCCTCAGGCAGCGACCACGTTCATGCCATCGTAGTCGGCAATCTCGAACTGCTCGGCGATGGCGTAAAGCGCTTCAACCCTTGCCTGCAGCGATTCCGGGGTGTGCTGCTCGAGTTTGTCCACCTGCAGGTAGAAGAACGGATCCTCTTCGCCGTCCGGCTCGGTGATGCCGACCACCGTATAGCCCAACGACTCCATGTGTTGCGCCACCGGAAGCAGCGCTTCGCCATCCTCGTCGACGAAGAAGAACGACCAGCGGCAGACCTCGTCGATGCTCCAGTTCTTGCCCGCCTCGATGTTCTTCTGCCGCGTGTCGGAGAAAAACGCCTGCATCATTTCCTTTGTAATCATGAAACCGGGCACGCCGTGCTGGCGCCTGGATGTGGCGCAGGGCGAGTATCGGGCATCGGCTACCGTCTGCCTACCGGGGCGTAATGGGTAACGGAGTCCGCTTACGGGCTCGCAATCAAGGGAACTGACCTCGTTATCGCCCGACTCCGCTTGCCATCAGGGCGCCAAATCAATCTCCGGGGTGGTTTCCCGCAAGATTTCCATGGACTCCCGGTTTCGACGCTCCCATTCCTGCACCGACATAGTCGGCTTGGAAACACGCTCCACGTGCGGTTTGACGATCTCCGCGCGCGCCCGGGTCTCTGGAGGGGGTGAAGGTGCGGGTCTGGCAACAGGTTGCACGGCGGGCTGCGCGGGCGCAGGCGCAGCGTCCGCCCGGGAATTGAAACGGGAACACTGCCACAGCATCGTGATTGCAGCGAACATCACAGCGACCACGACTCCGGCTCCGTCCGTGCGATCCCGGCGACGGTCCGTGCGTCTTTGCCCCCCGAGAGTGGCATCGACCGGCTTCCACACTGCCTCCGTTGCCGCAGCCGCAAGCTCGGGAAACCAACGGCGCACCTCATCACCGTCAACAAGCTGCAGGCGGCCCTCCCGCTGCGCACTGCGACGTGCGGCTTCGGTGAACTCGCCACTGTTGACCACGATTGCACCGGTGGCACCTTGCGTACACATGACGCCGATCAGCTCGTGGCCCACGTTGTGGGTGACCTGATATGCATTCTCGCGCTTGCACTGGACAACGATGTACTCGTCGCCACGTCGTAACTTGAGGTCGATTCCGCCGTCGAAATGGGCCCCGCCGTGTCCAACTCGCTCGACGTGATAGCCCTGCCGGCGATAGTGATCGGCAACTTTGGCCTCGAAGTCCGCAGGAGACAGTTGCGCGAGCATATCGCCCCTGCGATTCCGAACCGCAAGACGATCCTTCCTCCAGTGACCGCCCCTCACCGTCAAACCGTGAAGCTCTCTGGCCAGAGGAAGTAGGGCCCAAACCGTGGGCTCATCCTGAATTCCCCACCAGCCTGCTTGCCCGCCTCGGTCAAGTAATGCTTGCCATCCCGCACTTCCATCAGACCCGCCGTTGCGAGCTTGTCCAACAAGTCCTGCGTTTTAAAACCCAACTTGCGCGCAAGTTTCGACGACGTGAGCTTGCTCCCGTCGCCGACTTCGCCTTCCGCGTCGGAGGCCGTCGTCGATTCGAGCTCTTCCGCCGATTCCTCACTGCTGGGCACGCGCTCCATCGAAATCCGCACCTCGTCGCTGATGCGGATGATGCGTTGCGCCTCCTCATAGGCATCCCGGTAGAGATCGGCATCTTCCCCACGCCTGATCAGGATGCCCATCTCGTTGTTGTTGACCTGGCTGAACTCGTAGAGATTGAGGCTGGTCACGATGCACAGCTCTTCGTTCAAATAGCACTTCGCGTGCAGGTTCTTGCAAAAACTCGTCCGGATGTAGGACTGCTCACGGAGCCACGTAATCTCGGCAGGCTGCAGCTCGCTCTTGCCGTACACGATGCGGACGTCGATCTTGAGCCGATTCTTGTCAGCCAGCAGTTCCTTCACCCGGTCGTTGAGCTTCAGGTACGGGCTGATCAGGGTCAGTCGGTCCTTCGCATCCTTGATCAGCTCTTCAAGGAAATAGTTGGTCGCGCTCGTATTGAGAAATTTCGCCATGAGAATCCCTTCCTTCTACAGACAACCCTTCTGACACATTGTCGGTACCGCTTCGAGGCGCCCATCTCGCGACTGACCCTACGCTACCGCGCGCCAATGGAATGTCCTGGGCAGCTCTAATGATCTGCACTGCAGCAGCTCGCACAGCACATCCAAGATAAGTGAAACTGACCCCGTTATCCAGAGACACTGGCCGGAAGAAGCATGGAGGTCAGGTCGCGCGGGCGGCCGAGGTCGGCGCCGGCTGGAAAATGAACATGACCCCTTTGTTAGGCCTGCGTCACCGTTCGCGCGGCGTCATCCTCGTTAAGTAAACCTACCCCTGTTAACCCGGACCCCGTTAATCCGAGCGTAAAGCATCGGTGTAGGCATGCGCCCCCAGCGCAAAAGGGTGGCGTGATGCAGCGTTCGAACAGCGAAGAGTAGCGCTCACCAGACTTCGCAGCGGGTATGCATCAGGTTGTTCGATACCTGGACGGCCCTGCGAAATGCAGTGCTCTTATCGGCAGCGCCTTTGAGCAAGGACGGCTCGTGACTGTAAGCCAGGCCCGCAAGACGGTAGAGGTCGGGCGCAATTTGATCTGCGTAGGCTTGGTTGCAGTTCGCGCACAGCGTGATCATGTTTCGGCTTGCCGTCTCCCCACCGGCAGAGAACGGCCAGATGTGTTGGAGCGTTAGGTTTAATTCCGAGCCGCAAACGCGGCAGGCGTTTCCGTCTCTAGCAAGTACTTGCCGCTTCGCCTTTCCCCGGTAGCTTCGCATCAGTGTCTTCGGCGATGCGATTTCTACATCTGTAAACGATCCCAAAGCAGATTTCAGACACCTTCGACTGCGCAGCCAAGTTGCCATGTGTCTTTGTGCAAATGCTGATTCGAGCACAGCCCATCCTTGGAGATAGAGCCAGCGCCCATAGGATGCCTCCGAGTCGACAAGCCCGAGGTCCTGACCAAGTTCTCTCATTGCCTGAGAGAACTTAGCAACATCCACTTCCGACGGCTGTCGCCTTTCAAATCGTTCATCAACGCCTTTGATGTAGTGGGAGTAAGTGCTGAAGTAGGCGTAGCCACCGCACACCTGCCTCAATTCCATTGCATAGGCCAATGCTTTCAGATCCTCTGGTTCACAGCTTCAAGATTTTTTCGTCGCATCACTAGACCGGCGAGCCCGAAAATAAAATTAAAAGTTGATGCCTCGTGCAGCAAATATACTGATCCGCCCCCTGCCTCTTTCCGCGCCATCCTAGATAAGCGAACCTGACTCCATATATTCGGTTAAGTGAACCTGACCCCGTCATTCCTCGTTTACTTCCACCACCAAAGATAGGCTTGGTAGATCCCGAGAGGTATGGATGCAAGTGCGCCAAATAGAGCAACCCCCCTCGTTAGTCTGCTCTCGAAGGTTCGATCTAACCAGACACCAAGCTCGCGATTCGCGGTAACTAGCTTCCCACGAATGAATCGATTGAACGCTTTGGATATAAAACCCGTCTTCGCGTGGGTTGAATTATGCATGCGCAGAAATTCATTTTGCTCAAACGCCAGAACCTCCTCTTCTCCGCCAAGAAAGTCCCGATGCACCCCCCCATTCAACTCCATCAAACTTCTGAGGCGCGGATGCGCGGCATATCCATCCCCAAAATGCTCGGCAAAAATGTCATTTAAATTCACGCGTCTATCCACTGGGATTTCAGGAGGCGTCGCGTTGGTTAGCACCCGGTAGCGATGTTCAAGATGCTCAAAACCAAACGTAAGGTTACGCATGTTCCAGTGGACCCAGTACTTCTGACGATTGTTCGCGATGAACTGGAAGAAGCTTCGCAGAAGCTGACGCTCTACGGCGTCGAAATTGCCCCGAACTTCTTCGCGTGATATACCCAGCTCCTCGGCGATGGCATGGGTGGAAAAGCTAAGAGACTGCCCGCTCCCAAGATGGGATACGATGATGGATGTAATTCTCGGCGACATACTTTCTCGATTGTCGTCGTAAAGGCTCTGGCAGGAATAGTGGATGACGAAAAATTCATGCGGCTCTTTTCTCGCACGTTTACGCAACTGTCTGCCGCTCGAAATCCCCATTGAACTACCACTCATAGAACCCCCCCATTCCACCGAGATATGTCAATGAAATTAATTAAACATGTGACCCGGATAGCTGCTCCGATCCGACGGATTTCTGCAGGCCAGCGCCTCCTCTAGATGCGAGCCAAGTCCTTCGCAAACACTCTCGCAAAAATTATGGCTTGATCCAAGAGACTCGGTGCGAACCTTCTTGAGAGCAACAACTGCCCCGGCGTTATGTTGGGCAATGCTGCGCCGTAATGGTGGGTGACCACCGGCCGAAATTTCTTGCTCGTGTCCGCGTTGCCGTGCGCAATGTGATTTCGCACGCGCCGCCACCTGTCCAGCTCAGCCTCGTGCGCCAGAATTGTTGAATAAATGGGGTCGGCTGGAGCAATCACGTGTCTCACGTTGTTCCGGATGTCTCCCCCAATCGTCCATTTCAATTCGATCGATTTCGCCCGGCCATGCCTGCGAAGATTTGAAATAGCGACCACTCGATTGGCGGAAGCGATCAGCAAGCTTGGCGGGGTGCCATCTGCGTAGCTGGTGCCGCAAGCGATGCGAACTGTTACATCTTCCAGGTACGCTTCAAGACGAAAGAAGAGCCGAAGCAGCACTAATTCGGCGAGTGCCTTCTGCACTTCCACCGCACCGGCGCCCGTAGGTCGAACCAACACAGCCTTGTCGATCGCAGTTGCAAATCGCCCATACACACTGGGAAGAGTGAGCATCTGATTAGGACGTCAGTTGCCCCCGAATGTACTCATCTCTTATCTGCCGGGACTTGATGCGATGGGGATTCGACAAGCACGCGATAACGAACTCAGCCTCCAATTCTGAGCGATCAGAAATCGAGACATCCGCACTAAACCTCTCATCGATGTGCCAAATTGCACGCTCCAATCGATCTAAAGGGATAGGCGCACCATCTGGTGCATCTAGGATCAAGAAGAGAGAGAAGAACAGAGGGGCACGACTGAAGATCGTTTCGGTGATCGCCTTCTTTTCCATGCTCAAGATTCGCCTAAATACCAACTCGCTTCTTAGCTCTAATTCTTCCCTGAGCGGAAAAGATTCGTCGAAATCCTTATAAAACTTATCGATACGCGAGGCGCTATAATCTTGAAGCCCTTCAACCATATTGATTGCCAGTTCTGAAACGAACTGAACTTCGGCCATGCGCGCAATATCGTTTGAGCTAAAGATACCGTAATCACGCCAAATCTTCACCCGCTTAGACGCCTCGCCCAAACTGAATTGCTTGAATTCACCTCCAAACTTGGCGTTTCGCTTCTCTTGCAGGTTGAGATTTTTGCTGATCGAATTCAATCTGCCGAAAATTTCGATTACATCGGGATCGGTGGCTCCGACTAGATAACCGACCGAGATACTTGTAAGCCGGAGCCTCTCCTGCTGGGACTTACTCAGCTCACCGTATCTGACTAATTTCTTGTGATCGGGGTGGCGGGCCGCGAACTGCCCTCCAAGATACTCAAGTATTGCCTTAATCCTTTGCTGACCGTCGACAACCTCCTTAATGCTTTTTTCTTTCTCCAGATCTAGCGAGTGCCGAATATAGATAGTCGGAATAGGCTTCTGCTCGAAAATCGTGTTGATTAGATATGACTTCTGCGGACGATTCCAAACCTCGCGACGCTGGTACCACGGGTTTAGATCAAGCTCACTTCTCGCAGCCATCCCCTGAATATCTTGGACCACAAGTGATTCGTAACTTACCCGATCCATTTCGTTCCCCAATAATCTATCCAAGACATCGCAATTACATATTCCGCCGATATTCCCCGCCCACGTCATACAACGCATGGCTGATCTGCCCAAGGCTATGCGTCTTCACCGCTTCCACCAGCGCTTCGAACACATTGCGCCTCTCCCGCGCAGCGTTCTGAAGATACGCGAGGTTTTCGGTTTCTGAGGCGTCAGCGCTAAGAGCGCCCTCACCCCGGCCCTCTCCCGTGGGGAGAGGGGGAGAAGCGGAGGCATCGGCGGCGGACAGAACGACGGCATTGCGCCCTTCCTGCCAGTTCCGCACGTTCTCGATCTGCTGCCCCTTCTCTTCCTCGGTGCTGCGGATCAGCTCGATCTCGGTGGCGACCTCGCCTGCATGTTCCTTGGGCAGGAATGTATTCACGCCCACCAGCGGCAGCGAGCCGTCGTGCTTCTTGTGCTCGTAATACAGCGACTCTTCCTGGATCTTGCCGCGCTGGTACATGGTGTCCATGGCGCCGAGCACGCCGCCGCGATCGCTGATGGCCTCGAACTCCTTGTAGACGGCCTCTTCCACCAGGTCGGTGAGCTGGTCGACGATGAAGCTGCCCTGCCAGGGGTTCTCGCAGAAGTTCAGCCCCAGCTCCTTGTTGATGATCATCTGGATGGCCACCGCGCGGCGCACGCTTTCTTCCGTGGGCGTGGTGATGGCTTCGTCGTAGGCGTTGGTGTGCAGGCTGTTGCAGTTGTCGAACAGCGCGTAGAGCGCCTGCAAGGTCGTGCGGATGTCGTTGAACTGGATCTCCTGCGCGTGCAGGGATCGGCCGCTGGTCTGGATGTGGTACTTCATCATCTGGCTGCGTTCGTTGGCGCCGTAGCGCTCGCGCATGGCGCGCGCCCAGATGCGGCGGGCGACGCGGCCGATGACGGTGTACTCCGGGTCCATGCCGTTGGAGAAGAAGAACGACAGGTTGGGCGCGAAGTCGTCGATCTTCATCCCGCGCGCCAGGTAGTACTCGACGATGGTGAAGCCATTGCTCAGGGTGAAGGCGAGCTGGCTGATCGGGTTCGCCCCGGCCTCGGCGATGTGATAGCCGCTGATCGACACCGAGTAGAAGTTGCGGACCTTGTTGTCGACGAAGTACTGCTGGATGTCGCCCATCATGCGCAGGGCGAACTCGGTGCTGAAGATGCAGGTGTTCTGGGCCTGGTCTTCTTTGAGGATGTCGGCCTGCACGGTGCCGCGCACGGTGGCCAGGGTCTCGGCCTTGATGCGGGCGTAGGTCTCGGCGTCCACCAACTGGTCGCCGGTCATGCCCAGCAGCGCCAGGCCCAGGCCGTCGTTGGTGGGCGGCAGTTCGCCGTGGTAGCGGGGACGCTCGCGGCCTTCGAAGAAGGCATCGATCTTCGCCTGGGCATCGTTCCAGCGGTCCGGGTCGGCCTTGAGGTACTTCTCCACCTGCTGGTCGATGGCGCAGTTCATGAACATGGCCAGGATCATCGGCGCCGGGCCGTTGATGGTCATGGAGACGGACGTGGTGGGCGCGCACAGGTCGAAGCCCGAATAGAGCTTCTTCATGTCGTCCAGGGTGGGCACGTTGACGCCCGAGTTGCCGATCTTGCCGTAGATGTCCGGGCGCGGCGCCGGGTCTTCGCCGTACAGCGTCACGCTGTCGAAGGCGGTGGACAGGCGCGCGGCGGGCTGGCCGACGCTGAGGTAATGGAAGCGGCGGTTGGTGCGCTCGGGCGTGCCTTCGCCGGCGAACATGCGGATCGGGTCCTCGCCGCTGCGGCGGTAGGGGTAGACGCCGCCGGTGTAGGGGTAATAGCCCGGCAGGTTTTCCTTGCCCAGGAAGGTCAGCAGCTCGCCCCAGCTCTTGTAGGTGGGCGCGGCGATCTTGGGGATCTTCTGGTGGCTGAGCGATTCGCGGTAGTTCTCGACGCGGATGGTCTTGCCGCGCACCTGGTACTCGGTCACTTCGTCGGTGATCGACTTCAGGCGGGCGGGCCATTCGCGAAGGTTGCGCAGGTTCTCGCTGGTCAGCGCCTGGACGGCATCGTTGTAGCGCTGGCGCAGGGTGAGGAGGGTGCGGTCGGCTTCAAAAGCGCCCTCATCCGCCCTGCGGGCACCTTCTCCCGCAGGCGGGAGAAGGGTGTTTTTCGCGGCGGGGACGAGGTCGGCGCCGTCGTAGAGGTCGAGCTGCCTGGGCAGCTTGTCATCGCCGAGTTCGTGCAGCGCCTGCCAGAAGGATTGCGCGCGGTCGGCGGCCTCGGCCTGCTTCTCGATGGAGGCGTTGATCGCCCTGCCCTGCTCGGCGATCTCGGCGAGGTAGCGCACGCGGGCGCCGGGGATGAGCACGGTGGCGCGCGGCTCCTTGAGCGAGGTGTCGAGGCTGGGCTGGAAGCTGCACTGCCCTGCATTGCCGGCGCCGGTCTTCTCGCGCAGCAGGCGGCACAGGTTGGCGAACATCCAGCTGATGCCGGGGTCGTTGAACTGGCTGGCGATGGTCGGATAGACCGGCACGTCCTCGTCGGCCATCTGGAAGGCCAGGCGGTTGCGCTTCCACTGCTTGCGCACGTCGCGCAGCGCGTCCTCGGCGCCGCGCTTGTCGTACTTGTTGAGCACGATGAGCTCGGCGAAGTCGATCATGTCGATCTTCTCCAGCTGGCTGGCCGCGCCGTAGTCGCTGGTCATCACGTACATCGGGAAATCGACGAGATCCACGATCTCCGAATCCGACTGGCCGATGCCGGCGGTTTCCACGATCACCAGGTCATAGCCCAGCCCCTTGAGGAAACCGATGCAGTCCTTGAGCACGGCGTTGGTGGCGACGTTCTGGCGGCGGGTGGCCATCGAGCGCATGTACACGCGCTGCGAGCGCAACGAGTTCATGCGGATGCGGTCGCCCAGCAGCGCACCACCGGTGCGGCGGCGGGTGGGATCGACCGAGACCACGGCGATGCGCATCTGCGGGAAGCTGGCGAGGAAACGGTTCAGCAGCTCATCGGTAACCGAACTCTTGCCGGCGCCGCCGGTGCCGGTGATGCCGATGACCGGCGCGGGGCCTTCATGCGCCGCCGCGCCCGAGGCCCACTGCTTGCGCAGCATCGCCAGCTCGGATTCGGAATACACGCCGTCTTCCAGCGCCGAGAGCACGCGGCCGATGGCGATCTCGTCGTCCAGCGCCGGGCGGGTGCTGGCAGGTTCGCGGGTGGCCGCGGCGTGCGCGTCGCGCGCACCGGACACGCGGGACACCACGTCCTCGATCATCTCCACCAGGCCCATCTTCATGCCGTCGTTGGGGTGGTAGATGCGCTCGACGCCATAGGCCTCGAGTTCGCGGATCTCTTCCGGGGTGATCGTGCCGCCACCGCCGCCGACCACGCGGATATGGCCGGCGCCGCGCTCGCGCAGCATGTCGACCATGTACTTCATGTACTCGACGTGGCCGCCCTGGTAGCTCGACAGTGCGATGCCGTCGGCATCCTCCTGCAGCGCGGCGCGCACCACGTCCTCCACCGAGCGGTTGTGGCCGAGATGGATGACCTCGGCGCCCTGCGACTGGATGAGCCGGCGCATGATGTTGATGGCGGCGTCGTGGCCGTCGAACAGGCTGGCGGCGGTGACGAAGCGCAGGGGCGTGGCGTCGGTCTCGGGGGCGGTTTCGTTGGAATCGATGTGAGTGGCCGGCGTGCTCATGGCGCGCTCCTGCGGGGAAAAAAGATGCGTCGATTGTAGCGGCCGGGCCGTGGCGGTTTCGGCTGAAAATATGCTGCACTGCGGCATTCGGCGGCAGCGGAATGTCTCCGGCTGCGGGCGGTTCCGGATAGCGGGTGGTATGCACGCCGTGGGCGGCCCCCGACTATCCGCAGCCCGCCTTCCGGCGGCTGGGTGTTGGGTGGCATGTGTTGTCCTGCATCGGGGCAGTGACTGCAGCCAAACACGCTGCAGTGCGGTCATTACGCCAGGCTGCACCGCGGCGCCGTGCCGGCCGCTTGACGCCCCCAGGGGCAGCATCGGCCGCGTCCATTCCCGACCGGCCGCCATGACCCCACTCGACAAAGCCCTCAAGCGCGAACTGCAGATCGGCGATACGCCGTATGTGCTGACCATCGACCCGGACGGCCTGAAGCTGGTGCCCAAGGGCAAGCGCAAGGGGCTGGAACTGAAGTGGACCGATCTGGTCAGCGGCGATGCGGCGCTGGCGACGGCGCTGCAGGCCTCGCTGAAGACGCGCTGATTCCGGATCAGAACAGCCCGCCCTGCGCTGGCGGATAGATCACGCTGCCGTCTTCGGCACGTGCGTCGGGATGCATCACATGCGGCTGCACGTGCCTGGCGTCGAGGATGTGGCAGACCCGGGTGCCGCGCGCGGTCAACAGGTCGGAGATCAGGCGCCTGTGGCAGCGCCACCACAGCGCTTCGGCGCACATCAGCGCGGTGCGTCTGGACGCCGCCAGCTCGAGCGCGGCGGCAAGGCCCTCGGCGAACTCGGCGCTGGCCATGTGGTCGGCGTAGCCCTGGAACGCGGCATTGCGCCAGGCGCCGTTGGGCGAACCGGCCTGCGCGCGGCGTCGGCCACCGAGCTGCGGCAGCCAGAGATAGGCGACACCCGTCTCGGGCAAATGTTCTGCCATGGCCTCGGACGCGAACCATGGATAACGCTTCGAGCCGGGAAAGCGGCGCACGTCGACGACCGCGTCGATGCCCTGGCCTTGAAGCAGCGCCAGGAACTCGTCCCAGCTGCGCGTGGAGTGGCCGATGGTCCAGATGGTGGCGACGGCGGGTTGGGCTTCGATAACGGACACGCTGGAATGCCGGGCGGAAGGCGCCATTCAAACGAAGTGCGCGTCGCAGGGGCGTAGGGCGGCGCCGCGGCGAATGGCCCCTTGCCCGGGACAGTGCTTGGGGACGTGGCTTAAGCCCCTCTCCCGGGGAGAGGGCTGGAGGCTGCTCAAGCCCCTCTCCCCCCGGGAGGGGGCTGGAGGCTGCTCAAGCCCCTCTCCCCCTGGGAGAGGGGTTGGGGTGAGGGCAGCCGGCCCGGCGATCCCTGAGCCAGCGCGCGCGCCTCACAGGTGTCCCCTCTGGCTGCGTCACCCTCCGGAAAGTTCAAGGGGGCGTCCCCACCCTCACCCGCCGCGCTTCGCGCGTCGGCCTCTCCCTGAGGGAGAGGCGCGAGGC
>NZ_RPFN01000009.1:0-5896 GCF_003813845.1 Luteimonas sp. 100069
AAGCGGGAAGCGCGCCTCAAGATGAGATCTCCCGGGAGCTTGACTCCCCTGAAGGAACCATCAAGACCAGGTGGTTGATAGGCTGGGTGTGTAAGTACAGCAATGTATTGAGCTAACCAGTACTAATGATCCGTGCGGCTTGACCATATAACCTCAAGTTGCTTCTATCGAAGCATCCTTGGCCTCCACAACACGTGTGAGACGCGTTTCAAATGTTCGCTACTTCCCAACCTCTGAGAGCGTGAGCGCTGTCAGTCCCACTTTCGATCGCATCACTGCGTCGATACCCGGACCGACCTGCGACCCTCCACCCTCTCCCTGGTGACTATAGCTGTATGGAACCACCCGATCCCATTCCGAACTCGGAAGTGAAACGTACATGCGCCGATGGTAGTGTGCATCTAGCATGCGAGAGTAGGTCATCGCCAGGGTTTTTACCCAAAACCCCCGCCGGTATTCCGGCGGGGGTTTTTCTTTGTCTGGAGTTTCTAGCTGCCCGAACGGACATGGAGACACCCGCGGCGTCACGCGGCAGACGGATTTAGTCTGAGCGCACGAGACGCGATTCCCATGGCGCGCGGGGAAGGCGCAGTAGATCCGCGATCGCAGAACGGCGCGCATGCCCGATCAGCCCGCGGGTGCACATGGGTCCGCTGGGCGCCAGCGAGCGTGCACAGCGGCGCGAACACCTGCTCATGGGAATCGCTCCTGCGGCCTGTCCTCACGCAGACCCTCGCGATCGAACAGAAGCTCCGGGGGTGCGCACGCAGACTTCCATGGTCGCGGCCCTGTCGGCGAGGTCTGCGCAAGAGTGCACGACCGTCGACGTTGAACCCTCTGCGCCGATGCATGCGGCGGTACGTGGAGAGAATGTCCGGATCCGGATCTCTTTGCTTCGGATCGCTGCGACAGGCCAGGTCCCCGCTCTGCTCATGCTCCCGGTGCAGCGCTTCTTCGCCGTGCGCCTCGATGGCGCCAACGTCTCCGGTGCCGCAGTCAGGGCGATGGTGCGCCGGCTGATCGAGGCGGAAGGGGGCGAGCGGTTTCAGGCCAGGAAACGCCACCGGTCGGGACAAGCCCGGCCGTCATGCTTCCGCCGCGCAACTGCTCGCCGGTCGAACTCCGGCAGCGGGTGCCTTCAACCGGCGGCGGTGTACGCGAAGCCTCAAGGACAGCCGGGCGGCTAGCCACGAACACGGGGGGGCGCTCGGGATGCATGCCGGAAGCTGGACGAGAGCACCCTATACGCACGCGGTTCCCACCCGGGCTCTGTTCAAGGCGGGGCAGCGCCTCCGGACGTCGACCGGCCATCGTGTATGGTCTGCGGTCGCTCGAAGGAAGCCGCGGGCACGATGAGTACCTACGCCCTGCAATCCGTGTTTCATCCGGCATCGGTCGCGCTGGTCGGCGCGAGTCCTCGGCCGCGTTCCTTGGGCCGGCTGGTCCTGCAGCAGCTGCGCGAGGGGGGATTCGCCGGGCCGATCGGCCTGGTGAACCCGCGTCATGCCGTCATCGACGGCGTGCAGGCAGTGCGGTCCTTCGATGCCTTGGCCTTCGTCCCCGAACTGGTGGTGATCGCAGTGCCGCCATCGGATGTTGCAACCGTCGCCGAGGCGGCCGCACGCAAGGGCGCCAAGGCTGCGATCGTGCTCACGCGTGACATGGGGATCGGCGCGGGTTCACCCAACGCGGCGCTGGCGGCCGTGGCTCGCGCCTACGCCCTGCGGATCGTCGGCCCCAACTGTCTGGGCGTGATTGCGCCACATGCGAATCTGTTCGCGAGCTTTGCCGCGCATGCGCCCGCAGCCGGCGATCTCGCCCTGATCTCGCAGTCGGGCGCGGTGGCAGCGGGCATGATCGAATGGAGCCGTCCGCGTGGTATCGGTTTTTCCGCCGTCGCCTCGCTGGGCGATGCGCTGGATGTGGATTTCGCGGATCTGCTCGACTACTTCGCCACCGACCGGCGCACCCGCGCGATCCTGCTGTACGTCGAGCGGGTTCGCGATGCGCGCAAGTTCCTGTCAGCGGCGCGGGCGGCCGCGCGGGCGAAACCGGTGGTGGTGGTCAAGCCGGGCCGCCACGCCCGGCGCGAAGCACCGGCTCTGACCCATGCCGCAGTGCTTGCCGCGCCTGATGCCGTCTACGACGCCGCATTCCGCAGGGCCGGCCTGCTGCGCGTGCATGCGCTCGATGAGCTGTTTGCCGCCGCCGAAACCCTGTCCCACCTCGGCAGCCTGCCGGGCGATCGGCTTGCGGTGATGACCAACGGCATCGGCGTGGGCATGCTCGCGCTCGACAGGCTCGTCGATCTGGGCGGCACGCGGGCCACGCTGTCCGATGCCACGCTGGACACGCTCGATGCCGCGCTCGAGCGTGGCTGGTCGCGGCGCAACGCGGTCGACATGCTGGGCGATGCCGATGGTCGCCGCTATGCGGCGACGCTCGAGGCCCTGCTCGAGGATCGCGAGAACGATGCCGTGCTGGTAATGCAGGTGCCCACGGTGCTGTCGGATCCGGACGAGACCGCTGCGGCTGTGGTGCGGACCCTCGCGACACGTCCGCTTACTGCCCAGGCCAAACCGGTGTTCGCGGTCTGGCTCGGCGATCAGGCGGGCGCGCGCCAGACCCTGGGGGATGCGGGTATCCCGGTGTATGCGAGCGAGGCCGATGCGGTCCGCGGTTTCATGTATCTGGTGCGCCATCAGCAGGCGCAACGCGCCCTGATGGAGACGCCGCCCAGCCTGCCCGAAGATTTCAACGTGGACCTGCCGGCCGCGCGCGCGATCGTCCAGGCCGCCTTGGCATCGGGCAACCGCATGCTCGACCCGGTGGCGAGCGTGCGCCTGCTGCGCGCCTATGGCATCGCGGTCGCCGATGTATCGCGGGCACGGGATCCGGAAGCGGCCGTCGAAGCGGCGCGTGCCATGTTCGCGCGCGGCTCGACGGTCGCGGTGAAGATCGACGCGCCGGACATCCCGCACAAGTCGGATGTCGACGGCGTGCGATTGAATCTGGCCAGCGCCGACGCCGTACGCGCCGCGGCCGAAGACATCCTGACGCGCGCGCGACGGCTGCGTCCGCAGGCCAGGATCGAAGGGGTCACCGTTCATGCGATGGTGCTGCGGCCCAAGGCACGCGAACTCATCGCCGGCATCGCCGATGATCCGACCTTTGGTCCGGTCATCGTGTTCGGACGCGGCGGCACTGCGGTCGATGTCATCGACGACAAGGCCCTGATGCTGCCACCGCTGGATCTGCGGCTGGCCCATGAGCTGATCGGCCGGACCCGTGCAGCGCGGATCCTCAAGGCCTATCGCGATGTGCCGGCCGCCGATGAGCGCGCGCTTGCGCTGGTGCTGGTGAAACTGGCCCAGATGGCCGCGGACCTGCCGGAACTGCGCGAAATCGACATCAATCCGCTGCTCGCCGATCAGAGCGGCGTGGTCGCGGTGGATGCGCGCATCGCGGTGGCGCCGGTCAGACCCCTGCACAAGGGCCGGGGCCATCCGCGCTTCGCGATTCTCCCGTACCCGGTCGAGTGGGAGCGCACGGTGTCGCTGGCCAACGGGAGTCAGGTCTTCATACGGCCGGTGCGACCAGAAGACGAGGCGATGTTCAGGAGGTTCTTCGAGCGGGTCAGCCCCGAGGATCTCCGGCTGCGCTTCTTCAGCGCGGTGCGCCATTTCAGCCACGAATTCATCGCGCGCCTGACCCAGCTCGACTACGCGCGCTCCATTGCGCTGGCGGCGATCGACCCGGCCAGCGGCGAGATGCTGGGCGCCGTGCGCCTGCTCGCCGATGCCAACTACGACACGGGCGAATACGGAATCATGGTGCGCTCGGACCTCAAGGGCGCCGGCCTGGGCTGGCGGCTGATGAGCCTCATGATCGAGTACGCCCGCTGGCAGGGGCTGCGATTCGTCGAGGGCCAGGTGCTGCGCGAGAACACCACGATGCTGGGCATGTGCCGGCAGCTCGGCTTCTCGATCACGACCGATCCCGACGACGCGACCGTCGCGATCGTCCGGCTGCCGGTCGAGGGCGCCTGATCAGCTGTCCTTGCGGCCGGATCCGCTCTGCTTGCCGCCGCCATCCTGTTTGTTGACGGTGGCCCAGGCGATGCGCTCGGCATCGTCCTTGGAGCGGCCCTTGTCACGCTCCGAAGACTCGATGTGTTCGGCCTTGCGCTTCTGCTTGTCGGTGTAGGACGACTTGTCGCCTTGGCTCATGGCCGGCACCTCGCGGTTGGATGAAGTCCGAGCCTGCTCGCCGCGGCGTGAGTACGACATCGAGATCCCGAGATCCCGTGGCAAAGGCGCAGCGTCTGCGACCGGGGCGACGATAATGCGGTGGTGCGCAAGATCCTCCACATCGACATGGACGCGTTCTACGCGTCGGTCGAACAGCGCGACGATCCGTCGCTGCGGGGCCGGCCGGTGGTCGTGGCCTGGCGCGGCGCGCGGTCGGTCGTGTGCGCGGCGTCCTACGAGGCGCGGCCGTTCGGCGTGCATTCGGCGATGCCGGCGGTGACGGCCGAGCGGTTGTGCCCGGACGCGGTGTTCGTGCCGCCCGACTTCGCCCGCTACAAGGCTGTCTCGCGCCAGGTGCGCGAGATATTCCACGCGCATACCGATCTGGTGCAGCCGCTGTCGCTGGACGAGGCCTATCTCGACGTCACCGACCCGAAGATTCCCTCGCCCAGCGCCACCGCGACCGCGCAGGCGATCCGCGCGCAGATCCTCGAGGCCACGCAACTGACCGCCTCGGCCGGGGTCGCCCCGAACAAGTTCATCGCCAAGATCGCCTCGGACTGGAACAAGCCCGATGGCCTGTTCGTGGTGAAGCCGGCGCAGGTCGATGCGTTCCTGATCCCGCTGAAGGTCGGGCTGATTCCGGGCGTCGGCAAGGTGATGGAGAAGAAGCTGGCCGAGCTGGGGGTCGCGACCGTGGGTGACTTGCGCGGATTGTCGCTGGAGGTGCTGCAGGGGCGTTTCGGCAGCTTCGGCGCGCGGCTCTACCAGCGTGCGCGCGGCATCGACGAACGCGGCGTGGAACCCCACCAGCCGGTGCAGTCGATCTCCTCGGAGGACACCTTCGAGACTGACCTGCTGCTGGAAGACCTGGCGCCGATGATCGAGCGGCTCGCGGAGAAGACCTGGGCGGCAACCCGCAGGACCGCCCGGGTGGGCCGCACCGTGGTGCTGAAACTCAAGACCTCGCAGTTCCGCATCCTGACGCGCAGTTTCACCCCGGACACGCCGCCGGCCTCGCAGGCCGAGCTGATCCGGATCGCGCTGGCCTTGCGCGAGCGCGTGGATCTGCCGGCGTCGACACGCTACCGGCTGGTCGGTGTGGGCATCGGCGGGTTCCGGGAGCCAGACGAACTGCCGGTACAGGTGGGGCTGTTCGAGGGATGAGGGGCTGCGGGCGCTTCCGCCGGATGCAGCGGCCTGGCGAGGATGGCTGGCCGTAGCGGTCGTTGAGTGCCCCGGCCCTCACCCGACGCGCTGAGCGCGTCGACCTCTCCCGGAGGGAGAGGTGCAGGGCAGCAGCCCGGCGGGGCAGTGGCGCTCTCGCGACCGGGGGCGGCATAGCGACGATGCGCTGGGCGTAGTGCTCGCAGGGTGGCCCCGCGTCCCCGCCCTCACCCGACGCGCTGAGCGCGTCGACCTCTCCCGGAGGGAGAGGTGCAGGAGAGCTGCAGCCCGGGCGGGGCAGTGGCGCTCTCGCGACCGGCGTCAGCGTCGACGACGCGCTGGGCATAGCAGTCGTAGGTTGCCCCGCGCGCGTGTCCGCGCCCGCGACCCCCCGCCCTCACCCGACGCGCTGAGCGCGTCGACCTCTCCCGGAGGGAGAGGTGCAGGAGAGCAGCAGCCCGGGCGGGGCAGTGGCGCTC
>NZ_RPFN01000010.1:0-61111 GCF_003813845.1 Luteimonas sp. 100069
TGGCGCTCTCGCGACCGGCGGCAGCGTCGACGACGCGCTGGGCGTAGTGGCCGTAGGTTGCCCCGCGCTCGCGCTCGCGTCCCCGGCCTCACCCTCACCCTCACCCGACGCGCCGAGCGCGTCGACCTCTCCCGGAGGGAGAGGTGCAGGACAGCAACAACCCGGGCGGGTCAGTGAGTACTCCCGCCGGCGGCGGCAGCGGAGAGGCGGCGCTGGCATGGAGGTGCTTGAGCGGCCCGGCGCGATGCACGCCTCGAGTTTTCCGGAGGGTCGGCGCAGAGCCGCAGCACCGTGGTCGTTCAGCCGATCACGCGCTCGAAAGGCGGCAGCGCATCGAGGATGCGCTGGCCGTAGCGGCGGCTGAGCAGGCGCGAATCGAGGATCACGACGCGGCCGGTATCGGTCGAGGTGCGGATCAGGCGCCCGGCGAACTGGGTCAAGGTGCGCAGCGCATGCGGCACGGCGATCAGGTTGAACGGGTTGTGGCCGCGGGCTTCGAGCCATTCGCCGAGCGTCGCCGTCTGCGGGTCGGTCGGTACCGCGAACGGCACCTGGGTGATCACGACCGTCGTGCAGGCCTCGCCCGGCAGGTCCAGACCTTCCCCGAACGAATTGAGCCCGAACAGCACCGAGCCCTTGCCGGCGGCGACGCGCTCGAGATGCGCGGCCACCACCTGCGACTTGTTGCCACTGCTCTGCACCTGGATGGCTGCCCGCCGCGAGCCCGGCATCAGCTCGGCGACCTTCTCCATCTTCCAGCGCGAAGTGAACAGCACCATGCTGCCCTTGGACCAGTCCAGCTCGCGCGCAAGCCATTCGGCCACCGCCTTCGGATGGCCTTCGCGGTCGTCGGGCGGCACCGGGAACTGCGGCACGATCAGCTGCGCCTGGTTGCGCAGATCGAACGGCGACGGAAGGGATGCGGTTTCGGCGTGGTCGGGCAGGCCGGTGTCGATCGCGAACGACTGGAAATCCCCGCCGCCGGTCAGTGTCGCCGAAGTCATCACCACCGAGTCGATCTCCTTCCACAGCAGCGAGCGCAACACGTGCGCCGCCGAGACGGGTGAGCAGTGCAGGGCAAGGTCGCCTTCGCGGGTGGCGGTGATCCAGCGTGCCATCGGCGGACTGCCGTCGCGGTCTTCGCGGCGCCAGCCGGCCCACAGGTCGTGCTGTTGCTCGATCATTTCCAGGGCCAGCCCCAGGCTGCGCTGCAGCTTCTCGCGCGCAGGATCCTCCTGCTTCACCCGGGCCACGGCCTGCTGCGCGGCATGCACCCAGTTGAGGAGGGCGCGGGTGTCCTCTCCCAGCTGTTCGATCGCGGGCGCCCAGTGTTCGGGCAGGCGGCCGAGCGGCGCCCGCCACATCGGGTCGCGATCGCCGGGCTCCGGTTGCCAGGTCCGGTCAACGTCGAGCTGGAAGGCCTTGAGGCCCTTCGACACCCGCGAGGCGAGTTCGATCGCCTCGCCGGGCAGCAGCGTGCCGATCTTCTCCTTGTCGACCAGGCGGTAGCTGCCGGCGATCAGGATCTGCATGCGCCCGGTGCGCTTGGCCATGTCGGCCAGGGGCAGACGCGCAGCGCCCTGGTCGATCGCCACATTGGCCACGTGGTGACCTTCGTCGAGCACCAGCAGCATCTCGCCGGGCGGCGCCAGCAGCGGCTGTCCGTTCTCGATGTCGCCCATCGCCAGCGACGACAGCAGCAGGGCATGGTTGGTCACGACGATCTGCGATTCGCGCACCGTATTGCGCGCCCTGAGCACCGGACACTGCTGGGCGAAGCTGCAGCGCCGGCCGGCGCAGCCGGACGCCGGAGTCGTGATGCGCGTGCGCAACGCCGGCGAGATCGGCTCGGGCGCGGCATCGATGTCGCCGTCCCACTGGCGGTCCGCATGCGCTTCGAGCAGCCGCCGCGCGGCGTCGATCTCGTGCGGTGCCAGCGGCCGGTCGTAGAGCTGGCGCTCGAAGTCGCCGCCTTCGTCGGGGCCGGCGCCGTCGAGCAGCATCGTGCCCTGGCTGTGTTCGGCATGCAGTTCCGCGGCGTTGCGCGTGCACAGGTAGCGGGTGCGGCCCTTGGCCAGCGCGACGCGCGCTTCCAGTCCGGTCGCGGCGAGGAACGCCGGGATGTCGCGCTCGACCAGCTGCGACTGCAAGGCCACGGTGCCGGTGCTGATGACGAGTTTCTTCTTCGTCGCCAGGGCGATCGGCACCCCGGCGGTCAGATACGCCAGCGACTTGCCGACACCGGTCGGCGCCTCGGCGACGCCGATGCCGCCTGTGGTCGCGAGTGCGCGCGAGACCAGTCCGATCATCGCGCTCTGCGAGCGGCGCGTGCTGAAGCCGGGCGTGTTCGCCTGCAGCTTCGTGTACGCGGCGCGGATGTCGGCCTTCAGCGCCTCGGTCAGCACGCGCGGCGGTGCATCGGCCGCGTCGGTGGCCGGCGAGGTGGTGTCGGGTTCGCCCATGCGCCATTGTCCCACGGCGGGTCGCGCGGACCGAGACCGGAATGCTGAACACGGTGAGATCGGCACGGCATGGGCATCCGGCCGCCTGCTAGATTGGCCACTCAAGACCGGAGCGGACCATGAGCGCGGATTCGAGGGAGTTGCAGGGTTTCGTGCGCGAGGCACTGGCGCGCGGGGCCGGTCACGATGCGGTCGCCACCACCCTGGCCAAGGCAGGCTGGCCTGCAGCGCAGGTTGGCGACGCGCTGTCGCGATACCCGGCCGTTGCATTCGGGCTACCGGTTCCCCGACCGCGGCCGACCCTGTCGGCGCGCGACGCCTTCCTGCATCTGGTGCTGTTCACGGCGCTCTATATCTCGGCGTGGCAGCTCGGCAGCCTGCTGTTCGACCTGGTGAACCTGGCCTTCCCCGACCCGAGCGATCCCGATTACCGGGGGCAGTGGCTCGGCCGGTCGATGCGGTGGTCGGCATCGTCACTGGTTATCGCGTTTCCGTTGTTCGCGTTCATGGCGCACAAACTGTCGCGCGAACTGGAGCGCGATCCGGTCAAGCGGCTGTCGCCGGTGCGCCGATGGCTGACGTACATGACCCTGTTCCTGGCCACGGCGGTGCTGGCGGGAGATCTCATCACCCTGGTCTACAACGTCCTGGGGGGCGAGCTCAGCGTCCGATTCCTGCTCAAGGTGCTGATCGCGGGCACCATCGCCGGGGCGATCTTCACGTTCTACCTTCTGGACCTGCGTCGGGAAGAGGTGTCGCCTTGAACGTGGCCCGCTTCGGGCGCGGCCTCGTGGTGGCCGGCGGACTGGTGAGCGCGGCGGCGGTCGTGGTGACGCTGATATTGATCGGCACCCCCGGCGCGCAACGCGACGCGCGCCTGGACGCCGCGCGCGTCCGTGATCTGCATGCGATCGAGCAGGCAGCGGGCGCGCATCTGCTCAGGCGAAAGACCCTGCCCGAAACCCTGGAGGCCGTGCCGGGCGTCGACCTGCGCCGGACCGATCCGGTGACCGGCGCGGCGTACGAATACCGGGTTCTCGGGCCCGATCTGCTGGAGCTGTGCGCGGTGTTCGCCACCGACAACGCCCAGCCGCTGCGCCAGATCGAACCCTGGATGCGCCGCGACTGGCCGCATACGGCCGGCCGGGTCTGTTTCGAACGCCAGATCAAGCCGTCGTCCCAGGCCGAAGCGCCGGGCTAAGCCCGAGAGGCGATCCTGCACGCGCCTCGCCGGTGTTCCATGCGCGCTCTAGGTCGTGCCGACGGTCGCGATGACATCGGATCCGGATACCCGCGCCGCCGGTTCCGGGCATCTGGCGCAGTTGCATGCGTTGCTGGAGCGGATCATCGAGACGCAGGCCGTTGGAGGGCGGGGCGTCGCCGTTGGGGCACAGGGCCGATGGGGCGTGCAGCCCCGGCCTTTGAGATTGCGCCATCGTCGCTGCGTCCCCGGTTGCGGACGACGTCCCAGGCCCGGCGATCGTCGTAGCGATCTGCATAGCGGTCGCGCAGATGTCGGCTGATGCAGCTCGAAAGCCCGCGTCCCGCGCGCGCGGCCGCACAGGCGGCATCGAAGCGGCGACTCCCGACCTCCTGACGTTGGTAGTCGTACACCGCGCCATCGACGAACTCGACCGACAGCAGATTGCCTTCGAGACGCCAGGCGCGCACGCCGCTGCCGCCATGCCGGTTGCCGTAGCGCATCCACCCGGTCACCGCGCCGGCCCTCCAAGCGGACCGAGTGCGACGCGCTGCTGCGGCTGGTGAGCCCGGGACGGCATGTCCGCAGCGTCTGCGCGCGGGTGTCGACGCGGCGTCGGCGATGGTCGGTCCGGACTCAGGCCGCGCCGTGGATCGACGCGGCGGCCAGCCCCACGCTTGCCGCAAGCTCATGCTGGCGGAAGGGTTTGTTGAGGATGGTCACCCCGGGCGCGATGTCGGCCATGTTGGTGTAGCCGGAAACGATGATGATCGCCGTGGCCGGCAGACGCTCGCGCACGGCGCGTGCCAGCTCGGCGCCGGTCATGCCCGGCATCAGATGGTCGGTCACCAGGATGGCGGGGGCGAGACCGTCGTCGAGCGCGCGCAGCGCCTCTTCGGCCGAACCGGCCTCGACGATGCGATAGCCCATGTCCTCCAGCGCATCAGCGGTGCACATGCGCACCGAATCCTCGTCATCCACCACCAGTGCGGTACCGCGCGGTTCTGCTGTGCTGTCCACTACTGTGTCCTCGGTCGGTTCGTGTGCGGCGACCCGGGATGTGCCCACGGGGAGCCAGAGTTCGACGGTGGTGCCGGCGCCGGGCGAGCTGTCGATCGACAGATACCCGCCGAGTTGCAACGCCAGTCCGTGCGCCATCGACAGGCCAAGGCCGGTGCCCTTGCCGATGCCCTTGGTCGAGAAGAACGGCTCGATGGCACGCTGGCGCGTCGCCTCGTCCATGCCATGACCGGTGTCGGACACCGCCACCACCACGTAACGTCCGTCCGCCAGCCGGCCATCGCCCGTGACCCGGGCATTGCGGGCAGCCAGCGTGAGGGTACCCCCTTCTGGCATCGCGTCGCAGGCGTTCATGCCGAGGTTGAGGATGGCCATTTCCAGCTGGCCGGGGTCGGCCACCGCAGGCAACAGACCATCGGCGGCCGCCACGACCAGCCGGATCCGCGGACTGCAGGAACTCTCCACCAGCGCGGCCATGCCCACCACGAGCGCCCCCACGTCCACGTCGGTGGTCTGCAGCGGCTGCCTGCGCGCAAACGACAGCAGCCGCTGTACCAGCGAGGTGGCGCGATCTGCGGACCGGCGTGCGACCCCGAGCATGCGCGCGCGGCGCTCCGGGCGCGCATTCGGATCGGACGCAAGGTCGAGCGCGGTGACAATGGGCATCAGCAGGTTGTTGAAATCGTGGGCGACGCCGCCGGTCAGCTGTCCCAGAGATTCGAGCTTCTGCGACTGGCGCAGGGCTTCTTCGGCATTGCGGCGCTCGGTCGTGTCGATCGCCTCTGGAACCACGGCGATGATGCGGCCGTCGTCGTGGATCGGCCGCAGCGAGAGGTCGTGGCAACGTCGGCCACCGGGCAGATCGACCTGGATTTCGTCACGCACGGTCTCGCCTGCGGCGGCGCGCACGAACATCGCCCGGATACGCGCCGGCATCCCGGGCGTGGCGGAAAACCACGGCGTCTCCCACAGCGGCAGGCCAACGACGTCGTCGAACCCGACTCCCAGCGCCTCAAGCACGGGCCGATTGGCATCGGTGACGATGCCGTCGGGTCTGCACATGCCCTGCAGCTGGTAACTGGTTTCGAACAATGTGCGCAGTTGCGCCTGGGAGCGGGCCAGCGCGTCGGCGGCGGCCTTGATGTCGGTGACGTCGCGGCCGCTGCAGTAGAAACGCCCGCCTTCCGGCGTCGCCATCCACGACAGGGTGCGGACGCCCCCGGTGCGCGTGCGAAAGCGGTTCTCGAAATGCAGCACCGGCTTGTCGGCGCGCAGGTTGTCGAGGACCGCGCGGGTGACTGCGTGATCTTCCGCGCAGACACGGTCCAGCCAGCGGCGGCCGAGCAGTTCGTCGTCGGTCCAGCCGAGCAACTGTTGCCAGGCGGGATTGATCGCTTCGATCACGCCCTCTGCGTCCATGACCGCGAGCAGGTCGGGGGTGACCTGCCAGGTCAGCGATCGCTCGCGTGCGCGTTCCAGGACCTCGCGTTCCAGATCGCGGTTGAGTGCGCGCAGCTCGGCCTCGCGCGTGCGCAGGACGAGGTCGGACATCCGGCGCGCGGTCACGTCGACGCCCTGCACGAAGATGCCGGCCCCGCCATGCTCGTCGCTGATCGGTTGGTAGACGAAGTCCAGATAGCGTTCGACAGGCTCGCCGCCCGCCGAGGCCTGGACGACGAATCTCATGCCGTCGGCGGAAAATGGGTTGCCGCTGTTGAACGCTTCGTCGAGCAAGGCCACATAGCCCTGCTGCGCGGCCTCCGGCAACGCTTCGGCTGCGGGTTTGCCGAGCACGTCGCGTCCGCCGATGAGGCGCATGTAGGCCGGGTTGGCATAGCGGAACACATGGTCGGGGCCGGTGAGCATCGCCATGAAGCTGGGCGCCTGGTCGAACATGCGCCCCAACTGGGCGACGTCGGCACGCAGCCGGCGCTCGTTCTGCACCCGTCGGGTGACATCGGTGGTGACGTTGAGGAATCCGGCGATCCCGCCGTCCTCGCCGCGTACCGGCGTATAGGAGAACGTGAAGAACGTTTCCTCCGGATAGCCGTTGCGCAGCATCGTCAGCGGCATGTCTTCCTGCATCGTGGCCGTGCCGGACATCACGCTGTCCACCAGCGGACGGATGTCCTCCCAGACATCGGACCAGATCAGCGCCAGCGGCTGGCCGAGCGCGCCGGGCTCCTTCGCGCCAAGCACCCGCATATAGGCGTCGTTGTAGAACAGCGTCAGCTCCGGACCCCAGCACAGACACATCGCGAAACGCGATTCGAGCATCAGGCCCAGTGTCGTTCGCAGTGACTGCGGCCAGTGTTCGATCGGGCCCAGCGGCGTTTGCGTCCAGTCGAACGCCGCGACGCGGGATGCCATTGCGCTGTGGATGTGCAGGAAATCGGGCGAGCCGGCAGTCGCTGGAGACGTCACGGACAACGCGCGGGGAGTGGATGACCGCGCATCCTGCCACAGCCATTCGTCGCGACGCAGTGAGCGGCTCATCCGATCCGGGCCTGGAGGGCGGCCGCATTGGGGACTGCATGGCCGCCCGCGGTGTTGTCGAACACCACCCAGGCGTCGGCCGGCCCCGCAGCGACCGCGTCGGCGATCGCATCCAGTGCCGCGGGCGGATAGTCGCTGTAGTAGATCTTCGGCGCGCCGTGCCAGCGCCAGTATGCGAATCCGGGATGCCCACCAGGGACGGCATCGTCGCCGTGGCGCGCGGGATCGGCCGCCACGCGTGCCACCTCGCGACGGCGCAGGACGGCCTCCGCACGCGGCTCCAGCCAGCTCGCATGACGTGCCTCGCAGGCCACCGGGCCCGGCCAGCGCCGACCCAGCATCGCGAAGAAGGTGCTGGCGATGCGGGCATCGAACGCCAGACTCGGCGGGAGTTGCACGAGCACGCAACCCAGCCGATCACCCAGCGCGCCGGCCGCGTCGAAGAACGTATCGAGCGCCGGTCCGCAGCCCACCAGCCGCGCCTCGTGGGTGATGGCCTTGGGCAGCTTCACCGAAAACCGGAACCCCGCCGGCACCGTGTCCGCCCAGCGCGCATAGGTCGCAGCCCGGTGCGGCTTGTAGAAGGAGGAATTGATCTCTGCCATGTCGAAGCGCGTCGCGTAGCGGGCAAGCGCGGATTCGCCGGCCTCGAACAGGTCCGCGTCACCCGCGGCGATCGACCAGCCGGCGCACCCGATCCGGATCATCCCTTGCGCGGTCCCGGATCGGGATGGAGCTGCAGCAGCCGGGCGAGACGCACCGCGTTGCGCGCGCGCATGCCGATGGTATCGGCCACCTTTGCCGGGGGCTGGTCGAGATCCCCGGAGTCCCCGCCGCCCATGGCTTCGGTGACGCGCGCGGTGGATGTGTCGACGCCATGCGCCACGATGGCGGTGAGCCCATGGTCGAGCCGCCGCCGGGTCGAGGAACGCGTGGCGGCGGGTTTGAGCGTGCGGTCGAGGCCGAATGCGGTCAGCGGCATGCAGATCTCCGTGGATACGGGCGCGACTGTCGACGCGGACGCGTCCAGCACATGTCGTTCCGGCGCGTTCATTCGATACTGGCGAATCACCCGCTGCATGCAACGCAGCACCCTCAAGGATGGTCACGACGCCTTGTGCTGCAATGCACAATAATGGTCGGTTCCGAGTCCGAGCGTCCTCATGGCGAATGCCCCGGCCCTGCCGTCCGATCGCACCCGCGCGCTGATCCTCTTCGCCCTGGCGATGGGCGGTTTCGCGATCGGCACCAGCGAGTTCGCGATGATGGGCCTGATGCCGAGTCTGGTCCGGGAGTTCGGTGTCGACGAACCGGCAGTCGGGCATCTGATCAGCAGTTACGCGGTCGGTGTGGTCGTCGGCGCGCCCCTGCTGGCGATCCTCGGTGCGCGCCTGCCGCGGCGTCGCCTGCTGCTGGCGCTGATGGGTTTCTACGCGCTGGGCAATCTCGCGACCGCGCTTGCGCCGAACTACGGCGCGATGATGGTGGCGCGTTTCGTCGCCGGTCTGCCGCACGGGGCCTACTTCGGCGTCGCGATGCTGGTCGCTGCTTCGATCAGTCCACCTGCGCAGCGCGGCGCGGCGATGAGCCGGGTGCTGCTGGGTCTGTCGATCGCAATTCTGGTCGGCAATCCGCTGGCGACATGGTTCGGCCAGCAGCTGAGCTGGCGCTGGACCTTCGCCCTGGTCGCGGTGATCGCGATGCTGACCGTCGCGCTGGTTGCGCGCCTGCTCGCCCCCGACCCGGCCGAGGCGACGCAGTCGCCGATGCGCGAGCTGCGCGCGTTCAATACCGCGCAGGTCTGGTATGCGCTGCTGATCGGCGCGATCGGCTTCGCCGGCATGTTCTGCGTTTTCAGTTACCTGGCCCCGACCCTCATCGAGGTCACGCGCGTGTCGGAGCGCTGGATTCCGATCGGTCTGGCGGCGTTCGGCGTCGGTGCGATCCTCGGCAACCTCGCCGGCGGCTGGCTGGTGGACCGACTGCAGTTCCGTGCGGTCGCCGTCGTCATGGGCTGGTCGCTGCTGGTACTGCTGCTGTTCCCGCTCGCGACCGGCGCGGTGTGGTCGATCCTGCCGGCGATCGTCGCGGTCGGCACCATGGGGGCGCTCGCGCCGGTGCTGCAGAAGCGGCTGATGGATGTTGCCGGTGACGCGCAGACCCTCGCGGCGGCGTCCAACCATGCCGCCTTCAATACCGCCAATGCGCTCGGTCCCTGGCTGGGCGGCATGGCGATCGGCGCGGGCCTGGGCTGGACAGCCACCGGCTACGTCGGGGCGGTGACGGCCGCGGCAGGCCTGGGGATCTACGTCATGGCGCGGCGCGACGAACGGCGCCAGCGCGCGAACGTGGCCGCGGCCTGCTGAAATCTCCACGGCCTGGACGCCTTCACGCCTGTTGCCCGCCGCGCTGTCGACACTGCCGTTCGATCCCCGGAGCGGAGACCAGCATGGCGGCGAAGAGCAAGGGCGCGAAAGACGCGCAGACGATCGCGAAACTGATCGAGGACATCGACATCACGATGTTCACCAGCGTGGGGCCGGGCGGTTACCTCGTCAGCCGGCCGCTCTCGACCCAGAAGGCACGCTTCGACGGCAGCCGCGTCTGGTTCTTCGTTGCTTCCGACAGTCCCAAGGTTGCCGAGATCACGCGCAACTCCAAGGTCAACCTGGCGTATGCGTCCAAGGGCCGCAATACCTACGTGTCGATGGCAGGCGATGCCTACGTCAACGACGATCCGGAGAAGATCGAGGAGTTCTGGGACGACGCGCTCAAGGCGTATTTCCCGCGCGGCATCAACGATCCCAAGCTCACCCTGATCGAGGTCGAGATGCGCACCGCCGAGTACTGGGATGGCCCGGGCTCGCTGATCGGCAAGGCCATCGCCTTTGCCGTCGCCCAAGTGACCAGGCGCAAGGAGGCGATGGGCGAGAACCGCATCGTCGACCTGCGCGGCGGGACCACGACCTCGCGTCTGCCGCCGTCGCATGCCCAAACGCGCGGCGACGACGGTGGAAAGCCGGCGACGAAGAAGATCGCCGGCCGCTCGGGCGGCGGCACGACCGCATCGTCCGGTGCCAAGCGGACGACCACGAAGAAGAGCGCCACCGGTTCACCATCGGCCAGCACCGGCGCCCGCGCGAACGCGACGCCAAAGGCATCCTCGAAGCAAGCGACGACCAAGCGCCCGGCAGCGCGCAAGCCCGCTGCCGGCAAGACTGCGCCATCGCAGCGCGGTGGGGGCGCCAAGGGCTCCGCCCGCGGGACCGCCGGCGGCTGAAGCCCGCCCGCGTGCCGCGGCTGGCCATGTCGCGGCACACTACGCATCCCCTCCAGGAATGCCGCCATGCCCACGCGCGACGACGAGTTCGATCCCGACGACAACTTCGCCCACGGCGCCACCGGTCACGATTTCGACGAGGGCGACGCCGAACACGAGGGCGACCTGGAAGTGCTGGCCTGGCAGTGGCTGCTGCGCATCAACCCCGGCGACGAGGAGGCGGCCACCCAGCAGTTCCAGGCGTACCGCGAGCTGCTCGGCGACGATGACGATGACGACGCCGAGGCGGTGCGCGATGCACTCGAGCGCGTCACCGACTGGCGCGCCAGTTTCCGCATCGACGAAACCGAACGCACCACGCTGATCGATGCGATCGAGACCCTGGCCGAACGCTTCCGCGTGGATATCGACTGGGGGGTCGAGGACCCGACCGATGCGGTCGCGCTCGCCGGCGCGTCGACCGGCGCCCTGATCGAGGCGGCCTACGACCAGTTGCGGGTGGCCGGCTACACCCTGTGGACCTGGGACACCGGTGACGACACCGTGGCCGGCGTGCTGGCCCCGCGCGACGACGACGAAGCGATGCGCGTACTCGGCAACGCGCTCGGTCTGGACCTGCGCCCCGGCGCTGGCTGAACAAGCAGCCTCGACACAGCATTTGCAACGCATCTGCTAGGTTTACTCGTGTCCGTCACCGCATGGGAGGGTGCCATGGACCCGAGAGCCGTTACCGCCGCTTGCGCCTGTGCGTTCGCACTGGCGTGGGCGATGCCTGCATCCGCTGCGGGTCCGAATACTTCGGTGGAGACCCCGACCTCCCTCGCCACCGATGACGGGATCCAGCCATGGATGTCGCCGATCGGCGCCGCCTATCCCATCCGGCACATGTCGTCGCTGCGCACCGAATACCGGCGCATCCGCGACCTGCGCCGTGAACAGATGCAGCCGGAGTACGAGCGGCGGCTGCGGATGTCCGGCGAAGCAGCGGCCGACGCGTGGCGCGAGGACACCCTGCGCGATGTCGCCAAGCGCGATCTGCGCGATCTGCGGGCACGACTGACGCGCTGAGCGCGGGCGTTCCGGGCGGCGTGTCGCGCCGAAAGCCCGGGTTTGCCCCCGGGCGTGAGCCAGCCTGCGCGAAGACCCACCCCCGTCGGCGTCGCTGGCGGGCATACGGAAGGGGGGAGAAGTTGCCGGCACGCGTGACGGCCCCGGAGCGCGACCACGTCGACATGTCCGACTTCCGCCGTGCTCAGTCCGCCCTGAGCGTTGCGCTGCCGGAGGTCGAAAACGTCGCGTCTTCGACCGCAGCCTGCGCCTGGGCCTGATCGTCGGCATCCGCATCGAGGCCCGCATCGGCGTCGTTCTCTCCCGGCGACAACGCCAGCTCGACCAGGATCGGGAAATGGTCGGAGCCGACATCGGGCAGACGCTGCATCCCCACCAGGGTGAAATGCGTGCTGTGGAACAGGTGGTCGAGCGGCCAGCGCAGACCCGGCAGGCGGGCATGGAAGGTGTTGTACATGCCGCGCCCGATGCGGGGATCGAGCAGGCCACTGAGCTTGCGGAACAGGCGCGTGGTGCGTGACCAGGCAACGTCATTGAGATCGCCAGCGACGATCACCGGCAGCGTGGATTCCTTCACCGCCCGGCCCACGATCACCAGCTCGGCATCGCGCTCCTGTGAGCCGTCCGATTCGGTCGGGCTGGGCGGGCGCGGATGCAGCGCATGCAGCGCCACGCGTCGGCCGCCGTCGAGTTCCAGCGTCACATGGATCGACGGAATGTCGTCCTCGACCAGATACCGGATCTCCGCGTCGTGCATGGGCAGACGCGTGTACAGGTGCATGCCGTAGAGATTGTCCAGCGGGCAACGCATCGCATGCGGCAGCAGGTCCCTGAGTGTGTCGAGCCGTTCCTCCCACCAGCTGTCGGTCTCCACCGCGATCAGCACGTCCGGGCGGTGCTTGCGCACCTGGGCGAGCAGCAGTTCCGCGTTGCGGTTGGTCGTGAGCACGTTGCTCGCGAGCAGGCGCAGCCGTGGCTGTGCCGAATCAGGCGCGTCCTCGACTTCGACCCGCGCCAGGCGGGTGTAGGGGAAGATCCACCACGCCTGCCACAGCATGCAGGCCACGTTGACGACGATGATCCCCACCGTCCATGCGTCTTCGACGGGGCGTAGGGCGAGTTGCAGAACGAGCACCAGCACCGACAGCAGCAGCAGCTGCAATCTCGGGAAATCGAAACAGCGGATCCACCAGGCACCGCTGCGGATCGTGGGCATCAGGGTCGCAACGGCGAGCAACGCGGTAGCGGCAGAGAAGACCAGAGTCAGCATGGGAGGCGGGTGGCAAAGAAGGCCGGCACTATCAGCCCTGGCCCGCTTCAGGGATGTGAAGTGCCCGCGCCGGCGCACTGCGGCTGGGCAGCCAACGCGTCGGCTGCGACCATGGCGCGCCCGGCACCCGCCGGTCCGCAACTGGAGCCCCTGATGTCATTCCGGCCGCGCGTGGATCCGTTCACGCTGATGCTGCTCGCGACCATCGCCCTCGCATCGTTGCTGCCGGTGCAGGGGAAAGCCGCCGCGGTCATGGACATCGTCACCAACGGGGCCATCGCCGCGCTGTTCTTTCTGCACGGCGCGCGACTGTCGCGCGCTGCGATCGTCGCCGGCGCGCGGCACTGGCGGCTGCATCTGACGATCCTCGCCTGCACGTTCGGGTTGTTTCCGTTGCTCGGGTTGCTCGGCCGGCCACTCTCGGGCTGGCTGCTGACGCCCGAGCTGTACGTGGGCATCCTGTTCCTGTGCGCGCTGCCCTCCACGGTGCAGTCGTCGATCGCATTCACCTCGATGGCCGGCGGCAACGTGTCGGCAGCCGTGTGCGCCGCCTCCCTGTCGAGCCTGGTCGGCGTCGCGCTGACGCCCCTGCTGATGGCGCTGCTGGTGGGCGGTGATGGGGCGATGGCCAATCCGCTTACGGCCATTGCCAGGATCATGCTGCTCCTGCTGCTGCCCTTCGTTGCGGGCCACCTCCTGCGCCCGTGGATCGGGAGCTGGGTCGAGCGCCATCGCCCGGTGCTGCGCTGGACCGACCAGGGCACGATCCTGCTGGTGGTCTATACCGCCTTCAGCGCCTCGGTGATCGAAGGACTGTGGCGCCAGACGCCGGTCTGGACCCTGGTCGCGGTCACCGCGGTGTGCGCTGTGCTGCTGGCGGTCGTGATGCCGCTGGTCACCTGGATCGCGCGTTGGCTGGGCTTCGACCGCGCGGACGAGATCGCCATCGTGTTCTGCGGCTCGAAGAAGAGCCTCGCCACCGGCCTGCCGATGGCCAAGCTGATGTTCGCGAGCGGTGGTCTGGGTGCGATCGTGCTGCCGGTGATGATCTATCACCAGATCCAGCTGCTCGTCTGCGCGGTGGTTGCGCAACGGTATGCGCGCCGCGCGCCTGCGCCGGGGCAGGGCGCAGGCTGAGGCCGCCGGGCCTGTCTCACCGCATCCGGCCTGTTGCGGCGTCCGGGTCAGACGCGGTGGGGGTTGCCATCATCGTCGGGTGCGTCGCCACCGTTGTCCGAGCCGCTTCCGGAGACACTTCCGGAGCTCGCCGCGGCGCCCGGGGCATTGAGTCCGGTGGCGCTACCGGTCAGCGACGGCGCGGAGGACGTATGTTCGCTCGGGGATCGTGGGACGTTGGTGTCCGGCGCATGTGCGCCCGGCGTACCGGTGTGCAGAGAATCGTCGTGCGGGGCGTCGTGCTGCCCCGTTCGGTCCGCGCGCTGCACGCGCAGGTGGTTTTCGATATCGCGCACGCCTGCACAGCGCTCGACGAGATCTTCGACGCGGTGCTTCATCGCACGACCGGGGACATGACCTTCGAGGCTCACGACGCCGTTGCGGACCTGCACCGAAATCTCGCGGGCATCGATCGCGTCGTCATACAGCAGCCGCTCGCAGATGTCCTCGGTGATCCGCGCATCCGAGCGCACATATCCCTTTGGGCCGACCCCCCGCCAGCCGCCCGCCGCGTTGCCATGGCGAGCGGCATCGGTGTGCCGGCCGTGACCGCCATGGCGGCCCGAGCCCTGGCCCGGCCGCGCGCGATGCCCCCAGTCCGAGAGATGGTCATCGCTTCCGCGCAGCCGCTCCGACCCGTAGGCCCCGTACCCATCGCCACCCGCCGAATGGGGCTCCCTCGGCTGCCACCGTTGCTCCTGGCGCCACGGTCCAGCGCCCGGCTCCGGGGCGCTGCCACGTGGTGGCTCGTCCCAGAACGCGTGCCCATGGCCGGTGCCGTGGTCGTCATCGTGCTCATGCATGCCGGAGCGGGAGGCGCCCCCGCCCGACCAGGCGCCTCGGTCGGGGCCGTGATCGCCTCGTCCACGGCGATGGGGGTCGTATTCCCGGCCGGGACGTGAGCGACCGCCGTCCTGCTCGCGCGCCCGCCGCTGCGACGTCGAATCGTCGAGCCGGGCATCGAGCCAGCGCTTGCCGGCTTCGATGTAGCGGGCGCCGGTTGCGATCAGTTCTTCGCCGAAGGCCTTCATTTCCGACACGCCGGTGTCGTCGTCCTGTTTGCGATGTCCCATGGGATCTCCTGTTTCGTCGGGCAGGACGCTGGCGGGCGCTGCGCCACCCGGCGTCTGCCGTGGTGCTCCCGGCAGCGCGTATCACTGCCGGTGGGCAGACGACCGTGCGCGCGCGCGCGTTGCGTGGGCGTCAAATCCGTAGAGGACTCGCCGCGGCGCGAGCCAATCGCCGCGCCGTTCATGCCCGCTTCGCACGCCGAGATACCCGCGTCTCAGCGGTTCAACGCGTCCATGCCGGCTTCCGGATAGCGGGTTCCGGCCGCCGCATCCGGCGGAAAGATCGCATCGATCCGGGCCATGTCGTCCTCGGTCAGATGGATCTCCAGCGCAGCAATGTTCTCGTCGAGGAAGCCGATGCGCTTTGTGCCCGGAATCGGGACGATGTCCTCGCCCTGCGCGAGCACCCATGCCAGCGCCAGCTGCCCTGGTGTCACGCCGTAGTCCTGGGCGATCGCCTGGACCGATTCCACCAGCGCGAGGTTGCGGTCGAAGTTCTCTCCCTGGAAGCGCGGCGAGCGGCGGCGGTAATCGTCCTCGTCGAAATCCTCGACGGTGCGGATGGTGCCGGTCAGAAAGCCCCGGCCCAGCGGCGAATAGGGCACGAAACCGATGCCGAGCTCGCGGCAGGCGGCCAGCGTGCCGGTGGTCTCGGGATCGCGCGACCACAGCGAATACTCGCTCTGCAGCGCCGTGATCGCATGCACTTTCGCCGCGCGGCGCAGCGTGTCGGCCGATGCTTCCGACAGGCCCAGGTACCGGACCTTGCCCTGCTCGACCAGGCGCGCCATCGCGCCGACCGTGTCCTCGATGGGCACCTGCGGATCCACGCGGTGCTGGTAGTAGAGGTCAATGGTCTCGATGCCCAGGCGCTTGAGGCTGGCCTCGCAGGCCTGCTGCACGTATTGGGGCCGGCCGTCGATGCCACGCGCCTGCGGATTGTCCGGATCGAGGCGGATGCCGAACTTGGTGGCGACGAAGGAATCGTCGCGGCGGCCGGCGATCGCGCGGCCGACCAGCGTCTCGTTGGTGTGCGGGCCGTACATGTCGGCGGTATCGAGCAGGGTGATGCCCTGGTCGAGCGCATGGTGGATCACGGCGATCGACTCGGCATCGCTGCCACGGCCGCCGTAGAACGCGCTCATGCCCATGCAGCCCAGGCCGATCGCCGATACGGTGGGGCCGCCAGGGCCGAGGGTGCGGGTCTTCATCGCGGTGCTCCGTGTTGAGTGCAAGGGCTCACTGTGCAGGTCTCGCCGGCACGTCGGCGTCGAGATCGCCGGAGCTGAGTGTTTCCGCCCCTGGCGAGCGTGTGTCCGCATGCTGCACCGGCGCGGCCGCATGCTTTGTTGCGTCACGGGCATCGCCATCGGTGACCTCGTTGCGCATGCGCGGCAGGGCCTCGGGCAGGTGCGCATTGATGAAGGCCAGCATGCCCTCGCGCACCGCGCAGCGCAGATCGAACAGTTCCCCGGAATTGCGCGCGCTGACCAGCAGGCGCACCTCGATGGTGTGCTTGTCGGTCTCGGTGACCTGGGTCACGCAGACGCGCCCGTCCCAGCGCGGATCGGCTTCGCAGATGCGCTGCAGTTCCTCCCGGATCGCCGGGATCGGCGCGCGATGGTCGAGCCACAGGAACGCCGTGCCCAGCAGCTGCGCGCTGGTGCGCGTCCAGTTCTGGAAGGGGTTTGAAATGAACCATTGCAGCGGCACGACCAGGCGACGCTCGTCCCAGACCCGGACGATCACGTAGGTCGATGTGATCTCCTCGATGCGTCCCCATTCGCCCTCGACGATCACCACATCGTCGAGACGGATCGGCTGTGCCAGCGCGATCTGCAGGCCGGCGATCAGGTTGCCGAACACCGGCTGCGCCGCGACACCTGCGATCAGGCCGATGATGCCGGCCGATGCCAGCAGGCCCGTGCCCACCTGGCGTACCTGGGGGAATGTCATCAGCGCCAGCGAAACGCCGACCAGCACGATGCCGGCCTGCACCACGCGGCTGATCACCCGGGTCTGGGTCTGGATGCGCCGGGCCGCGAGATTGTCTTCGACGTCGATCGGGTGATCGCGCAGGATGCGCGCCTCGACCGCACCGACAGATCGCGCCAGCAACCAGGTGACGCACAGCATGGCGCCGATCCCGATCCAGTGGCGCAGCTGGCCAAGCAGTTCCGGGTCGAGCGGTGTGGCGTTGAGCGCCAGGGACAGGAACAGCAGGGGCAATGCGACTGCGGCAGGCAAGGCGACGACCTGTGCGATCCGCGCGCGCATCTGTTCGGAGGCGCGGCGGCGGGCAGCGCGTGCAAGCCGGCGCAGGTACCAGTGCACGATGATGCCGAGGGTCAGGGCGGCCAGCAGCGGCCATGCGATCGTGGCCAGATGCATCCAGTCGGTGCGCATCGCGCCTCCAGTGCGTCATCGGGCGTGCCATGCTGCGGCGCGGCAGGTTGATGGGTCGTCAAGGTGCCCGCGAGGCGCGCGAGACCGCATCACCGCTGCGGCTCGCGACGCACCTTGGGACGCGCGTCAGCGCAGCCAGGCCGCGACGAATGCCAGCAGCACCAGGACGATGGCGGCGCCGATACCGGCGCGTCGCAGATGGCGGTGCATCATCGGATTGGGCCTTTTCGGGTCACACGAGATTGAAGCGTTCGGAGTACAGCCGGTCGGACGGCACGCCGCGCGCGATCAGCTCCGGCTCGACCGCATTCGCCAGCGCCTCCGGCCCACAGACATAGACCGGCAGTTGCGGCAAGTCGCGGGGCAGGCGGCGGTCGAGCAGATCGCCGTCGATGTGGCCGGTTTCGCCGGTCCAGCCGTCGGGAGGCGCCTCGAGCACATGGATCACGGTCAGCGGCAATGCCTGCGCCAGTGCTTCGAGCTCGTCACGGAACAGCACGTCGTCCCAGCCCGGGTTGCCGTAGAGCAGCCATAGCGGCGCGCACGCCCGGCGGTCGCGTGCGGTCCGCAGCATGCTCATGATCGGGGTGATGCCCACGCCGCCGGCAATGAACACCGCGCCGTGCGGGCATCGCGAAGGCAGGTAGGCGAATTCACCGTAGGGGCCTTCGACGAACGCGTGCATGCCCGGTGTCAGCGCGCCGACGCGGCCGGTGAAGTCGCCGAGCGGCTTGATGGTGAATTCCAGCGTCCGGTCGTCGGCGCTGGAACTGATCGAGAACGGGTGCTGCTGCAATCGCCAGGGCGTCTCGCCGATCGTGATCCAGGCGTACTGGCCGGGGCGGAACGCGAGGCCGCGGTGGCCGGACGGCAGCAGGCGCAGGACGTGGCTGCCGTCACGCGCGGTCCGCACCGACTGCACCGTCCACGGGCGACGCGCCAGCCGGCGCGGGCGCAGCACGCGGTTCTCCAGCACCGCGTAGAGCGACGCGCCGACGACCACGGCCAGCGCGGCCTTCTTCCACATCGGCGCGGTGTAGTGACCGACCATCAGCGCATGGCCCAGGCCGATCGCCACCACCAGCAGCGCGAGCGCGCCATGCAGGGCACGCCAGTGTTCGTACTGCAGGCCGAACGACAGGCGCCACAGTGATGTGGCGGTGAGCCAGGTGGCCGTCAGCAACGCGCACCACAGTGAGGACGCACGCAGCCAGTCCTCACGTGGATCGAGGTAGTCGAGGAAGCGCGTATCGCCGAGGAACATCGTCAGCGGATGCGCCAGCACCAGGCCCCAGCCGAGCAGGCCGGTCTGGCGATGGAACTGCAGCACGTCGTCCTGGCCGAGTCCACGCGCGAACCAGCGTTGTCGTCCGGAGGTCAGCGCCTGCGCGGCGAGTACGCCCAGTCCGAGCAGACCGAGCATGGCGCCGGTCTCGACGATCCGTCCGCGAACGGCCGGCGCATCTCCGGCCAGCGCGATCGCCATCGGCAGCAGCGCAGCCGCCATCCACGCCAGCAGCCACAGCGCGAGCCGCCGCCAGCGGGTGTTCATGCCACGCGAGCGCCGGGGTCGCGGCGCAGCTCGCGGGTGAGCGCGACGACGAGCAGCAGGCCCACGACCAGATAGGGCACGCCGCCCGGCACCCACATCAGCAGGCCGGCCAGCTGCTGGTCGCGCAGCGCGTCGACGCCGGCCAGCAGGGCGCGGTCGGTATAGGCCGGATAGAGCAGTCGCGGCGAGAACGTCAGCAGCGCGCCGAGGAAGCCCATGCACATCATCGCGGTCACCAGCGCCACGCAGGCACCGGCCGCGCCGCCATCGTGCGCGCGCAGTCGCCGCAGGACCGCGCTCCAGAACCACAGGCCGGCGAGCAGCACGCTGGCGAGCATGCCGCGGTGCACGCTTTCGCTCGCGAGCGAGACGGCGATCATGCCGGGCATGTGCCACAGCCACATCGTCGCGATGTGGACCAGCGTGGCCAGGCCGAGTGCGGAGGTCGCGGCGACGGCCAGTGGCGCCAGCAACCGCCCACTGGCAGCAGCGGCGGCGCGAGGCAGCGTGGAAGCGACGGTCGCGAACGGACGCGCGGCCAGCAGCAGGGGCGGGGCCAGCGCCAGCAGGACCATGTGCTGGGCGACGTGCGCAGATGCGAGGTAGCCCGCGTACGCATCGAGCGGCCAGACCAGCGCGAGCGCCAGCGCGAGCATGGCGAACGCGAACGCAAGTGCTTCGCGCAGCGGGGTTCCGCCGTGCGCGCGCTGCCGCATCCACCCCGTCGCATATGCCGCTGCGAGCACCGCCAGCGGCAGCAGCGTCCAGGCAGACAGCGTCCACGCCTGCGACAACGACGGCGGCGGACCGTCTGCCGGCGCTGCCCACAGATGCGGCGCAGCCAGCAGCAGAACAGAAGCGGTCGATGCGATGAAGGAAATAGGCACACGCGACATGCGCCCGACGGTAGCAGCCCGCTGTCGCAGTCCACGTCGAGGGCACGCCGTATTGATGCGGGGCACCGTACCCTTCAGGCATCGATTCCGCGTGGAGCGCCGGTGTACTTCTGGCTCAAGATCCTGCACATCCTGGCAATGACGATCTGGTTTTCCGGTCTGTTCTTCCTGCCGCGGCTGTTCGTCGCGCGGCATCGCCACGAGATCGACGCGGATCCCGAATACTGGAATCCGGTCACCAACATGCTGTTCTTCCGGATCATGACGCCGGCGGCGCTGGCGACCATCACCGTGGGCGGCATCCTGTTCGCGTGGAATCCCGCGGGCGCGTGGCTGGTGCTCAAGCTGGTCGTCGTTGCCGGCGCGGTGCTGCTGCATCTGTACTTCGGCCTGCTGCTCTACGAGCTGGGGCACGACCGCGACCACCACGGGCCGACGTTCTATCGGGCGATCGGATGGGTGCCGCTGGTCTTCCTGCTGCTCATTGCCGGATTGACCGGCGCCAAGCCGCTGACGCTGGGGAATCTTCCGGCGCCGCCGATGGGACCGGTCGAGGCCGAGGAGATCGTGCCCGGACTGGAGGAGGGCGAGGGCCTGCCGCGGCTGGAGTTGCCGGAGTCCTGATCGCCCTGGCGGTGCTGCGCGTAGTTCGAGCGTTTCGCGCGCTGCCGCGCCGCGCTCATAGCGCAACCGCAGCGATGAAGGGCGGGTGCTGGCAGCGTTAACTGCGCGACCTCCGATGGATCACGCCGCTTCGCCCGCTGGCTCGCCGTCGGCCATCGGCGCTGCCCTCACCAGACTGCGGCCGACGTACGCGCCGGCGCGTGCCGATCGTCGAAGGTGGGCCGGCCGGGCCGCCTGCGCGCAGCGCGACACGCCGGTACGCGACCGATCTATTCCGCGGGCGGCTTGCGGTCCGGATCCGGGCCGTCGGCCGCGTCCGCTTCCTCGTCCCCGTAGACGCCCACCCCGTGGCGGAAGCTCAGCGTGCCGCCGAGCCAGCCGGCGACGCCGACCAGGCCGGCCATCACCGCCGACGACAGCAGGCCCCAGGGCCACACTGCAGCGACCGGATCGGGCAGGCGCAGCCAGACGCCGAGCGTGGCCATCGCCAGCACCATCACCGCGACGATGAAGTGGTTCCATGCGGAAACGTGCCGGCGTACGACGCGGATCGACATCATGTCGAAGGTGCCGACGACGCCGGCCAGCAGACCGAAGCCGAGGCCGCCGACGTTGAGCCACAGCGACAGTTCCGCCCAGAACGCAGCGCCCAGCCACAGGAAGAGGACGTCGGTGACCACGACCATCGACAGGAACGCGATCGGAAAGGTCACCAGCATCGGGTGGATCGGGTGCTTGGCGATCGCCAGCACGCTTTCCACCGTGTGGCTCCTGGTGTCGGGAACGGGTTGTTTGAGGTCTCTGCGCATGGTTTCCGGGCGCCTCAGGCGCAGGTCTGGAGCATCGCCAGCGGCGATGCGGTGAACACCACGCCCAGCGCGGAGATGGCCGCGCCGAGCAGGCACAGGACCACCATGAAAAGCCGCCGGGCATGGTCGGCGCGACCGGCATCGTCGCTGGCCAGCAGCGCCCGACGGATCTGCCACGCGCGCCAGGCCTGCCAGGCGATCGCGGCAAGGATGACCGCGGTCAGTCCCCACATCGTCCAGGTCATGATCTCGAGCCCGGCCACGCGCTCACGCCCCAGCTGGCGCGCGCAGGCCAGGCCCTGCAGGCTGTAGATCGCCAGGAAATGCAGCGCCCACAGCGCATACGGCGCGCACATGCGGGTGAGCGTCATGCCGCGTGGCCGGCTCATGCCCACCTCGGGAACAGGTGCAGCACCGCCCAGGTGACCACGCCGATGCCGACGGTATAGCGCCAGAACGCCGCGGCGATCCGCGACTCGAGACGGCGCACGCCGTCCACATAGCCACAGCGGATCCGCATCGCGGTGAAGCCACCGATCAGCATCGCCACCAGAATGTGGACCGCGTGGAACCCGGCCAGGGTCCACACGACGGACGCATAGGCATGGACTTGCGGCGCGCCGACCGCCGCCCACAGCGCGGGCAGATGCAGACCCAGATACACGGCGCCGCCGACGACGGCCACCACCTGCCATGCGATCGCCGTGCGCAGCCTGCCCGCCGCCAGCGCCACGGGTCCCAGCCACGCCGCCAGCAGCGGCAGGACCAGCGGGGCCAGCGCGACCAGGGCCGGCGTCCACGCCATGACCGTCGCGCCGACTGGGGGCCACACCGGCGCGTTGAGCCAGAGGTAGAAGTAGGCGAACACCAGCGATGCGAACAGCGAGCCATCGATCAGCAGCGTGACGACCAGCGCCCACCAGCCCGGCGCGTTGCGCGCCGCGGCCTGCGTCGGCAGGCGCAGGCCGGGCGCCACCTCCAACTCCGCCGGCGCATGCCGGTCGCCCGTGGTCCAGGCCCAGTGCAGGAACAGGCCGATCAGCGGCACCAGCATCAGGATCGACAGCCAGTATTGGGAGCTGATGAAGCCGGCCAGCAGGATGGCGATCGTGAACGCCGCCAGGATCGGCAGCCAGGTCGATGTGGAGACCCGGATCACCTGTTCCGGACGCCCGGACTGGATGCCGGTGCCGAGGAGTTCGCGGCGGTTGTCGTGGGCTTCGCCGAGCAGGCCGTCGGTGCGTCGCGTGGCCGCGACCACTTCGGGGTTGTCCCACAGCGGGTAGCGGCTTTCGATCTGCGGCACCGACGCGAAGTTGTAGGTCGGCACCGGCGAGGGCACCGCCCATTCCAGGGTGCCGGCCTGCCACGGGTTCTCGACCCCGCGGCGTCCGAGCACGAAGCACAGCGCGACATCGATCAGGATCGCGACCACGCCGACCGCCATCACGAAGCTCGCCGCCGTCGACAGCAGGTTGAGCCAGTGCACGCCGAGTTCCATCGCGTAGCTGTCCACGCGCCGCGGCATCCCGACCATGCCGGTCAGGTGCATCGGCAGGAACGCGAGATTGAAGCCGATGAACACCAGCCAGAAACCGCTGCGGCTCAGCGATTCGCTGGGCATGCGCCCGCTGGCCAGCGGCAGCCAGTAATAGAGGCCGGCGAACAGCGGGAACATCAGCCCGCCGATCAGCACGTAGTGCAGATGGGCGACGACGAAGTGGGTGTCGTGCACCTGCCAGTTGAACGGCACGAATGCCAGCATCACGCCGGTCAGGCCGCCGCAGACGAACACCACGAAGAAGCCGATGATGTAGAGCATCGGCACGCGCAGCCACGGTTTGCCGGCCCAAAGCGTGGCCAGCCACGCGAAGATCTGGATGCCGGTCGGGATCGCCACCATCATGCTGGCCGCGCTGAAGAAGGCCAGCGCCAGCAACGGAATGCCGACCGCGAACATGTGGTGCACCCACAGGCCGAAGCTGAGGAAGCCGGTGGCGACCAGCGCCAGCACGATCCAGGTGTAGCCGACCATCGGTCGCCGCGCGAAGGTCGATACGACCATCGACACCACGCCGGCCGCGGGCAGGAAGATGATGTAGACCTCGGGATGGCCGAACAGCCAGAACAGGTGCTGCCACAGCAGCGGATCGCCGCCGCGCGCGACTTCGAAGAACGCGAAATCGAACGCCCGTTGGATCTCGAGCAGGATGCTGGCCAGGATCAGCGGCGGGAAGCCGAACGCGATCATGAAGGCGGTGACCAGCATCGCCCAGACGAACAGCGGCATCCGGCGCAGGTCCATCCCCGGCGCACGGGTGATCAGCACCGCGGCGATCACCTCCACCGCCGAGACCACCGCGGCGATCTCGGCGAAGGTCACGCCGATCAGCCAGAAGTCCGCGCCCTTGCCCGGGGAATAGGTCGAGTCGCTGAGCGGCGTGTACATGAACCAGCCCGTGTCGGGCACGCTGCCGAAGATGAAGCTCGAGTACAGGAACAGCCCGCCGAACAGGTAGCACCAGTAGCCGAACGACGACAGTCGCGGGAACGGCAGGTCGCGCGCGCCAATCATCTTGGGCACCAGATACATGGCGAAACCGCCCATGATCGGCACCGCGAACAGGAACATCATCGTCGTGCCATGCATGGTCACGAACTGCGCGTAGCGCTGCGGGTCGAGCACCTGCAGGCCCGGCCAGGCCAGTTGCAGGCGCATGAACATCGACAGCAGGCCGCCGACCAGCAGGAAGGCGAAGCCGGTGACGATCACGCGCATCGAGACCGTGGAATGGTTGACCGCGGTCAGCTGGCCGACCAGGCCCGGGCCATTCGCCCAGACGCGTTCGAGCCTGGCGAGGCGATCGCCATGGCGCAGATGGTCGCCGGGGGTGGGAATGGTGTGGTCGGGCGTCGCGGGGCTCACAGCACGTCCTCCGAGGCGCCGTGGCGTGGCGGCGCGCGTCCGGCCGGCGCGTGGGCCGAGGGTGGCTCGTCGTCAGGCCGTGCATCGCGTCCGGCCAGCCAGTCCGTCAGCGCGGCGGGTTCGAGCACCCGGACCGGAAAGACCATGCGCGCGTGTTCCAACCCACAGAATTCGGCGCATTGGCCGCGTATCGGTGTGGCGCGGTCGGCGCGCAGGCGCAGCACGTTGATGCGGCCGGGAATCGCGTCGACCTTGCCGCCCAGCCGCGGAATCCAGAAGCTGTGGATCACGTCGTCGCTGGTGATGCGGAACTCGATCATCTGCCCCAGCGGCATCGCCAGTTCGTCGATGCTCTCGCCGATCACCCGGTCGTTCGCGTCGCGGTAGCGGAAGTGCCATTGCCACTGGCGCGCGGTCACCTCGATCACCGCATCGGGCTCGCTGCCCACGCCGGTCACGCGCGCGCTGGTCAGCGTGCCGTAGACCAGCAGGCCGGCCACCACGACCAGCGGCAGCGCCACGCCGCCCCACAGGATCAGTCGTTCGGGCCGGCGCGGCGTGTCACCGGCTTCGCGCCGGCGCAGGGTGTACCACAGCAGCAGCATCACCCCGATCCACACCGCGGAAAACAGTCCGGTCATCAACCAACCGCCGCGGGCGATCTCGGCGGCAGCGGGACCGGCAGGATCGAGCATGGACTGCGGGCCGCCGCATGCACTGGCGGCCACCGCGAACGCGGCGGCGAACAGGGCGCTGGCGCGCCGGCGGTCTCGGATCGGCATGTCGATTGTTGCGGCCCCAATGTTCACGGACGGCGGGCGGCCGGTCGGCGAACCCGTCGGGGACGCTACCGAGGACGGCGGCCACAGTATGTGAATGCGTCGCGATGACGTCGGCCTCGCAACAGGCTCAAGGCGACGTCGGCCCTCGGCCATCGGCAGTCGCAGAAGCTGAGACGACGGCGCCGGAGAGTAGGCGCGTGAACCTGACCGACAAGCTCGCGATCCTCGCCGACGCCGCCAAGTACGATGCCTCCTGCGCGTCGAGTGGCGCGAACAGGCGCGACTCGTCGAAGACCGGTGGCATCGGCAGTACCGAAGGCATGGGCATCTGCCATTCCTACACGCCAGACGGCCGGTGCGTATCGCTGCTGAAGATCCTGCTGACGAATTTCTGCGTTTTCGACTGCGCGTATTGCGTCAACCGCGTGTCGAGCAACGTCCGGCGTGCGCGGTTCACGCCCGACGAGGTCGTGACGCTGACGCTGGATTTCTACAAGCGCAACTACATCGAAGGCCTGTTCCTCTCCAGCGGCATCATCCGCAGCGGCGACTACACCATGGAGCAGATGGTCGAAGTCGCTCGCAGCCTGCGCGAGAACCATCGCTTCGCGGGCTACATCCACCTCAAGACCATTCCCGATGCCGCGCCGGAACTGCTGGCGGCCGCGGGCCGGTATGCCGACCGCCTCAGCATCAACATCGAGCTGCCTACCGAAGCCGGGATGACGGCGCTGGCGCCGGAGAAGACCCATGCCGGCATCCACAGTGCGATGGGCGAACTCAAATGGCGCATCGACGAGGACAAGGACGCGCGCAGGGTCAAGCGCCAGACCGCAGGCGTGCGCCGGGCGAAGGCGCCGCGCTTTGCGCCGGCCGGACAGAGCACGCAGATGATCGTCGGCGCCGACGACGCCAATGATCGCAGCATCCTCGAATCGAGCAGCCGCATGTACGGCACCTACCGGATGCGCCGCGTCTACTACTCGGCCTTCAGCCCGATTCCGGATGCCTCCAGCACCCTGCCGCTCCAGGCGCCGCCGCTGCTGCGCGAGCACCGCCTCTACCAGGCCGACTGGCTGCTGCGCTTCTACGGCTTCGACGTCGACGAGATCACGCCGGAGGCCGGCGCGCAGGACGTTGCTGCGGTCACGCCCGGCATGCTCGATCTCGATGTTGATCCCAAGCTCGCGTGGGCATTGCGCAATCCTGCGCGCTTTCCTGTCGACATCAACCGCGCGCCGCGGGAAATGCTGCTCCGCGTGCCGGGCCTGGGCACGCGCAACGTGGAGCGCATCATCTCGGCGCGTCCGCACGGTGCGCTGCGGCTCGACGACCTCGCACGCCTGCGCATCCCCCTGAAGAAGATCATGCCGTTCGTGATCACGCCGGGGCACCATCCGCGCCAGCGCCTCGACGATCCCGCCCGCCTGCGCAGCGAACTTGCTCCGCAGCCGCGGCAGGCAAGCCTGTTCTGATCCGCGATGGCCGGTGAGTCCACGAGCACCGGTCATGATGCGGGGCATTGCCGCATCACGGCCACGGTCGCGCCGCCCTGGGACGCCGCCGCCTGGCGCAGCGCTGCGCGTGCGGCCGTGTGCGCGGACCTGCCGCCGGACCGGCTGGACTGGAGCGGTGGCGCGCAAGGCGCATTGCTTGGCGGCGCCGATCTCGTCACGTTTCCCGCGAACCGCGAGCCGCCGCGCGTCCCCGCGGAATTCCTCGCCCTCGCCGGTGCCGTGCTGTGTCACCGCGCCGGGGACCGCCATGGCCTGCTGTACCGCATGCTCTGGCGCATCGCGCTAGGGGAACGTGCCCTGCTGCTGCGCGCATCCGATCCCGATGTGCACCGCGCCCGCACACTGGCACAGGCGGTACGCCGCGACAGCCACAAGATGAAGGCCTTCGTCCGCTTCCGCGCGGCGCCGGGCGACGACGAGCACTACATCGCCTGGTTCGAACCGGATCACCACATCGTCGATCGCGTCGCGCCGTTCTTCGCGCGCCGCTTCGCCGGCATGCGCTGGGCGATCGTCACGCCCGACCGCACCGCGATCTGGGACGGCTCGGCGCTCGCCTTCGCCGGCGGCGGCACCCGCGCCGATGCGCCGGCCGAGGACGCACGCGAAGACCTGTGGCGTACCTACTACGCCAACATCTTCAATCCGGCGCGGCTCAACACCACGATGATGCGCAGCGAGATGCCGCAGAAGTACTGGGGGCATCTGCCCGAAACCGCACTGCTGCCGGCTCTGGTGCGTGATGCCGGTCGGCGTGTGCGCGAGATGGCGGAGCGCGAACACGTGGCCCCGAGACGCCGCATCCCGGTTGCGCCGGGGCCCGCACCCGCCGAGCCCGGCAGCCTGGACGCGCTGCGGGAATCCGCGCGCGACTGCCGGGGTTGTTCCTTGTGGCAGCCGGCGACGCAGACCGTATTCGGCGAAGGTCCGACCGATGCGCGCACGATGATCGTCGGCGAGCAGCCGGGCGACGAGGAGGATCTCTCAGGACGCCCGTTCGTGGGGCCGGCCGGGCGGCTGTTCTCGCGCGCGCTCGACGAGCTCGGCATCGACCGCAGGGGTCTGTATCTGACCAACGCGGTGAAGCATTTCCGCTTCGAGCCGCGCGGCAAGCGGCGCCTGCACAAGCGACCGGACGTCGCGCATATCGAAGCGTGCAATGGCTGGCTGCGCGCGGAGATCGCGCAGGTGAAACCCGAGCGCATCGTCTGCCTGGGCGCCAGTGCCGCGCGGGCGGTTTTCGGACCCGGCGTGCGCCTGAGTGAGGCGCGCGGCGCCTGGCGCACGCGCGATGACGGCGTACGCGCCTTCGCTACCGTGCATCCCGCCTGGGTGCTGCGCCAGGGCGACCTGCAAGCCCAGGCGCTGGCCTACGCGGGATTCGTCGAAGACCTGCGCCTGCTGCTGGCCACCTGAACCGTCGTCGGTCGCTTGCGCGGCATCCCGCCGCTGTTCACCTGCACGTCGCGGCAACGCCAGAACACTCGCCAATCCCCAAAGCAGGAGAAGTGCGATGACGCAGATGACCCCGCTCCGTGGCCTGGTGCTGGCCCTGTCGCTGGCGACCGGGGCTGCTGCCGCCCAGGACGCGATGACCGCGACGCAGGTGCGCGCCGCGTTGACCGAGGGCGGCTATACCGAGATCGAAGACGTCGAGTTCGAGGAGGGCGTGTGGAAGGCCGACGCCAAGGACGCGACCGGCAACAAGATCGACGTGCGCCTGGATCCGGCCACCGGCCGCATCTATCCGGAAACCGCCGGCGCCAGCAATCTGGGCGAAGCCGACATCCGCGCCAAGCTCACCGCTGCCGGGTACACCCGGATCAAGGATGTCGAGTTCGATGACGGTCTGTGGAAAGCCGAGGCCGATAACGCGGAAGGGCAGCGCATGGACCTGAAGCTCGATCCGCAGGACGGACGCATCATCAGCCAGTCGCGCGACTGATCCGCGCTGCGCGGACCCCAACGCCCGGCCTCGTGTCGGGCGTTTCCATGTCCGGGCGCCCGCGAGCAATCAGTCGCCGGTGCGATCCGGGATCGGCACGTCCAGCGGCATCTCGTCGCGCACGCAGTTGGCGGCGTCCTTGGGCGCATCGGAATGGGTGTCGAGGCACCGCGCGGCGATCATCGCCCAACGCGAGACCGCATCCTCGCGCGCCGAAAGCGCACCGGTCGCGACCATCCAGCGTGCGATCTCGACCATGCGGGCGCGCGCTTCCAGCGAGGCGGTGGCGTCGAGCGAGGCCGCGCTGACGATGAAGGCGTGCGCGAACGCCGCGGTCGTGCGCTCGGCCGACACCTCGTCCGGTGCGAGGCCGGCCGGGTCGTCGAGCAATGCCTGCAGGCGGATGGCCTCCTGCGCCTTGAGATCGCCGGCCGAGCCGATGCTCATGCGCAGCAGCACCGTCGCCGACAGCGCGCCGATGAAGATACCGGTCAGCAGCACGAAGATCGCGCCGATCAGCAGCGGGCCGCGCGGCCGGCGCGCGGGTTCATGGTCGGGGTGGGTCACGCATGTACTCCGTCGCCGCCGGATGCGGCGGCGCCATAGGCTAGCGCAGCACGAGCCCGGTGCCGCAGCCGCGGGTGCGACCGATCAGCGCAGCCAAATGGCGGGCTCGCGGCTTGGGCGCCGTCGCGGCGGCTGGAGGGGGCATTGAGCTCGGCCGCAAGCGTCGGATAGGCACTGGCCTCGGCGCAGGTGATGCACCCGTAGCCATCGGTATCCAGCGCCGAGACGTCGGCGCGGTAGCGCGAACCGTCGACCGGGCGCGGCTCGCGCGAGCGGACGATGATCTGGCGGCCGTCCTCGTCCTGCGTGGTCACCATCCCGAGCTGCCGCCCCCGGCTGTCGCGAAAGCTCCGGGGAGCGCTCTGCTGCAGGGCGTGAGGTGCTGATCCGGGCGGCGGCCCGCAACCGCAGCCATGCACGTGGGAGGAGCGCGCGAAGCGTACTGGACTGCCCCGGCTTGAACGAAGCGACAAGATCGCAAGCGTGGCCCGCGCGGGGGCGGTGAGCAGGCCAGTGCGGCTCAGCGGCGGCGCATGCGCAGGGCGATGGTCTGGCCCGCCAGCAGCGCCCCGATGCCGAGCGCCACCCACGCCGAGGTCACCGCGCCCGGCAGCGGCCATTCGGTCTGCTTCATCCAGACCGCGAACAGCCCCCACAGGGCGATCGCAAGATAGGCGACGTTTCCGCGCATGCGCTGGTTGAGGACCAGAAGGACCACCGCCGAGATCGCCCACAGCACGAGGCTCCAGCCGAGCATGCGGCTGGTCGACAGCAGCTCGTAGGCGACGATGGTCTGAGCGAGATTGAGGAAGGCCGCGAGCGACAGCCAGCCGGCATGGATCGACAGCGCCAGCCAGGCCAGCCGGTGCGAGGCGGCATTGCCACCACGCGAGAGCTGCACCGCGCACCAGGCCAGCGCGGCGAGCGCGCCGAAGATCACCACCACGCAGACCCCGAACAGCCCAGCGGAAAACAGCGGCATCCAGATCGCGGTCAGGAAAAAGCCCAATGCCGCGACCGGGGCAATCCGGCCCAGCAGCGGATCGTTGCGCCGGGTCCCTGTGGCCTGCCAGCCGGCATAGAGCAGATCGAGCAGGAAGATCAGCCCCCACACCGAGAACGCATAGCCGGCGGCAACCATCAGGGTCGGGTATCGGTCGGAGATGGTGCCCTGATCCGGACCGAAGGCGCCGGTCTGCGACAGCCAGGCGATGACCGGCATCGCGATCGAACAGAGAAGGACCAACAGGCGCATGACGAAGATTCCGACGTTACAAACCCGCGCATGCTCGCAGCGCCGGCGTGAGGGCATCGTGGCGGGTGCGCGCGGGCAGGACAGTCTTGACCTCTCACCCGGGAGAAGGGGTTTGGCAACCGAAGATTTCGCCGGGCATAGCCCGGCGTCGACGCCAGGCGCGGATGGCGTCGCACGGCAAGCGCCTGCGGCGTCGCAGCGGCGTGGCAGGGATCGGTTCGCGATGCCTGCCTGCGCCGTGCGCGCGCCATCCCACCCCTGGCATCTGCGCCGCAGGCCTCCTCCACGCCCCGCTTGAGCGGGAGCATGGGGAGACCCAGGGGTTCGGCGATCTACATGCCGCTATGCCGCAGCAACGCCGCGATGTCCGGATCGCGGCCGCGGAAGGCGCGGAAGTTCTCGATCGCATCCCGGCTGCCGCCGCGCGAGAGGACCTCTTTGCGGAAACGCGCACCGGTGTCGGCCAACCGCTCCGGCGCTTCCTCGAACGCCGCATAGGCGTCGGCGCTCAGCACCTCGGCCCACTTGTAGCTGTAGTACCCGGCGGCATAACCGCCGGCGAAGATGTGCGAGAACTGGTGCGGAAAGCGGTGCCAGGCCGGGGTGCGATTGACCGCGACCTCGTCGCGCACACGCTCGAGCAGCGATAGCACGTCGTCCTGCATCGGGTCGAAACCCGCGTGCAGCAGCATGTCGAACAGCGCGAACTCGACCTGGCGCAGCGTCTGCAGGCCGCTCTGGAAATTGCGCGCGGCGAGCATGCGGTCGAACAGGTCCCGCGGCAGCGGCTCGCCGGTGTCGACATGGGCGGTCATCGCCTGCACGCGGTCCCATTCCCAGCAGAAGTTCTCCATGAACTGGCTCGGAAGTTCCACCGCGTCCCATTCCACGCCATTGATGCCGGCGATCGGCAATGCATCGACGCGCGTCAGCAGCTGGTGCAGGCCATGGCCCATCTCGTGGAACAGGGTGATGACTTCGCCATGGCTCAGGGTCGCGGGGCGACCGTCGCCGCCGCGGCCGAAGTTGCAGACCAGGTATACCAGCGGCGTCTGCATGCCCTCGGCAGTGGCACGGCGGTTGCGGCAGTCGTCCATCCACGCGCCGCCGCGCTTGCCTTCGCGCGCATAGAGATCGAGATAGAACTGCCCGACGAGTGCGCCGTCGCGGTCGACGAGACGGTAGAAGCGCGCGTCCTCGTGCCAGACCGGCGCCTGGTCGGGTTGCACGCGCAGTCCGTACAGCGACTCGATGACCTCGAACAGGCCCGCGAGAACGCGATCCACGGTGAAATAGCGCTTCACCTCCTGCGCGGAATAGGCATATCGCGATTGCCGCAGGCGGTCACTGGCGAATGCGATGTCCCAGGGTTCGAGGGTGGCGAGCCCAAGCGCTTCGCGGGCGAAGGTTTCGAGTTCGTCGCGGTCGCGCTGCGCGTGCGGGCGGGCACGCGCGGCCAGATCGCGCAGGAAGGTCAGCACCGCGTCGGGCACGGCGGCCATCTTGGTCGTCAGCGACAATTCCGCGTAATTCGCATGCCCGAGCAGCCGTGCCTGCTCGGCGCGCAGCGCGAGAATGCGAGTGATCAGGGGCCCGTTGTCGAGCGCCGCGGGACCGGATTCCGACGCGCGCAGTCCGTACGCGCGATAGAGACGCTCACGCAGCGCGCGGTTGGTCGCATAGGTCTGCACCGGCAGATAACAGGGCATCTGCAGCGTGAGCTTCCAGCCGCTGCGGCCGTCGCGCTGGGCCGCGGCGCGGGCCGCGGCCAGCACGTCGTCCGGCAGGCCATCGAGTTCGGCAGCGTCCTCGACATACAGCGCGAACGCATCGGTGGCATCGAGCACGTGCTCGGAGAACTCCGATGACAGCTTCGCCAGCGCCTGCTGGATCTCGGAGAACCGGGCGCGCTCTGCATCGTCAAGCGCGGCGCCACCCAGCCGGAAATCGCGCAAGCCATGGGCGACCACCCGCCGCTGTAGCGCATCCAGTCCCAGCGCATCCGCCTGGTCGGCAAGTGCCCGGTACTGCGCATACAGCGCCTGATCCTGGCCAAGCCGGCTGTAGAAACGGGTCACTTCGGGCAAGGCCGCGTTATACGCCTCACGCAGCGCCGGCGTGTTGACCACCGCATTGAGATGGCCGACCTGGTTCCAGGCCCGGCCCAGGCGCTCGGTCGCGTCCTCGAGCGGGGTCACGATGCTGTCCCAGCCGACCGGCGCGTGTCCGGCCAGGGCCAGCGCGGTCTCGGCTTCGGTGACCAGGGCGTCGATCGCCGGCTGTACGTGTTCGGGCTGGATCTCGTCGAAGCGGGGCAGGCCGGAAAAGTCGAGCAGCGGATTGTCGTGGTTCAAGGGAACTCCGGGTATTGCAAGGGGAAACGCCATTCGGGAACAGCACATGGACCGTCACATGATCGCCGGCCAGCGCTTCCATGAAGTGGTGGCGGGACGCGCCCACTCAATGGCTGAGAGCGTCATGGCAGACCTGCCACGGGAGGAGCAAGCCTGGCATGCGCCGGTACCCGTGGCTGCTGACCGATGCGGCCGATCAGGCGTTTTTCGCCGCGCCTGCGCCACCGCGCAAGATGAACAAGGTCTTCGCGGGGCGGGCGGCGCCAGCCGGGCCATGGCGCGGCGGAGGTGCGCACGGACATGGAGAAATTTCGTGGGTGAAGACCGGTCACGTTAGAAAGCCCGGCGCGCAGGCGATGTGAGAGACGCATGTCACAAAAGCAGCGCTCGCTCGCGCTATTGTCTGGGTTCCTTCGTCGTCCTGACGCATCCGCAGATGCATTCGATCGAAGTCGTCCTGGTGATGTTGCTGGCCGTCGTGGTCAGCGGCTACCTCACCCGCGTGCTGCCGCTACCGCTGCCGCTGGTGCAGATCGCGCTGGGCGCGACGATCGCCGGCGCCTTTGGACAGGGCGTGACCCTGGATCCGCATGTGTTCTTCGTGCTGTTCCTGCCGCCGCTGCTGTTCCTCGATGGCTGGCGCATTCCCAAGGACGGCCTGTTCCGCGACAGGGGCCTGGTACTGCAGCTCGCGCTGGGGCTGGTGGTGTTCACCGTTGTCGGCATCGGGCTGCTGATCCACTGGATGATTCCGGCAATGCCATTGGGGGTGGCGTTCGCCCTCGCCGCCATCCTGTCGCCCACCGATCCGGTCGCGGTCTCCTCAATCGCCGCGCGCAGCCCGATACCCCGCCGGGTCATGCACATCCTAGAGGGCGAATCGCTGCTCAATGATGCGACGGGCCTGGTGTGCTTCCGCTTCGCGATCGCGGCCGCGCTGACCGGCAGCTTCTCACTGGTGTCGGCATCGCTGACCTTCCTGTGGTTGGCGATCGGCGGCATCGCGGTCGGTGTGGCTGTGACCTTCGGCATCAATCTCGGTCACGCGATGGTGTCGCGGCTCTTCGGCGAGGCGGCCGGCACCCCGATCCTGATCAGTCTGCTGACGCCGTTCGGTGCCTATCTGCTGGCCGAGCAGATCGGGGCATCGGGCATCCTGGCGGCGGTCGCCGCCGGCATCACCATGAGTTATGTCGAACTCAGTGGCCGCGCGCTGGCGACCACCCGCGTGCAGCGGACCGCAGTCTGGGACACGGTGCAGTTCTCGCTCAATGGCATCATCTTCGTACTGCTGGGCGAGCAGCTGCCATGGATCGTCCAGCGTGCGATGCGCTCGGTACTCGAGGCCGGACATGTACAGGCCTGGTGGCTGGTGGTCTACGTGGTCGCGATCTATGGCGGCCTGTTCGCGCTGCGCTTCGGCTGGGTGTGGACATCGCTGCGCTTCGGCCTTTACCGGGGAGGACCTGAGGCGCAACGCCCGAGCCGGCGGCTGGTTGCCGCGATGTCCTTGGCCGGCGTCCGGGGCGCGCTGACGCTTGCCGGCGTGCTGACCCTGCCGTTGCTGCTCGCCGATGGCAGTCCCTTCCCGACCCGGGATCTCGCGATCTTCCTCGCCGCCGCGGTGATCATCCTGTCACTGCTGCTCGGCAGCTTCGTCCTGCCGCGCCTGCTACGCGGCCTCGAAGTGCCCGAAGCCGGCGAAGAGGAACGCGCCGTGGACCACGCCAGGCACGAGGCCGCAGTCGCCGCAGTCGCCGCGGTCGAACGCGCACAACATGACCTCCCCGAGGCCCGCAACCATCCTGACCTCTACGCGAGCGCCGCGCTGCGGGTGATGTCGTTGTACGAGGACCGCCTGCGCCGTGATCCGGTCAAGGGTATCGATGCGGATGCATTGCGTCGCGCGGATGACGCCGAGCGCGCGCTGCGCCTCGCGGGCGTGCACGCCGAGCGTGCGCGCATCTACGAACTCGCACGCAACCGCGAAATCTCCGATGCCATCGCCCGCAAGCTGGTGCGCGAGCTGGACCTGATGGAAGCGCGTAACCGCTGAGTGGGCCCCCTCCGTGGACGGAAGGCGGGACGAACCTGCCCCTGGCCGGACGCCGCGGGCGAGTGCCCGCCGGGAACACGCGCCATTCGCAGCGAGGCAACTGCTCCAATCAGCTCCGCTCCCCGACTGTCGCGTCGCTACACGCTGTCCCCGCGTCGCCCTGGCGAGGCGACGTATATTTCCGGTCGATCCCGTGCGAACGAAAGCCTCAGCCCGGCTGCCAGTCGAAGGTCAGGGTTTCCTCGCGGGCGAAGCGCTGCAGGTGGTTCTCGATGACCTGCTGGTAGCGCTCGATGCTGTCGGCATCGGGCTGGGTCAGCACGATGCGCAGCGTGTCGCCCTCGACGAAGAAGTCGGCGCCGTTGTCCTCTCCCTGGAACGGGATGAAGGCGTGGCTGTCCTCGTCGTCACGGGTGATTTCGAACTTGTGCCGCCAGTGATTGCACAGGGTGCGCAGCAGGCGGGGAGCGTCGTTGGACGCCGTGGTCGCGGTGGTGGTGATCGACATCGTGGACTCCATCGGGCGGCGCCGTCGCCGCGGCCGCGAGCATAGGCGGGCATGCCGGTGCCGTGAACCCCCGCCGGCCAGGACACTGTTGCAGCGGCCCGCGCAGGGCGGATGCCGCACACTGGGCGGCCCACTGTCGCTACAAGGTCACCCATGGATGCTTCCGCCATGCCGCGCGCGTTTCCCTGGCCGGTGGTGCTGTTCGATCTGGACGGCACCCTGGTCGACAGCGCGTCCGATATCGCGGCCGCGGTCAACCGGCTGCTGACTGAGCTCGGACACCACGCCGTCGACGAAGCCACGGTACGCAGCTGGATCGGCGACGGCGCGCGTGAGCTGGTTACCCAGGCGCTTCGCCACGCCGGCGATACCCGTGACGTCGGGGCGGTGATGCCGCGTTTCATGGTCCATTACGGCGATTGCCTGCTGCTCGATCCGCGGCTGTATCCGGGCGTGGAGACGACGCTGGAGGCGCTGCGCACTGCCGGCGTGCGCATGGCGGTGTGCACCAACAAGCCGGCGCAGTACGTGTCGCCGCTGCTCGAGGCGCTGGGTATCGATGGCTTCTTCGACGCGGTGCTCGGCGCCGGTGTGCTGCCCGAGCGCAAGCCGCATCCGTTGCCGCTGCTGCATCTGGCCAGGGAATTCGGCGTCGACATCGGCCGGTGCCTGATGGTCGGCGATTCCGCCACCGATGCCGGCGCGGCGATCGCTGCCGGGGCGCCGCTGGTACTGGTGGCCTATGGCTACCGCCGCGATTTCGACCTCTATGGCTGCGGCGCGCTCGCGGTGATCGATCGCTTCGACCAGCTGCTCGACCTGCGCTGAGGGCCCGGGCCGCGTGTCTTTGGGCGCGCGGCGGCGCTCTGCACCGTCGCGTTCTCCCCGCAGGCACGTGGCCAGGGACCTTCAGTCGCCGAGCCGCGCCCGTACTTCGGCGGCGACCCGTGCGGTTTCGCGCAGCGGCACCACATCGAACGCGGGCAGGGCACCCTCGAAGCGGCGCACGCGGCGGTCCGCGATCATGCTGTCGACGAACTGCTGCGGTGCGCCGTCGAGCGGCCCCGGCGCGAACACGAACACCGGCGCGCGCGTGGCGCAGGCTTCCGACAGCATGTTCACCGAGTCCGCCGAACAGACGATGCGATCGGCCCAGGCGAGCATGCCCGCATAGGGATTCTCGCCGTCGCGTGCCTCGGCCCAGACGCAGGCCGCGCGGCCTGCATAACGCGCGCGCAGCGCCGCGCGCACGGCCGGCGATGTGCGCCGGGAACCGGTCAGCAGCAGGCTGCCGCCGTCATGCGCAACGCATGCGTCGAGACGGTCGGCGAGCGCAGCGAACGCGGCGACATCGAAGCGTCCGTGCCGCGAATCACCGCCGAGCAGCACCGCGATTCGCGGGCCGGGCAGGGCACCGAACTGCGGATACGCCGCGCGCGCGCGCGCCAGCCACGCGTCGTCGACCGGATGCAGGCTGCCGCGCGCGACCAGCACGTTCTCGCCGCGCAGCATGTCGTGTTCGGGCACGACCACGAGATCCCAGTGGCGCGGCGGCATGCGGGGGTCGAGGATCTGCACCGTGCGCGCGCCACGCGCGCCGGCGAGCCGGGTTGCCAGCGCAGCCTGGCGGCCGCAGCCGATCACCAGCGCCGGCGGCGTCGACAGCCGCGCCGCGAACTCGTGACCGAACGCCAGCCGCGCGCCCGGCAGCTGGTGGGGCGAGGCCCAGCGCCACGGAGCGCGGGGCGTGAGCTGCAGCTCTTCGGCCCGGGGCGACAGCCAGTGAGCCAGCGCGCCGGCCTGGCGGGCGTTGCCGGCACGGCCGTCGCTGACTGCCCAGACATGTCCCGGATCCCGGTCGCTGGCGGAGGCGCGTTCCACGTATGTGATCATCCGTTCTGCGCCGACCACGCGGCGCGTCGCCGCAGGACTCTACACTGCGGCCCTGTTCCTGCCCCGTTCCTATCGAGATGCCGATGACCGACACACTGCCCGATGCCGCGCTCGACCAGCTGTTCCGTACCGCACGCACCTACAACGGCTTCAGCGGCGAGATCAGCGACGAGACCCTGCACCAGCTCTACGAGCTGCTGAAGTTCGCGCCGACCTCGGCCAATGCGTCGCCCGCGCGCTTCGTGTTCGTGAAGTCGGCCGAGGGCAAGGCCAAGCTGGGTGCGGCGCTGTCGGAAGGCAACTACGACAAGACGATGTCCGCGCCGGTGACCGTGATCGTCGCCCACGACGAGGACTTCCACGAAAAGCTGCCGTTCCTGTTTCCCCATACCGACGCGAAGAGCTGGTTCGACGGTCCGCGCGAGAACCGCGAAGTGCCCGCGTTCCGCAACGGCACGCTGCAGGGCGCCTACCTGATCATGGCCGCGCGCGCGCTCGGTCTCGACACCGGTCCGATGTCGGGCTTCGACAATGCCAAGGTGGATGAAGCCTTCTTCGCCGGCACGTCGATCAAGTCCAATTTCCTGGTCAATCTGGGCAAGGGCGATCCCGCGACGATCTTCCCGCGCTCGCCCCGCCTGCCGTTCGACGAAGCCGCACGCATCGTCTGACCGCCCGTTCTTCCGCTGCGCCTTCCGGCGCGGTGTCATCGCCGCCCACGTGATCGAGGATTCCGTCATGCGTACCGCCTACCTGCTGCTCCCGCTCGCCGCCGCCATCGCTCTTGCCGCCTGCGCCCAGCAGGACCCGGCGTCGACGGACGTCGCCGCGCCCGCATCCGCCCAGACCGCCCAGACCGCTTCGCCGTCCGAGGCCATGGCCGAAACCGAGCCGACCGCCGAAGCCATCGCCGGTGTCTCGGGCACCTACGTGCTCGATCCCAAGCACACCGACGTGATCGCGCAGTGGAGCCACTTCGGCTTCTCCAACCCGATCGCGCACTTCGGCGACGTGTCCGGCCAGATCGTCTACGACGCCGACAACGTCGGCGCGTCGTCGGTCGAGGTCACGCTGCCGCTCTCGGGCTTGAATTCGCACGTCGGTGACTTCGACGACCACCTGCGCAGCGCCGACTTCTTCGACGCCGCCAAGTACCCCAACGCCACGTTCAAGAGCACCTCGGTCGAGAGCGCCGGTCCCAACAAGCTCAAGGTCACCGGTGACCTGACGATCAAGGACATCACCCGGCCGGTGGTGCTCGACGTCACGATCAACAAGTTCGGCGAGCAGCCGATGGCCAAGCGACCCGCCGCCGGCTTCGATGCGGTCACGCAGATCAAGCGCAGCGATTTCGGCATGGGCATGGCCGCGCCCAACGTCAGCGACGAGGTCGAGCTGCGCATCACCACCGAGGCCGTCGCCGCCGGCGATGCGCCCGCAGCAACCGCCGCGCAGTAAAATCCGCGGTCAGGACGCCGGTGCAGGGGTTTCCCTGCGCCGGCGTTTCCGTTTTCGCGTTCCGGATTCCGCCGTCATGAAAGTCCATCGTCCCGCCGATCAGCGTGGCCGCACCACGTACGGCGACCGCACGCGCCTGTGTACCTTCTCCAGCGGCGATTACCACGACGCCGACTGGATGGGCTGGGGCGCGCTGCGCCAGCTCAATGAGGAATTCCTGCCGCCGGGCGCTATCGTCCCCTCGCAGCGCGTGGCGAACATGGAGCTGCTGACACTGGTGCTCGACGGCGAGCTGCTGCGCGATGACCTGGCGCTGGGCGCGGGCGCGTTGGCCTGGATCGGCGCCGGGCATGCCAGCGACACGCCGGTGGAGACGGCCGGCGCGGATGGTGCCCGCGTGCTGCGCATCGCGCTGCAGCCCGAGCGCGTCAACCTGCCGCCCGCGGCAGCGATCCGCGATCCGGATCCCGGCGCGCCCGTCGATGCCTGGACATTGCTGGCGGGTGGCGACGCAGCGCCGGACAGCCTGCCGCTGCGCCTGCAGGCCCGGCTGCGGCACGCGCGCCTGTCCCCGGGTGCGCGCCTGGAACTCTCGCTCGTGCCCTCGCATCGCTACTGGCTGCAGTTGTTGCAGGGCGCGGCCACGGTCGATGGCCTGGCCTTGAGTGCCGGCGACGGCGTCGCGTGGGCGAACGAGAGCGCCGCAGATGCGATCGTCGCGGGTGTCGATGGCGCCTCGCTCCTGCTGTTCACGCTGCCACGCTGAGGCCGTCTCCATGACGGCGCGCTAGAATGGCCGCCTCCACTCGATGAATGTCGCCGCCATGACCGCAGCCCCCGTCCAGCCGACGCAAGCCAACGCCGCCAACCGTTACGAAGTGCGCCGCGCCGACCTGCCGCTGAGCTGCCCGCTGCCGTCCATGGCGCTGTGGAACTCGCATCCGCGCGTGTACCTGCCGATCGAAGCGGAGAACGGCGAGTCCGTCTGCCCTTACTGCGGCGCGCATTTCGTCCTCGTCGACTGACGCCTCGCGCTGCGGTCGCATGCGTCGTCCGCTGACCGTGGTCCAGCTGCTGCCGGCGCTGTCGTCGGGCGGCGTCGAGCGTTCCACCATCGAGATCGCGCAGGCGCTGGTCGACGCCGGCCATCGCGCCATCGTCGTCTCCGCCGGCGGGCGGCTGGTGCCGGCGCTCGAGGCGACCGGCGCAAGCCACGTCACGCTCGACATCGGTGCCAAATCGTTGCGCGTGCTGCGCCATGTGCGCGCCCTGCGCCGGCTGTTCGCGGAAACCGGCGCCGACATCGTCCACGCACGCTCGCGCCTGCCGGCATGGATCGGCTGGTGGGCGCTGCGTGGCATGCCCGCGGGGCGCCGCCCCCGTTTCGTCACCACGATGCACGGCCTGAACTCGCCGTCGCGCTACAGCGCGATCATGGCCCGCGGCGAGCGGGTGATCTGCGTATCGGAAACCGTGCGCGACTACCTGCTGCGGCACTATCCGGGCACACCGCGCGACCGCCTGCGGGTGATCCCGCGCGGCATCGATCCGACGAAGTTTCCGGCAGCGCCGCGTCCCGACGCCGTCGCTCGGGCCGAGGTCGCATCGCGCTGGCCCGCGCTCGGTGGCGACGGCCCGCTGCTGCTGCTTCCCGGGCGCGGCACGCGGCTCAAGGGCCACCACGACGCGATCGCGCTGCTCGCGGACCTGCGCGGCAGCGGCCTCGACGCCCGCCTGTGGATGCCCGGTGCACGCGAGGCGGGTCGCGAGGCCTACCTCGCCGAACTCACGTGCGCGGCCGAGGCCGCCGGCTGCAGCGACGCACTGGCGATGACCGAACCCACCGACGCGATCGCCCGCGCCTACGCCGCCAGCGATCTGGTACTGCAGCTTTCGCGCAAACCCGAGGCCTTCGGCCGCACCGTGCTCGAAGCTTTGTCCTGCGCACGTCCGGTGGTGGGCTGGGCGCATGGCGGCGTCGGTGAACTGCTCGCGCAGCTGCAGCCCCAGGGCGCGGTGCCCCCGTTCGACCTGGCCGCGTTGGCGCAGACCGCGCGCGCGCTGGTCACGCGACCGCCGCGAGCCGTTACGATGCCCGACACGCTGCGTGCGATGCAGGAGGCGACCCTCGCGGTCTATGACGAGTTCGACGACAACTGATTCCGTGCGCGATCCGCGCGCACCGCGCACCGCAGGCTGGCGTTGGGCGCCGCACTGGGTCCTGGCCTTCGTGATCCTGTGGCCCGCGCCCGGTTATGCCGAAGGCGTGATGGTGCTGGGCGCGCTGGCAGCGCTCATCCACCTGGTCGCGGCGCGTTTCCGTGGCGGGGCCGCCCTGCTCAGCGCGCCTGCGTGGGCGCTGACCAGCGTGCTGTTCTTCGCCTACTGGCTGCCGCAGCTGATCTCGGCGGTGGATTCGGTCGATGTCGGACGTGCGTTGCGCGAAGCCGTGGTGGATCTGCGCTATCTGCCGTTCCTGTGGCTGGTGGCGTCCGCTGTGACCACGCCGCGCGGCCGCCGGATCACGCTCGGTGGCCTGGCCGCGATCGTCGCGGTGTGGACGATCGACGGACTGTGCGAAGTGGTGTTCGGGACCAGCCCCTTGTTCTTCGGCATCGACCAGCTCAAGCAGCTGATCAGCAACCGCCCCATGTGCAGCGTCGAGCAGCTCGCCGCCGCCGACCGTCTCGGCGGTGTGCTCGGCCCCTGCAATCTCAAGCTCGGCATCGTCCTCGCCAGCCTGTCGCCGTTCGCGCTGTACTGGGTCGGGCGTCGCTTTGGCGCGACCGGCTGGCTGGTCTCCAGCGCGGCGATCGGCATCGTGATCCTGTTCGCCGGCTCGCGGGCCTCGTGGCTGACCTATGCGCTGGTGCTGCTGTTCTCGGGCTGGCGCCTGCTGGGGTGGCGCCGGTTGCTGGCGGTCTTCGCGGCCGGGCTGGTCCTGGCTGCAATCGGGGCCACCGTTTCGCCACAGGTCCGCGACCGTATCGAACGCACCGCGGCGGGGCTGTCGGCCGACGAGTCCGGTGTCGACGCCGCGCTGTCGGGCCGTGCCCGCATCTGGGACGCGGCGGTCTGCATGATCCGCGAGAACCCGATCAACGGCGTCGGCGCGCGCGGCTTCCGCGAGGCGTTCCCGGGCTGCGATCCCGATGCCGGACAAATCGCTGCCTGGGGCGATGGCCCTGCGTTCCATGCGCACCAGATCGTGCTGGAAATCGGCAGCGAGACCGGCCTCGTCGGCCTGTTGCTGTGGCTGGCCGGCGCGGCGATGGCCTGGCGCGCGTGGCGGTTCGCGCCGCCGATCGCCCGCGAACGCGCGCGCCCGGCCATGCTGGCGCTCGCGGTCACGGTGTTCCCCTTCAACACCCATCTCGCGTTCTATTCGACGTTCTGGGGTGGCTTCACCCTGCTCCTGTCCGCCCTGTACGCGGGAACCCTGCTCGCACGCGTGGAGCCGTCGCAGCCCGGCGAAGGCAAGGCGCCGCACTGAGCGCCTCGCGCAGCGCACGACGAATCGACCACCCATCCGCTTTCGGGCCTGGATGGTGAAGCAATTAGTCCGCGCGCAGGACGGACAGCCGCAGGGCTTTCCAAGCCCTGTCGGCCATGCTGCGCTAGCTTGCCTTCAGGTGAGGGGCCCCGGCGGTCCGACCCCTCCGTGGACCCTGCCTAGTAGGGCGGTGCCTGGCCGTCGGGCTGGCGCTTGAAGCGCCGGTGGATCCACAGGTACTGGTCGGGAGCGGCCCGGGCCATGGCTTCGATGGCGGCCATCACGGTGGCGGTGTCGGCGGTCGCATCGGTTGTCGGATAGGGGTCAGGCGCGGGGGTCAGGCTCAGGGTGTAGCCGCCATCGGCGCGGCGCACGTGGCGGAAGAACACGACCGCAGCGCCGGACATGCGTGCCAGCTGGTGGGTCGAGGTCAGGCTGTGCGCGGGCCGCCCGAAGAACGGCACGTACACCGCGTCGCCGCCGCTGGGGTCCTGGTCGGGCGCGTACCACAGCAGGCCGCCGCGCTTGAGATGGCGCACCACCCCACGGACGTCGCGTTTGGGGAACATCGCCGCGGCATAGCGCGCGCGACCGCGCCGCACCGCCCATTCCATCGCGGCTTCCGAATGCGGGCGATACATGCCCGCCAGCGGAACGTAATCGCACATCAGGCGGCCGCAGACCTCGAGCGTGGTGAAGTGCCCGGAGACCACGATCACGCCGCGCCCGGCCGCGCGAGCGGCCTCGATGTGCTCGACGCCTTCCACGACGAGCCCGCGCCGCAGCGGCGCGATCGAGCCCCACCACGCGCGCGCGAACTCGAACAGGCCGATGCCCAGCGCCTGGAAGTGCCCCCGCAGCAGGGCATCGCGCGCAGGCGCGTCGAGCTCGGGAAAACACAGCGCCAGATTCCGCGCGGCCACCCGGCGGCGGGCCGGCAGCGTCACACGCAGCACATTGCCCAGGCCGCGACCGAGCACACGCTGCAAGGGCCAGGGAATCCGCGCCGCCAGCGCCATCAGGCCGATTCCAGCCCAGGCAGGCCAGTGGCGGGGTCCGAGCGGTGGTCGGGGCGGGGGCGTCGTCGACATCGCGCCATTGTAGGAGGTGGTGCGATGCGGGCATCCGTTATCCTGTGCGGATGCGGGCCGACATCACCGAACGACTGCTGCGCGGCCTCTATTCGGCGCTGCTCGTCGTGCTTGCGCCGGTCACGGTGTATCACCTGATCTGGCGCGGCTTCCGTCAGTCGGCCTATCTGCTGCGCTGGGACGAGCGGTATGGCATCTACCGCGCGCCGGCGGAGACGACGCCGGTGTGGGTGCATGCGGTGTCGGTCGGCGAGGTCAATGCCGCCGCGCCGCTGATCAACGCCCTGCTGGCGCGCGACCCCGCACGGCGTCTTCTGGTCACGACGATCACTCCGACCGGCTCGGAGCGGGTACGCGCCCTGTGGGGCCAACGCGTCGAACACGTCTACCTGCCCTACGACCTGTCGGGTGCGGTGCGGCGGTTCCTGCGGCATTTCCGGCCGCAGATCGGCCTGATCGTCGAAACCGAGCTGTGGCCGAACCTGCTGTTCTGCTGCCGCGATGCAGGGGTGCCGACGATGATCGTCAATGCCCGGCTCTCGGCGCGCTCGTTGCGCGGCTACCGCGTCCTGCGGCCGCTGGTGGGGCGCGCGCTGCGCACGGTCAAGCGGGTGGCGACGCAATCGGCCGACGACGGCAAGCGGTTCGTGAAGCTCGGCGCCCGCCGCGAGACGGTCGTCGACACCGGCAACCTGAAATTCGACATCACCCCGGACGAGGCGAAGATCACGGCGCTGCGCGACGAGTTTCGCAGGCATGCCGGCGTGCGGCCGGTCTGGATCGCGGCCAGCACGCATCCCGACGAGGAGGCCGCCGTCGTCGACATCCACCGCCAGCTGCGCGCGCGATGGCCGGACCTGCTGCTGATCTGGGCGCCGCGCCACCCCGAGCGCTTCCGCGGGGCGATGCAGCTCGCGGTCGAGGCCGGCTGGCGGGTGGCCACGCGCGCGCTGACCACCTGGCCCGATTCCGGCGACAACGTGTTCGTGCTCGATACCCTGGGCGAGCTTGGTCTGTTCTTCGCCTGCGCCGATGTCGCCTTCGTCGGCGGCAGCCTGCAGGACATCGGCGGCCACAACCTGCTCGAGCCGGCTGCGGTCGGTACGCCGGTCGTCACCGGCCCGCATCTGCAGAACTTCACCGACATCGCCCGCCAGCTCGAGCGCGCCGGCGCGCTGCGGATCGGTGCCGACGCCGACGCCGTGCGCGCCCACATCGCCGCGCTGCTCGAAGATCCCCAGGCGCGGCGGGCAATGGGGGAGGCGGGCCGTGCCCTCGTCGTCAGCGGCCGCGGCACGCTTGCCCGCACCCTGGCGCTGATCGAGCCCGACCTGCCGGCGCCGGACACGAAAACGGCGCGGACCCTGCGATCCGCGCCGTCGTCACTTTGAACCGGCTTTCCGCTTACTGCGTCTGAGTACCGGTGCCGGTCGAGGCGCCGATGCTGTTGACGTCGACGGTCAGCTGACGGTTGATGTCCTGCAGGTTGCCGATGTCCAGCGTGCCCGCGGCCTGCTCGAGCAGCAGCCGGCTCTGCAGGAAGTTGTACTTGGCGAACGCGTACTGCTGGCGCGCCGAGAACAGGTTCTGCTGGTTGATCAGCACGTCGATGACGGTGCGCGTGCCCACTTCCAGTCCGACCTGCGAGGCCTCGTAGGCGGCATTGGCCGAGACCAGCGCCGCCCGGCGCGCCTCGACCTCGGTGATGCCGGCGACGAGATTCTGGTAGGCGCTGCGGGTGTTGCGCTCGATCGAACGGCGGGTCGCCTCGTACTGGTCGGCCGTGATGTCGCGCTGGGCGATCGACTGGCGCACGCGCGACTGCGTGATGCCGCCAGTGAAGATCGGCACCGTCAACGTCACGCCGATGCTGTTGGTCTCGCCGCGGCTGGTGAGCGCATCGACGTTGTCCCGGCCCCAGGTGTCGCTGTTGCCATAGCTGGCGCTCAGGTCAAGGGTCGGCAGGTGGCCGGCCTTCGCCGCGGCGACGCTGTAGTCCGACGCGGTGACCTGGTAGCGCAGTGCCTGCAACTGCGGGTTCTGCTCGATGGCCGTGGCCACCCAGGCTTCGACGTCACGGCCTTCGGGCAGCTGCGGGGTGAAATCGTCGGGGAGGCCGCGCAGGTCGCGGACTTCCGAGCCGGTGATCTCGGCCAGTGCCTGGTAGGCATCCAGCAGCGCATTGCGCTGGAGAATGGTGTTGGCACGTGCGGCATCGTACTGCGCACGCGCCTCGTGCACGTCGGTGATCGGCGCCAGACCCACTTCGAGGCGCTTGTCGGCGAAGTCGAACTGGCGCTTGAACGCGGCCTCGGCGGCCTCGGCGGCGGCCAGGGTCTCGGTCGAGACCAGCACATCGAAATAGGCCGCGGCGGTGCGCGTGATCAGCGAGTCGTTGTCGGCGTCGAGCTGGAAATCGGCCGCCGTACTCAGCGCGCGCTGCGAACGCAGCGTGGAGATCTGGCCCCAGTCGAACAGCACCTGGCCGGCGTTGACCCCGTAGCTGCGCGTGCGTGCGCGGCCGGAGACCCCGGCCACGCGGCTGTCGCTCAGCGAGGCACTGCCGCCGATCTGCGGCAACAACGCGCCACGCGCCTGCACCGCGCCTTCGCGGGTCGACAGGCGCTGCGATTCGGAAATCGAAAGGGTCGGGTCATTGGTACGGGCCAGCTCGTAGGTCTGGACGAGATCGGCGGCAAACAGCGGGCCGGACGTCAGCGCGAGCGCGAGTGACAGGAACAGGGGGCGGCGGAACATGGCGATCCTTCGACGATCAGAGAGTGAACTGCGGCACCGGCGCGGCGCCTGCGAGATAGGCGAGCCCGGTCTCGAACAACGATTCGATGTGCGTGGCGTTGACCCCGTCACCATCGCGGCGGACCTGCACCGCTTCCATGGCCGGTGCACGGCCGCGGACGATGAACATGCGACCACCGGGGCGCAGCCACTGCACGAAGCGCTCCGGCACGATGTCCACCGCGCCGCCGACACAGATCGCATCGAAGCGGCGGTCGGTTTCCCAGGCGAAGACGTCAGCCGTGACCACGTCGACGTTGGCGATGCCCTGCGCCTCCAGCCGGCCGCGGGCGGCGTCGGCGAGATCGGCATGCCGCTCCAGGCTCAGCACGTCGCGGGCGAGGTAGGCGAGGCAGGCCGTGAGATATCCACTGCCGGTGCCGATCTCCAGCACCTCGTCGCCCGGTTCGAGTTCCAGCGCCTGCAGCGCGCGCCCTTCGACGACCGGCTTGAGCATGCTCTCGCCGTGGCCGAGCGGGAGTTCCAGGTCGCTGTAGGCCAGCGCGCGGTGTGCGTCGGACACGAAGGCTTCGCGCGGCACGCGCGAGATCGTCTCCAGGACGCGTGCATCGAGCACGTCCCAGGGCCGTACCTGTTGTTCCACCATCGCCACTCGGGCACGGGCGTAATCGATCGTCATTGTTGCGGGGTTCCTTCGTTCGCCGACGCGCAATTCTAGCGGTGCCGGGGCGGGTCCATCATCGTAGCGGGCGTACGGTCACCGCAGTGCCGGAAGTCACCGGCCCGCCCGGCATGGGCGTCGGCGGCTGCGGGCGCCCACGGGGCTGGTTCAGCGCGTCCCGCGCGCACGGCCGTAGGCGCGCAGGAACATGTCCACCGACGCCTCCAGATGCAGGCGCCGTTGCCGCGCGCAATCGCCGGCGTCGTCGCAGTCGAACACCAGCCGCTGGTAGATGTCGCCCTTGAGCAGCACGAAGAACTGCGCGGCGGCGGTCGGCACCAGCGCGTCCTCGATGTCGAGGTCGCCGGTTTCGATCCGGCGGCGCAGCAGGGTAGCGAACGACGATTGCAGGCGCTCGGGACCGCTCCTCCAGAACCGCTGCGGCAGGCGTTTTTCGACCATCTGCGGCGTGCACAGCAGACGGTGGCCGGCGATCGCCTCGGGCGACGCCACCATCGCGAAGAAGGCCTCGGCCACTTCGAGCAGGCGCTGGCGCAGCGGGGTGTCGGGCGAGGGCTGGAAGACCGAATCGGGCATCTGCTGTTCGCAGTACCGGGTGGCGGCTTCGGTGAACAGAGTGTCCTTGTCGCCGAAGTGGCTGTAGACGGTCAGCTTGGACACCCCGGCCTCGGCCGCGATCTGGTCCATGCTGACGCCCTCGTAGCCCTGCTGCAGGAACATGCGCTCGGCCGCTTCAAGGATCGCCGCGCGCTTGACCAGATCCTTGGGGCGACCCGGCCCGGGCGGCGCCTTCTCGGGCGTCGGAGCAGGAGGCAGCGCGGACGGTTGTGTCGACATGGCGCGGAATACTATACCAGCGAGTTCTGAAAATATACGATACGGCTCCGTATCCCTGTCGGACAGCCGTTGTGCCCTCACGCATGCTTCGATCCAAACCGCGTCCGAATGCCCGGCTGTGGCTTGCTGCCGGCGCGCTGGCATGGGCGCTTGGCGGTTGCAGCGCCCCGGCCGAGCCCGAAGCCGCCGCGCGTCCGGTGCTGGTGGTCCATCCCGATGCGGTGGGCGACGCCGGTGCCTGGACCTTTCCCGGTGAGATCCGGGCCAGGGAGGAGAGCGCGCTCGCGTTCCAGGTGGGTGGCCAGTTGCTGCGACGCGAGGTCGACGCCGGCGCGCATGTGACCCGCGGCCAGATCCTGGCCGAGATCGCACCGGACGACCTGCGCCTGCAGCAGCAGTCGGCGCAGGCGCAGGTGGCCGCGGCCGAGGCGGAGTACACCCGGGCGCGCACCGACCGCGACCGCTACGCCGCGCTCGTCGACCAGCAACTCGTCAGCCGCTCGCAGATGGACGCGCAGGACGCCGCCTACCGCGCCGCACAGTCGCAACTGCGCGCGGCGCGCGCGCAGGCCGACGTGGCCGGCAACCAGGCCGGCTACACGCGATTGCGCGCACCGCGCGACGGGGTGATCGCGAGCCGCGAAGCGGAGGCCGGCCAGGTCGTCGCCGCCGGCCAGGCGATCTTCATGCTCGCCGGCGACGCCGGTCGCGAGGTCGCGATCGCGCTGCCCGAATCGCGCATCGCCGCATTCGCCGTCGGCCAGGCCGCGCAGATCGAACTCTGGAACCGCCCGGGCGAGCGCATCGCGGGGAACATCCGCGAGATCTCGGCGGCTGCCGACCCGCAGGCGCGGACCTACGCCGCCAGGGTCGCGCTCGATGCGGATGCCATCGACGGCGTCGAGCTCGGCCAGAGCGCGCGCGTGACCATCGCGGCGGAACGGGCCGACGATGGCCTGCTGGTGCCCCTGGCCGCGATCCAGCCCGGGCCGGAGGGAGGCAAGGCGGTCTGGGTGGTCGATCCCGCCACCCACACCCTGCAGTCGATCCCGGTTGAAACCGGTGCCTACGGCGCGCGCATGGTGCCGGTGCGCTCGGGCCTGACGCCCGATGCCCTGGTGGTCGCCGCCGGCGGGCATCTGCTGCGCGTCGGACAGCGGGTAACGCCGGTCGATCGCGAGAACCGGCCTTATCGACTGGACGCCTCCAAGCCGGCGGCGTCGGAATGATGGCGGTCCTCATCGCAAGCGGATCCGGCGCGGGGCGGACAGGCCGCCCGCTGCGGGCGGAGAGGTCGGCCGCGGGCCTGTATCGGGCGCGGCAGTCGCGCGGGCACGGGCCGGCGCGTGAGGGCGTCTGCGGAACGGCGGCGTCGCGCGCCGGGGCGCTTCCAGGCGGGCGCTGCCCGTGATGAGCCGCTTCAACCTTTCCGAATGGGCGCTGCGCAACCGCACGCTGGTGCTCTACGTGATGCTGGTGGTGGCGATCGCCGGCATCCTGTCCTACGGCAGGCTCGGCCAGTCCGAGGACCCGCCTTTCACCTTCAAGGCGATGGTCATCCAGACCCAGTGGCCGGGTGCGACCGCCGAGCAAGTCTCGCGCCAGGTCACCGATCGCATCGAAGCCAAGCTGATGGAAACCGGCGACTACGAGTTCCTGCGCTCGTACTCGCGGCCGGGCGAATCGCAGGTGATCTTCTTCGCCCGTGATTCGATGCGCTCGGGGGAGATCCCCGACCTGTGGTACCAGGTACGCAAGAAGGTCTCCGACCTGCGGCCGTCGCTGCCCCAGGACATCATTGGTCCGTTCTTCAACGACGAATTCGGCGACACCTTCGGCAACATCTACGCGCTGACCGGCGAAGGCTTCGACGACGCGATCAAGAAGGACTACGCCGACCGCATCCAGCGCGAGCTGCAGCTGCTCGACGATGTCGGCAAGGTCGAACTGATCGGCCTGCAGGACGAGAAGGTCTTCATCGAAATCAGCAACACCCGGCTGGCGACACTGGGCATTCCGATGGCGGCGGTGCAGCAGGCGCTGTCGGAACAGAACGCGCTGGTGCCGGCCGGCTTCTTCGAGACCGACAGCGCGCGGGTGCAGTTGCGTGTGGAAGGCGCGTTCGCCTCGGTCGAGGCGATCCGCGAATTCCCGATCCGTGCCGGCGATCGCACGGTGCGCCTGGGCGACATCGCGACTGTCGAGCGCGGCTTCAATGATCCGGCCGCGCCGCGCATGCGTTTCATGGGCGAGGACGCCATCGGCATCGCGGTGGCGATGCACGAGGGCGGCGACATCCTCAAGCTCGGCAAGCGGCTGGAGGCCGAATTCGCCCGCCTGCAGGAGTCCCTGCCTGCCGGCATGGAGCTGCGCAAGGTGTCGGATCAGCCGCGCGCCGTGCGCGATTCGGTCGGCGAGTTCGTCAAGGTGCTCGCCGAAGCGGTGATCATCGTGCTGCTGGTGAGCTTCGTCTCGCTGGGCTTCCGCACCGGGCTGGTGGTCGCGGTGTCGATTCCGCTGGTGCTTGCGATGACCTTCATCGCGATGGACCAGTTCGGCATCGGCCTGCACAAGATCTCGCTGGGCGCGCTGGTGCTCGCGCTCGGATTGATGGTCGACGACGCGATCATCGCGGTGGAGATGATGGCCATCCGCATGGAGCAGGGGGATTCGCGCCTCGCGGCGGCAAGTTATGCCTGGACCCACACCGCGTTTCCGATGCTGACCGGAACCCTGGTCACCGCGGCGGGTTTCCTGCCGATCGCGACCGCGGCCTCGAGCACCGGCGAGTACACGCGTTCGCTGTTCCAGGTGGTGACGATCGCGCTGGTGGTGTCGTGGATCGCCGCGGTGCTGTTCATTCCGCTGCTCGGCGAGAAGATGCTGCCCGATCTTGCCAAGCCCCGGCCGCCGCGCCCCGGCTCGCTGCCCGCGCGCTGGCGCGACATGCGCAGCCGCATGGCCGCTCGCTGGCCGCGGCTTGCATTCGCACTGGCGCCGGCCGAGCCCCATTCGCACGCGCATGATCCCTACCAGCGGCCGTTCTATCGCCGCTTCCGCACCTGGCTGCACTGGTCGCTGACCCACCGCTGGCTGGTGATCGGCGCGACCGCGGCGCTCTTCGTCGCGTCGCTGCTGTTGTTCCGCTTCGTGCCGCAGCAGTTCTTCCCCGACTCGACGCGGCTGGAGCTGATGGTCGACATGGAGCTGGCCGAAGGCAGCTCGCTCCGGGCGACCGAGCAGGCCGCGGCGCGTCTGGATGCGATGCTCGAGAACCGCCCGGGCATCGACAGCCGCGTGGCGTATGTCGGCACCGGATCCCCGCGCTTCTATCTGCCGCTGGACCAGCAGCTGCCGCAGGCGAACTTCGCCCAGTTCGTCGTCACGACGACCGACGTCGACGCGCGCGAGCGCATTCGCGCCTGGCTGACCGATGAGGTGGCACCGGCCTTCCCCGAACTGCAGTTGCGCGTGACCCGGCTCGAAACCGGTCCGCCGGTCGGGTATCCGGTGCAGTTGCGGGTGTCCGGCGAACATGTGGAGCGCGTGCGCGGCATCGCCGATGCGATCGCCGCACAGGTGCGCGCGAATCCGCACGTCGCCAACGTCAATCTCGACTGGGACGAGCCCAGCCGCATCGTGCGCCTGGTCATCGACCAGGAACGTGCGCGCGTGCTCGGCGTGAGTTCGCAGCAGCTGGCGCAGTCCCTGTCGAGCTCGCTGTCGGGGCTTCCGATCGGGACCTATCGCGAAGGCCGCGAGTTGATCGGCCTCGTCCTGCGCGGGACGGATGACGAGCGCGACCGGCTGGAGATGCTCGAGAGCCTGGCGATTACCACGGCCAACGGCCAGGCGGTGCCGCTCGGCCAGGTGGCGCGGCTGGAATCGACGTTCGAGGACGGCATCATCTGGCACCGCGACCGACTGCCGACGATCACCGTGCGCGCCGACATCCGCGACGAGGTCACCCCGCCGACGGTGGTCGCCCAGATCCTGCCGACGCTCGAGGACATCCGCGCGTCGATGCCCGAGGGCTACCGGCTCGAGACCGGCGGCACGGTCGAGGATTCCGCCAAGGGCCAGGATTCGATCAAGGCCGGGCTTCCGCTGTTCCTGCTGGTGGTGGTGACGCTGCTGATGGTGCAGCTGCGCAGCTTCTCGCGCGCGGCGCTGGTGCTGTTGACCGCGCCGCTCGGCATGATCGGCGTCACCCTGTTCCTGCTGGTGTTCCGGGTGCCCTTCGGCTTTGTCGCGATGCTCGGCACGATCGCCCTGGCCGGCATGATCATGCGCAACTCGATCATCCTGGTCGACCAGATCGAACAGGACATCGCGGCCGGCCACGCGCGCTGGGACGCGGTGATCGATGCCACGGTGCGCCGTTTCCGCCCGATCGTGCTGACCGCCGCCGCGGCGATCCTGGCGATGATTCCGCTCTCGCGCAGTGTCTTCTTCGGGCCGATGGCGGTGGCGATCATGGGCGGCCTGACCGTGGCCACGCTGCTGACGCTGACCTTCCTGCCGGCCCTGTATGCGGCGTGGTTCAAGGTGCGCGAGGACGAAACGCCGCCGGCCGCATGAGCGGCGACCGGCGGCGGGTCAGGGCAACCAGAGCTTCTCCAGGTCCCGCAGGCCCCAGTCGCCCGGTGCCTCCGACTGCACGATGCGGTCGTCGCAGCCGGCGAGCGACAGGTCGACATCCCGCATCAGCACGCGCGCCTGCCGGCGCGTGCAGTGGAAGATCCGCACCCGCGGCTTCAACAGCGCGGTGGGCACCTGTTCGATCACCACCGCCAGGTGCTGCGACTGCAGGCGCACCAGTGTGCCCACCGGATAGATGCCCAGGCTCTTGACGAAGGCCTGGAAGATGGCCGGATCGAAATGCCCGGTCCACGATGCCATGCGCTTGAGCGATTCCGCCGGGCACCAGCCGCGCTTGTAGGGCCGGTCGGAGGTGATCGCGTCGTAGACATCGCAGACCGCCGCCATCCTGGCCATCTGCGAGATGCGTTCTCCGGGCAGCCGGTGCGGATAGCCGGTGCCGTCCATCTTCTCGTGATGGTGCAGGGCGATGTCGAGCGCCGCCGCGTCGTCGACGCCGCTCTCCAGCAGCAGCCGATGGCCATCCTCGGGGTGCCGGCGCATGGTGCTGTATTCGTCCTCGGTCAGGCTGCCCGGCTTGTTGAGTACGTGCAGCGGCGCGACCGCCTTGCCCATGTCGTGCAGCAGGCCGCCCTTCGCTGCGGCGTGCACCGCGTCCTCCGGCAGGCCCAGCCGCCGGGCCAGGGCCGTCATCAGCCCGGCCACGGCCATCGAATGCAGGTAGGTGTAGTCGTCCGCGGTCTTCAGCCGCGCCACACTGACCAGTGCATGCGGGTTTCGCAGCACCGAATCGCAGACCGCATCGACCAGTGGATCGGCCGCGTCAGGATCGATGGCGCGGCCCAGGCGGGCCTCGGAGAACATCGCCTCGACCAGCGCCCGGCCCGACGCCAGCAGCTGCCGGGCATTCCGGACCTCGTTCTCGAAGTTCGCTACACCCTTCCGGGGGGCGGCCGGCGCGGAAGGCGGCTGCGCAGCCTGGGCCGGCTCGGGCTGCGGCTGCGGTGCAGGTGCAGGTGCAGGTGCAGGTGCAGCTTCGGCAGGAAGGTGGGCGTCCGCCTCGGGGGCAAGCCCCAGGCTCACGTCGATGACCAGCTCCGGCACCCCGCTGTCGCGGATCCGGCTCACTGCTTCCGCGTCGGCCAGAAACGAGCTGCGCCAGAACGGGTGATCCAGCCAAGAGCCCGACAGGCGCTGGACGTACATTCCCGGACGAAGCTGATCGGAGCGGATCGTACGCAGCATGGCCGGCCAGGAAGGACGTGCAGTGATGGGCGCATGCGGGGCACGCATGCCGGGCCGCCTTTGCGGCAGGACGGTCGCCATCTGCGTTGTCGGCCGGTCGGGAGCGGACTTGAGGCCAGGACCAGGCGTTGCCGCACCCCCACCTCGGCGCAGCCACGTGCTCGGCCGTGCCCAGGACTCGGGCACGACGTGTCTGCAGCAGTGAGCGCGGCAAGCCCTGGGCAGATGGCTCCCGAGCATCATCGGGTACCTGCGTTGCACTACTGGCCCAAGTGCACTGGCGGCGGCCTGAGAGACGCCCTGATCAAGCTGCGTCGCGATGCCGCGCCCGATTGAATGAGGCCTGAGGCTTCACCGCACACAGGCCCTCACCAACCGCTACTCCGTTGGAGGCGTGGGGCGGTGATCGAAGCTCAACACCCTCGCCAGCTTCCAGCTGTCGCCCTCGCGTTTCCACAGATGCACGAACTGCGCGATTTCGGCGCCGGGCTCTCCGGCCCTTGCGAAACTGTGCCGACCGGTCTGTATCGCGCCGTAGCCCTGCATCGGGTAGACCTCGAGGCTTCCGGGAACCAGCGTCCTGGTGACCCCGTCGTCACGCGGGCAGGACTTCAAGCTTCGAACCTCGTCACCAAAAGCTGCGCCGGTACGATCGTGATAGAACTCCGCGTCCTCGGTGAATACCGCGGCGAAATCATCCGCGTCGCACGTAACAAAGGCGGCTTCAAAGCGCGCGCTGTCCATGCGTTCCAGCTCGTCGTAGAGCGGGCCGCCGCGTGCCGTGTCCTGTGCAAAGCCGGCCTGGGCAAGGAGTGCCAGCAGTGCGGCGGCAACACCCTGGCCCCAGTGGAAGTGCGGAGCGCCGGAGCGACGCCGGCCCCTGCTCATGGAAGGGATGACGGTGCGCATGGTTTCTCCCTGTAAGACCGAGTGTCCGAAGCCGCGGGCGCTTGCGTGAACTCCATGGCAGCCGCTACCTGCTGGCACTTTGCCCGACGCAACGGCGTCGGCCTGCATGGACTGTCAGGACGCGTTGCGGCGCCGGCGCCACGCGGAAACGAGCCCGCCCAGGGCTGCCCCGATCGCGGCACCGTACAAGGCGCCGCTGGAGAAGTGATGGCCGGTGAAGTGGGCAATGCCAGCTCCGAGCGGCATTGCGACCAGGGCGACCGAGGCACGCTTGCGTCCCTCGCTCAGGCGCTGCGCCTCCACCGCACGTTTGTGGCGGAGTTCCGCCTGGACTTTCAGGTCCGGCTCGAGGATGGCTTGAGCGATCGCCTCTGCCCGTGACTTGTCCATCATCTGCTCCTCCAATCCACGCCCCGACAATTGAACCCAGCCGTCCGTAACGCGAACGGTACCGACGGCGATGATATCCAGAAACCGACATAATCAGCGAAGGCGGGCAGGGCCGGTTCGAATGGAGTTGGCTGGCCATTCTCTCGCGGTAAAAGCGGCCAGTCAGAACTGCTGCGCAGAGTCGAACACGCGCATTCGAATAAATGCCGTCCAATGCGCCATGACCCGCGCCAGTGCCGATGGCAAAGCCAGCGAGGCCAAACCAGGCGGCGGTGCTGAGCCTGCGGCTTGACTCCGCTCCGGCCCAGGCATGCTCGAGCAGTCGCATCGGCTCGATTCGTGATCTGTCGTGACCTTGCACCTTCCTTTTCGAGGACGGCCTGAGGCCCTGATCCAGGCATCCGCGAAGTGGTGCCCGCCGCGGTGCGAGCCCAGCTGGCCAGTCGCGTCGCGCAGTCCCCGCGACGGACCCACGTTGACGGCCATATCGCGCCCGAAGACTCGATCAGCCACGCGAACCAGGAGCACGTCGAACGCGCCGCACGGCCGCCGCGCCCACCGCGAGCAAGCCGCATCACGCCTCAAGCGGCGCGTTTCAATGGCTCGCGTGCTCCCAGCTCCATTGCGGATCGCCCGCGATGCAAGCCAAACGATGCCCGGGGCCGAGTCCGCGCCGTGTCGGCTGCGGGAGGCCGCTCGCATGCCCGCATACAATGCCGCTCGCCGTCCGTTGAGCCTCTGCACATGCGCCCCGTCCTGCTTGCCGGTTTCCTGTTTCCCGCCCTCCTGTTCGCCTCCATGGCGCTGCCGGCCTCTCCAGGCACGGTCGCCGTGGCTGCGCAGCCAACAGGGCCTGGCGCCAGTGCCGTGCTGCTGGGCCGGCTGTTCGATGCACGCTCGGGCAAGGTCGTCGAACAGGGCGTGGTCGTCGTCGCCGGCGACCGCATCCGCTGTGCCGGACAAGAGTGGGATTGCGCGCGGCCGCGAGGCGCGGCAGTGCACGACTACGGCCGCTCCATGCTGCTGCCCGGGCTGATCGATCTACACGTGCATGCGCGGCCGCACTACATCGGCGCCTTCGTGCCGTCGGGCGTGACCACGGTGCGCGACGCCAACAACACCCTGACCACCATCGCCATGCTGCACGCCGCCCCGGGCGCACCGCGCATCCTCACCAGCGGCCCGGCGCTGGACGGACCCGCCAGCGTGCTGGGCGAGGCGCCCTCTCCGCTGGGAAGCCAGACCCTGGAAACGCTGATGCCAGTCACCGTCACCACGGCCGATGAAGCCGCCAGTGCGGTGCAGGCCCTGGTGGGCGCTGGCGCCGACTGGATCAAGCTCTACGAGCAGCTGTCACCGGAAGCGATGGCGGCGGCGGTACAGGCCGCGCGCCAGGCCGGCGTTCCGGTCATGGCCGACCTCGGCCTGGTGCTCACCCGCGGCCTCAGTGGCGCGCAGGTAGATGCGGTGCAGGCCGGCCAGGCCGGCGTCTCGACGCTGGAACACCTTTCCGGCGCCGCGCTGGCCTACCAGCGCATGGGCGGGGACCCACGCGCGGAGCTGGATCCGGCCCTGCTCGACCGGCTCGCCGCCGACATCGCCGCCACCGGCATGGCCGTCGTGCCCACCCGCGCCAACACGCGCCAGTTCAACGCACCGGGCAGCCTGACGCTGGAAGGCCTGCCGGGTGAGGATCGGATACGTCCTCATTTCGAAGGCTTCTGGCGTTACCTGGAGGACGCGGTCGCAGGCGAAAGCGCCAGGGCCGAAAGCGCCGCCGACCTGCGCCTGTCATCGGCCCTGTTGCCGCGCCTGCTTGCTGCAGGCGTGCCCATCGGCGCTGGCTCGGATCTGCCTGCCGCCCCGCAAATGCTGCCCGGCGGCGCCCTGCACCAGGAGCTGCAGGCGCTGGTCGAGGCCGGGCTCAGCCCCGTCCAGGCGCTGCAGGCGGCCACCCATGTCGCTGGAAGTATCCTCGGTCGCGAAGACCTCGGCCGCCTGGAAGCCGGCGCGCTGGCCGACATCCTTGTGGTCGACGGCGACCCGACCGCCGACATCCTCCACACCCGCAAGGTGCGCGCGGTGTGGCTCGACGGGGAGGTGGTCGAGCTGGAGGCGGCGTGGGAGCAAGTGGAGCAGGCGCTGGAAGCGGTGGCGCGGTAGCCGGCTGGTTACCCACGAAAGCTGCCGCCAGAGTCAGGCCGCGCCGCGAAGCGGCGTCGGCTTGAATGATTGGTCAGGCGCGTGCCTGGATACTGCGAAGTACTTCGGCACGTTGCTCCTCGTACTCCGACTCCGTGATCAGATCCTTGGACCGCAGGGAGGCAAGCTCTCGAAGCCGCGCTTCCGCGGAGGACTGTGGGGGCCCTGAGGCCGGAATCGGTCCCGCCGGCACGGCAGGTTTCCTGACCGCCCGAACGATCAGCCAGATGACCAGGCCAATGCCAACCGGTATGGCAAGCATGATGAGCACGATGATCCCGTGCCAGAGGCTGAAACTGCCCATGTGTTTCTCTCCATTCTTGTACAGGCCAGCTCAAGCGGCTGACGCTTGGGTGAAGCCGCGCTACGAAGCGGCGACGGCGGGAATGAATTGTCAGGTGCCACCCGTCTGCGAGTAGAGATACGCGAGCCCTGCTCCTTGTACAACGAGCCAGAGCCACCCGGCAGCAGCAAGTTGAAAGCGCATGTTCAGCGATCGATGGGGCTGCGCCCCGGCCCGGACGATGGAATTGGCGATAACCAGCGATACGCCATGCATGGCCATGCCGCCGCGCGGGTAAAACAAGCCCTACGCCTGGTCGGTTCGCGCCAGGCCCAGATAGACGAGCAAAACAAGAATGGAGACTGCAGCAGCGAGTAGCTTCATGTGCGGCCTGATGCCTGACTTGAGCCGGCCCGCGAAGCGGGGCTGGCTTGAATGACGGCTCGGCCCGCTGACCACCGTCAAGTGGCACGCCAGACGATGCGGGAGCTAGAGAAAGACCACGAGGACAATGCAGATGGCAGCGAGCGCGATGACCCAACACAAACCAACCGCGGAGGTTCTGCGGCGAAGGCAATCCTTGCAGTGCAGAGCGAGCGCGTCCGAACCATCATCCGGGAAGAAAAGGAAAGCTGCGTACCACGGCAGATGTTCCGTCGCGGGGCGCTGTTCCTGGCAGTGCTTGCAGTTCTCTATCATGCGGCCTGACTTCCGAGTTATGCCGACGCGCGAAGCGGGTTCGACCTGGATGAGTCGTCAGGTGCGCTACGGTGCACCTGTGTACTCCGCCCACGACGGCAGTCCGTGCTTGCGGGCCAAATGCCGGAAGTATGCCGCCATGGTGAGGCCAAACAGGGCACCCGCGGCGATGGCAGTGGCCGCCATGAGGATCGCGGGCATGTCCTGATGCACCCAAAGAATGGCCCACATGAACAGCCCCCAGAACAGTCCGAAGAACGCGCCCATTGCCAGTGCCCCAGGCATGAAGGGCGTGAACAATGGCGGTGGAATCTCGATGCCGAAGCGCCATAGCAGGCGCCAGGCCGGTGGGGCTGCCGTGCTCCTGGACACGCCGAGCATCGCCATATGCCGATACATCTCTTCCAGTTTCTCTTGATGCGTCATGAGTGCCAATGCCTGAGTTAAGCCAAGTCACGAATTGGCTTGAACGAACTGTTGGTACTCACCGCCAGAAGCGCATGGCAATGGCCGCAAGCACCAACACCGTGCCTGCGATCGATGCGTAACGACCCGCAGTATGGAAGTCGGTACTGCGGAACCCGTTCTTGTAGATGCCATATGCTATGAGGAGCAAGCCGGTCCCGGCCAGCAGATCGCGCATTTGCTGACCGTAGAAGATGAAGTCAATCACCCGAATGGCGCCAAACGCAACGAAGAGACCGAGGGCTAACTTGGCCGTGTTGCTCATTGGTGTTCTGCGGATTGAGTTCATGCGAGCTCTGTTGTGAGCTAACGCCTGAATCAGGTCGCGCCGCGAAGCGGCGTCGGCCCACGTATCACCTTCACTACTGCGACGGTTCGTTTGATGCGAGAACCCTGCTCAGCTCGCGTCGGTAAACGATCGCTCCGAGGACGAACAGCGCTACGCCCGCAATGAGTGATAGAGGCGTCGCCCTGACTGCCAGGGCAATGCCGATCATCTGCGCCAGTATGGCCAGGTTGAGTTTCGTGCTGGAGATGTACTTGAACATTTCAATTCCTTTTGGGTCGAACACCTGACGCCTGGGTTCGGCCGCGCCGCGAACCGACGTCGGCTTGAATGAACTGTTAGACACTCCCTTCGCGCTCGACGACTAGAACCCTCGCCTCTCCGATCGGGTGTGCCACATGCTCGGTGCCGATGGAAGCGTAGAACACATCCCCGCTTTCCAGAAGCGTGCGTTGCTCGGCCCCCGTTTTGTCGCGGAACCGCATCTCTACGCATCCGGCCAGAACGGCGAAGACCTCCTCACCGTCATTGGTGTGCCATTTGTACGGCTGATCTGTCCAGTGGAGGCGAGTGGTGACACCGCCCATGTTGGCGATCTCGACTGCGCCCCAGGCGCGATCTGCTTTGAACGTGCTGCCGCGGAATACTTTCATGCAGTGGATAGCACCGGAATTAAGCCGCGCCGCGAAGCAGCGTCGGCGTGGACGAATTGTCAGGTGCTGGCCGTGCGCCAGCCGTGCACCGCGAGCCCAACCATGAAAAGTCCGCCGGCCAGCCAAAGCGCTACGGCCAGAACAAACGCGGTGGGCTGCGACGCAAAGCAGATAGTGCCACGGTTGAGGCGACTGAAAATCTCCACCTCGCCCGATGCGATGCCAGGGCACCCGAGGTAGGACGCATACCCGCCGACCACAGCTATCAGCCCAAGGCCGCGGACCAGACCACCCCCGGGCGCTTCTTACGAGTTTTGCTTCGATGCAGCATCCAGCACCTGGTGCTTGAGCTGGGCCGCGCCACGGCGTTGCGTCGTCTTGAATGAATTGTCAGGGCCCAGAGCCGCGTGCTGGGCCCGCTTGAGGAGCTTGGCCGACACGAATAGATTCTTTGCCGGAACGATCAGGCCCGACTCGAAGGGAGTGAAGATCACCGTCATGATGATCATGGGCACCAGGCCGATGGTCCTGGCGCCCGGGTCGATTGCCCGACACGCTGTGTGCACTGCTGCCGCGTAGGCGATCACCGGAGGTACCGTGATGAGCGCCAGCATGGTCGCGATGGCGATGGTTCTCAGCGATGCATGGATCACCGCGGTGGCGACCATTGCGGAGAACCACATGACGTGTACCGCGTAGCTTTGCAGCAACCGTCGCCGCTGCCTTCTCAGGTCCGAGATCAACGATGGTTCCATTGGGACCTCGCGCTTGAACATTGTTAGGCGGCGCACCAGAGCGCGATGCCGCCGATAACAAACAGTACCAGCCAAGACAAGTGCTTGCCCCTTGTAAGCAGGAGGGGCAGGAACCCGGAGGCAACGAAGGTCATCCCAAGGATCTGGAGCATGCCCGATACCGTCAGATCGCCGCGGCCCGCGTGAACGAGCAGGGCGGCAAAGCCATACCAGCCTATCGTAGTGATGTGCCAAGCAAAGCGCAGGGTGCGGGTTGTGAACTCCGATCCGCCGAACAACTTGGGCAGATCATTGCGTCGAAACAGACGGGTGAGAATGTACCTCTCCCCCAGCACGGAGTGCGCCGTGCCGAGAGCTGCCGCAAGGACTGCTGCGATGTAGAGAAGTCCTTCCATAGCCGCCTGACACCTGAGTGAAACCGCGCCGCCCAGCGGCGTCGCCTCGAATGAATGGTTAGGCAGCGGGCCGATTGACCAGGCGAGCAATGAGTGCGCCAGCCAGCAGGCCTAGGAACCCACCAGCAACTCCGTACATCGCGACTCGACCGAACCCGAAGTAGCCGATAGCGGCACCCGCCACGTAGCCGACAACAAAGTACAAGGTCTGACGTCGATGGGCGGCGGCGCGTTGCGCACGGCGTTCCCTGAGTTGCCGAACCTCCGCTTGCTCTTTGAGGCTTGGCTCCAGGATGGCCTGGGCGACTACGTCAGCCTGAGACTTGTCCATGTTTGCGATGTCCTTGTGTGAGCGGCCTAACACCTGAGTTAAGCCGACCCGCGAAGCGGGTGGGACTTCCTTCGATAAAGTGGACACCCGTTGGTTAGGCGCATGTGCGCTCGTACGCGGCGGGTGCGGTGTAACCCAGCGCCGAGTGTAGGCGCTGGTGGTTATAGAAGTCGACGTAGCTGCGGATGGCAGCGTGCAGGTCCTGGTCGCTGGCGAAGGTCTGCCGGTGATACAGATCTGACTTCATGGACTTGTTCCAGGACTCCATGTGCGCGTTGTCGTTCATGCGCTCGGGGCGGTTGACCGACTGGGTGAGGCCGGCGCGCTGTAACTGGCGCTTGAAGTCGCCGGCGATGAACTCGATGCCGCGATCGCTATGGAACAATGTGCCCTGCGCGGGCTTACGCGTGCGCAGAGCCGCAGCAAGTGCGCGGCAGGTCAGCGT
>NZ_RPFN01000011.1:0-16724 GCF_003813845.1 Luteimonas sp. 100069
GACGACGTCGAGCGTGGCCAGGTGCTGGCCAAGCCGGGTTCGATCAAGCCGCACACCGATTTCGAAGCCGAAGTCTATGTGCTGTCGAAGGACGAGGGCGGCCGTCACACCCCGTTCTTCAAGGGCTACCGTCCGCAGTTCTACTTCCGCACCACCGACATCACCGGTGCGGTCGAGCTGCCGGAAGGCACCGAGATGGTGATGCCGGGCGACAACGTGAAGATGGTGGTCACGCTGATCAACCCGGTCGCCATGGACGAAGGCCTGCGCTTCGCGATCCGCGAAGGCGGTCGTACCGTCGGCGCGGGCGTGGTCGCCAAGATCCTCAAGTGATCTGACGGCAGGGGGCGCGCGCAGGCGCGCTCTCTGCCATGATGTCATCCCCGCGCGACAGTTTTACGGCCGCAAGGCTGGTTGCGCGGGGTCCGGCGGCCCCCTGACGATCTCACTCAAACGGGAAGCCGCAAAGAGGCGGGCCGGCAACCCGGTCCGCCTTCGCCGTCTAGGAAATTCCGAAGACGGCAGTCGTTTCAAGCCGTACGCCAGTAGCTCAATTGGCAGAGCAGCGGTCTCCAAAACCGCAGGTTGGGGGTTCGAGTCCCTCCTGGCGTGCCATTCGCGGAATCGTCCGCGCGGGTCCGGGCGCTGCATGGTCTGGCCCGTCAACCGAGCAGTCGAATACCGATGAGTCGCCGCGACTTGAACACCAGAGTGGAACAATCGAAGGGCGCATCCTCGACGGATCTCGCCAAGTACGCCGCAGCTGTCCTGCTGGTCGTCGTGGGCGTCTTTGCCTTCTACTGGTTCCAGGCGACGCTGGCCACGCCAGTGCGCAGCATCATCGTGGCCCTGTGCGTCGTCGGCGCCACCGCGGTCTTCCTGACCACGGGCAAGGGACACAAGACCCGGGATTTCTTCTCGGAAACCCGATTCGAGATGCGCAAGGTCGTCTGGCCGACACGCCAGGAAGCCATGCGGCTGACCTGGATCGTGATCATCGCCGTGGCGATCATCAGCCTGCTGCTGGCTGGTTTCGACCAGATCATCCAGTGGCTGATCCGCCTCGTGCTGAGGCAGTGACGGAGTAACAAACGTAATGGAAACCGAAGGCGTCAAGCGCTGGTACGTCGTGCATGCCTATTCCGGCTTCGAGAAGTCGGTGGCCCAGGCGCTGCGTGACCGCATCGTGCGCATGGACATGCAGGACAAGTTCGGCGACGTCCTGGTGCCGACCGAAGAAGTGGTCGAGATGCGCGCCGGCCAGAAGCGCCGCTCCGAGCGCAAGTTCTTCCCCGGTTATGTCCTGGTGCAGATCCTGACCACGGACGACGGCGGTATCCCGCGCATGGACAACGAAAGCTGGCACCTGGTGAAGGAAACGCCGAAGGTGATGGGTTTCATCGGTGGCACCGCCGACCGGCCCCTGCCGATCCGCGACGAAGAAGCCGCGGTGATCCTGGACCGGGTGCAGGAAGGCGTCGAGAAGCCGCGCCCGAAGGTGCTGTTCGAGGCGGGTCAGATGGTCCGCGTCATCGACGGTCCCTTCAACGACTTCAACGGCGTGGTCGAGGAAGTCAATTACGAGAAGAGCCGCCTGCGCGTCGCAGTGCTGATCTTCGGCCGCTCGACTCCGGTCGAGCTGGAGTTCGGGCAGGTCGAGAAGGCCTGAACCCCGCGCGACCCGTCTGTGACGGGCGCGCGAATCCCTGCTATAGTGCGCGGCTCACTGTCCGGTCGAGCCGGGCATCCGCACAGGCCGCCGTTCGGGCGGCCTTTCGCGCGGATGGACAACGTGAATCCGGGACACGTGATTTTCCCGGAACGATGGGGAGCCTGAGCCCAGGCGCTTGCACCCGGAGAGAAGAAGACAATGGCGAAGAAAGTCGTCGGTTACATCAAGCTGCAGGTCAAGGCCGGTCAGGCCAACCCCTCGCCGCCGGTCGGTCCCGCGCTGGGTCAGCGTGGCCTGAACATCATGGAGTTCTGCAAGGCGTTCAACGCGGCGACCTCCAAGCTCGAGCCGGGTCTGCCGACCCCGGTCATCATCACGGCCTACTCGGACCGTACGTTCACCTTCATCACCAAGAGCACGCCGGCTGCGGTGCTGCTGAAGAAGGCCGCGGGCGTGACCTCGGGCTCCAAGCGTCCCAACACCGAGAAGGTGGGCAAGGTGACGCGTGCACAGATCGAAGAAATCGCCAAGGCGAAGGAAGCCGACCTGACGGCAGCCGAGCTGGAAGCGGCAGTGCGCACCATCACGGGCTCGGCCCGTTCGATGGGCCTGACGGTGGAGGGCTGAGACCATGGCAAAGCTGACCAAGCGACAGAAGACCCAGCAGGCCGCCGTGCAGCCGGGCAAGAGCTACGGCATCGATGATGCCCTGAAGATCGTCAAGGACAACAGCAGCGCGAAGTTCGCCGAAGCCGTGGACGTCGCTGTCCGCCTCGGCGTCGATGCGCGCAAGTCCGACCAGCAGGTGCGCGGTTCGACCGTGCTGCCGCAGGGCACGGGCAAGAGCGTCCGCGTCGCGGTGTTCGCGCCGGCCGGTGCCAAGGCTGACGAGGCCCTGGCCGCTGGCGCCGACATCGTCGGCATGGACGATCTGGCCGAGAAGATGCAGGCCGGTGACATCAACTACGACGTCGTCATCGCGACGCCGGACGCGATGCGCGTCGTCGGCAAGCTCGGCACGGTGCTGGGCCCGCGTGGCCTGATGCCCAACCCGAAGGTCGGCACGGTCTCCCCGAACCCGGGCGAGGCGGTGAAGAACGCGAAGGGCGGCCAGGTCCGCTATCGCACCGACAAGGCCGGCATCATCCACTGCACGATCGGCAAGGCCGACTTCGATGCGGAGAAGCTGAAGGAAAACCTGCAGGCGCTGCTCGCCGACCTGGTGAAGGCCAAGCCGGCCACCGCCAAGGGCCAGTATCTGCAGAAGATCTCGCTGAGCTCGACCATGGGTCCCGGCGTGACCGTCGACCAGTCGTCGCTGACCATCGCGCGCTGATCGCAACGTTTCAGACGCATCGCCCGGCAACGGACGATGCGTTTTTGGGGGCTACGTGACGGACTCGAAGTCCGGCGCGGCGCCGTCAAAGACCGCAGGCGCGGTCGACATCGCGGTGGCGACGGGCAGGGAGGCTCGAACTGGCAGGGAATCGCCGCCACCGATGATCGAGATCGCTTAATCCCGAGGTGCTTGCACCGAAAGGCCTGCGTAGATGGTGATGCCTTTTCGAAGTTTTCTGGTTCGACATCCGTCCAGCCAGACAGAAAGGCCACCACCGGGATGCTTCACGCATCCCCGGCCTCCAGGATGGAAGCCGCTCAGGACCGCAAGCGGCAGGAGCCGTGAGCGGAGTTCACAATGAGGAGTGATTAATGGCTCTCAATCTGTCCCAGAAGCAGGAAGTTGTCGCCGAGCTGGCAGAAGTCGCCGCGAACGCCCACTCCTTGGTTGCTGTCGAGTATCTGGGCACCACGGTCAGTCAGATGACCGCGATGCGCAAGAAGGCTCGTGAGACCGGTGTGTACTTGCGCGTTGTCAAGAACACCCTGGCCGCACGCGCAGTGGAAGGTACCAGCTACGAGTGCTCCAAGGACTCGCTGGTCGGACCTCTGCTGTATGCATTCTCGACCGAGGAGCCCGGCGCAGCCGGTCGCCTGATCAAGGAATTCGCCAAGGACAACAGCAAGCTGGTGCCCAAGGTCGTCGTCGTGGAAGGTCAGCTGTACCCGGCCAGCCATGTCGACGTGCTGGCATCGCTGCCGACGCTCGACCAGGCGCTGTCCATGCTCGCCCGCGTGCTTTCCGAACCCGCTGCGATGTTCGCCCGTGCCGTCAAGGCCGTCGGCGACAAGCAGGGTGGTGGCGAGGAAGCGCCCGCGGAAGCAGAGGCCGAAACGGCGTAAGCCGGGCTTGCCTGTTCAACGAAACCTAACCCAGAAAATTTTCCAAAGGTAATCACAATGTCCCTTACCAACGAGCAGATCGTCGACGCAATCGCCGAGAAGTCCCTGATGGAAGTGATGGAGCTGGTCAAGGCCATCGAAGAGAAGTTCGGCGTCTCCGCCGCTGCTCCGGTCGCCGCCGCCGCTGCCGCGGGCCCGGCTGCCGCTGTCGAAGAGCAGACCGAGTTCACCGTCGTCCTGAAGGCCGCCGGCGAGAAGAAGGTCGAGGCGATCAAGGTCGTCCGCGCCATCACCGGCCTGGGTCTGAAGGAAGCCAAGGACCTGGTCGAAGGCGCTCCGAAGGACGTCAAGGAAGGCGCCACGAAGGAAGAAGCCGAGAAGATCAAGAAGGATCTCGAGGCCGCCGGCGCGACCGTCGAAATCAAGTAAGCGGCACCTTGGCATCGCAGCGCATGCTGACGATGCACCGGGGCCGGGGGCGAAAGCTCCCGGCCCTTGGTCGTTCCGAAAGCCGGACGGCCTGAACAGACAACTGACGCAGTTGTCAGTGGGTAGTAGCGGGAGATGGCGTGCTGGTGCCGGCAATACCAGCGACTACCCAGTGACAGCTTTCTGTATCCCGGATCGCACTGCGATCCCATCGATTCATCGAGGCGTACTCCCATGACGACGTCCCAGCTCCAGCCGACCTACTCGTTCACCGAGAAGAAGCGCATCCGCAAGAACTTCGGAAAGCGCCGCCAGATTCTCGAAGTGCCTTTCCTCCTCGCCATCCAGGTCGATTCGTACCGGGAATTCCTGCAGACCGACCGTGACCCCGCCAAGCGCGAGGATCGTGGCCTGCACGCTGCGCTGAAGTCGGTGTTCCCGATCGTCAGCTACAACGGCTACGCAGCCCTGGAGTACGTCGGCTACAAGCTCGGCGAGCCCGGCTTCGACGAGCGTGAATGCCGCAACCGTGGCCTGAGCTACGGCGCCCCGCTGCGCGTGACCGTGCGCCTGGTGATCTACGACCGCGAGTCGTCGAGCAAGGCGATCAAGTACGTGAAGGAGCAGGAGGTCTACATGGGCGAGATTCCGCTCATGACCGAGAACGGCACCTTCATCATCAACGGCACCGAGCGCGTCATCGTCTCGCAGCTGCACCGCTCGCCCGGCGTGTTCTTCGACCACGACCGCGGCAAGACCCACAGCTCGGGCAAGCTGCTGTATTCGGCCCGCATCATTCCCTACCGCGGCTCGTGGCTGGACTTCGAGTTCGACCCGAAGGACGCGTTGTTCACCCGTATCGACCGCCGCCGCAAGCTGCCGGTCAGCGTGCTGCTGCGCGCGCTCGGCTACAACAACGAAGAAATGCTCAACGAGTTCTTCGACATCAACACCTACCACATCCTCCCCGAGGGTGAGGGCGTGCAGCTGGAGCTGGTGTCGGAGCGTCTGCGCGGCGAAACGCTGAACTTCGACCTGCTCGACGGCGAGAAGGTCATCGTCGAGGCGGGCAAGCGCATCACCGCGCGCCACGTCAAGCAGCTCGAGGCTTCGGGCATCACCGCGCTTGCGGTGCCGGACGACTACATGGTCGGCCAGATCCTCTCGCATGACGTGATCGATCCGTCGACCGGCGAGCTGGTCGCGACCGCCAATGACGAGATCTCGCTCGAGACGCTCGAGGCGCTGCGCAAGGCCGGCATCGAGACCATCGGCACGATCTGGGTCAACGATCTCGACCGCGGCCCGTACCTGTCGAACACCCTGCGCATCGACTCGACCAAGACGCAGCTCGATGCGCTGGTGGAGATCTATCGCATGATGCGTCCCGGCGAGCCGCCGACCAAGGATGCCGCGCAGAACCTGTTCCACAACCTGTTCTTCACCTTCGAGCGCTACGACGTCTCCAGCGTCGGCCGGATGAAGTTCAACCGTCGCCTGGGTCGCAAGGAGACCGAAGGCGCGTCCGTGCTGTACGACGCGAAGTACTTCGCCGAGCGCAAGGACGAGGATTCGGTGCGGCTGCGCAACGAATTCGGCCAGAGTTCCGACATCCTCGATGTGATCCGCGTGCTGACCGAGATCCGCAACGGTCGCGGCGTGGTCGACGACATCGATCACCTCGGCAATCGCCGCGTGCGCAGCGTCGGCGAAATGGCCGAGAACGTGTTCCGCGTGGGCCTGGTCCGCGTCGAGCGTGCCGTGCGTGAGCGCCTGACGATGGCCGAGGCCGATGGCCTGACCCCGCAGGAGCTGATCAACGCCAAGCCGGTCGCGGCCGCGGTCAAGGAATTCTTCGGCTCCTCGCAGCTGTCGCAGTTCATGGACCAGAACAACCCGCTGTCGGAAGTCACGCACAAGCGTCGCGTCTCGGCCCTCGGCCCGGGCGGCCTGACCCGCGAGCGCGCCGGCTTCGAAGTGCGCGACGTGCATCCCACGCACTACGGCCGCGTCTGCACGATCGAGACGCCGGAAGGCCCGAACATCGGCCTGATCAATTCGCTCGCGACGTTCGCGCGTACCAACCGTTATGGCTTCCTCGAGACCCCGTACCGCAAGGTCGTCGACAGCCGCGTCACCGACGAGATCGAATACCTCTCGGCGATCGAAGAGAACGACTACGTCATCGCGCAGGCCAACGCCGTGCAGGACGAGAACGGCACGATGACGCAGCAGTTCGTCGACTGCCGCTTCCAGGGCGAATCCCTGCTCAAGCCGCCGGCGGAGATCCATTACATGGACGTCTCGCCGATGCAGACCGTGTCGGTCGCGGCCGCGCTGGTTCCGTTCCTCGAGCACGATGACGCGAACCGCGCACTGATGGGCGCCAACATGCAGCGCCAGGCAGTGCCGACGCTGCGTGCGCAGAAGCCGCTGGTCGGTACCGGCATCGAGCGCGCCGTGGCGCGTGACTCCGGTGTGACCGTGAATGCCCGCCGTGGCGGCGTGATCGAGCAGATCGATGCCGGCCGCGTCGTGGTCAAGGTGCATGAAGAGGAGATTTCCGGCGAGCACGATGCCGGCGTCGACATCTACAACCTGATCAAGTACACGCGCTCCAACCAGAACACCTGCATCAACCAGCGTCCGCTGGTGAACGTGGGTGACGTGGTCGCGCGCGGCGACGTGCTGGCCGACGGCCCCTCGACCGACATCGGCGAGCTGGCGCTCGGCCAGAACATGCTCGTCGCGTTCATGCCGTGGAACGGCTACAACTTCGAAGACTCGATCCTGCTGTCGGAGCGCGTCGTCAAGGAAGACCGTTACACGACGATCCACATCGAGGAGCTGACCGCGGTCGCCCGCGACACGAAGCTGGGGCCGGAGGAAATCTCCGCCGACATTCCCAACGTGTCGGAGAACGCGCTCAACCGTCTCGACGAGTCCGGCGTGGTGTACATCGGCGCCGAAGTGCGCGCCGGCGACATCCTGGTCGGCAAGGTCACGCCCAAGGGCGAAAGCCAGCTGACCCCGGAAGAGAAGCTGCTGCGCGCGATCTTCGGCGAGAAGGCGTCCGACGTGAAGGACAGCTCGCTGCGCGTGCCGCCGGGCATGGACGGCACCGTCATCGACGTGCAGGTCTTCACCCGCGACGGCATCGAGAAGGACAAGCGCGCCAAGCAGATCGAAGAGTCCGAGATCAAGCGCGTCAAGAAGGACTTCGACGACCAGTTCCGCATCCTCGAGTCGGCGATCTACGCGCGCCTGCGTTCGCAGATCCAGGGCAAGGTCGCCAATGGCGGTCCCGGCCTGAAGAAGGGCGACACGGTCAGCTCGCTGGTGCTCGACAGCCTGAAGAAGTCCGACTGGTTCCAGATCCGCATGAAGGACGAGGACGCGTCCGAGGCGATCGAGCGTGCGCAGAAGCAGATCGACGCGCACCAGAAGGAGTTCGAGAAGCGCTTCGCCGACAAGCGCGGCAAGATCACCCAGGGCGACGACCTCGCGCCGGGCGTGCTGAAGATGGTCAAGGTCTACCTGGCCGTGAAGCGCCGCATCCAGCCGGGCGACAAGATGGCCGGCCGTCACGGCAACAAGGGTGTGGTCTCGACCATCGTGCCCGTGCAGGACATGCCGTACATGGCCAACGGCAACACCGTTGACATCGTGCTCAACCCGCTGGGCGTGCCCTCGCGTATGAACATCGGCCAGATCCTCGAAGTCCACCTGGGCCTCGCGGCCAAGGGGCTGGGCGAGAAGATCCAGCGGATGCTCGATGCGCAGGCCAAGGTTGCAGAGCTGCGGACGTTCCTCGACCAGATCTACAACCACGACAGGGCCTCGTTCGCGGAGCGCGTCGACCTCACCCAGTTCAGCGACGAGGAACTGCTGAGGCTCGCCGGCAACCTGACCGACGGTGTGCCGATGGCGACTCCGGTGTTCGACGGCGCGGCCGAATCGGAGATCAAGGCGATGCTGGAACTGGCCGATCTGCCCACCAGCGGCCAGACCCGGCTGTTCGATGGCCGTACCGGCGAGGCGTTCGAGCGTGAAGTGACCGTGGGTTACATGCACATGCTCAAGCTCAACCACCTGGTCGACGACAAGATGCACGCGCGTTCGACCGGTCCGTACTCGCTCGTCACCCAGCAGCCGCTGGGCGGCAAGGCGCAGTTCGGTGGTCAGCGTTTCGGCGAGATGGAAGTCTGGGCGCTGGAAGCCTACGGCGCGGCCTACACCCTGCAGGAAATGCTGACGGTGAAGTCCGACGACGTGCAGGGCCGCAACCAGATGTACAAGAACATCGTCGACGGCGAGCACGAGATGGTCGCGGGCATGCCCGAATCGTTCAACGTGCTGGTGAAGGAAATCCGTTCGCTCGCGATCAACATGGAGCTGGAGGAGCACTGAGGCAGGGAGCAGGCGCGCGGCGCGTGACCGCGCTGCGCGCTGCAGTAACGCATCCCCACCCAGGTTCCCCATTCCCGGAGTAAAGACATGAAAGACCTGCTCAATCTCTTCAACCAGCAGCGCCAGATCCCGGATTTCGACGCGATCAAGATCGCGCTCGCGAGCCCGGACCTGATCCGTTCGTGGTCGTTCGGCGAAGTGAAGAAGCCCGAGACCATCAACTACCGCACGTTCAAGCCCGAGCGTGACGGCCTGTTCTGCGCCGCCATCTTCGGTCCGATCAAGGACTACGAGTGCCTGTGCGGCAAGTACAAGCGCATGAAGCACCGCGGTGTGGTCTGCGAGAAGTGCGGCACGGAAGTCACGCTGGCCAAGGTGCGCCGCGAGCGCATGGGTCACATCGACCTGGCCTCGCCGGTCGCGCACATCTGGTTCCTCAAGTCGCTGCCGTCGCGCATCGGCCTGATGCTGGACATGACCCTGCGCGACATCGAGCGCATCCTGTACTTCGAAGCGTTCGTGGTGACCGAGCCGGGCCTGACCCCGCTCGAGCGCAGCCAGCTGCTCAACGAAGAGCAGTACATGCAGATGCGCCAGGAGCACGGCGACGACTTCGACGCCGCGATGGGCGCCGAGGCGGTCTATGACCTGCTGCGCACGATCGACCTGCAGGCCGAGATGATCCGGCTCAAGGAAGAGATCGCCGCGACCGGCTCGGAAACCAAGCTCAAGCGTCTGACCAAGCGCATCAAGCTGGTCGAGGCCTTCATCGAGTCGGGCAACCGCCCCGAGTGGATGATCATGACCGTGCTGCCGGTGCTGCCGCCGGATCTGCGTCCGCTGGTGCCCCTGGACGGTGGCCGCTTCGCGACCTCGGATCTCAACGATCTATATCGCCGCGTCATCAACCGCAACAACCGCCTGCGTCGCCTGCTCGAGCTCAACGCGCCCGACATCATCGTGCGCAACGAAAAGCGCATGCTGCAGGAGTCGGTCGATGCCCTGATGGACAACGGCCGCCGTGGCCGTGCCATCACCGGCACCAACAAGCGCCCGCTCAAGTCGCTGGCCGACATGATCAAGGGCAAGCAGGGCCGGTTCCGCCAGAACCTGCTCGGCAAGCGCGTCGACTACTCGGGCCGTTCGGTCATCGTGGTCGGCCCGACCCTGCGCCTGCACGAGTGCGGCCTGCCGAAGAAGATGGCGCTGGAACTGTTCAAGCCCTTCATCTTCGCCAAGCTGCAGCGCCGTGGCCTGGCCACGACGATCAAGGCCGCCAAGAAGCTGGTCGAGCGCGAAGAGGCCGAGGTGTGGGACATCCTCGAAGAGGTGATCCGCGAACACCCGGTCATGCTCAACCGCGCGCCGACGCTGCACCGTCTGGGCATCCAGGCGTTCGAGCCGGTGCTCATCGAAGGCAAGGCGATCCAGCTGCATCCGCTGGTGTGTACCGCGTTCAACGCCGACTTCGACGGTGACCAGATGGCGGTCCACGTGCCGCTGAGCCTGGAAGCCCAGCTCGAAGCGCGTGCGCTGATGATGGCGTCGAACAACATCCTCTCGCCCGCCAACGGCGAGCCGATCATCGTGCCGTCGCAGGACGTCGTGCTCGGCCTGTACTACATGACCCGAGCGCTGGAGAACATCCCGGGTGAGGGCATGATCTTCGCGAACATCGCCGAAGTGCGCCGCGCGTTCGACAACAAGGCCGCCGGCCTGCACGCCAAGATCAAGGTCCGCATCCAGCAGACCGTGATCGGCGAGGACGGCACGCGCGAGAAGGTGACCTCGATCGTCGACACGACCGTGGGTCGCGCCCTGCTGCTCGAGATCATGCCCGACGGCCTGCCGTTCGAGCTGGCCAACACCGAGCTCAACAAGAAGAACATCTCGCGCCTGATCAACGCCTGCTACCGTCGCCTGGGCCTGAAGGACACCGTGGTGTTCGCCGACAAGCTGATGTACACCGGCTTCGGCAACGCGACGCGCGCAGGCGTGTCGATCGGCATCAACGACATGACCATCCCGACCGAGAAGGCCGGCATCCTGGTCGAGGCCGAGGCCGAGGTGCTGGAAATCCAGCAGCAGTACCAGTCGGGCCTGGTCACCGCGGGCGAGCGCTACAACAAGGTCGTCGACATCTGGTCGCGCACGAACGAGCGCATCGCCAAGGCGATGATGGACACCATCGGCACCGAGAAGGTCGTCAACGCCAAGGGCGAGACGATCGATCAGAAGTCGATGAACTCGCTCTACATCATGGCCGACTCCGGTGCGCGTGGTTCGCAGGCGCAGATCCGTCAGCTGGCCGGCATGCGCGGCCTGATGGCCAAGCCGGACGGCTCGATCATCGAAACGCCGATCATCGCGAACTTCCGCGAAGGTCTGAACGTGCAGGAGTACTTCAACTCCACCCACGGTGCCCGTAAGGGTCTGGCCGATACCGCGCTCAAGACGGCGAACTCCGGTTACCTGACCCGTCGCCTGGTCGACGTGGCGCAGGACGTGGTGATCACCGAGGTCGACTGCGGCACCATGGACGGCCTCACCATGACGCCGATCGTGGAAGGCGGCGACGTCGTCGAGCCGCTGCGTGACCGCGTGCTGGGTCGTGTCGTGGCCGAGGACGTGTTCCTGCCCGGCAACGACGAGGATCCGATCGTCACCCGCAACACGCTGCTCGACGAGCAGTGGGTCCAGCGCCTCGAAGAGGCGGGCGTGCAGTCGATCCAGGTCCGCTCGACGATCACCTGCGAAGCCGGTTTCGGCGTCTGCGCGAATTGCTACGGTCGTGACCTCGGTCGCGGCCACCTGGTCAACCAGGGCGAGGCCGTGGGTGTGGTCGCGGCGCAGTCGATCGGTGAGCCCGGTACACAGCTCACCATGCGTACGTTCCACATCGGTGGCGCGGCGTCGCGTGCTGCCGCCATCGACAACGTGACGGTCAAGACCACCGGCTCGATCAAGTTCAACAACCTCAAGCACGTCAAGCACGAAAGCGGCAACCTGGTCGCGGTGTCGCGCTCGGGCGAACTGTCGGTGCTCGACGGCCACGGCCGCGAGCGCGAGCGCTACAAGCTGCCCTACGGCGCGACCATCACCGTCAATGACGGCGACGCGATCAAGGCTGGCCAGACCGTTGCGAACTGGGATCCCCATAACCACCCGATCGTGTCGGAAGTGGCGGGCTTCATCCGCTTCGTGGACTTCGTCGACGGCATCACCGTCATCGAGAAGACCGACGAACTGACCGGCCTGGCGTCGCGCGAGATCACCGATCCCAAGCGTCGTGGCTCGATGGGCAAGGACCTGCGTCCGATCGTCCGCATCGTCGATGCCAAGGGCAACGACCTGTCGATCCCGGGCACCGATCTGCCGGCGCAGTACCTGCTGCCGCCGCGCTCGATCGTCAACCTGCAGGACGGCGATCCCGTCGGCGTGGGTGACGTGGTGACCAAGGTGCCGCAGGAAGCGTCCAAGACCCGCGACATCACCGGTGGTCTGCCGCGCGTGGCCGACCTGTTCGAAGCGCGCAAGCCCAAGGATCAGGCGATCCTCGCCGAGATCTCGGGCATCGTCAGCTTCGGCAAGGACACCAAGGGCAAGCAGCGCCTGATCATCAAGGGCCTTGACGGTGTCGACCACGAAGAGCTGATCCCCAAGTACCGCCAGATCATCGTGTTCGAAGGCGAGCACGTGGAGAAGGGCGAGACCGTGGTGGACGGCGAGCCCGGCCCGCAGGACATCCTGCGCCTGAAGGGCGTGGAGGAACTGGCGTCGTACCTGACGAAGGAAATCCAGGACGTCTATCGCCTGCAGGGCGTGAAGATCAACGACAAGCACATCGAGGTGATCGTTCGCCAGATGCTGCGCAAGGTCGAGATCACCGACGCCGGCGATTCGAAGTTCCTCAACGGCGAGCAGGTCGAGCGCCAGCGCGTGCTCGAGGACAACGTCAAGCTCATTGCGCGCAACGAGCTGCCGGCGAAGTTCGATCCGGTCCTGCTGGGCATCACCAAGGCCTCGCTGGCGACCGAGTCGTTCATCTCGGCGGCCTCGTTCCAGGAGACCACCCGCGTGCTCACCGAGGCGGCCGTCCGCGGTACGCGCGACAGCCTGCGCGGTCTCAAGGAGAACGTGATCGTCGGTCGTCTGATTCCGGCCGGTACCGGTCTGGCGTACCACGCCCGTCGTCGTCGCGCCGCCTCCGGCCTGACGGAGTCGGAAATGGACGCGCTTTCGGGCGGCACCGTGACCGAGCTCGAAGCCGAGGCCGCGGCTGCTCCGGCCTCGCCGGAGCAGGTCATGCTTGAAGATGCACCGGTGACGCCGGCCGCTGACAGCGACGGCGAAGCACGCTAAGATTGCACCCCTTCGGCGGCCCCTCGCGGGCCGCCCAGACTCCGAAAAGAGGCGCAGGACGCGGCTCGTATTCGGTCCAGGATGGACGGGAGAGGTTGTATGCCGGGCTGCATTCCCCAGGGAACGGCCGGCGGCGGTGTGACCCGCGTTGACGGTATCCGTCGGCGCGGGCTATACTTTTTCGTCTGACAGGCGGCAACTTTCCGTCTGTCTTCGTTTTTCACCGGGCCCCGGCCCGAACAAAAGACCCGAGACCTGATGGCAACGATCAACCAGCTGGTGCGGAAGCCGCGCAGCCCAGAAACCTACAAGAGCACTTCGCCTGCATTGGCGAACTGCCCGCAGCGCCGTGGCGTCTGCACCCGCGTGTACACCACGACCCCGAAGAAGCCGAACTCGGCGCTTCGCAAGGTCGCCAAGGTGCGCCTGACCAACGGCTACGAGGTCATCTCGTACATCGGTGGTGAAGGCCACAACCTGCAGGAGCACAGCGTGGTGCTGATCCGCGGCGGTCGCGTCAAGGACCTCCCGGGCGTGCGTTACCACACCGTGCGCGGTTCGCTCGACGCTGCGGGTGTCACGAAGCGCCGTCAGGCGCGCTCGAAGTACGGCGCCAAGCGTCCGAAGGGCTGAGGATTAAACAATGTCGCGTAAAGGAAACACCCCGCAGCGTTCGGTGCTGCCCGACCCGAAGCACAACAGCGATACGATCGCGCGCTTCATCAACATGGTCATGAAGAGTGGCAAGAAGTCGATCGCTGAAAAGATCGTCTACGGTGCCATGGATGTGATCAGCGAGAAGAACGGCAACCCGCTCGAGTTGGTCGAGAAGGCGCTGAGCAACATCTCGCCGGCCGTCGAGGTGAAGTCCCGCCGTGTCGGCGGTGCCACGTATCAGGTGCCGGTCGAAGTGCGCGCCTCGCGCCGCATGGCGCTGGCAATGCGCTGGCTGATCGAGTCGGCGCGCAAGCGCGGCGAGAACACCATGCCGCGCAAGCTTGCCGCCGAACTGATCGACGCGTCCGAGAACCGGGGCGGCGCGATCAAGAAGCGTGAAGAAACCCACCGCATGGCCGACGCCAACAAGGCGTTCGCGCACTACCGCTGGTAAGCGGATCTGCGGGCTCCGGTTGATTCCGGAGCCCGCCGGCACCATCCAGGTGCCTTCAAGCGGTCGCTGGCCGCACGCAGGATCCGAAGGCCGCCGCAAGGCGGCATTCGTCCATTCAAGCGATTCCATCGCGAAGGCTCCGTGTTTCCGTCGGGGCTTCGCCATTCAATACGAGAAACCGACGTGGCTCGCACGACTCCCATCGAACGCTACCGCAATTTCGGCATCATGGCCCACATCGATGCCGGCAAGACCACGACCTCCGAGCGCATCCTGTTCTACACCGGCAAGAGCCACAAGATCGGTGAAGTGCACGACGGCGCTGCCACCATGGACTGGATGGAGCAGGAGCAGGAACGTGGCATCACGATCCAGTCCGCAGCCACGACCGCGTTCTGGAAGGGCATGGACAAGTCGTTGCCCGAGTACCGCTTCAACATCATCGATACCCCCGGCCACGTCGACTTCACCATCGAAGTGGAGCGCAGCCTGCGCGTGCTCGACGGCGCGGTGTTCGTGCTGTGTGCGGTCGGTGGCGTGCAGCCGCAGTCCGAGACTGTGTGGCGCCAGGCGAACAAGTATCACGTGCCCCGCATCGCGTTCGTCAACAAGATGGACCGCACCGGCGCCAACTTCAACAAGGTCCGCGACCAGCTGAAGTCGCGCCTGGGCGCGGCTCCGGTTCCGATGCAGGTGCCGATCGGTGCCGAGGACGGTTTCGAGGGCGTGGTCGACCTGCTCAAGATGAAGGCGATCCACTGGGATACCGCATCGCAGGGTCTGACGTTCGAGTATCGCGAGATCCCGGCCGAGCTGCAGGCGCAGGCCGAGGAAGCCCGTGCGTTCATGGTCGAGTCGGCCGCCGAGGCCAGCGAAGAGCTGATGAACAAGTATCTCGAGGGCGGCGAGCTCTCCGAGGAAGAGATCGTCAACGGCCTGCGCGAGCGCACGCTCAAGACCGAGATCGTGCCGATGTACTGCGGCACCGCGTTCAAGAACAAGGGCGTCCAGGCGATGCTCGATGGCGTGGTGCAGCTGCTGCCTTCGCCGGTCGATGTGCCGTCCATCAAGGGCGTGGACGTCGATGACGAGACCAAGGAGCTCACCCGCGAGTCGAGCGACAAGGCGCCGTTCTCGGCGCTCGCGTTCAAGATCATGACCGACCCGTTCGTGGGTTCGCTGACCTTCTTCCGCGTCTACTCGGGCATGCTCAATGCCGGCGACCAGGTCTACAACTCGGTCAAGGGCAAGAAGGAGCGCATCGGCCGTCTGCTGCAGATGCATTCCAACAACCGTGAAGAGATCAAGGAAGTGCTGGCGGGCGACATCGCCGCCGCGGTGGGTCTGAAGGACGTCACCACCGGCGACACGCTGTGCTCGCAGGACAATCCGATCATTCTCGAGCGCATGGTGTTCCCCGAGCCCGTCATCTCGATGGCGGTCGAGCCCAAGACCAAGTCGGACCAGGAAAAGATGGGCCTCGCCCTTGGTCGCCTGGCGCAGGAGGATCCGTCCTTCCGCGTGCGTACCGACGAAGAGTCCGGCCAGACCATCATCGCCGGCATGGGCGAGCTGCACCTGGACATCATCGTCGACCGCATGAAGCGCGAGTTCAACGTCGAAGCCAACGTCGGCAAGCCGCAGGTCGCGTATCGCGAGACGATCCGCAGCAGCGACGTGAAGTCGGACTACAAGCACGCCAAGCAGTCGGGTGGTAAGGGTCAGTACGGTCACGTCGTGATCGAGCTGTCGCCGCTGACCGATGCCGACCGTGCGGATCCGAAGATCGCAGCCGACATCAAGGACGACTTCCTCTTCATCAACGACATCACCGGTGGCGTGATCCCGAAGGAATTCATTCCTTCGGTCGAGAAGGGCATCCGCGAGACGATCACCAGCGGTCCGCTGGCGGGCTTCCCGGTCGTCGGCGTCAAGGTCAAGCTGGTGTTCGGCTCGTACCACGACGTCGACTCGTCGGAAATGGCGTTCAAGCTCGCCGCGTCGATGGCGTTCAAGCAGGGCTTCGTCAAGGCGAGCCCGGCGCTGCTCGAGCCGATGATGAAGGTCGAGATCGTCAGCCCCGAGGAGTACCTCGGTGACGTGATGGGCGACGTCAGTCGTCGTCGCGGCATCCTGCAGGGTCAGGACGACAGCCCGTCGGGCAAGATCATCAACGCGATGATCCCGCTGGGCGAGATGTTCGGCTACGCGACGACGCTGCGCTCGATGTCCCAGGGCCGTGCGACGTTCTCGATGGAGTTCGACCACTACGCGGAAGCCCCGGCCAACATCGCCGAGACCGTCACCAAGAAGTAATGCATCGGGATTGGAATCCGGCGTTCGCATCGCGGCGCCGGATTTCCGGATCCCAGTTTCCAGTCCCGAATCAAACAGAGGTTAACCACCATGGCAAAGGGTAAGTTCGAGCGCACCAAGCCCCACGTGAACGTGGGCACGATCGGTCACGTCGACCACGGCAAGACGACGCTGACGGCGGCG